>CP017245.1 GCA_001765415.1 Candidatus Melainabacteria bacterium MEL.A1
AGTTCCACAAAACCACCCACACGCTCCATTCACTAATAACTAGTAAGTTCAACTAAAAAACAGTCAAACTCGCTACGCTCAAACAATGCCTGTTTTTAACCCTCTGTGTAAACATTTGTTCCTACATCATACATTTGTGTAAAGCTTTTTGTTGTTTGTTTCACTAACAAGTTATTGTTCATTTCGCTATCGTGGGATTATTTTCTTCTTCTTGAAACCACTTGAAAAACTTCAAAAAATTTGTTAAAATAATAATATATTTATGAAAGAAAGAGAGGATTTTAGTATGAAATTCAAAGAGAACAAGCTCGTCGGGGGGGGGGGCAATAGTCTAAAACCCTCTCATAATCATGGTTTTAATCTAATTGAAGCTTTTAATAATCTCGCCCTTTGGGGAGAGAAGAAATTTGTTAGTGAGCTAAAGCGAACTTATAAATTTCAGAGAGGGGTTTATTGTCATACTGAGGACAACAGTCCGAAGTATCGCATGGTTGGTAAAATTTTATCAATATTGCGATCTTTCGCTTGCGCTCAAGATGACGTAAAATTTATGCGTCACCCTGAACTTGATGCTACGCACGTAGCCCTCTGTGACAGTGTTGGTTCATACTTCAGGCATTGGTGTGGAGCTTTTACTCTTGCAGAGGTCTTGGTAACTCTCGGTATTATTGGTGTTGTTTCAGCGATGACTGTTCCAACATTAATGCAAAATTATCAACGTCAAAGTTATGTAACTCAATTGCATAAAGTTTATAATGAATTATCTCAAGCACTTTTGAGGTATCAAACTGATAAAAATGCTATTAATTTTAAAGAAGCCGGATTATCAGGAAGCGAAGCTTACACAGAATTTCAAAAAAATTATTTTAAAGTGGTACAAGATTGTGGTACTACTCAAACTCCTTGTTTTGCTTCTTCTTATAAAAAAATGTCTGGTAGTTCTACTAATTTTAAATGTAAATACGGTTGTATGTCACTTGCTAGTGGTGCTGCAATAGGGGGTTACGGTAATGGTACAAATGGGGTGTATGAAATTGTTGTAGACGTGAACGGACAAAAGGGCCCAAATATATTTGGTAGAGATGCTTTTACTATGTATATTTATACGGCACAAAATGTTATTGACGATTTAGCATTAAAAAATCCTGATGATATGAACGATTCTACTTGGGATAGTGAAAGTTCAGTTCCGTTGACACAAGACCAAAGGGAGAAGAATTTCCAAAGAGCTTGTCAAGGTGATGCAAAGCCTGGAGAATGGCATGGTTGTTTTGGAAAAATTTTGAATGACAATTGGCAAATGAATTATTAGATATAAAAAAGCAGTTGAATTAATCAACTGCTTTTTTGTAATATGTGTTTAATTTTTATTATTTATTGTATTTGTCTAACAAGTTTGTTGAAGTGTTGCCGGTACTTACTACATCAAGATTTTTACCAGTCGCTTGTTGTTTGTCTGTTGATTTGGTTTCTTCTTGAGGTTTAGCATCTGTTTTTGGAGCTTCACCTGCGTGGTGTTTTTCCATTTTCTTTTCAACTTTCTTAGCAAGAGGTGTTGCGATTAATGGAACGATAATACGTTTACCAACGATAGTTGCAGCTGAAACATCGGCTACGAACTTAAACAAGTCTAATGCGCCTTTTTCTGATTTATCAAACTCTTTTTCAATAGGTTGTTTTTTTAGAGTGTGACCAGTTTTTTTCATATCTTGCATACGCATTCTTGAAACTGTATTAGCTTTACTTGTTGAGTTGAATGATTTATTAAAGATTTTTTTGAAGATAGCACCTGAGTATTTTCTCATTGCAAAGAACATTGCAATTTGTGCGCCAATCATTAAAATACCGTTAGTCAAGTCTAAAGCAGCAACGAATTTTCTTTTCTTTTCAGGAATTTTATCATTGTTGATACTTTGACCAACATACATTGCACAACCAATACCGTCTTTCAAGATGATTGAAGTTACTGTTGCAGTTGCCAAAGCTTTTTCGGCATCAATTTCAAATTTTTTACCTAATTTTACTGCCGGTTTTAAGTTAGTTGCTTTTGCAATTGTTGTTCCGATTTTTGTTCCAATTGATTGAATGGCTCCCATTATTTGTTACCTCCAATCTTTTGTGCTTGTTCCGGTTTCTTTTCATCTGCTCCGGATAGGCTTGGGAAGAAGATATCCATAAATCTCGGATATACCCAGTTCAATGCGGTACAAGTGATAGGTAATGTGATGAATACACCTACTCCGATTTTTGTGAACTGGTTCCAACTCTTGTAGTTATTTTCTACAAGTTTTTTATAGCCTTTTGTAATGTCTTTATAAACCTTTTTAGTTATTTTGCTTAAGTCTTTTCCGAATGTGTCTGTGTCACAAAGAACTGATCTTTGAATACTGCCTTCTACATCTTTGAAACTACATTGTTGTGCGATTTTTTCAATAGCCTCTTTGACTGCTTTTTGATCAGCGGTTTTGGTATCAAGTTTTGCGCCTGTCAATTCAACAATTCTGTCAGCTAAGATACCATTTCTTTCAACTAAAGCATTTTTGTATTTATCTCTTGTAAAGTTGCCACCACACATTGTTTTAATGCAGTCGATACGTTGCAATGTTCTTTGAACTCTGCTATAACGTAAATCTTCAGGTTTGTTCAAGATTTCTTGAAGAAGTGTTTTAATATCTGGATTGCTTTCTTTTGCTAACAATTTTTGAACATCGCTAGTTACGTTCTGTTCTGAAATTTGACCAAATACATTTCTGATACCTGCTTCATTTTTAGTTAACAATTCCGCTCTGTTGATATATTTGGCAATTTTTTCAGGAGTTTTTTGTAAAGCTCTTGCATCTTGGATATAAGAGTCAATTTGGTCGTTAACTAATTTAGAAGTTGATTGCCAGCCAAGATATCTTTCACCAATATTAATTTTTCCTGTTTCTTGGAATTTTCTTGCAATATTGTCAATCTGTTCATTTTGAATATTTGCAACTTTTGCGTTGAAGTTTTCTACGTATGCTTTTCTTTGAGCTTTCGCTTCTTTGCTGAACAATGATTTGATTAGAGAAGGTTTTGTTTCTCCATCTTTTTTCATTGCTTTTTTTACTTTTGATTGAATGTATGTTTTTGTATTCAATTCTTGTTGGTCTAAGTTGGTTCTAGCATATTTAGAAATTTTAGGGTTGTTAAATACTTTATCTAACCCTTTGTCAATGTATTTTTGAACACTTGCTTGGAATACGATTGCAAGAGCAGCTGAAATTGGCTGTCTCATTGCAGTGTATAATTTAGTGTTTTCATTTTCTTTCTTTTGTTCAGGTGTTGCGTTTTTAGGGGCTTTAACAAATGGGTTATAACCGATAAAAATAGGTGCAACTAAACCTGTACCAAAGGCTGTAATTAAAATACCGCCAATCTCTCCCTTTAACCATTCAAGGCTTTTCATTGCTTTAATGGTTTTTGCATGCGGCAAGCTTTCTGCTATTCTTTCTGAATAAGATAACCCACCTTTAAATTGTGGTTGTGCTGCCTGAGCTGTTTGATTTTGCTGATAATTTGCTCTCCAGTTCGCAGTATAATTCTGTTTTGTTAAATCTACTTTCATTTTTTTCTTCCTACAACGATGAAACCTTCTATATATATATAGGTTTAAACAAGCAAAAAATTGCTAATTTAGACCTGTTTTGTTAAGTTTTGTGAACTTAACCACTGTCCAATTCCCTTTTTGCGCAAAGTTAGTAATAGACAGGGTTTTCAACATTTCGTTGAATGTTTCGTTTTTGATATATGAAAAAACGAGGAACAATAATGGTGTTTTATTGTAAGCATCGTCATTTTCAATAATTTGAGCCATGCTCTGCGGAGAGTAGAATGAAACACTGTTCAATACAACAACTGCAACGCTTTGACCCGTTTTTAAGTTATCAAAAATATCTTTTTGAAGCATGTTTTCAAAATATGAATTTTTATTTGTTTTAAAAATTTCTTTATAAATATCTTTTCCTGATTTGTAGATTTTAGAATAATCCGTATTTGCTGATAAATATTTTGGGAAATTCCCTTTTTGAATTTCTACAACTCTATAGTCAGAAAAGTCGAAATATTTAGTAAATCTATTTGCAGGATAGTATTCTAAAAGAATGATATCGTCTTGTTTTAAATTAATTTGTTGAAGAATATCTGTTGGTATTTTTTGTCCTTCTGCACGACGAATTTTCGGAGCAGAATAAGGAGCTAAAAAGATATATCCCAAGCAAAGCATGCTATACAAAATTATAAGAGAATTTTTTAATAATTTGTTTTCGATAGAAGATAATCCAGAGCATGCCAAATAAATTAATATCGGATAAATTTCTATTGAATATTTGGTTATAAAAACTAATTTTCCGCTTATTGAAGCTAATACAAGAACAATTATTGATAAAACAGTTGTTAGAAATAATAAAATATTAAATTTGTTTTTAATCAGTGATTTTATAATACATCCAATTGCTATTATTGTTGGAATTATCATAATTAATGACAAAGTTTTTGCATATAAAAAATTGTCCGGAGCATTAGTTAAATTAGTTAATAATGGAGAAAAATAATCTGTAAATAAAAATCCTATTTTTGAAATTGAAAAATGTCCCCACCATTGGGAAAATGATTGTGTTGTAAATATTCTTATAACCAATGGAGTTAAGCCTAATAAGACTACTGCGATTGAACACCAAAGAGTTATTATAGATTTTTTGAATTGCTTAAATAAATTAATACTAAGGAAAACAAGATTAAAGAAAACGAAAACAAATCCGATTGTGTGTGTGAATAAAATTAATGAATTAAATATTGCGTATAATATAAAATTCTTCTTATTTGGATGTTTAACAGATTTTATCAGATATAACAAACCTAATGCTGAGAATAAAAATAACACGGAATAAAATCGAACTTCTTGCGAATAATATACTAAAAATGAACTTATTGCCGAAAATCCGGCGCATAAAATTCCTGTTTTTTCATCTTTTTCTTTCCCAACTAAATACATGATGATTAAAGATAAAACTCCTGCAAATACTGAGGAAAGTCTTAAAACTAAATCGCTTTGTCCAAAAAATGTCATGAAACATTTTAAATATAAATAATAAAAAGGCATGTGACATTGAGATTTAACCGCATCAATGAACCCATGCGAAAATGGAGTAGCTGCAATCATCCAACTTACATATTCGTCATTCCACAAGCCATCCGGCTTATTTATACAAATAAGTCTTAAAGCTAATCCCAAAACTAATATTATTGATATTGGCAAGTATTTCTTCACGATTGTCAAAATCCCCATTTAATTATATAATAAAAAGAAAAAAAGAGGAAGATATGAAACTTGTAATACAAATACCTTGTTACAATGAGGAAAAATCACTACCAATTACATTGAATGATTTGCCAAAACATATTGATGGAATTGATGAAATTGAAGTTTTAATTATTGATGATGGCTCAAAGGATAGAACAGTTGAAGTTGCGAAAGAATTGGGCGTGAATAATTTTGTTGAAATGTCTCATAATTCAGGTTTGGCAAAGGCTTTTGTTGCCGGAATAAATAAAGCGTTGGAAATTGGTGCTGATATTGTCGTAAACACAGATGCAGACAATCAATATTGCGCCGCGGACATTGAAAAATTAGTTAAACCGATTTTGGCAGGAGAGGCTGATATTGTAATAGGTTCTAGGCCTGTTTCAGAAATTGAACATTTTTCTCCGTTGAAAAAATTGTTACAAAAGTTAGGTTCTGGGGTTATGAGATTGATAAGTTCAACGAAAGTTGAGGATGCTCCGAGCGGGTTCAGAGCTTTTTCTCGTAATGCAGCAATGCAGTTGAATGTTTTTGATAATTATACTTATACTTTAGAAACAATTATTCAAGCAAAGGCTAAGGGGCTTATTTTAAAATGTGTTCCAATCAGGGTGAACCCTGATTTGAGAAAGTCTAAGTTAGTTAGAAACATGTTTGATTACATTAGGCGTTCTGTGTTTACGATGATTAGAATGTTTATTATATATAGACCGTTTAGGTTTTTTGCAATTTTGGCAGGTATGTTTTTTCTTGTTGGTGCATTGATTGGTTTAAGGTTTTTGTATTATTTTGTTTTTGAAAGCGGAGCCGGTCATATTCAATCTTTAATTTTGTCAGCCATACTAATTATTACTGGTGTTCAAGTTGGGGTAATTGCAGTTCTTTCAGAACTACTTTCTATTAATCGCAAAATTTTGGAAGATATTCAAAAACGCCTAAAACTTCAAGACTTGCAAAAAAAATAGGAAGTTATAATATATATAGAGATAAAAATAATAGGAATTGATTATATATGATAAAAATTGAATTTGCACCGAAAGTAAGAGACTTTTTTACTTCCAGACAATTTTTGAAAACTTTGTCTTTTATTGGGTTTACGGTTTTAATGACTGCGATTATTGCATCGCAAAATTTCTTTTTTCAAAATATTATAGAAAACGGGATTAGCAAACGAGATATTATTGCTCAAAAAACTTTGACTGTAGAGGATGTAAAACGAACAGAGCAACATAAAAAAGAAGTTGCGCAAAAAGTTGAACCTGTTATGGCACCGGCGGAAGATGAGTTTATTAAAAATAATTTGCAAACTCTTCAAACTTCTGTTATGCAGATTAGAAAAAAAGAAGTTCAAGAGGCTGTAAAAAAAGAAGAAATCGGTATTTTGTTCGATTTATCTGATAATTCAAAAAAAGATTTTATTATAAATTTCTTGCTAAAGGCTGATGAAAACAGTTTGCATGAAGTGTTTGATAAAGCAAATCTTACTCTTACAAATATTTTGAGGGTTGGGATTACAGAAAGAGATTACGAAAAAGATAACATAGATAAAATTATTTTGAATAACCTTGTTTCAAATGTTTCGAAACGCCAAGTTTCAGTGATTAAGGCTGTTTTAGAGCAGGTTATTGTTCCTAACTTGGTAGTAGATGAGTTTGCAACAGAAATAGCTCGAAAAAATGCGCAAAATTCAGTAAAACCTTACGAAGTAGTATTCCAAAAAGGTGATAAGATTTTATTTGAAGGTGAACCTGTTACAAGATTGAAACGAGATGCTTTAAGACAAGCCGGATATAACGTTTACGAACTTAATTGGACCGGATTGGCGGCGATTTATATAATTGTATTTATCGGGACTTTCTTGTTCTTGTGTTACATGAAGTTTTTTGAAAAAGAGTTTTTAGAACCAAAATATCTTGCGGTTTCAGCATTTTTAACTCTATTTCTTGCGTTTATCGGAGTAATTCTGCCGACAGGTTTTTCTCCTTATGTAATTCCTATTCCGGCATTTTTAATACTTATGTCAATATTTACAAAACCACGTATCGCATTTGTTGCTACGGTTATTTTGTTATCTATTATGTCAATTGGCTATCAGTATAATATTCAATATTTGGTCGCATTTTTGGTATTGAGTTTGTTTTCAGTTATTGCAATTTCTCAAATCCGTTATGCAGAACGTGTTGATGTTATTAAAACCGGCTTTAATATCGGACTCGCTGGTTTGTTGATTGTTTTCAGTATTTATATTTTAGAAAAATGTTTGATTGAAGTTGATAACGTTTTGCTTATTAAAAATTGTTCTTTCATTTTATTAAATGGTATTTTCAGTGCAATTATTGCATCAGGTTTAATGCCATTGTTGGAAAGCATGTTCAAAATAATTACTCCTTATGGTTTGGCAGAACTTGGCGATCATAACCAAAAATTATTGAAAAGACTTCAAATGGATGCTCCTGGTACTTATCATCACAGTTTGATGGTTTCAAATTTGTGTGAAGCTGCTGCAGAAGCAATTGGAGCAGATCCGATTTTGGCTAGAGTTGGTGCGTTGTATCATGATATTGGAAAGTTAAAACGCCCGTTGTTTTTTGTAGAAAATCAATCGTATTTCTTAATCGAAAATCCGCATAATAAATTCACTCCCAGAATTAGTAAAATGATTATTACTGCTCACCCGAAAGACGGTATTGAGATTGCTAAGGAATACCGTTTACCACAAGTAGTTCAAAATTTTATTATTCAGCATCACGGTGAAGGTTTGGCAAGTTATTTTTATAATCAAGCTGTTCAAGAAGAAGGTGTGGAAAACGTTAAGGAGGAACAATTCCGTTATCCTGGTCCTAAACCTAATACTAAAGAAACCGCAATTTTGATGATAGCTGATGCGGTTGAATCAGCGGTTCGTTCATTGAAAAATCCGACACCGGAAGAAATTGAAAATATGATTAATAAAATTATTGTTGAACGTTTGAACGACGGTCAATTGTCGGATAGTCCATTGACTTTAAAAGACATCAAAACTATTGCGGCTACATTCTCTCGAATTTTAAGAGGGATGCAACATAACAGAATTAAATATCAAGAAAATGTTGCGGCAGAATTTCAAAAAGATAAAATAAATATGCCTGCAAAATTGATTGATGAAGATTTAGAAAATAAAATTAAACAACTTGAAGGTGATAATGTTTCTACTAAAGACGTTAATACTTCAAAAGAGGATAAGCATGACAACCCATAATGACAAAAATTTGAAATACGAGTCATCAAAAGTTGGAAAAAATATTTTTAGCGAAAATATTTTTGACAATTGGGATATTGATGAAAAATATTTTATTGATGCTGCAAAAAATATTTTGGATTTTTATTTATCAATTCCGGAGGTTTATGAAATCAGTTGTTTAGCAGGATTTGAGTACAAAACTATATCTTTTGATTTTTTATTTTGTAATGGTGCAAAAACTCATCAGATTAATAAAGAATATCGTGATAAAGATTATGTAGCAGATATTATAACATTTGCTATTTTTGCAGATAGCGAAGAAAAGTTTATATTTGATGATGAGATTAATCTCGGAGAAGTTATAATAGCTTTGGATAAAGTTATGTCAGAGGCTGAAAATAAGAATATTTCAAGGGAATATGAACTTGTTTTCTTGATTAGTCATGGTATTTTGCATTTGTTGGGATTTGACCATCAGACGATGGAAGATTATAATTTTGTTATAGATTTACAAAATAAAGCATTAAGGAATTTAGGGTATGACAAAATTTAAGCAACAAGGATTTTCAAATACGTTCAAAAACGCACGAAAGGGAATGCGTCTTGTAATTAAATCTGAAGTAAATATAAGAGTTCATTTTTGTATTGCGATGGCAGTTTTGGCGTTAGCATTTGTATTGAATTTTAGTGCTGAGAGAATGTGCATTTTGCTTTTGACGATTGCGTTTGTAATTGTTTCTGAAATGTTTAATTCGGCGATAGAATACTCTTTAGATGCCGTTTTTCATAACCGATATTCAAGATTGGTCGGTATGGCTAAGGATATTTCAGCAGGAGCGGTGATGTTTGCTTCTGTTGTTGCTATAGTTGTTGGAGTAATTCTCTTTGGCTCTGCGCTTTTGAAGTTGTTTGTTGGGTAGATAACAAGATGCAAAGTCTGTATCAAAATCTGCAGCATTAAGTGAAAAGTGAAACGTGAAAAGACCATAGCAAGGAAATTGTTTTCCTCCCTGAAGAGGGAGGTTAGGTGGGTGCTATCCCGTAGGGAAATTGATGTTATAATATTATGTTGGTTGTGATAATCTTTTTATTTCTTTAGTAACAGATATAAATGGACCTAAAGGACCAAACATATTGGGTAGAGATATGTTTGATATGACGATTGATGTAAATGGAAATATTGATACAAGCGGTTATGAGCTTCCATTACCATTAACTCAAGAACAAAGAGAAAATGCTTTTCAAAATACCTGTATTGCAGATAATACTTATTTTGGCGGTTGTTTTGGAAAAATCTTAAATGATAACTGGCAAATGAATTATTAATCAAAAAATATTTATAATAACTAAAAAAGCTCCGTTCGGTTTTTCTGGTGTCGGGGCTTTTTAGTTTTGTTTATTTTTATTTATGGTTTATGGGCGAGTTTTAGTTGTTGCTTAGTACAAGTCTAAGTGTTGCAAGATTTTTGATAGATAACATTGTGTGTTTGTTGTGTTGGTTTTCAGAAATATTAAAAATTCTAATAATTCTTTGGATTTCTTCCAAATCTTTTCTTGATTCAATCTTATAAACATTTTTAATAGGGTCTGAAACTACTGACATCAATGTATTTAATTCCTGTTCTTTCATAAAATCTTATCCTCTTTCCTGTATATTTATATAAAGGATTTTTTTATGTAGGAATTGCTTTTTTGATGTTATAGTTGTTTACATTTGTTAATAAACTCCGAAAATCATTGCGTGGTGTGATTATTTATCTAATGCTTTTTTGGCTTGTTTCCAAAGTTGGTCGTATTCTTCAAAGTTGTACTCAGAAAGAGGTTTTTGAGCCAATTCTTCCATTTTTCTAAATCTTTTCATAAATTTTTTATTTGCTTTTAATAGTGCTTGTTCTGCATCAATTTTGTTCCAGCGAGCGAGATTTACTATTGCAAAAAGTATATCACCCAATTCTTCTTCCATGTGCGATTGATCTTTTTCCGTTTCTGCCTCTTTAAATTCTGTTATTTCTGACTGAATACATTCATATAGAGAATTTTCATTCGGCCATTCAAAACCTTGTTTTACTGCTCGTTTACTGATTTTTTGCGCACTCATTAATGCTGCTTGAGATTTAGAAATCCCATCCATTGCAGATTTTCTATCTGTTTTTTCTTCTTTTTTTAATTTATCCCAATTATCAATTATATCTTGTGTTGAAGAAACTTTGGTGTTCCCAAAAACATGCGGGTGGCGGTGTATAAGTTTATTGTTTAATTCTTTTGCTACATCATCAAGATTAAACTCTCCGTTATCATCAGCGATTTGGGAATGTAAAAGTACTTGCAAAAGAACATCCCCCAATTCCTCTCTAAGGTTTGCAAGATCGCCTGCGTCAATTGCATCGACTGCCTCATAGGCTTCTTCTAGCATGTTCGATTTTAAAGAGTAATGTGTTTGCGCTCTATCCCACTCACAGCCGTGTTCTGAACGTAATATTCTAACTGTTTCTATTAATTTTTCTAAGTTTTTGTACATATTCACCTATCCCTTTTGCTAAATTTTACAACTAAAGTATAAGAAATTCAAACAATAATCCTCCAAAAGGTTGAGCAATAAATTTATGCCTGATGATATTCTTATAATGTCGATATTATACGAAAGGATATTTAGCATGGCAAATTTATCAGTATCATCTATTCGTGAAAGAATTTTTAACACTAGTAAACACGAATCAGTAACACAGAGAAATTCATCAAATCCGTTTGCAGCATCTTCTTTCAAAGGAAATGTTTTGACTGCTGACGTGTTTGAATCATCAAACAAAAAAGTGAACAATACCCCAAATTTCACAGGCAAATTGAAAGCTAGTGCTTTAGTTGGCTCTATTTCTGGTATTGGCGAAAAGTTCCAACACATGATTAATTCAGTTGTTGAATTTGGAAATAGAATTAAAGAAAATGTTGTAAATGGTTGGAATAAATTGAATAGTGTAGAAATTTCATTTACACCTGCAAAAGAAAAAGTTATTTCTATGTACAATTCAACAAAAGAAGTTTTGGGGACATCCGTAACGGATTTAATCTCATCTAAGACATCTGCAAGATCAGTTGCAAAAATGGAAGATATGACAATGGCTAGACAAATGATGTCTGATAGCGTTGCAGCGTGGGAAGCAGCTGTATAGAGGAGGAATATAAATGGTAGATAAAAAAATCGTAAGAGATGTGACAAATATAATTGAGGGTTTAGGAAGAAACGAAAACCCTGAAACTATTTCAATTTTGGAAGATGTTGGAACAAATTCTAAAATTGATGCAATCAGAGAAATGACTTCTCGTGCATTGGTTAAGAAAAATATGCATGATTCATTGAATATTGTAATTTCTAACAAAGGGAAAGGTATCAATGATATGTCAACAGTTGTTGCAATGAGTACAATTAACGAATTGTTATCATTGAACGACAAAGCTGAAGCTATCAGAATTTTGGAAGATACAGTTGAAAATCATTCTGATGAAGAAGTAAGAGATAACGCTCGTTCTGTAAAAGCATTAATGGCTCTTTCATAGGACAAGCAAAGCAAATATATTAAATTTGCCAGATTTTATATATTAAAAATCGCCTGATAAAGGCGATTTTTTAATACTCTGTCGATGAGTAAACAAATTGACTAAAGAGTTCAATTTATGCTATTCTTAGTGTATGATTGAACTCTTAATTTTATATGTTCTGCTAAAACGAGATTTGACAATGTATTCGGTGCAAAAAAGAATAATTGAAAACTTTGCTCCGTTTACAAAACCTAGTTTTGGCGCTTTGAAACCAGCTCTTCGTCGTTTGGAAGAAAAAGAGTGCTTGACTTCTCGCAAAATGATGTCCGATGGAGGGAAATTGTCTGTTTATTATGAAATTTCAAAGAGTGGAATTTCTGAATTGAAACGCTTGATATTAGAAGATTTGAGTGATAATCCATTACAATTTTTGTCAAATGCAAGAGCAAAATTATGTTGTGCAGATTGTCTAAATTCAGAAGAACGAACAAGGTTATTTTTCTCTGTAAAATCGAGAGCTATGCAGTTTAAAACATTTTGCCAAAATGTTTTAGATGACGAGTATAATCATATAAGTTTTTATCAAAAAGTCGTTGTAGATAATGCGATGTGTGAGTTTTCAAATTTGATTAATATTATAGAAGGTTTGGAGAAAGACAATGCCCGCAATAGTTAGTTCGGTTGTAAAAGGTTCTATTGCTGAGGAATTGGAAATTCAAGCTGGAGATGAGGTTGTATCAATTGATGATAGCAAAATGCTTGATATGATTGATTATAACTTTTTGTGCAAATCTGATTTGTTGACAATTGAAATAAAAAAAATAAATGGTGAAGTTGAAGTTATTGAATTGGAAAAGGATTATGATGAGGATTTGGGGATTGTCTTTGAAAGTGCTGTTTTTGACAGAATAAAACCTTGTTTAAATCATTGTATTTTCTGTTTTGTTGATCAACAACCAAAAGGTTTGCGTGATACTTTATATGTAAAAGATGATGATTATAGGTTGTCCTATTTGCAGGGAACTTATATAACTTTGACTAACCTTACAGACAAAGATAGAGATAGAATTAAAAGAATGCGTTTAGGGCCGTTTTATGTTTCGGTTCATACTACAAATCCTGATTTGAGGGTGAAAATGTTAAGAAATCCTAATGCAGGTAAGGCTTTGGACAACTTGCAGTGGTTTAGAAAAAATAAAATTCCTTTTCATGCGCAAATAGTTCTTTGTCCCGGAATTAATGATGGAAAAGAATTAGAGCGAACATTGACAGATTTGGCGAAATTGAAAAATACAGTTCTGTCTGTTGCGATTGTTCCTGTTGGGATAACGCAGTTTAGAGAAGAAAGTCTTAAACAGGTTGATAAAAAATGTGCGGAGCAAGTTTTGGATATTGCTTCTAAATTTAAAAGGGTTTGTTGCTCGGATGAATTCTTTTTACTTGCTGAAAGGGATATTCCGCCGGCTAAATATTACGGAAACTTTAATCAGTTGGATGATGGAGTTGGCTCTTTAAGAATGCTTTTAGAAGATTTTAAATCTCGAGAATTACCGAAAGCTATTGAAAAACCTTTAAAAATTTCTTTTGCAACTGGAGTTGCAGCAGTTTATGCAATTGAAAGAATTGCCAAAAAATTGAATAAAATAAAAAATTTGAGAGTGTCTGTAAATCCTGTGAAATCAAATTATTGGGGAAAAGATATTACGGTTTCTGGGTTAATTACGACAGATGATTTGATTAGAACGGTTAAAGATATTGACGTTGATTTGGTTATAATTCCATCAGTTATGCTAAAACCTTATTCTGAAACCTTTTTGGATGGTAAGACATTGTCTTATGTAAAAGAGAAAACAGGGAAAAAGTTCTTTGTTATTAAAGAAGTTTATTCAACAAAAGAGTTAACAGATTATTTATGGACACTTGAATAACTAAAAAAATATGTTATAATAAAATTATATAGTTAAAATTCTTGTTTATGAGAGATTAGGAAATTATTTAAGGAGAAGTATATTGGAAGTTATTTAAAGGATTTACGTTGGCAGAGGTTCTGATTACTCTTGGTATTATCGGTGTTGTTGCGGCTCTAACCATGCCGGCTTTAGTTGCAAGTTACAAAAAACAAGAGGCTGTTTCTAAGTTGAAAAAATCTTATACAATGGTCGCACAAGCCCTAAAAATGTCAGAACTTGACAACGGAGAATTTCAATATTGGGATAAGGGTAGGGATGCAAATGCGTATTTAGAAAAATTTTGGCTACCTTATTTTAAATCAATAAAAGTTTGTAAAACATATCAAGAATGTGGTTATGAAAGCAATAAGCCATGGTATATGTTGAGTGGCAGGCTTAATGATTGGAAAGTTGTTGATAGTGGAAAGCGAATTCCATTTATGACAAGTGACGGTTTTTTGTACAATATGTCTATGGATACTGACGATGCAAGAATTTTTATTGATATAAATGGTGCAAAACCGCCTAATATGACGGGAAAAGATTTGTTTATATTTGTAATAACAGATAAAGGAATTTTCCCTAGAGAGTATGACCAACCTGAAGATGTAATCAATACGAATTGTAAACGAAGAAATTCAAACGGATATTCTTGTGCCGCTAAGATTATGCGTGATGGATGGGAGATGAAAAGCGATTATCCGTGGTAATGTTAAACTAAAAGAGCTGGTTTTTTATTCCAGCTCTTTTGGTTTGTAATAATTTATAGAGTTTATTCAAAAGTAAAACCGTCGGCTTTAAATCTATCGATAACCTCTTGTAATTGTTCGTCTGAACATACGTAAGATAATCTAAAGAAACCTTCTCCGTGATCTCCGAAAGCATTTCCCGGAACCAGTACAACACCGGACTTTTTCAATACATCTTCGCAGAATTTGAATGCTGAAGTATATTTTTTTGGAATCGGTAGCCACAAGTAGAATGTTGTATGCGGAACAGTTTTTTCGTCAATATTCCAACCCAATTCTTTAAAACCTTTTACCATAATAGCTTGTTTGCGTGCATAACCTTTATTGCCTTCTTCAATATATTTGTCACCTTCTTCGGAATTTAGAATTTCTGCGCAAGCTTTTTGCAATGCTTTAAAGATACCGTTGTCAAGAGTTGATTTGCCTTTTCCAAATCTTTGAATAACGTCTTTGTTTCCACAAACCCAACCTAGACGCCAACCGGTAACGGCATAAGGTTTTGAAAAACTGTAAAATTCAATACCGATGTCTTTAGCACCTTCAAGTTCAAAAATACTGAAAGGTTTTTCATCTTCTGCAAAGTAAATATCAGCATAAGCAGCATCTGATGCCAACAAAATGTCGTGTTTTTTACAGAAATTGATTACGGATTGAACATATTCTTTAGTTGTAGAAATTCCCATTGGGTTGTTAGGGAAGTTTATAAATAAAGCTTTGATATTTTCTGCTTTGTAGCCATCTTTGATGATTTGATTATAAATAGCTTCTACATCAGGTTTAAAATCGTTTTCTTTTGTCAAAGGCATAGGATAAGCTTTAGCCCCAGAGCATTTTACAAATTGCAAATATGATGCGTAGCAAGGATCAGGTACCATGATTACGTCTTTTTCAAATTCTTCGTGTTTTGGAGTTGTGATAAAACGAACCAAGTTCGCAATTCCTTCTTTTGAACCAACAAGTGAGAAGATTTCTGTTTCGGGATCTAATTCAACTCCAAAACGATTTTTCATTCTTGTTGCAATTGCTTTTCTTAAATAAGGTTCGCCTTTTGGTGTTGAATACATGTGAATTCCATCTTCATCCAAAATTTCTTTTAGTCTGTCAATTAGTGCTTTTGGCGGGTTTGCAGTTGGTGCGCCCATAGATAATGAAATTGGCGCTCTGTTTCTTGCAGTTAATTCGTCTTTTAATTTTGCAGTCTGTTCTTTTAATTTGAACATAATGTAAGTGTCTAGTGACATTACTTCTTCATTAAATAATCTTTCTATATCCATATTCTTATCCTTTTTAATTTTCTGCTATCATTTGCATCGGACCTTCCAAAGATGCTGTAACAAACTGTTTTGTATAAGGAGTATTTTGTTTTAACATATCTTCGGGAGTTCCTGCATAAACTATTTTACCGTCATAAAGCATTATAACTTTGTTTGCGGTTCTTTGAATTGTTGACATTTGGTGAGTTACTACGATTGATGCTGCATGTGTTTCTTCTTTCAGTCTAACAATATAATCTTCTATCAATGTTGAAGAAATCGGATCTAATCCGGCTGTTGGTTCATCATAAAGAATTGTATTTGGGGCGGTAACAATAGCTCGGGCAAAACTTACACGTTTTTGCATTCCACCAGAAAGTTCTGATGGATATTGCCCTTCAATACCTTTAAGTCCAACCAATTCCAACTTTTCAGAAACAATATTTCGAATTTCTTTTTCTGAATATTTGTTCCTCAAATCTTTTCGTTCGTGTAGTGCAAAGGCAATATTATCGGCAACTGTCAGAGAATCAAATAGTGCTGAATATTGAAAAACCATTGCAATATCGCCTTTTGAGGTGATAATTTCGCCGCTATCTTGTTTTAAAAGACCGCAGATAAGTTTTAAAATAGTACTTTTTCCAGAACCTGAAAAGCCAACAACTGCTAGAGTTTCTCCATCTTCAACTTTGAATGAAATATTGTCTATAACACGTCTTTCATCGAATGTTTTTATTAAATTTTTAACTTCAATACTCATAGTTTTTATTTTACCTCTTTAAAAGAAAAATGCTATAGCAAAAATCATATCCCAGATTACAATTGCAACGAAAGACCAAACAACTGCTTTGTTTGTTGCCTCTCCCACACCTTTTGCTCCACCTTTTGCGTGGTAACCGCACGAACAACTTATTAGAGAAATTGTTCCGCCGAAAAATAAAGCTTTTAATAAGCAAACGCCTAAATCTTTCATATAAATTCCAAGCCATGCTGAATCAAAAAATGCTCTATAACCTAATCCGGATGTTAAATGAGCAGTGACTGCTCCTGCAATTACGCCAACAACAGAGGCAATTACTACAACCGGTGGCATCATAACGAGTCCTGCAATTACCCTCGGGACAAAAAGGTATTTTATTGGGCTGACTTTCAAAACCTCAATTGCATCAATTTGTTCTGTAACTCGCATTGTTGCAAGTTCTGAAGCAAGAGATGAACCAATCATTGAGATAATGGCAAAGCCAGACATAATTCCCCCGACTTCTCGCACAATAAGCATTGTCATTAAAAGTCCGACGAAATTACTTCCTCCTTGTTTAACCATCTCTAAAGCAACTTGAGATGCAACAATGATTGATGTCATTCCAACAATTGAAAGAGTAATTGGTAGCGATGTAATTCCAAATCTATAGCATTGTTCTGAAATTTCGTTGAAATTAAAATCTCCTTTGATGATAAATTTGGCGGTAGCAACTCCATTCATAGTGATTTTCCCAAGAGTTTCCAAAAAACTGCTTAGTTCTGAAAAAATTCCGGTAAAAATTTTATACGTAGCGGATTGTTTATAGTATTTTTGTAAGCTGCTCATTTTTTAATTATACAAAAAATTTATACATAATGCAATTTATTATCAATAAAAAGGCTCTTATAAAAGAGCCTTTTTGTAATATTTTTAGTATCTTTCCAAATATTTGTCGATTTCCCATTGAGAAACGTATGTTCTGAAAGAATCCCATTCTTTTTTCTTCGCAGATAAAAATTCTTTAAAGATGTGATCTCCGAGTGCTGCTCTCGAAACAAGTGACTTGTCAAACAAATCAATTGCATCAGCCAAGCTTCCCGGCAATGAATCAATTCTTTGTTTTTTACGTTCTTTGGTTGTGAGTTTGTAAATGTTGCTTTCTACAGGAGCAGGTGGCTCAATTTTGTTTCTTACACCATCAAGACAAGCTTCCAAAATTACTGCGAATGCTAAATATGGGTTGCAAGCAGGATCTGGAGATCTTAATTCTACACGAGTAGAACTTCCTCTTTTTGCCGGAACTCTCAATAAAGCACTTCTGTTAGCCAATGACCAAGCTAAATATACAGGAGCTTCATAACCAGGAACTAGACGTTTGAAACTGTTTACAGTAGGGTTTAAAACGGCAGTAATACTTTTTACGTGTTTCAACATTCCGCCGATAGAAAATTTTGCAACATCTGACAACTGATATTCCGCTTTTTCGTCAAAAAATGCGTTTTTACCATCCTTGAACAATGAAACGTTACAGTGCATACCGGAACCGTTTATTCCAAAAATCGGCTTTGGCATAAATGTAGCATGCAAATTATGTCTTGCCGCAATTGCTTTTACCGCAACCTTGAATGTTGCAACGTTATCAGCTGCAGTCAAAATATCAGCATATCTGAAATCAACTTCGTGTTGTCCGTCAGCCACTTCATGGTGAGATGCTTCAATGTCAAATCCCATTTCTTGAAGTGTCAAAACGATATCAGATCTTACATCTTCTCCCAAATCTTCCGGTCCAACGTCATAATATCCGGCTCTATCTTGAGTAGAGGTTGTAACATTACCATCTTTATCTTTTGAGAATAAGAAAAATTCTGCCTCTGGTCCAACATTCATTGAAAATCCCATCTTTTCAGCTTCTTTCATAACTCTTTTTAAGTTACATCTAGGGCAACCTTCAAATGGTGTTCCATCTGCGTTGTAAATGTCACAAATTAATCTTGCAGAATTTGCACCATCTTTTCCTCTCCAAGGTAAAATCTGGAATGAGTTTTTGTCAGGATGGAAAAACATATCAGATGTTTCAATACTTCTAAATCCTTTGATAGAAGAACCATCAAGCATAATTTCGTTATTTAAAGCTTTTTCAATATGCTGTGAAGGAATAGTCATATTTTTTACATGCCCATTAATGTCAACGAATTGAAGTTTGATAAATTTGATATTGTAGTCTTTAATAAATCCCTTAATATCGTCTTCCGTAAATTGTTTGTTGTCTAATCTAGTGTGCATAAATTCTTTCATACAGACCTCTTTCCTCTCACTGTTATCTTTAAATAAATTACTTTTTAATTAGAATACTTTTTTCAAAAAAGGTCAATACTTTTTATATTAAGATTAAGTAAAGACGCAAAAAACGAACATTTTAAAAATTGTGAATGTTTTTCTAAAAATAGTGTTAATTTTATAAAAAATTGGGAATATAAATATTACAAAGGGAGTACAGGGAATTTAATTTAATAAAAAACTTGTTTTGATTGAATTTTTAACCATGCTTTCAATCTCAAGTTCTTATGAATATTGCCTTTACAGAACTTTGTAAACAAATGTAAAGAAATAAAAGATATATAGCAATTATATATAACAAAAATACTTTATTAATATGTAAGCGAAAGCTACCAGACAAAAGAGATTAAAATAAACACGAGATATATATTTACACTACCTACTACACACTAACCTTCTACACACACGAGGAATTACTAACAGAATTCCAAACTCTATCTTTCAGATAGGGTTTTTTTTTTGCCGACGAAGTCGGCTTCCCCATTTTGGGACAATGTTTGTGTTGGCGCTTTTGCTAAAAATTAGTAAAACTTTTTTAATGTTCTAAATACCGCTTTTGGAGATATTTGTGTTTTGTTAACGCAAGCCCGTACGACGAAGTCGGCTTCCCCCTTTACGGCAATACTCGTATTTCTTTAAGTATTATTAGTCTAAAATGTGCCGCTTGACCAGTCCTTTGGAACAATATTGTTTCACCTCTCTCTTTGTGAGACAAAGGGAACCGCAGAGCTGAGGCGATGTGTGTGACCCTGTCTGTACTTTGTGCTGAGGTCGTAGTTGTTCGTGAGCTAAAGCGAACGTTACTACTGCGGGAGAGGGTTAAAACATGAATTGAAAAATGAACTGGATTGTTTAGCATTTGCTCGCATTGTCTTAACCCATTTCAGGAAAAATAGTTTCAATATATTCCTGATAATTTTCTTCTTCAAAAAAAGCAACTGAAAATTCTGCACAATTATATCCCAGTTGTTGTGCTTCCGGTACTTCAATCGGTGGACCTGCCGGAGTTGAACGGGATGGATTATTCGGATTAGAAATCACTCCAACGCTGCGCAAAAGTGTAACCAATAATGATTTCCCTTTTATCTCATATTCTGTCAAACCTTGTGTAACAACTCCAAATCCTTGCGTTCCAACATATCTTTGCATTGGAGCAAAATTGGTCTTAACTTCAATTCCTCTTTCTTTAGGTAGATTTTTGCGCATATCATAATCAGGATTAAACTCCCTTTTAATAACAGTATTCATATCTTCTGAATATGTTTCTGTAATAGGGCTTTTCATATTGAATTTAACTTGCCACAAATGATTTTTTAGTTTGTTCTCCCATTCAATTTTAAAGTTGATTGTCTTGCCAAATTCAACTTGTACGTCAAAGAAGCTTGTTTTTATAATATTATTTTTGAAAGAATAAATCTCGGCAGTTTCCCCAAAATCATTTTCAACTGCTCCAAAATTATATGTATCGCCTTCGTCTTTAAACCTTACAAATTCAATCTGAATTCGTTTGCCATTATTATTTGATAAGAAAATTTGTCCGTTTCTGACTTCCAATTTTAAGTCTGTTTTTGTTGCTGGAAAATATTTAAGAGTGTAAATGTCTGTAAAATCTTCTGTTACGGGTATTTTTTGCGTGTTATACAATAATGAATTTTCAACCCCAAAATGTTTCGAAATTATTTTGTATTCAGGAATTAGTTCCTTGCTTTGCATAATTGGAGTTTTAAACTTATGTTTCAACCTCAATTCTTCAATAATAGTATTTGTTATTTGGATAATTTTTTCATAGCGAGTAATATTTTCTCTATGTACTAAATCGGTAGAACATCCACAAATTCCGTCGTGGGCTTGATTTTTTAATAATAATTTGTAAGCGTATTCAATTACAGAATTATATTCACTTCCGTATTTTTGCTGTAATTTGTTAGCTTGTTCTAATAAATAGGTGCATTTTGTATTGTATTGTTTCAATTTTGTTCTTGCAGAATATGAGCCTTGAAGGATGAAAGTCTTGCTATTATCTCGTAATTCATTGTTCCATTCATATTGAGAAAAATTGTTTTTTACAAGTTTAAAATATTCAAATGGATTTGATAATTTTATCTCATAATCATTTAATAATGTGTTAACTTGTTCAATTTGTTCTGCAATATCTGGTTCAACTCCCAAATGATCTGCTCCTATTGGAAGCAGAAGATAATCTCCAGATTTTTCTGCAATTTTGTCTAAGTTGTCTTTTAGCCATTCCGATTTTTGCTCAATAGTCATTGGTGCAGAAAATATGTCCATAAAATAGCCCCGAATTAAGTTAACTGTATCAATTCCGTTAAACTTAAATTCTGATGGAATATCTCCGCAACCTCTCCAAACAACGCATTTGTCAATTCCGAATTTTTGAAATATTTTTGGAATGTTTTGACTGTGACCGAATGTATCTGCAAGATAACCTATAAAGTCCGTACAACCGAAATCTGTTGATATTTTTAAACCGATTTCTAAGTTTTTTTCAAAAGTGGTTTTGTCGGTTAAAAATTCATCAACAAGAGTATAACAAGGACCTATGAAAAGTCTTTTTTCTTTTATAAATTTTCTGACAATTTTCTCTTTTTCTGGTCTTATTTCGAGATAATCCAATAATGCACTAACTTGTCCGTCAAAATAAAATGACGGAATTTTATTTGTTTCAAGTAAATTTAATACATTGTCAAAAACTCTCAACAAACGAAGTCTAAAAACTTCAAATTCTCTATACCATTCCCTATCCCAGTGGGTGTGTAAATACGCTATCACAGTTTTTTTCATAATAACTATTTGTAACATGTTTTTGATTTTTTCGCAAAGAGTTAACATAAATTATCTATTTAGGTAGTTATTAAGGAGAATGAGAAATTTTAATGGTTGATTTATCGTTATAAAGAGGTGAGGTTTGAAATGAAAAAACTTATATTGTTGACAGGGGTATTGATATTTACTGCGAACTTTGCACAAGCAGGAATTTTGTCTAACGTTTTTGGTGGTTATAATAACTATAATAACGGTTATTATTATCCTCCAAATGTTAGATACATGAGTGGAAATTGTTACCATTCAAGGCCGTATTACAACAATTATTACCAGCGACCGTACTATAACAATTCTTACAACCCTTATGGCAGGAGTTATTATAACAATCAGCCGAATGTTCAATATATACAACCTTATGGCGGATACTACGGACAACCGGTTATTTATAGAACTAAGGTGAATAGAAAAAGTTCAATTGATAATAATGAAAAATTGGTTGCAAGTCAGTTTTCAGGTATAGAAAAATTAGAAAATCAACTTTTGTTGCAAACTTATGAATATGATAATGCAAAAAACAGAATAGAAAGATTAGAGCAGAGATTGTTTGGAGCATCTCAAGAAGGAGAGTTAGCTCAACGATTTGAAACTTTAAAACTCGCCGCAAGGAATTATAAAACTTTTAATCCGAACGTTCAAAATTATTCTAGCCAAAGTAATTACAGACCTCCGGTTTTTACAGGCATGAGTGGTGGCGGATGGCGAAATACATTGTTAGGTAATTTTAAAAATCAATTTGCCGGTATGCCTACAGGAATAACTCCTGCTATGGATCCTGCTTATATGGATTATTTTGAAGCAGAACGTGCTATGACAGGCAATGGCGAAGAAGTTGGTGTGCAGACTAATAGGGGATATTATTATTCAAATAGAAATCGTGGAACTGGTACAGGGGTTACGATTTTAGATTGACTTTTTGCATAAAATAATTAAATCATTCATATAGATGATTATTAAGGCAAAAAAATCGGTCATAATAATCTAAAAGAGTGGTATAAAATGCCTTTTAGGTACAGATTGCAGAAAGTTCTGGATTTCAGAGTTCGCAAAAAAGAAGAACAACTTACGGTAGTGCAAAAAGCTCAACAAGCAGTTTATCAAGCCGAAGAAAATATTCGAAGAAACGAGCAAGAAATTCAAACAACAAAACAAAATATGCGAATTGCTAACCCTATGATGTACGAAACGTATGATAATTACTTATTACATTTGTGGGATAAGGCAGAACAATTAGAGGCAATTCGTGTAGAGCTGCAAAACAAACTTGACGAAGAAAAAGTTAAACTTGTAAAACTGGAACAAGGTGTAAAGGTTCTGGAAAAACACAAGGAGAAGAACCGTGAAGCCTATATTGCAGAAGAGAAAGCCGCAGAATTAAAACAATATTCGGAACTAGGCGTAACAAGGTATTTTAGACAAAGCCAAGAAAAGGCAGAAGAAGAAGCCGCAATTTTAAAACAGTTAGAACAAATAGATGGAGGTAGTTAAAAATGAATGTAAGTACATCTTCCGCAACGGCTACAGCAAGTACGTCAGATGTAAATTCAACACAAACTCAATCAAAGACAAGCAGTAGTTCAAAGTCGGATAAATCTTTTGAAGATGAAATGAAAACTGCCTCAAAAACGGAAGAAACAAAAAATTCGTCGAAAGATGATAAAAAAATTTCTAACGATAAAAAAACTGAAAAAGATGCAACAAAAGAGGCAAATAAATTATCTCAAGAAATGAAAGAGCCTGATGATATTGTCCCTTCTGATGTTTATTCGGGTAGAGTAAATTTCACTGATTTTAAATATCATAATGAAGGGCAATCTCTGTTATCTCAAAATATTCAGGATTTGTTGAATACGAAAGATTTAATGAATACTGTAAATTCTGCAACGACAGTTGATTATGATGTTATAAATATGTCTGATTCAGATGCTAATTTCTTTGCAAATCTTGTTCAAAACACAGATATGTCAATGCAAAGTATAGCAGCTAATATTAGTGATCAAATAGCAGAAGGTGCGCAAAATATTCAGAAAAATGTCCAAGTTTCATCAGTGTTGATGGATAAATTAGCAGAATCTATGAAAACAAATCAACCTTTCAGAATAGATTTTGACAAAGATGTTTCTGTCATTATAAAGGTAAATAAAGACGGTAGTTTGGCTGCAAACTTTATTCCTGGAGATAAGGCGGTTGAACAATATTTGAGAAATAATATTGCATCTTTAAGACAAAGATTTGATGAACAAGATTTGTCATATACTCAATTAAGTTATAGTAATTCGCGTCAGCAACAGCAGCAAAAACGCCAAAATAAGGAGAAACAGTAATGAATGATTCATTTGTAACGGCATTAAATACGCAAAAGTCTACTACGAACTGGATGGACGTTATTGCTCACAACATGACAAACGTTTATACTCCGGGTTTTAGAGAACAACAGGTTAATTTTAAAACATTTCTTGGAGGTGCTATCTCCGACGATTATAATAAAAAAATGGATCAAGGTAAATCAACTCCGGGTACTTCTAAAGAAAACGTGTTCTTGGAAGGTAAAGGCTTTTTCTTAGTAAAAAATTCTGAAGGAAAAAGTATTTATACGAGATTGGGCGAATTTACATTTGATAAAGAAGGTGTTTATCGAGATAGAAGCGGTAATACTGTTCAAGGGTATATATTGAATGATAAAGGTGAAATTATGCAAGGTACAAAATCTATAACTTCAGATCTTTATCAAGAAACAGCAATGAAAGGCGGAGCTTTAGATATTCCAACAACAAATATTAAAATGTGGATTGATCCTAATAATGGAAAATATTTAGGTAAATATGATGATTATGAAATAAAAAATGATGGAACAATATACGGAAAAGCCGATAATGGTAAACGTTCAGTTCCATTGTATAGAATTACAACAAGGAATTTCAATAACTCTGCGGCTTTGTATGAGTTTAAAGAAGGACAGTTTTTGGAAACAGAAGAATCCGGTAAGCCGTTAATTGGTGTTGGTGAAATTCGTTCAGGTTTATTGGAAATGTCAAACGCAGATTTCAAAGCAAATATTTCGTATTATCAAATGGCAAAAGTTCAAATGGATGTTTCAAACAAATTGATTTCATCTCAAAAAGAATTGTTGCAAGAGGCTTTGAGATTAGTTGGTAACTAAACTTATAAACATATTTTAAACTCCATTTTTCAAGGGACTATATGTCCCTTTTATTTCGCTTATGATTTCCTTAATTTCTACGGAAATATCATTTTTATCTTTGACATTAGCTTTTACGAGTGTTGCAAATTCTGCTTTTTTAAATTCATGCAAGCCTCTGTGTTTAAAAAATTCTTCCAAAAATTCCACTTTGGAAGTACTTTCCTCTAATCCCTCAATAGTTGCAAGTGATATGTTTTGAGTTGCGTAATTTAAAGTGCGTGCAATTAAGGAATTTGGAAGCATATCCTCAAATTCTCCGCTTTTTAAAAGATGAATTTTATCTATATTGCGAAGTCTTGGTTTGATTTCTTCAAGATTGATTTTTGCATCATTATCCAAAAGAACAAATATTGGAATTTTTAAGCATTCAGCAAAGTTATAAAAATATTTTACAACCTGATTTTTTCCTCCGGCAGAGATAACTTGTATTCCATGCTCATTAAAATCAAAATTGCAAAGTTTTGAAAAAACAGGAAGAAGAATTTCTTCTGTAATTCCCTCACACAAAACTATCTTGTGAACAGGATAGCCTAAATTGTTTTTAGAATTTTTATCTGCGTAATAATTTTTTAACCACTTTAAGTTGTTAGGAATATTCTCAGGTAGAATTTTGATTATAGCTTTGTAATTAATTTTATTTTTTACAAGTTTTTGGCAGTTTTCGTTGAGATTAAAAACAGAATTTTCGTATTCATATAAATTTTGGTTTATTTGAAAATCGTTTGGTTCATTGGGAACTGATGAATTAATAATGTTTTCGGCTATGTTTTTTAGGTTTTCATAATCCATTTCATCTAGTTCATGCTTTTTAATTTTGGGTTCAATCAGATTATTTGTAATAATATCCTTAAATACTCTTAGGTATTTGGTTTCGGTTTCTTTAAATCTTGTTAGTCTGTCTATTGAGATTGTTAATTGTTCTTTTGTAAGTTGTTTGATTTTCAAATTTATATCCCTGATTGTAACGTTTGTTAATATAATTTTTGCAAATATAGCAATTTATTTTTGTTTTTCTTTTTTATATAATTGTAGTAGTGGAGTGGAATTGTGTACTCATTAAATATTGATAATACTCAATATAATAATTATAACACAGTTAAGTCTGTGCGTGTAGCAAATGTTACAAATCCGATTGTGGCAAAATCTGCTCCTGCATTTAAGGCTAATCATCCGCAAATGACGCAAGTCCCTTATAATAGTGCTTTGACTTCTGCAAAGTTTAGAACAGAACTTGTTTCTAATGATGAAAAAACTAAATACAACGAGTTGGTTGGAATGGTTGACAAAAGTACTCGTAAGCAACTTAATATAATGTTGAAAAATGGAACTTTATTAAATGCAGATTCAAATGATAAATCAACAACATTGGATAATCTATATAAAATTGCTAAAAACAAAAGAGCGCAAGGTTTAGACAGTGCAACAATTTTGAAAAATACAATAGATACAATTTCTGATCCACATATTATTACTCAGCAATTTGGAAATATTCCTGCTCAATACCAGTCACAAGCAGCCTCTGTTGCAGGTGGAAATCCTGAAGATATTAATGTTGAACATTCAGGAACTTGTGTTGCATCATGTATTGAATACAATTTAGCAGATAAACATCCTGCAGAATTTGCACGATTTGCAGAAGGTTTGAGTTCGCCAAACATGGCGGTTCAAAAGTCAATCAAGATGAGTAATTTGGCGGATAATACTCTTGATGCAATTTGGTTATTAAACGCTTTTGAAATCCCGTTTGAAGCAAAAGATTTTGATAAAGCTAATTTGACATTTGCACCAGATAAAAATGCAATTATAAGAGCGCATATTCAAACAGTAGACAGAGATAATTATGAACGTTCTCCGCTTGATGTTTTGATGCAATCTACATTCATGCAGGTTGGTTCTCAACAAGCGTATAACTCTTTAACAGATAAAAGAGCCGGAAAATTCAACCAAAATGATAAAGGTTTGATTGAATTTGAAAAAACGTTTACAGAATCTGTAGTTGAAGATAAAAATAAGATGTCTGTTACATATCAAACAGTTGATGAAAATGCTAGATTGGTCGGCTATGAAACAGATTTTAAAACAATGAAAAAACAAATTACAGATGCTCTGAATATGGGCGAAAACGTAATTATTGGTTATACGCAAGTTGATGCAAGCGGGACTATTATAAATGGTCATGAAATCACTATTACAGGAACAAAAACAGATAAAAACGGTAAAATGATATTTGTTTGCAATGATACTGATGACAATGTTCCTAGAGCGGTTGAGTATTCAGAAGATTTCTTACTCCCGAAAATCCATCATGCCGCTTTGCCACAGGCTGTTGTTGCAAATGATGTAAACTTTGTTGAAAACTGGGTAGAAGGATTAAAAACTTACAAAGACTTAAAAAGACAAGCAAATAGTGTAGTTTCTCAATCTCAAGTTCCCATTCAACAACCCCAACAAGTTCAACCTCAACCGATAGTTCTTGAAAGAAATAATATTGGACAAGTTGCTTAATGTTAGTTAATATTAGGCAAAAATAAAGCAAAAATTTTTTTGACGATGTTTAATTTAGTAAAAGGTGAAAAAATATGAATATATCATTAACAAATCTTCCAAAGATTACATTTAGAGCTACATCAAATGTATCAAATCAAAACATGCAAACCGCCCCTCAAAATATGCAATCTCAGCCGGTAAAAGATACATTTGAAAAATCAGATAAAACATCCGAGAAAAATAGTAATTCTCCAAAGTATGTAACAACAGATATTTTTTACATAAACGATAATCACGGCAGAATTGGTAATATGTCAAGAATTTATTCTGCTAAAGAATTATATGATTATCAAACCAAAAATTCGACGGCAGATAAACTAGTTCTTGCAGCAGGTGATATTTCTGCAGGAGCGGATCACAATGTTGCAAGGGCTGCAAATACTTATATGAACGCACTAGGTGTTGAAGCTACATCGGATGGAAATCACGAATATGATGAAAACCCACCAGAACTTGCTGATAGCAAAAAAGGTGCAAAATTTAAAAGCTTAGGTATGAATTTGCAAATTCCTAAAGGAAATCCGCTAGACGGAGTTATTGAAAAATCATTTGTATTAGAAAAAAATGGGCATAAATATGCAATAATTGGTTTGGCTCCTCCAGATTTACACGAAAGAATCAGAGATAATGACTCAAGAAAACAAATCGGTGTTGATGATTTTGAAAAAACATTGAAAGACGTTCAGACCGCAGTTGATGATTTTAAAAAACAAGGAATTAACAAGGTTATTGTTCTTTCTCACTGTGGTTTAACAAAAGATCAAAGATTAGCAAAAGAAACTTCAGGTATTGACGTAATAGTTGGTGGACACACTCATGATTTATTAAAAGGTGTAGAAGAAGGCAAAAACCTTTTGACTTCTAAATCAAATGAACCGGTTGTTATTACTCAAGCCGGCAAAGATGGTGAATATTTTGGCGATTTGAAAATTACATGGGATGACGATAAAGGTGTTATTGTAAAAGTTCAGAACAATGTTACTCCATCAAGTATTTTCAAGCGCAATAGAGTATTGAAAGGTGTATTTGAACATATTTTAGGTAAACCTGAACAATTGGGAGAAGTCAAGACTGCAACTGGTCCAACTAAAGAAAGACTTTTAGATCCTAACCCTAACGCATTTTTGATTATGGATGCGGTTAGAAAAGAATTTGGAACAGATATGGCGATTATCAATGCCGGAAATATTAGAGGCTTCTTTGAACAAGGTCCTTTAGATTCTCATCAGGTATTTGAAGTTGTTCCTTTGAAGAATAATATGGTTAAATTAAAGTTGACTGAAAAAGAAATAGTTGATGCGTTGAAAAAAGGTGCAAAATCATTCAATGATCCTGGACATAAACCTGGTATAATAATGCCGTCAGGGTTGAAATATACAGTTAGCAGATCAGGTGAACTAAAAGCTGCATCATTTATTGATAAAGAAGGAAAAGAAAACGCAATTGATGTAAACAATCCAAATCCAAATAAAGTTTATACGGTAGCTACAGATGACTTTATGGCATCAGGTGGGGATAATTTGCTTGAGAATAAAATCGAAAAAGGAAAAATTGATGAAAAATTCGATTTTGACAAAGACAAATTGACCTGCGATTATATAAAGAAAATGAATACACCTGTTGAATTAAAAGATGATGGCAGAATTACTGTTGTAGATTAATTCTCTAATATCCGTACTGTTCATGCTGGTTTAAGTATTCTTTAACAGTGTTCAAAGATGATTGAACAATACGTGTTACACGTGATGGGGATAACCCAATTTGTTTTGCAATATCTTTAACCTGCATGTTCCTATAAAATCTGTATTCAACAACAGTTCTTTCTTTAGGTGGAAGTTTTGCAATTGCAGCTCTAATCATTCTACCCATTTCGGTAATTTCTGCGCTTTCATCAGGTTGTGCGTGCGGATCTTTAAGGAAGTCAAATGGAGAATCATTATCACTAGCGGCAGCAGCTAAGCCATCAATGGATAGAATTGTTTCGTAAACAGCTTCACGAACTTTGGCTTTTTGCATATCCATGCCGTCAACTTCTTCATCCTTGCCGACTTCATCATCAGATTTATGTTTTAAAGAATACCATTTATACCTAATTCTTAATTCGTTTCGAATAGCCCACCTTACGGCAGTTGCAATATATGCTGCATTGTATTTTTCAAGTTGTTCAGGAGTTTTGTTTTTAATCAAAACTTGAACAGCCAAAATCCCGATAGAAACTAATTCCTCATAATCTACCATGTGCTGAGGAATACGCCTGTGTTCGACTTTGGCAACTTTTTGAACTATGTCTATATATTCTTGTAGTTTGTTTTTATTTTGCATAACCATGATTATAAAATTATTCTAGCATAGAATTTATTTCATTGTACCTTTATTTGATGTATTTTTCAACTTGTAAACGAAAAGTAGAATTTCTGCAATTGCTTTGTACAATTCCGGTGGTATTTGTTGGTTCAAATCAACCATTTTGTAAAGTGCGCGTGCAACAGGGGCATTTTCAATTACAGGAATTTGATGCTCTTTTGCAATATTAATGATTTTTTTTGCAATAAGTTCTGTCCCTTTTGCAATAAGCATTGGAGAAGCCATTTCTTCTGCTTTGTACTTAAGAGCGCATGCTATGTGGGTTGGGTTTGTTACGACAAAATCCGCATCCGGTACGGCATCCATCATTCCTCGTTGTAACATTTGCATGCGGCGTTGGCGTAGTGCGGCTTTTACGTTTGGATCGCCTTCTGTATTTTTATATTCGTCTTTAATTTCTTTGAAAGACATTTTTTGATCTTTTAAAAATTTCCATTTTGTGACTCCGTAATCTGCCGCAGAAATTACCAAAAAGGCGATACATGCCTTAAAAATAAAGTCTGTGATTAGTTTGCCGAACTCAATCATTACGGCAAAATTGTTGTCGATTGCAGCAAGCATAAGGATATTTTCAATATGCTGCATATAAACGCTCCAGCCGATATAGCCTAACAAAACAACTTTTAGAATATTTTTGAATAATTCAAAAAGAGTTTTTATAGACATAATATTCTTGAAATACTTTGTTGGGTTAAGTTTATCTAATTTTGGCATTAAAGGAGCGGTTGCAACAAGTGGTCCGACCTGTATAAAATCTGCCATAATCGCAATAAACCACGCTACAAAAAGTACAGGTCCGATAATTAATGCGGCACATTTTATTGTGATTGTTAAAATATATGTCATTCCGACCTGATCTATGTGTGCGTTGGGGATTTGCTCATACAGGAGGGTGTAAAGTTGTACGATTTGATCCCAAATGAACGGAGCCAATCCGAAGATTACCGAGAACAAAATTAGCAAAGAAATAGCGGTTGAAAAATCTTTTGATTTAACAACTTGTCCTTCTTTTCTTGCCTGCTCGAGCTTTCTCGGTGTGGCATCAAACTGTTTGTCTTCATCACCCATACGTTATTTCCTTAATGAATATTATAGCATGGTCAAAATATTTTAGAGAAATGAATAAGATATGCAAACCAAAACAGCCCTCTCTCACTGTGAGACAAAGGAAACAGCAGAGCTGAGGCGATGCGTGTGACCCTGTCTGTACTTTGTGCTGAGGGCGGAATTTCTTAGTGAGCAATACGAGCTTAGAAATTCGGGAGAGGGTTTATTTTTTTTTATTCCGCAACAATTTTTACGCCGGAACTTGTACCTAATCTCTCAGCCCCTGCTTCAATCATTTTTATTGCAGTTTCTTTATCTCTAATTCCGCCAGATGCTTTAACTTTTAATCCGTAAGGTGAAACTGTTTCATACATCAGTTTTACATCTTCTGCTTTTGCGCCAACTCCGCCTTTTACAAAACCGGTTGATGTTTTTACTAAGTCGGCTTTTGCTTCAACACAAAGTTCGCAAGCTTTTTTGATTTCGTCTTTTTCTAATAAATCCGTTTCTAAAATAACTTTTAGCGGTTTGTCTTTACAAGCAGCTTTTACGGCTTTTATGTCGTTTACAACAAAATCATAGTCTTTGTTTTTGATTGCAGTAACATTGATTACCATATCAATTTCGTCTGCACCATCTTCAACTGCTTTTGATGCTTCAAAAGCTTTAACGTCACTTCTGTTTGCTCCGAGTGGAAATCCGATTACGGTAACAACTTTTACATCGTTATCTTTTAAATTTTCTTTTGCTAATTTTACGTAAGCAGGATTGATACAAACTCCTAAGAATTTGTGAGCTTTTGCCTCATTAAAAAGTTTTATAAAATCTTCTAATTTTGCATCTTGTTTCAAAAGTGTGTGTTCAATGTGTTTGTTTAAGTTCTCCATAATTTTCCCCTTTTTTACTTGATTATAACATAAAGTTTATTTATAATATCCCTATGAATTTAAAAGAAAAATTACAAATATTTTCAGGAGATGTTTTAGGTGGTTTAAATGCTGCAGTTATAACACTACCGCAGGCTTTAGCTTTTGGTGTTGCTACAGGGTTTGGGGCAAGTGCCGGTATTTGGGGAGCAATAATTTTATGTTTTGTTGCGGGAATATTTGGCACTAAAGTACCTATGATATCCGGAGTTACAGGTCCTGTTGCAATTGTTGTAGCATCAGTTATGCACGCATTAAATCAAAATCTTGATGCCGTAATTTTTATAATATTTGTGGCAGGAATTTTGCAAATCTTGCTATCTTTAACAAAATTGCCTGATATTGTAAAATATGTACCATACCCAGTAATTTCAGGGTTTATGAATGGCGTTGGGGTAATTATTATAATTATGCAGTTGAACCCACTATTGGGATTGCCTTCTTGCTCAAACACGATTGAAAGTTTGGAAAATGTTGTAAAATCTTTTGCAACTCTTAATATTCAGGCTTTAATGATTGGTGCGTTAGCTCTTTTGATTGTATTTTGTTTCCCTAAAAAATGGAATAAATATGTCCCATCGCAGATTTTGGCACTTATTTTGTGTACATTTATTTCTATAAAAATGGGGTTGAATGTAGAAAAGATTTCGCAAATATCTGTTACGTTGCCATCAATTCATATTCCGCATACAAATTTGCATGATTTTATAACATATTTTCATTATTCGATAATTTTAGCCGTAATTTTCTCATCAGAGAGTTTGTTAACCGGTTTGGTTTGTACATCTGTTACAAAAGTGCAGTTGCCACCTAATAGGTTGTTAGCAGCTCAAGGAATAGGAAATATGTGTTGTGCGTTGACTGGTAACCTTGCAGGTTCTGCTGCCACAATGAGGACAGTTGCGGCTTTAAAAACAGGAGCTACTACAAAATTAGCTGCGGTTGTGACTTCAATTATTTTGGTGTTGTTGATTTATCAATTTTCTGGATTTGTTGCTGAAATTCCTTTGGCGGTTTTGGCAGCTATTTTGATTAAAATTGGTTATGATATTATAGATACCAAGTTTTTAAAGGTTGTAAAACTTGCGCCAAAAGACGATTTGTATGTTTTAGGATTAGTATTTTGTTTAACTGTTTTTTATAATTTGATAGTTGCGGTGGGAGCCGGAATTACTTTGGCTGCATTACTTTATGCCAAAAGAGCTGCTGATAAGGCAAAATTGATTAATAAAGTTGTTTATGACAAAGACATAATGAAGATGGAAAAAGTTGTAGAAAGAGATTATCGTCACAAAATAAGAGTTGTACACATTAGCGGAGCATTTTTCTTTGGTTCTGCAACTCAAATTATTTCGCAGTTTGATGAATTTTTAGGAACTCGTTATTTGATATTAGTTTATGATGGCGAGGATACACTAGACATATCAGCGATATTTGCGTTAGAAGATATAATACTAAGATTAAAATCTCAACATATTAAGGTTTTGATGGTAATACCAAGCGAAGATGTTAAAAATCAGCTAGATCAGTATGGAATAATCAAGCAGATTAAGGGTGTGTATTCTGCCGAAATTGATGCAATTAATCATGCAAAAGCGTTGTTTAAGAAAAAATTGCATAAAATATAAAAAATAAGTTGGACAAATATTTGTCCAACTTATTTTTATGAATTTAATTAAGCATTTTAAAAATTATATTCAGGAATTTCAAAAGGTTCATTGTTTGCATCTTTATCAACAAATTCAAGGTAATATTTCATAGCCTCGTCTTTAGTTGAGTTGTAGAATTTGTCACTAATGAATTTTTTGTGCAATTCTGTTCTGTCGCCTGAATAATTTCCCATTATGTTGGCATAAGTTTCAAGAATAGCCTTGTCTGAGCCGCCTCCATAAGCTTTTGTTTTAGCATCAGTTCCGGAAGGTCGGATTTCTATGTATTTGTCGGTAAATTCAAGATATGTTCCATCACCAACAAATTTTATTGAAACAAGGTTGTCAAAAATTAGGCTTTTGAATGAATCATTCAAAACTTCTTTGACATCTCCAAGTGTCATAATACCTTTTTTTACGCCCATTGCCATTGATAGGTAGAACAAATCATTTTTTGTTCTCTTTGCTTCTCCTAGAACTTTTTCTTTTTTTAGTTTGTTTATATCCGGTTCAGATTCGTTGTAATAAGCTATATCAACTCTTGTATCAAATCTGCCGATAATGTTGTTTTCTTCGAAAATTTGAACAAGGTATTTGGACAATGGTGTTTGTTCTTTTTGGAGTTTAGCAAGCAAAGCTGATGCAACGATAATTGCTTCTGTTGCACTTTTTTCTCTCATTGCAATTGCAAATCTGCCGTTTTGAGATTTAATCAATTCTTCTGTTCCCATAATCATTCCGCCAGATTCCTCACCTGCAAAGACTAATCTAGGGTTAACTCCAAGATTGATAGAATTTCCTAAAACATCGTCAATAATTACTTCTTTTTCAGGATTGTTTTTTAGCTTTAATTCAACTTTTTTCATAATGTTGGCAATTTCTTTAAAACCAACGGGAACATTTACAACTTTAATCCCTTGTTTTTTAGCCCATTCATCCCAAGAAATCGCTGATGCGGTTGTCTTAATCATAAATCTTGGGTGATTAATCCAAAGATTTTGAGATTTTAGTTGTTTAGACCAAAAATCCATAAGCATTAAAAACGCCTGATTTGCAGTGAATACTGTCAAAATTAAATCATTGTTCAATCTGACATAGTCAATTCCAGCTTTTTCAAGTTCAGGAATTTTATCAGCTTTTTCAGTTTGAGTAACAGTCAATCTGTCATGGTCTGGATCTGTAATTAAAACTGCTGTTCCTACCGGGAGTTTTGTTAATCTTTCGTCGTAGTGCATTGTTTCAATTACAGGGAAGAATTTTTCTCCGCTACGTTTTTTTGCAACTACTGTTGCATCTACAGAGTAATCGTAAAAAGCCTTTTCGCCTTTTGGTGTATGGTCGTATTTGCCAATTGAGTGAAAGAAAGAATCTTCTTCGGTATCAAACCATGTGAATTTGTCTGAAATATCTAATTTTTTTAAAACTCTGCTTAATGTTCTGTATGCAGAGCCACCAACGCTTTCAATAACGATTTTGTCTTTAATTTCTTTGACTAAGTCAAGATTAATTTTTTGCGCAACCCCTGATTTTAAGTATTCTACGTATAAATCAACTCCATCATCAATGTTTGCTAACACTTTTTCATCAATCAACGGATTATCAGTGGCTGCGATTTTGATTTCGTATGTTCCATCTTTTTCTGTTTTGTTAAAAATCTCTTGAATTTTGTTTACAAATTCCATAGATTCTTCCGGCAAATATTGGCTACCTTGACAGTTTAAGTCTTTTGTTGCGTTTTTAACGGAAATTCCGTGACTTGATGTAATATATTCTCCACCCAAAAGATCTAATTTGAATGCCAAAAATGACGCAAGCCAAATTGGAATAGTTTTTTTGCCTTCCGGTACAAGAGTTCTAATTCCTTGTGCTGCTTGTACTCTTGTTATTGCATCAAGGAATAAATCTGAATTATAACGAACTTCTCTGCCTGCAACTTTTACAATTTTTTTACCTTTGTATTTTTCATTCGCAACAAGTGCTTTTGCTAAAGTTGCTAAAACAATTCCGACTAAGTTAATTGGAAATCTTGTGTCTTGAGGATAAAGAATATTTTGTGGCCCTCTAATTCCGGCAGTAGAAACTTTTGCCTCTTTGGCGTAATTCGCAAACCATTCTTCAAGGTTCAAACCTTCTGGGTTAGTATCTTTATCGTAGGGTTTTAAATGTTCTCTTTTTAATGTAAATGTAAACTCGCCTTTTTGTGAAAAATCCATGAGATTAAGATTTTTTATATAATCGGGAGTTTTGTCGTAAACGCTTTTAAATAGTTCGTTTTCTAACTCTACATTTGATGTTTTCATATTTTTCTCTCCTTAATAATAGTTATAATATATATGAAAAACTTGTAATGTGCAAATTTTGCATATATAATTGTATTATTAAACATAGGAGAAAAATTTTGTTCTGGGATAAAGATAAAAATTATACAAGGCGAACTGCGGATGAATATAATGTTTGGAGGACTATTTTCCAATTCATTATATGCAGAATTTTTTATATGATTAGGTGTAAGTTGATATATCGCTTGAAGGTTGAAGGTTTGGAAAATGTGCCGAAAGACAATGCTTATATTGTTTGTCCAAATCATTTATCAACTTTAGATCCACCCATGATTGCGGGTATTTTGCCTAGACGTGTTTCTTTTATGGCGAAAAAAGAACTTTTTGATATTCCATTTATTAGATGGTGGATTGATTGGTTAGGAACTTTTGCCGTAAATAGAGAGAGTTTAGGCCCTTCTACTATAAAAACAGTTATGGAAATAAAAAAGAGTAATTGGGTTTTTGGGATTTTCCCTCAAGGAACAAGAGGTGTTCCTGGAACTATAACTGGTGTTACAGAAGGTTTTGCAAAACTTGCTAAAATTACAAAATGTGCAGTTCTTCCGATTGGTATAGTTGGAACTCAAGAGGCTAGGCACTTGCCATTTACTGGAAAAGTTGTGGTGAAAATTGGAAAACCTATTCCGTATAATAAAGATCCGGAAGTCGTTAGACAACAATGGATAAAACAAATTCAGGAACTAACAGGGTTTAAATACATAGAACCGCAAGAAGAACATTTAGGAGTTGGTGATGAACAAAGAGCGTAATTATAATAGAAGATATCCAAATGAATATAATATTTTCAGAACAATTTTTTATATGTCATTTTTGTATTTTGTTGTAATTCCGTTTATGAAAATATTTTATGATTGCAAGATTTCTGGCAGAGAAAATCTCCCGACAAAAGCAAAAAGCGGAAAATTTATTTATACTGCCAATCACGTATCACACTTTGACCCGCCAATGGTTACAATGGCTTGTGGCAGACCGATTGCTTATATGGCTAAAAAAGAATTATTTCAAAAAGGTGATAAGTTTGAATGGCTTGTAAAACGTTTAGGAGCTTTTGCGGTTGATAGAACAAAGCCTGAAATTGCCACATTTAAAACAGTTAAAGATATATTATCTACAAGTTGGTCTTTAGGGGTATTTCCACAAGGTGGAATCAGACCTTATGGCTCTGATATAAATGATTTGAAAAAAGGTTTTATTGTAATTGCAAAAAATGCAAAAGCGGATATTGTTCCGGTTGCCATTGCTGAGTTTACAGGTTATCCGAAATTAAAACCGTTTACAAGAAGAAAAGTTAGATTACATGTTGGTAAACCAATTTCTTATAAACTAAGTCCGGAAGAAATTACTTATGAATGGTGTAAACAAATTTCCGAATATGCGGATTATACAAATTCCGCTCCAAATCCGGCTGAAAATAAGGAAATGGAAAACGTATAGTTATAATTAAGAAAACAAGGAGGTTCTTATGAAAAAATTTAAGCTCATCGGGGGGGGGGCAATCGCTTAGCCACTCATATCAATAGTTTTGGTGTTATTTTTATGCGATGCCTAGATGCATTTACTCTCGCCGAAGTTCTTGTCACTCTCGGCATAATCGGTGTAGTTTCTGCTATGACTGTTCCAACATTAATGCAGAATTATCAACGTCAATCCTATGTAACTCAATTACATAAGACTTATAACGAAGTAAGTCAAGCTCTTTTAAGGTATCAAACAGATAAAAACGCAATTAATTTGACAGAGGCTGGTTTGACAACTCAAGCTGCGGTTAATGATTTTGTTAATACGTATTTCAAAGTTGTAAAAACTTGCGAAGCAAATAATTCTTCTTGTTTTGCTGCTAGTTATAAAAAAGTTAATGGAACCGCATTAAATGGTATAAGTATGCCATATACAGCTATCCTAGCAAGTGGTCAGACTATTGCAATTAATCCAAGAAATGATAATGCAGATATGGTATTACGTGTATTGGTTGATGTAAATGGCTTAAAAGGACCAAATATTCAAGGGCGTGATTTGTTTGAAATGTTTGTTTATAACACTGGAGATGGCTTTATAATTGATGATTATGGCTCTGCTCCATTACCACTAACAGAAGCTCATAGGAATACTCATTTTAATACTTATTGCATTGCTGGTGGTAGAGGAAAAATGCACGGGTGTTTGGGAAAAATCTTAAACGACAATTGGCAAATGACGTATTAATTTAGTTTATGTATAGAACAAACCTCTGATTTAATAATCAGAGGTTTGTTGTTTATATTTGAAGAAAGAAATTATAAGATTATGCAGCTTGCGCTGTTTGTTTTGGTTGTTCCATTTTTACTTCTTTAGCTACTTGTTTAGTGTTAGCTGGTTGTTCCATTTTTACTTCTTTAGCTGCTTGTTCAGTGTTAGCTGGTTGTTCTGCTTTTGGAGCTTCTGCCGGCAATTGTTCCAATTTTGCTAAAGCTGCTGTTGCTGCTTCTTGAACGCTCTTGTCTTGGTCGTTCTTAGCAATTGTAAACAATGTTGTTAAGTCTTGTTTGTATGCCGGTTGTTGAATGTAGCTTAAAGCTTCAATTGCAGATGTTCTTACCATTGGGTTAGGGTTGTTTTTCAACTGTTCTACAATAGTTACCGCTCCTGGTAATTCTGTTAGAGGAACTGTTGAACCTGTTAATTTTGCAACTTCATCGCCGTACAATTTTTGCATAATTGATGATGTGAACATTGCATAGCTTTTATTTCTTTCAGCTTGTTCCATCGGAGTAATTGTTGTTGCTAATTTTTTATCTGCATCTGAAAGTTGTTCGCCTTTCATTAACTTTTCTCTTGCTGCAATTTGTTCTGCAGTTGGACCTGCCAATTTGCTAGAATCTGTGTTAACGATGGTATTAAGTGCATTTACTACTTTTTCATCTAACAATTCTGTAGCTTTTTGAGGTTCATCTTTTACCATGTTTGCAATTTCTTCCATTGCATTGGCTTGAACTTCATAATCAGGGTTTGTTAATTTTGCAATAAATGTATTCAAATCAACTTGTGGAGCCATCGGTGCCGGTTGTTCTATTTCAACTTTTGGAGCTTCTGCGGATTTTGGAGCTTCTGCTGCCGGTTGAGTAACCATTGGTGCCGGTGTATTAATATTTTGCTGCTGAATTACTTGAGGAGCTGCTTGAGCTGCTGCTGGTTCTGCAACTTGTGGAGCAGGTTGAACTGTTTGTCCCGGAATACTTGCTACAGGTTGTTGCGGCATGTAATAAGGTTGAACAGGAGCCTTTGGATAATCATATAATTGCGCTTGTGGGTAGTTGTATAATGGCATTGTTGGTTGAGCGTATTGAGGAACGTTCATTGCAACTTGTCCAACGCCTGGAGCGCTAACTGATGGGTTGTGTACATCAATCTTTACTGCATTGTAATTAGGAGCAGGTGTAGCCTGTGCATATTGTGGGGCGTACGGCTGCATTTGGGGTTGCATGTAAGGATTTACTAAATTTGGAGCTTGAATCATTTAATTTCTTCCTTTCAATAAAATATGTCTATATTTTTATTCTACTGTTTAAATATCCCTCAAGGAATAAAATTGCTAAAATTTCGTTTTTTTTTAATAATTCTTAACAAAATTATACACATCTCTACAAATTTTGATTAATTTTTGTTTGTGCTATAATGTTGATGCACACAGATGAACGGGATTGTATAAAATGAATATTAACAGAAATGAAAAAAAATCTATTAGGTCAATTTTTGGTAAGACATTAGCTGAGTTAGGAAAAACTAATCCAAGTATTGTTGTTTTGGATGCCGATTTAGCATGCTCTACACAAACTCAATTCTTTGCAAAAGAATTTCCCGAGAGATTTTTTGATTGTGGAATTGCAGAACAAGATATGGTAACAACGGCAGTTGGTTTGTCTACGACAGGTAAAATACCTTTTGCAGCAAGTTTTGCGGTATTCATTACAGGTCGAGCATATGATCAGGTTAGAAATTCTATTTGTTATCCTAAATTCAATGTTAAATTAGTTGGAACGCATGGCGGTGTTACGGTTGGTGAAGATGGCGCAAGTCATGAAGCGTTGGAGGATATCTCTCTTATGAGAACCTTGCCGAACATGTCTGTATTTGTTCCTGCCGATTGTAATGAATGTACTCAAATTATTAAATATGCAGCGGAGCATGACGGTCCTATGTATATAAGAGTTCCACGTTCAAATGTTTGTGATGTTTATGATGAAAATTATAAATTTGATATAAATAAAGCAAATGTTTTGCAAGAAGGAACTGATGTTACAGTATTTACTAATGGTGAAACTGTGGCTGAAGTTATTGAAGCTGCAAATGAATTAGCAAAAGATGGTTATTCTATTGGAATTGTTAGTGTTCCGGTTGTAAAACCTATTGATAGCAAAACTATTGTTGAATGTGCTAAGAAATCTAAATTCGTTATTACTGTTGAAAATCACTCAATAATTGGCGGTTTAGGTAGCGCAGTTTGTGAAGTTTTATCAGAAAATTATCCTACAACAGTTCATAGAATTGGAGTGGAGGATAAATTTGGACAAAGCGGAAAAGCCGAAGAATTGCTTGATTGTTATGGATTAAGTGCCAATAAATTAAGAACAAAAATCAGGCATTACATTGATAAATGTTGTGAAAAATAAAGGAAAGTCATGATACAATTTAGATCAGTTACAAAAAAATACAAAAACGATCATTATGCGTTAAAAAACATTAATCTTGATATTATGTCAGGTGAGTTTGTTTTTATTGTAGGTGCATCTGGTGCCGGAAAATCAACTTTAATGAAACTTTTGTATAACGAAGAACGCCCTACAAGTGGAACTGTTACGATAGGTGGAATTAATATTGCAAACCTTTCTAATGATAAAGTTCCTAATTTGAGAAGATGTATGGGGATTGTTTTTCAGGATTATAAACTCCTTCAAAATCAAAGTGTTTACGATAACGTTGCTTATGTTATCAGAACATTAGGGATTAGCTCAAAAGAAATCAACGCAAGGGTTTCTGGTGCATTAAAAATTGTTGGTTTGTATGACAAGATGAATGCAACTCCGTCAGAATTATCTGGTGGTGAACAACAGAGGGTTGGTATTGCACGTGCAATCGTAAATGGACCTCCTTTGTTGATTGCAGATGAACCGACTGGTAACTTAGATCCGAAAAACTCTATGGAAATTATGCAGATTTTGGATCAGATTAATCAGAGAGGAATTACAGTTATCGTTTCTACTCACGATAATGCGATGGTAGATTATTTTAGAAAAAGAGTAATTACTCTTGATAATGGTGAAATTGTAAGAGATATACAAGCAGGTACGTATGAATAATTCAAAAGCAGAAATTAAGAAAAAAGTAAAAAAACACATCCCGAAAGATTGGTTATGTGAATTAAGGATATTATATCGTTTGACCAAACAAACCGTTCACGATATTGCAAGAACTGGTATTGTTAACCTCGTTATTATTACGACAATGGCAGCGATATTGACTATATTTGCTTCTTTCTTCCGTTCTGCAATTTCAATTTCGGCTTTTGCACATGAACTTGGTAATGTGTTGGAAATTTCTGTTTATTTAAAAGATAATGCCGATGCAAATGTTGCAAAAACAAGGATTAAAGAGTTTGAGCATGTTGAAAGTGTAGCTCTTGTGCCAAAAGCAAATTCTTGGTCTAACTTGAAACGTGAAATGGATTTGCCGGATATTGAAAACCCACTACCTGATACGCTTCATGTAAAAGTTGATAAACCAGAGAATATTGATAGTGTGTTTAAGAACATTAAACAGTTAACGTCTGTTGAAGATATGAGTTACGCACAAGATTTGGCTAAAAAGATTGAGGCTTTAAACCATGTCGTTAATGTTATAACTGTGTTAGTTGTAATTATTATGGGCATGTTGACGATTACGATTATTAACAACACAATTCAGCTTGTAATCCAGTCACGTAAAGAGGAAATAGAAATTATGCGATTGATGGGGGTTTCAAACTGGTATATCAGGTTCCCGTTGATAATGCAGGGTGCTTTTTACGGTTTTTCCGGTGCAGTTATTGCGTTGTTACCTTTGAATTGTGTTCAAAACGGATTAAATCACATGCACCAATTCTTTATGGTTCCAACTCCGCTTTATGCTCAAAATTTTGTCATTGTAGTTATGTTTGCAATGGCTATTTTGTTTGGCGCAGGTGGTAGTTTCCTTTGTATCAAAAAACATTTGCAGGTGTAGTTGATGTCAGATAAAAATTCTATTCTGCTAATTTCTGATGATGAAAAATTTGCAGAAACGTTAAAGTCAAAACTAATATTTTTGAGAAAAGGTGATACAGTTGTTGCCTCTAGTTTTGACAATGCTGAACAGAATTTAGAATTGACAATGGCTGACATTGTTTTGGTACATGAAAATACTTCTAAAAAATCGACTATAGAGTTAGTGAAAAGATTAAGACATAACAAAAATGTTTGCATAATGTTACTTGTGAATGATTATGATGAGGAACTTGTGTTGGCATGTTATGATGCTGGAATGGATGATTTTGCAATGGCTGGAGCTGGGAGTATTGAACTCGTAATTAAAGTTGTGAATAATATTAAGCATAATTCTATTAAATTGAGCGCATTTAGAAATTTGAAAATTCTAGAGCAATTGCAGATAATTGATGAATTGACAGGTGTTTATAATTATAATTATGCACAACAAGTTATTGAAAATGCAATAAATGAAAATTTATTTAATGATGGAGTTTTCGCGGTGATTGCTCCTTCGGAAAATTCAAAGAGCAAATTTTCTATAGAAAAAATGGCAGAAGCTATAAAAAAATCAATTAGAGTTGATGATGTTGTAACTTTAGGTCGAGGGGCAAAATTTTATTTATACTTACCAAATACTGATTTTAACGGAACTTTGGTTGTTATAAGTAAGATTAAAGAAAATTATGGAGATGATTTTGAGCTTTGTGCCGGAATTTCGGGAATTGCCAATAAAGATTTCAAAGAAATGGAAAAAGATGCTTTGCAGGCGCTTTCAGATGCAATGGCTACAAATGCCGAATATGTTTTTGCGCAAGCTAAGGAAGAAACTCTTGATGAATGGCTTGATGATACAGTTGATAAACCCAAAAATTACAAAATATTCAAGCAAATTTTTAATAAGAAGTTGGAAAAAGTTATTACGCCGGTGTTTTTTAGATTACAAAAAGCTTGGGAAGAAAAGTTGTTTGAAACTGAAATTGAACAGTCGATTGGTGATGATATGTGCGTATTTCATTTAAAAAATAAAAAACAAGATAGCACATTGAGAATTATTTATCCTGGATTTGCCAAAATAATGATTTCGATTACTCATGAAGGTTTAGATAGTCCCGAAAACAAAGAAATTCAATTGCCATTAACAAAGATTTCCCAAAAAGAGCTTGTCGGAATTATAGAAGATTTTATCAAGGATTTTAAATATACATCAGTATAAAGGAGAAAAAAATGAATACATTATCAGCAGAAAATAGTTTAGTATTAATTATTGATATTCAAGAAAGATTAGTTGCGGCTTTGGATAAAGACGTAATTGTTGCAAATGCAGTAAAAATCGCTAGTGCAGCAAAGGCTTTGGAAATTCCGGTTTTGTTAACAGAACAGTATCCAAAAGGTTTGGGGCATACTGTTCCACAATTGCAAGAGGTTTTGCCCGAAGGTAGCGATGTTGTTGAAAAAACTTATTTTAATGCTTTGTTAGAAGATGGCATGCTTGATAAAATTAAATCTTATGGCAAAAAACAGATTGTAATTTTTGGTATTGAAACACATATTTGTGTGCATCAAACCGCAGCGGCATTGATTGAGGCAGGTTTTGATGTTTATGCTATCAAAGATGCTTGTGCAAGTCGCAATAAATACGAATTTAAACAAGGTATTGAAGCAATGGTTGCAAATGGGGTGAAAACATCTTGTGTAGAAATTGCGTTATTTGAATGGCTGAAGGGTGCCAAAAATCCTAAGTTTAAAGAAGTTCAAGCATTGATTAAATAATTTTTAAACGGCTCTCTTTATTAAGAGAGCTTTTTTATTATGTAATACAAGTATTGAAAAATTCAAAAAATAAGTTATAATGAAATATATAGGATTTTAAAGGATATTTTGGATGAAAAAATTATTGAGTTTCTTTTTAGATAAAAACTTGCGCAACAAGTGTGCAATTGTCTGTGATTTGTTCCCTCGCCCATTTGGGGAGAGGGTTAGGGAGAGGGGCTACTTAACTGCCTTTACTCTTGCAGAGGTGCTAGTAACTCTCGGTATCATAGGTGTAGTTTCTGCTATGACTGTTCCAACATTGATGCAGAATTATCAACGTCAGAGTTATGTTACTCAATTACACAAAGTTTATAATGAAGTGCAACAAGCATCTTTGAGATACATGACAGATAAAAATGCTATTAATTTGAGAGAGGCAGGTTTGGTTACTCAAGCTGAAATAGCTAATTTTACTCATACATATTTTAAAGTTGTTAGTGATTGTGGACATACTGTTAGCGCACCTTGTTTCCCAACAAGTTATAGAAGTCAGTCAGGGACAGAGTCTGCGACAAATAACGCAAGTTGGAGTGCTGCTTCTTCTGTTGTTTTGGCAAGTGGTGCAAGTATAATTATTGATTATCCGAATGTTTATACAAAGACCGTAAATGGCGTAACTTCTCATTATGGACATATGTTGATTGATATTAATGGTCCAAAAGGTCCGAATATCGGTGGTAGAGATATGTTCTATGCTGAATTTTATGATGATGGTTCCATTGATGTTGCTGGTGCAACTCCTGAATGCAAAGCAAATGGCGTTTGCGATGGAGATTCTTTGACTGCAATTAGAGATACCTTGTATAATAGTAGCTGTAGTTCTACTTGGCAAGGTCAAGGTTGTTTGGGCAAAATCATCAATGATGGTTGGACAATGACTTATTAAATTGATTTTATATCAAGTTGAATTTGTTTTTTTAACGCGTTGAGAGAAGGAAATCTTTTTTCAGTGCGTATCATTTTGTTAAATTCTACAGTTAAAATTTTTCCATATATATCTTTATTAAAATCTAATATATTTACCTCTAAAATCGGTTTAACACCATTAATTGTCGGGCGAGAACCGTAGTTTGCAATACCTTCCCCATAATTTGTTTTTACCGAATAAACCCCATGTGGTAGTTCAATTAAATCTGTTGGATACTCTAAATTTGCGGTTGGAAATCCGATAGTTCTACCTAATTGATTTCCTTTAACAATTTTGCCAGATATTTTAAATTTATATCCTAACATGCTATTTGCTTTCGAAATCTCTCCGTTCAGTAATAAATTTCTTATAGTTGTGCTACTGATAATTTCATTTTCAAACTTTTCAGGGGGAAGCTCAAAATATTTATATTTGTATTTGGTTTCGTTCGCATATAAAAATTTTGCATTTCCTGTTTTGTTGTAGCCGAAATTATGATTCCAACCGGTAGAAATAGCGGATGGCGCAAAATATTTAACCAAAATATTTTCTAAATAATCAGTTGCAGGTAATTTAGATATTTTTTTGAAATCCAATTCATACAAATAGTCAATTTCTAATTTATCAATCATTTGCTCTCTATCTTTTTTGGTTGATAAATATTTTGGAGAGATATTTTTAAGGTATTTGTAAGGGTGTTCAGAAAAAGTTATAATTGCGGATTTAATATTATTTTGTTTTGCAAAATCAACTGCTGATTTGATAACTTTTTTATGTCCTAAATGCACGCCGTCAAAAAAACCGAGCGCGATTGATAAATTTGGATTGAAGTTTGGCTCATTAAATATTTGCATAATTTAATTATATAATAAATAAATTTCTCTTAATAAAAATATAAAAAATAGCAAAATAAATTTGTCACAATTATTTATATCTCCAAAAGGAGTAAATATGCAAATTCAATCAATTTCTCAAAATAATTCATCTACAAGTTTTGGTGCGCATTTGCCACGAACATTTGCTGGTGTGATGAATTATATGTATAAAAATGCACAAAAATTATCCCCTGAAACTTTTCAAATTAACGATACTGTCAGGATTTCCTCAAAATTGAAAAATGGAAAAGAAGTTAATGCGAGTGTAAATTTTATAAATGGACATTATATCGGAATGTTGATGGATGAAGGCGATGAAATTTATAGAAAAGATTTGGTTTCTACTGTAATCGAAAAATTCAAAAAATCAATGGCAAAAGGAAAAGTTAAAGACAAGTTGGGTTATTAAACAAATCTCACAAAAAAGTAAAAAGAAAAGCTCCCCAGAATTATCTGTGGGAGCAGTTTTAAGTATGAAATTCAAAGTTATTAATTTTTGTGGTGTGGTTGAACAGTACTTTTCAAGTGAAGTTCTCTTAATTGTTGTAGAGAAGCTTCGCCAGGAGCATCGCTCATAAGATCTTTCGCACCGGAGTTTTTAGGGAATGCGATAACATCTCTGATACTATCTGTTCTACATAGCAATGCAACAAGTCTATCCAAGCCGATAGCCAAACCAGCATGTGGTGGTGTACCGTATTGCAAAGCGTTAACCATAAATCCGAATTTTTCTTTTGCTTCATCTTCAGTTAAACCTAAAGCTTTGAAGATTGCGCTTTGAACTTCTGAAGAGTGGATTCTTACAGAACCGCCGCCCAATTCGGTTCCGTTATAAACTATATCGTATGCAATTGATTTTACATTACCCAAATCACCTGATTTCAATTTGTCTAAATCTTCAATACAAGGAGATGTGAATGGGTGGTGCATTGCCATAAATCGACCTTCTTCATCTGACCATTCAAACATTGGGAAGTCTACAACCCAAAGTAGGTTGTGTTTACTTTCATCAATTAGATCTAATCTTTTTCCGAAGTATAGTCTTAATCTACCCATAATATCGTAAACTAATTTTGGTTTATCTGCAACAAAGAAGATAATATCTCCGTTTTCAGCACCTGCTCTATCTTTAATTGCTTGAGCTTGTTCTTCTGTAACGAATTTCAATACAGGAGATTTTGCAGTACCATCTTCGTTATAAATGATGTTAGCAAGAGCTTTTGCACCGAATGATACAGCTAATTTGGTAATATCATCAATATCTTTTCTTGAAAATTTAGCTCCACCCGGAATTCTAATACCACGAACGATACCACCATTTTCAAGAGTATCTCTTACGATTTTAAATTCTGATTGCAAAATAATATCGCCGATATCAAATAATTCAAGACCAAAACGAGTATCTGGTTTGTCTGAACCAAATCTATCCATAGCTTCTTGCCAAGGCATTTGTATAAACGGAGGTTTAACTTCAACGCCTGCAGCTTTGAATGTATCAACGATTAATCCTTCAACACATTTAATAACATCTTGTTGTTCTACGAAAGACATTTCAATATCAATTTGTGTAAATTCAGGTTGTCTATCTGCACGTAAGTCCTCATCTCGGAAACATTTTGCAATTTGATAATATCTTTCAATCCCTCCAACCATCAACAATTGTTTAAAGATTTGTGGTGATTGAGGTAGTGCATAGAATTTACCTTCTTGAACTCGAGATGGAACTAGGTAATCTCTAGCACCTTCCGGAGTTGTTTTAATCAAGATTGGAGTTTCAACTTCCAAAAAGTCTTGATTATTTAGGTAATTTCTAGCTGCTTGACAAATTTTGTGGCGTAAAGTTAAGTTGTGCAACATACTTTCTCGTCTGATGTCAAGGTATCTGTATTTCAAACGAACATCTTCTGAAACGTTTTCATCATCCAATACAAATGGTAAAGTTTTTGCTTCTGAAAGAATTTCAACATAAGTTGGATACATTTCAACTTGACCTGTTGCATATTTTTCGTTGTAAGTTTCTTCCGGTCTGCGAGTAATTTTACCTTTTACGGTAATAACGTATTCAGATCTTAATTTTTCAAAAACTCTGTGAACTTCAGGGTTAATCTGAGGGTTTGCAACCAATTGGAAAAATCCGGTTCTATCTCTCAATTCCACGAATAAAATACCACCTAAGTCACGGATAGTAGAAGCCCAACCTGAAAGAGTAACTTCTTCGTTCAAGTTGTTAAGATTAAGCTCTCCGCAATTGTGGTCTTTAAGTTTGGTTTTAATCATCTTATCTTCCTTTTTTCTTATTTTCAGTACAGACTTACTAAAATTTTACCAAAAACATAAAAAAAAGTGAACAAGTATGAAGTATTAATAAATTTAACGTTTGTTTCTCACACGAGGTCTTGCAGGTTGTTGAATAGGTGCATTATTTTCCATAGCGTCATCTTCGTAGTAATCATCATCGTATTCAAAATCATCAGGCAAGATTTCAACAATTTGCATTGTAATTATGCAAGAAATATTTACGTGCAATTGTGGAGATTTGTCAGGTCGGAATGCTAGGTTCTTTCTATCCTTAACTTCGCAGTTTTTAAGAGTTAAAAATTGAAATCCGCCGTTAAGGATATAAAAAAGCATATTGTCAGGAATAGAGTTACTAAATCTCATGTTTTCGGGTAACAATAATTCGCCTTCAACGTATTGGTCATTTGTCGTAATTAGAACTTGCATTCTAGGTAAGTTGTTTATAATCATTTCATTCTCTCCGTAAGAAATTCTACTGCTTGTTATCAGTATAACATATTTTTTCAAAAATTTCTATATAAAATAAAAAAAGCAGGGTTGAAATAAACCCTGCTTTTCAATATATTGTTTTAATTATTTTCTATCAAGCATTTGTTTGATACCATCTACAGAAGATAAAATTCCTGTAGCCTCGTATGGCATGTAAACAACTTTGTTGTTTTCCCCACTTGTGATTGCAGTCATTGTGTCTAAATATTTCATTGCAATTAAATATTTGTCCGGTTGACCTTTGTCAGCTAAAGCGTTGATAATTCTATTGATAGCTTCTTTTTCTGCATCTGCCTCAATTACACGAGCTTGAGCAATACCTTCAGCTTTCAAAATTTCTGCTTGTTTAGCACCTTCTGCAGAACGAATAGCGGCTTCTTTTTCACCTTCTGCTTTTCTGATAGCTGCTTCTTTCAAACCTTCTGCTTCCGTAATTGTGGCTTTCTTTTCTCTGTCAGCTTTCATCAATTTGTCCATTGATGCTTGAATATCTGCAGGAGGGAAGATGTCTTGGATTTCAACACGATTAACTTTTACACCCCATTTGTTGGTTGCTTCATCAAGAGTTGTTCTTAATTCATCGTTGATTTTTCCACGAGAAGTCAATGTTTCTTGCAAATCCATTTGTCCCACAAGGTTTCTTAAAGTTGTTTGTGTTAATTTTTCAATTGCATCAGGTAAGTTTTCAATTTCATAAACTGCACTTTTAGCATCAACGATTTGGAAATAAATCAAAGCGTTGATTGTGATTGAAACGTTATCCCTAGTGATTACGTTTTGACGAGGAAAGTCGTACATTTGTTCTCTCAAATCAATTCTGTCAACAGGTTTAAGGTAATAGAAATTCCTTCCGTCGATGCCTTTTTGAGAAACTTTTTTCAAAATTCCACGAGGAGCTTCCAAAATTGGAAAAATAAAGTTAGGACCGGCTCTAAGAGTTTTTTCGTAACGCCCCATTCTTTCAATAATAACTTCTTGTTGTTGTTGAACAATAAGAATACCTTTGAATACGTATATTAATAGTGCAACTAATAATATCAATAAAAATAATGTCATTTTTCTCTCCTATATCTTTTCAACTGTTAATACTAAGCTTTCGTTTTTTACAATTCTAACTTCGCTACCTACAGGAATTGTTTCGTCACTATCTGTTCGAGCTTCCCAACGTTCGTCGTAGATTGTAATTGCACCTGAAAATTTTGTAACCGGTTCGATAACTTTAACGATTTGACCGATATATTTGCCTTCCATCCCTGTTTCTTTCTCTTTTGATTCTTTTTGTTTAATCAAAATTGGTCTTAACAAAAGAATAGAAAGAATTGAAAGCACTACAAATATAAATGTCAGAATAATCCAACCTTTTACAAACAGTGCAACAATTGCTGTTACAAACCCCGCAAGAGCAAGGTTTAAAAAAAACATTGACGGAACTATCATTTCAAGTATTAGAAATGCTAAACCGGCAATTGCAAAAATTTCCCATAAAACCATATTTTGTCACTCCTTTTTTATGTATTTGATAATAACATATTTTTCAGGAATCGTCAATAAAAATCATATTTTGTTGTAAAATAAAAATATGATAAGTTTTGATTCATTTACACTAAAAAAATGGCTTGACGAAAATGCCGAATATATGATTGGTGCAAGAATACAGAAAATTCAGCAACCGACAAGGAGAGATTTTGTTTTTTCTTTAAGAAATAAAGGTGAAACAAAAAAATTATATATAAATATTAATCCACAGTATTACCATGTGGCGTTTATGAGCAAAGATAATGAGAAAAAAAGGTTGATTGAAATTCCTGATAAGCCACCAATGTTTTGCATGTTATTGAGAAAGTATTTGGAAAATGCTATTATATCAAAAGTTGAACAGCCTCCTTATGAGAGAATTTTAGAATTTTATATTGAAACTTATAATGAATTGTCAGAAAAAATTTATTTATGTCTAGCAATAGAATTGATGGGAAAGTATTCTAATGTGATTTTGTATAGCTATGACACTAATATGATAGTTGGTTGTGCGCATAATGTTGGCGCTGAAAAAAGTCGTGAACGAGAAATGGCAGGGGGATTGCCTTATGTTTATCCTGCCGGTAGACCAAAAAAATGGTATTATAACGAAAATTCTCTTGCTAATTCAAATTGTAAAAGCATAAATTCTGTTATTGATGATTATTATGCTGAGTGTATTTATAATGACAGAATTAAAAGATTGAAAGGTCAATATTCTCAACTAATTCAATCTAAATTAAAAAAGGATAAAAATTCTTTAAAAAAGATGGATTATAAGTTGTCAAAAGAAGTAAATGGCGATAAATATCGATTATATGGTGATTTGATAATGGCAAATCTCTACAACAATAAAGGGTATTCAAAGTTTATACGAGTTTTTGATTATGAAAATAATAAAGAAATAAATATTGAGTTAGATGAAACTTCCTCTCTCAAAGAAAATGCGAATAAGTTTTATAAACTCTACAACAAAGCCAAAACTTCTGTTGCAAAATTAACAGAATTGACTGACGAATTGAAGAAAAACATTGATTACTATGAACAAATTCTTTATTCTATTGATATTGCACATTCTGTTGAAGAATTATATGAAATTGGAAATGAAATTGAACCACAAAAAAAAGAGAAAAAAGTATCAAAATCAGCGTTTTTACCTACAGAAATGGAGATTGAAGGTTGTAAAGTTTATATTGGTAAAAATAATCGCCAAAATGATTATATTGTTTCTAAACTTTCGAAAGATGAGGATTGGTGGTTTCATACGAGAGATTGCGCAGGATCGCATGTTTTGTTGAGGTGTGAAAATCCTACAGATAAATTGATTTATGAATGTGCTAAAATTGCCAAAACTTTTTCAAAAGGCTCGCAATCTTCAAAAGTTGGTGTGATTTATACAAAGAGGAAATATCTTAAAAAACCGCCAAAAGCAAATTTGGGCTATGTTACATATAAAAATGAACAAGAAATAGTAATAGACTAGTATGGAAAATTTATTTGACGAAAAATCAAATACAATTGAAAATGTTGTTATGGCTCGAAAAAGTGTTATAGCATTAGTTGATTGCGATTCGTTTTTTGTTTCTTGTGAACAGTCTGTAAATTCAGAACTCAAAGGTAGACCTGTTTGCGTTATGTCAGGGCGTGGACAATGTGTGATTTCTCGTTCAAAAGAAGCTAAAAAGCTTGGAATTCGTATGGGAATGCCTTATTTTCAAATTGAAGGACAGATGAAAAAAGCTACATATATTAATGCTAATCATGAATTGTATTCTAAGATTTCGGAAAAAGTAATGACAATATTGAAAAATTTTAGTCCGAAAGTCGAGGTTTATTCAATAGATGAAGCTTTTGTTGATTTAACGGGTTTAGAAAGGCTTTATAAGAAAAATTATCTTGAAATCGCTCAAATGATAAGAGAAGAAGTGTTAAAACATACTGATATACCTGTTTCTATAGGTGTAAGTTCATCAAAATCATTGGCAAAACTTGCTTCTGATAAAGCAAAAACGATGGGAGAAGGTGTGTTTTTAATAGGGGCAAGAAAAATTGTTCCACTTCTTCAAAATACAAGTATTGATGAAATATGGGGAATTGGGAAAAATTTGTCGATTTTACTTAGGAAAAATGGTATATTGACAGCTTATGAACTTGTTTGCCAAGATGATTTATGGTTGAATAAACAAATTGGTATTCGTGGCTTAGAGATGAAACATGAATTGTTGGGTGAAATGGTTTCTCCTGTTTCTAATGAAGTAAAATTGCCAAAATCTATTCAAAAAACCAGTGCATTAGCAAAATTTTCTTCCGATAAAAATTATCTAAAAAATTCTCTTAATTATCATATCCATAGAGCTTGCGTCAAACTAAGAGGAATTAACGCCAAATGCAAAGGTGTTAGTATATTTTTAAGAACCAAAGATTTTAGAGTTTTCTGCGAAAAAAAAGTTTTAAATGTTGCAACAGATTTTGAGTTGGAAATTTCTGATATTGTTTTTACTTTGTTGGATAAATTATATAATCCTAATATTCTTTATCGCAGCACAGGAGTAATTTTAGATACTTTTACGATGAATGATGAAGCGCAAATGTCTTTGTTTGCTGATGAAAAAGTTGATGAAAAAAAAGAAAAATTGTCAAAGTGTTTTGATAAATTAGAGGCTCGTTTTGGAAAAGATATAATTCAAACTGGTTTTGTTAAAAAAGATGTATGAAAAATGCCTCTTTCAATAATGAAAGAAGCATTTTTTTTACTGTTTAAAATTTCGGTTTATTCAAAAATCCAACCGTTTGTCAAATCAACTTTTACCGGTTTTAATAACTTGATGTAAACTGTACCTTCCGGTTCAACATTTAGTTTTTCGCCTTTAAGAGTTGCTCTTACAAATTTCATAAACCAGTTTCTGTGTTTAGTGATTTCTCCAACACCATTGAAAGAAACAGTTTGATCGTTGTTTGTTGTTAATAGTGAGTTGTCTAATACTAGAACACCGTTTCTTACAAACCATTTACCTTTTCTAACATCTAAAAGTTGTCCTTTTAGGGTTGATCCTTTGTAGACTAAGATATATTTATCTTTTGTAATATAGTTTTCAGGTGCAGATGCTGAGTATATTTCGCCAGCATCAGAAGTTTGAGAACTGATGTATTTTGTCAATTTTACAGGAACGATTGAACCTGCAGGAATTGTTCCAACACTACCTTGAACAGTTGCATTTTCTACAACAAAACCTTCGCCGGTTTTCTTTCTCATTGCTTCCGCAAGTTTAGCATTTGGGTTAAGTTTGGCTTGTTCCATCATTTCATATAAAATTGCAGCAACTTCTGCTCGTGTTGCAGGACGATTTGCTTCAATTTTGACCTTGTTTTCTGAAGGAATTGTTACAAGCATGTTCAAGATTTCTGCTTTCCCAGCCGGAATAATAAACCATTCAGGAACTTCGTTTGTATCAGCGAATTTTTTAGACAAAACTTCTTTTGCTTTAACTTCACTAATTTGTTCTGTAGTCAATGCGTTAACTGCAACAGAAATTGATTCAGCACGAGTTACTGTATCATCCGGTCTGAAAGGTTGACCTTCGGGTGGACAAGAAATTAAATCAAAATATAAAGCTTTTTGAATTGAATCGTAAGCCCAAAAAGTTGGATCAATATCTGTAAATTTTACAGGTTGAGCAACTGTTGTGTGTTCTTGTCCTAAAGCTTTGATAGCCATAGATGCAAATTCAGCACGGCTAACGTTGTCGTCGGGCTTGAATGTGCCATCCGGATAACCGACAATTACTCCTTTTTCTGTCAAAATTTCAATCTGTTTTGCCGCCCAATGATCAGGTGCAACATCCGGATAAGCAAGAGCCGGAGCTACCATAAATAGAGCAACAAGAGCAGATAACATAATTTTTAATAGATTTTTCATATTAACCTCTCCTATAATAACTAATCCACCAACATGCTACACGTAAAAAATATTATCGGCAACAATACATAAAGATATGTTAATTAATAGCAAAAATTTTTATCTTTTGGGTTTAAGTTATATAATAAGTGTGAACAAAAGGATGTGTATATTATGAGAATACCCCACGTAAACAAATACACAATTGCTAAAGCTACGGTTTTAACAAAAAATACAGGTAAGAACATTTTAAGACATGTTGAAAATTGTGCATTGGCACATGATGTGAATGCTGATAAAGTTATGTCTACGATAATGTTGGCAACCACTTTTACACCTCGTTTTGATGCGAAAGTTGCAAAATATGTAAAAGCTCCGGAAGCTATTAATGTTGTTAGCCATATGCCAAAGAAAGCTCAAATAACCAAAAGCTCAAAAAATGCAAAAATAAAAATAATTAGCACTTCTAAAACTGCGGATAACGTTCGCTTGATGGCAAAGGGAGAAAAAATAAATGCTCCTAAATTAAACAGAAATTTCAACGACTTATTATTGGATAATGAAAATAAAAAAAATCCATTAAATAATAAAGGGCTTGTTTTTCTTAGAGAGGCAAGAAAACATGGCGTTAATCCGACACTTTTGATGGCTATTGCTATGCACGAATCTGCAAGGGGAACTTCAAAAGCAACAAAAATTCAACGAAATATTGGTGGAATAATGTCGTCAAAGGGAAATTTGAAACATTATTCAACTGTAGATTTATGTATTGATCAGATGGCTGAAACTTTGGCTATTCACCATAGAGAGAGCAAAATTAATACTGTAAAAGAATTAGCAACTGCCGGAAAGTACTGCTCTAAAGAAGAAGCAAAAGAATGGATTAAAGGTGTAATGTATTACATAAACGAATTACAATAATGCGTTTTAGATAATTAATTGTGCATACTTGACAACATGAAAAAAATATGATATGTTATCTATATCGTTACATTTATGGAGGGGAACAGGTGAAAAAAGAATTGGAGCGTCTAGCCGAAGGTTGGGCTATTAGCAAACAATGTTTTGGTACTAAATCAGGTGCGCGCAAGGGTGCGTTTACTTTGGCAGAGGTTTTGATTACTTTAGGTATAATCGGAGTTGTTGTCGCACTAACATTGCCGTCTCTTATTCAAAAATACCAAGAACAAGTGTTGGAAAATCAGTTAAAGAAGATGTACTCAACAATATCTCAGGGTATTCAAAAGGCAATGGCGGACGATGGCGTTTATAGATTCAGTGATACAGAATTTTTTCAGTCTTGTATATATCCTGAACAAAAATCTGGTGCCTGCGCTCAAATGGTAAAAAAGTATTTTAATGTTGTCGCTGTAAAATCAGACAGAAGAGAATACTATGATAATGTAATACAAGTAGAGTACATGGATGGTAGAGAAGTCTTTTCTAGAGATAAATCCAAACGCAAGTTTCGTAGATATCTTGGCGGTGCAGAGTATTCCGACAGATTTATGTTGAGTGATGGTTCGGAGTTTTCTCTTATGACATCTAGTAGTGGTTACTTCTATATAAATGTAGATACTAATGGCGAAAAGGGACCAAATACTGATGGTCTTGATATATTTGGACTGTGCTCAAATGACGATAGAAGCCTTTCGGGAGAGTATATTAACAAAATTCAAAAAAACAGTTGGAAGTTTCCGTGGTAGGCAAATATGAATAGTTTGTTGTCGTTAGTGTTAATATTTCTGTTTGATTTGCCGGTCATATTGATACCTTTTGCAATAATCGGATTGATAATAATGTTTGTTGTTTCTTTGGTGAAGAAGAATTTTGAAAAATTCTTCTTCATTTATTCAATATTATTTCTACTATTGGTTTTTGGAATTACTTTCGGTGTGATTAGTAATCTTGTTGAGAGTACCGATTATTTTAAGGGACCTGAGTATAGTATCCTTTTCTCAAATCTTTTTGGAATATTAGGAGCATTCGCTGTTGTCGCAATTTGTTATTACAAAAAAGATAACAGGTTGTTTATAATAGTTCCGGCTATTTGTATTGTCTTATATATTTGTAAATTGTACTTTTATGCAGGGTAAAAATGAGACAAAACATAGATACAAATATTTGGAAATTTAATTTAGCGTTATTTTTAAGAGCAATTATTTTGTTATCTCCGGTTTTATTGCTCTTTTATCAGGAAAACGGTTTAACCGTTAAAGATTTATTCTTTTTTCAAGGTATTTTTTATTTAACGTCAATATTATCAGAATTGCCTGTCGGGTATATTTCGGACGCAATTCCGAGAAAATTTATGTTACTAATATCTTTCGTAATATATTTCGGAATTAACTTTATGTGGCTGAATTGGCATGGCTTTGGCGTTATTTTGCTTGGTGAAATATTGTTCGCAGTCTCAAAAGTGATGATGGATAATGCCATGTCAGGGTATGTCTATGATTATTTAGATACAAAAAACAAAATAAATAAAATGACAAACTATTATGGCTATTTAAATTGCTTTTTAAGCTTGGGAACGGCTGTTGCTGCATTGGTCGGAGCATTTTTGTATTCGAAATTTGGAAGTAGTACTCTTTTGAAATCTGAAATGATTATTATATCTGTGAGTATTGTTTTAATAAGTTTGGTTCCGACAATTCGACTACAAAAAACTTGTTTCAGTTCTATCAAAGACAGAATTTTTTATTTTGGAAAAATGTTAATTACTATATGCAGAAAAAAACAAATAAAATATTATATACTGTATTCCGGAATATTAACGTCTGTTTCTATACTGTTCGCTCTTAGTTTTCAACCTCTTATGCAAAAATCAATGGTTCCGGTATTTATGTTCGGTGTTGTCGCTTTTCTTAATCATGGAACAAGAGCTTTGTCAGGTATAATTGCCGGAAAATATTGTAAAAATTTTAATATAAAGAAAATGGCAAAATTATTACTATTTATATTTATTATTGGCTTTGGATTAATATTTTGGACTTTTTATTCAAAAAATTCTTTTATTACGGTTTTGTTGTTGTTTATAATTTGTTTGATTATTTGCATGCAGTTGATTTTTACAATAATGCATGTAAGCAGGTTATATAAATTTGTAAATTCGAATGAAAGAGGTAGTTTGATAGCTGTAAATAATTTTGTTTCCAGAAGTATAACAGCAATGGTTTTGATATCTTCAAAATTCTTTTTGAATGATATTCGTTATTGGATAATAATATTGACGTTTTTTATTGTCGTGGGAACTTTTGCTGTTTGTAAAATTGATAAAACAGGAGAAAAAGTATGAAAAAAATAATCGCTATAATAGTATTTATGTTTTTATTTGTTTTGCCGGTTAGAGCTGAAAATATAAATGTTGCTTTTACTATTGATAATAATTATCCGATTTTTACAATGCTTGTAATCAATTCTATTTTAAGGAACAATACGTCAAATTCTGATTATACCTTTTATGTTATTGAAAATAATTTGACTGCTAAAAATAAATTTAAAATGCAAAAGTATGTGAACAAAAGAAAGCAAACTGTTGAATTTATAAATGTAGACACTTCTATTATTGATGAGGGAAATTGGTTCTTTTGGTTCTCAAATAGGATAACTTCTATCGCAATGGCAAGAATTCTTATTCCAGATATTTTACCTAAGCAGGTTCAAAAAGTTATTTACATGGATGCTGATACGTTGGTATTAAGTGATTTGAAAAATTTATACGATATTGATTTGGATGGAAAAGCCTTTGGGATGATTGAAAATATTACACAATCTGATAGAAATATTGCGAAATATTATAATTCAGGCGTGATTTTGATGGATTTGAATAAATGTAGGGCAGAAAATTCAACGTTAAAAATGCTAAATTTTGTAAAAAAACACATAAAAGAGTTTACGCATGAAGAAGGTGGAAACTCCGGATTTTTCTATCCTGATCAGGATTTGATAAATATAGTTATGGAAGATGAGATAAAAGAACTTCCTTTAAAATGGAATAATCAATATATTAAAAACTTTAGTGTGGAAGAAACTTATGATCAAGGAATTGTTCATTATATAGGAGAAGAAAAACCTTGGACTTTCTCTGGTAGAAAGAATGATTTTATAAAAATCTATTTTGACTATTGGAATAAATCAGGACTAAGAAGGTATAAAGTCTATTATGGGTTGATTGCACTGTACTCCGATTATAAAGACATTTTTCAAAGCAAAATCGCAAAAATTAAAAGATTAATTAATCATAATGAAAATGTGAATATATTTTAGCTATGCTTGTTTATCTAATTTGGTAGGTTGAACATCGGTTTTAGCTTGCGCTGTGGGATGCTTTTTGTTTTTGCAAAAAATCATGTCCATTACCGGATGTAAGATGATTTGGGATAAAATAGGTGCGCACAATGCTAAGATAAATACGGTAGATGCAATTGAACTAAATTCTTTTAATCCTTTTCCAAAATGATAATCAGGGTTTGTATGTAAAAGGTGATTTAGTTTTCTTCTCAAGGAATTTTCCTTAACTTTGTTTGGAGCATTATCAATTTGTGATTGAAAAGCATTGAACATATCTATTTTTCTTTTATTTTCGGGGTTTTTCTTTGCTTGCCAATTGCTTAATTTGCCATAAACAAAGTTTTTAACTGGTTTTATAAAACCTAAGAATAAGCCCAAACAAAATGTTTGGTATAAAAGTTCTTTTGTTGCGGCATATTTTTTAGATTGTTCGTTTGCGTGTTTGTCGTAATAAATAAATGCCGGTCTGCCTGCTGCTTTTAAAGTTGTTTCAACTGCTATAGCGCAGACGGTATTTTGTGCAAATTCTGCAGCTTTTGGATTTGCAAGAACTTTTCTTATTTTTATCAAATTTTGTTGAACAGGAGTAACTTTCATACTACACCTTCATTCCTGAACGAAAATATGCAGATGATTGTGGGTACATATTTAGCGTTGTGATTGTATTTGTTTTACGAGTTGCCGGTTTAGCTATTTGTGTTTTGGTTGGACTTGAAATCGGTTTTTGAGAAGAATTGCCGTTTGGGTCGTAACTTGGCATTAATTTTTTCATAACCGGTGGCATAAAGATATTACAAAAGTGAGGGACTAAATAGCCTGCAGCTGCGCAAATACCTAAAAGTGATAAAACAGCTTTTGTGTTTTTGTAAGATGTCGATCCCTTTTTGGCAAGTAATCCGGTCAAGCTTTCAGCAACTAATCCTGCACACAAAGTAGTCGGAACACCGATAAATTCTGTCATCAATTCTCTTAGAGCGGCATATTTTCTTGCATCCGGCTTTTCTTTTTTATCTGTAATACTAAGGATTGGGCGCACAGTACCTTTTCCGCAGGCAATAGCCATTACGGTAAAAATAGGCTTATTGTTTTCTCCCAATTTATTACAAATTTTGTGAAATAATGATTGTTTACTAGCAGCTTCACTCACTGCTTTTGTTGTAGTCTGGGTAATTGTCATAATAAATACGCATTCTGTATTAATTGTATTTTTTACACTCATACTTTAACGCATTAACATTTTTTTTCAACCCCTTTGTTAAGAATTGTAAACGATATTTTTTCATAAATATATTTTTGAAATATTTTATCTATTTCAATCGCTACCTTCTTTAGTTCGGTGTTACATCAAGCCACAAAGTTTGATATGGAGCCAATCTTAAATGCATCATTTTATTTTTTAATGAAATATTAACTTTTATATTATCGCCATTAATTAAGTTTTTTAATTTCGTAATATTTCCATTATTTTTTAAAATAATATCTATTGGCAAAGTAACATCTGCGTATAATTTTTCTTTTGATAAATTATTAATAACAAGAATCTGTTGATTTTTATTTTTTCTTAAATAAGCAAAATTACTCTTTGATTTTGTAGGCAATAATTCAAATTCTCCATCAACCATTACTGGGAGAGATTTTCTTACTTTAATCAAATTATGAACCTTGCAATATACTTGTGAATTAAATTTGTAATAACCTTGTGATGAACCATAGAATAATTTTGCAGAAACCTTTCCTCGGTTAATATCCCTTGAGTCAAACACAGATAATAAATTTGCTATTTTGTTTTTTGAACGGATTAATGCCGATTCCTTTGCATTCTCAAAATTATTTGTTACACCAATCTCATCTCCATAGTAAATAATAGGAATACCTGGTAGTGAAAATAAAATAGAATAGGCAACTTCAATATGATTCGGGTTTTTATCTAAAAAATTTGCAAGTCTTCCACTTATTCCAAAGCCCTTTCTAAATTCAAGTCCCTTCTTTACTAATTCATCGTAGACAATTTTTCTTACATCAGGATTTACCATTTCCAAAGTTAATTCATCATGTACTCTTAAAAACAGTCCCCAAGCAGCACTTTTGGGAATTTGTGGTGTATCTTTGTAAGCATCAATAAAATATTGTTTATCTTCTGTGACTAATGTTGCCCAAATTGCAGGCATATATGGAAAGTGATAAGCAATTTGAGCTTCATTAGTTCTTTTTATTTTTTTTGTATCATTGTTGATTTGTATATCGACTTCTCTTTCTTTTCCAAAATAAGGTAAAATATCTTTAGGTTGTTGACATGCTTCAACCTGGATAACACTCGAAGGTGCTATCAACTGAATATAATTGCTTAATATTTTGATTACAGAATGTGTTCTTGGTAAATTTTCTGCATTTGTCCCTTTTTCCTTTATTAAATAAGGAATTGCGTCCATCCTAAAGATATCAATTCCTAAATTTGCCCAATTGGTTATTGTATCTAAAGCATAATAGAGAACTTCAGGGTTTTCCCAATTGATATCAAGTTGGAATGGATAAAAAGTGTGATATAAATAATAATCCTTATTATTAACCGTGACTTTCCTATAATTATTTTCTACATTTTCAGGAAAAATTAACCTTCGTTTCGAAATTTTACCATCATCTTCTATATATTCTACAATTGTACCAAGTTTTTCATCTTGATATTTTCTGTATTTTGGTTCTTTATCTGTGTACACAAAATATTTTAAAGCACTTTCATCTCCATTTTCTAATCTTTTAAACCATTCATGTTCAGAGGACAGGTGATTAAGAACCAAATCAGCTTTTATTTTAAATCCATATGCTTTTGCTTGTTTCGCAAATGAAGTAAACTCTTCCATTCCTCCCAAATTTTGCCTTACTGATTTTGGGTTTTTAACGTCAAACCCCGCATCTTTCATTGGGCTATCCGCAAATGGGAGCATATATAGAGTTGTAACCCCTAATTCTTTTAAATAATCTAACATTTGTGTAGTATCTTTAAAGGTATTAGGCTTATTTTGTTGTACAACTCCAAATTGGTCAACATAAAACATATAGATAATTTCTTCTTTATACCAATCTGATTTTCTGGTTAAATCTTGTTGTTTTAAATTTTCAGACCTTAATTTAATAGATGTCATTGCCTTAGCAATAATAGTTTGATATATTTCATCAGTTTTTCCCTTGCCATAAACATCTTCTATGGCCTCTTTTAATTCTTTTGAGATTTTATTATCTATTTTGTATTCAAAATTGGAATTAGATACTTCTGTTGTGTTTTGATACTTTTCATTAACAATATTAACTTCAGCATAACATAAGCTATTTAATAACAATATAGTTAAAAATATTCTTATCATACATTTTTTCATAATCAAATTTTAGCATAAAAAATTAATATTGTTATTGTTATTATTTAAAGAGATGGGTAATATATTCATACTTATTATTTTTTTAAGAGTTTTGATAGGATTTTAAATGATTTTACCATGGGTAATCTTTTCTTATTTCCCAACCATCTTTTATGATTAATGACAAGATTAGGTATCTTTATAGCTTTTTAAATGCTATAAAATGATTGTGATATAATAGTTTATAGTTATAATCAGGGGCGATATTTAATGATGGGTAATGAGCAGAATAATAAATTTGTTTATAGTGAAGAGTGTGACAGTTTGCTTGAAGATGCGCTAAAAACAGAGGGGATTAGCGAAACACTTCAAAAGTTTTTTTATATTATAAGTTTGTATCCTAATTGTGATTTCGCTTATTACGAAATAGGTATATATTTCAAAAATAGTGGTTTGTATAAAGATGCAATAAAGTATTTTGAAAAAGCAGAGGAAATTAATTCTAATTTTGATGAATATTTCGCAGAATTAGGTTTTTGTTACGAGGCTATAAAAAAATATAAGAAAGCAGAATATTATTATAAAAAGGCTTTTGAAATAAATGGTAAAAATCCAAATACTAGGTATTATTGGGCTGATTATTTAGTAAATACATTAAAAGATTATGGACAAGCAGAAAAAATAATTGAAGATCTTGTTTTTGAATATCCAGAAAACGCTGATTATCACAGATTGTATGCGGATGTTATTGCAGAATTAGGGGATGTTCAAAGAGCAAGTGATGAATACAAGAAGGCTCTTGCTATTTCACCTGAAGATGAGGTTTTGTTAAATAACTATGGAACTTTTTTACTCAATAACGGAGAAACCGAAATTGCAAAGATTTATTTTAAAAAGGCAATAGAAATAAATCCAAACCAAGATTTGTATAAAGAAAATTTGTATTTTGCAATAAAAAGTTCGACTAAATTATACAAATTGCAAGTTAAGTATTTAAACAAAATTTTCGGACCAATTTTAGACAAACCTGCTTTAGTAACGTTTCTTTTAGCTATTTGGTTTCCGGTAACAGGGTTTGTTTTAAAATGTTCAATGAAATATTCTGAACATGTTGGAAATATGTTAATATATAAACTTACAATTGTTTTAACTCTTTTATTAGTAGTTGTTTTATTGATTTTGGCAGTTGCACAGTTTATAACTTTTGTTTTGATTAAATTGAAAATTATAAAATAAAAAGTCAATTAAATGGCATCTCTGATAATTTGTATAAATATATTTGGAGAAGTTCTTTTTACTTTTTTATTCATTTTTATGTCATTTACAAAGTTTTCAGCTGGAGTTTCAAATTTGAAACTTAGGTTTTCTAACTCTATTTTAGTGTTATCTTTCATTACTAAAACAGGAATATATGAGCTAAAATGTCTATGTGAACCAAATCTATAATGTTTATTTGATTTAGTATAACCATATAGGATATCAGATTGTTTAAAAGATTGAAAATTTATACTACCTGAAATAACAGATTTTTCTTCCAAAGTGCAACCGACGTTCGGAATACAAGAAAGAGTTTGTCTTGGTATAAACAGATAAATAAAAATAAGAAAAATTACGCATGGTAATAATATCCAAAAACTATGTTTTAGCATTGCTAATCTCCCATTTAAGTTTTTTACTAAAAAAGACCTCGTTATGAGGTCTTTTAAAATGGTGGGCAGGGGTGGATTCGAACCACCGTAGTCTCGCGACGGCAGATTTACAGTCTGCTCCCTTTAGCCACTCGGGCACCTACCCATATTTAATTATCAATAAATTTGCCTTTGACGGGATTTGAACCCGTGGCCTCTCCCTTACCAAGGGAGTGCGCTACCCCTGCGCCACAAAGGCTTTTCTATTTCTGTTCTTTGTACGCTCTTTGGGAGTGCTTACCTCTCAAAAAAGATTATCAATCTTTTTCTCGGCAGAGTCCCTGCGCCACAAAGGCTAGTGCCACAAGGGCTTATATTATAAAAGGGTTAGACTTATAAAAAAGTTTTAGCCCTCGTTTTTCAGAAAAAATGCCGACTATAGGAATCGAACCTACAACCTACGGTTTACAAAACCGTTGCTCTACCATTGAGCCAAGTCGGCTAGCTACAGTTATTATTGTATAAAGAAAATAATTAAATGTCAATACTTTCTTGAGATTTTTAATATATAATATTTTTATTAGTAAAATCAGTATAGAAAGGCTAATATGTACAGATATTTTGTTCCGATATTATTATTAATGATTTCAAATATTTTCATGACTTTCGCATGGTATGGTCATTTAAAACATAAATTGACTGTTTTGTGGGCGGTAATCCTTATAAGTTGGGGAATTGCGTTTTTTGAATATTGTTTTCAGGTTCCCGCAAACAGAATTGGAAGTTCTGTTTATTCTGCAGCACAACTCAAAACAATACAAGAAATAATAACTCTTGTTGTATTTAGCTTCTTTTCGGTTCTGTATTTAAAAGAAGAATTTAAGTGGAATTATCTAGTTGGATTTGTGTTTATAATATTTGCAGCATTTTTTATATTCAAAAAATGGTAAATTTTTACAATTTAACTTTTGCAACTAAAGAATTTTGAAAATCTCTACTAATAATAACATTTTTATCTTTTAACCATGTTTTTAACAAATCCTTTTCTGGATATTTGGATAGTGAGTATGGATAATAAAACCAGTATGTATTTCCTTTGGGTAATTGGTTTAAAAGTTGATTATATTCTTCTTGATTTGTTGTTTGAAGATTAACTTTAATGTTGTTGGATGTAAAATTTAATATTTGAGAATAAAACGCAAATTCAGAATCAGAGGCAGTATTAAATACAATTATATCATTTGTTTGATAGTTTGTTTTGATAAATTGCAAAGAATTTTTGGCATTTTCTCTATTAATACCAATTATAACGTTAAAATCTTTATAAAAATTCGGAATATAATTGCAGAAATATAAAAATGTTAAAAATAAGATGATTACTGATTTTATTGGGTTGCTTTTCCGAATTTTATCAATTGGTATAAGTAGAAAGAATATCAAACAAGGAATTAGAAATAAGCTAACTCTTTCGTACATTGGGTATATGTGGAAAAAAGAAGCAATTATACTTATTATTAGAGTTTCTATCAGTAAATTTTGATATTGATTAAGTTTGCTTTTGCAAAGATATATTATTGAAATAATTGAAATAATTATCCCAATCAAAATAAAATTGTTTGGGTAGAAGAAGTAATTGTAATTTAATTTTATTGCGGAGAGTATTTTTATTGGGTTTAATGATAAAAATCCATCCGTTTCAAAGTAGTTTATTAGGAAAAGCTGATTTTTGTTATTTACAATGTTTGGAATAATAATTAGTAATCCTGAAATAATTGGAAATATGGAAATTAATCCTAGTTGTTTAACTATTTGTTTTTTATAGCTAATTATTTGTTGGATTAAGTATGCCAATATAACAAATATTGCAGGGAAAGATATCAGCGGAAATAATGCAAATAAAAGTCCAATCAAAATTAAATTTTTATTTGAAAAATTAATTAAATTTTTTTGAGGTAGTATTAAAGTTAATAAAATTGTGCAAAATACGTCTAAGGAATATTGTTTAAATTCTTGCGCATAATAAATAAGATTGTAATTAATTGCAATCAATATTGTTGCAATAATCTGTGTGAATTGGCGCTTAAATATCTTAGTTGTTAACAAAAAAAACAAAGGAAGTGATGAAATTCCTGCTAAAAAAGGTATAAGTCTAAATGTATATTCATTTGGCTTGAATATTTGCGTTAAAACTTTAGTGGCAGACATAAAAATTGGTGGGGCGCATTGAAAATGCTCAAGCGGTCCTAAAAATTGAAAAACATTTTTATGTAATATATTTATAGCAAGAGAACATTCGTCATGCCAAAGTGAACGTTCAATTAAAAAAGCTTTAATTCTAATTATAATTCCAAACAATAAGATTAAACTTATTAACAAATAATAAATTTTATCTTTTTTTATAATTGTAAAAATTCTATTCATGAGTCCTAAACAACGTTAACAATTAAATGGAGCGGAAGACGGGACTCGAACCCGCGACGTCAACCTTGGGAAGGTTGCATTCTACCACTGAATTACTTCCGCAACATTTAAACAATATAATAAATATGTTTTATGTTCAAGTTGTTATTCTATTCAGCTTCTTGTTTTTTTATGCTTTCTCCTAAAAGTTCAAATGAACCTCTAGTTACAACTTTTTCACCGGCTTTTATTCCTGACAAAACTTCCGTGTATTGGTCGTTTTTCTTGCCTGTTTCAACTTTCCGTTCTTCATATGTATGAGGTGCGATTTTTACATAAGCAAAATTGTAATCCCCAAATTTTTCAACCGCATCTGTTGGTATCGCAAGTACATGCGCAATTCCGGTATTTACATACATTTCTGCATACATGTTTGGTTTTATTTTAAAATTTTTGTTTGGAATATCTGCTCTAACTTCAAGGGTTTTGGTTGTGTTATCAAGTATAGGTGAAACATAAGATAAAACGCCATTTATAGTTTCAGTACTTTCTTCAATTGTACCTGTAACAGCTTCTCCCAAATGAAGATATGGAGAATCTTTTTCAAAAGCATAACCCACAAGCCAAATTGTCTTTAAATCTGCAAGGTTAAACAATTCTCTATTTTGTTCAACAATTTCTCCAGGATTAACTTTTCTTTCCAATAAAACTCCGTTTTTGGTCGCTTTTATTGTAATATATGGATAAATTTGCTTTGTTTTAATTACATTATCTATTGTTCCGCCATATACCGCAAGTCGTTGTCTGTAGACATTTATTAGGGAGGAACGTTTAATATTTAGTGCATCAAGATTTGCTTTGTCTTTTCTTAACTGGGCATTTGCAGTTTCATAATCTGCACGAGAAGAAATTTTTTCGTTATACAAAGTCCTTTCTCTATTATAATTTTGAAGTGACAAATTGTACTGCGCTCTTAATTCATTTATGTTTGCATCAATATCAAGAATTTTTTCCAAAAATTCAAGTTGAATTTGACTTATTGCATCTGATTTAATTTGAACAATTGGTTGTCCTACTTTTAATATTGCACCAGGTTCTACAAATACATTTGTAATTTTTCCGTCAATTGGAGAATAAATTCTCTCAATTGATTGATTTCTAGCTTTGAATTGTGCTGGAATTGTAATCTGTAATTCAATATCCATACCGCTTAAAGGTGATGTTTGGATTTTTGCATTTTTTTCTTGAGCTTCTGTTAAAACTATCCTTTTATTGTGCGCAGTATCATTGTTTTTGCTCCTACAGCCGGTTAATAATAGTGCTAAAGAAAATATTATAAATAATTTAAGAATTTTCATGTTTGATTTCCTTTGTAATTTTATATAATAGCGGAATAAGGAAGATTGTAAAGAATGTTCCCACAGACAATCCTCCGATTATTGCAATTGCAAAAGGTTTTTGGCTTTGCGCTCCAATTCCGTTTGACAACGCCGCTGGTAACAATCCTAAAATAGCAACAAGTGATGCGGTCAAAACAGGTCTTAATTTTTGGATAGCTCCTTTTTCTATTGCAGAAATTAGGTTTGTATTTGATTTGTTTTGTCTGATGATTGAAGAAAGCAATATTACGCCGTTTTGAATAGATACACCAATTGCGGCGATAAAGCCAACACCAGCAGAAATAGAAAAATACGTTCTTGTAACAAATAGTGCAAATATACACCCTGATAGAGTTACTAAAATTGGTGACATTGCTATCAAAACAAGTCTTTTACTCTTATAATTTAAGTGAAGAATTACTCCAATTAATATTAATGTAATTGGTAGAATTATTGCCAGTCTTGTATTTGCACTTTTTTGACTTTCTGATTGTCCAGCCCATTTGATGCGATATTCATCCGGTAATTGTAGTTTCTTGTCGAGTTCTTTTTGAGCATCTTTTACTGTAGAACCTAAATCTCTTCCTCTAATGTTAAATCTGACTATTGCAACTCGAGAGTTTTCACTTCTAGTGATAATCATTGCGCCGTTGTCAGTAGAAATATCTGTGACATTGCTCAAAGGAACTGATATTCCTTCAGGTGTTTTTACAATAATATTTTGGATTTTCCTGTAAGAATTTCTATCTTTTGCTTCTAGTCTTAAAAATACGTCAAATCTTTTTTCGTTTTCAAGAACTTGAGTTGCGTTTTTACCTCCGATTGCAATTTCTACGACTTTTTGTATATCATCACTTCTCAAGCCGTAGCGAGAAGCTTTTACTCTATCAATTTTGATTTGATATTGCGGTTGACCGATAATTTGGTCGTAAGACAAATCCACTATTCCTTTAACATTTGAAAGTACTGCTAAGGTTTGATCTTGAAGTTTTTGCAATTCATATAAATCCGAACCATATATTTTTACGACAACTTGACCTTTAGAACCAGATACAGCTTCTTCGACGTTATCTTGAATATATTGTGTAAAATATGTTGTAATTCCGGGTATATCAGATAATTTTTCAGACATGTCTTGGATTAATTTTTGTTTGTTTTTGTGCCATTTCCAACGCCAATCTTTTGCAAGTTTTAAATCAACCATATTTTCAATGTTGCTTAAAAGGTTTGGATCTGTTCCGTCATCAGCTGAACCAATATGAGAAATCACGTTTTTTACTTCCGGATATTGTAATAAAATTTCTCGAATTTCTCTTGCTACTTCGACAGAATGCTCAATTGTTGTACTTCTAGGCAGAACAGTAACTCTTAACCAAATATTACCTTCATCAAGGTTTGGTAAAAATTCTGAACCAATAAAACAGAATAGAGTTAATGCAACAACAAACATTCCTCCAACAAGTGATAAAAATTCTTTAGGAAGTTCTTCAAGTATTTTGTTTAAAAATTTCCTATATATGTTTGTTATTTTGTCAAGAATTTTGTTGTCTTTTTCTTGAATATTTTTGACAGGCATGTAAATTGCAGATATTGCCGGTAAAAAGAATAATGATGTAATTACTGCTCCTATTAGCGAAAATCCCATAGTGAATGCTAGTGGGTGGAATAATTTTCCTGCAACTCCATCAAATGCTAATATTGGCAAAAAGCAACATAAAATAATTATTGTAGAAAAAGTAATTACATTTCCTACTTCTTTTACCGCTTTATAAATTATAGCTTCTTTTTTGGTTTGAGTTAATTGCCACTTGTATTCGGTAAGGCATCGGAAAATATTTTCCATTAAAATAACAGCTCCATCGACGATTATCCCGAAATCTACTGCTCCCATACTTAAAAGATTGGCTGGAATATCAAATATTTTAAATAAGGTGAATGCAAAACCAAGTGCCAATGGGATTACAAGTGATGCAATTAATGTGATTCTTAAGTCAAGAATAAATGCAAATAAAACAATTATAACGAACACAATTCCGCAAATTACGTTATGCCCGATTGTGTGCATTGTGTTGTGGATTAATTCACTTCTTTCGTAAAATGGTTTTAGGTGGACACCTTTGGGAAGTTGAGCTTTTATATCTGGCAATTTATTTTGAAGGTTTTTTATTGTTTTAGTTGGATTTTCACCCTTTCTCATCAAAACAATTCCTTCAACAACGTCATTATCTAGGTTTTTGCCAACTTGTCCTATTCTTACTGCAGGCTCAATTGCGACGATACCAACATCTTTAACTCTTATTGGAATTCCGTTACGTGAGGTTATAACAGTGTTTTCAATACTTTCTATATCGGAATATAATCCCAAACCCCTTACGATATAAGCTTGGTCATTTTTAGAGATATAATGCCCGCCACCTGTTGAATTTGAAGCTTTTATTGCATCAAAAATTTCACCTACATCGAGATTGTAAAAACGAACTTTTTCGTGATTAAGAATTACTTTATAAGTTTTTACAGGTCCACCAAAACTGTTAACTTCAATAATTCCAGGAACTTGTTTAAAAGCTTTTTCCATTTGCCAATCTTCAATCGCCTTTAAGGTCATTGGGTTATAGTAATCAGATTCAATAGTGTATCTGTAAATTTCTCCGATTGCTGACGCATCAGGTCCTAATACTGGTTTTACTCCGTCAGGAAGTTCTGTTTGGTAAATTCTTTCCAATACTTGTTGCCTAATCAATGATGAAGGTAATCCATCTGCGAAAACAACTTTTATTACGGATAATCCAAAAAGAGAGCTTGAATACAATTTTTGTTCATTTGGAATTCCGTTTAAGTTTTTTTCTAAAGGAATTGTCGCTAATCGTTCTACTTCTTCGGCAGACTTTCCGGGCATTTGAGTTATAACTTGCACAATTGGATTTGTAAAATCAGGGTATGCTTCGATATCAAGAGTTTTTAGGCAATATATCCCTGTGAGGATTAGTAAAATGGCAATTGTTGCAGATATAAACTTGTTTTTTATTGAAAGTTTAATCAATTTGTTAAATAACTTCATTGTCAGTCTTTAGCTCCTCTTGATTAACTTCTCTCAAAAAATTTATCCAACAATTATAATAATCTGCTAATGCGTATGTATAGCCAATAATAATTGATTTATATGATTGTTCCATGACAATTAATGAGGTAAGATTTGATTTTCCGACTTCATAACTTCTCTTTGAAACTCGTATCATTTCATCCGAATTTTTCAAAAGTTTGTCGTTATAGAAATTCAAATTCATTTGCGCAGTTACGAATTTTTCATACGCATTATTTAAGTCTTTTAGTGCCTTGTTTTTGGTTGAAATGTAATTCAATTCAGCTTTTTCAACTTCTAATTTTGCGTTTTTAATCTCTGGTCTGTACGCATATAAAAGAGGAAGGTTTACAAGGCTTGCGCCTGCATAAGCTCCAGCTTTAAACCTCCCATCATCACTCATGCCTTTTGATTGATAACCATAACCGCCTTGAATTTCTAAATCAGGTATTCTTTGTCTTGCAATTACTGTCAAATTCTTTTCTGCTACATTAATTTGTTGTTTGGCAATTTTTATGTCAAATCTGTTTTTCAAACTATCTTCTGCAATTGTTTCAAATTCTGGCATTTGAGATTTTGGATTTGGTGTTTCAAGATCTATAAAGTTGTTTCTGAATAAATCATCAACAGTGTCAAATTTTAAGTATGTTTTGTCTTTTGGGTTGATTGTTTTGTTGAACTCAAATGTTGCACTTTTTACATTAACTTTTGCAGTATTAACTTGAGTGGTCATTTGATTTAGAGCAATTTCTGCTTGTATAACATCAATTTCCGGTGTAGCTCCGGCTTCATATCTTCTTTGGGCAATTGTAAGAAGTTCTTTAAGAAGTTTTTGTTGCTCTTGAAGGCTTTTTAATATTGATTTTGCGGCAACAAGATTTATATAAGCTTCTCTAACATCCATTTTTAGATCAAATTCGTAGAAATTAAGATTTTCTTTTGCTAGTTCATAGTTTGCTTTAGCTAATTTCTTTCTAGCTCCTCTTTTGGCGATTTCAATGGTTTCTGTCATCCCAAAAAGTTGAGGGTTTCCTTTTCCTGCGCTGCCAAAGTTATAAAAAATGTCAAAATCGGGGTTTTGAAGTTTATTAGCTACTTTGATGTTGTTTTTAGCTATTTCGGTATCAAGTTTGTTTGCTTGAAAATCAATATTATTTTTAATAGCGAGATTAACCGCTTCTGACAAATTAATTTTTTGTACAGAATTTTCTGCAAAACAAACATGTCCGGCAATAAGTATTAATAGTGTAATAAAAATTTTTTTCATACGCCCTAATCTTCTATCCTAATTATAGCATGTATAAGAATAGAGCGAATTAAATTTTAAGAAATTGCAACGAAAATATAACAAAATAAAAAACCGCTAAACAGATGTTTAACGGTTTTTTATGGAGCGGGAGACGAGGCTCGAACTCGCGACATCTTCCTTGGCAAGGAAGCATTCTACCACTGAATTACCCCCGCATTGGGTACTTCTCTATTATTACATGAAAGATTTTTTTTTGCAAGCATTTTTTTTATTTTTATAAAAATAATGTTGTAACAAGTGAAAAATAATAATTTACGCCACTTGTTCTTCTTTCTCGGTGCTATCTAAAGAGCGAACGCTTATATCCAGTCTGTCACCGAACTGTTTTTTCAATATATTTACTAGCTCATTTGAACTTGCGACCCAAAACATTGATGCTGCAAGAACTTTTACATCTCCTTCCAAATCTTTTAACTTAAATGTTACAGGATCTGAACCGGCATGCTGACATAAAATGTTTTTCAAATAAACAACTTCTTCAAATTTGAAATCGTCATGCAATGTTATTGTAAATATGTTTGAATTATCCACTGTTTTTACGCTTTCAACCAAAAGTGTCGGCGGTTCGTCGTCACTTCTTCTACTAACTTTTCCTGAAATAATTACTCTTTGCTCGTTTTGCAAAAAGTCACCATATTCCTGAATTGTTCGATTAAACGCAATAACTTCAATTTTGCCGGACAAATCCTCAACTGTCACAAACCTGATAAATTTGGTTGGATCTTTTTTGGTTGGAATTTGTTTTACTGCCGTAATAAGTCCGCAAATTGTAACGATTTTGTCGTTCGGAAGTTCTGCAATTTCTGTGATTTTATGTGTCATCAAAAACGGTAACTTACTTCTAATTGTAGAAAGTGGGTGACTTGTTACGTAAAAACCTAAAAATTCTTTTTCAAAGTTTTGCAAAGTTCTTGCATCATATTCCTCATCAGAACCTGATAGTTGGAATTTTGCATCTTCAATTGCAGATGTATCCCCGAGCATGTCGAATAAACTTCCTTGACCGGATTCTTTGGCCTTTGATTCTTTAGAGGCAGTTGCAGTAATATACTCAATATTATCCATAAGTTGTTTACGGCTTTTTTCAATTGATGCAAATGCTCCGGCTTTAATCAAGCCTTCTAAAGTCTTTTTGTTTGAACATTTTGTGTCAAGTCTTTTAACGTAATCGTAGATTGATTTGTAATCTCCGTTTTCTTCTCTTTCTTTGATAATTTCTTCAATTACGGCTTCGCCAACTTGTTTGATTGATGCTAAGCCGAAACGAATGTTTTTACCATCCGGTGCATATTCCAAGAAAGACTTGTTGATATCAGGCGGAAGAACTTTAATTCCATATTTTAGAGCTTCTTCAATATACGCTTGAGTTTTTTCCTGATCACCAGCAACACTTGAAAGCAATGCTGACAAGTATTCTACGGGATAATGGCATTTTAAGTATGCCGTCTGATATGATACGAAAGCGTAAGCTGATGAGTGCGCACGGTTGAAGCAGTATGCTGCGAAGTTTTGGATTTGGTTAAATAATTTTTTGGCATCTTCAGCCTTCATTCCGTATTTAGCTGAACCTTCAATAAGTTTTCCTTCTTGAGCAGCCATAGCTTCTGGATCTTTGTGTCCCATCATACGACGAACCTGATCGGCTTGTCCCAATGAATAATCCGCCATGACTTGGAAGATTTGCATAATCTGTTCTTGGTAAACCATTGTCCCGTAAGTATCTTTTAAGATAGGTTCAAGTCTAGGATGAGCATATGTAATCGCTTGACGACCATGTTTTCTTTCAACGAAGTCGTCAACCATGCCTGAACCCAACGGACCTGGTCTGAATAGTGCAACTAAGGCTCCTAAATCTTCGAAAACATCTGGTTTTAGTTTTTTTACCAAACTTGTCATCCCAGAAGATTCTAACTGAAATACCCCAACGGTTTCCCCTCGAACAAGCATGTCATAAGTAGGTTTATCATCAAGCGGAATATGGTTGATATCAACATCAATCCCTTGACATTTTTGGATAAGTTTAACAGTCTTGTGTATCATTGTAAGGTTACGCAAGCCCAAAAAGTCCATCTTCAAAAGTTTCATCTTTTCAAGAATTTCTCGGTGATATTGCGTAATGATAATACCATCTTTTGACGGCTGAACTGGTACAATTTGGTCTAATGGTTTGTATGAAATGATAACGCCGGCTGCGTGCATACCGATACCACATTTAATTCCTTCAACGCATTTTGCCGTATCAATAACTCTTTTAATTTCAGGGTCTTCATCATAAAGTCTTTTTAGTTCAGAACCTTCGATCATGGAATTTTCAATTGTATCTTCAATTAAAGAGGCGGTTTTGTTACTTTTTGCATATTCCATCCCAAATACTCTGGCAACACTTTTGAAAGCGTTACGTGCTGCAAGTGTACTGAATGTAATGATTTGGCAAACCTTATCTGCGCCATATTTATCAACTACGTAGTCAATAACTTCACCACGTTTTTCAATACAGAAGTCGGTATCAATATCTGGCATACTGAAACGTTCTGGGTTCAAAAATCTTTCAAACAATAGATGGTGGCGAATAGGGTCAAGATCCGTGATATCAAGTGCGTAGGCAACAACAGAGCCGGCAGCCGAACCTCTGCCAGGACCAACCGGAATATCGTGAGTTTTGGCAAAGTGAATGAAATCCCATGTAATCAAGAAATACGCAGAAAATCCCATTTTTTCGATAATTCCGAGTTCATATTTTACACGTTCTTTTAGTTCAGGTGTAATATTTTCTTCACCGTATTTCCTTTTCAAACCTTGCATAACAAGTTCTTCAAGATAGGAATCTGTTGTGTGGTTTGGTGGAACTTTAAAGTCAGGAAGTGGTGCTTCCCATTTAATAGTAACGTGACATTGTTCAGCGATGTCGACTGTATTTTTTATACATTGGTCGAATGTTTCTGTGTCCATCCATTTGAAAGCATCACGCATTTCAGAAACTGTTTTTACGTAGAACTCGTTGTTTGGAAAATGGAAACGATTTTCTTCATCCTTCATTGATTGTGTTTGCATACAAAGAAGGGTGTCATGCCAGTCAGCATCTTCTTTTCTCAAATAGTGAGAGTCGTTAGTGATAACCATTTTGATATCAAGTTCTTTGGCGATTTTTATTAAATCAGGATTTGTCCTTTTTTGTTCTTCCAGCCCGTGATCTTGAAGTTCTATGTAGTAATCTTCCCCAAATAAGTCTTTAAACCGTTTTGCAGTGGCTTTAGCTTCTTCATAATCACCTTTTAGCAGGTTTTGTAAAACTTCGCCACCTAAACAAGCAGAACAACAAATTAGTCCTTCGTGATGTTTTTCTAACAGTTCAAAATTAATACGCGGCTTCATGTAAAAACCTTTGCATGCTGCATCGGATGCGAGTTTTACCATATTCATGTAGCCTGTATTATTTTTCGCAAGCAGGATGAGGTGATATCTTGGGTTGTTATGTGGATCTCTTTCGTCAAGAGGTCCATTGTGCATGTAAAATTCACAACCAATTATCGGTTTAATTCCAGCTTCTTTTGCTTCCAAATACAAATCCAAAGCACCATACATTACGCCGTGATCGGTAATAGCAACGGCTGGCATATTGTTTTCTTTTGCGAATTTACATAAATCTTTTAGCTTTATAGCACCGTCTAACAGAGAAAATTCACTGTGCAGGTGCAAAGGTACAAATTGTGTGTTCTCATCCATAATTAAAATAGTAGCACAAGAGTTAATCAAAAAACTTTGAATGTTAAATTATATTTATGTAAAAATTTGTTAGATGAATTTGTGAGTTGAAAATGCTATGACGATGCCTTCATTAATTCAGAACCATAACTTCATCTACGGGGCTAACTGTTGGTAAAAATGGTGCAGTAAATGGAAAAGATAGATTTTTATTGTATTCAACAGGGAATGCTCCGGATTATTCATGGAAAGTTTTAGACCGAAATGAATTAATAGAACAATGTAAAAATTATACTGGTATTGAAGCTTGCACTGCTTTAATCATAGGAGATGGTTGGACTATTGCAAAGGATTATCCTATAAGATTGTAAAAAGTTCTCTCTCTTGGGAGAGAGAGTGGTTGTTTGAACGATATGAATTACAACCGCGAGAGAGGGTAATAGTTCTTCTGATATTGTCTACTCACTATTCACCACTCACCTTCACTTATCTTTACTGATATGGTCTTTTCTCTTCTCACTTTTCACTAAAAATTTTAACAATAATTCTTCAATGTTTCGTTTATTCTTTCAACCATTTCTTCTTTCAAGAATTTTGGTGAACAAATTTCACATTCTGTACCATATCGCATTATTCTTTTCAAAAATTGTTCAAGATCTTCATTTTTGTTTACAATAACATGGCTTCCGTCAGATTCTATTTTGTCTAATCTTTCCCAATCTCTTAGTTTATAATTTTTTGCAAGTCTGTTTTTAATCTTGTAAACAACTGTTGTTGGTATTGAGGCTGAAGATGATGCTACAGGTAGTTGTTTTATTGATTTGATATTCTCAATCGGAATTTCGTAAATTCTACTTCCGCTATTTCCCATGACTTTTAAGCAGATTTTTCGTTTTATGTATGTTTGTTCAAGCGGAGAGCAAATCAAATTTAGCTCTTTTCCTTTTTCATTAGTAAAAATGATTTCTAATTTTTGCTTATCTTGACAATATTTTTGGCATTGAACCACCTGTTCAACCATTTCTGAGTGGTAAAAAGATAGGTGCAAATTTTTTGTATTATTTGCAATTTGAGCGTAACTTTGTGCGCATTCATCATAACGCATTTCAAGTTTTCGTAAAATTTCGTTGAAATGTGTTCTTACTTTTCCGGTAGGCAAAAGATTTCTAGCCTCTTTTAGCAATTCAATACTTTTTATGTCATCAAGGTCAAGTTTGATTTTGTATATTGAACTGTACATGTGGTACTTGCCTTGCGACTTTTTTACTTTCATTCCAAAGATTTTTAAAGCGTTCAAATACTTGTTAAGTGTAACGTGAGTATTTGAAGTTCCATCATAATTCCCGTCAGAGAAAAGTTCTATAACATCTGCAAATTCAACATCGCCATCATATAACATTTTTATGAATGTAAATAATTTTATGCAGGCATCATTGCATTTTTCTGTATATTTTCTAACCACAATAGTACCCCGCTTTCATGTCTTTTAACAATTGAACAAATTTTTCTTTAAAATCTTCCGGTTCAAGAATTTTACATTTTGGACCAAATTCTAAAATCCTTTGCTTTGCAAAAAATTCGTTAGATGTCGTCATTTCAACAACAATTTTTCCGTTACTTTGTTCTAATACTTTTTCGTTATCATTAAGTTCAATATTATTGTCATTTAATTCATATTTGATTTTAATCTTTTCAAGATGAGTTGTTTGTGTATGTTGGAACTTGATTTCATCAATGTTTTTAACTCTGCTTACTAAAAATGCTCCATATTGCATATATTCCAAACCTGTTCCGCAAAGGTAGATTTTGTCATTTGAAATTTCGATTTTTTCAGAAATAATTTCAATATGTTTTTCGCCTGAATTTGGCGAATTGTAAGTTATAACAATTTGATCTTGTCTGTTGCAACAGTCAAGCAAGCTTTTTAATATTTTTTTGTCAACATCTTTTAATGGAGAATATTTTCTCAGATTTGCTGCAAAATCATCTTTTTTAAGATATTTGTTAAGCTTTTCAAAAAAGTTATCCATAGCCAAAAGTTCTTCTACTGTCATATTTTTCACAATACTTTTGAAAACTGTGGTTAAACTTCTTTGTTCTTCCTGTGTGAATTTTAGTTCAAACGGATGTTCCGAAATATAATAACGAGAAATTTTATCATCGCCTTTAATTCTTTTTACTTCACATCCAAATCTTTTTAGGGAATTCATATAAACTCTGAATGTATCAATAGAAATCTTTTCACGCAAATAAGGGTGATTAAATATATAGTCACTTATTTCTGCGTAGCTTTTCGGACCTTCTGTAAGAAGGTTAAAGATTAGTAAAGCTTTATAACCTGTAAATGACATTAGGTTATATGTAACTTTTTGGTTTTTGATAAATTGTTTCATACACATCTCCCCATCTTTAATAATAATACCATAGATTTTTTAACATGTGCAAATTTTACATGCTATTTTACGAACATCAGCTTTTGTCAATCAAAATTTTACTCATGTTTACGTAATTTCATTAAGATTACTTCATTAAGATTTAAGAACTTGAATTTTTCTTTGTCCTAGCAAGGGGCATGGCCAATTGTAAATTTTATTTTGTATTTCTTTACTTGTCAATTTTTTTACTTAGATTTACATTAATAGATGTGGAGGGGCTACAAGGAGAGTAGCAAAGATAACCCCAAAAGCGGTAGTAGGAGATAGTTTTAAAGAAAAAGAGGTGATGGCATTAAGATAGTTTGGAAATCTTAGAGAAAAAGGAAAATGTTAAAAGATTTATTCAAGAAATTGTAAAGAAAATTTGGTAAAAGTTTTGAACAATAGAAGTGCAATGATTAGGGATTTTTTTTATAGATTATTTGGGAATTAAAAGAGAATTTATGGGGATGAGGAGATAGTTGAAATTTATAAAGCTTGCGTTATCGCAAGCTTTTTTATATTATATATATATGAATGATGAGTTGGAAACAAAACTTGTTATAGGGTTAATGTCTGGTACTTCTTGCGATAGTATTGATGCTGGGTTGTGCGAAGTTCATCCGGATTTGTCGGTAAAACTTATTTCCGGTATAAATTACAAATATCCAGAACATATAAGAGCGAAGATTTTTCAACTATTTTCTGGCGATGCGACAATTAAAGATGTTTGCCAGATGAATTTTGCAATTGGACATTGTTTTGCCGAAGCTTGCAAGGTTTTGATTTCGGAGCATCAAAAACCTGATTTTATTGCTAGTCATGGGCAAACAATTTATCATTTTCCAAAAGATGAAAAATTAGACAAAGTTTCTTTAAAAAGTACGTTACAAATTGGCGAAAGCTCTGTTATTGCAAGAGAAACAGGATGTTTAACTATTTCTAACTTTCGAGAAGCTGATATTGCAACTGGCGGTGAAGGTGCGCCATTGGTTTGTTTTGCTGATGAAAAGTGGTTCAAACCATTGAAAAAGAATGTTTTAGTCCAAAATATCGGTGGAATTTCGAACGTAACAGTTGTATCAAAGGATTTCCCTACATTTGGGTTTGATACAGGGTTGGGAAATATTATGATTGATTATTGTATGAACAAGTTCTTTAACCAACCTTATGACAAAGATGGAAAAGTTGCAGATTCCGGAAAAGTTTGCGAAAGTTGGTTAGAATGCCTAATGCAAGATGAATATTATTTTAAAGTCCCGCCAAAAACGACAGGTCGAGAATATTTTTCACCGGAATATATTGAAAACGCTTTACGTTTTGGCCCTAAAAAGCCAGAAGATATCGTTGCTACTGTGACTGCGCTTACCGCAAAGACTATTGCAAAATCTTATGAAAACTTTATTTACCCGGATATTGATGTCGAAGAAGTTATTATCGGTGGTGGTGGTGCATATAATCCTACATTGATGAAGTATTTAAGACATTATTTACCAAAGCATGTAAATCTTAAAACCCATGAAGCTTATGGTATTTCTAACAATTTTAAAGAAGTTATGGCGTTTGCATTATTAGGTTATTGCACATATTACAATATCCCGAATAATTTACCTTCATGTACAGGTGCGTCTAAGCGAGTTGTACTAGGTAAGTTGACTAATTGTTAAATAGCTTTTAGTGATTAAGATTATTATATTAACATTTATTAATCAAAATATATAATAAGTAGCAAAAATTTTTTTTTAGCTGTTTAATGTGAATGGCTGAAATAAAAATAGTTAATAAAAAAGAAAAGGAGAACTATAATGGTTAATAATTTAGCATTCATTACCGGTAGAGAAATGGTAAAAATCAACCCCCAAACATTAAACAAATCAGTAGAAGTAATTAAAGCATCATCAATTTTGCCAAAAGCAAAAAACATTGTTATGCCAAAAGCTCCAAGTGTTCCACAAGCTGTTTATACTAGCCCTTACGCATCTGTAGGCGATCTTGCTGAAAAATGTGTTGCTGGTAACAAATTAAACTTGTCTATCTAAGTAATTTTTTATGGCTAAAGGAATGTACCTGATTGTGTCGGAAGCTAAAACTCCGTACGCACTCAGGTCATTTTTTGCCAAATCACCTGCCAATCCGTGTAAATAAACACCCAAAACTGCGCTATCGAAAATATTCATTTTTTGTGCTAGTAATCCGCTTATCATGCCTGCCAAAACATCGCCACTTCCTGCTTTTGCAAGTGCGCTATTTCCGGTTGAGTTAATATAAATTTTTTCATTATCACAAACAATTGTTTTATGTGATTTTAAAACAGTAACGCAATTATATTTTTTCGATATTTTTTGTGCAGATTGTTGCATATTGTTCAAAACATCTTTTAATTCGCAATTCAATAGTCTTGAAGCTTCTTTGGGGTGTGGGGTTAAAATTGTATTTTTAGGTAACAAAATTTGTGTTTTAGATAAAATATTTAATCCATCAGCATCAATAACTGTTGGTAAATTCATTTCAATTGCGAGTTTGATAGTGTTTTGAAAAATATTTTCCGTTTCTTTTGATATTGATAACCCGCAACCGATTAAAAGTACTGTTGAATTTATTATGATGTTTGAAATTTTTGATAAAGTTGCTAAAACAACTTCAGGTGCTTGATATGAAACAGCTTTTAAAGCATTTTCATGGCTTGCAAGTTCAACGAATCCAGCTCCAATCCTCAAAGCAGCAACAGAAGAAAGAAGTGCAGCGCCAGTCATATATTCAGAGCCTGAAACATTCAATATTTTCCCAAAAGTTCCTTTATTGGAATTTTCTTCTCTTACCGGTAAATTTGGAAGTTTATAGTCCATTTTGTCTGATAGCCTCGTAAGCAACGATTGCAACGGAATTTGAAAGATTTAAACTCCGTTGACCTTCTTTCATAGGAATAGTTAAAGCGTTTTTATCCTGAACATAAATGCTTGGCAGCCCCCTTGTTTCAGGTCCAAATACAATAAAGTCGCCATCTTGAAATTTTATATCCGTGTATAATCTTTTAGTTTTTGTTGTTAGATAATAAAAATTAGCACCTTTATTAGCTTCAAACAATTCCTCCATTGTGTCAATTTTATGCAAATCAACACTGTCCCAGTAGTCTAATCCAGCTCTTTTGGTATATTTACTGGATAATGAAAATCCCAACTTACCCACAAGGTAAAGACTAGCTCCGGTACAGGCACATAATCTTGCTATGTTTCCTGTGTTTTGCGGAATTTCCGGTTCATATAGTACTATATTGAGTTTAGCCATTATTTTTCTCTCGATTACTTGAATAATTTAGGACTTTCTACAACAACAGGAATTGCTCTAACTACACAGAAAATTATTGCAGCCCACGCAAATACCATTGTAATAGTGTGTAAAATTGGTGTACCATTCCATAGTTCCATGCCCGGAGTGTTAACTGTAATTAATAGCAAGAATGCAAGAACTTTTGCGACTGCGTAGCTAATTCTCATAAATCTTGATGCACAAATAAATTTGCCCCAAGATGTTGATTGCATTGTTTTGTCGCCAAAGGCTGTCATTCCTTTAGATAAAGCAACACTTCTTATACCGTCTGTTGTGAACGCTCTTGCTACACAAATTAACGGGAAAATAATATTTAACCAACCCATTACTGCAAAAACAATCCAGTATGAAACTTCAACAATTCTGTCACCTAAAATATCTAATACAGAACCCCATTCTGAGGACTGGTTTAATTTTCTTGCAAGATAACCGTCTAAGCCGTCCATAGCAAATGCGATTATTGTTAAAACAAGTGCGATAATGTATGCCCAAGTTGTTTGTACATATAAACAAGCAATTGCAGCGTAAGCTACAAAAATTCTTGTTACTGATACTATATTGGCAAGATTATTTTTTATATCCATTGATGTTCTCTCCATTAATTAAATTTAAAAAATTATTTTTTAGTTCTTGAAAGTGCGTAGTTCACTTCATCAAGTTTTTTTACTTTATCTCCAAGCATTATTTTTTCAGCTTCTTCAAGAATTTGAGTTACCATAAACCCGTTATCCCCGTCTGAACGAGCTTTTTTGCCGGATGCACAACAACTTACAAAGTGTTGGCATTCAAGTTTAAGAGGTTCAATTTCAAGATAATCAAGTTTGATGTTTTGTGTATTATCTTTTACGAAGTTATCGTAAATTACAAGTTTGTTTTCAGGAACAGTGTCATCTAAAATAGCGGTAGCTTTTGTTCCTCTAACAAGTAGCTGAACATGTTTTCTCGGAGTAATCCAGCTTTCTGAAATGTGACCTAAAACGCCATCTTCAAACTGAATTCCAACGTGTGTAATATCCATGATTTCGTTTTGATCAGAAGAACAACCCATTGCAGAAACTACATGAACAGGAGCCTTGCCGATTACGTAAGAAATCATTGAAACATCATGCGGAGCTAAATCCCACATAACACTTCTATCATTCTTGAAATAGTTAACATTCAATCTGTCGCTTTGAGCATAAATAATTTTCCCTAAGACACCCTCTTCAATAAGCATTTTAAGTCTGTTTACTGCAGGATGGTATAACAATAAGTGACCAACCATTAAGACTAAACCTTTTTCGTGTGCAAGTTGAGATAAATCTCTAGCTTCTGCAGCTACTGTAGAAATAGGCTTTTCTACGTAAACATTTTTGCCGGCTTCTAACATTGCTTTAACCATCTTGTAGTGAGTGTGGCTAGGAGTTACAACGCAAACTCCGGTAATTTCTTTATTGTTAATGATGTCATGAAAATCTTTTGTTATTTTAACACCGGGATATTGTTCAGTAACTTTTTTCAAGTTTTCATCATCAATATCGCAAACTGTGTCAAGTACGTTCAAATTATAAAAATTTCGTACGATGTTTCTTCCCCATACGCCGCAACCAATTACGGCAACTTTTTGTTCTTTCATTTTATTTCCCTAATCTTTTTAATAATTATACTTATCTATCCTTTAATATCATACTACTCAAAGATTTTTTTGCAAATATATTTTACATGTTTTCTTTAATTCGTTTTTGTTGTTCAATAGCCTGAACCCTTATATTATGCATTTGTTCGCATTTTTCAAAGAACAAATCTCTATCAGCTTCAGGAAAGAATTTTGCTAATCTGTCAAGCAATGGTTTCGGAAATTCTGAATACTTTGCCATTCTGTCAAGCATTTCTTCATTAAGCGGATATAAATTTCTGAAGTTTTTGTAGTAAATTGCTTTGCTTTCGTTTTCGGAGCGTTCAGGATTTTCTAGTGCTTTTGTCCCTAGTTTGTATGTAACATAATTGTTATCGAAGAATGCCGGCTTATAGCCTTTCATTATAATTCTCATAATGAAATCAAAATCTGACATTGTTTTGAATTTTTCATCAAAATAGTTTTCTTTTTCAATCATAGATTTTTTGAAAAACATTGCTTGTCTGGCGCAAGGCATTACTTGAAAAGCGTTGTGCATTGATGGCGCAAACAAAAATACAAAACCTTCAGGATGTCTGCAATATGCTGGAGCGAATGTAAAATCAGCATCAGTTTCTTCCATAAGATTTACGATGTCATAAATTGATGTAATGTCATGGATAAAATCATCACAACTTAAAAATGCAATATATTTTCCTTTAGCCCTCATTACACCCTTGTTATAAGCATTAAATTTTCCTGTATCTTTTTCTGAGAAGAATTTAAAAAATCCCTTGTTTTTGTAATCTTTTAACATCTCTACAGTTCCATCATTTGATGCGTTATCAATTACCATGTGTTCAATGTTTGGGTATGTTTGTAAATCTAAAAGAGATATTAAAAGGTTGAAATCATCTGCAAGATTATTTTCAAGTAAATTGTATGTTGGTGTAACTATTGTAACAAAAGGTTCCATATTATTTCCTTCTTTTCCTATTTCCTTAATGGTAGCATAATCCTTTGTTTTTGACGAATTGTTACGATATGTAAAAACTCTTGCACAATATGCACAAAAAGTTCTATTATGAGTTTAAATATAGGTACGAGTGTTTATTATATGTAAGTTTAGGAGGTAATTATGAGTCAGTACAATACTGTTTCGCCTGCTGAAGTTGGTATTATGTCTGGTTTGATGGGTGCAGGAATAGGGTACACAATTGCGCCAAGAAAGTACAATTTGGAACAATTGTTGACACAAAAACCGGATGTGTTTGAAAAAACTCTTTCAAAAGAACTGCTGAGTAATGCAAATGCAGATCAACATGCTGCTCATAAAGTATTACTAGAAGGGCGTGAAATCCTAAATAAGGCACACAAAAATAATACTATGGAAGCTAAACTTGCAGATTTGTTAGGCTCTCCAAAGTATTCCAAAGCTTATAGAAATATCAAAAATCTTTTACCGAAGGCAAGAATACAAACTGCAATTGTATTAGGTACAATAGGTGGTTTGGTTGGTATAATTGGTAAAATTATTATGGGAGATAACAACTAGTAGTTAGTATAAATATCTCTTAAAACGTATTCTTCCAAAGATTTTTTGTCGTTAGATTTTGATTTCGGGTCATTAATCATAATATCAAAAGCATACGTTCTACCGGTTCTTGAGGTTATATAACCTGCGATTGCGCTAACGTCTGACAATGTGCCTGTTTTAGCCCTCAAATTATCTTTGAAATATAGCATTCTGTTTTTTAATGTTCCTTCTCCAGATGTTGGAAGTTCTGGTTTCAATGTATCAATAACTTCCTGTTTAGAAAGAAATTCCGTCATAAAATCTGTTGTCATAAGATTGTTTTTAGAAACGCCACTACCATCGACAATTTTTATATTTTCATAGTTTAAAGATAATTTGTCAAAATAGTTATTTAACATTTTTTGTGAGTTCGCAAGAGAACCAGTATTATTAACGTATTTTCCACCTGCTAATTTGAAAACAGTTTCAGCTACAAAGTTGTTGCTATTTTTTAAAATTGCAGAAATTGCAGTTTGTAAATCATGATCTGCTTGTGCAACCAAATAAACATTTGTACTTGGAACTTTTTTCTGCGCAAATTTTCCATAATAATCCATTTTTGCAGACCGAATAGCGTCTTCTATTCGCAAAATAAAATATCTTTTAGGGTGGTTTATTGGAATAAATTCTGTTTCTTGTTTTTTTACTGTTCCTTCAATAGTGATAATATCAGGGGAAATACTATTATTTCGGCTTATAGAAATATTATTTTCGTTCCCTGTTGTAACAAGGTTCATAAATGTTATCGGGTAAAATTTTGATGTAAAAATATTTGCAGGAGCATTAATATTGGTAGGAGCAATAGTAATGTTTAACAAATTTTTGTCAATATTGTATGAACTGAATTTTGGCATAAGCGGGTTTAAATCATCATCCCATTGCCAACCTTCACCCCATTCAGTACTGTCAAAAACGTAATCATCAACATATATAAATTTTGGTGACAATATTTTTTTATTCTTAACTGCACTTTCAAAAATTCTGTTTAAATCAGATGATGTCAAAAAAGGATCTGCTCCCAGTTTTAGAAATAGTTCGTTATTTGTATTCTTATATAATTTAGTTGAAAATTTGTAATCTTTGCCTAATGTATCAACTGATGCTGCAAGAGTTAAAATTTTTAAAGTAGATGCCGGCATGGTTGGTTTTTGACTATTTTGTTCATAAATAACTTTTCCAGAGCCGACTTCTTTTATAGATATTGAAATCCCTGCTTTGTTAATTTCTGATTGAGAAATTGTCTTATCAATTGCGTTTGCAAATACTGAACATTGCACACTTAATAATGTAGCTAAACAAATTATTAATTTTAATCCGTTTTTCATACTCTTTTTACCTCGTAGGTTTCTCTTATATCGTTAATACAAGTGCATTTGTTTCTAAAATCATACATTGGAACAAAATTCAAAGTTGCACTCATTACGCCTTCTTTTTGGTCTTTAATTTCTGCAATAGAATCACCCTTGTAATCAATTATTCTTGAATGTCCGATATTCCATTCGTTATCTTCAATATATCCTGATTGAGTTAGTGCAACCATAAACGATTGGTTTTCGACTGCTCTACATCTTGTCATACATTCCCACGGAATAGGCTTTTTAAGCCCCCAAGCTGCGCAATTTATTAATAAATCTGCGCCGGCTTTTCTGTATGCTCTGTAAATTTCAGGGAATCTTATATCATAACAAATTGTCAAACCTGTTTTAACTCCTTCAATGTCAACCATAACCGGAGATGCTCCAACTTCTACATATTTCCCTTCATCACTTCCGTAATAAGAAAATAGATGGTTTTTTGAATATGTTGCGATTAACTCACCATGTCTGTTTAATACCGGACATGTATTGTAGTAATGAGTGTCAATTTTGGTAATAAAACTTCCGCCTATAACCCAGCTTTTGCAATCTCTTGCGATATTTGAAAGAAAATCAATTGTTTCACTTGTTTGGATTTCTTCTGCGCTATCTCTAAAATGTTTTGGAGACCAACCGACAGTCCAAACTTCAGGGAGAACAATAATATCAGTGTTTTCTTTAATATCCCTATCAACGATTTTTTTTACCTTTTCAAAATTAGCTTTTTTATTTGCAATTTCTGCATTCATTTGGATTGCAGAAATATTAATTATTTTTTCTTTTTCCATTTCTTTTGTTTTTTAGCCTCGTTATAAATTTCAGGCGCAATATCTTCCAATTTTAGAAGTTGCGTTTTTACTTCATCTTTAACCAAAGCAAGTTCTTCGCTTGTCGCTTCTGGTTTTACATAAATCGGATTACCATAAATATTTAAAATTTTGCAATCTCCGAACGGAGTTTTCATTTTATCCCATGATGGCAAATTAATAAAAGTCTTTTGAGGAGAATACCAATATGCAGGAATAATTGGCGCACCTGACATTTGAGCAAGTTTTATTGCACCGTTTTTTACTTTATGTAAAGGTCCGCTCGGGCCATCTACCATAATTCCAACGCATTCGCCTTCTTTTAGTCTATGGAGCATTTGCATAGTTGATTCAACAGCACCTTTTTTGCCAGAAGATCCTCTTACTACTTTGAACCCCCATTTTTCAACTGCCCTTGCTATAATTTCTCCATCAATAGAATTACTTATCAAAATGCTAAGATGTTTTTTATCTTCAATTCCGTGAACTAAAAACTGGTTTGCATGCCACATTGCATAAATGCAAGGTGAGATATTTGGATTGTTGTGTTCATAAATATGTGTAAATTTTTCCTGCAAGCGCATCATTGAATATGCAGTGTTTGCCAAAAAATCTATATTTCCATCATTAATTAGTCTTACCATGCCTTTGATTATATCATGAAAACTTGCACAAAATCTTTTTTGAGGTATGATTATGGCACATGTATTAATATATATAAAGGAAAAAGGTAAAATGAAAGTAACTTTAGAAAAAGAAAAAGAAAATGTTGTAAAATTAGATATTACAATTCCGGCAAAAGATGCTGCAGATGCTTATAATAAAGCAGTTAGCACAATTTCAAAATATGTAAATATTGATGGTTTTAGAAAAGGAAAAGCTCCTCGTGCAGTTGTTGAAAGACATGTTGGAACTGAAAGAATTAAACAAGAAGCTATTGAAAACTTAATGCCAAAAGCAATTAATCAAGCAGTTGTTGATAATAATCTTGATATCATTGCTCAACCATATGTTACAAACTACAATTTCAATATTGGTGAAGATTTAACAGTTACTGCAAAAGCAGAACTTAGACCAGAAGTAACTTTAGGACAATACAAAGATTTGACTTTGGAAGTTAAAGATTCTCCGGTTGAAGAAGATGCAATGCAAAAATCAATTGACAGATTGTTAGAACAACATAGCACTCAAGAAACAGTTATTGATAGACCAACTAAAGATTCTGATATTGCAGTAATTGATTTTGAAGGAACTGCAAACGGTGAAAAAATTGTTGGTGGAGATGCTAAAAATTATCCATTAGATTTAGGACATTCAAACTTTATTCCTGGGTTTGCAGAACAATTAGTTGGTAAAAACTTGAATGATGAATTTGAAATTAAGGTAAACTTCCCAGAAGATTATCATGATGAAAAATTAAAAGGTCAACCTGCAACTTTCAAAATCAAAATTAACGAAATTAAAGAAAAGAAATTACCTGAACTTAATGATGAATTTGCTCAAAAAGTTGGTTCTTTCAAAAATGTTGATGAATTAAAAGCTGATATTAAAAACTATTTGGAAACTCAAAGAGAAAGAACAAATAAAATGAATTCTGAAAATGAAGTTTTCAAAGCAGTAATAGATGCCGCTAAAGTTGATATTCCTCAATCTATGATTGATAGAGAAGTTAATTCTTTGAGAGAAGAATACAAACAAAGACTTGCTGCTCAAGGTATTAATTGGGATGCTTTAGTAAAAGCTCAAGGTGAAGATCAATTGTTAAAAAACTTAGATGAAGATGCGATGACAAGAATTAAAAATTCTTTGGTTATCGACAAAATCGCTAAAGTTGAAAACATTAAACTTGAACAAAAAGATTTGGAAGCTAAATTTGCTCAATTAGGTGCAGCTTACGGACTTAAACCTCAAGATTTGTTAAAACAATTAGGGCAAAATCCAGAAGTTTTAGCTTCAATTTCTCAACAAGCTATGAACGATAAAGTTAGAGAATTTTTGATGAACAACAATAAAGTTGAAATCAAATAGTTTAATAAATTAAAAAAATAATATATGTGCCGTATTTACTACGGCACATTATTTGATTAATATAGTAAAGAAATTTATAATAATGTTATAAGGAGAAAAAAATGAGTTTTGTACCTGTAGTAATAGAACAATCAAGTAGAGGTGAACGTTCATTCGATATCTTTTCAAGATTGTTGAGAGAAAGAATTATTTTCTTAGGCACTCCAATTGACGATATGGTTGCAAATTTGGTTGTGGCGCAGTTGTTGTTATTGGATAGTGAAAACCCAGAAAAAGATATTATGTTATATATTAACAGTCCAGGAGGTTCTGTTACTGCCGGCTTTGCTATCTATGATACTATGCAACATATCAGAGCTGATGTATCTACAATTTGCTTGGGACAAGCAGCATCAATGGGTGCTTTCTTGTTGTCATCTGGTACAAAAGGAAAAAGAATGGCTTTACCTCACTCAAGAGTGTTAATTCACCAACCTTTGGGTGGTGCGCAAGGTCAAGCTACTGATATTGAAATTCAGGCTGCTGAAATTTTGAGAATAAAAAAATCATTGAATGAAATTTTGGCATCTAATACAGGTCAGTCTATCAAGAAAATTGAAAAAGATACTGACAGAGATTATATCATGACACCGGCTGAAGCTTTGGAATATGGTATGATTGATAAAGTTGTTTCAAGAGATGCTATTAAGTAAAAAGGAGCTTTTAATTGACGGGTGAAGATTTAAAATGTTCATTTTGCAATAAGCAACAAGCTCAAGTAAAAAAGTTAATAAAAGGACTTGAAGCGAATATTTGCGATGAATGTATAAATCATTTTACTGTATCAGTTGAAAGACCAATGAAAATTTTTGATGGTTACAAATCTAAATGCTCTTTTTGCGGAAGAACACAGAGAAATGAAAACGATATTTTTTATGAAAAAAATGGTGTATATATTTGTTATGAGTGCTTAGATTTGTGTCGTCAAATATTAGAGTAAAATAAATAAAGAAAGTTATATTATGCCAAAACATGATGATAGTAGATTAAAATGTTCATTTTGTGGAAAATCACAGGATCAAGTAAAAAAATTAATTGCCGGTCCTGAGGTTTATATTTGTGATGAATGTGTTGAGCTTTGTAACCAAATTCTTGACGAAGAGTTTTTTGAAAATAAAGATAAAGAAGGTGGTGAAGGAGCTGAAGCTGCGGTTGAAGAAAAACCTATTCCAAAACCTCATGAGATTAAGGCTTATCTTGATGAATATATTGTTGGTCAAGATGATGCTAAAAAGGTTTTGTCAGTTGCAGTTTATAACCACTATAAACGTTTAAAACATAACAAAGAGGCTGATAAAGATGCTGTTGAAATTCAAAAGTCAAACATTTTGCTTGTTGGACCGACTGGTTCTGGTAAAACTTTGTTGGCACAAACATTAGCTAAGATGTTGGATGTTCCGTTTGCGGTTGCAGATGCTACAACATTGACAGAAGCAGGTTATGTTGGAGATGACGTTGAAAATATCTTGTTAAGATTATACCAGAATGCCGAATTTGATTCTGCAAAAGCTGAACGTGGAATTATTTATATAGATGAAATTGATAAAATTTCAAGAAAATCAGAAAACACATCAATTACACGAGATGTTTCAGGTGAAGGTGTACAACAAGCTTTATTGAAAATGATAGAAGGTACTGTTGCACATGTTCCGCCTCAAGGTGGAAGAAAGCATCCTCATCAAGAATTTATTGAAATTGATACAAAAAATATCTTGTTTATTGTTGGTGGAGCTTTCGTTGGTCTAGATAAGATTGTTGAACACAGAGCAGGCGAAGGTACATCTGTCGGGTTTGGAGCAAAAGCTCCGATGACTCAAGTTGAAAAAGAAGCTGCTGCTGCAAAAATGTTGAAAAAATTGCAGCCGGAAGACTTGCTTAAATTCGGTTTAATTCCTGAGTTTATAGGTCGTGTTCCTGTTTACGCAGTTTTGGATCAATTGAACGAAAAAACATTGAAAATGATTTTGACTGAACCAAAAAATGCCGTAGTTAAACAATATAAATGTTTGTTAGAAATGGACGGCGTTGATTTGGAATTTGAGCCAGAAGCAATTGATTTGATTGCACAAGAAGCTATCAAGCGTAAGACAGGAGCAAGGGCTTTAAAATCAATTGTTGAAGAAATCATGCTTGATGTTATGTATGATGTTCCAACGAAAAATGATATCAAGAAATTTGTTGTTACGGCAGATATGGTTAAGAACCGTAAAAATGCAGAGGTTGTTCCTTTACCAACCAAAGATGACAACAAAGAAATCAGTGCATAATTTAAGGGGCGATGTTAAATCGCCCTTTTTATTTATTTTAACTTAACAATTTGTCAGTGTGATGTTTTTATGAGAAAATAAAGCTATGGGGAATAGTAAAACTTTAATTTTAATAGATGGACATGCACTAGCTTTCAGACAGTATTATGCGCTAGAAAGAACCAATATGAAAACATCTGACGGTACTCCGACTTGGGCGGTGTATGGTTTTTTCAAGGCGATTTTTGATTTGCTTAAAAACGAGGATTTGAAAGCTGATGCAATTGCGGTTGCGTTTGATGTTAGTCACAAAACTTTTAGAACAGAAAAATTTGCGGATTATAAGTGTAATCGTTCTGCCATGCCGGATCCTATGAGAGTGCAGATGGGGTTAATAAACGAAGGTTTGAGAGCATTTAGTATTCCAATTTATACTAAGGAAGGTTTTGAGGCGGATGACGTAATTGGAACAATTTCTCGTGAAGCGTGTGAACTTGGGCATAAAGTTTTGATTTTGACAGGTGATCAGGATGCTTTTCAGCTGGTTGATAAAGATGGTTGTGTAAAAGTTATTTTGCCAAAAAATGGTGAACTTATTGAATATGACTGGGATAAAATTTATGAAAAATTAGGCGTTTATCCAAATCAGGTTATAGATTATAAAGGTTTGAGGGGGGATACATCTGATTGTATTCCTGGAATTAAAGGTATTGGCGAAAAGACTGCGCAAAAGTTACTTGCTCGTTACGGAACGTTGGATGCGTGTTTAGCAGATTGTGAAAATATTCCGGAAAAATCTGTTCGAGAAAAAATATGTAATGGTATTGAACAAGCTAAATTAAGTCAATATTTGGCGACAATTATCAGAGATTTGGATGTAAATTTTGATTTTGATAAAACAAAGGTTGAATTACCAGATGTAGCAAAAGTTACAGAATTTTTGAAAAAAATGCAATTTTATACATTTATCAAAAATATTAATTCAATTTTATATTCTTTTGATAAGGTAGAACACTCTGTCCCTCAAGAAACTCCGCAAATTAATTCTGATGGTTCTCTTCAATTAGGATTTTTTTCGGAAGTAGTTAATCAAGAAATTAACAAAAGTTCTGATTTTTCTGTAGAAAAAAAATGTATTACGGATACAAATGATTTGCAAAAATTAGTTGAGGATTTGAAACAACAATCATTAATTGCATTTAAGCTTTATGCAAATATCAAAAATGCAGTAAATTCATCTTTGACAGGTATCTCTATTGCTTATAAAAAAGCTTTGAGTGCTGATGATAGAGTATTAATTAACAGTGACGATAATTCAGAAACAAAAACTTTTTATATTCCGTTAGGACATTCTTCTATCGAAAATCAGTTGAGGGAAGAAGATGTTATAAATGCCTTTAAACCGGTATTTGAAGATGAAAAAATCAAAAAGACAACTCATGATGCGAAATCTGAGTATAATGTTTTGAGATGTTTAGGAATTGAAACAAAAGGAATAATTTTTGATACAATGCTTGCAAGCTATGTCAAAGATACTAACAGAAATCATGAACTTGATATTCAGGCTTTAGAAAATTTGGATCATGCAATTACTCCGTTCGCACCATTTGAAAGAGAGAAGAAAAAACAGTTAAAATTTGAAGATGCGAACTTTGACGCCGTTTTGAATTTTGCATCAGAAGAAGTTGCTATAATTATTGAATTAACTAAATTTTGGTCTAAAAATCTTGATGAAAATGAGTTGAAGTTTGTTTATGATATAGAAGTTCCATTGACCTTTGTATTGGCTGATATGGAGTATGACGGAGTTTCTATAGATGAAAAGTATTTGAATGATTTGACGGCTTTTATGAATGCTGAATTAGCCAAAATTGAGGGCAAAGTTTATGAGTTGGCTGGAGTGCCATTTAATATAAATTCTCCCCGTCAGGTTGGGGAAACTCTATTTGATAAAATGGGGATTAAATCTCGTAAAAAACGAGGAAAAGCAACCTATTCTACAAGTGCTGCGGTTTTGGAAGAATTGGCAGAGGATTACGAAATTGCCAAATTGATTTTGGATTACAGAAAATATTCTAAACTAAAGTCGACTTATACAGAGGCTTTACCTGCTTTGATTGAAAGAAAAGATAATAGAATACATACAACCTATAATCAAACAGTCACGGCTACTGGTAGATTGTCGTCGTCAAATCCGAATTTACAGAATATTCCGGTAAGAACTGCAGAAGGAAACAAGATAAGGAATGCTTTTGCTCCTAAAGATAAAGAAAATTATTTGATATTGTCTGCGGATTATTCTCAAATAGAATTAAGGTTATTGGCGCATATAACAGAGGATAAACATTTGTCAGAAGCTTTTAATAGCGGAATTGATGTTCATACATTAACTGCGTCAAAGGTTTTTGAAGTACCGGTTGAAGAAGTTACGAAAGAAATGCGCTATAAAGCTAAGGCGGTAAATTTTGGTATAATTTATGGTCAAAGTAAATATGGTTTAGCAAAGGCTCTTGGAATTTCTAACAAAGAGGCTGAAGAGTTTATTAGTAAATACTTTGCGACGTATCCTAGAGTTAAGGCTTATATGGAAGGAACTATTCTTGAAGCAGAGAAAAAAGGATATGTAGAGACAATATTTGGTCGAAAAAGATATTTGGAAACTGAACTTGCAAGTTCAAATGCAATGATTAGAGAATTTGGTAAACGAGCTGCAATTAATCAACCAATGCAAGGAACTGCAGCTGATTTGATGAAAATTGCGATGATTGAGTTTTCAAAGAAATTGAAAGAAAACAATCTTAAATCAAAAATGATAATTCAGGTTCATGATGAATTAGTGGTTGAAGTTTTGAAATCGGAATTAGATGAAGTTACAAAATTGGTAAAAGTGGCGATGGAATTAAACCAACCGCTATCTGTTCCTTTAGTTGTTGATGTAAATGTAGGTGAATCATGGAAAGAACAATAAAACTATTTTTTATAACTGTGTTAATGTTAGTGATGGGAAGTATTGCAGTATTTGCGGAGGATGGAATGCCTTTGAGTACTTTGGTTACTCCACAAAGCATTGATTATAATATTTGTACAAGAAATTATATTTTAACACCTGAAAAATTGTTCTATATGGCACTTGCGAGTATTAATGCGAATAGATTTACTATTGATGAAATGCAATCTAAAACGGGCTATATTTTATTTACGGCAGTAAATAAACAGTATTTGGCTAGTGTCGTAAAGGTTGATGCAAATAAATCAATGTTGAGAATAACTCCGACAAATAACAATTATTTCTTTGCTCCCGGAATTGTATTGAATGTTTTTAGATATATTGATTTGAATGGGGCAACTCCTGTTTATAATTTGGTGCAGCATTAGGAAGTAGTGAAAATTTCCCTCCCTTGTGGGAGACAAAGGGAACCGCAGAGCTATGCGATGCGTGTGACCCTGTCTGCCTTGTGCTGAGGGTAGGGTGAGGGGTGTAATTTTTTGCAACTACTTGAAAAACATCAAAAAATTTGTTAAAATAGAGATGTTGACAGAGAACAGAGAGGAATTTTTATGAAAAAGAGATTGATGTCACAAGAGTTTGAAAAATTGAAAAAAGCTCTATGTGGCGGATGGAACGGCACGTTCCTCGGGGGGGGGGCAATAGTCTAAAACCCTCTCATAATCAAGATTTTAGTCTAATCGAAACTTTTAATAATCTCGCCCTTTGGGGAGAGAAGAAATTTGTTAGTGAGCTAAAGCGAACTTATAAATTTCAGAGAGGGGTTTATTGTCATACTGAGGACAACAGTCCGAAGTATCGCATGGTTGGTAAAATTTATCAGTGTCTTACCAATGTTGATAAAAGATTGCGCAACAAGTGCGCAATGACAGATTATGTTCATAATGAACTTGTTTCAGTATCTTTTGGTTTGAACCCCTCTCCTGCCTTTCAGGCACCCTCTCCCCAAGTGGCGAGGGGAAAGATTAGAAGTATTGAAAACATGAAAGAAAATATCTTTTCCAATATGGTCAACTCACTATTCACCACTCACCATTCACTTATTCATAACGATAAGGTCTTTTCACGTTTCACTTCTCACCATTTACTAAGAAAAACAGCTTTCACACTTGCCGAAGTTTTGATAACTCTTGGCATAATCGGTGTTGTTGCTGCGTTAACTTTACCTGCTTTGATTAATAATTACGAAAAATCTGTTGTAGAAACTAGAATGCAAAAGTTTTATACAAATATTAATGCTGCATTAAAGTTGTCTATTGTAGAAAATGGAGATATGGTTGATTGGACATTTCCTCAAGATTATTATGATGCTGATGGCTCAGAGCAATTTTTTAATACGTATTTGAAAAATAATTTACAGTATCTTAAAACTGTTCCACGAGTTACGACAAGCTGGCCGACTAACGGTATAGAGGTTGATTTGAATGATGGTTCTGCTTTTGTTTTGTCTGATACTTGGATTACATACTACCCAAATGCTAATAAAAAACTACGTAGTGGGGTGGATTCGTTTATATTTATAATTAATAAAAATGGAAATTCTGTTGTTCCGCATGGATATGACTTAAAATTAAATGAAAGTACTATAAAACTAGTTGAAGATGTCAGTTATTCTTGTAATGGAAAGTCTCGTAAAGCTTTCAATAGGTCGTGTGCCGCCTATATTATGCAAAATGGATGGAAAATTCCTAAATATTATCCTTGGGGTGATTTGAAAAAGGTTAAATAGTAAAAATGGTGGTGAAAAATTTTTACTTTATTTATTCAATATTTCAAAAGCTGTTTCAACGATATTTTTTATATCAAGAGTTGCTTTATTTTCATTATGTGAAGATAGCCAGATAAGGTATTCTATGTTGCCGGATGGCCCTTTTATTGATGAAAAAGTTAGGTCGTTAATTGAGTAATTTAATTCTTTTGCACAATTGATGACGTTTTCTATAACCTCTTGATGAACCTTTTTATCTCTGACAACTCCGCCTTTTTCAACTTTTTCTTTCCCTGCTTCAAATTGGGGTTTTATTAATAAAATCATTTCATGAAAATCAGGCGATAACAAATTTTTTAAATTAGGCAAAACTTTTGTTAAAGAGATGAATGATAAATCACTTACTAGCAAATCTGCTATAGGCTCGTTTTCTGAATATATTTCTTCAAATGCGCAGTTTTTTAGGTTTGTTCTTTCAATTGTTTTAACTCTTTCATCAGAACGGATTTTCCAATCCAATTGCCCATAACCGACATCTGCCGCATAGACAAATTTCGCTCCGTTTTGCAATAAACAGTCTGTAAAACCTCCTGTTGAAGCTCCGGCATCAAGACAAATTCTTCCCTCTATTTTAACAGGGAAGGTATCTAAAGCTTTTTTTAATTTGAAACCGCCACGAGATACAAAAGGCATTGATTTTACAACGATTTCGTATTCTTTAGTCGGATTAATTTGAAAGCCGGCTTTTGTGATGTATTCGTCGTTAATTTTTACGTGACCGGCTAAAATCGCAGCAGCAGCTTTGCTTTTTGTTTCAAAATAACCTAAATCAGTAAGGTATTTGTCTAATCTTTCTTTCATATTTTTAAAGTAGCATAAAATCGTTTTGGTTTGTAGTACAATTTTGATATGATTAAATCTGATATTATAAAAATTGAAAAAATTGATAATTTTGATAACAATTATGTTGAACGAGAATTAGCGAAAAATTTTGCTAATGTTATTCGCTGGGCGATTGTAGAAGTTTCTGAAAAAGATTTGACTGTTAGTATTTCTTACGAAATGTAACGATTAATGTTATTTAGTTAAAGTATTTTTATAAAATATCCGACATATACGTAGTAGGAGAATATTTATGTCAGATTTAAGTGTACAACAACAAAAACAATTAAGTTTATATTTGAAGAAAAATCCTAAAATTTCTCGTGAAAAAGCGATTGTTTTGCTGTTCGGGGGGGGGGCAATGCGCCCACTAATAAAGGGTTTGCGGTAGAACATTCTTCCAAACAAACTCAATCTCATACAATTTATCTTCAATCTGGAAGAAAAGTTGTTTATACAAAATTAAAAGATGGGCGGATGGCTTGCAAGTATTATGGTGCAGATGGAACACAACTTAAACCAGAATACTTTAAAAAAGTAGAAGGTAATATTTCAATTTCTTCTGATGGGACAAGCTACACACTCACAAAAAACGGTAAAAAAAGTAAGCCAATAAAAGCAAAAGATGCCAGACTCGGGGTAGTTGACCAAAACATTGTAAAATTAAACAATCAGGAAAAAAGGTTAAAAAAGACCAAAAAAGAGCAAGGTTTTATTGGCAAAGGCTGGGATTGGTTAAAAAATAAAACCGGAATAGGCGATAGTTCAGATAAAGCGCAAATGCAAATTAATGCGGAACGTGATATGTTGAAACAATTACGTCAGCCGAATGCAAAAATTGACCAAAAACAATTCGAGAAAATAACAGGACAAAAATATACAAAAGCTAATCTTGAAAAATTTAAAAAAGGAGAATTTTCGCAAGCTAGTCAAAAAGTTGCAGGATATCAAGAAGGTCAAGAAATGGCAGTTGATGTTGTTACCGATGTTGCAGCAGGTGCAGCTTCTTTTACTATTTATACTCTTTCTATCGCAGCAGCTCCATTTACAGGTGGAGGAAGTATTGCATTAGGGGGTGCTTTGGCAGCCGGAACAGGTGCTTTGGTAAAAACAAGTGTAAAATATGCAGATGCAGTAAGTGGTGGTAGAAAATATACATTGAATGATACAAAAAAAGATGCTTCAACAGGTGCTGTTTCAGGTTTGTTAGCTCCTATAACTGCTGGAGCAGGAGGTGCGATTGGAAAAACAGTTGCAACCAAATTGGGTTTGCAAACCATAAAAACAGTTGGAAAAGAAATTGGAGAAGATGTTGTTGAAAATAGCTTCAAACAAACGTTGAAAACATCTTTAATGAGTCCCGGAGCATTCAAATATGTTGGAGAAGGGACCGGAAAGAAAATTCTTGCCTATAGCTCAGAAGTTGTAACAGACGGAGCATTGAACGGCGGAATAGACAACGGGTTTAGGACAGCCGTGAACGGGGGTTCTCTTTTAGATGTTGCAAAAGCGTCAGGAGAAGGTGCTTTGTTCGCTCCTCTAGTTGGTTTAGGAATGAAAGGCACAGGGCTTGTTTTATCCAGAGGTATTGGCAAAAAATTCGTAACCCACGGAAAAGAAGTTATTGAAAATAAGCGAATACTGCTAAAACAAAAAATGGCGCAAGGGAATAAAGTTTTGCAAAACAGCAACACATCTATTCCGAAAGGGGCGCTAAGAGCTCCTTCATCAAAATTTGCAGAGACAGATGAAGCGTTTATAAATATTGTTCGCAATAATAAACAAGCGATTTTAGAATTGAATAAAAAATCTGGTGACGATTTTATAAAAGGCGCATTTGCATTATGCAAAAAGGCTATGGGACTAGAAGATGCTCCAATTAAACTAAAAATAATTGGCAGTGGTTCAAATTATTCTTCTGTTGGCGACAATATGGGGAAAAGTGCAGGAATTGCCATAAACAGAAATTGGCAAAATGGAAACAAAGCAGAATTATTTGCGGCTATTTGTCACGAATTAAACCACCAATTTCAATATAAAGAAATGTACATAAATTCAACATTGAATGATAAACATTTGAATATGTCTAAAAATTTGACAGATTGGATAGACAAGCATATTGAATTTCTTGATGGACATGAAAATTATTATGATAAGGCTGAGATTTATTCTGATAATTTCATAAACCATTATATAGAACCGGATGTTAATTTTGACGCTTACAGGCAACAACCGGTTGAGGCTGAAAGTATGAGAAGAGGAGAGTTAGTTCGAGATGCGTATAATCAAGTAATTCAAGACAACCACACAAATATTAAATTAGACCCGTTAGAAAGACAAGCTGCTCAGCAAATAATTAATAATATTAAAAGGAAATATCCAAATGCTACAATCGAAGCACTTCAAGAGGTAGCAAATGATGCAATTGCAACAATGAGGCAACCCGAATTCTCTAATTACACAGTCGACAAGTTTGTTTCGTATTTTCTAAGTATGTATTAATGTTAATACACATTAGTTAATAATTTGATTTTAAAAGTTGTCTGATGTACACTTTTTATTAGTACATTGCCGGGTCGGAATTAAAAACCTTACCGGCTAAGTGTTCGTCATTCTGAGGGGGTGACAATCCCGAAGAATCTCATGTGTGGTGAGATCTTTCGCTAACGCTCAAGATGACAACCAAAAACAAATTAAGGAGAATTTGAAATGGCACCAAAAAACTTTTTATTTACTTCCGAATCAGTTACGGAAGGACACCCCGACAAAGTTTGCGATCAGATTTCTGATGCAATTTTAGACGAGTTTTTAACAAAGTATCCGCAATCTCGTGTTGCTGCTGAAACTACTGTTACTACAGGTATGGCACTTGTTTGCGGTGAAATTACATCTGATTGTTATGTTGACATTCCTTCAGTTGTAAGAAACACTATTAAAAATATCGGTTATACAGAAAGTGAAGGCGGCGGATTTGATTTTAATACTTGCGCTGTTTTGACTAGTATTGATGAACAATCTTGCGATATTGCCGGCGGCGTAAACAAAGCTCTTGAATCTCGTTCTGACAATGCCGATACATCTGTTTCTGAAACAGAAGATATTGGAGCAGGTGATCAAGGTATTATGTTTGGGTACGCTTGTAATGAAACACCAGAACTTATGCCTTTACCTATCAGCTTGGCTCACAAGCTTTCATATAGATTGGCTCAAGTTAGAAAACAAGGGATTTTATCATACCTTAGACCGGATGGAAAATCTCAAGTTACTGTTGAATATGTAGACGGAAAACCTTCAAGAATACATACAGTATTGATTTCAACTCAACATGATGATGTAATTGATGGTATTTCTGATAATGCTCAAATTCAAGCTAAAATTAGAGAAGACATCAAAAAATACGTAATTGATTATGTATTTGAAAACGAAGCGATTAAACTTGATGACGAAACAAAAATTCTTGTTAATCCATCAGGTCGTTTTGTAGTTGGTGGACCTCAAGGTGATGCTGGTTTGACAGGTCGTAAGATTATTGTTGATACTTACGGTGGTTATTCTCGTCACGGTGGTGGAGCTTTCTCTGGAAAAGATCCAACAAAAGTTGACAGATCCGCAGCTTACGCATCACGTTATGTTGCTAAAAACATTGTTGCAGCAGGCTTAGCAGAAAAATGTGAAATTGAATTGGCATACGCTATTGGTGTTGCAGAGCCTATTTCAATTATGGTTGATACTTTTGGAACAGGTAAAATTTCTGATGACGAAATTTCTGAACTTGTTTCTAAAAACTTTGACCTTAGACCGGCTGCAATTATCAAAAACTTCGATTTGAGAAACTTGCCTGCTAAAAACGGTGGCAAATTCTATCAATTATTAGCAGCTTACGGTCATATGGGCAGAACTGATATTGATGTTCCTTGGGAACATACAGATAAAGCCGATGCTTTGAAATCTCAAGCTTGCTCTTGCGGATGTTGTTCTTGCAAGTAAGTTGATAAATAAATGATTAAAAATAGAGTTGGAAAATCTTTCTGACTCTATTTTTTTTGTTGGACTAGAAAGCCCAATCTACTTAAACAACTGTGGTATATAGAGCTATTTTAACTTAATTTTTTTCTAAATTTGAAAAATCAACCTTGTTTTCATTGCTTTTTTTAATCAAATAAGCTGCAACTATTGCCGTAATTGGTACGCAGAAAAGAATTGCAATACTTCCTATTAATGCTGACAAAATTTCAGTTGCAACTTGGTTTAGATTGAAAAATTTGTTCATATCAATGTTGTTTGATAATAAAACTAATGGTAAAGAACTTCCCAAATATACTAAAATCAAAGTGTTTGACATTGTCCCGATTATATCTCTACCGACATTCATACCGGATTTGAAAAGTTGTTTTACGGTCAAATTTTTATCTGTTTCAAAAATCTCATTAACTGTACTTGCAATAGATACTGCAGTATCCATCAATGCTCCCAATGCTGCTATAATCATTGAAGCCGCCAAAATTCCTGTAAAACTTAAATCCGGTCTTGCGGTGTACAAAAACATGTTTTCTTCGCCTGCAAAGCCAGTTAGATGTGCGAAATATATTGCCAACATTGAAAAACCGCCGGCAAATACCAAACTTATTGAAGTGCCGATGATTGCAGCCGAGCTTTTTGAATTAAATCCCCCAACAAGATAGATTGTTACTACTGTAGATAAAATCCCGACTAAAACCGCAGATGCTATCGGGCAAAAACCGTGCAATATCATTGGCATTAGCATAAAAAATATTAGACACATTGTTGAAATTATTGAAACAATGCTTGTTGCTCCTTTTTTCTTTCCGATAAAGAGTAATAACGCAAAAAATATAGCTGTAAAAATATAAATAGAATTATCTCTTTGAATATCTGCAATAAATATATCGACATCATCAGGGGTTGAAACAGTGTCATTTAAGGGTTCTAAGTGGAGAACAACTTTGTCGCCTTTGGATAAATTTATGTCGTAGGCAGGGTTTCCAGTTAACATATTGTCTATAAGGCGTTCTGTGTTTTTAAATTTACCTGTTAACACTCTTACTGTAACAACTTGTTTGGTCGTTTCTTCACCTTGATTTAGTCCTTGAGCATCTTCATATTTTATATTTTCTACAATTCCTGTTTCAGAAGGAAGAACTGTTTTGGAGTTGTCATCTGCTTGTGCCGGTAAAATTAAACCAAAGAATAAAATAAAAATTGCTAATATTTTTTTCATAATTGTCCTTTAGAACAAACTTTTTTGTTCGTTAATATTTCTGTTTTTATACCCCAGATGTCTGTAAGTTGCAGGTGAAACTTTTCTGCCTCGTGGTGTGCGCTGAAGTAAACCTGCTTGTAGTAAAAATGGTTCGCAAACATCTTCTATTGTTCTAACGTCTTCACCAATAGCTGCGGCGATAGTTTCAATCCCGACTGGTCCTCCGTCGTATTTTTCAATAATCAATTTTAATAAACTTCTGTCGGTATTATCAAGTCCGTAGTTGTCGATTTTTAGAATATCTAAAGATTTATTTGCAACATCTTCTGTGATTTTTCCGTCGTGTTTCACAAGAGCGTAATCTGAAACTCTTTTAACCAGTCTGTTTGCAATACGAGGAGTTCCTCTTGACCGCTTGGCGATAGCGTGTGCGCCTTCTTCTGTGATTTCAATGTTTAAAATTCCTGCGGTTCTTTTTATAACTTCAGAAAGCTCGTCTTCTGTATAAAATTCAAGTCTGTGAATAATTCCAAACCTATCTCTTAATGGACCTGAAAGTTCGCCGGCTTTAGTTGTTGCGCCAATTAAAGTGAATTTAGGTAGTGGAACTCGTAGTGTTTTGACTGTTTGACTTTTTCCGGTCGTCATATCCAAAAAGAAATCTTCCATTGCGGGATAAAGAATTTCTTCTGCTACTTTGTTAAGTCTGTGGATTTCATCAATAAACAGGATTTCTCCTCCCTTTAATGACATCAAAATTCCGATAATATCTCTAGGTCTTTCAAGAGCCGGAGCAGAAGTTATTTTTATATCAACTCCCATTTGTTCTGCAATTACTCCTGCAAGAGTTGTTTTTCCCAATCCAGGTGGACCATAAAAAAGTAGGTGATCGAGAGGAAGTTCTCTTTTTTTTGCGGCAGCAATTGATATTTTTAATGTTTCTTTTAAAGCTGATTGACCAATATATGTATCGAAAGTTTTTGGTCTAATACAGTTTTCAAAATTTTTGTCATTATCAAGAACTTCTGATTTGATTACCGAAGTTTTTTTCTTTTCAGCAATCGGTTTACTATCAAAATCATTGTCATCCGCTATAATACTCATTTATATCCCTCACAAGTAACTTTATACTCAAAATAGTGTATAAGTTTCTGTTCATTGAATTTCCTCTATATTTATGTTACCATAAAATTAACGTATAGAACAATTTATTAAGAAGGAGAAGTAATGAAAGTATCAGAACGTTTGGAACAGATTCCTCCATATTTGTTTGCTGAAATAGATAGAAAAATTGCAGAAGCAAAGGCAAAAGGTATTGATATCATAAGTTTGGGGATAGGAGATCCTGACAAACCGACACTACAACCTGTTGTTGATGCTATGCACAAAGCAATTGACAATCCTAAAAACCATGATTATCCACCTTATAATGGGACAGAAGGATTTAGGAAAGGTGCTTGCGAATGGATGAAAAAACGTTTTGGTGTAGAATTAAATCCTGATACTGAAATGCTTGCAAATATCGGTTCAAAAGAGGCTATTGCGCATGTGTTCTTTGCGTATGTCGATAAAGGCGATTATACGTTAGTTCCTGATCCAGGTTATCCGGTTTATCACAATGCTACAATCTTTGCAGGAGGAACTCCATATGAAATGCCTTTATTAGAAGAAAACGGATATCTTCCAGATTTTGATAAAATACCTGCTGATGTTGCAAAAAAGGCAAAATTGATGTTTTTGAATTATCCGAACAATCCGACTAGTGCTACTGCTGATTTGGATTTTTGGAAAAAAGCAGTTGATTTTTGTAAAAAGTATGACATTTTGTTGTGTTCAGATATGGCTTATTCAGAAATGACGTTTGATGGTTATAAAGCTCCATCAGTGCTTCAAGTTGAAGGTGCGAAAGATGTTGCAATTGAATTTTATTCTCATTCAAAATCGTACAATATGACCGGATGGAGAGTTGGTTTTGTTTGCGGTAATGCAGATGCTGTTAAAGCTTTAGGAACTATTAAAAATAATATTGACTCTGGTACATTTAAAGCTATTCAAGAGGCAGCAACTGCAGCATTTACTGTTGATGAAAAATATATTAGTGATTTGAATAAAATGTATCAAGAACGTAGAGATGCCGCAGAAGAAGGTTTTAGAGAATTGGGTTGGGATATTAAGCCGTCTAAAGCAACTTTCTACTTATGGTTACCAGTTCCACATGGAATGACTTCAGAAGAATTTGTTACCGCAATGCTTGAAAAAGCTCACGTCGTTGTTCCGCCGGGAAATGGTTACGGTAAATATGGGGAAGGTTATTTCCGTGTTGCTTTGACTAAAGATGTTGAAACTATTAAAGAATGTATTAAAAGAATGAAGGATGCAGGAATTAGATATAATTAAGTTAAACAAGATAAACTTAACATTTTTGTCTGATTGATTGTAGAATGGTATAATTTTTCTATGGAATGTCCAAAGTGCGGATTAGAAATTGATGATAAGGCAATGGTTTGCCCGAACTGCAAGAAGGTGTTGAAACTAGCATGTCCTATCTGTAAGACTATAAATACGACAAACACTTGCAGAAAATGTGGATATACTATTATAACAAAATGCCATAATTGTGGAAAGGTAAACCAAACAGCTGTAAAAAAATGTAAAAAATGCGGATTTGATACTGAAAAAAGCGTAATTATGAATGAATCAAATGCCGATGATTTTGCTATTTTGACAATTGATTTTCCTAATATGGATGAGATGAAAAATTGTTTAGGTTCTGCAAAACTTTTGAATAAATTCAAAATTAACCTTGACAAAATTATTCTTGACTACACAAAATCGATTGGACTTCGTCGTCAATTAATTGGTAAAACATATGTAATTCGTTGTGATAAGGATTATACTTTTAACAGTTCGGCTGCTACTGCCGTGAAAACTGCGATAGAGTTACTAAATCTAATTACTGCAATGAACTGTAAATTAACTCGTAAAAAAAATGCGACTGTTCGTTGCAATATGTTTATCTTGAAACGAAATATTGAAGATGATCCGAACAATCTTGATTCTGGTTATAATATTAGTCTTTTAAATCAAAATGCTAGTAAAAAAACGGATAAAATCCTCAATACTTTTCAGGTTTTGACAGAAGATAATGTCGCAGATGCAATCAGTGGAGATTACAAATTGTCACCGTTAAATTCAGTTGTTGTTAATGGTGAAATGTTAATGTTTTACGAAGTTGATTTGAGGGAATTTGTAAAAGTTGAATATCCTGAAGAAGATGAAGATCAAGAAATTGAAGTTCCAAATTTTGTTCAAAATATGTTGATTGAACAAGATAAAATGGACGGTGAAGCTCTAAATAATTTGGATTCACCGGGTGATCCTGATGCAATTTACGATATTGAAACGATTAATTTTGATGAAATAAATTGTGAATTTATTAGGACTGAAAATATTGATGTTCTGTTCTATATAATGAACAAATTCCAATCTATTCCAAAAGGAATTGTTGCTATTAAAACCGCAGAAATGTATAAACCATATACATTGAAAGTTTTGAATGCGGCAGGAGAAACAGGAAAATTTAACAATATTATTTCATTGACTTGTTACGACGAAATGAAATATTCTCCATATTCATTTTTTAGAGATTTGGTTTCTGCGATTTTTGAATATACCGTTTCACAAAAACTGTTTTTTGAAAATGATTTTTCAATGTTTGCATCAGTTGATCCTGACGGATTGATTAGAGATTTGATTACATTAAAAGAAAGGGATGGACAAAATACAGAAGACACACGATTTGTTTATTTTGATATTTTCTTAACTCTATTGCAAATTATTCCGAAAACATTGATATTTATTGAAGATTTTGAAAAAATTGATTCAAGTTCTTATGATGTTTTGAAATATTTGTTTGAGGCTTTTGAACAATTAGATATAAGTTTCTTGATTTCTTACAACAAAGATTTTTCTTTGCATAAAGACTGTCATTTCTTGTTGAGCAAACCTTATTATACAGAAATAACTTTAAAACCGACATCTTTTGAAAAATTGATTGAGGAAAATAAAATTTATTATAGAAATATTTTGAACAATTTCTATTTCCAAAGAGTTGCGAAATATGCTTGCGGAAGTAGTTTGTTTATTGATATAGCAATTCAGTATTTGATAGAGTCTGGAGTTTATGCTGCTGACGATGATAGTATTGAGATGATTAACCCTAAAACAATTATTATTCCGTCAAGTTTGGATAAATTGGTTGCTCGTAGGTTGAATTTGTTGCAAGATGATGAAGCTGCGATGAAATTTCTTACTTCAATTGTCCTTTTAGGGACAAGAATTGATATGGGAACTGTTGAAAGTTTAGGATATGAAAATTTGAATGAAATTATTGAAAAACTTTCTGGAATGGGATTTTTATATCAGTATAACAATTGTATTTATTTCCCTAATTACAATTTGTTGAGGGATAATCTTTTGACAACTATAAGTAAAATTTATTTGGAAGAAGTTGCAAAAGATTTGTTTGCAAAAGTGTTTAATGACGATATGCCAAGTCCTGTAAAAGCTTATTTATATGGACTTTTGCAAGATACAGAAAATGAACGTCATCAATGGGAACAATTGGCTGAAATTGATTTGTCTTTAGGTGACTTTAGTGCTTATTTGAACTGTACTAACAAAATTTTGGAGCTTCTTGATAAAAATGATGATCCTGAAAAGATGGAAGAAATTGCAGAATACAAAAAAAGTTTGTATGAAAAAATATCAAATAATTTGTATGAGTATGTCCCTGACAAAACTGCGGATATTGCAGAAATGACTTTGAAGAATTTGGAAAAAACTTCTGATGTTGATAAAATTATTCTTCTTTGCAATAAGATGATTAATGGTGCGTTGATGGCTGGAAATTACAATCACGCATTGGAATTAACTCATAAGGTGTTGTCATTATTACCTCCATCATCATTAAATCCTGCAGATGAAAATTTTAATAGTTACTTTTTCTTGATGTCTGTTATTCATATTCAAATTTTGTTCAATATTGGTGCTTTGATGGATTGTTTGGATATTGGTTATAAAGTTTTGAATGTTGTAAATAATCAAACAATGCCGACTTTAAAACCAGATTATATGTCAGATGATGATTTTCAATCTTTAATTGTTGATTCTGCCGGATATGTAGCGTTAGCCAATGTTTTATTATTGGGCGGAAATGTAGAAGAATTTTTGAGAATTTTGAGAGCAGATTTGGATTGTGTTCCGCAATCTTATGATTTGTTTATTGCTTTAGAAAAACTTATTCATGGTGTTGAAATCACCGAATTTAATCCTGAAATTTCTGATAATGATAGGTTTGGAAGCGTTATTTATAATATAATCAGTGCGTTTGTTTTGTTAAATGGAGATTACACTCAATTCGCAGAAAATATTTATAGAGCGAAAGTCTTTGCAAAAAATAATCGTTTACATCAGTTAGAATTGTTCTGTGACTTGATGATTGGGTATTCTTATATGGAATTAAATTCTTTCCAAAAGGCCGATTCTATTATTTATAAAATTATTAAGGAAACAAACAGAAATGGTATGACAACGTTACTGTATGTTACGTGGTATGTTATGAGTGAATTGCACTTGAAACAAAACAAATATGATGTTGCTTTTGGTATTGTTAATAATTCTCTTATTCAATTAGAAAAAAATAACACAACTAGCCCATATCTATTGATGTTGTTCAAGTATAACATGTTTAAAATAATGATGTTAAAAAAACAAAATGATAAAGCTGAAATTTGTATTGGGCATGCAAGATATATTGCTGAAAAATATGGTATAAATTTTGAATTTGATACAGATGAAAGTCACTATATTGCAGTAGAAGACGACGAAGTTTCAGCAGAAGATATTGAAGAGATTAATAGCGAGGCAAATCAGAGTGATATAGAAGGAGAGGCAGAATGAAAATTTTATTTGCAGCGGCGGAAGTAGCACCTTTTTCAAAAGCTGGTGGATTAGCAGATGTAGTCGGAAGTTTGCCTAAACATCTTGAGAAAGATGCAGAAATCGCTATTTTTACTCCATTGCACGGTCTTATTGATACTAATAAATGGGGAATAAAAGAACTTGAAAATTCTGAAATGTGGCTAACTTTTGGCGGTATGGGGCATAAATTTAGATTATTTATGTGTCAGTTGCCAGGTACTAAAATTAATGTATTTTTTGTGCATAATGATTGGTATTTCTCTTGTTTTAAAGAAGTTTATCCAAAATGGTTAGACACAAAATATGAACATGAAAGATATATCGCATTTTCTTTGGCTACAATGGAATATGCAAAATTGCTGAATTTTAAGGCTGATGTAATTCATGCTAATGATTGGCATACGGCTATGATCCCTGTTTATTTGCATAGCAACTACAGATTTGATGAATTTTGGAAAGATACAAAGTGCGTTTTTGAAATCCATAATCTTGCTTATCAAGGTATTTGGTTTGAAGATGTGCTTGATTTTGCCAATATGAGAAAAGATATTGTGTATAACGAACACGGTGTTGAACACTTTGGTAGAGTAAATTGGATGAAAGGCGCAATCAATTATTCTGATAAGGTTATTGCGGTTTCTCCAACTTATTCAAGAGAGATTTTGACCGGTGAATATGGTGAAGGTATGGATTATACTTTGCGTATGAACCAAAATAAACTTGTTGGTATTCTTAACGGAATTGATTATGATGTTTTCAATCCTAAAAAAGATAAAACTATTGTGAAAACATACGATGTTAAGTCTTTGAAAAACAAGGAAGAAAACAAGAAAAAAGTTTGTGAAGAATTAGGTTTGGAATACAATCCTGATAAACCTATGTTTGCAATGGTATCAAGACTTGTTGGACAAAAAGGCATTGATTTAATCAGACAATGTCAGGATGAGTTGAAAAATATTAATGCAGATTTTGTTTTCTTGGGCAGTGGTGAAAAAGATTATGAAAATTTGTTAATTTGGCTTTCTAACAATTCGTCAAATATACGTGCTTATATTGGTTATAGAGCAGATTTGGCTAACCAAATATATGCAGGAAGTGATTTTTATTTGATGCCATCAAAATTTGAACCTTGTGGATTGAGCCAATTGATTGCAATGCGTTATGGATCTTTACCTGTAGTTAGAGCAACCGGTGGATTAGAGGATACTGTAACTGGTTATCCGCTGGATAATTCAAATGGATTTAAGTTCTGGGGTTATTCAGGTGTGAATATGATGGAAGCTATTCGTTGTGCATTAGGTGTTTATCAGGACAAGTACACATTTAATGCGATGCGTAAATCTGCTATGGAAGCTGATTTTTCATGGAAGAAAAGTTCAACCGAATATTTGAAATTGTATAAAGAATTAGCAAGTGTTTAATTTTAAATAATTTGACATGTTAAAAAAAATGGCGCAAAATTGAGTTATGCAAGAGAGTAAATTAGATTATTTAAAATTACACATATCCGTTTTGTTAGCTGGTTTTACCGGATTGTTGGCAAAACTGATTTCGTTAAATGAAGTTATGATTGTTTTTTATCGAATACTTTTTGCATTTGCTTTTTTTGCAATTATGCTTGTTTTCATGAAGAAAAAGCCTGTAGAAAAAATAAAAGATGCTTTAAAAATCATTGGTTTGGGTGCATTATTAACAATCCATTTGATATTCTTTTTCGGCAGTATGAAGTATGCAACCCTAGCAATAGGTGTAGTTTGTTATTCTTTGGTTGGTTTTTTTACAGTTCTTTTTGAACCTATAATTTTAAAAGCAAAATTTTCATTTGTAGAATTGATGTATAGTTTGGTTGCGGTATTAGGAATTTGGTTGATATTTAATTTTGATACAAGTTATAGATTTGGCATTTTACTTGGTGTAATTTCGGCGGCATTATTTGCTCTTTATACTTTATATAACAAGACAATTCTGGTTGGCAAATCTTCACGGTCAATGTTATTTTATGAATTGTTGGGTGGTGCGTTGTTTATGACGTTATTTTTGCCGATTTATATTCCAATTTCTCATACAACGCAGATTTTACCTATTGGAATTGATTGGTTGTGGATAATTTTGTTGGCATTTTTCTGTACCGTATTATTATATTTGTTATATATTGACGCTTTGAAGAAATTGTCTGCGTTTACGGTTAGTTTAGCGGGAAATTTAGAACCTGTTTACGGAATTTTATTAGCGGTAATTTTTTTAGGAGAGGCAAAAGATTTTACATTATCTTTTTATGTTGGGATGATTTTAATTTTCGCTTCAGTTTTTTCTCAATCGTTGATAAAAGGGCGAAAGGTTACATTTTAGTGAGAAGTGAAACGTGAAACGTGAAAAGTCCGTATCGGGATGAATAAGTGAATGGTGAGTAGACCTTATCAAGGAAATTGTTTTTCTCCCTGATGAGACTCTGCCGAACAAAAGGTGACTAAATGTCACGTTTTGTGAGAGGTAATTTAGGTGGGTGCTATCCCGTAAGGGAAACATTTAACCTTCCTTGCAAAGGAAGGGGGACCGCTTGCGGTGGAAGGATTGTTTTTTTGTCTTGCGCAGACGGCGGGAACTTTTTGTGTAAAAAGTTCCACAAAACCACCCACACGCTCCATTCACTAATAACTAGTAAGTTCAACTAAAAAACAGTCAAACTCGCTACGCTCAAACAATGCCTGTTTTTAACCATCTGTGTAAACATTTGTTCCTACATCATACATTTGTGTAAAGCTCTTTGTTGTTTGTTTCACTAACAAGTTATTGTTCATTTCGCTATCGTGGGATTATTTTCTTCTTCTTAAAACTACTTGAAAAACTTCAAAAAATTTGTTAAAATAATAATATATTTATGAAAGAAAGAGAGGATTTTAGTATGAAATTCAAAGAAAATAAGCTCGTCGGGGGGGGGGCAATAGTCTAAAACCCTCTCATAGTCATGATGTACACCTGTTTTTAAGACGCTTAGCCGCCTTCACTCTTGCGGAGGTTTTAATCACTCTCGGCATTATTGGAGTAGTTGCGGCATTAACTCTGCCAACTCTTATTGAAAACCATAACAAAAGAGTTGTTGAAACGAGGTTGCAAAAATTCTATTCTGCAATGAACCAAGCTATAAAAATGGCTGAATTGGATTACGGCGACCGTGATACGTGGTTTGAAGATAATACGGCATATTCTGGTAAACAAAAAATTTGGGTTGATAAATATTTAGTCCCTTATTTAAAAGTCGCTAAAACTGATAAATTAAAGACAGGTGGTGGTGAGGTGTATGCGATTTATTTCGCAGATGGCTCTGCGGTTTCTATGGTTCCGACTAACGGTAGAGATTGGTGGTTTTTCTCAAGTAATCCTGAAAAATGTATTGCAGATAATGATTATTCTTATCGTAAATTCATGGGAAAATGTGCTTTTGCCTTCTATTATAATCCGACAAGAGATGAAGATGGTAAAATAAATAATGCAGGTTGGAATTTCAACCCGTTTGGTTATGGTTGTAATGGGTATTCTGAAAATTATCTTAAAAATGATCCAACATATGGTTGTTATTCAAGTTCTTCTTGGCACGGACATTGTACGGCATTAATTCAATACAACAATTGGAAATTTCCTAAAGATTATCCGTTCAAAGTTCGTTACAGATAAAAAAATAATCCCGTTTATAAGCGGGATTATCTTTTATTATAAATTTTAATTATTATTAGTTATAGATTTTTCTAGTTAAATCTGCTTTTCTAATTCTGACGTTTTCTGGAGTAATTTCAACAAGTTCGTCATCTCCGATGTATTCCATACATTCTTCTAGTGACATTTCTTTGTGAGCCTGCAATGTTACCATTACGTCGGCGGTTGCACTTCTCATGTTTGTCAATTTTTTAGTTTTACAAATATTAACTACAATATCTTGAGGTTTGTTGCATTCGCCAATAATCATTCCTCTGTAAACTTTAGTCTTTGGAGTTACAAAGAATGTTCCACGATCTTCATATTGAGCCAATGCGTAAGGAATAGCTTCTCCTTGTTCGTGAGCAATGATTGAACCGTTTCTTTGACGAGGAATATCGCCGGCAAATGGTCTGTAATCCAAGAATGTGTGGTACATAATACCTTCGCCACGTGTCATTCTGATAAATTCGCTTCTGAAACCGATTAAACCACGAGCAGGAATATGGAATACCATTGTAGTTCTGCCTTTTGCGTTGTTCATTTCTTTCATTTCGGCTTTTCTGCCAGAAAGTCTGTCGATACAACTTCCAGCACAACCTTCTGGAACGTCAACAATCAAGTTTTCGAATGGTTCACATCTTACGCCATCAATAGTTTTGTAAATTACTTCCGGTTTAGAAACTTGGAATTCGTAACCTTCACGACGCATCGTTTCAATCAATATGCCTAAGTGAAGTTCGCCTCTGCCTGAAACTTTGAATACATCAGTTGAATCAGTATCTTCAACTCTCAAACTTACGTTCTTTTCAAGTTCATCATAAAGTCTTTTTCTCAATTGACGAGATGTAACAAATTTACCTTCTGTGCCTGCGAATGGACTATCATTTACTGAAAAATTCATTTGCAAAGTTGGTTCGTCAACTTTAATCAAAGGTAATGGTTGAGGATCTGCTAAAGAACAAATACTTTCGCCAATTTGAATATCTGCAAAGCCAGCAATACCGACGATATCACCTGCATAAGCTTCTTCGATTTCTGTTCTTCCCAAGTCATGAAATCCGAAAAGTTTTGTGATTTTACCTTTTTCTTGACTTCCGTCTGCGTGAACTACACAAACTTGTTCTTGAGATTTAACTTTTCCGTTTTCAATACGTCCGATAACAATTCTTCCGACATATTCGTTGTAGTCAAGAGTTGTTGCACGGAATTGGAAAGGTTTGTCTGCATCTCCCTTTGGTGGTTTAATGTTTTCTAAAATACAATCCAAAAGCGGAATCATATCTTTTCTTTCATCGTCCAAATCTTTAATTGCAAAACCATTTAAACTGCTTGCAAAAATGAATGGGAAGTCGATTAAATCTTCTCTATCAGTCAATTCTGTAAACAAGTCAAATACTTTGTCTAACGCTGTCAACGGTTCTGCTGCAGGTTTGTCTATTTTATTGATTACAACAATAATTCTTAAACCTAATTCCAAAGCTTTTGAAAGTACAAATCTTGTTTGAGGCATAGGACCTTCTGCTGCATCAACGATTAGTAATGCACCATCTACCATGCCTAATACACGCTCTACTTCACCGCCAAAGTCTGCGTGACCAGGTGTGTCGATAACGTTAATTTTAGTATTTTTGTAATTAATTGAAATGTTTTTAGAAAGAATTGTAATTCCACGTTCTCTTTCCAAATCGTTGCTATCCAATACACGTTCTTGCACCTGTTGGTTTGCACGGAATGCACCTGCTTGTTTCAACAAACAGTCAACAAGAGTTGTTTTGCCGTGGTCAACGTGAGCGATGATAGCGATGTTTCTAATATTTTCGTTATGTGTTGTCATATTTCCCTACTATCTATATCTTAGTAACATTAGTGTAAAATTTACACTAGTATTTTATATTGCTGATAACTATTTTTCAAGTTAAGATTTTGTAAATAATAAATTAATTAAATTTTCTCTCTATATGCCACAAATGCGAATGTCAAACATGTCAAGCCGAATAATATTCCGAAACACATTGTTGTTCTGTATGAATATAAAAATGCGGTTTCGTATATTTTCCCGTTTTCAATAAATAAATGTCTGAAAGTTTCAAATAACGTAATTGTAACTGCAACTCCCAAAATGTTACCAAGATTTCGAGCAAGTGCCAAAATCCCAGATGCTAAGCCTAATTCACCATGATCAACACTTGTCATAATGGCGTTATTAGAAGGTGATTGGAATAAACCATTTCCTATTCCCATAATTCCAGATGCAAGAATTATTTGCCACATTGTTGCGTTTTTGTCATACAAGGTAAACATCAATAATGCTATGCAATACGTAGCAGGTCCTAATCGGGTTAAAATTTTACTTCCGTATTTTCCTGACAGTCTGCCTGCAATAGGTGCGGTTATGGATAAAGTTAGGGAGTATGGAAGAATTAATAAACCTGTTATAAGTGCATTATATTTTAAAATTTCCTGCAAAAAGAATGGTAATAAAATACTATTTGTGTACATTGCCATATACGAAGTCATTACGGCAAGATTGCCAAATGTGAACGGTTTTATTTTGAACATTGAAAAATTAATTAGCGGGTAATTGATTTTATGGTCCCGAATATAAAATAAAGCTCCAAATATTAATGTAATTATTCCGAGAACAATTATTCTAATGGAGTTCCAGCCCCAACTGTGACCTTCTGAAATTGCTAGTAAAAGAGCAAATAAACTTACTGTGAAATAGAAAAATCCCCTGTAATCGAATTTGAAATTTTTGATATCTGTTTTTACACTACGAGGGAGCATTCTGAATGAATAAATTACACCGAAAATTGCAACGATTACGCAAGGATAGAATACTGAGTGCCATCCAAAATAATTGATTAAAATACCGCCTAATGCGGGGCCACTCATCCCTCCAATTGCTACAATACAACCGTTTAAGCCAAGAGCTTTGCCTCTGCGTTCTTTTTTGAAAATTGATGCAATAATGGCTTGACCATTTGACAATAAAATAGAAGCCCCAAGTGCTTCCAAACATCGGTATGCAATTAATAACGGAAATGTTGGAGCTGTAGTGTTTAGGAATGCTCCAATTCCAAACAACAAAAAACCTGTAGTGTACAATTTGTTTTTTGGAAAAATATCTCCTAATTTTCCAAAAAATGGTAAAAATACTGTCAAAATGAGCATGTAAGCAATCATTACCCATTGAATTTGCCCCATTGTTACGTGCAAATCTCTTGCCATTGGGTAAAGTGCAAGGTTTACGGATGTAGAATCAAGCATGGCAATAAAATTGCCAACTGCCGTAATTACAAACATTGTCCATTTTAATTTTTTGTGGCTCATGTTATTTGTTTTTTACCCATCCTTCAATAATTCTCAATGGCGCTCTTGTTATGCCTAAAGCCCATTCTCCAATGTTTTTTGTAATAACACTGCCGGCTCCGACATTTGTACCTTCTCCTATTTCTACAGGAGCTACAAGTACTGTGTTTGAACCGATTTTAACATTGTCTTTTAAAACGGTTTTACTTTTCTTTTTGCTTATAGGGTCGTAATTTGCGGTGATTGTTCCGGCTCCGATATTTATATGAGAACCAAATTCAGAATCGCCTATGTAACTCAAATGACCAGCATTTGTGTTGTGACCGATTTTAGCTTTTTTTACTTCAACAAAATTCCCGATTTTGCAGTTATCGTCAATTTCTACATCTCCTCTTAGGTGTGCGCAAGGACCTATTTTACAGTTTTTGCCGATTTTGTTTTTACCTTCAATATAAGTTGATGGATAAATGATTGTGTCAGCTCCAATTTCTGTATCTTCTGAAATCCAAGTAGAAGATGGATCAACGATTGTTACTCCTTCTACCATTAAATTATGTAGTTTTCTTTCGTTCATTATTCTGGTAGCTTCTGCTAGGTTAAGACGAGAATTAATTCCGTAGATTTCGTCGCTATTTTCTAAAATATAAGCGTTTACATTAAGTGAATTTTTTTTACCCCAAGCGATAATATCTGTTAGATAATATTCTCCTTGTGCATTGTTGCTTGTTAATTGAGAAAAAGCCGGTTTGATTTTTGACCAATTTAAACAGTAAATTCCGGCATTAACCTCTTTTACTGCTTTTTGTTCTGGTGTTGCATCTTTTTCTTCTACAATACATTTTAGCGAATTGTTGTTTTCTCGGATAATTCTTCCGTAATTAGTTGGGTTTTCAAAAATTGTACTCATAACAGTTAAGTCGGAATTGTTTGAGTTGTGGTATTCAATAAATTCTGTTAACGTTTTTTCTGTGATAAGCGGGGTGTCGCCACATAGGATAATGACTTGTCCGTCAAAATTGTCTAAAGAAGGACAAACCATTGATACTGCATGCCCTGTTCCTAATTGAGGAGATTGAAGAACCGTTTTGGCTGCAGAGTAATTCTTTTCAACAAATTCTGTTACTTCTTCTGCATGGTGTCCTACAATTACAAATGCTTCATTTGTAATATTTTTAACATTATCCAAAACATATCCCAACAATGGTTTTCCAAAGATTTGATGTAAAACTTTTGGGGTATTAGATTTCATTCTTGTGCCTTTTCCTGCTGCAAGAATTACTGCTTTAATATCTTTATTCATGTTTCTCTCCTTAATTATTTCCCTATAATCTTATTTTACTATAAAAACTTTTTAGATTATAATTAAATTATGGAAAATCAAAAAATTGCAGTTGTGGCAATGAGTGGCGGTGTTGATAGTTCTGTTACTGCCCTGCTATTGCAACAACAAGGATACAACGTAATAGGTTTGACGGCAAAAATGCAGGAAACTCCTGCTGCAAATTCAGTTGTGCAGAATGCTAAAAGAGTTGCTGACAAATTAGGAATAGAATTGATTGTTTACAACACTTCAGATAAATTCAATGAAAAAGTAGTTGATTATTTTGTGAACGCCTATAAAAATGGAAAAACTCCCAATCCTTGTATTGTGTGTAATCAGTTTATAAAATGGGGAACTTTGTTTGACTACGCAACAGAGGTTTTGAATGCGGATGTATTTGCTACAGGGCATTACGCAGATATAAGATGTGTCGACGGAGTTTATAAATTGTATCCGGCAAAGGATGAACATAAAGATCAATTGTATTTTCTTTACAGATTAGGTCAAAAACAATTATCAAAGACGATTTTCCCGCTATATCATTATGAAAAATCTCAAGTTAAACAAATTGCTATTGATTATAATTTGCCACCAAAGGATTCAAAAGAAAGTCAAGATATTTGTTTTATTCAAAAACCTGAAACAACAAAGAGTTTTTTAATTAGTAAATTTGGTGCTAAAAAAGGTGATTTTATAGATGTTTTGACTGGTAAAAAATGGGGAGAACATCAAGGGTGTTATCAATATACAATCGGTCAAAGAAAAGGTATTGGAATTGCTGCGCCATATCCGTTGTATGTGATTGATATTGACGCACAAAAAAATATAGTTTATTTAGGTAGGGAAGAGGATAATTACAAAAAATCTCTAAAAATAGTTGATTTGAATTGGTCTTACCATCCTCAAACTACTGAATTTGATGCTTGGGTAAAAATTAGATATAATATGCCACATAAAAAGGCGCATGTTAGTATTTGTAATGAAATAGCTGATATAGAGTTTTATGAACCTGTAAATTCTGTTACAAACGGTCAATCTTGTGTTATTTACGATTTGGAAGATAAGCATTTAATCGGTGGCGGATTTATCGCAAGAAATTAAAAAGTATTTACTTTTAATTTTTTCAGGATTATCATGTAACTGATATGGGAGAGAAAAATTATGTATAATCCAAAATCGCACAATGCTGAAGAATTTATTTCACATCAAGAAATATTAGATAGTATAAAATACGCTGATGCAAATAAAAATAACATAGAATTAATTGACAAAATTTTAGAAAAAGCTAAGTTGGGTAAAGGTTTAACCCATAAGGAAGCTTCTGTGCTTTTAGCTTGTGATATAGAAGATAAAAATAACGAAATTTTTGAACTAGCTAAAAAAATTAAACAAGACTATTATGGAAACAGGATTGTTTTGTTTGCACCGTTGTATTTGTCAAATTATTGCGTTAATGGTTGTGTGTATTGCCCTTATCATGCTAAAAATAAGCATATTCCTCGTAAAAAACTGTCTCAAGAAGATATTTCTCGTGAAGTTATGGCTTTGCAAGATATGGGACATAAAAGATTAGCGATTGAGGCTGGCGAAGATCCTGTTAATAACCCGATTGAATATATTTTGGATTCAATTAAAACGATTTATTCAATTAAGCATAAAAATGGTTCAATTCGTCGTGTAAACGTTAATATTGCAGCAACTACGGTTGAAAATTATAAAAAATTACATGATGCAGGTATTGGTACGTATATTTTGTTCCAAGAAACTTATAACAAAGAGAGTTACGAAACTCTTCACCCGACAGGGCCGAAACATAATTACAAATATCATACAGAAGCTATGGATAGAGCTATGGAAGCTGGAATTGATGATGTAGGACTTGGTGTTTTATTTGGGTTGGAATCTTATAGATACGAATTTGCCGGAATATTAATGCACGCAGAACACTTGGAAGCTGCATTTGGTGTTGGACCACATACAATTAGCGTTCCTCGTATTAGAAAAGCTGATGATATTGATCCGGATGTTTTTGATAACGGAATTGATGATGATATTTTTGCCAAAATCGTTGCATGTATCAGAATAGCAGTTCCTTACACAGGCATGATTGTTTCTACAAGGGAAAGTGCTGAGTGTAGAAAACGACTTTTGGAACTCGGAATTTCTCAAGTTTCAGGTGGCTCAAAAACAAGTGTTGGTGGGTATTTCCAACCAATGCCGGAGAAAGAAGATTCTGCTCAATTTGATGTTTCAGATAGACGACCTTTAGATGAAGTTATTAAATGGCTTATGGAACTTGGGTATTTGCCTAGTTTTTGTACAGCTTGTTACAGAAACGGCAGAACAGGCGACAGATTTATGGAAATCTGTAAAGATAAGCAAATTCATAATTTCTGCCATCCGAATGCAATTTTGACATTAAAAGAGTATTTGGAAGATTACGCATCTCCTGAAACAAAGGAAGTTGGTGAAAAACTAATTTCAAAAGAACAGAAAACTCTTGAATGTCCTGAATGCGTAAAACTAAAAGTTGCTGAGGATTTAGAAAAAATAGAACAGGGTGGCAGAGATTACAATTTTTAGTTTAAAATAACTTCTAAAATATGTTAAATTTAGATGCAAAGATGCACAAGAGCGAAGCAATCCGGTGAAACAGGTGTTACGCACGTAGTCCACTGTAATAATATTGGTGATAATTTAACACTTCTCACTTTTTGCTCAAATATAAAAAGAACCTCTTTTCAATTATGTTGAGATGTTCTTTTTTGGGTTATTATAAGATATTTTTTATAAACATTTTTGTAAACGGTTTGTTGAAAAAACCGTATAATTGTGTTCCAACCATTTTTAAAGATTTCCCATCTTTGCACATTACAATGATTGTTCGAGATTTGTAGTGAGTACAAATAATGTCACCAATTTTTGGATTTTTAATATTTGATTTCTCGAGAATTTTTTGCGTGTATTCTTTATCTAAGATTTTTAATTTATATGGGTTTGGAATAAAGTATTTTGTCTTATAAGTTACATAGCAAGGTAGCCACGGATGAAAAGCCTTTATTCGAGATTGAATTTGTTCTGCTGTTTCTTTTTCAAAATTCAGCATCATATCAGTCGGTTTTATATTTGTGAAATATGTTGCCTCTTTTTCGTTTTGTGGAACAGGTATTATCAAACCTTCGCCTAGTTTTGACAGAATTTCCGAACATAACAACCTCGCCTGATAAACAGTTCTGTCTTTCAGTTCTTTTGAGGTATCGTCAGGTAGAATTTCAATTTCTTTTTGGATTAAAATATTTCCTTTATCAAAATTTTCGTCAATTAGGTGAAATGTCACTCCAGATTTTTTTTCGTTGTGTAAAATTGTTTGCAAATACGGGTTAGGTCCTCTGTATTTTGGTAAAAAAGATGGATGAACATTTACAGATGCGATTGTTGGAGTATCAATAATATCCTTTTTAAGCCTTTCTCTCCAAGTTCCGACAAGCAAAATATCAGCATTTAATTTTATTAATTCGTTTTTAAATTCTTTTGAATTTGCGGATTTGCAATTTATTTCATGTATTTTTTTATTTTTTATAAGAGTTACCTCATAAGAGGTTTTGAAAAAATCACGTAGTTTTAGCAAAAGTGGTGGCATTACAGTTTTTTCATAACGCAAAACTCCAACTATTTCACATCCCGCTGATAATGTGCCTTCTATTAAATTAGAAAGCATTTCGCCTTTTCCAATTATAACGACTTTCATATTGACCCCATAAAATTAGTATCTGATTTTGGATGCTCTGTCAATTTCTCGTTTTTGGTCTTTTCTTGCAATATCTTCTCGTTTGTCGTGAAGCTTTTTACCTTTAGCTAAGCCGATTTCAATTTTCGCAAAACCGTGTGACAAAAAAACTTCCAATGGGACAATTGTAAAACTGTCTTGTTTTACTTTGTTTTGGATTTTTAGAATTTCTTTTTTAGTCATTAAAAGTTTTCTTGTACGTTCTGCATCGTGGTTAAAACGATTTCCTTGCTCGTAAGGAGAAATGTGACATTTGTATAGAAAAATTTCGTTATCTTCAATTTTGCAAAAACTATCTTTCAAATTTATTGCATTTTTTCTGATAGATTTAATTTCTGTTCCAGTCAAAACAATACCTGCAACGAATTTTTCTAAGATTGTAAAATCGTGAAACGCTTTTCTGTTAGTTGTAATAATTTTTCTATCCATAAGCAGATTATATCATTTAAGAATATTCTTAGCAAGTGGAGATTTTATTATTCATAAAGAAAACATTTAACTTTATGCGTTGCCCCTTTTTCTAGTGGAACACAAGTTTTACATTTCTCCATAACGTAAGGGCATCTTGTATGGAATTTACATCCACTTGGCAAATCTGCTGGAGATGGTAAATCTCCTTTTAGTGTCATTTTTTTACCTGTTTTGTTTATTTGTGGAACTGAATTTAACAAAGCTTTTGTGTACGGATGATAAGGATTAGAAAAAATCTCATTAGTATCCCCAATTTCAACTATTTCACCCAAATACATTATTGCAACTCTGTCTGCAAGATATTCAATTACGCTCATATCGTGAGTAATTAGGAAAAATGTCAAATTGTATTTGTCTTTAAGTTCTTTGATTAAATTAATAACCTGTGCTTGAATACTTACATCTAATGCACTAACAGGTTCATCTGCAAGTATAAATTCTGGATTAAGCACTAATGCTCTTGCTATTGCAATTCTTTGTCTTTGTCCGCCTGAAAATTCGTGAGGATACAAGTCTAAACAACTTTCTTCTAAACCGACGAGTTTGATTTTTTCACTTATTATTTTTTTTATTTCTTGTTTAGAAAAATTTGTATTTATTTCAAGCGGTTCTTTTAAAATATCAAAAATTTTCATTTTAGGGTTAAGGCTTGCGTAAGGATTTTGGAAAATCATTTGTGCGTGTTTTCGAAACTCTTTTAAATCTTTTTTGCTAAAAGATAAAATATTTTTGTCTTCAAAAATTATTTCTCCTGATTTTGCAGGTTCAAGAGAAATTAACGCTTTTGCCAGAGTTGATTTTCCACAACCGGATTCGCCAGCGATTGCAAGGATTTCGCCCTTGTTGATATCCAAATTTACTCCATTTACTGCGTGGATTGTTTTTTCTCCTCCTAAAGCTCCTTTGGTTGTTTTATATTCAACAAATAAATTATTAATTTTAAGAATTTTTTCTTTTTCCATACAGAAATATTAGCTTAATTTTTTAATAAATGCAATTACTCTGATGTTGAAAAATAGAAAACAATATGTTATAATTAGAATGTAATACGATTTTTGAGGATATATGATGAAATTTAATAACGGTTTTACGTTGGCTGAAGTTCTTGTAACACTCGGTATTATTGGTGTGGTATCAGCTATGACAGTTCCAACATTGATGCAAAATTATCAACGTCAAAGTTATGTAACTCAATTGCATAAGGTTTATAACGAAGTTAGTCAAGCTATGGTGCAATATCAAAATGATAGAAATGCTTTGAATTTAAATGAAGCAGGGTTAAATTCTCAAGCTGCATTTGATGCAATGGTTCCACAGTATTTCAAAACTGTTCAAAAATGCGATAATTCATTAACTCCGTGTTTCCCTGCAACAACAAGTTATAAAAAGATGTCAGGAGTTGCCCTATCAGAGACAGTTTATGATGTTAGAACATCTTATGTATTAGCAAGTGGTGCTTCTGTGAGATTTAACTACGTAGTGAGTGGAAATAGAATTTGTCATATTCAAGTTGACGTAAATGGTAGAAAAGGACCAAATATATTAGGTCGTGATTTATTTACACTATCAATTTACAATGATGGAACAATTGACGAAAACGGAACTTCTGCTCCTGTTTCAGAAACTGATAGAAATACCGCATTTACGGCAGGATGTAATGGCTCTACCGGTGACAATGTTTATGGATGCTTTGGTAAAATCTTAAACGATAATTGGCAGATGACTTATTAAAGTTCTCGTCTGCCTTCAATGGCTTTTGCAATTGTTATTTCGTCGGCGTATTCTAAATCTGCACCGACCGGTAGTCCGAATGCAATTCGAGAAATTTTTATGCCGAACGGTTTAATTAATTTGTTTAGATAAAGGCTTGTTGCTTCGCCTTCTACAGAAGGGCTTAGTGCAAGGATAACCTCTTTTACGTTTTCATCAGTAAGTCTGTTTAGAAGTTCTTTTATTCTGATATCATCAGCACCAATTCCATCCATTGGCGAGATTAATCCTTGCAATACGTGATACAACCCTTTGTATTCGTTTGTTTTTTCAATAGCTATCAAATCCTTTGTTTCTGCAACTACACAAATTGTAGATTTATCTCTTTGTGGGGATGTACAGATTTCACAAGGGCTTGTTGACGAAAGATTAAAACATATTTCGCATGTTTTGGTATTTTCTTTCGCATCAAGCATGCTTTGTGCAAATTTTTCCACCTCAGACTTTGGCATTCTAAGCAAATAAAATGCCATTCTTTGCGCTGATTTTGGTCCTACTGACGGAAATTTTTGAAAATGCTCTATTAATGATGCTATTGATTTTGGGTAAATCATTAGAAATTTAGTCCCGGAATATTAAGTCCGCCTGTAACGGCTTTCATTTTGTCTTCCATAGCTTTTGAAGCTTTATCACTTGCTTGTTTAATAGCAGAAGAAATAATATCTTCAAGCATTTCTACTGTATCAGCATCAATAGCTGAAGGATTTTCTGGGTCAATTGCTTCTGCAGTCAATTTGATAGATTTGAATTTGCCTTGACCATCGCAGATAACTTTTACTGCGCCATTTGCAGCTTCACCTGTGATTTCAAGGTTAGCAAGTTCTTGTTGAGTATCTTTCAATCTTTTTTGTATGCCTTGAGCTTGTTTCATCATTTGCATAATGTTCATAAGTTTTCTCTCCTAAGTCTAGTTATAATACACCTCGTGTACTCTTATTGTTACACAATTGGTTTTTCCCGAAATTTATTATATAATAAAAATATGAAAAAATATACCTATGTTGCAGAATCTTTAAAAAACGGACAGATTATGCGTTGGACATTTATGCCGTTAAATGTTTATATTGCTCCAATGAAGTTTTATTCAAAACAAGGTCAGGAATACAAATACCGTGATATGGTTATTAGAGCTTTGAATGAATGGCAAAATGCGACAAAGGGGAGAGTTGCTTTTAAAATTGTAAATAATTTGTTAGAATCCAATGTTAATATTGATTGGAAAAGGGTCGAAAGAAAGGCTCTCGGACATTGTTATTTTAATTTTGACGGTGCTAACAGATTGTATGGGGCAGAAGTTGCAATTGGTTTGACAGAAGGATTGGTTCACGCAGATTATATGGATGAGAGTGAAGTTTATCATACTATTTTGCATGAAATAGGGCATGCTATCGGTTTAGGGCATAGCCACAATCCTGCTGATATTATGTACACTCCACATCAAAAGGGAATTAATACGATTTCGCAGGGTGACAAATTAACGGTTAATTGGCTTTATACACTTCCGCAAGGTGCTGATACTGCAGAAATTTCTGCAAAATACGGTATTGGCGGAAGTAATGTTGATGAAATTATTGCAAAATTTATAGATAGAAAATCTCCAACAGAGTTTGAAAAAGTAAAATCTTCAATAAAAATGCCTAAGCGTGATTTGTTGGAAGAACAAGAAACACTTGCAAATCTTCGAAAATATCACATGGCTTTGCAAAATGTTCAAATATCCGAAGATATGAAAAAATTCTTTAACAATCGCCCTAAGTATTGATTTGGTAGTCAATTCCGAATTTGTTGAACAGATTATTGTAGAAATCTTTGTTGTTTATGATATCTTTTTTAGTTAATTCCATATCAAAACCGGAATGTATATGAAACTTTGGATCTTTATGGAGGTTGTTTTTGACAACATTTTGGAGGTATTTATTTAAAATTTCATTGCCATTTTTTATGTAATCTTTTTTTGATGGGTCATTATTTGATAAGAATGTTTTTACATCTTCAACGTTTTTAGAAAATCTTGTATCATTTGAATGAACAAGTATATCTTCAAGTTTTTCCGTTAGTTCTTGTTTATCAGTTATAGCTGGTTTAAACTTAAATTTTGAGTGAAAAAATACGGCATTTCCCATAGAGAACAGTTTTATTTTGTTCATTTTAGGATTTTCAAGTAAAATAATGATTTGTCCTAAGCGCATGGCAGATCCCACTCCTTGAACATTCCAATCTTGATGAAGGTTTTGGATAATGTTGTTATATAGCGTTCCATTATCTTTTATTGTATTGCTTGTACTTATCCCAAGATGTCTGCCTTCTTTATTTTCTACATCCACAAAAAATCTTTTTGCATCGGAGCTTGCTCTTACAAAACAATCTTCCGTCAAGTTGCCAGATTTTAGTTTAATTGGAAAATCTTCAAATATATTAACATAATTGTTTATTTTTTTGAATTTTAATGCTTCAAATGATATTGAGTTATGTTGTGGGGTTGTGGTGTATTGAGTATTGTTTGATATTTTCATGATGTGAATTGTAAACCTCATAAATGTAAAAATTTGCTATTAAATTTTTTGGTTGTATAATTATTATTGTACTATAAGTTGATGATTAAGGGATATATAAAATATGACAGTTCAAGATTGGTTTGAAAAACGTAAACAAGCTCAAATTCAACGTCGTGAGCTTGAAGGTAGAGTAGAATTGGATATGGACCCTAATTTGTGGGTTAAATGTGTTCATTGTGACGCTCAGCTTTTGAAAGAAGATTTAGAAAAGAACGATATGGTATGCCCTGTTTGTGACTACCATTTCAGGATAAATGCGAGAAAGCGTATTAAACAATTATTTGACGAGAACTCTTTTGAGGAATTGTTTACGGATGTAAGACCAACAGACCCGTTAGAATTTACGGATACTGAAAGTTATAAAAGCAGACTTGAAAAAGCTCAGAAAAAAACAGGTTTAAATGATGCCGTAATTACAGGTATTGCGACTATTAAAGGAAACAAATTAGCAACTGCGGTTATGGATTTTGATTTTATGGGCGGTTCAATGGGGAGTGTAGTTGGCGAAAAAGTTACACGCATAATTGAAAAAGCTATTGAACTTCGTTTGCCTGTGCTTGCAATCACCTCATCAGGTGGGGCTAGAATGCAAGAAAGCGCACTAAGTTTGATGCAAATGGCTAAAACATCTTGTGCAGTTTCAAAACTTGATGATGAAGGTCTTTTATACATCAATCTTTTAACAGAGCCGACATTTGGCGGAATTACTGCAAGTTTTGGCATGTTAGGTGATATTATTGTTGCGGAACAAGGAGCAAGAATTGGTTTTGCTGGTCGTCGTGTTATTGAACAGACAATCAGACAGAAGTTGCCGTCAGATTTCCAAACTGCAGAATATTTGTTGAAATATGGTCAAGTTGACGTTGTTTCTGCTCGTAAGGATTTGCGTGATACTTTGGCTAAGATTTTAGAAGCACATAAGGGGGTAAAATAATGAGTGCAGTTTTAGATTTTGAAAAACCCATTATGGAAATTCAAGAAAAAATTGAAGAACTAAGAAAGATAAGTTTGGAGTCAGGCATGGATTTTAATAAAGAAATTGAAACTTTTGAACAACAGGCAGAAGATTGCAGAAAAGAATTGTATTCTAATTTGAAACCTTCTCAAAAACTTCAAATCGCAAGACACCCTGAACGTCCAAATTTCTTAGATTATGTAAATAATATTTGTGAAGATTTTGTTGAACTTCACGGTGACAGAGAAGGTATGGATGATAGAGCTATCATTGGCGGTTTAGCTAAAATTGACGGTCGCCCTGTTATGATTATCGGAACTATGAAGGGTAAGTCAACAAAAGAAAATTTGGAATATAACTTCGGCATGCCTCAACCTCAAGGGTATAGAAAAGCTTTGAGATTGTTTAAACACGCAAGTAAATTCAATATTCCGATTGTAACTTTGATTGATACTCCGGGTGCATATCCTGGAATTAGTGCAGAGGAAACTAATCAGGGGGGCGCAATCGCAGTTAACCTTAGAGAGATGGCAAAATTGAATGTTCCTGTAATTGCTATTATTACCGGTGAGGGCTGCTCAGGTGGTGCATTAGGTTTGGCAGTGGCTGATAAAGTATTCTTGCTAGAACATGCTTATTACACAGTTATTTCTCCAGAAGGTTGCGCTTCAATTTTGTGGAGAGATGCCACAAAAGCTGCTGATGCCGCTGATGCTTTGAAAATTACTGCAAAAGATTTGATGAAATTTAATATTATTGATGGCGAAATTAAAGAACCTGTTGGCGGTGCGCATACCAATTATGAAGAAGTTTCAGCTAATATGAAAAAAACAATTTTGGATAGTATTGATGAATTGTTAAAATTGCCGGTTGAAAACTTGAAAGAGCAACGTTATCAAAAATTCAGAAAAATGGGTGCGTTTTTAGAAGGTTAGTTTAAAATGACAGAAAAACGAACTGATTATTATGAATTGCAGATAAAAATTAATCCTGATATGGAAGATATTATTTCTGATTTTTGTTTTGAAAATCTTCCGTGCGAAGGCGTGGTTCTTGCTGAAGAAGCTTACAAAGATTTAGAAATGATTTCCACAACAGAAGGAACTTTGAAAGTCTTTTTGACATTTGAACCTGATAATTTATCTGAAATCCTAAAAGATGAACGTGATTTGTTGAAATCTCGTGGTTTTTCTGACGAAGAGTTAGGTAGCTGGGAATTTGTTATATCTAACAAACCAAACGAGGATTGGTCTAAAAAATGGAAAGAAAAATGGGATATAACGAAGGTTACAGATAAAATTATCATAGTTCCTGATTGGTTGGAATATGATGATAAAGAAAATGAGGTTGTTATTCGCTTAGAACCAGGATGTGCTTTTGGAACAGGCACTCATCAGACAACTCAACTTTGTATGAAAGCTCTTGAAAAATATATGAAAAAAGGTGACAAAGTTGCTGATATTGGTATGGGGTCAGGAATTTTGTCTATTTGTGCAAAAAAATTTGGTGCATCTTCTGTTTACGGTTGCGATATTGATGAAGATGTTATTGATGTTGCAAAAGAAAATGCAAGAAAAAATTTGCCTAACAATGGAGAAGGTTGTTATTTTGAACTCAACACTGCTGATAAAATAAATGAAAAATTTGATTTTGTAATGGCAAATATTTTACACAATGTTTTGGCTGAAATAATGGGTGATTTGAAAAATATTATGAAAAGCGGAGCTTTGATGTCGCTCTCAGGTATTTTGGATGAAAAGAAACCTGTTGTTTTAGAGGCAATAAAAAGAGAGAATTTAGAAATTATAGAAGAAATTCATCAAGATCAATGGACTTCTTTTGTTGTGAGAAAGAAAGCATGAACATCCCTTTTGAGTTTATATATCTAATGTTTAGTGTTGGATTTATTCTAATTTTGATTTTGGGTTTTAATCTTGTTTTTTATATTATTACTCGAATTGTTATTGGTAAGCATTTTCCTAATAATTATTCAATGTTAGTAAAGGATATTGGTAAACCTGTTAAAATGATTGGGTTAACATTAATTCGATTTGGGGATGAAAAAAAATGTTATGGAACAGATTATCAGCAAAGTATTTCTGTAAAATTGTTAGTTTTTCAAAAATTTTTTGTTTTGGAATGTTGTGGTAAAGCATTGTTGATAAATGATTTTAATACAAAATATATTTCTTTTCTTAATACTGAAAGCTATGAAGAAATTTTGTGGAAAAGAATTACAAAACCTAGAACGGATTTGATTGTTTTTTCAAAAATTTGTTCTTTACAGTTTTTAATAAATAAAAAAGATTGTGAATATTTAAAGAATTATATAAAGGAGTGTGAAAAATGTCTAAAACAGCAATAATTATTCCAGCACGTTACGGCTCTAGCAGGTTGGAAGGTAAACCATTAATAGAAGTTGAAGGTAAACCTATTATTCAATGGGTTTATGAAAAAGCACAGCAAGCTAAACTCGCTGATATGATTATTGTGGCAACTGATGATGAAAGAATTTTTAATGCAGTTGAAAAATTCGGTGGTAATGTTGAGATGACATCAACTGAGCATAAATGTGGCTCTGACAGAATTAAAGAGGTTGTTATGCGTCATCCTGAAATTGATTATATCGTAAATCTTCAAGGTGATGAACCTTTGATTAAACCTGAAAGTATTGATGAAGTTGCTAAAAATGTTAAATTTGATGAAACTGCAGATATTTCGACTTTAATTAGAAAAATTACGCCGGAAGAAGCTGAAAACCCGAATTTGGTTAAATGTATTGTTGATTGCAACGGTTTTGCAATGTACTTTTCTCGTTCAAAAATTCCTTATGAAAGAAATGTTGGAAAAGCTGACTTTTTTGGTCATTTGGGAATTTATGGATATAAGAGAGAAGCTCTTATTAAGATGACAGAAATGCCTCAAACATCTTATGAAATGGCAGAAAGCTTAGAACAACTTAGAGCATTACAAAATGGAATGCGCATAAAAACATCTGTTGTTGATTTTGTTCCTGTCGGAATTGATACCGCAGAAGATTTGGAAAAATTCAAATCAATTATTGCTAAGGCTGTTTAAAAAAACTACTTGGATTAACTTTAAAAATTTCTGCAATTTGCAAAAGCATATTTAAGCTAAGCCTTTCGTGGAAATTTTCAACTCTGCTGATAAATTCTCTTGAGCAGTTTAGTTTTTCTGCAAATTTTTCTTGAGAAAGTTTGCTTGAAACTCTTAGTTTTTTAAGATTTTGAGCAATAATATTATGATAATTTGTATCTTTATTTTTCATCGTAACTCTATTAAAGCTACATTTTACCAATATGACTATGAAGTAGTCCATCACACTTTTGACTATATTTTTTGAAAAAATATAGAAAATTTTCAGAAAAAGACTTGCAATTTTTTGTAAAATAAATTAAGATAAATATACAAATATTAAAAAAAATTTAAAAAAATCAATATTTTGTAATATTTTATATTTGTGATATATTATAGGTGTTAGATTATTATAACGAAGGAAAAAGATGACTATGACTGAAAATGCTGAAATGCCTAATGAAACAGAAGATCGTCAAAGAATACTTTTAGCTGATGATGAAGCTAGTATCAGACGTATTTTAGAAACAAGATTGAAAATGGCTGGTTATGATGTTTATACTGCACAGGACGGTGAAGAAGCTGTTAATGCGTTTAATAAATATAATCCTGATTTGGTAGTATTAGATGTAATGATGCCAAAAATGGATGGTTATGGTGTAACAAGAGAAATTAGAAGAACTTCTGATGTTCCTATTATTATCTTAACTGCATTAGGAGATGTTTCAGAAAGAATTACTGGTTTGGAGTTAGGTGCTGATGATTATGTTATTAAACCTTTCAGCCCTAAAGAATTAGAAGCTCGTGTAAAAGCAGTTTTAAGACGTACAAATAACCGTGAAACAGTTACTCCAACCGGAAAAGTAACAAAAAATGTCATTACAACAGGTAATATAAAAATTGATACTGCCCGTCGTCAAGTGTTCAGAAAGAATGAACGTATTAGACTTACTGGAATGGAATTCAGTTTATTAGAATTATTGGTTAATAATTCTGGTCAAGCATTTTCAAGAAACGAAATATTGCAACATGTTTGGGCATATCCACCTGATCACAGAATTGATACAAGAGTTGTTGATGTTCATATTTCAAGATTGCGTTCTAAATTAGAAGCAGATCCTGCAAATCCAGAGTTAATCTTGACTGCTCGTGGTATTGGTTATATGTTCCAGAGAATAAGCTAGATTTTAGCAAGCAAAATAAAGTTTAAAAAGTTCCGTAATATTGCGGAACTTTTTTTATAAAAAGTCTTGATTTCAAGATTGTTTATGATATTATTAATAAGTAACGAGAATATATGGCGGGTGTCGTCAAGTGGTTAAGACCTCGGATTGTGGTTCCGATATGCATGGGTTCGAATCCCATCTCCCGCCCCATTTAAATTTATTGGCTCTACGGAGCCATTTTTTGTATCTATACTTGGGTTTGACGGGTTCTAACTTGTTCTTTTTTCGTCTGATTTATTTTATAATAAGTTTGAAAATTATTGTAAATAAATATTAAGACGAGTTTAATAAGGCTGAAACCTAGTTATAATGCCAGATATGATATGATTTGATTTGATATGATGGAGCAAATTTACATAATTACGGTTTTTTATTATACATAGTAGGAGGAATTAAACTATGCCTGTATCTTTGCATAATATAACACAAGTCAATAATACTCAACCAATCAAACAATCAACCAAGAATACAGGTGAAAAACAAAAATCTTCGACTTCAACCAAAACCTTAGTCACAGTAGGTGCTGGTTTAATAGCCTTAGCCACTGTGGGAATTTATATTGCGACAAAAGGCAAAGCCGTCAAGGCTACACAGGATGTTGTTCAAAATTCTCAAAAAACTACAAATGCTATTAAAGAAATGACCGTTGACGCTTTTAAACAAGCAGGCAATAAGTTTAACAAGGGTAAAGCTATTACAAATACAGGTGAAGCCTTTACGGGTAATATAACTCACCAGACAAAAGACGGTAAAAATATTGTCAGAGAATATGAAAATGGGGTATTAAAAAAGTTAACTAAATATGACGGTGAAAATATTTTAAGTCAAAAAGAATATATCTACAGTAAAGATGGTGATTTATCTGTTGTTCAAGATGGTAAATTAATTTTAAAAAAAATAACAAATACTAAAGATAGTATTCAACGTATAGATAATTTAAATGGGTTTATCGTTAAAAATACCAATACGGGCAAAATAGAAACTCTACAAATCAAAGGACAAGGTCGAAAACACTTTTATTATGATGATAACGGTACTTTAAAAAAAGTAAAACACGATTATTCTTCAAAAGACGGAGTTTTTATGCATGATACCATTATCTATTCCCCAGATGGCAACAAAAAAATGAAAATAGACGGTATTGGTAGAACGGAATTTTACGATAAAAACGGAGTTCCTATTGATGAAATACATGTTGATATTTATAGAGGTAACTCATTTTTGTATTACCATAATTTACAATACAACGAATCTCGTATGCTAGGTAAATTCGAAAGAACTTATTCTTATACAACCCCACAAGGAATTGAGGGTACTATTTTTAGATATAATATGTATGAAAAAGATAAAAATAAAGTTAGATCTATTTTATTTTTAAAAACACCAGATAATAATGAATATGTTGTAACCAGAAATGGAAAAGATGTTCTGATAAAACGAAATATAGGACAAGAGACTATTGTAAAGGGTAGCGATGAATACAAAAATATCCTAGCTCAAAGTAATGATTTCATAAAACAATTTTTTGTTAAATATAAAACTGCACTAGGATTACAGTGCCAAGTTAATGAAAGTTTGAGAAATTTTGGTTAGTGTTTTTCTCAAACTGCGTATCAAAATACCCACACTTAACTCAATCCAATCTAGACAGTAACCTCACCATTAAAATTGGCACCTTCGGGTGCTTTTTTATTAGGAATGATAAGGACTTTCACAGGTTCAAATCTTACTTTATTTACATTATAAATTATGCTGGTTCAATATTAAATTTTTTTATTAATTCTTCTATTTCCGTTACGTTATCTTTTTTAGGTAATATATATTCTAACTCAACTTCTGTATGATTACCATTTGTGCTTTTTGAAAGCAATCTATATTCTGCATTACGTGGCATTACCACTTCTCCACCATGTTCAAGATTTCGTGAAACTTTAGCACCTTTGGGTAACTTTATTTTAAACATCATAGTTCTACCATCACAAGAATTACTCCAATGTGATGCAAGTTCTTTTGTAAAACCAGTATAGCTGTAGCCAGTATCAGGAATAATTACATCTCCAATTTTAGCATTATCAATAATTTTAAAATCTTGATTAAACCTTTCTATAACAGGATGTTCAAATCTTCCTCTCCAAACGATACATTCTTTCTCCAGAGGTGGTAATTTAGCAAATTCTTTGTCTATTTTGAGCATACGTGGTAATCCATGTACTACATCAAACATATCGTCAGCATCTATTGTTTTACCACTCTTAGTCGCACGATATGCCTCTCGGACCATAGTATTTATACCATTCAAACCGTGGTGCATTGATACTTGTGAACCTTCAAACACCGCAGGTGCAGTTGGTATAGTTGGTTTAGTTATTGCCTTTGTTACTTTTTCTCCTTTATGTGTAATTGTCACAGCATCTAACTCTAATGTTTTTAACGCTAATCCACAATTATCTGTGCTATGAGTACTAGCACTCCTTACAATACCTTTACTGTGAGTTAAGGTATTGATAAGTGCTTTACCACCTCGCAAAGTTTTCATTCCGAGTTTTTCTATAAACATATTATTTCCCCTTTATTAGAATATTCCCCCGTATTTTTATAAAGTATTTTGCCTTACAGAAATTGCCTAATTGTAACAAGCATTAAGAAGATTGTTACGATTTAAGAACTTTTTGATTTCTTCAATCGTATCTTTATCGTGCAGGCATAGGTGCAGAAATTCTGCTCAATAAGGTTCGAAGTTCAACCCATCTGGCGCCCCATTTTATGAGCATTCCTTTATGGTATGCTTTATTTGTATAAAGGAGTAAATATATAGAAAAAGTCTTGATTTTTGGTTCTCGGGCAAAAGGAAATTTTCGTAATGGTTCTGATATTGATTTTGCGATATGGACAGATAACCATGAATATTTTTATAGAATATGGGGAGAGTTAGATGAATTGCCAACACCTTATAAATTTGATGTGATTGATTATAAAGTTTTATCGCATGAAGGAATGAAAAATAGTATTGATAAAGATGGTATAATTTTTTATGAAAAAATTTAGTATTTTAAGTTGAATTGGCAAAAAATATTTTTAGAGGGTTTTAATTCTGTATTAAGGAGAACTTATGCAGATATTAAATAATAATCAAAATACAAATTTTACAGGTGCTTTTAGGTTTAAACCTGACGAAATTAAGGCAAAAGCTGATGTGCCACAGTTATTTACTCAAGGGAAACAAGTTTTTCATGATATTTTAGAAAAAGGTGATGAAGTTATCGTTTTGCGAAATAATTATGATAAAAGGGTTGGAAATTACATAAAAGAAAATAATATTGAGGGAATTGAATATTATCCTGAAATTAACACAAAATCAGGTTTAGATGATGAACATCCAGAAGGTTTGTTGACTCTAATTAAGGATAAAGCAGTTATTGTAAAAAAGAATATGCAGGAAATATTTGAAACAATTGCCACGCAAAAATCCCCTAAAAAAATGAAAGCTCATAATGTAAACAAAGAATTAATTAAAATATCAGATGCTTTGAGATTAAATATTGAAAATCCTAAGATTGTTTCAAATAAATCGTTTACACGTGTTCGAGATGATAACAAAAAAAGAACAATTGAATTAATTGCACCAAACAAAGCGACAACCTACGTTCATGTTGTCCCTGATTCTTTGAATGAAAGTTCTACTAAGTGCATTATAAATGGAAAAGGAGAGCTTGTTAAAAAGTTTGAAACTCCGACAGATATAATACGGTTTAACAAGTTGTTCAAAAAAATGAAAACCGAAAATGTTAATCAACTTATAATAAAATAGGTTATTAAGATTCTTTCAAATGTTTAACGTGTTTGTAGATATATAATGTACCTAATACCGCAAATATAACAATAATTGCAGCATCAAATTTGTGCCAAATATGTTTGAATGCTTCCATATTTTGTCCCATTTTAATACCTACATATACAAGCACATAGCTCCAAACAAGAGAGCCTAAGAAAGTAAGTGTGAAGAATATTCTCTTTTTGGCTCTTAAAATACCGGCAGGAAGCGAAATAAATGTTCTTACGACTGGTAACATTCTGCATAAGAAAAATGCCCAATCACCATATTTTTCAACCCATTTGTCTGCTTCATCCAAATCTTTGTGAGATATAAGAAAATATTTTCCATATTTTTCAACAAATTTTCTTCCGCCGAAATAACCTAAATAGTATGAAGGGATTGAACCTAAAACGCAACCTAGCGCACCTGCAATTGCTGCTACATGGAAATTCATTTCTCCTTTGCTAACAATATAACCGGCGAAAGGTAAAATAGCTTCACTTGGTAATGGTATATTGCATGACTCAATTGCCATTAATAAACTTATTCCTAGTGGCCCCATACCTGTAACTATGTGTTCTATAAAACTAACTAAATGTCCTAAAATTAAATTGATAAATTCCATAATCCCTCTCTCTTTTCCTTAAATCATTGTAGCAGAAAAATGTTAATAGATGAATTTTTCGTTAATTTATGTTATTGTTATGTTGTAGAAAAAACAGAGAGGAATTTTTTATGAAAAAGAGATTGATGTCACAAGAGTTTGAAAAATTGAACAAAGCTCTATGTGGCGGATGGAACGGCACGTTCCTTGTCGGGGGGGGGGCAATCGTCGAATAACCTCTCGTAACAAGGGCTTTTGTTCGTTTTGTGGTAGCAGCGAAACAGATAAAAAACTGGGTTGTTTCGGTTTTGGTGCTACGTATATGGTTAACAGTACTCCAAATTGTTCCTTCCCTAAACAGGGAAGGCTAGGATGGGTTTTACCCCGGAGGGAAATGGTTGACCAATCAGCACCCGCCTCAATCCTCCCTCATAAGGGAGGATGCAATGCACAAGTTTTGTCCAGCGAGAACAAAATAGCTCCTTCCTTAGTTATGGAAGGTTGGGATGGGTTTCAGACTAAAGAAATGAAACTTAAAATGCGAACTGGTGCTAACAATACAAGTAAAAGGGTAGCATTTACTTTAGCTGAAGTCCTCATCACTCTCGGCATCATTGGTGTAGTGGCTGCGATGACTTTACCAACATTGATAAACAATGCTCAAAATAAACAATTAGAAGTTGCTTTTAAAAAATCCTATTCTGCCTTATCTCAAATTGCGCAGCGTGTTGCATTAGAAGATTACGGTGGTCAAATTCCAGATGATGCGTTAGGTGAGAGTTTGGGGTATTACGCAAAATATTTGAATGGAAAACGTTGTACTGGGACTGCTGAAAATGGATGTCCAGCAAATGCAGATGGTGATAATTATTGTAATTTTATGTATAAAACATATAAAGATTTTTCTGGAAAAGTTAGCGCACCGTGTATTGGAAATGATTATGTTGTAAATATTGTAAGTGGAAGTACATTCTATTTTGATTATGCTGGTGAGGGAGAAGATATATATGCAAAGCAATTTGTTGTTATTGATGTAAATGGTTGGCAAAAACGACCTAACAAATTGGGGCATGATATGTTTTTGTTTTCTATTAGTCGAGATGGGAAGGTTACCGCAGGAGGAGCAGAAAACAGTCAGTTCTCTAAAAATGGGTATTGTAATAGTAGCACTACTTTTTCAAGGAATGGTTATGGTTGTACAATCAATGCCATTAATGAAAAAGATTATTTCAAAAAATTGCCACATTAATACTATTTGACACAAGGAACTTCGAAAATATTTCTGTCGATTTCGTCAAAATTTTTGATAATTTGTGAAACGGCAGGAATATTTTTATATAAGTCTTCGCTTTCCATTGAGGCAATTGCAATAATTTTGCCGATATTTGCGCTCCTAGCACTTTCGATGCCTGATACTGCATCTTCTATTACAACGCAGTCTTTTGGGTTAAGATTAAGTTTTTGCGCTGCTTTTATATAAATATCAGGAGCCGGTTTGCCAGGAATTGTTCCGTCAGAATATACAATTTTGTCTAAATCAAACCATTTTGCAAGCTCAAATTCTTCAATAAAGAAATCTACATTATCTTTTTCTGACATTGTAGCAATTGTGTGCGGAATATTGTTTTTAGTTAAATAATCTAAAAAATCAATAGCGCCGGGAGCAAGAACAGTGTTCTTTTTGTCTTTTCGGCACATATCTCTATAAACTGCTTCTTTTTCTTTTGCAAAATTTTCAACCATTTCTTTTGAGGGTTGCTTCCCGATAAGGTATTTTATGATATCTTCGTTCGTTCTGCCAAACATATAGTCACGCATTTCTTCATCCGTAAAACCAGGAGTTCTCAATCGTTTTGAAAACTCTCTCCAAGCGTCTTGGTGTTTTTCTGAATCCCAAAACAATGTCCCGTTAAAATCAAAAATTATACCTTTATACATTTATCCCTCACTGATTATTGATTATCTATTAATTTATTGTAATACTCTAAATATGTTTTTGCTTGTTTTTCTTTGCCCAGTTTTTTATAAACATAAGCTAAGTTGTAATGAAAATCTGCAACATTATTTTTGTAGTCCGTTGCCGTTAAAAGTTCAAATTTTGCCTTCCCGTATTTTTCAAGTTTAATATATGCACAACCCAAATTGTAGTGGGCGTAGGCATATTCAGGCTTAATTTTAATAACTTTTTTATATTCCTCAACAGCCATATTAGGGCGACCGTCGTTCAAATATATATTGCCTAAATTGTAATAAGCTTTATAATACTTGTCATCGACTTCAATAGCTTTGTTATACATAAAAGTTGCTTCTTCAAGTTTGCCTTGATCTTGTAATATATTACCTAAAAGCAACCAGTTTTGAGCGGTTCTTTCTTCTTCCGGAATTGTCAGGAATAAGTTAAAAGCTCCTTTTATATCGTTTTCCGCATAAAGAACATTTGCTTGATTTGTAATATTAACAAATTTTTCAGACTGGACTATAGTGTTGTTTTGTTGTTTTGAATATGCTTTCAAAGCAATCGCATCAGAACAGTTTGCGGTTAATATTAATAAAGCTGTAAGTGTGTATAGAAATCTTCTCATAAGAGGATTATAAGATAAATTAAAAAAAATATCCACAAAAATTTGACGAAAATTTTAAATGTTACATAATGTTATTGATGTCTCTTTTACTGATTTAATACCTGCATCTTAACTCCTTGGTGCAGGTGTTTTTTTTGTACTACGTACGTAGCCTACTGTAATAATGTTGGTGTAAGCTCATTATATTATATTTGAATGGGATTACTACGTCGTTTTACTCCTCGTAATGACAATAAAAAAATAAAAGAGGTTGATTAGTTCAACCTCTACACACACAATTTGTTTTATTAGATTAGGAATTAAATTTTATAAGGATAAGTTAAGGGATTTTTATGATTTTGCACTTGATGTTCCGATTGCGGCTGCTAAACCAACTGCACCTCCGATTAAAGTTGCGATAAATGGTTTGTTTTTTAAACCTTTCAAAAAGGTTTTTAATGCCCAATTAGCTCCGATTGCGGCTGCTCCGCCAAATACAGCTCCACCTGCTATGTTACCTGCAAATTTCTTGCCTTGTTCGGTTCTGCCGACAGGTTGACCTGTTAATTCAGCGATGTTTTCTTCTGCAGTTTTCTTATCAGCCATACCTAATGTTACAGTTTGCAAGAAACCTTGAGTGAATGAACCTCTACCGTGTTGGCGTATGTCATCAGTTACTGTAACTCCTGTTATTTGTTGATACAAGCTTGCCGCACGGTTAGAAATTTGTTCATCACTTCCTGAGCCGTACATTGCTTTTACACTATTTTTGAAGTTTGCATAAGCAGCTTGGATTTGTTGTTGCTCATTTTGCAAGATTTTCTCATGAAGGATAGCGGCTTGTTTTTGTATTCCTTCTTGAGGAGCATTTAAGCGGAGGTCTGCATTACGCCATTTTTGTTGTTGATGAACCTGGTTATCAATCATGAAGTCTTGATACTTCTCATAGTTCTTATAATAGTCTTGGTAACTACCAGTTGAACCTCCCATTGTTGGATAACCACCGGTAACTGGGTAACCGCCCATCATTCCGCCGCCGAAGATGCTTCCGTTCATTGTCATCATTGGGTTAATTGCACCCATCATAGGATTATTTAATGATCCCATTGGTGTATACAAGTCCAAATCAGTCAAATCATTTAATGCTATCTGGTTATTGTATAAGTTCGGATAAAGTCCGTACATATTCGCAGCCATATTGAAGTCTGCCATAACCTAACCTCCAAATTGAATTTTCTAACCTACCTTACTTATATAAAAACTTTTGGCTTAAAAAAATTGCTCTTTCAAAGAAAGAAATGTTACAATTTCGTAACAATAGTGTATTGCATGTTATTATTAATATGTGTAAAATGCTTATATAATGAGGTATAGTAGGTGAAAAAGTTTTTTTCAGGATTATTTACATTTTTAATGATTTTAGCAATCGGCGCATTAATATATTTGCATCCGGTGTTTTTTAATAAGCAATTGGACAAAGTGAGGGGAATATATTATGTTCATAAAGGCGATAAGGCGCTAAAAGAATTAAAGTTACAAAAAGCAATCGGTTATTATAACAGAGCGGTTGAGTTATATCCTGAACACTATACTGCATGGTACAATTTAGGGAATATTTATGTTGTATATGAGGATTATTATTCAGCCGTAGATGCTTATGAAAAGGCTTTTGAATACAATCCTAAAATGATTGTTGCAAGAATGAATTATGGAATTGTTTCTGCAGAAAAGTTAGGTGATTTTGATGGTGCAATTGATCAATACAACGAAATTTTGAATACTAAAAGGCATCTGCTTTCTATCCCTTTTGTTTATAGTAACAGAAAAAGTTATAAGGTTAATAAAGGTTTAGCATATTACAATAGAGGTGTTGCATATAAACAAAAATCTGTGTATTTGGAAGATGATTGGGAATATAGAAGACAATATTTAATGAAGGCTTTAAATTCGTATAAAGAAGCTTGCAAAATCTTGAAAAAGGATTACGATGCAAGATACAATTTAGCATTAACGTATCACTTGTTGGGAGATTACAAAGATGCCGGATTGTCTTATTGTAAGGCGATTGAGTTAAATCCAATGAATTATGAGGCGCATTACAATTTGGCTGTTCTTTTAAGACATTTAAAATATTACAAAGAATCTCTTGATGAATTAGAAAAAGCTACAACATTGATAACCAATGGTGGCGGAAGTAATGTTGTTTCTCGTCAAAGGTATGTTTTTGATGTTATGAATGATGTGACAAGAACGATTTTAGCAAATTCTCAAAGTGATTTAGTCGAAAAAATTGGCGATAAGCCAACTGAAACATCAAATGTAACTTACGTTAACGGAAAGATTGTTTTAACGGATGAACTCGATAGTGCGATATTGAAGAATTTGAAGGTCTGTGGTGCTAAAAAAATATTCCAAGAAGATGTAGATGATGCGATGACAGAATATGACGATGTTCGTTATAATGTTCATGTGCCTGGTGTGGAATAAAAAGTAGCTTTAAGTGAGAAGTGAAAAGACCATATCGTTATGAATAAGTGAATGGTGAGTGGTGAATAGTGAGTTGACCTTATCAAGGAAATTGTTTCCCTCCCTGATGAGTGAGGTTATGAGGGGGCTATCCCGTAAGGGAAACATTTAACCTTCCTTGCAAAGGAAGGGGGACCGCTTGCGGTGGAAGGATTGTTTTTTTGTCTTGCGCAGACGGCGGGAACTTTTTGTGTAAAAAGTTCCACAAAAACACCCACACGCTCCATTCACTAATAACTAGTAAGTTCAACTAAAAAACAGTCAAACTCGCTACGCTCAAACAATGCCTGTTTTTAACCCTCTGTGTAAACATTTGTTCCTACATCATACATTTGTGTAAAGCTTTTTGTTGTTTGTTTCACTAACAAGTTATTGTTCATTTCGCTATCGTGGGATTATTTTCTTCTTCTTAAAACCACTTGAAAAACATCAAAAAATTTGTTAAAATAATAATATATTTATGAAAGAAAGAGAGGAATTTTTATGAAAAAGAGATTGATGTCACAAGAGTTTGAAAAATTGAACAAAGCTCTATGTAGCGGATGGAACGGCACGTTCCTCGTCGGGGGGGGGGCAATAGTCTAAAATCCTCTCATAATCATGGTCTACACCTGTTTTTAAGCCGCCTAGCAGCCTTTACCTTAGCTGAAGTTCTAATTACACTTGGCATAATTGGTGTTGTTGCCGCTATGACTATTCCTACATTGGTTGCTAATTATCAGAAAAAAGAAACTGTTACTGCTTTGAAAAAGGCTTATTCTCAATTATCTCAAGCGGTTAAAATGTCTGAATTAGAAAATGGAGATAAGGAATATTGGAATTATGATTTGCCTGCTGAAACTTTTATGAATACTTATCTAAAACCATTTCTCAAAGACGTAGAACAAACAAACGGTTTTGATATTCACAAAACCATAAATTATAAATATTTGAATGGCGATAGAATAACAGAATGTAGCGTTAATGATAAAAATAATTCTGTAATTAAATTGTCTGATGGAACGATTATTTTTGTTGATGGGTGGTCATCTGGTGAAAATATTTATAGAGGAATATTGGTTGATACAAATGGCTTTAAGAAACCGAATATCTTAGGGAGAGATTTATTTGCTTTTGGAATAACGCCTTCTTTGGGTTTGACTTCAAGTCTGGAGGGAGTTGATAGAGAAGAAGCCTTGTCTGATAAACTTCACATGTGTTCAAAATCAAAAAGTGCATCGAAGTCCGGTTATGCTTGTACATTAGTTATAATGATGGATGGTTGGGAAATAAAATCTGATTATCCGTGGAGATAGGCTTTATCCTTTTACTGCGCCTTCATTTTCTCCAGAGATAAAGTATCTTTGCATTGCTAAGAAAAATATCAAAATAGGAATTGTTGAGAGGATTGAGCCTGCTGCGATAAATCTCCAGTTTGATGAAAACATTCCTTGCAAGTTGTTTACTCCGACAGGCAAAGTGTACATTGCTTCTTTTGTCAACACAATACTAGGCCATAAAAATTCTCCCCACGAACCAATAAATGTAAATATTGCAAGAACGGCAAGTGATGGTTTTACCATTGGCATAAGTACTTTCCAAAACACTTGAAAAACATTGCAACCATCAACAATTGCAGCTTCTTCCATTTCTTTGGGAATTCCTAAAAAAGCTTGGCGCATTAAAAATATCCCAAAAGCACTAACCGCAAATGGCATTATTAACCCCATAAATCCAGCAAAATTATTTACATTATCAGTTAAATGAAGTTTTAAAGTAATCAAATAAACAGGTAACATAATTGCCTGAAATGGTATCATAATTGTTGCTAAAATCGCAAAAAATGTAATCTTTTTCCCTTTAAATTCCATTCTCGCAAGTGGATAACCTGCCATTGCTGATAAAATCAGGTTTAAAACAACTGTTCCCCCGGCAACAATCATACTGTTTATAAAATATCCGATAAAATTAACTTTATCCCAAACTCCGGTGTAGTTTGCCCAAGTAAAGTCTTGTGGTATTATTTGTGGCGGGTAAGCAAAGATGTTCTCACTATTTCCTTTTAAAGAAGTTGAAATTAACCAAATGAATGGAAAAATTGAAATTAATGAAACCAAAATAAGAACAAGATGAGAAAAAAATGTACTTCTTATTTTTGCTGCTCGTTTACAATAGATTGCGCAATGATATGATTTGTGTATTTCTTTTTTAGCTACTTCATTTCCTAGCTGCTTAGCTGCTTCTATATTATATCTCATACTTATTCCTTTCAAAACAAAAAATGTTTATTAAAGAAAATAGCATTACAATGATTAATAAAACTACTGCCATTGCAGATGCAAAACCTAGATCGAGGTTTTCAAATGCTCTTTCGTAAATATAATAAACAATTGTTTTGCTTGAATTTAAAGGTCCACCTTTGGTCATAACGTATATTTCTGCAAAAACTTTCATAGCAGAAATTGCACTGATTGTTGTAACAAGTGCAATTGTAGGCATTATATGCGGAATTGTTACTGTTAAATGTTTAGTTAAAAAACTTGCTCCATCAATATCGCACGCTTCGTATAATTCATTTGGAACACTCATTAATGCAGCTAAATAAATTATCATATAATACCCGATACCTTTCCAAATCGTAACAATGATTACTGAATATAGTGCGTAATTTGGATCGGTTAACCAACCTATAGAGCTGAACCCAAGACTTGTTACTGCATAGTTCAAAATTCCTTGATCTGCATAAAGCCATTTAAAAGCTATTGCAGCTACAACAATTGATACGATTACGGGTAGGTATATAAGAATTTTATATAATGTTACTCCTCTGATTTTTTGATTAATAAGAACAGCTAAAAACAGAGGAAATATCGCAAGAATTGGTACTGCTACAAATAAATATATGAAAGTATTCCACAAAACTTTATAAAAAATTGGATTATGTAATAATTTTATATAGTTTTCAAGTCCGATAAATTCTGGTTTGTATATATTTGTTGAGTAGTCTAAAAAACTTAATAAAAATGTCTGAAAAAACGGTATAAAAAAGAATATTACAAGCACTACTGCTGCCGGTAACAAAAATAAATACGGTGCATATTTGCTATAATATTTAAACATAGGTTAATTATGACACTATTTGCAGGAACAGTCAAATTATTAATAATATGTTTTAGTACTTTTATATTTCAAGTTAAAACGAAGTAAAAACCAATCTTTTAAACTTTGAGATTGATGTTTCTTGTTCTCATCCAAAATAGAATGTTCTTTATTATAATTTGCCAGTTCTTCTGTATAAATTTTATTAAATTCATTATATAATGTAACAAGAATTTAACTTTCGCATCTTACGAGCCAAATGTCACTAACAACATTTTCTAAAATGCGTTTACTTACCGAACCCATCAAAAATCTGTCCATTTTAGATTTGTTCCGAGATCCTAATATTATCAAATCTATTTCATTGTTTTTGGCATAATTTATGATTTCTTGTGCAGGAATACCTGTTAAGATTGTACTTTGATTAACTTCTATTCCTTTGCTTTCGATTATTTTTTTGATAGATTCAATGGCGTTTGAGGCATACATATATTGTTGTTTTTGTATATCAAGTAACCAATTTGTATCGAGAGTGCCTTCTAAAAATAACAAATTAGGGTCTTCATTAACCATGCAGATATGAACTTCTTTATCGCTAAGTTCAATATCAGATATGATTTCCCCGATTACTGATAGTGAACATTCTGTTCCGTCGGTTGTAAATAGAACTTTTTTCTTATTGTTTTCTTTTTTTGCAATATAATCTGATATTTTACTACTATTTATAATTTCTTGAGAAACAGAACCAAGCCATTTTTGAATACCTTTTTTGCCGTGTGATCCCATTAGGATAAGGTCATATTTTTCTTTTTCGGACTGCTCTAAAATGCTTTCAATAGCAGAGCCACAATTTTTAATTCGGTTGCCGAGTTGTAAGCCAAGATTTTTGATTTCTTCTTCCGCATAGTCAAGAATTGTGTCTGCAACATTTGCACAAGAAAAAGAAAAATTTTCTTCATCAATTGTAATTTCTGCAGGAAGAATATTCCAATCAATTACACAAATTGTGTCAATTGTTGCTTGTTTAATCCAGTATGCAATGTTTTTGAGTGCATTAAAACTGATTTTAGAGCCGTCTGTGCAAAATAATATTTTCATAATCTCTCCTTTTTCAATTGTCTTTTTGGGTATTAACTTCTAATTAATATAATTTATGTTAAGGAAAATTACATTGTCTGGTATTCTATATTTTTTTTTGTTATTATGTACTTAGGGAAATGTTTTAATAGGAATATGTTATAGTCATGGCAGCGAAACAGAACATTCAACAGAAAATCAATTTAAGAGATTATAAAGACCTGATAGAAACGATTGCAAAGGTGGAATACCAAAAATTCTCATCTTCGCACTTGATTGAGTTGCCTGAACTTATTAATATCGGAAATCATACTTTATACATATTATTTAAAAATCATTCTCCTGAAAATTATAACAATACTTATCTTTCTACTGCTATAAAATGGGCTATCAGAAATGAAGTTAGAAGACGTTACAAATGGTATTCTCTAAAAAACAGAAGGCAACAGAGTGTAGAAGATGATGGAAATTTGAGGGAAGAAGTTTACAAAACAATTCTTTCTATTGATGAATTGCAAGATGCGGAAGTTCCTATTCAAATTAAAGCAGAAGATAAAACTCCTGAAGAATCAATTGAGCTTGTTGAATTGAAGGCAGAAATAATTGAATCTATGAAAAAACTTCCTGCAAGAGAGCGTGAATTAATTGAATATAAGTTTTTTAAAGAGAAAAAATTGAGAGAAATTGCAGAAGAATTTAATATTTCGCAGTCGAGAATATCACGTATTATTCAGTCTGGATTAGATAAAATTAAAAGGGATTTAAAAAGACAGGGGATTTTGTAGTGAAAACAATTTTTGAAAAAAGTAATGGGGTTACAGGTATTGAATTAACAGACGAAAAAGAAGATTTGACCTTTTTAGACAAAAATTTTGTTAGAGAAGGTGATATAGGCTTGCCTAGTGTCAGTGAATTAGAGGCAATGCGTCATTATAAAGAATTATCAGATTTGAATTTTTGTATAGAAAAAGGTTTTTATCCTTTGGGTTCTTGTACTATGAAGTATAATCCAAAAGTTAATGAACTTTTGGCTGGACTTGAAGGCTTTATAAATCTTCATCCGTTATCAGAAGATGAAGATTGTCAAGGTGCTTTGGAACTTATGTTTAAGTTGCAAGAGGCTTTGAAAAAAATTACCGGAATGGATGCTGTTACATTGCAACCGGCTGCAGGTGCGCATGGTGAATTAACCGGTATGATGGTAATTAAAAAATATTTTGAAGTAAAAGGTGAAATTCGTAAAAAGGTTATTATTCCTGATTCTGCTCACGGAACGAACCCCGCAAGTGCGCATTTGTGCGGATTTGATGTTGTTCCGGTGAAATCAAATGAAAAAGGACAGGTTGATGTTGAAGCATTGAAAGAGCTTTTGGATAGTGATGTCGCTGCAATTATGATGACTAACCCGAATACTTTGGGAATTTATGAAGAAAATGTTCTTGAAATTTCTAAATTGATGCACGAGAATGGTTCATTATTGTACTATGACGGAGCTAACTTTAATGCAATTATGGGACATACAAATCCAAAATTGATGGGGTTTGACGTAGTTCATTTGAATTTGCACAAAACATTTTCAACTCCTCATGGTGGTGGTGGACCTGGTGCAGGACCTGTTTGTGTTGTTGAAAAATTGAAGGATTATTTGCCTGTTCCGACAGTTGCTTTTGATGGTGAAAATTATTATAGAAACTATAATTTGAAAAACTCAGTGGGTAGTGTAAAAGGTTTTTATGGTAATTTTGGAGTGCTTGTCAGGGCTTATGCCTACATTTTAATGATGGGTGATAATCTAAAAGAAGCTAGCGAAAATGCCGTATTGAATGCCAATTATTTGAAAGAAAAATTGAAGGGTGCATATTTATTACCTTATGATGAACCTTGTATGCACGAATTTGTTCTTTCTGGAGAGAAACAAAAACATGAAAATGGTGTTTCAACTCTAAATATTGCAAAAGCACTGATGGATGAAAATACCCATCCGCCAACGGTTTATTTCCCTCTGATTGTTCATGAAGCAATTATGATTGAGCCGACAGAATCAGAAACCAAACAAGTTTTGGATGAGTTTGTCGATGCAATGTTGAAAATTGCAAAAGTAGCTAAAACTAATCCGGAAGTAGTCATTTCAGCTCCGCATACAACTCCGGTTAAACGTTTAGATGAAACGCTTGCAGCACGTCATCCTGATTTGAAATATACACAACAATAAGAGATAAAAATATGAGTAAAGAAGATAAAAAAGTTAAAGTAGCATTTCCCCATATGGGTTCTGTATGTATAGCATGGGCTGCTGCACTAAAGAAAATTGGTGTAGAACCTTTTATTCCGCCTTATACAAGTAAAAAAACATTGTCTTTGGGAACTAAACATTCTCCTGAAGCTATTTGTTTGCCATATAAATTGATTTTAGGAAACTTTATTGAAGCAATTGAAGGTGGTGCTGATTATGTTGCAATGATTACATCTCCGGGATGTTGCAGATTAGGACAATATGGTAATAGCATTGAAAATGCGCTTGTGGATATGGGATATCATGCCAGATACATAGAACTTTCCCTTTATGACGGAATTAAAGGTATGTATAATGTGTTAAAAGAAATCAGTGGAAAAAATGATCCAATTTTGTTTGCAAGAGCTATTAATATTGCAATAAGAAAAATGTTTTTGCTTGATGATTTGGAAGAAAATTTAGCTTATTACAGAGCTAGAGAAATAAATCAAGGTGATGCAGACAAACATTATGCTAAAGCTTTACAGTATATCAAAGATGTAGAACATTCCAGAGATTTGAAACGTGCTAAGAAGTTAGCTTTTGATGAAATGAAAAAAGTTAAAATCGATGAGAAGAAAGAAGTTTTGAAAGTTGATTTGACTGGAGAAATTTATTTGGTTTGCGATGCTTTTTCAAATCAAAATATAACTAAAGAGCTTGGTAAAATGGGAGTTCAAGTTCGAAGGAGCTTGACTGTAAGTAGTTTTATTAAAGATGCAATTATTCCGAAAGTTTTTAGAGATGGTGAAACTCACCTCCAAAGGGCATATCGTCTTGCAAAACCTTATTTGATGAGGGATATAGGTGGAGATTCTTTGGAGTGCGTTTCTGATGTTGCTTATGCAAATGAAAGAGGGATTGATGGTATTATTCACATAAGCCCATTCACTTGTATGCCGGAAATTATGTCGCAAAATATTTTTCCTGCAATGAGAGAAAATTGTGATATCCCTATTTTACCGTTGATTATGGATGAACAAACAGGAAAAGCCGGATATTTGACAAGATTGGAAGCTTTTGTAGATTTGATGAGAAGACGTAAACGTAAATTAGCAAAAGAAAAATCTCAAAGTGAAAAAATTGCTGTTGAAGTTGAAAAGTAGTTTGTTGATAAATTTTTAAAGGATATATAATATGCGTGAATTGTTTAAAGAGGCAATAAAGGTAACTAATTATAATATTATTTTGGCAATTCCATTGATTGTGTTTATAAAAGTGCTTGATTTGTATTCTCTTTATTCAAAATACAATATTGATTCAACTCCAAAATTTTTAATTGCCTCAATAACAGTTTTGTTTATGTTTGGGGTGTTTTGTGCCGGTTGGTTTTATATGGTAAAAGGTGCGGTTAAACTTTCTAAGAAAATTTTTATACTAGATACTGATAGGGCTAAGGCGACGCTACATTTGTTCAAAAAATTTCCTGTCGGGGTTGGAAAATTTTTCCTATCATTTGTTGGTGTTTATGTAATATTTTTGTTTATTCAAGCAATTGCAACTCCAATTGTATATTTGTTAGGAGTAAATATAATTGGTGGTTTGGATACAGAATCAATGCAGCATTTACAAGAATTAGCTATAAATTCTGAATTGGCTGCAAATCAGGGAATGCCTGCGTTTATAGATAAATTATCTGTTGAGCAAATTATATTTTTTGGTAAATGGAGTTTATTATTTATGTCTGTAACATCAATTGTTATGTACTTTTTGATGTTGTGGATTCCTGAGATAATTTGTTTTACTCCAAATCCATTCTTGGCACTTTGGAAATCTATAGTAAAATTATTTAAAGATTTCTTTACAACTATAAGATTGTTTATTACATTGTGGTTTATGGGTTTTGTGTTACTATTTATAAATACTTTTGCGGTAATAAATCCATTTGCTTATATCGTAATGAGTATTATATTGTTCTATTTCTCTGTTTATTTAGTTGTGTTGATATTCTTGTATTTTGATAAAAAGTATGCGGGTGGAGATGAACAATAGGGTTATTGCTGTTGTTGGAGCTACTGCGAGTGGAAAAACTTCATACGCAATAGAGTTGGCTAAAAAAATAAATGGTGAAATAATTTCAGCAGATTCAAGGCTTGTATATAAGGGAATGGATATTGGGACTGCAAAACCAACAATTGATGAGATGCAAGAAATTCCGCATTATATGATTGATGTTGTAGAACCGGAATATAATTATTCTGTTGGGTTGTATGTAAAAGAGGCTAAGAAACATATAACGGATATAATTTCACGTGGTAAAGTTCCGATTGTCGCAGGTGGAACAGGGTTATATTTTAGGGTTTTGTTAGAGAATTATGATTTGCCGGATGTAAAACCTGATTATGAATTGAGAAAAGAACTATCAAGTTATTCTTATGAAGAATTACTGGAAATGCTTACTAAATTAGATGAAAAAGCTGCAAATTCTGTTGAAAAAAATGATAAAAAGAAATTAATTCGTTATATAGAGATTATAAAATTAGCCGGTAAACCATTGGATTTGGTTCGTGGAGTTAAAGAAAAAGAGTTTAATGTTGAATGGGTAGGTCTAAACTTCCCTAGAGAAATTTTATATGACAGAATTAATAAAAGAGTTGATTTGATGATTGAGCAAGGTTTGATTGACGAAACTAAAAAATTACTCCAAAAACATGGAAGAATTTCTAATATAACAGACACAATCGGGTATAGAGAAGTATTATCTTATCTTGATGGGGAATTGTCTTTAGATGTGGCAAAAGATAAATTAAAGCAAAATACTCGAAATTATGCTAAACGTCAATTGACTTGGTTTAGGAAAAACGAGCAAATTAACTGGAATTGTTATCCGGATAGAAAGAAAAAATAAGCTTTAAAAATTTGTGTAATTGTGTTAAAATTATCCACAAAAGAGGGATATTATTATGAATAAGTATTTGAAATATACGCTAATTAGCGTTGTGTCAGTGATTGTTGTTTTGTATATGTGTTTTTTGATTGCTCCTTTATTTTTGACTGGGGTAGTAAATTCTTATAGTGGGGAAATTTCAAATATTATAGAAAAATCTTGCGGGTTTAAGGTAAAACTTGATAATATAAATATTGTGTCTACTCCAAAATTGACAATTGGCGCAAAGGTTGGGCATGTTGAAGTTGCTTTACCAACTGGTGAAAAGTTCTTAACAGTTGATAATGTACAAGCCAAAATGTCATTAATTCCTATATTAGCAAGACGAATTGAAGCTGATATGGTTGGAGCTGATAATATTAATTTGAACTTAAAAGTAAAAAAAGATGGAAAATTTTTAATAGAAGATTATATTCCTCAGAATAATGATAATGATGACGGGGCATCACAAGTTCTTACTGCTCTGCCATATGGCTTAAAACTATCAAACCACCTCCCTAACATCAATATAAACAATTATAATATAGCATTTATAGATATTCCTACAGATAAAATGTATTCTATTTACGGAAACAATATTTCTATAACGGATTTTATCTTGAATAAAAAAATAAAAGTTGCTCTTGATGGTAAGGTTATGTTGCAGGATAGAGAGCAATTCAATTATGATGTTAAATTGTTAAACAAAATAATGCCGAATATTGATTTGAATGATATTGTGTTTGCAGGAAAAGAAGAAGAAACTACAAATCAAACCGATTTTAATATAAATGTAATTGATATATTTAAAGCGATATATAAAAATCAATTGACTGCGGATATTAAAGGGGATATCAAAACTGGTGGAACTCTTGACAATATTGATATGTTAGGCTCAATTGATGTAACAAATTTAGGGGTTGCGGTAGATGGTCAAAAATTACCTTCTAGTTCTGTTGATATAAAATTTAAAGGAAATGGTATTAAATTATATACAAAACTATACACTGCTGATAAAGAATTAACAGAATTGGTTGGAAATTTCAAAACAGGCAAACATCCAAAAATTGATTTGAATTGCAAGTCAAATGCGCAATTTAAAAGTGTATTTGATTTGATAGATAGTGTCGCAAAATCATTTGATTATAATGATTTAGATACATTGACTGCAACAGGTGGAATTGATGCTGATTTTAATATCAAATCTAATTTGAAAACTATTGAATCTTCAGGATATTTAAAAATTCCTTCTGCCTCTATTGCTTATAAGCTGTACAATGCAGCGGTAAATAATATTAGTGCAGATATTGATTTTGCAAATAATATGATAAATATTAGAAAAGCTGGTTTAACAGTATTAGGACAACCATTAAAAATTAGTGGTTCTGTAACTCAAGATGCAACGGCTGATTTATTGGTTACGGCTGATAAACTTCAACTCAAAGGGTTGCTTTTGGCTGCGGGGCAAATGGCTTTGTTGAAAGAAAATCAAATTTATAGTGGAACTGTTTCTATGAATGCGTCTATAAATGGAAAATTAGACAAAATTGTTCCTAAAGTTAATTTGAGTATTGATAACGTTAATTTGAAAAACACTCCGTCTAATACGTCAATAAGAGTTGCTAATTCAAAAGTTAATTTGACAACTGATGGTAAGAAAATGGATGGATTGGTTAATGTCGCAGGAGCTAAGGTTATTAATCCAATGGCAACAATTTCAGCTCCTTTAACTAAAATATCTTTTGGAGAAAAAGATATTTTAATTAACAGTGCATATATCATATTAGATAATTCAAGGATAGATATTACAGGAAAAGTTGCAGATTATATGTCCAAAAATTTAACCTTTAATATCAAGGCAAAAGGAAATCTTTTAGGTTCGGATTTGCGCTCAATGATACCGAAAGATTTTAGAAGTTTTGTTACTGCTAATGGAAAATTACCTTTGGTGGTTAATGTTACCGGAGATGAGAAAAAACAAGATATTGCGTTTAGTTTAACATCAAATCCAACTAATTATGTGTCAATTCTTTCTGTTGATCAATTGAAAGGTAAAACAACCGTAATTAAAGGAAATGCAAAATTAAGCGGTGATAGTTTGAAATTCTCTGATACGGGAATTTTTGCAAATGGCGTTGGAGTTTGTTATTTGAAGGGTGGAATTAGTGATTTGTATAAATCTCAAAAATTGAACCTAAATGTATCTACTCCAAACAGTGTTACGTTTGTAATTCCGGGATTTAATAAGTCTAAAGTTACGGCGATAGGTAATATTGATGTAAATGGTGTTGCTGCAAATCCTATTCTTAAAGGTTCTGCAACAGTTCCATTGGTTAAAATTCCGGAAGTTCCTCTAACAATGTCTGATATGCAAATTTCTTTAAATGGACCGATTGTTAAAGGGAAAGGATCTCTTAAAAAGTTTGTGACCGGTGGGATTGTTGCTGAAAACTTGACATCGGATTTCAATTTAACAAATAATGTATTTAATTTGAAAAATATAACAGGAGAAGCTTTTTCCGGAAAAGTAAATGGGAATATTTCGTATAATATAAATAATGGGCATATTGGAGTAGTATTTAACGGTTCTGGCATGAATGCAGAAAAGGCAATTGAGGGTGCTGCAGGACTTAAAAACGCTTTGTCCGGAAAATTGAATTTTAATGCGAATGTTGCTTTACACGGAACAACTGATGTGGAGATGATGAAGAACTTGAAAGGAAAGGCATCATTTGATATCTCAGACGGTTCGTTTGGAAATATTGGTAGATTTGAAAACTTCTTGTTCGCTCAAAACTTGCAACAAAACAGTATTATAAAAGCTGCTATAAATTCAATAAAATCGCTTCCGGCTATAAAAAATACCGCACACTTTAAGACAGTTTCAGGTAATATGACATTTAATAATGGTTGGGCAGTATTAAATCCTGTCAAAACATCAGGGCCTTCAATGGCATATTACGTAAAAGGTAGGTATAACCTTTTGAACTCTACAGCAAATGTGATTATTTTAGGTAGAATTTCTGCAGAAATTGTTTCTGTGCTTGGACCACTTGGAGATTTATCGGTTACTAAATTGACTTCATATATTCCAAAATTCGGAACAGCAACGGGTAATATAATTAATGCTCTTACAACAAACCCGAGAGGTGAAAATATTTCTGCAATTCCGGCACTTTCATCTGGAAATAAAAATTACAAGGATTTCAAAGTAGTATTTAATGGTGGCGTAGAAAGCAGAAGTTCTGTAAAATCTTTCAAATGGCTTTCAACTTGTGATATGTCTGCAATTCAAAAAACGACTATTAAAGAACAGGTTAAAGAAACAAAACAGGCAGTTAAAGATGCCGTTCAGGAAAAGAAAGATGCTTTTAACCAACACATGGATGAGCAAAAGAAGCAGGCAGAAGAAGCAAATCAACAAATGAAAGATGCTGTTCAAGGGTTTAAGAACTTGAAAAATTTATTGAAATAACGGTGTTACTTTGAATTACAGATTATTCTATAGTACGCATGCCAAGATCATTAATAACAATGTTCCTATTTGCATTGCGGTTGCCATATTTTGAGAAAACTTGTTTGAATCGTATTTGCTTGCACTTTTTGTTGCCTTGTAAGCACTTGAAATTCGTCTTAATCTATCATTTTCGCTATCTGTAGCAAAAGTCGTGCCAAACATAGTGCTTTCGAGGCGTGACAATCTGTTGTCCATGTTGTCGTTTGCAAAAGTTCTTTTGAATATTGCTTTTTCTACAGTGGCAAGGTTTGTTGGTTTTGCGTTTCTTGAATTATAAGCATCATAATCAAATTCAGGTGGTTGGTATTCGTCGAGTTTATAATTTTTATCTAGCTGAACAACATCTTCATCATAAAAACCGTTTGAAGATTGAGCGATACTATTATTCATAAACGATTTTGGCTTGATTTTTGCCTGTAATCTTTCTACTCGAGCAGAAAACGGTTCGCTTTCGTAGGTTTTGCCGAGAGATTTTTGCTCAAGCGAAGCAAGACGTGAATTTAAGTCTTTAGTTTTAAATTCTTGTTTAAAAATTTCTTTTTCAAGTTCGTTTATGGATGGATAATCAACATTAGCTCCTGCAGGTGGTACACTATTTTGAGCTAATTTTTCTTCTTTGTAAATATCATCTTCCTCCATAAATGTATCTTCTTTCGGAGTTATTTCATGACCAATTAAATCGGCAGACATATCTTTTTTTAATGATGAAACTCTATCAGAAATTGATTTGTTTGATTTCGCTTGTCCGTAGACAGTTTGTTCGATGCGAGAAAGTCTTGTAGCATCATCAGATGTTGTATATGTAAAACCGTATAGAGAGTTTTCAATATTATCCAAGATTGAAGAATATTGAGTTGCACCAAAACACGGTGAAATACTAATTAATAACCCTAAAATAACAATAAATTTTTTCATAATCACTCCTTACCGATAGGATAAGCGTGAATGATATAAAAAACTATTACACAGAAAAAGAATTTTAAAATACTGATAAATAGCTAAAAAATCGTAGGACTTTGGGAGTATAAATCTCATTTTATTATACTCATTCCTTAGTAGAGATAAGTGGTGCTATTCCGTAAGGGGTAATTGCTAGTTTCATTGTCGAGCTAGAAAGCCCAACCTACTTAATTAAAAGCATTGGTGGGATATTATATCTTACCAATGCTTTTATCTTAATAAGTTTTTCTATCGGGTCATGTTGAGGCGAAGCCGAAACATCGCATGGTTGATAAAACGCTTTGCTCAGAATAACTGTAAAATCTTATCGTTTTAACGCTCTATTGCCTAACTTTTACTGTTTCAATTTTCTCAAAGCTTCTAATTCGTCTTGGAATGGAGAAATTCTTACTAATTTTTCGATTATTTCAGGCATTTTTTCGCATACATAATCAATTTCTTTTTCTGTAGTAAATCTGCTTAAAGAAAATCTGATACTGCCGTGAACAGCGGTAAATGGAACATTCATCGCTCTCAATACATGAGATGGTTCTAGTGAACCAGATGTGCAGGCACTACCTGAACTTGCGCAAATACCTAAATCACTTAAGTGAAGAAGGATTAATTCGCCCTCAATGTATTCAAAGCCAATATTTGTAGTGTTTGGAACTCTGTTGATAATTCCTGCATTCAATCTTGCATTGAATACGTTTTTAACAATATTTTGTTCCAATTTGTCACGAAGTCTTTTTATTTCGGTAGTTTCATATTTCAAACTATCCATAGCAAGTTCTGCCGCCTTTGCCATTCCGACAATATATGGAACATTTTCTGTTCCGGCACGTTTCCCACGTTCTTGGTGACCACCAATTATCAATGGTGTAATTAAAGTTTTTGAATTAACATATAATGCGCCAATTCCCTTTGGTGCGTGGAATTTGTGTCCCGAAATTCCCATTAAATCAACGCCCAAATCTTGAACATCAATAGCTAGTTTCCCTGTAACCTGAACAGCATCAACATAGAATTTGGTTTCAGGATTTTTGGATTTAATAATTTCGGAAATCTTTTTGATTGGGAAAACAACACCGGTTTCATTATTAGCATACATTACAGACACAAGAGCAGTATCTTCATCAATAGCTTCTTTTAATTGTTCTAAATCAAGCTCTCCATTAGAATTTACGCCAATATAATCAACTCTGTAACCTTCTTTTTCTAATGCTCTATAAAGGTTCAACACGCAAGGGTGTTCAACTTTTGTTGTAATGATATGACGTTTATTTTTATTCATATTCAAAACGCCACGAATTGCCGTGTTTGCACTTTCAGAACCGCAAGATGTGAAAATAATTTCTTTTTCATCTCTAGCGTTATAAAAATCTTTGATTACGCCTCTAGCCTCTCTAACTGCATGGTTAGACCGTTTTGCAAATTCATAAACGCTTGATGGGTTTGCGTATTCTTCTTTAAAATATGGTAGCATTGCTTCCAATACCTGTGGGTCAACCTTTGTGGTTGCGTTATTATCTAAATATATTAAACTCATTTTTATACCTCTACAACTTCAATATTCTTATCAACAGTATCTCTTAAAGTACTTTCAACAAACGCTTTAAGTGTTAAGTGTGAATTTTTACAACCAGAACATTTTCCACGAAGTTTTACCAAAACTTTGTTATCTTGAATGTCAACCAAAGTGATATCACCGCCATCTTTTCTCAATTCAGGTGAAATCTGGTTTTCAATAATATTGTTGATTTTTAGAATTTTTTGAGCAGGTGTAAGTGAACTTGTTTCTTCCTTTTCTTCTTTTTTGTAATAAGTGTCAATTATATCTTGAATTGCTGCTTTACATTTTCCGCAAGCTCCACCGGCTTTAGTATAATTTGTAATTTCTTCAACAGTTTTTAAGCCATTGATTTTGATTGCGTCCCAAATAACATTTTCTGTTACGCCAAAACATGTACAAACAATTTTTTCAGAAGTTTTAGGTTTGTTTTCTTCGTTTCTCAAATCGTCTAAATCAGTGTAATCGCCCCAGTTTTTAAGCGCATCCTCTAATGCTTCATAACCCATAACAGAGCAGTGCATTTTTTCAGGTGGAAGTCCGCCTAGTTGGTCTGCAATATCTTTATTGGTGATTTTCTTAACTTCATCAACAGTTTTTCCGATAATCATTTCGGTTAAAATACTTGAACTTGCAACTGCTGAACCACAACCGAATGTTTGAAACTTCGCATCTGTTACGATATTGTCTTTAATTTTTAAATAAATTTTTAAAGAATCGCCACAAGCAAGTGAACCGGCTTCGCCAATAGCATCTGCATTATCAATTTTTCCGACATTTCTCGGGTTTCTGTAATGATCTATAACTTTATCTGAATAATCCCACATATCTTTTATCCTTATATTATCTAATACGGTAGTAATATTTTATAATAAAAAAAAATATGGGAGTAGTTGCTTAATATAAAATTAATTATTTGTTAATGGTTGAAATTATCCAAGCGGTATAGTTGCTTTCTTTGCAGAATGTGATGCTGGAAAATTCTTTATTAGCGGAACTTTTAATTCCTCAAAAATGTAATTAATATCTTCTTCAACATCAAGAAAATCTCCAATAGCAATTGCTTCAATATTTTTTCTTAATTTTTCAATATTGAATAATTGAGTTACCATTTTATCAATTTTGTATGGTGGTTCATTCAAATCTTCTAAAAATAGAGTGAATTTAAAGTCGGGAATAAAGTCTTGCCCGCATAACGAAACTAGTGTTGACAAGTTACCGCCCCAAAATTTCCCTTCATAATCAAACTTGCCTTCTTGAACTGTTTGAAAGAATTTGTTTATTGTGTAATCACATAAATTTTCTTGACCAAAATCGCTCATTATCATTGGACCTGAATATGTCGAAAGTCCGGCTCTTTTTAAAAACATTACGTTAAGAGCCGTAATATCAGAGTATCCGCAAAATATTTTTGGATTTTCTCGTATAACATTATAATCAATTTGATTAATTAACCTAATTGCTCCATATCCACCCCGTAGGCAAATTATTGCATTAATAGATTTGTCTGAAAACATTTTGTGAATGGCATCTAATCTTTCTTTGTCACTTCCGGCAAGATATCTGTTTGAGGAATAAATATTATCGGCTAATTTTACTTTAAAACCTCTTTTTTCAAAAAAAGAAATTCCTCTTTTTAAATTTGTGTCATTATCCATTGCTCCTGATGGAGCAAGTATTCCTATTGTATCTCCATTTTTTAATAATGCCGGCTTAATAATATTCATATTTTCACCCATAATTCTTATTATTATGTTATTATATTACCATGAACGAGAAATATATACCTTTATACAGAAAATACCGCCCTCAAAAATTGGAGGAGGTTGTTGGACAAGAGCATATTAAAAAAGCATTAAGAAATGCAATTGAATTGGATAAAATATCACATGCTTATTTGTTTACAGGCCCTAGAGGTACTGGTAAAACCTCTACTGCACGTATTTTTGCAAAATCGTTAAACTGTAAGGAGGGACCGACAATTAACCCTTGTGGAGTTTGCGAAAATTGTATTGATATTACAAATTCTACTCCTATGGATGTTATTGAAATTGATGCTGCAAGTAACAGAAAAGTTGAAGATGCTCAGAATATTCTGGAAAAGGTTATGTATGCACCTGTAAATAGTCGGTATAAAATTTATATAATTGACGAAGTTCATATGCTTTCTACTACTGCATTTAATGCGTTGCTGAAAACATTAGAAGAACCTCCTAAAAATGTCATCTTTATCTTGGCTACAACAGAAGTTCATAAGGTTTTGGATACCATCAAAAGTCGTTGTCAAAGATTTGATTTTAAACGTATTACAACAGATGATATTGTAAAACATCTTAGGTATATTGCTGATAATGAAAAAATTAACATTACTGATGATGCGTTGTTTACTATTGCTAAAAATTCAGCAGGAGGAATGCGTGATAGTATTGCTCTTTTAGATCAATTAAGTGTTTTAGATGGTGAAGAAGCTATTTCTACTGATGATATAAATAATCTTTTGGGTAGACTTTCTTTTGATACATTAAATTCTTTAGCAGATAAAATTGTTAAATCTGACCCTCAAGGGGCAATTGAAGATTTAGAAAAGATTTATAACTCAGGGAATGAACCTGTTCAAATTTTGACTAACTTAATGGATTATTTGAAAAATCTTCTGATTATCAAAAATTGCAGAAAAGAAATTGTATTTGAGTTAACGCAGGCGAATGAGGCACAAGTTGAGGCTTTGACAAAGCAGATAGAAAACTTGGAAACTCATCAAATTGTATTTTTGATTGATAAATGTTCTGAATATATAAAAGAATTGAAATTAACTAACAATCCTCGTTTATGGTTAGAAGTTGCAATTATTGATTTGGCAAATTTGACAGAAAACACATCTTTAGTTGAACTTCAAAATCGAATTGCGAGATTGGAAGGTGGAGCAGTTCAACCTGTGAAAGTTGCAGCATACAAAACTCCTCCAGCTCCTGTCATGAAGCATGAAATAGAACATGCTAAGCCTGATATTGTAAAACAAATGCAAAAGGTAGAAGAAGTAAAAACTGAACCTGTTAGAAAAGTTGAAAATTCAATACCAGTTTCGCAAAGTAAGCCAACTGTGGAACAATCTGATCAGAAAGAAGAAACAAGTGATGATTTTTCTCCAATGCCACAATCAAAGCCCGCAAATGGTACAGATATATCTGTTTTGTGGGGACAATTGCTTACTCTTATTCAAAGTCCGCCAACTCGTGCATTATTGAAGCAATGGGCTAATCCTGTAAAAATTACACCTGAGGAAACTATTTTGTCATTAAAAAATGAAATCTTCTTAAATCAGGTACAAAGTGGTTCTAAAAAACAGGCTATAGTTGAGGCTTTAGACAGTTTGTTTGGGCAATCAAATTCAAATGTTGTTGTCAGACTGCCACATCCAGATGATGCGCAAGTTAAACCTTCTGTGGCGGCAACATCGCCTGTCAGGCAATCTCAGCCCAAACCGCAATTAAAACAATCTCCGGTTATGAAACCTATAGAAAAAACATCAGAAGTTGAGGCAGATGAAGTTGAAGAATTGAAAGAAGAAGCCGTAAAGCCTGTAAAAACAGATGCTGCATCAAAAATAGAAGCATCTTTGCATTCCGATAATGTAAACATGGTTATGGAATTGTTTGATGGAAAGGTTATTGATTAATCGGATAATAAGTTAATAAGATATCTGGCTCAAAATGTTCTATAGTTTCAATTTTGAAGTTTAGACTATTGTTTATATCATTAATTTTTTGGAAATTGAAACAAGATAATGAGCTATTATCTCCGGTAATTTTTGGCGCAATAAAATGATAGATTTTGTCTGCATATTTTAAAGCAGAACCGTTTAGAATTCCGCCACTTTCTATTAATATACTCTTAATTCCCAATTCATACGCTCTTTCAAAAACAAATTCTAAATCTAGTTTGTTGGCTTTTACAGGTGTTTTGATAAAGTTAACACCGCCTTCAAACATATCTAATGTTTCGTTAAACAGGTAAATTTCTCCATTTTTGTATATTGGAGCTTCTAAATTGGTTTTCAATCTTCTGTCAAGTATAATTTTTTTTCGATGCAACATTGTCGGATTATCTGCTAAAATGGTTGAAGATGTCGTCATTATTGCATCATAACAATTTCTGATTTCTTTTACTTTTTCTCGGGCTGTTGATGAAGTAATCCATTTGGAAGAGCCGTTTGAGGTTGCAATCTTACCATCTAAAGTTGTTGCGGTTTTAATAGCAATAAAGCATTTGTTTTGAGTCATGTTTTTTATAAAAATTTCGTTTAACTTTTTACATTCTTCTTCCATAATCCCAGAGATTACTTCAATGCCTGCTTTTTGTAGTTTGTTGATGCCATTTCCTGCAACAATAGGATTAACGTCCTGCATTCCGATAACTACCTTTTTTAACCCTCTTTCAATTATTAAGTCTGCGCATGGAGGAGTTTTCCCGTGATGTGAACAAGGTTCTAAGTTGACAATTAAAGTTCCGCCTTTTTCTTCTCCATTGTGGAGTTTTAAAAGAGCATCTCTTTCGGCGTGATTATCTCCGTATTTATGATGATAGCCTGTAGAAATTTCGTTTTCGTTTTTATCCAGAACTACGCAACCGACCATTGGGTTTGGAGATGTTTGTCCTTCCCCATTTTTTGCAAGTTCTATACATTTTTTCATATAGTTTTCATAATTCATATTTGTATTGTATAATAAAAATTGTTGTTTAGAAAAAAGAGGAGAGATTTATGGATTTAAAATATATTGGTCACAGTGCATTTGAGTTTGCATTGAAAGAAAAGTCAATTTTGGTTGACCCATACGTTAGTGTTAACCCAAACTATAATTGGCACGAGAAAAATATTACAGACATCTTTTTAACACATGCACATGGCGATCATTTAGGTCAGGCAATTGAAATTGCCAAAGAAAAGGATGCTACAATTACTGCTGCCTTTGAACTTGCAAATTACTTAAAAGAACAAGGTTGTAAAGTTCGTTCAGTTGGCTTTGGTGCTTGGTTAAACTATGATTGGGGTAGAGTTGTATTTGTTCCAGCTTTTCATTCAAGCTCTTTACCTGATGGAAGATATGCGGGTGAAGCAGCCGGAATTATCTTTGATATTGAGGGTGTAAAAATCTATCATGCCGGTGATACTTGCTTGACTTCAGAAATGAAAACATTGAAAGAATTATACAGACCAAATATTGCATTGTTACCGATTGGGGGAAATTATACAATGGATGTTGAACACGCTGCTGTAGCTGCTGATTGGTTAGGCGCACAAACTGTAATTCCAATGCACTACAACACATTCCCTGAAATTCAAGCTGATTTACAAAGATTTATGCAATTAATTCAAGTTAATAATACTAATTGTGTAATTCTTGACCCAAATAAACAATAAAACTATAAAAATATTTGTTGAAGTCGGCGGTATTTTTTATTGCCGACTTTTTTGATAGATTGTTATAAAAATTAGCTTTGTGATTATTGATTATTTTTTTTTAGAGTTGTAAGCTAATTCGTGAAAGAGGGTTAAAATGGATATATTGTTTGTTATAGACAGATTAGAATTAAAATATTTTGAATTTAATAATTTGGTTACAAATTTTTGGATAATTCGAGAATTGTTGAATGAAAACAAAAATGTTTTTATTACAACTATTGATAAATTAGGTATGTCAAAAGGTATTCCGTTTGCTCATTGTTACGAAAGTTATGAAAAAGATGGTAATATTTTTTATGAAAAGACTGATATTTGCAAAGATATTAATGATTTTCAGTTAGTTATGTTTAGACCGGATCCTCCTGTAGATTTGGATTATATCAATGCGACATATATTTTTGATTTTGTTGACAGAAATAAAACTCTTATTTTGAATGATCCGAAAGCGATAAGAGATTTTAATGAAAAAATGCACACTTGTAAGTTTTTGGATTTGATGCCAGAAAATATTGTAACTTGTTCAAAGTCAGATATTATAGAATTTTTGAATAGGAATGAAGAAATTGTTTTGAAGCCTCTTAATGCTTGTTTTGGAGCAGGTGTTATGACATTGAAAAAAGGGGATAAAAATACTGCTGTAATTATCAATACGATGACTAAAAATCAAACACAATTGATTATGGTTCAAAAATATATTCCAAAAGCCAAATTTGGAGATAAAAGAGTTATGTTTTTGGGTGAAGAAGTTTTAGATGTTTGTGTTCAAAAATTGCCTTCAAATGACGATTTTAAATTTAATGAACATTGTGATAGCAATATTATTAAAGCTGAATTAACTCAATCAGAAAAAGAAAAATTTCTTCCTGTTGCAAAAGAATTGACAAAATTAGGTTTGCCACTTGTTGGGTTAGATGTTATTGATGAAAAAATTATTGAAATCAATGTAACCAGTCCTTGTTACTTTATAAAAGAGGTAAACGGACATTTTGGCTGCAATTTAGAAAAGAAAATCACTGATTTTATTCTGTCACAGTTGTATGCGAAAGTTTGTTAATTTCTGATAAACCGCCAACATCAATTAGTTTTACGACAGGTTTGTGTCTGTCGTTTGATCCGATAATTGCATTTAGGTTGTGCAAATCATTGTGGAACAAACCGTGTTTTTCAAGAATTTTTTGTAATAATTTTATGATGATATTTTCTTTGCTTTCAGGTTGAAAGCCTTCAGAAGTTATTTTGCCGACCTTAATTCCATATCTCATTAATTCGTTTGATTTAATGTTTGTTGTGTCATATAGTTCATCAAAAAATTTTCGAACGTTTTTGTAATTCTTTTTGAAATTTACAATAGGACTTATACCTTTGGGAAGTGTTTGGTATTCTTCTGCCATATAACCAGCTTTCATATCACCCCAATAAAAATTACCCATAAAACGACTTTTTATCTTTTTGTTTAAGTATAGTCCGTGAGCTATTTCTGAGTAGCGCCCGTTATAGTTTGTGTCTAAACCGCCTAATTTATCCTTGTTGTTAAACTTTTTAATAAATAATTTGTCTAAACTAACGTTTTTCCCTTTTTCTCGTAACAAATAACCTCTTTGGGTATATGCCCCAGAAACTTTTAGTCTTTTGAAGTTTACGGAATTCCCTTCAGATAAAATTCCAAATTTCCTCAATCCTTTGGTTAAAAATTTAGATGCTTCTTTTAGGCGTTTGTTTTCTAAATCAACTTTTCTCTTGCTATATTCAGGAGATTTTACCGGTGCGCAATAAGGTTTTAAATGTTTTATTGCTGCTCTGAATATCATAAAAATTTCCTGTTGAACTTCTTTTTGTTTTTCAGTTGGGAGATAATTAATTTTATTTAACCAACTTTGTGGCAAATTACCAGCAACCCAATTTGATGCAGGATCTTTTATAAATTCGTCAATTACTTCTTTTTGAGTTTTTGTGAATTTTTTTGAAAGTTCTTCTGTTACTCCTGTAAAACTAACTTTTTTAGAATTGTCAAAATAATAATGCGGAGCCGGATTGTTGCATCCGTTTCCGCAAAAAGGTTTCATAGTATAGTTTATATTCCCAAGATTTAACATACCTATTTAATACTCGGCAAAGAAATTTTTTGCTAGTATAAAGTGTCAATTTTACAATTGTTAATAATTATTTAACTCTTGAGAATACTTCTACGTTAATGTCATCAAATGTATTTGTATTAAAATATGCACAAGATGCAACCATAGCAGCATTATCAGTACAATATTTCATTGGTGGCGCAAATACTTTGTATCCATCTTTTTCAAGCGCAAAGATTTTCTTCCTAATTTCAGAATTTGCAGCAACTCCACCTGCTATCACAACTTGTTTGTAATTATTTTCTTGCAAAGCTTTTTTTAATTTGTGCAAAAGAGTTGAAGAAACTGTTTCTTGAAAACTTGCGCAAATATCAGCAACTGGCATTTCTTTTCCATCAAAAGATTTGACCAATCTTAATACTGCAGTTTTTAGTCCGCTAAAGCTAAAATTGTAACCATCAACCCTTGATTCTGGAAGTTTGAAAGCAAATGGATTTCCTTCCTGAGCCAACTTATCCAATTTTGGACCTCCCGGATATGGTAGTCCGATTAATCTTGCGACTTTATCATAAGCTTCACCGACTGCATCATCAATGGTTTCGCCAAGAATTGTTTGTTCTGAATATGATTTTACGTCAATAATTTGAGTATGACCGCCACTTACTAGTAATGCCATAAATGGAGGTTTTAAGTCTGTGTCAAGGTAGTTTCCGCAAAGGTGCGCATTCAAATGGTTTACTCCAATGAATGGTTTATCATAAGTAAGAGCAAGAGTTTTGGCAGCGTTTAATCCAACCAACAAACATCCGACTAATCCCGGTCCGACAGTTCCGGCAAAAGCAGTTATGTCATTAGGTGTAATTCCGGCAACTTCTTTTGCCTGTTTAAAAGCTTCTTCTATTATGATATTTATTGAATCCAAATGTTCTCTAGCTGCAATTTCTGGAATAACTCCTCCAAATTGTGCATGTGTTTTTATTTGTGATGCTACAACATTGGCAATAACTTCACGCCCATTTTTAACTATAGAACAAGCTGTTTCATCGCAACTTGATTCGATTGCCATTATATAGTTATCATATCCGCTTTCTGGTCCAATTGTAACAGGTTCTTTAGAGAATAATTTATTTTTTATATTTTTCATAGTAATATTGTAGTATAAACAAGAAAATAGTGATAGTAAAATTATAAAGGCAATAAAGTATCAATTTATTAGTGCATAAAGTTTGATAGCTCGCTATCGCTTGAAAAAGGACATCATGAAATTTATAGATAAATCAAAAATAAGAGTAGTATCAGGTCGTGGCGGCAACGGTATGGTTGCTTGGCGTAGAGAAAAATTCGTTGATAAAGGTGGGCCAGCTGGTGGAGATGGTGGTCGTGGCGGTGATGTATATTTGATAGGTGATGAAAATATGTCTACTCTTATGGATTTTAAACATAAATCGGTGTTTAAAGCTGAGGGCGGCGAAAATGGTAGTATTAAAAATATGCACGGTCGTGGCGCAAAAGATTTGTATATAAAAGTTCCTGTTGGTACAGTTGTAAGAGATGTAAAAACCGGTAATATTATTGCAGATTTGACAGAACACGAGCAAAAAGTTCTTGTTGCAAAAGGTGGTCGTGGCGGTAGAGGCAATGCAAGGTTTGCAACTGCGCAGAAGCGTGCGCCTCAGTTTTGCGAACCTGGAGAACCTCCAATTGAAAGAGAATTGTTTTTGGAATTGAAATTGATTGCAGATGTTGGTTTGCTAGGTATGCCAAATGCCGGTAAATCTACTCTTATTAGTAGAATTAGTTCCGCAAAGCCAAAAATTGCAGATTATCCGTTTACAACTCTTATTCCTAATTTGGGTGTTGTTAAAAAGCGTTCCGGTGATGGCTATGTAGTTGCGGATATTCCTGGTTTGATTGAAGGAGCTTCAGAAGGTGTTGGATTAGGTCATGATTTTTTGCGTCATGTGGAAAGATGCCGTTTCTTGGTTCACCTTATTGATGCAACAGAAGAAAATCCATTTGAAAATTATAAAAAAATTAACTTAGAATTGGAAAAACATTCCGAACATTTGGCAAATCTTTATCAAATTGTTGCTTTAAATAAGGTTGATTCAATTGATGAAGAACGAAAAGATGAATTATTGAAACAGTTTAAAGAAGTAGCGAATGATGTGTTTGAGATTTCAGCTGTTACCGGTGAAAATGTCGATAAATTGTTAGATTTTATGGGCGAAAAAGTTGATGAAATTCCTAAAGTAGAAATATCAGTTGTTGTTGAAGAAGATACAGGAGCTTATAACAATGATGATAGCTCTTTTGATATTTTTAAAGTTGCAAAAGATACATATATTATTGAAGGTGGAAAAATTGAGAGAATTGCGGGAGTTACAGACGAACGTAATTCTGAGCAGGTTATTCGTTTTCAAAATATTATGAAAGGAATGGGTGTTTTTGAAGAATTAGCTAAAAAGGGAATAAAAGATGGTGATACTGTAATTATTGGGCATCTTGAATTCGCTTTTTATTCTGATGAAATATTTGGTTAAAAGGAGTGTGTTGTCGTGACTGTAATTAATGAAAAATTTAGTGTTAATACAAAAGGAAATACTGATATAATTGATATTACTCAAAAGGTGAAAAATGCAGTATATACGCATTCTTTGCAAAATGCGGTTGTGCATGTATATGTTGCAGGCAGTACAGTTTCGATTACTAATATAGAATTTGAACCGGGTTTGTTGGTGGATTTGCCGGAAGCTTTAGATAAAATAGCTCCAACGGATACGGATTATCATCACGATGCAACTTGGCATGATGGAAATGGTTATGCGCATGTTAGGGCATCAATAGTTGGAAATTCAACAATGGTTCCATTGATTGATGGAGCTTTACAATTGGGACAATGGCAGCAAATTGTTTTGATAGATTTTGATAATAAATCAAGAACCAGAACGGTTTATGTGCAAATAGTTTATTAAGATTTAGCTGTTTAGAGGTAAAATATGCTATGATAAATTGTCATATCGAGTGAATGCGAAGAAATCCAGTGAAATAGGACCCTCTCCCACATTTGTAACGTTCGCAGATGCTCACGAACAACTGCTCCCTCAGTACAAGGCAGACAGGGGCACACGCATCGCATAGCTCTGCGGTTCCCTTTGTCTCACAAAGAGAGAGGGTAATAATTCTACTGATAAGGTCTACTCACTATTCACCACTCACTATTCACTTATTCATATCGATAAGGTCTTTTTACGTTTCGTTGATATTAATTCAACGAAATGGCTGGAAAATACCAAAAGATTATCCGTATGCGTTCTAAAATTTTTCTCTTGTATTTGATTTATGTTCCTGTTAAAATCTTTTCAAGTGCAGAATATAAATAGAGGAATAAAAATTATGACAAAGAGAGTATTACTATGTATTATGGATGGTTGGGGAATTAGCAAAAATCATCCTGAATTTGATGCGACAAAACTTGCACATCCTGTAAATGTAGACAGATTAGAAAAAGAATATCCGACAATTTCTATCCATGCAGACGGACAATATGTTGGGTTGCCTGACGGACAAATGGGTAACAGTGAAGTTGGTCACTTGAACTTAGGTGCAGGTCGTGTAGTTCACCAAGATTTATCAAGAATTAACAGGGCTATTAAAGATGGTTCTTTCTTCAAAAACGAAAAATTCTTGATGGCTATGAACCATGCAAAAGAAAATAATTCAGCTTTACATATTTTCGGACTTGTTTCTACTGGTGGTGTTCACTCATCTTTAGAACATTTGTTAGCTTTGATTAAAATGGCAGCGGAAAATGGTTTGAAAAAAGTTTATGTTCACGCATTTTTGGATGGTAGAGATACTCCTCCACAAAGTGCTTGCACTTTCTTACAACCGGTTGAAGATGAATTAAAAAAATACGGTTTGCCACAAGTTGCAACTATTATCGGTAGATTTTATATCATGGATAGAGATAACCGTTGGGATAGAGTTGAAAAAGGTTACAATGCCTTATTGTTAGGTGAAGGTGAACATGCAGCATCCGCTTGCGAAGGTGTTAAAGCATCTTACGAAAGAGGTGATAATGATGAATTTGTTCTTCCAACAGTAATTGGCGGTGAAGAGTCCAGAATACATGATAATGACTCAATTATTTTCATCAACTTTAGACCTGACAGAGCTAGAGAAGTTTCTAAGGCTCTTAATTTCAAAGATTTTGATGGATTTGAAAGAAAGAAAGTTCTTAAAAATCTTTGTTATGTAACTATGACAAGCTACAATGAAGATTTTACTTTCCCGGTAGCATTCCCTAAGGAACATTTAACAAATATTTTGGGAGATGTATTGGAAGCTAATGGCGTTCATCAATTCAGAACTGCTGAAACTGAAAAATATGCTCATATTACATTCTTCTTTAATGGTGGAATTGATGAACCTCAACCTCACGAAACAAGAGTTCTTGTTCCATCTCCAAAAGTTGCAACTTATGATATGCAACCAGAAATGAGCGCACCGGAAGTTTGTGAAAATGTATTGAAAGCAGTAGAAAATCCTGAATATGGATTTGTTCTAGTTAACTTTGCCAACCCTGATATGGTTGGTCATACAGGAGTTATTGAAGCTGCCGAAAAAGCTTGTCACGTTGTTGATGAGTGTGTTGGAAAAATTGCCGATGCTTGCGTTAAAAACGGTGTTACAATGTTATTGACTGCAGATCACGGTAATTCCGAAGTTATGGTAAATCCGGAAACAGGAAAACCTCAAACTGCGCATACAACAAATAAAGTTCCATTTGTTTTGATTAATGCTCCAAAAGATATTCAATTGAAAGATGATGGTGCATTATGCAACATTGCTCCAACTGTATTACAATTGTTGGGTATTAAAAAACCGGCAGAAATGGACTGCGATTCGTTGATTAAATAATAATAAAGTGAAAGGTGAAAAGTGAAAAGACCATTGCAGATGCTACCGCATCAAAAGTTTTTAAACAGAACTTTCTAAACTTACTTTTCACTTTTTACTTCTTGCTAGATATATAAAGGATAATTATGACAAATACTGAAAATAAGGCTTTAGATATAGATTTTTCGTTCAAAAAAAATAATGTTGATGAACTGTTTTTTAATCTTTCTGAAAATCCGGAAGGGTTCAAAAACAAGGATTTTAGATATACTTTAAGCTTGATTTATCAGACTGTGGAAGATGAATTTGAAGGTGTTTTTCTTAGCCCTAATGCTCCGACAAGAAACACAGATTTTTATCTCGTTAATAATAATGAAAAATTATCCTTTTTTGTCACTCCAACAAATAATTTTCAATACTATTTGAAATCAAAAGGATCATTGTTTCGTTTTAAATCCGAAGTTATGGATGATAAGGTCGGGTATGCAATGAGCTTGGATTTGGTTATGGATTATTTTGGCGGGTTTGGCAACGTAGTTGATATTGAATCTCTAACTCCGACATTTATTTATTTGAATAAGTTGACTTACTTTGTTATGAAACTTATTGAAAAACTTTATTTCATTCCAACAATCAAAAAACATGGAACAATGTTTAGAATTGTTTACGAACCAATTATTAATTCTCAGCAATTGGCAAGAATTATCAATCAATTTGAAGAATGTGTACCGGAAAATTTGTTTATTAAAGGTGGAAAACCTAAAAACTTTGTAAACGATTTTATTTACAATTATTTGAACTATGTAATTTATAAATTCTTAAATATAAAGGCTTATAAGTTTAAAGATGTAAAATCGGGAACTTATATGATTAAGGATCTTGAACAACGTGCAGTTATGAAAGGTCATGATATTGCAGAAAGTCTTGCTCAATGGTTTGATGAACTTTATTTGGGTAAATATGATGTTATTCCGTTCTTTAAGATTGAAAAATTGGAAAATCAAGAAATTTTCCGCTTGAAAGTTTACATCAAAAATAGAAAAACTGATGAAGATGTATTGATTGATAAGCTTTATACAGAAGAAGAAGTGTTTGGTGCAAATTCATCTGATATTGCGAGAATTGTTGAAAAACAACTGAACTATGCAATTCGTTATATGCCAGAATTGGAAGAATTGTTTGAAGATGAAGAAAAGTTGTATCTTGATTTGGACTTAAATCAGGTTTACAAAATTATTACTCAAACTGCTTATTATCTTCAAAAAGCTCAAATTGAAGTTGTTTTGCCAAAAGAACTTACGAATATCGTTGTTCCTAGAGCGTCTATTAATGCAAGAGTTAAAACTTCTCGTTCAAAAGATTTGGCAGATATTTTCAATAACAATTCGAGTTCCAAAATTTCACTTGACGATATTTTAGATTTCAAATATGAAATCGCTATTGGAAATGAAAAGTTATCAATTGATGAATTTAACAAGCTTATTGAAGGTCAAAACGGCTTGATTAAATACAAAAATAAATATGTTTTGATTGATCAAGAAGATACTAAAAAATTGTTTGAACAGCTTTCAAAAGCAAACTTTAAATCAATGTCAAGAATGGAACTTATTCATGCTTCTATGTCTGGGCAATTGGCACAATATGATTTTGATTATGATGAAGCATTTGCAAAAGTTATTCAAGATTTCAATAAACCAGTTGATGTTACTCCGCCAAAAACTCTTAAAGGAGAATTAAGACCGTACCAGATGACCGGTTTGAAATGGCTATGGACTAATATTTCAAAAGGCTTTGGAGCTTGTATGGCTGATGATATGGGGTTGGGTAAAACAATTCAGGTTATCAGTTTAATTCTAAAAATGAAAGAGGAAAATAAATTAGATAAACCGGTTTTGGTTGTTTGTCCGACTACTTTGATGGGTAACTGGATGAAGGAACTTCAAATGTTTGCACCTTCTTTGGATGCGGTTATTTATCACGGTGCAGAAAGAAAATTAGAATTAAAACATGATGTAATTCTTACTACATATGCGATTATGAGAATTGATGTTGAAGAATTGAAGAAAAATCAGTGGGGAATGATTATTGTAGATGAAGCTCAAAATATCAAAAACCCTGATACTGCTCAAACTTTGGCTATCAAGATGCTAAAATCAGATGTTAAGATTGCAATGACAGGTACGCCGGTTGAAAACAGGTTGACTGAATTGTGGTCTATTTTCGACTTTATTAATCAAGGTTATTTGGGGTCTTTGAGAGAGTTTCAAAAAAGTTATGCAATTCCTATTGAAAGATTTAAGGAAAACTCTCGTGCAGCTAAGTTAAAAATGTCAGTTTCTCCATTCGTTCTAAGACGTTTGAAAACTGATAAACACGTTATCACTGACTTGCCAGAAAAAATGGTTATTAATGATTACTGCTACTTGTCTAAACCTCAAGCAGTTCTTTACGAAAAAACTCTTAATGAGATGATGGAAAAGATTTCAGGATTTACCGGTGTAAACAGACGTGGAAATATCTTCAAACTTATTACTGCGTTGAAACAAATTTGTAACCACCCTTATCAATTCTTGAAGGGCGGAGATATGAGCAGAGAAGCTTCCGGCAAGATGGATAAATGTATTTCTACAGTTGAAAGTATTCTTGGTAATGATGAAAAAGCTCTTATTTTTACTCAATATAAAGAAATGGGCGACATTTTATGTAAGATTATTTCCGATGAATGTAATACAAATCCACTGTTCTTTCATGGTTCGTTAACCGTTCCGCAAAGGGAAGATTTGATTACAAGGTTCCAAACAGAAGAAGATGCTAAAATTATGGTTCTTTCGTTGAAAGCAGGTGGTACAGGTTTGAACTTGACAAGTGCAACAAATGTTATTCATTACGACTTGTGGTGGAACCCTGCAGTAGAAGATCAGGCGACAGATAGAACTTATCGTATTGGTCAAGACAAAAACGTAATGGTTCACAGAATGATTACGTTGGGAACATTTGAAGAAAAAATTGATGAAATGCTGAAAGCTAAGAAAGAACTTGCTGATTTGGCTGTTTACGAAGGTGAAAAGATTATTACAGAACTTTCAGACGAAGAAATTTACGAAATCTTTACATTGTCTGCGTAAAATGCTTTTCGTATATTATATCGTAATGCTTTTAATCAAGAACTTGCTGGAGGTTTGGCAAAATACTTGTAGAGAGAATAATTCAAATTATGGCTGGAATGTTGGGATAAGTTGTTCAAAATATATAATGGACTCAAATTGGGAAATTCCAAAGAGTTATCCTTGGTAAGATATTAGATAAACTCACACAACCACTTGAAAAATTTTTTATTTAGGTTATAATGTATAGAGTAACACTAAATTTAAGACCATAAAGGTGGTGAAAACATAAATGGCAGAAGTAAAAGTTGGCGAAAACGAATCAATTGAAAGCGCATTGCGTCGTTTCAAGAAAAAAATTCAAAAAGCTGGTATTCTTTCAGAAGTAAAAAAACGTGAAAGATATGAAAAACCAAGCGTAAAAAGAAAACGTAAATCTGAAGCAGCTAGAAAAAGAAAAGTGTAATCGGATTTAAAGATATACAAAAAGAGATTAGATTTGTTCTAATCTCTTTTTTCATGTTGAAATGTTTTGAAAAATCTGTTAAAATAATAATGTAAATATGATGAAAGAGAGGATTAAATTATGAAAATTAAAGAAAACAAGCTTGGCGGGGGGGGGGAATAGTCTAAAACCCTCTCATAATCAAGATTTTAGCCTAATCGAAACTTTTAATAATCTCGCCCTTTGGGGAGAGAAGAAATTTGTTAGTGAGCTAAAGCGAACTTATAAATTTCAGAGAGGGGTTAATAATATACTGGATTGCCACGCTAATGCTCGAAATGATGTAAAATGTCATACTGAGGACAACAGTCCGAAGTATCGCATTGTTGGTGAAATTTTATCAATATTGCGATCTTTCGCAGTGCAAACACGAATATTTGCAAAAGAATGCAATATTATTGCAGAGGGCTACGTGCGTAGCACCGCTCACTTTATACTTAAAAGAGTAGCCTTTACCTTAGCAGAAGTCCTTATCACTCTCGGCATAATTGGAGTTGTTGCGGCTATGACTATGCCATCTTTGGTGCAAAATTATCAGAAAAAGGCTCTTGAAACGGGTTTAAAGAAATCGTATTCTGTTTTATCACAAGCTGTTCAAAGAATGATTGAAGAAGATGGCGAAATTCCATCACGAGCTTCAGTAGCTTCTACAAATGATAATTGGATGGCGTTTGAAAAATCATTATCTCAACATCTGAAAATTGTAAAATATTGTTCAAATTCATTTACCGGTATGTCTGTTAAATGTATTTCGGGTGACAGTTTTGGTTCTTGGTTTGGTAGTACGTACAAATCTTATAATAAAAAAACGCTTGGAACTGCTGGATGGTGGTTTGATGATGGAATGTATGTTTTAGCAGATGGAAGTTTTTTGTTTTTAGATGTTTCAGTATCTAATGACGTTTTGTTGAATATTGATATAAACGGGAGCAAAGCTCCAAATGCACTAGGTCATGACGTATTTTTATTTGCAATAGATCATGAAACCGGCAAATTACGACCTTATGGTGGAGAAACCAAAGATGATACAACGCAGAAGTTATGTGATAAAAATTCCAATGATGGAAATAACGGTTTAGGATGCACTGCAAAAGCGTTTGAAAATATGGATGAATATTTCAAAAACTTACCGTAAATACTTAATGTTTGTATGTATGTTCTACGTATTCCCTTTTTCGTAATTCTTTATCTAACATGTACAAAGCTGCACGGTCATTACCGATCATTTTTAGTCGATTAATGATTTTGCGAGCTTTGTCTTCTTCGCCTACTTGTTCTTCAATATACCAGTTTATATAGTTCCTTGTTGCCAAATCGCATTCTTCTGCACTCATTGATGCAATACAATTTATTCCTGCAGTCACAGACTGTTCATGTTCTAATATCTTTTCAAATATTTCTATTGGCTCTTTTAAATTCATAATAGGAGCTTCAATTGGCGTAAAGTTAATTTTTCCTCCACGTTCTGCGATGTATGCAAATAATATCATTCCGTGATCAACTTCTTCTCGTGATTGAATATTGGTCCAATTTGCAAAACCTGGCAAACCAATTTCATCAAAATAAGCAGACATAGCAAGATACAAATAAGCTGAATAAAATTCTTTGTTAATCTGTGCGTTAAGTACATTTTCTACCTTCTCGTTAATCATTTTCACCCTCCCACAAACCGTGAATATTACAAAGTTCTCGTGCTATCATTTTTTCAGAAGTCTTATTGAAAATCATCTTTGGCTCTTCATCGGAATGTAAATATTTTAATTGCATGTTATTTTTATCTTCAGAAATAGCTTCTATAAAGACTATGTGATGTTCTTCTTTCATTGGATGAAGAACTTCTCCAACCCTAATTTCATCCTTACCATCTTCTGTTTTGGTAAAAATAGGAACATGTTTTTCAAGCATCGCATCTTCTTTAGTTTTAATTTCAAGTCTGTTCATTGGTTGTCCGCAACAAACAAGTTCGCCACCACCAATTATGATTGTCTGAATTATGTTACCACAAACATCACATTTGAATAAGTCTAATTTTTGCATTAGAACTCCTTTCTTATGTATTATCTTGTCATTGTTTCTTTTTTTATATTCCCCATGTGGCTATAATTTTTTCGTAAATTTTTCTTAATAAAGTGTCAAAAATTTTATTTCTGAGTTTTAAAATCATATTATGAAAGTCCAAGCGGTTTCTTATCCATATACTGGGTCACGAATAAAAGATAAGCAAGAATATAATTTTTCGTATCTTTATACTGTAGATTTAGCAAAGCAGCAGTCTAAGGAAAAGGCACATAAAATTAAGGTTGCGACGGGGCTTTTGGCGCTTGCTGCGGTTTTGGTTACGTTATTTAATATTAAAGGTCCGAAAAGACTTCCTTATGATATAGTTGATATACCTTCTACGGAAAAAGGTTTGAATAAACTCGAAAACTTTGCAAGTACTGCAAATGAATTAAAACATAAAGTCTTGTACCCTCTGCAATGCGCAAGAAAAGGGGACAAACATATTGAAAAATCCAAAATGTTTAAGTCTGGTGTTATTTTAACTGATAAGAGTAGTACAAATTTATCAGAAGTAACAGATGCTTTTATGGAGCATGCAAATGAATTGGGTATTAATACCGTTTCAATTCCGAGAAAATCAAAACGTATTAATGCAAAGGGTGAAATTTTTGAAAAGGATTTAAAACGTCATGAATTGATAAAAATTGTTTATGGCGAATTGAAAAATGCTGAAAAACATTTTAAAGATACAAAAGAATATACGATTATAAATTTAGGTGATATAGCTAAATTAACGGATTTGAAGGTAATAAAATCTCAAAAATCAAATTTTGAAGCAATGTTAGGAAATCTTAATAATAAAAAATTTCCTGGAATTATTTGGGCAGGCTGGACAACTAAAACGAAAGATGTTCCATTATTTTTCAATGATTTACCTATTTTGATAACAAAATTGGTTGATTAGGAGTTTAGATGGGGGGCTATCCCGTAAAAAACATTTAACCTTCCTTGTAAAATAAAGTCCTCCCTTATGAGGTGAGGATTTAGGTGGGTGCTATTTCGTAAAGAAATTTATATTATAAGCTTTCACCCATCTGCCCTTCGGGCATCTTCCCTATGACAAATAGGGAAGAATTTTGCAAATACTTGAAAAACAATAAAAAATTTGTTAAAATAATAATGTAAATATGATGAAAGAGAGGATTAAATTATGAAAATTAAAGAAAATAAGCTTGTCGGGGGGGGGGCAATAGTCTAAAACCCTCTCATAATCATGGTCTACGCCTAATTTTAAACCGCCTAGCAGCCTTTACCTTAGCTGAAGTTCTCATCACTCTCGGTATCATCGGTGTTGTTGCGGCTATGACTATGCCATCTTTGGTGCAAAATTATAAAAATAAACAAACAGTTGCGCAGTTAAAAAAGATATACTCTGTATTAAGTCAAGCAACTGTAATGGCAGAGAGTGAAAACGGTCCAATTAGTGATTGGAATATGGTTGATGGAAGTTGCGAATCAATGGATGAAATTGTTTCGTTTTATACCCCTTATTTAAAAACATTAAAGGATTGTAAGCAATCAAAAGGGTGTTGGGCAACTACGACTATAAAGGGTTTGAGCGGAACGACAAACCGATTAAATGAGTTTTCAGGTAGTTTTGATTGTGCAAAACATTCAATTGCTTTGACTGACGGAACTTATATTGTTTTTGATATTTATAGTGATTTAACGTCTTTAGGTATTCAAAATGATATGCCAAATGATACAAACTCCACAACAATGGCATTTTTTGTAGATTTGAATGGACAAAAGAACCCAAATATTGTTGGAAAAGATATTTTTGCTTTTGCTTTAACTAAACATGGAATAGCTCCAGCCGGTATTCATACTAATTCAGTACAATGCTCAAGGGAATTGAAAAATGCAAATTCTGGTATTGATTGCGCTGCAAAAGTATTAAAAGAGGAAGATTTAAAATATTAACTTCTAATGAATTGAGATTTCATAATTCCCGTTATTTATTTTAAAATTCATTCTAATTGTTTGGCCGTTGTATTCAGATGGTGGGGCATCAAATTTGGGTACGCTCATTAACATATAATAAACTGCATCATTTAGAGCTTTGTTTGAAGACTCTTGCGAGAATTTTCTATTAATCAGCTTTCCATTTTTATCTATGGCAAACTGTATAGAACATTCGCCGACTCCCGAAATACTTCCGACTGCAAATTGAGTAAAGAGTGCAGATCTAAGATTGTTTTTATATCTCAACATTGTCGGACTATTTGGGTTGTATGTCGGTTTTGCAGGTTCTTTATATAAAGGTGCTTCGTTCAACTTTGTTGATTTATTTGACGTTTTAGGTTGAACTTTTGGGTTAAATGTTTGTGCCGTAGCCGTCTGCTGAACTTTTTTAGGTGCAGGTTTTACTGCTGAGGTCAGATTTTTTTTTTGAACATCTGCTTGAACAATTTTTTTGTTTTCAATTGGTGCAAATGTTAGTGGTATTTCTTGTCTTAACTTATCTAGTGGAGTTTGTTCTTGAACCTGTTGCGTTGGCTGAGGTTTTGGCTGATATATCGGAGTGTCATCCCAAATTTTGTTTATGTTTGGAATATAAACATCTGTTTGTGTTTGTTTTGGTTGAGGTGTCGTAGTTCTTTTAGGAGGAGTTTTGCCTATCGGAATTGACCAAACAATAATTGATAAAATTATACAAATCCCGAAAAATATTCTTGAAACAAGTTCTGCTTTTTGTTCAAGTGTCATTGGAGATTTTGTTTTTGTTGTGGCAATTGTCGTTTTATCTTCAACATAATCAAATGTATTGTTTCCACAATCACAATAATCTACTTTTTCTTTATATTCAGTTTTACATTCTCTACATATATACATAACAAATTTATCTTATCATAAACAATCCTAATAAATAAATACCATAAACAATAAATGGAATTATTGCCATAATTATTCCGATTGCAGTTTGGCGAATTATATCGTATTTTGCTTGCCTTATTTTAAAATAAAATGGTGTTTCAAGGATTATTAATAAAATCCAACAAAAGATTTTTAGCATTATTTAGCCCTTTTATAAATAATTTGTTCTAACATAATCATCTTGTGCATGTGCGGTTTAATGTTTGCAATTACTGCGGTACAAAGTCCGATTAATACAAGTGACGTAACTGTGATTATTGTAATTTTTGTTATATTCATTAGTGCCTTACCCTTTCGTAATCCGAGTAGTCATTTGGATTAGAATAAACATTTTGAGAACCTAGTATAAAACTTCCTGTTACGACTGTTGATGTTCTTTGAGAGCCTCGTGGAAAGTTTAAAATAGGTTTCTTTTGCAAGTTTGTAATAGCAGGTTTAACTCCGTTTCTTGCAATATCCATATAATTTGGATTTGAACATTGTACTTTTACATTTGAAATGTTGCCGTATTTGTCAACAATAAATGTAAATAGGAATATTGTTCCGTATGGTGCATATTCAGCGTTAGAATCTTCCATAATTCTATTTTGAAGGTCACTACGCCATTTACTCCAAGCAATAATTTCTTCTTGCTCTGTCATATATGGATTTTTGTAATTTGAATTTTGTTTTGGTGCAGGTTTGGTTTGTTCCTGAACACCTTTTAAAATTTGACTTAGCATCTCTAAATCAGACATTTCAGCATTATTTGCAGTTGATGGTTTGGATGTCTGTTTAGGAATTGTTTTTATACGTTGCCTTTGTGGTTCAGTGTTTTGAGATTGAACGTATCTTGTTTGTGTTTGACTTTGTGGAACTTGCGTATTCACATCTGTTTGTTGTGGAGCTACGTTTATAACCTGTCGGTTTATTTGTTGAGTAGTGTTTGAATTTGGTTGTTCTAATTGGATTATTTTTGAATTTTGTGTAGTTGTTTCAATAGGAGCGGAAGTATATTTTTCAGATACAAGTGTGTCAGAAATTCTGGTCAGCTTAAAATCTGCATCCTCAATTATCATTGGTTGGTGAATTGATGGATGTATTGATATCGTACAAATTGTAACGACTACAAATGCAATTATTACTAAAACTTTTAGTATATCCATAATTAATCTTTGTCTACTTTAGCAAGTAATTCGTCACAAGCGTAAATGTCAAATTTTGTTTGACTCAACATTAATGTTTCTGCAAGTAGCAATGCAGTCGGAACTAATGCAGCAACCAAGCTTAAGCCGATACCTTGCATATCTCCACCGATTTCAGTCATAAAGTATGATACGTTCATTGCAAATTCAATGAAAATAATTGCACAACCTATGGTTAAAGAACGATTTTTTTCAGAGTTAAGTCTGCGAACACCTTCAAGTCCGTAAATAGTAACTCCGTGATGTTGGTAATCTGAAAATCCATCTTGTTTTATAACTTGTGAACCTTGAACTTTTTTAGTACAGAAAAATGCGTTTACAAAAGAGAAAAACGCAAAAATAATCATAAATGTTGCCAAAGTTAAGAATACAGGGCTAATTCTCAATCCAGAAATTCTTACCCAGCCTGCAGCTTCAGGGAAGCACATTGCTAAAGTGTTTGAAACACCATAAGCCAAAAATGGAGCAGTCAAAATTCCTACAAATGTTTCGCCGACTGATTTTAGCTGAAGATTGAACATTTTGTCTTTGATATATTGTAATTTTGAATTACTCAAGCTGTTGATATATCTTTCAATCCACTGTCTGTACGTTTTTATAACGCTTTCAAAATCTTCTCGATACTCGTATTTGTCTAAAGTCATTGACCATTCTGTGCCGTTGCACTTGAAGTATCCGCAAGAAATTGCAAGGACTGCTAAAATTCCAGAGAAGAAGAATGAAATAAATATAGCAAATGTCATAAAGTCGTTTAAGTTCATATAATAAATAAGGTTTACGACATAAATTGCAAGCACAAAAATTAATGAAAATATCAACATAAAACTTTGTCCAAGTTTTGCGGATTTTGACATTTCTTTTTGGATATTGCTTTGCAAATATAAATAAATTCCTTGTTTTAGCAACAAACAAATTCCATAAATCAAAATTGTATAAATTCCCCAAACTTTGATGTTTGTCGGTAAATGTAAAAAGTTTGCAGATTCTTTGATTTCTAATCCCATTAAATAATTTGAAACGCCAAACGCACAAATCATTGAACTGAAAAACATTGCGATGTGCAAGAATATGCTTGTTTTTGAGTTAGTTGAAAGTTTTTGTTTTAAATCATTGATATGGAATGCAACTTGTTTGATAATAGCAACACGAGCATCTTCCAAATCTTCTTTTTGTTTTTCTAATTTAACTTTAGTTACTGCATTAACATCTTTTCCGTATAAACCTTTAATATCTTCTTCGGTTAAGTCTTCTTTCCCGATTGAAGTAATTGTTTTGGCTTGATGTGCGGGAGCATCAGCGATTACTCGAACTCCCAAAAATTCGTCAGAGCCACCAAACATAATCTTGCAAACATTAGAAACATCGACTTTTTTTATTGGTTGACCTTTGAAAAGAACCTTATCACTTTTAAAAGTGTTGATAATTGAACATTTGTTTTCGTTCGCTCTGTATTCCAAAGTCAATAGAATATCATAACCTGTATTTAAGATAACGTCACAGTTAGGGTTTGTACCTACAGTTATAACGTCTTTATTAAAAACTTTTTCACCTTGTGATGTTGAAATTACTATAGTCATTCTTATCCTCTCAAATTTTATCTTCCGATTGCGTGAAGAAATTTCCTAATTGATTTATCTATGTTTTGTTTTGGGGAAACAATCAAATGGTCTTCTCCTAAAACAGGTGTTAATTTTTCTTTTACTAAATCTAATTTTGCCGGATGTGCATCCAAAAACATCATAGAAATATCTGGAGCGTATTTTTTTACGTTTTGAACATTTGATGGAAGTGTGTTCCAGTTGATTTGTTTTTCGATAGCTCCTTCGTTTTCAAGATCGCCAATAACAACAATTGCCGGAACATAGCCATCTTTTTTCATAGTCAAAGCGTGGGAAAATGCCTTTTTCAATCCTATTCCATATGCTGTGCCATAATCTTTTTTATCATATTTTGTAAATGCGTCCATTGATTTTGTAATAGTGCTACCGTTCATTGGACTGCCTTCATAGATTAAATAAGCATCCTCTGAAACTCTTAAAATTTTAATTTGATCTTCAGGATCTAGCAAATTGCAAATTTGTCTTAATGTTTTTTTCTGCTCCGGTAGTTGATTTTGGTTTGAAGCAGAAGAATCAATTAAGAATATAACTGCAGCTGCATGAAAATCATCAACTTTAATTTGTTTTAGTCCGGTCCATATAAATTTTAATGCGATTGATAAAACTAATATTATTAAGCCTAATGTAACTAATCTTTTATTTAATTTCATATTCCACCTGTTTGATATGTTTTGTATGAACAATATAACATATTTTTGAGCTTTTAGCAAGATTGATAAACTCCTTAAAATATTAAATTAAAAAGATTTGATATTTAAAATATTTTCTGTTATATTAAAGACAAGCCGTACTCCACGGGGAATTGCAATCCCTCGACTCGAAGTTAATGCGAGGTGCAGAGCCTGTTGTGAGGGTTTGAAAAATAACTTTGATAAATATGTTATTGTTGAGGTTTATACTTATGGTGGCGTAATCTGCCGAACCGTGTCAGGATGGAAACATAGCAGCACTAAGGCAATCTTTGCGGGTATCATATTTGTAAAAAGAGGTAGTGTATTTTGAAATTTTGTTTAACAAATTCGATAGACAGTGGTACGGCTTTTTTATTTCTGTTGATTAACCATAATTCATAATGGTTTAAGTTGTAATCTATTTGAGTTCAATATCTTTTATATAGCGAGGTCTTCCCTTGACTTCTCTATAAACTTGACCTACGTATTCTCCAATTAATCCTAAACAGAACAATTGTATTCCTCCAAATACACACAACAAAATAATTGTTGTTGCCCAACCGTTTGGAGAGTTGTGCCAAAAGATTTTTTCTATAACTGTTTCAACTCCAACCAAAAAACCAAATAGTGCCATGAAAAATCCTAAAACTGTTACAAATCTAAGTGGAACAATACTATATGATGTAATTCCGTTTAATGCCAATCCCATAAGAGAAACAAAATTGAATTTTGATTGTCCTGCCATTCTTGGTTTTACATTAAAATGAACAAAGGATGTTTTTAACCCTACCTCGTTGAAGAAACCTCTTAAAAATAAGTATTTTTCAGGATAAAGTTCCATAATATCGAGAGCCTTTTTGCTTACTAATCTGTAATCTGAGTGATTTGGAGGAATTTTTGCTCCTAAGATATTCATTGTTTTGTAGAATGCTAATGCGGTAAATTTTTTGAAGAATGAATCTGTTTTTCTGTCGTTTCTAATCCCTGAAACGATGTCAGCACCTTTCATATATTCATCGATAAATTCTTCAATAGAGTTTTCATCCTGTTGTAAATCTGCATCTATAGAAACCGCACAATCGCAACCAATACCTCTAACTCCTTCTAATCCAGCAATAAGGGCTTTTTGGTTGCCGAAATTTCGAATGAATTTTAGAGCTTTAACTCTTTTATCTGCTTGATTAAGAGAAACTATTATGCTCCAAGTTTTATCTTTTGAGCCGTCATCAACCAGATATAAATAGCTATTAGGTTTTATTTTCCCTTTTTCAATCAGTTTATCTAATAAATTTAATAAAGTTGTAACGGTTGTTTTTACGCACAGTTCTTCATTATAACAAGGAATAATTATTGCTAATGTCGGTTTATCCATAATTTCTCTCTCCAATTTGCCAAAATCGGCTCTTTTATATTATAATATATTTATTATTAAAGCAAGGATTTATTAGCAAATGGTTAGCAAAAAATTTATTTTAAACGCAGATGATTTTGGAATGTCAAAGGCATTCAATAGAGCAGTACTTGATGGATATCACAGAGGATTTTTGACAAGTGCAAGTTTGTGCGCTAATGGAAAAGCCTTTAATGCTGCGGTAAATGAGATTATTCCGGAATGTCCAAATTTGGGGATTGGTGTTCACCTCAATATTATTGAAGGTCGTTCTTTAACTAAAGCTCCGATGCTAACTAATAAAAAAGGAAAATTTAACAAAGGATATGGACAGTTGATGTTGATGTCAAATGATCCGAAGTTCTTAGAACAGGTTGAATTTGAATTTAGAACACAAATTGAAACTGTTATGAATTATACCAAAGTTGATCATATAGACTCGCATGTTCATACCCATGCTATTCCAAATATTTTCAAAATAGTTGCAAGATTGGCGAAAGAATACAATATTCCATATATTAGAACTCAGCATGAAGAAATGTATTTTGTTCCTAGTTTAAAAAAACATTGTAATTTTAAATATCCACCAAATATTTTGAAAATTCTTTTGTTAAATTATTTTACTTCAAAAAATTTGCCGGTAGCTAAGGAATACGGTTTGTTGACAAATGATTTCTTAATTGGGGTGGGCTATACCGGTTTGATGGATAATTTAACTATAGAATACGGCTTAAAAGCGTTGGAAAGTGATTGTGTGGCAGAAGCTCTAATTCACCCTTGCCATTACGCAACTTCTAATAAAAATCAACATTATACGGAGTTTTTAATTACTCAAAATAAGGAGTTGAAAGATAAAATTTCAAGACTTGGTTTTGAGTTAACAAATTATAAAAAAGAATATGCGCTTAAATAAAATATGTTCAATTGTTTTAATAATAGGGATATTTGTCGCTTTTACGGGATTTGAGTTTTATAGAAAATCCGAAAAGAAAGTAATTGGGATAATAAATCCTGCACAAATTGAAGTTGATTTGAACGGAAATAATATTCTTGATGATGGAGAAATTATTTGTGTTCCGAATTTAAAAGTTTTTACATCTGATTTATCTCAATCTCAAACAGAATTAGAAAAAGTTTTGAAACTAACTCATTCGGAGGCAATAAAGTTAGGATATTTAACGGATATTTTTGCGGAAAACAATTTGAGCGGGAAGTCTGTAAAATTACAATATATTGGAAAAACTACTCCAAGTTGTAAATATGCTGAAATTGTTGTTGATAATGAGTTATATAGCAAAAAGTTGAAAAATTCTGGCTTAGGTTTTGATGATAAAGGGAATTTTACTCAATCATATCAATCGCAGTTATCTAAAGCTCGCAAGTTAAATTTGATTATATTAAATCATAAAAGTAATAAATATCACACATTGGACTGTAAATATGGTCTTTCTGCGCATGATACAATTGTTATACCTGCAAAACAAAAGCCTGATGGTGCAAAACCGTGTAAATTCTGCCATATTCAAAAATCCAAATATCAAAAATTTAATAAAACAAAATTTAATAAGAATGTAATTCCCAATTATCCTCTAACTATCTCAAATGGCAGCGTAAAAATGTATTTGACTGATATGACAACAACATTAAAGCCGAACAATTCTTGTAATACCGATGTTTGTCATGAAGTTTTAAATCAAATCAACAAATCAAAATCTTCAATTGATATAGTTCTATACGGTTGGGATGACAATCCTGTAATCTATAACGCATTAATTAGAGCGAAATCAAGAGGTGTAAAAATAAGGATTGTTTACGACACTAGTACAAAGGCATATTATCCGAATTTGAAAGAGTTTGTAAAAATTGCTAGTGAAAAATCGACCGATTCTCCAAAAATCTTGATGCATGACAAATTTATGATTTTTGATAATTCATCTATAATAACAGGTTCTATGAATTTCGCCAAAACTGGTTTTTCTGGCTTTAATTCTAATTGTGTTTTCTTTATTAACTCAAAAGAAATTGCCAATATTTATGAAAAAGAATTTAATCAAATGTTGAATGGGAAATTCCACAATTCTAAATCTCAAATTTCACATAACACAGTTGTTTTAGGTAAAACAAAAATTACACCGTTATTTTCTCCTAAAGATAAAATTATAACTAACAATATTGTTCCGCTTATCAAAAATTCTAAAAAATATATCTACGTTCCTGCCTTTACGATTACTCATGATGAGTTTGCAAAAGAATTGATAAATGCAAAAAAAAGAGGAGTAGATGTAAAAATTATTATTGATGCTACAAATGTTTATTCAAAGAAAAGTAAAGTAAAGGAATTGAGGGGAGCCGGAGTTCCTGTAAAAGTTGAAAACTACGCAGGAAAATTACATTCAAAGAGTATAATTGTTGACGATAAATATATTGTTGCAGGCTCAATGAATTTTACAAATAGTGGCGAAAATAAGAATGATGAGAATGTTTTGATTATAGAGGATATGCCACTTTCAAAATTTTATAAGGGATTTTTTGAATATTTGTGGAAAAAAATTCCTGCAAGATATTTACAACATAGTGTAAGAGCTGAAGGAAAATACTCAATCGGTTCATGTTCAGATGGTATAGATAATAATTTTGACGGAAAAATAGATAAAGATGATGTAGGATGCAAGTAATTATTCTTCATATATGTATTTGTACGCACAACCTGCATTTGAATATGCTGTGCTTCCGTTATTAGCAGCTTTCCCATCATCGCAAGTTGTAGCTGAAGTATAATAATCTTGACCCAAAAAGTCTTTGGCTGGAAGAAGTGTGGAATTTAAAACAATAAAAGCAAATCTATCTTTGCCAAATTTATTTGGTCTTTTTAATCCATTTATATCGACATAAATAAGAGCCTGTTTTTTATTTGCTTCTTGATATTCCATATCAAAGTCGTAAGAAATTCCATCAACTGCAGAAAAACAATAATGAGTTTCATTTACCATCCCAATATCGTTATCTTCCCAACATCCCTCGGCTTTTTCTGATGATGGTGTATAGAGTTTTCCATTACCGTTTAAAGATTTTAAATATGGCGCAAATAATTTTCCCAAGCACTCTGAATTATTAATACTACAGACGGATAACCCCTCTCCATTATCATTAACAAGTTGAGTGTAAGCCTGACTTAATGTTGAATAAGCCTTTTTTGCTGCAGTGACAGCCGCCTTTTTCTGATAATTATTGATAAGAGTTGGCATTGTTATTGCTGCAACAACACCAATAATGCCGAGAGTGATTAAGACTTCTGCGAGTGTAAAAGCAGCTAGGTTGCTAGGAAGCGAAGCAGCTAAGTAGCCCCTCTCCCTAACCCTCTCCCCAAGTGGGTGAGGGAACAAATTACATGTCATTGCGCACTTGTTGCGCAATCTTTTATTATTATTTCTCAAATCTTTATTCCTCTCACTCAAAAACAAATTTACCATATTTTATCCTCATATAAGTTTTCATATAAACACATGTGTTTATATATTAAAATTATATGAAGTAAAATTTTTTAGTCAATAACTGTACAATAATATATTATGGATAAGAAAGAAACACTAAAAATTCTTGCAGAAAATATTCGAGTTGAACGTGCAAGAAAAAAATATTCTCAAGAGTATTTGGCGGAACAGGCAGATATTACTCCCCAACATTTGTACAGGATTGAAAATGAAAAAGTTTGTCCAACAATTCATGTAGTTGTCTGTATTGCTCAGGCTCTTGATGTGTCGTTAGATAAATTAATTCCATTAAAGTAAAAAAGACTTTCTATTTTAAAGAAAGTCTTTTTTATATCTTATATTAAAAAAATAACTAACCCAACTGTGCGTTTGCACCGGAAACTACTTCAATAATTTCTTGTGTAATTGCAAACTGTCTTGTTTTGTTGTATTGAACAGACAATTCCTTAATCATTTTTTCGGCGTTAGTTGTAGCCGCAGACATTGCAGTCATTCTACTTGCCAATTCGCTTGCTTGCGCTTCTAATAATGATTGATACAAAATATTTGTCATGTACATTGGAACAATTTTCTGCAAAATATTGTGCATATCAGGTGTAAATTCCATCAATGGTTCAATAATATTGTCTGTAATTCTTTCGTGATCATCATTCAACCCTTTAAGTGGTAGAATGGTCCAATTTTCAACGAAATAACTCATCATATTTTTGAAACGAGTTGTAATAACTTCAATCTTGTCAATTTTTTGAGAAACAAAATCTTCTGCGATATCTTCTATTACAATCTTTGCACCTTCACCAGTCGGCTCATTAGCAATACTCAAATATGTTTTTGAAATTTCGCAGTTTAAATCTTTGCATTTTCTTTTTAAAGTTGAAATACCCTTTTGACCAACTATATAAATAACAGTTTTAATTCCTTGAGTTTCGTATTCTTTAATTGTTTGCAAAGCTTTTCTTACAACATTGGCATTATAAGCTCCGGCAAGTCCCTTGTTTGACGTTATAACAAGTAAACCTACTGTCTTAATTTCTCTAACCTGCAAAAGCTCTGGATAATTGTCAATTGCTGATTTGATTTTAAGACTTTGAGAACTGTATGTGCCAACAGAAGCAAGAAGTTTCTTGAACATTGAACTAAGTTCAGCAGTGAAAGGTCTAGAGGCTTTTACTGTATTCTCAGCCTTTTTAACCTTTGCAGCTGCAACCATTTTCATTGCACGGGTAATTTTTTGCGTACTTTGAACACTTTGTATTCTGTTTTTAATATCTTTTAAGTTTGTCATCTTTTACCTTTTGTGTGTAAAATCAGCATTGGGAAATTAATCCCAAGCTGTTTTTAGAATGTTTTCTTGAATTTTTCTAAAGCATCTTTTAATGCAGCTTTATCAGTATCTTCAAGTTTTGCACCATCATTAAGTTTATTTTTCAATTCACCTAAATTTGTATTCAAATATGCGAACCATTCTTTTTTAAACTTTGCAACATCAGTATTTTGGATATCATCCAAAATACCTTCGTTGGCTGCGAACAAGATTGTAATTTGTTCTGCAACGCTTAAAGGATTGTATTGAGGTTGTTTCAATACTTCTGTAAGTTTTTCACCTCTTAACAATTGGTTTTTAGTTGATGCGTCAAGATCTGATGCAAACTGAGCAAATGCTGCAAGTTCGTTGTATTGAGCCAAATCAAGTCTTAATTGACCTGCAACTTGTTTAATCCCTTTAGTTTGAGCAGCACCACCAACACGAGATACTGAAATACCTGCGTTAATAGCCGGTCTTACACCTGAGTTAAACAAGTTAGATTCCAAGAAAATCTGTCCATCAGTAATTGAAATTACGTTGGTTGGAATATATGCAGATACGTCACCTGCTTGAGTTTCAATGATAGGTAATGCAGTGATACTTCCGCCGCCTAATTCATCATTCAATTTAACTGCACGTTCCAGCAATCTTGAGTGAAGATAGAATACATCTCCAGGATAAGCCTCACGTCCTGGTGGTCTTTTTAATAGCAAACTCATTGCACGGTAAGCCTGAGCGTGTTTAGACAAATCATCATATATAATTAATACATCTTTGCCTTGTTCCATAAATTCTTCACCAATTGCAACACCAGCAAATGGTGCGATATATTGCAATGGAGCAGCTTCATTGGCAGTTGCAGAAACAATGATTGAATATTCCATTGCACCGTGTTCTTCCAATGTTTTAGCAATTTGAGCAACTGTTGAAGCTTTTTGACCAATTGCAACATAAATACAAATTACATTTTGACCTTTTTGATTGATGATTGTATCAAGTGCAATAGCAGTTTTACCGGTTTGTCTATCACCAATAATCAACTCACGTTGACCTCTACCGATTGGAGTAAGAGCATCAATCGCAGTTAAACCTGTTTGTAAAGGTTGGTGTACAGATTTTCTTGCAACAATACCAGGAGCAACTCTTTCAATTGGTCTTGTTTTGTCAGAATCGATTTCTCCTTTGCCGTCAATTGGTTTACCAGTTGGGTCAACAATTCTTCCGATTAGAGCATCTCCTACCGGAACTGATGCAATTCTGCCTGTTGTTTTAACTGTCATACCTTCTTTAATTTGAGTGTATTCTCCCAAAATTACAATACCAACATTATCTTCATCAAGGTTCATTGTAATTCCAAGAGTGTTTTTACCGTCTTCAAATGTTACAAGCTCATTTGACATAACGTTTCTTAGCCCGTAAACTCTTGCAATACCGTCACCAACTTCAATTACAGTACCAGTATTTGATACTTCCGTTTGAAGATCATAGTTTTCGATTTTGCTTTTAATTATAGAACTAATTTCATCTGGTTTAATAAGTGCCATAATTTCCTCTCTATATTATATTTTTACTTAAATTTTCTAATTTATTTTTTAGACTGCTATCAATGATATCATCATCGATTTTTATAACAAGTCCGCCAATAATATTTGGGTTAATTGTCCAATTTGCAATAATAGTTTTATTCAACTTACTTTGAAGTTTTTCGATTAACCTTTGCTTGCGATTATCTGAAACTTCTACTGCTGAAACAACTTCAACTCTTTTTATATTATGAATTTCATCTACTTTATTAGAATAAGCTTCAATTATTTCATTCAGTTCATAAAATCTTTTTTTATCAATCAAAACTTTTAAAAAATTAATAAGTTTTTCATTGATTTGGTTTGAAAATACATTATTAATAATTTCATCTTTCGTATTAACAGAAATAGCAGGACTTTCCATCACATCAATTAATTCTTGTGAACTTGATGTAATTTCTCTAATAGTATTTAAGTCTGTAAGAATGGCATCGTATGTCATTATGCCATCTTGCCCGACTTTGATTAATGAGTCTGCATAATTTTGTGCTGATGTTGAAATTTTATTACTTGTACTCATAAGTTACATCCTGTCTATGTTTTCAATACTTTCGTCAATAAACTTGTTATGTAAATCTTGATTGTTTTCAAGAGTTGAAATTATGTGTTTTTTCGCAAGTTCAATTGAGGCATTCAATGTTTTTTCAGTCATTTTTGCTGACAAAGTTTTTTCTTCCGCATTGATAACTCTTTTTACATTCTTTTCAATTAACTGAACTTTTTCTTCTGTATTGGCAAGAATTTGATTAGCCAAGCCCTCACCTCTTTGAACCGCATCTTCCAATTGTTTTGCAATATCACTATCAATATTTTCGATAGATTTTTTTGCATCTTTTAATTTATTTTTAGCACATTTTTGTTCCTCTTTTGCGCTATTAATGGAATTAATAATGCCTTGTTTTATTTTTTCAATCCCATCTGCCACATTCATTTTTTTGTACAATACTGCAAAAATTACAAGTAATACTGCAAAATTAAATGTGTTTGATTCTACTATGATATTCCAAAAATTTGCCAATTCGTTCATTAGTTAAGTATCCTGTTTACAAGTTCATTGTCTGAATTTTCAATATGTGTTTCTATTCCTAGAACTTTTGATGATATTACTTCTGCCAAGTCTTTTACTTTTGATTTGAGTTCTTCTGATGTCTGTAGTGCCTCATTTTGAAGATTTGATTTGGCAGAAGATATTTCATCTTGAGATTTTTGTTTCGCATTGTCTGTTAAAGTTTTAGAATTTTCATTTGCTGCATTTATCTTATCTGCAACAAGTTTTTTTGAATCAGATGCAGATTTGTTCAATCTATCCTCTTTTTCTTTTAATATTGCATCTGCTCTATTATTAGAATTTAGCGCATCAGACTTTGCATCATCGATGAATTTTTGACGTTCATCCATGACATTTTCCAATGGCTTATAAAATATTTTGTTCATAATAATAGTGAATATTATAAAACTTATTACTGATACTAAAAATGTTGCGTTAAATTCCATTTTTTTACCTTCAATTTCTTAAACGCTTGCTCCCAATTTTCTCCTTTGTGTAAATATAGGTATGATTTTGAGAGTTAAACGCTAGTCATTGCTCTTACCTTTTTACTGTTAGCCACTTAGCTTTCTAGTCGCCTAGCTACCTATTTTCCTAACAACATAAATGCGATTACGAATGCGTACAATGCACAAGCTTCTGATAAAGCTGCACCTAGTAAGAAGAAACCAAATGCTTTACTTGCAACTTCTGGTTGTCTTGAAACTGCATCCATCAAGCCTTTTGTTGCAAAACCAATACCAAGTCCTGCGCCAACTGCACCAAAACCGATTGCAATACCTGCACCTAAGTGTGCCATTTGTGAAACTGTAGCTGTGTCTACCATAATTTTCTCCTTTTTATTTATAACTATAATGTTTAGTGTTCTTCTCCTGTTGCCGAGCCAATATAAGCAATCGTCAACATCATAAATACTGTTGCCTGAATAAATGCAACCAATATTTCAAATAACATAATCGGAAGTGGCAAAAAATATGCCAAACCACCCAATGCTATTGATACGAGGATTTCTCCCGCAAATACGTTTGCAAAAAGTCGGATTGCCAAACTTAGAGGTCTTGTAACCATTTCCAGTATCTCAACTAATGCCATAACAATCCCTGTAAAGCTTATTTCGTGCAAGAAAAACTTTGCACCTTTAGCTTTAATTCCCATTGTAACGTAATATATTAATACAATAATAGCCATTGCAGCTGTTAGGTTAATATCGTTAGTAGGTGAAGCAAGCTCTGCACCGTTTTTTAAATTGATTATTCTTAGGGGAAGTTGCCCCATCAAGTTTGCAGTTATAATAAACAAAAACAATGATGCAACCAATGGAATATGTCGTCTGTTGTCATTTGCAACCATTGTATCAAGTGTTCCGTAGAAAAATTTCATGATGCTTTCAGATATTGCTTGAAGTTTTCCGGGAATTATTGATAAATGTCTGGTAGCAAGTAATGCAAATATGATTACAACAAGCATCGCAAACCACATTGTAAAAATTGTATCCAGATTTAAAGATATAGCATGTCCTAAAATCTTTAATGTGTAAATCCAATGTTCCATGTTTTCTCTCCCTTGTGACTTAATTTTAACTCGTAAAAAAAAAATCGCAAATTTTTTTTGTTTAGGTTAGTATAGTAATATAAATTATATGTTAGGGGATAAAATGAATATTATTCAATTGGAAGAAGTAAGTTCTACCAACCTTTATGCTAAAGAAAATCTGGATAGTTTTGAAGATAAAACTGTAATTATTGCAATTTCGCAAACATCCGGTAGAGGAAGGTTTGACAGAAAATGGGTTGATTTAGGAGAAGGTAATTTATTCATGACAATTGTTCTTAAACCTTCAAATTCATTTGAAGAAGTTTATGCGAATTTAACTCAATATTTGTCTGTTGTAGTAACAAAGATATTGGAAGAATACGGTTTATCTCCGAAAATCAAATGGCCTAATGATGTCTTGGTTAATGATGCTAAAATCTCCGGTATTTTGTGCGAAACAGTTATGCAAGGAACTAATTTTAAAGGTTTGGTTCTCGGTATTGGGGTTAACTTGAACGCTGATAAGGGTGATTTAAAACAAATTAAAGAAAAAGTTGCAACTGCTTTAAATATTGAGTTGGAAAGAGAATATGTAGATAAAAATTTGTTCACAGAAAAATTGCTGAATGAATTTTTTAAGAACTATGAAGAATTTCTCAAACAAGGCTTTCTTATGATAAAAAAAGAATATATTGAAAGATGTAATTTTTTAGGGAAAGAGATTTCTGTCAAAGTTTTCAATGACAAAAAATCAGGTATTGCAAAGACAATTAATGATAATGGAGAACTTGTAATTGAAAAGAATAATGATGAGTTTATATTAACAATGGGAGATATTTTATGAGTGTTGAAAATTGGATTTTAGGCTTTACTCTTATGGGAATAGGAATGGGGACTGTTTTGCTCTTTTTGTGCGTACTTATTGGCTCTATGCGCATAATGTCAACGATAGTTTTGTATTTAAACAAAATTTTTCCAGAGAAAGTTGAAACAGTTCAAAAAGCTGTAAAAAAAGTGGTTTCAAATGATGATGAAGCAATTGCAGTTGCATTAGCAGCTATTATGGCTAGAAAATAAGTTTAGGAAGGGTAAATATATGGGTAAAAAACAAATTAAAGTAATGGATACATCTTTTAGAGATGGTTTTCAATCAGTTTATGGCGCAAGAGTGTTTGTTGAGGATTTTATTCCCGCTATAAAAGCTGCAGTTGATGCCGGTATTAGACATTTTGAAGTTGCTGGTGGTGCGAGATTTCAATCTCCAATTTTTTATTGCAGAGAAAATGCTTTTGAAACGATGGATAAAATCAGAGCGGCTGTAGGACCAGATGTTAATTTGCAAAGTTTAGCAAGAGGGGTTAACGTTGTAGGTCTTGATTCTCAACCACGTGATATTATTAATCTCCATGCCAGAATGTTTAAAAAGCATGGGGTTACTACAGTTAGAAACTTTGATGCCTTGAACGATGTTAATAATTTGATTTATTCAGGTCAATGTATTAAAGATAATGGATTGAACCATGAAGTTACAATTACTATGATGGAACTTCCTATTGGTTGTCAAGGAGCGCATGATGCAGCGTTTTACGAAAGAGTATTGAGAAATATTCTTGATGCAGGAATTCCGTTTGACAGTCTTGCTTATAAAGATGCGTCAGGAACTTCAAATCCTAGAAAAGTTTATGAAACAATTAAAAAAGCAAGAGAAATTTTGGGTGCTGATGCTCATATTCGTTTCCACTCACATGAAACTGCAGGAACAGGTTTGGCTGCATATTTGGCAGCTCTTGATGGTGGAGCAGATGGAATTGATTTGTCTATGAAACCTGTTTCGGGTGGAACTGCTCAGCCTGACATTGTTTCAATGTGGCATGCTTTGAAAGGTACTGAATACGATTTAGGCTTAGATATTGAAAAAATTCTTGAAACAGAAGAAATTTTTAAAGAATGTATGAAAGATTACTTCTTGCCTCCTGAAGCTTTAGCAGTAAATCCGATGATAATTCAATCTCCACTTCCTGGAGGTGCTTTAACTGCTAATACTCAAATGTTGAGAGATAATAATTTGATGGATAGATATCCTGAAATTGTTGCAGCCATGAAGGAAGTTGTAGAAAAAGGTGGTTTTGGAACATCTGTTACTCCGGTTTCTCAATTCTATTTCCAACAAGCATTTAACAATGTTATGCATGGCAAATGGGCAAAAATTGCGGATGGTTACGGAAAAATGGTTCTTGGATATTTTGGGAAAACTCCTTGTGAACCTGATGCTGAAGTTGTGAAAATTGCATCTGAGCAATTAGGTTTAGAACCAACTACCGAAAAAGTTGTTGATATTAATGACAAAGATGAAACCAAAGGTATTGCAGCTGCTACAAAACGTCTTGAAGATGCCGGCTTACCTGTAAATGATGAAAATATATTTATTTCTGCAGCTTGTAAAGAAAAAGGTATTTTGTTCTTACAAGGTAAAGGTACAATTGGGGTAAGAAAATGTGAAAAGAGCGAAGCTGAACCCGCTATTGATAACAATGAAAAAGAATTTACTGTTACTGTTAATGGTAAAAAATACGGTATTGAGTTGGATGGTAAAAAAGCTGTTGTTAACGGAAAAACTTATGATTTTGACGTCAAAACAGGTATTGACAAATCATCCGGTTCAGTTGGTGTTGGTCAACCGGTAAAAGCGGCGTTACCTGGAACTGTTTTGAGGGTGAATGTTTCTGTTGGTGATAGTGTCGCAGAAGGCGATGTGATTGCTGTAGTTGAGGCTATGAAAATGGAAACTGAAATTAAGTCCCCATTGTCAGGAGCAATTAAAGAGGTCGATATAGAGGCTGGTGATAAAGTTAAAACTGGTGATACATTGGTAACTATCGGTTAAAATAGGAGAAATAAAGAATGAATTTAGTAGACAGTTTATATAAATTATGGCAATCTACAGGTATTGCAAACTTTATTCAGCCTGTTGATCCGAATATTACAAACGGTTTTGAACAATTTTTACATCAATTCGGCTCTCCGATTATGATATTAGTTTGCTTGTTCTTGTTGTGGTTAGGAATTAAAAAACAATTTGAACCGTTGTTGCTAGTCCCGATAGCTTTTGGCGGATTATTATCTAATATTCCTGTTGCTGGAATTGCCGAACCAAATGGCTTTTTAGGAATTATTTATGAATTTGGTATTCATCAAGGCTTGTTCCCATTAATTATTTTTATGGGTGTTGGTGCAATGACAGATTTCGGCCCGTTGATTGCAAACCCTAAAACTGCACTTTTAGGTGGTGCTGCGCAATTCGGTATATTTGGAGCATTACTTTTAGCTTTGTGTATATTTGGTTTTACATTGCCACAATCAGGTGCAATTGGTATTATTGGAGGCGCAGATGGACCTACTTCAATTTATGTAACTTCAAAGCTCGCTCCTGAGTTATTGGGTGCAATTGCAGTTGCTGCATATTCTTATATGGCATTAGTTCCGGTAATTCAACCACCTATTATGAAATTTTTCACAACTAAGGCTGAAAGAGAAATTCAAATGACACAGTTGCGAGAAGTTACAAAACGTGAAAAAATTGTGTTCCCTCTTGTTGTATTAGGGCTTTGCATAATCTTTTTACCTGATGCCTGTCCGTTAGTTGGAGCTTTAACTTTTGGGAATCTTTGTAAAGAATGTGGGGTTGTTGAAAGACTTTCTGATACTATGCAAAATGCGTTAATCAATATTGTAACGATATTTTTAGGACTTTCTGTTGGTTCAAAATTGTCTGCAGAACAATTTTTAACGTTGCAAACTTTATTTATTTTGATTTTAGGAATTTTGGCATTTTCATTTGCAACTGCAGCAGGTGTTATTTTTGCTAAAATAATGAATTTGTTCTCTAAAAACAAAATAAATCCATTGATTGGTGCTGCCGGAGTTTCAGCCGTTCCGATGGCAGCCAGAGTTGCAAATAAGGTTGGGTTAGAGGCTAACCCACAAAACTATTTGTTAATGCATGCAATGGGACCAAATGTTGCAGGTGTAATCGGTTCTGCGGTTGCTGCAGGTATTCTGTTAGCTCTTTGCAACTAAATAACAATTCTTTAATTAAAAAAAAGACCGTATTAATTGCGGTCTTTTTTTATAATGTTATATCTATTTCGTCACCTAATGTCTTAATTATAGATTTGGAATGTTGCTGCAAATCTAATTTTTTAGCATTTGGATTGTGTGTAATAAAATTTTTCATATTCTCTGTAGCTTCTGCAATTTCAGGATATTTGTCAGTTATTTGTTTTCCAATTTCTGACAAAAAATATCTGTAACCTCGCCAACCTGTGCTTTTAATTTTTTTAGGCCAAAGGTTATCAATTACCGGTTTTAAATCAGCGACAGAGTCGCTTTCAATACATCTTAATGTTGTTGTTTCTAATATATTAACTGTTCTAAATTTTGTTCCGAATGATACTTTGTTTTGAATTTCCATATGTTTATACTAAATACAAATAAAAATTTTTTTGCTATTATAATAAATGTAAAAATAGGGGAGAAAATTATGAAAAAATTAGCGATTTTAGGTTCTGCAAAAAGTTGTGTTTTAGAAGATATTTTGAAATATTTTAATGGTAAAGATGTTGAAATAACTTGTTTGTCTGATGATGAGCATTGTGAATTTTTCAAAAAAGCTAAAGAATTAAATGAAAATACAAAATTATTACCGTATGAAATTAATGTAGAATATTTTTCATCACATGATGTTGATTTGGTTGCCGTTTGTGATTATAGAAAAGTTTTACAAAAAGAAGTTTTTGAAACAAACAAATTTATTAATATTCATGGCTCTTTACTCCCTGCGTTTAGAGGAGCTGATGAGATAAGTAGAGCTTTTATGGCTGGAGTGAAGGTTTCTGGCGTTACGGTGCATAAATTGACTGAAGATATTGAAAGAGATGAAATTATTGCTCAATATCCTATTTTGATTGAAAATTTAACACATTTTGATGAATTTGAAGAAAATATTTATAAATTAGAAGGAATGCTTTATCCTATAGTTATTGATAAAGTTTTGAAAGATGAAGTATTTGATTTTTCTGATTTCTTAACATCGGGCGGATGTGGCGGTTCATGTGGCGGATGTGAAGGGTGTCACTAGTTTTTAGCCCTTTTTATAATTATACAATCCTTTTCAACAGAAAATTCTAATTTGTCTTTTACAGGATTGATTTTTAACAAATTTAAAATCGGAAGCGGTATTATAACTCCCCAGCTGTTTCCGATTTGTATTATTTTTCTAATCATAAAACCTTCTTAATATTGTAACAATGTTATAACCATTATTGCAAATATTTTGTGTAAAAGGTTATAATAATGTTATAACACAAGGAGATGATATGAGATATAAAGGTTTTACTTTGGCAGAAGTTTTAATAACATTAGGGGTAATTGGGGTTGTTGCGGCAATGACTTTACCAACTTTAATTCAAGAGCATAGGGAAAAAGCTCGTGTTACACAGGTTAAGAAAGCGTATTCAATATTGTCGCAAGCTTTTACAATGGCAGTCCAAGAATATGGAGATATTGAGGACTGGGAGTTAACAACAACTTCCACTGGTAAAACAGATGAAGATGGAAATGCAGTATATGAAACTTCTGGTCAAATTCTTCTTCGCAACAGATTAGCTCAATATGTAAAACAGTTAGACAAACCAAATAAATTGGAATTTAGGTCTTTTAAAGCTCTTGATGGAAGATATTTTAAATCCGACACATACACAAGTTTTGATACTGATACTGGTTTCTTTTTGGCTGATGGAACTTACGTTAATGTTGGTTGGGTTAATTTAGGTTGTTCAAATTCAATTGTTGCATGTGGAGATTTGTTTGTGTTTTTACCTCCACAAAGGGATGCGAAAATGGGTGTTAATTGGTTTAATTTTTATGTTTCTCCAACAGGTATTCAACCTATGGGAGCAGAAAAAGATACCCAAAGAAGTTTTGAGAAATATTGTGATATAAAAAATTCAGAAGGAATAGGGGCAATGGAGCAAGGTAGAGCGTGTACTGCTTGGGTAATTTATAATGGAAATATGGATTATTTGCATTGTAACGATTTGTCTTGGCATGGTAAAACTAAATGCAAATAAAAATAGTTATTTAGGGTTAGTGCTTTTTTTTCAAACTTTTTGTATAATTAGAATACAGAATAGAAAGAGGGGCGAACATGTCAATAGATGATGCGTTAGTAATGATTTTGGCAGGCGGAGAAGGGAAAAGACTTTATCCTTTGACTAAGGATAGAGCAAAGCCTGCAGTTCCATTCGGTGGAAGATACAGGATTATTGATTTTGTATTAAACAATTTTATTAATTCTGGATTTTTTAAGATTAAAGTTTTAACTCAATACAAATCAGATTCGCTGAATAAACACATCACTAGAGGATGGGCTTTGTCACCATTTTTGAACCAATATGTCGATTTAGCTCCTGCTCAAATGAGGACAGGTTCTGATTGGTATAGAGGAACTGCTGATGCAATTTATCAGAATGTTTTTCATATTACAGATGAAGATCCAGACTATGTTTGTATTTTTGGTGGTGACCATATTTACAAAATGGATGTTTCACAAATGTTGGATTATCACAAAGAAAAAAATGCAGATTTGACTATTTCGGCTATTCCAATTCCAATTGAAGAAGCACATGAGTTTGGAATTATTGAGGTTGATGACGATTGGAAATTAATAAACTTTGTTGAAAAACCGCAAACAGCTCCAAAATCAATTCCTGGAAACCCAAATATGTGTTTGGCATCTATGGGAAATTATATTTTTAATAAAGATAGTTTGTTAAAAGCTTTGGAAGAAGATGAGAAAATTGAAAATTCAAACCATGATTTTGGTAAAAATGTAATTCCGATGATGTTGAATGAAGGTAAACGTATCTATGTTTATAATTTTAATGACAACGCATTTCCAGGAATGTCCGATAGAGAACGTGGCTATTGGATGGATGTCGGTAGTATTGATGCTTATTGGCAAGCTAACATGGATTTGTTGGACTACGATCCTGAATTAAATTTGTATTCTCAAGCATGGCCATTAAGAACATTTAATTACAACTACCCTCCGGCAAAATTCATTTGGGAGGAAGGTGAACGTGTTGGTATGGCAACAAACTCAATGGTATCGGAAGGTTGTATTGTTTCAGGTGCCGGATTGTCAAGATGTGTTTTGTCGCCAAAAGTTAAAGTTAATAGTTTCTCACAAATTTCAGAAAGTATTTTGATGGAAAATGTTGAAATTGGTCGTCATTCAAGAATTAAAAAAGCGATTATTGATAAGAACGTTATAGTTCCGGCAAATACAAGAATTGGGTTTAACAAAGAAGAAGATATCAAACGAGGTTTTCATGTTTCGCCAAACGGAGTAACTGTAGTTCCAAAAGGTGCAAAACTGTAGTTTGAGAAAATTTTAAAATTTCTTAAAATTTTTTATATAAGATTGTAAATCTTTATTAATATATTGCGATTTTTAGGCAATTATAAAGCTTTACAATCTTTATACTTTTGGGTGTAGAAATATGGCAATATCAGGTATTACAGATTTTATTACAAACTCCACAATATACAAAGGTGCATCAACCGCTGCCAGAGAAATTAAGCAGGGCGCACTTGATTTAATACCGGAAGCCGTATATTCTGACAAAAAAATGGTTAATGGAATTAAAAAGACCGGAGAAAAAATTTCATCTGCTGAACAACGTTTAATTTTAGGTGCATCAGCTTTAATGTCACAACCGTTTATTGATGCGAATAATAAAAGAGTTGACGAAAAAACTCGAAAAGTTTCTGTTGCAAGAACTATTGCAAAAATAGTTGCAGGTACATTTACCGGATATTTTATTCGAAAAGGTTGTATTAAAGGAATAAAAGCGCTTTCTCAAGTTGAAGGTAAAAATGTTTCTAAATGGAAATCTATTTTTACACCAAAAAATATTAAGGACAATACTACAGATGCTTTTTTGCAATACAGAAACGCAATGGGTACAGTTGTTGCGCTTGTTGTGATGATGTTTACAAACTTTTTGATTGATGCTCCGCTGACTAAATTTTTGACAAATGCTCTTGTAAAAAAAGAGGAGGATAAACGATGAAATCACCTGCTAGTTTATTCTCTGATTTTAAAACCGTAATGTACAAAAATTATGGTGAAAATCCTGGTAAAATGCTTGTTCATACTGGTGTTTTAGGTTGGATTTTGTCATCTTTAGCACAAGTTAGTGCCGTAATTTTTAATGATAAAATTTCTCCGGAACAAAAAACTTTCTTAATTCCGCAAGAAATTGCAGATGCAGCGATAAACATTTTATCTTTTTATGCTATTACAAGTTCATTCAAAAACGTTGCTTCAAAACTCGTTTCAACAGGTAAAATTACAACAAAACCTGTAAAAGATTTCTTGACTAAAAACGGCGTAAATTCTAACGAACATATTGGAAAACTCGGATTTAATATCGAAAATATGGCAAATTTTTCTGATATTAAAGATGAGTACAAAAGTTTTAAAAATGGTGTAGATGTTGTCGCAAGTACAGTAGGTTCAATTATTTCTTGTAACCTTGTAACCCCTGTTTTGAGAAACCAATATGCTGCTAAGAAACAAAAACAAGCTCTTGCTAAAATGAATAAAGTTGATGGTAATGTCGAATTGAAATCACCTCGTGGTATTTCAATGGATGCCTATATGAAAATGTCTGCAAATAAATATTCATCAGGTTCTTTAAAAATATAGTATTTTGATTATCCCAAAAACGATACAACTTACCATTATAAAAAATGCTGCTGAGAGTTTTAAAAACGGGTCAAAATTGTTTTCGGTTAGGCTCTCTTGCTGAATTTGATGGGTTATTGATTTGGAATAGTCGGTTTTCAATTCGTTTTTAGTACGTTCAAAAGAAGAATGTAATAATTTTTTGAATGTATATATGTTTTCTAAATCTTGCCTTGCTAGAGGATTTGCAATTGCAAATTTTTTTATTTTAATATTTTCAAAATCGTTTAATTCATTATCAACGTATGCAGACAGGTTACTTTTAAAAGTTTCATATTGTTTGGTATTATATACAGGTTTGTTTTCTTCGTTTGGAATTTTTACGTATTTATTTAAAATTTGTTTTAAATGCTTATATTTTTCCATACATTCAGGACAAATTTCGAGATGTTCTTGTACATATTGTGCTAATTTTTTACTTAATTTATCTTCTGTATAAAACGTTAAAAGTGCTATAACTTGTTCGCATGATAGTTGGTGTTGCATATTTTCTCCTTATATATAAGCTTTTAAATCTTCTTGTAATTTCCCTCTTGCGCGTGCTATTCTTGATTTTACGGTTCCGACACTGGAGTGTGTAACTTGCGCAATTTCTTCATAACTCAAGCCTTGCAATTCTCTTAGAATTATTACAATTTTGAACTGGTTTGGTAGATTTAAGATTGCTTTTTTTATTATTTGTTCAAGTTCAGATGTCACACATTTTTCATGCGGTTTACATTTTTTATCAAGCAGTTGAAACTTTATTGGAGCGGTGTTTTCTGTTTCTTCATCAAGAGAAATTGTGTCAGGTTTTCGTTGAGTTTTTCTTAATTCATCATAAAAAAGATTTGTTATAATTTGATTTAACCAGCTTTTGAAGAGTTTTGGATTTTTAAGGTTTTGTATGTTTTTTGCAACCCTAAGTAATGCTTCTTGAGTTAAATCAGAAACATTTTCCTTTTTGGAGCAAAGGTATGAAAAAGCAGCGTAGACATCTTTCTGTTCACGCCTGATAAGTTCTTCTAAAGCCTTGAAATCGTTTTGTTGTGACAGAACAACGAGTTCTTCCAAAGCCATTTTTTTATACTGAACCTTATTGTCCGACATACTTTCTCCTTACATATATAGTAAGGAATTTTTGTCAAGAAATGCTCATTCGTTGTATTATAGTCGGTTGTGTATATTTTTTTATAAACGATTGCAATATTATTCAGCGCAGATGTAACCACGTAACGCAGTATAAGCCGCAACATAAGGAGATGCAAGGTAAATAGAACCTTCTACATTTCCCATTCTGCCTCTGAAATTTCTATTTTGCGTAGCAAGACAAACTTCTCCATCAGCTAAAGTTCCGGCGTGAACTCCTACACAAGGTCCACATCCCGGAGGTAAGATAGTCGCATTAGCTTCAACAAATGTTGTAATCAAGTTTTCTGAAAGAGCTTGCAAATAAACATCTTTTGATGCAGGACAAATTAGCATTCTAACATTTGAATTAACCTTTTTACCTTTAAGAATTTTGGCAACAGTTCGCAAATCTTCAATTCTTCCGTTTGTACAAGTTCCGACAAATACCTGATCAACTTTTATATCTTTTAATTCTTCTACAGGTTTGGTGTTGTCAACTGTATGCGGACAAGAAACAGTATGTCCGATATCTTCGGCATTAATTTTTATTACTCTTTCATAAACTGCATCTTCATCAGGTTTTAGGGAGTTGAATTTATCTTCTCTTCCACGAGATTTCAAAAATTCTCTAGTCTTGTCGTCTGCTATAAATAATCCGGCTTTTGCGCCTGCTTCTACTGCCATATTGGCAAGTGTAAATCTTTCTGACATAGACATATTTTCTATTGTTTCGCCACAAAATTCAAGGGCTTTGTAGGTTGCTCCATCTGCACCGATCATTCCGATTAGATGTAACATTAAATCTTTTGAACAAATACCTTCTTTAAATTTGCCTGTGACCTCAATTTTAAATGTTTGTGGAACTTTTAACCAAGTTTTACCTAATGCCATAGCTACGGCAATATCTGTTGAACCCATTCCTGTCGCAAATGCACCTAAAGCTCCTGATGTGCAAGTATGTGAGTCAGCTCCAACTAATATTTCACTTGGATTAACAAAAGTTTCAACTAATCTTTGGTGGCAAACACCAGCTCCAACATCAGATAACACAGCACCATATTCTTTAGAAAAATTTCTCAAAACAGTGTGAGTGTTTGACAATTCTTTACGTGGACTTGGTGATGCGTGATCAATGAAAAGAATTGTTCTTTCCGGATTGAACAATTTTTCTTTCCCTAACTTTTTAAACTCTTGAACAGTTAAAGGACCTGTACCATCTTGAACAGCAGTAACATCTACATTTGCAATAACTAATTCACCTGCTTTAACGTTTTTCCCTGCGTGTTTTGATATAATTTTTTCTGCTAATGTTTGTCCCATAACCTCACTCCTTTTTTACCTATTTTAGCATATTTTATTATTTATGGTCAAGTTGAAAAACAATATTTTCTCCATAATAAAAAAGACCAACAAGTCTGTTAGTCTAGGGAAAAGGGAAAGGAAACAAAATATAAAATTTTTATTATATTCTCGCAAACATTTAAAGCAAAACAGATGCGAGGGTTAAGTTTTTTTGTTTATTCGATATATTACGGGTAATACCCGAGTGCGTTCAACTGTATAAAGCGCCATTTCAATAATATTTGTAATACTAAGTTTTTTGTAAAAGCGCCTCTTAAGCAGTTGTAAGCTATGTGGTAGTAAGCTTCGCTTACTAGCCGAATGTTTTGAATGTAGATTCAGTGTTCTTTTCAATAACTTTTTGAACCGCATCCATTTCAGTCGAAATTGCATCTTGTTCAGTATCTAATTGTTTCAATCTTAATTCTAAGTTTTTATCTTCTGCTTGAATAATTTCAATCTTCGAGTTAATTTCTTGAATAGATTGATCATATTGATACTTGTCATATTCGTATTGGTTCATAGCATCGTCATATTTCGCTTGGTCAGTAGCAGTGTTAGTAGTAACCGCATAAGTAACTTCATCCGGTTTTCCAGGTTTAAGAGTTACGTTAATAATACGACCTGTTGCATCTTGTTCCATTCTTGCTTCAACACTCTTAACTTCTTCTGTTTTTTGAGCCGAGCCTATTGTGTAAGCCGGAATGTTACTTTGTGAAGAACCATTGTCAGAATAAATTGCATTATCTAATACATTTTTCTTGTTGAATATAGGTGACCAAGTTCCTGTAGATGTGTTTTGAACATATCTAACCATCCATTTACTGTCATCTCCATATTGTTTGTTCAAGATTTCAATGTATTCGTTTTCTTCTTTCATTAATTTTTTGATTTGATCATTTGACAAAGTGTTAAGATATTCGTCTTTACCTTTGAAAGCCGTCAAATCATCATCACTCATCGCATTTATAACAGCGTCAGTTCTAGTTTCCATTTGTCTTAATTGTTTAGAACCAACATTATAAGGTCCACCTTTAGCACTTCTAGTAACAATAGATTGACCTGCAGATACAGCAGCAAAATCATCAGTCCAAGAAGAAGTGTAGCTGATTAAGTACAATCCACCAGGTTGAGCAATCATAGTAGAAATAGAATTGCTTAAAGAACCATCTTCAAATGTGTAAACTGTTTTAGTGTAATCGTCAACAGACGGAGGAACCGGCACTGCCATACCAAGAAGTTGGTTGTAGTAGTTAGCAGATTGGTTAGACAACGTAGTACGTTGTTGGTTAATCTGTTGGCCTTCAAATTCAACATTTGTTTTTCTTGCAGTAAGACCTAAAAATCTTGCCTGCGAAGCTGCCATACCCATGACCTGTCTTCCTTTCCGTTTGTTTCCTTATGTTTTACATGACGACACATGTATTTGAAAACTTTAATTTTTTAGGAAGAATTGTTAACATTTTGTAACATTATGTACCTTCCCTTTTAAGGGAAGGTAGGGATGGGTGCTATCCCGTAAGGGGACATTCATTAAAATCAGCACCCACCTAAATCCTCCCTCAAAAAGGGAGGACTTAATTAACAAAAAGATCGCGGAATAAATCCGCGATGACAAATATTGGTAAAATGTAAAATAAACATGTCATCGCGCACTTGTTGCGCGATCTAAATATTCATCATGTAGTATGAACAGATGTCTACTATATTATTCTGTGCGGTTTAGTTAATAATCTTGCTTCAACACGTTCTTTTATTGCTCCTTGCGGTTTGTAGTACGGTGAAACAGTCATTACTTTTGCTGCAATATCAGGATAATAATATATAAACCTCAATTCACTTGAAGTTAAAGGTTTTTGAGTGTGAACATTTGCATAACGAGCCAATTCAAGAATGTTGCGAGCTTCATGTTCATCTTTAAATTCAAGTTCAAGGTTGTCATAAACGTTTCTAAACCCTTTAATACCACCATATTCTCCTGTTGTAATCATTCTACCTGTTTCAATGATTTCGGGTTCTCCTCTACCAAGTTCTTCAAAATCATACAATTCATAGTTTCTGCGGTCTTTTAATGCTCCATCTGCGTGAATGCCTGATTCGTGCGCAAATGCGTTATCACCAACTGCAGGTTGATTAATTGGGATAGGAACTCCAAAAGCGTATGATGTATATTTAGCAAGTTTCCATGTTTTACTCAAATCAATGTTTGGATCAATGTGATATCTTTGTTTAAATCCTGCGGATTTAAGAATTGCAAGTAAGCATGATACCAGATCAGCATTTCCGGCACGTTCTCCCATACCATTTATTGCGGTATTAATGTACGCATCAACTCCAGCATCAATTGCTGCTCTCGCTCCCATAACAGAACATGCGGTTGCCATGCCTAAGTCATTATGAAAGTGCATTTCAATTGGCATTTCAGTTTCTTTTGCTATTTTGTAAATTCGTTCGTAAGTTGTTTGAGGATCTTCGTAACCTAGTGTATCGCAGTATCTGAAACGTTTTGCACCAGCTTTTTTAGCCTCATTTGCATATCTGATAAGAAAATCAATATCGCTACGAGATGCGTCTTCTGCATTAATTCCAATATCAATTGCACCCAGTGATTTTGCACATTCAACTGCTTCACATGTCATGTTAATTATGTCTTGCGGAGTTTTCTTGCCTAAATATTTTCCATTAATCATTTGTTCGGAAGTTGATTGAGAAAGGTTAATATATTTCAGTTTTGGGACATTTTTGAAAGAAAGCTCAACGTCAGAAGTAATTCCTCGCATCCAACCAGATAACCTTGTTCTTGAGATAACACCTCTTTCAACCAATTCAAGGTTTCCATTGAGGTAGTTTATTTCGTGTTGAGTAGTTGGAAATCCAAACTCGGATTGTGTAATTCCCATGTCATCAAGCATAAGGTTAATAATTGTTTTTTGTAGTTTTGCTAAGCCAAGTCTGGATGTTTGAACTCCATCTCTGTTTGTAACATCAACGAAATAAATTTTGTTTTCTCTCATACGTACTCCTTTGTACACAAATATAAATAACTTGCATTTTTTGAAAATATTAATTACAATGTTAAGTATGAAATCTTTTATGATTTCTGTCAAGCATCTTTATAAAAACATAATATTATGACAAATACGAAACAATTAGAGAAAAAAATAAATAAAGTTTATAAAAAAGGTAATGTTAAAAGCGCAATTGAGCTTTGCCAAATCGGTTTGCAAGACGATCCTACCAATGCAGATTTGCATGTGAGGTTAGGGGATTTGTATTTGGCATGGCATTTAGATATTTATAATTCATGTCAGTATATTGATGAGGCGATTACAGAATACCAGAGAGCATTGGAAACTTACATTGATTCTGCTGAAATCTATTTTAAAATAGGTCAAGCACACTTTTTTAAAGGAGATTTAGATAAAGCTATAAATTATTTGGATACCGCTATTTCAAAAGATAATAAATTGGGGAAAGCGTATTACCTTTTGGCTGAAACTTATACCAAAAAAGCAAGATTTTCTGATGCAATCATGAATGCTAAAAAAGCAATTAAGGCTATGCCTTTGGCTAATTCTTGTGCGCATTTTTTGCTTTCAAGTTTGTATAATGTTTCATCTGCAAGAAGTTTCAAAAATTATTGTTTATCAAAATTTGAATTTGCTCTATCTGTTTTGACACTTCCATTCGATAAAATTGCTTTAGGAAATGTTGCAAGAATGATGACGTACGGGAAATTCTTGCCAACTCTTGTTAAAGGCGCATATTTAGTACAAACGAACAGACTGAGTGAAGCTCTTGAATTGTATCGTGATGCGGTTGACAAAGCTCCAGGATTTATTCCTTTGTATTGTTTGTTGGGAGATATTTATCGCTCTTTAGGACAATTTGATGATGCAGTAACAGAATATAAAATGGCTATTTGGCTTGACGGTTTGAACATTCCTGCATATAGACATCTTTGTCAGGCTTATGAAGAACAAGGTGATTATGACAGTGCAGTTGAAATTTATGAAAAATTAATACAAATCATGCCGAACATGCCTGATGTTCATTCAAATCTTGCAAACATTTTGTATGTAAAAGGCGATATTGATGGAGCAATTTCGCATTTTCAAACTGCGGTTACCTTAAATCCTAAAAAGCAATGGACAAGTGTTATTAACCAAACATTAGGTTTTGTATATCAAGAATCAAAGCAGGATTTGGATGCAGCTATCAGCTCTTATCAAAGTGCTTATCTTTTAACGCCTAAAGACATTGATATTTATGTAAATTTAGGTAGTGCTTTTTATGACAAAGAAGATATTGAAAACGCTTTGCAAGTTTACAGAAACGCTTTGGATTTAGATCCTGAAAATGCAAAAATTCACTGTAATTTAGGCTTTTTATACTGGGGCAAAGGTGATATTGATGAAGCCTTGAAAGAATATGGATTGGCTATTAAGTTTGACCCAAGTTATGATATTGCTTACAATAATATGGGCGTAATTTATCTTGACGATTTAGGTAGGGTGAAACAGGCGGCTGATTTGTTCAAAAAATCAATTGAATGTAATCCTAATTATGCTTTGGCTCATTTTAATTTAGCACGTGCAATTGCAATTACAGGTGATAAAATTGAAGCTGCAAAACTTTATCAAGTAGCACAAGATATAAACAAGATTACGAATGAAATTGATCCGCAAGATATTTTAGATAAAATTAATGCCTTGTTTGAATAAGTTTATATAAAAAGTAGAAAATTCGCACAACTAGTGTGTAAAGAGAGGGAAAACTATTTATAAATCTTATTCCCTATTTGCACTTGTTTTGCATACATTTCTTCACAAGCTCCGTAACCTCTGCTTGTTGCATCAGTGTCAGTTCTTGATAAACTAGATTTTCCTAAAGTTTTACCTTTCTCATTGTAAATATCAACCAAATACCCGTCAATTTTTACTATGTCATTCTTTTTGACTTTTAACAAAGCCCCCATAACGTTTGCATTTGCCGGAATAATGTGTGTATGAGAAACGTGTGATGATACATAATTTAGATCCCAATAAGTATTGTTATAAGGCGGTTTTGCTCTCCATTGCAATTGTCTTGCTTGTCCTAAAGTTTTTGTTGATTTGAATTTCCAATGTTTATGTAATTCTTTGGGCTTAGAGGCTAATTCACCCCACACAATCCCTAAATCTATTAAAAATACGTCATCAAATTCGCTTCTCATTACATCCCTGAACCAAAAGTTGTTGTTTTTAGCTACAACTAGTCCTGATAATGAATATTCAGCTTGAGGCTGAATTGCATATTTGTATTTTTCTCCATTAACCTTCATGTATTTAGCATTATCCAGCATATTTTGTATAGGGTCATTGTATGTGTTTATTGGTACTTGTGTAGTTGTAGATACATGCGGAAAACTAAATTTGATACGGAATAAAATATCGCCAAGAATTGAATTTATTACAATAATAATAAAGATAATTAAACTTAATCTGCAAAACCATTTCCAAATATCTTCAAAATCCATAACACCTCTTAAATATTCGCAGTTTCAATCGTTTTTATCGGTAAAATAATTCCAAATGTTGAACCCTGACCTACTGCTGAATTTACAAATACTTTACCTTTGTGGTATTTTTCAATTGTTTGTTTAACAAGATGTAATCCCAATCCTGTCCCTTTTACTGTATGTATATTGTTTTCAACCCTATAAAATCTATCAAATATTTTCTTTTGAAATTCTGGCGCAATACCGCAACCTTGATCTGTAACTGTAATTTCTGCATTGTTGTCTGTTTTAGTAAGATTAACCTTAATTTCTCCATTATCAGGAGAATATTTAATAGCATTTGACAAAAGGTTTGTTAATGCTCGTTCAATGCCATCATAGTTGAATAAAAATTCAGGTATTCCATCATCTTTTGTTACAGTTATTTTTAAATTTCGTTCTTTTGTTAAGGCTTGAACCTGTGATACACATGTATCGACAACTTCGTACACACTATTCAAAGATTTTTCCATCTGAGCATTTGCTTCCATTCGAGAAAAATCTAATATATCGTTAACCATACCTTGAAGTCTTATAATTTCTTGGTTTATAGTCCCAATAAATTCTTTTTGAGTATCATAATCAAATTCATTTCCGTAATTATAAAGTGTGTCGATATAGCTTCTTAAAACAGTAACAGGGGTTCTGAGTTCATGTGAAACATTTGAAATAAATGTTGATCTCATCGCATCCATTTCAGCTTCTTTTGTCATATCAATAAGAACGATTATGTAGCCAACGTAATCTTTGTTTCTTGTAAACATTGGTGAAATAATCGACTTGATAACTCTTTTGTCGACTTGAATATTAAATTCAAGCGGTTTGTTTTCCATAACTTCAAGTGGTGTATCTTTAAATTCTTCAATTTTGTCTTTGAAACAGAAATTTCCTTCAGTGTCGACGTAATCTTGAATTTTAATATTCAAAATTTGTTCATCATCAAGTTCAAGCAGTTTGTGTGCATGATTATTTATTAAAACGACATTATCATTATTATCACAAACAACAACACCATTCGCAATACTCATCAAGACTGCTTCTAACTTGTTCCTTTCAAGAGTTAATTGTTCAATATTTTGTTCTTCATATATGTGGAGCCTGTTAGACATTTGGTTGAAAGCGTTAAACAATTCTTTAACTTCTGCGCTAACGTCTTTGTCTTTGATAGTATAACCAAATTCTCCGGTAGAAATTTTTTGAACACCATTATGAAGTATCCTTAATTCCCTTGTAATAAGGTATGTATTTATAAGGATTACAAACGCAAACACAATCCAAGCAACAGAAAATACAAATAATAGTGATGCTCGTGTAGTTGATGATATTTGTGAAATTATATTTCCAGATAATCCTATTGTTACAGAACCAATATTTATTCCGCTAGAATTAATCATCGGGGAGCTGACAATTATATTTGATGTTTTTAGACTTGAATTTTGTTCTGCGCCTGTTCTATAGAGAAGTTTTCCATCTGAATTTCTAAATTCAATAAAAATAATGTCGCTATGAGATGCTACAATTGTGTCAGCATGAGTTTTTAGGGTTTCCCTATTACGGCTATTGGATGAATGTTCTACAAGTTCAGTACATTCAATAGCCAAAGCTTTGGAAACAATTTGTCCAAAGTTTTGATATCCTTCATTTAAATTTTTTTGTATGTTAAAAATCGCAAACACCGCAATAGCAACAATTAAAATAGTGCTGAGTAGCAATCCAGATATTATAAGGCGGTTTTGCGTTGTTAAGCTCACCTGTTTTGTCATAATAAAATTATATCACTCTTAATCCTTGTGGGCAAGTAGTTATTCTATAATATCTGCAAGATTAAATTTTATTATTTTTGCCAATTCATCAATGCTCATTTCTACTTGATAACCAATTTTACCACCACTAAACATAATTGTTTCAAAATCTTTTGCTGAACTGTGAATTGTAGTTGTGAAAAATTTTTTCATTCCGACAGGAGAACAACCGCCATGAATATACCCTGTTAGTGGTAACAAATCTTTTGATTTAATCATTTCAACCGATTTTTCTCCAACGCTTTTAGCAGCTTTTTTAAGATTTAATTCTTGTGCTACCGGTAACATAAAAACGTAATGTTTTCCTGATTTTCCGACGGTTACTAATGTTTTGAAAACTCTATCAGGATTTTGTTTTAAGATGGATGCTACTTCTACTCCACTTACGGCATCCGTTCCGACGTAGCTGTAAAAATTGTATTTGATTTTTAATTTATCAAGTTCACGCATTGCATTAGTTTTGTGTTCCATAAAATTTTCTCCTAAAAAAATTACCCCCAACAAGTGGTTGAGGGTAATTTTTAAAATATATTGTTTAACCTCTTTCGCAAATAGTTCTTGCAGCGTGTACACCTGAAGCAGAAGCTTGAATTAAACCTCTTGTAACGCCAGCACCGTCACCAATTGCAAACAAGTTTTTAACTCCTTCTGTTTCTAAGTTATTAGTTAATTTTACTCTTGCAGAGTAGAATTTAACCTCGATACCATAAAGAAGGGTGTATCTTGAAGCTGTTCCCGGACAAACTTTATCAAGAGCCTGCAACATCTCTATAATACTTGTCATTTGTCTGTAAGGAATTACCAAGCTTAAATCACCAGGAGTTGCACATGTAAGAGTTGGTTTAATTATGCTTGATTTAATTCTTTCCGGTGTAGAACGTCTGCCATCTAGCAAATCGCCAAATCTTTGAACCAAAATTCCGCCGGCTAACATGTTTGCAAGTCTTGCGATATGTTGACCATATTGGATTGGTTCTTTGAATGGTTCAGTGAATTTTTCACTAACTAATAACGCAAAGTTTGTGTTGTTAGTTGTTTTCTCGGCATAACTGTGACCGTTTACGGTTGAAATTCCGTTATAATTTTCTTGAACAACTTCTCCATTCGGATTCATACAGAATGTTCTAACTTCGTCGCCGAAGGTAGGTGAGTGGTAAATCAATTTAGATTCATACAATTTATCTGTTAATGGTTCAAATACAGGAGCCGGTAGCTCTACTCTAACACCAACATCAACGGCATTATTTACCATCCCGATTTTGTGTTTGGCAAATTCTTGAGTTAACCAATCAGCCCCTTCTCTACCAGGAGCAACAATTGTGTATTCGGCTTTTATTGTTTCTCCGTTATCAAGAATGATTCCTTTAACCTGTTCGCATTCAACAATTAATGATTGAGCTGAAACATCATTTAAAATAGTAATTCTGTCATTTAAGTAATCTTGCATATTTTTAAGGACATTAAGACTTCTTTCTGTCCCTAAGTGTCTTACTGGAGAATGTACAAGTTTTAACTCCGCAAGAACGGCTTGTCTTTCAAGTTCTTGAAAAACTTTCATATCTGTTCCAAAAACTTCATCAGTTGCGCCGTAATCAAGGTATAATTGATCTGCGTAAGCAATCAAATCTTCAACTTGTTTTCTGTCCATATAGTCAACTAAGTGACCACCTACATCAGGAGTAAGAGTAAGTTTTCCGTCAGAAAAAGCTCCTGCACCACCCCATCCGCATAATAGTCCGCATTTTTTACAAGTAGGACACTTTGCATAGCCTTCTCGAAGCAAGCATTTTCTTTTTTCAATACGTTGACCTTTTTCAATTAAAACTACTTTCCAATCAGGTTTAAGTTTTGTTATTTCTAAAGCCGCAAAAATTCCGGCAGGACCTGCTCCAATAATAGCTACATTATACATTTCATATCTCCAATATTCTACTTAGTCAACCAATTAAATTTAACCCAAACAAGTTGTTTTTTAAAGTGTTTGTGAAGAATTTGTTAAGTATTAACTTTGCTGAAAGAAATATCATTTAGCGTAATTTTAAAATTTTTCTGACCATATTTTTGGTTGCTAGAAAGATGCAAATTCAAAGAAACCTGCTCTCCGATTTTTTGTTTTGTTTCTTTGTCAAAACTTTCTGTAATTCTTAGTTTGGTCGAACGCAAAAAGTTCATAATATTGAAACCATAACTTCTTTTTGCATTATGTACATCGAAACTTGTAGAAATGTTTTTAGCCTTGCAAACCTGTTGTGCTTTACCCAAAAGTTCTCCTAATTCTTTTAATTTTTTCGCCTGAAGTCCAGTAAATAAATAACTTCCACTTTCATCAATTATACATCTGAAGTAATCAGATGGTTGGACATGTTTTTGGTTCCAAGCTTTTGGATAACCTTTAACACCTTGCAAAAAATCGTAATCAGGATCACGTTGTGCAAATTTTCTTATAATGTCATATTTTTTTGAATCGCCTTTTACAGGACCAGCAAGAGTTGTAGTTAACTGTCTTGTAGCAGCACGAGTTAATTTCGGACTAAATGATTCCATATTGTCAATAAATACTCTTATTGGAATTACACTTGTAAAAGATGGATTATTATTGTTAATTGCAGAAAGCATAAAAAATTCCTTTTTTGTCATTAAAACATATAAAAAATTTTTTTGCTAGTTATTGCTTTCAAGAATTAACAAATTTGATTTAAAAGGTTTTCTTTTTGTTTGTTTGGCGTGTTCTATATTTGAAATAACTTCTTTTATGTCTTCGGAATTATTAATTTCTTGAGCTTCTTTGGCATAATTAAGAGCATCATCCAAATTATTTGCATTCATACAAATTACTGCCATATTGTAACAAACCATATATCTTTCTTCATCCGATTTGACAAGTTTATATGCTTTTTTTAGAGCTTTTATTGCTTCTGAATATTTATTTAATTCTGCATATGCAATCCCCAAATCAATATATCCGCCAGCAATATCAGGTGCGTTTTTTATATAATTTTGAGCTTCTTTTAATTTTCTTAATGATATTTGGTTTGAAGTTCCCAAAACAACCGGAGCGTAGATTAATCCCTTCTTCTTCAAATCTTTTTGAGATGTGTTTGTAATTGTTGGTGCCAATTTATATAATAATCTGATAGTATTTATATCTTTTGAAGAAAGATATTGAAAAGAACTTCGATATGGAGCATAAAAACTTGTATTATCGGTAGACATATACATCAAGTCTTCTGTGCTGTAGCTATGCCCCATTATTCCAAGAGCATGCCCAATTTCGTGCAAAATTGTGTTGTACATTTCTTTATCAGAAAAAAAGTTGCCATGTGGATCTTTTGTGTACAAAACAATTTTCATCTTGTGCAAAATTTCTCCCTTATAACTTGGAGTTGTAAAACCTACGACATATTTACATTCTTGTCCGTTACAAGTACCTGATGGGGTATTTGATATTTCAACAACGATATCTGCATTATTAGAATTTTCAATTGTAGCAAAAGTTATAAATCCGGTTGAATACTGCCATTGAGAAAAAGCCTTCAAAATTTCTGTTTTATAATATGGCGGAATATTTACGTTATTATCTTCTGTAATAGCAACTTTTAACGGAAATTTTTCTGTGTCCCAACGTAAAATTCCATTATCAAGCGGAACTTGTTCAATATAGTTATCTCCTATAGTACTTAAAATTGTACGTTGCCACTCTGATATTCGGTTTTGAGCAGCTTGTTGTGCGCTATCCTTTTGGTTCCCAGAAGCAATTTCAAACATTTCTTTTTGAATAGTATAACTTGGAGCAAGATTTGTTAGCGCTTTTACGTAAAAATATCTGTAATCTTTGTTGTGTGGATTTAAAAAGACTGCATTTTTTAAATACTTTCTCGCAGCAACATAATTTTCTTTTTTTAATGAACTTTGACCTTGCCAATAGTAAAATGTTGGCATTAATTTAAAAACAACACCAAAAACAATTACAAATAAACATATTAATATTGTTGTTCTTCTGTCGTTATTGTTTGTTTGTATCATCCTTTATGCCTTTGTCTATTTCAAGAATTTTAGCAAGTGAACGAGTATCACCTTTAAGTTTAAAATATTCCGCAAATTTTGGAGTAGTTTTTAAATTAAAACTTCTTCCGTTTTTATCTCTAGTTTTTGCTACAAGCCCTTTTTCAACCAACTCTTGAACATGTTCATACGCTGTAGAGCCTCTTAACTCTTTCAAATCAGTTTGTCTTATTGGTTCTTTTAGTGCAATTACCGATAGGGTTCTCAATACTGCCGGTTTTAAGTCAACAGGACAAAGAAGTTCTACAAGATCCATGTAATCTTCTTTTACTTGCAAAATATATCCATTTTCATCATCAATCTCTAAAGCTCCATCTCTTGTGGAATAATCCATAATTAGTTCCAATATAGCTTCTTCAATTTGTTCTTTTTCTTCTCCAAGAATTACTGCAATTTCTTCTAATGAAACGGCTCTGGCTGTTATAAATAAAACAGCCTCAATTCTGGATTTCAACTGTTCCATTTTCATCTTTTTCTCCACCTTTTACTACATACAAATCAGAATAAAATTCATCTTGTTGTAGCTCATAATCTGTTTCTGCGGTTAAAAACAATAGCGCAATATATGCACTAATTCTATCCATCCCCAATAATGTAAGCTCGTTCAATTCAATTTTATCATTTTTTTCAAAAATTTGTGATAAATTTTCTTTTAATGATTGAACGCAACTTTCAATATATTCTTCATGTGCAAGATTAACAATGTCATTTGGAGTTAATCTTGAATAAGATTGCACCCTTCTTTTAGCACGTTCATGCGCACTTTTCAAAGATTGTTTGTGTTCTAATTTTTCATAGAATTGTAATTGTCTAATCAAATCTTTCAAAGTTACAACTCTGTTATGATTTAAACGAACACTTGTTCTACGCTGCAAAACCTCATCAATAGAGATTACGTTATTAATTGGTACGTAATCATCTTCACCATAATCAACAATAAAACCGTCATCATCATATTCCAAATTGTCTTCCGGCTCAGAATCAAATTGGTTAATATCAATCCCTTCAAGAACATTTGATTTAAGCTTTAAAAGTACGGCTGCAAAAAGAAAAGTTCGTCCTGTAACTCTGAGGTTTTGAGATTTCATATCAATCATGTGAGCAAGATATTTGTCTGTAACATCAACAATATCAATGTTCCAAGGATCAATTTTGCCGGCTTTTGCCATATCAACTAAAATTCCAATCCCTTCGCTCTTTGTTTTACCGTCTTTGGTTAATCCCAAATCAGGTAAATCCATATTATAATTTAGTGCTACTTCTGTACTCATACCCTTATTCTTCGTCTCTTAGTTTTATTCCTGTAACTTTAGTGATCCCCTTTTCTTTTTGGGTTACACCTAAAGTTCTGTTAGCTGATTCTATCATAGGTCTTCTGTGACTAACTACTATAAATTGCGTATCTTTTGATTGGTTCTGCACCATTTGTGCGATACGCTCAACGTTCATTGTGTCCAAACTTGCATCAACTTCATCAAATGCGTAGAATGGTGATGGCATATACCGTTGAATGGCAAACACGAATGCCAAAGCAGTTAATGATTTTTCACCTCCGGACATACTTTCCAGTCTTTGTAATTTTTTGTCACGAGGTTGTGCTTCAATTGTCATACCTCCTGATAACGGGTCATCAGGACATTCAAGTTTAAGTTCGCCTTCTCCTTCAGACAATTGGTGGAATACTTCTTTAAAGTTTTCATTTATGTGGTTGTATGTTTTCATAAACGTTTCTTTTTTTAACTGTTCATACCCCTGCATTCTTTCAAGAATTTCTTTTCTTTCTTTGGAAAGAGTTTCAATTTGTTCTTTTAATTCGCTTTGGCGAGCAAGAACTTCATCATAAGCAGCAAGCGCACGCATATTAACATCACCTAATTCTGTCATTTTCTTTTCTAAACGCTGGATTTTTGATGTAATTTCTTCAATAGAAATTTCAATCGGTTCAAGTTTAGCAACATCTTCTCCAGAATCTTCAAGTTCTTTTCTTGCATTTTCTAATTGTGGTTCAAGTTCACGTCTGCGGGCTTTGAAAGACTCAATTTGTTCTGCAATTCTGTCAATATCAGCTGCTTTAATATGTTTCTGCTTTTCAAGCTCAATCAAATCTGCATTGATTTCGTCACGCTCTTTTAACAATTTGCCTAATTTTTCTTCAATTTGAACAATTTGTTCGTGAAGTGTTTCCATTTTTTTATTAAGCTCTACAATATCGTTTTTATAACGTTTTTTGTCTTCTTCAAGCTTAATGTTGTTGTGTTCAATATTTGTAATTTCTTCGTTTTTAGTTTCAATTAAATTGTCATGGAAAGATATTTGACGGTTTAATTCATTTTTATCATTTTCAGCTGTCATTAATTTGGTTTGCAAACGTTTAATTTCGTTTTCAACCCCTTCTGTTTTCTCTTTTAAATCCTTCAAATCTTTATCATTGATAAGTTTTTCAACTTCTTCAATCTGTTCCTGACAAATTGTCATATCATCGTAAATTTTGACATTTTTTTCTTCCAATTTGTCTAATTTATTATTTAATTCGACAATTTTCGGTTCTGCAGAAGCAATGAAATCAGCTTTTTCTTTCAAGATGTTTTCACTGTTTGCATAATTTTGGTTCATATTGTCAAGTTCAACTTTTGATTTTGAAAATTCGCTTAAAGAATCTGAATATTTACCACGAACATCTTCTAACTTCGTTTCTAATGATGTTTTTTTATTTTCAAGAGTGGCTAATTTTTGTTCCATCTCTTTTAATCTGTCTTTAAATTTGTTTAACTCTTCATCATCATTTTGGCTAAAACTTAAACCGGTTCTTAATCTTGTACCACCAGTCATAGAACCTGATTTTTCAAGCAACTCACCTTGCAAAGTTACCATTCTGTATTTACCGATAAGTTTTTTTGCAGATTCTAAATCTTCTACAACAATAGTATCGCCAACCGCATAATAAAATGCGTCTATATATTCATCATCAAAATCTACAAGATTAATTGCAAAATCAATAACCCCTTTATCTCTAGGTAACTGTAATCTTGTAGGAGCTTTTTTAATTTTGTTAAGCGGAATAAAAGTTGCACGCCCTGCGTTAGATGATTTCAAAAGTTCAATTGCAACACCTGCAACATGTTCATCATCAACGACGATATGAGCCATTCTACCACCAAATGCAACTTCCATTGCAACTGAATATTCTTTATCAACAGTTCCTAATTTAACTAATGGAGCATGAACACCTCTTAGTTTGGCGTTCATAATTGTATCAACTGCACGACCGAAATTTGAATCCTCTGCCATTTGTTTTTTCGTTTCCATAACGGCAATTTTTCTTGATGCCATTTGGATATTGTAGTTCAAATCATTGATTTCATTTTTTGTTGTATCAAGGTCATGCATTGCATTTTGTTGGATAATCTTGAAATCAGCCATTTCCTTTTGCAATTGTTCTACAAGAGTTTTTTTCAAATCTTGATTTGCTGCAAAATTTGTTTTCATTTCTGTTAATTCAGCAAGTTTTTCTTTCGCATCTTCCAAATCTCTTTGAAGTGTTTTTAGTTCACTTTCAAGTGGAAGTTTTGCTTGAATTAATTTCGTTTCTTCATCTTTTAAATCTTCAAGTTGCTTTCTTAAATTGTTGCGTTTTTCGATATGCTGATCAGCAGTAGCATTTAAGCCGGTCATATCTTCCAAAATCTTTTTAAGCTCAGCTTCACGAGTTTTGGTATTTTCTTTTATGACTGCTATTTCATCATCTTTTAGTTTAATTTTTAGTTTGAAATCTTCAATTTTCTTTTTGAAATTTTCTATACCATTTTTCGCATTTTCAATAGAACGCAAACCATCATGAATTTGTTTATCAGCGTAATTTGTAGCATTTTCTTTGCGGTCAATTTCACCTTTAAGTGCTTCTTCTTGTTTTTTTAGCTCAATTTGTTGAGCTTCACCTTTTTCTTTAACAAGTTCTGAAATCTCTTGATATTTTTGTTTTATAAGATTTAATCTTTCATCTAAATCTTTGTTTTTTACTTCCTCTTCTTTTTTCTTTTTAGTAAACTCAAGGATATTTTCATGTGCTTTTTCAAGGCTTCTTTTTATATCAAAAAAGCGAACTTTGTTTATTTGACCTTCTAATCCTTGTTTTTCATCTCTTAATTTTTGGTATTTTAAAGCGACTTCTCGTTCTTCTTTTAGTTGTTCTAATCTGTTGTCAACTTCATTTAGAATAACCGTTGAGCGTTCAACTCTTTGTTCAACCGTTTCAAGCTCGTTTGTTGCCTGATCTATCCTTCTGTCAAAATCTGCAATACCTGCAATTTCATCAATGATTTTACGACGATTTTTAGGGGTGCAGTTTGTAATCCCCATTACATCGCCCTGCATCATTACGTTGTAACTGTTTGGAGTTACGTTATATTTTTCTAAAATCGCATGAACATTGGTTAAAGTTGTTACACTATCATTGATATAATAAGTACTTGCATAACCTTGAGAAGTCTTTCTGATTTTTCTTCCGATACTTAAATCTTCGCCATTTTCGGTATCTCCGAACGTTACTTTTACAAAAGCATCATTCCTTTTGGTGTAGGTAGAAATAAAATGAGATAAGTTTTCAGCACGCAGTTCACTTGCGTTTGCAAGTCCAAGTGCAAACAAAACACTGTCAATAATATTACTTTTGCCTGATCCGTTAGGACCTGAAACTGTCGTAAATCCTTTTAATAACGGTATTTCCGATTTATTGGCAAATGATTTAAAATTGTCTATCTCTAACTGTTTTATGTACATAATTTCCTACCAAGTCTTATTATCTATTGAACAACAACTTTTTGTACATGTCAAAAGGTTAAAGAAATTGTTACGTTTTGAATTTTTTATAAATAATTTGCCAAGTTTTAAAATTAATGATAAAATTCGTTTATGTTAGATTTTAAGGAACAGAACGATAAAGAAAGAGCTTTTTTTAATCAGGATTTTTCTGCGGTAAATAAGGTTTTACAAAGGGTTAGAAAATCTCTAATAACAGGTGAAAATTTAAGTATAACTGATTTGGATTTGTCTGATATTATAAATTTTGACAGAGCTGAAACACTTGTTTATATTACGCTTTTCCAATCAGGTCAAAAATTTATTCGATATGGAAGCAAAAGGCAGGATTTTCAATCAACTTTAAATCGTGATGTTGAAATGTTACGAAAAAATAAAAAGTTTTCAGATTTTGATGTTTCAGATGAAGTTAAATGCCGTATTATGTTAGAATATGTTATTGATAGACATCCTGTTTCTCCGGCTAAATTAAATTCTGTTCGTTTTGATAATTCTCGTTTCGAAATTGGAATAAATGGTTTAGAACTTAGAAAAGACGGTATTTCGTATTATTACATGCCAACAGATGCTATTACTTTAAGTCATATGGGATTGCGTTCTGTTTTAGAAACTTTAGTTCGAAAAACTCCAATTGCCAAACTTTCAAATAGTCGTTCAAAAAGGTTGGAGATACTTTCGCAATCAAAAGATTATGAGTATTATTTATTCAGAAGTAGGGCATTTATTACATACAAAAATGACTGTATTCCATTGTATAGAGGGAATGTCAGATATACCGAATTTAGTTATGATGTTTTGTACAATCAGGTGATTAAATCTGCAGATTGGCTTTTAGCAAATATGTATGACGATGGTAGATTTTTATACTATTATGATTGCTGTGATGATACTTACAAAGACCACGAGCATCCTACAAGACCTGAAAATAATTTATACTACAACGATTTAAGGCATTGTGGCGGTATTATAGCTTTAATCAGAGCTTACGAATTAACATCTGATGAAAAGTATATTAAAGCCGCAAAAAAGGCCGTTGATTGGAGTATTTCAATCTCGAAATCTCATGATACTCAGTGGGGGAAAGCTTATTACGCTTTTTATAATAGAAAAGCAAAACTTGGAGGAACGGGAGTTTTATTAGTTGCGATGATGCAATACCGCTCATTTACAGGTGATAAATCCTATGATGAATACATAAAAGGTTATACACGTCACGTGATGAGCCGGGTTTATAAAAATGGAGAAATTTTAGGATACTATATTCATCCGCAATTCCAAAACGGTCAGCCACTCATCAATATGACTGATGAAGAACGAAAAGAAACTTTTTCATTCTATTATCCCGGTGAAGCTTTATTAGGCTTGGCACTTTTTGCAAATAATTTCTTAGATGATGAAGATTTAGCTAAGGAAGTTCGAAAAATTGGTAAAAAAGCGTTAGATTGGATTGTTGATGAAAGACCTCATATTTATGCAGACTTATTTACGGCACTTCCATCGGATGCTTGGTTGATGCAAGCAATTGAAGAATGGTGTAAAGATAAAGATTTTCAAAAACAAAATTATATAAACTTTGTATTCACGGATGCCGCAACAATGGTTGAAAAGACATATAGACATGATGATTCGCCTTATATTGATTATGAAGGTGGATATTACTATGAGTATGGAGATCATTATTTCCCAGATGGCGCACGTTCAGAAGGGTTGATTGCTGCGTATTATCTTGCAAAATATTTGAATATGAACAATTTGGCAGAAAAATTATTGAATGCTTGTAAAAGAGTGGCAATGTGTCAATTCCATTTGTTTAACGATGAAATAAATAATTACTCTCATAAAAATCCTGAACGTTCTTTAAATTCAATCAGATTTAAAGCGACAAGACAATGGGTAAGAGTGGATTCAATCCAACACGTGTCTTGTTTCTTTGCTAGGTTGTATAAGACTGAAAATTAAAACAATATTTTCTCCATAATAAAAAAGACCAACAAGTCTGTTAGTCTAGGGAAAAAGGGAAAGGAAACAAAATATAAAATTTTTATTATATTCTCGCAAACATTTAAAGCAAAACAGATGCGAGGGTTAAGTTTTTTTGTTTATTCGATATATTACGGGTAATACCCGAGTGCGTTCAACTGTATAAAGCGCCATTTCAATAATATTTGTAATACTAAGTTTTTTGTAAAAGCGCCTCTTAAGCAGTTGTAAGCTATGTGGTAGTAAGCTTCGCTTACTAGCCGAATGTTTTGAATGTAGATTCAGTGTTCTTTTCAATAACTTTTTGAACCGCATCCATTTCAGTCGAAATTGCATCTTGTTCAGTATCTAATTGTTTCAATCTTAATTCTAAGTTTTTATCTTCTGCTTGAATAATTTCAATCTTCGAGTTAATTTCTTGAATAGATTGATCATATTGATACTTGTCATATTCGTATTGGTTCATAGCATCGTCGTATTTTGCTTGATCTGTTGCAGTGTTAGTAGTAACCGCATAAGTAACTTCATCCGGTTTTCCAGGTTTAAGAGTTACGTTAATAATACGACCTGTTGCATCTTGTTCCATTCTTGCTTCAACACTCTTAACTTCTTCTGTTTTTTGAGCCGAGCCTATTGTGTAAGCCGGAATGTTACTTTGTGAAGAACCATTGTCAGAATAAATTGCATTATCTAATACATTTTTCTTGTTGAATATAGGTGACCAAGTTCCTGTAGATGTGTTTTGAACATATCTAACCATCCATTTACTGTCATCTCCATATTGTTTGTTCAAGATTTCAATGTATTCGTTTTCTTCTTTCATTAATTTTTTTATTTGATCATTTGACAAAGTGTTAAGATATTCGTCTTTACCTTTGAAAGCCGTCAAATCATCATCACTCATCGCATTTATAACAGCGTCAGTTCTAGTTTCCATTTGTCTTAATTGTTTAGAACCAACATTATAAGGTCCACCTTTAGCACTTCTAGTAACAATAGATTGACCTGCAGATACAGCAGCAAAATCATCAGTCCAAGAAGAAGTGTAGCTGATTAAGTACAATCCACCAGGTTGAGCAATCATAGTAGAAATAGAATTGCTTAAAGAACCATCTTCAAATGTGTAAACTGTTTTAGTGTAATCGTCAACAGACGGAGGAACCGGCACTGCCATACCAAGAAGTTGGTTGTAGTAGTTAGCAGATTGGTTAGACAACGTAGTACGTTGTTGGTTAATCTGTTGGCCTTCAAATTCAACGTTTGTTTTTCTTGCAGTAAGACCTAAAAATCTTGCCTGCGAAGCCGCCATACCCATGACCTGTCTTCCTTTCCGTTTGTTTCCTTATGTTTTACATGACGACACATGTATTTGAAAACTTTAATTTTTTAGGAAGAATTGTTAACATTTTGTAACATTATGTACCTTCCCTTTTAAGGGAAGGTAGGGATGGGTGCTATCCCGTAAGGGGACATTCATTAAAATCAGCACCCACCTAAATCCTCCCTCAAAAAGGGAGGACTTAATTAACAAAAAGATCGCGGAATAAATCCGCGATGACAAATATTGGTAAAATGTAAAATAAACATGTCATCGCGCACTTGTTGCGCGATCTAAATTTATCAATGTAGTAGAAAGGCTCAGTGTTAAAACTGAGCCTTTTGTTAATTATTCTTTATTCTATCAATTACTTGATATTTGCGAATGTCCAAGCATCAAATGTCGGAGTTTCAGAAATATTCATTTCTTTTTTCTTTTCGCCAGAACTAGAATCATTGTGAGCAATTGGTTTATACAATCTGTTGTAGTATTCAATTACCATTCTGTCTGAGTTAAAGTAAGCTTCAGATGTTCTGATAGCTTGACGCATCATTCTAGCCCATTCTTGTTTATTTTCGTAGTATGTAGGAATAATTTCATTTTCAATAATATTCATCATACATTCATGGTCTTTCCAATGACGTTCTTCCCAAGGCATTTCATCATCTAATTCAGGGTATTCTATTGTGTAACCGTTAATACCGTTGAATGTACCTTCTACTGTCCAACCGTCAAATGTTGATAAGTGAAGTGCGCCGTTAGCGTTAGCAGACATACCTGAAGTTCCTGATGCTTCAAATGGTCTTAATGGAGTGTTTAACCAAATATCAGAACCACGTTTCAATTTGCCTGAAAGTTCAAGTTCATAACCAGGAAGAACAACAACGTTTTTCAAGCTATGAGAACGGTTAAGAAGTTTGTTAAACATTTCTTTACCCATAACATCATCTGGGTGGAATTTACCAGCAAAGATGATTTGAATTTTGTCTTCGTCAAGAAGTTTATTAATTCTATCTTTATCCATAAGAATTAACCAAGCACGTTTGTAGTCAGCAAATCTTCTTGCCCAAGTGATAGTTAATACGTCAGGGTTAAATCTTTTACCTGCTACATTTGCAACGTATTCAAATAATTCTTCTTTCATTTCACGTTTAACAGCAAGTAATTGTTCAGCAGTTTCAGCTTTTTTAATTCTATCATCTTGCCAGTAGTGAAGGTTAACTGCGTTAGTGATTGCTCTGATAGGGCATCTTCCGTCAACCCATTCCCACATTTTATTAGAAACAAGTCCGTGTAATTGAGATACTGCGTTCGCAAGTCTTGACATTCTCAAAGCAGCAACTGTTAGAGAGAAGTTTTCTCCACCTAATTTAACTGCAGTTTCTCTTGAACATCCGGCAAAGAAACCACCATCCATTAATGTATCAACCCAGTGAACTTCGTTGCCAGCAGCAACAGGTGTGTGAGTTGTAAATACAGTTTTCTTTTTAACTTCTTCTAAGTCATTATTTGCTTGTCTTAATAATTCAAATGCTGCAGGAAGTGCGTGACCTTCGTTCATGTGAACAACATCGAATTTATAACCGATTTGTTGCAAAATTCTAATACCAGCAACACCTAAAACAGTTTCTTGTGCAATTCTTATTTTTTCATTTCCATCGTAAAGTTTGTGAGAAATGCTCTTAGCCCATTCACTGTTTCCGTCGATATCAGTAGTCAAAAGATATACAGGGCAAGAACCGAACAATTCCGGTTTTACTAAATAAGCTTTAACTTTAACCTTTTCACCGAAAATATCAACTTCTGTAGTAGCTCCAGTGTCTTCCAAGAAATCATAATATTTTCTAATATAAGCAACTTCAACCTGACCATCTTGTGCAATACGTTGGTCGTAATACCCGTAAGACCACAACATAGTCACACCGACCATCGGCATTTGCAAATAACCTGCAGACAACATGTGAGCGCCTGCTAAAAATCCTAAACCGCCTGAATAGATTTTTAAAGATTGATCTAATGCGATTTCCATTGAGAAATATGCAACATTTGGTAATGACATATTTAACCTTCCTCTTCTTATACTATGTAAACTATTTTCACCCAAATTCTAGGGGTATAATCACATAATATCACAAAAATCAAAGTTTGAAATTATTCTGATAAAATTCAGCGGACTAATCCTAAAGAATTAGTTATAAGTGGTTATACGGCACTTAAAAAAAGTTAACAAAACTTTCAAAACCTTGTAAAATTGGAGTTATTTTGCAACTTTATCTAAAATTTTTGATAATGCAATTTTTACATGTGCATAATTTAAACCACCTTGCATATAAGCAGTATAAGGCGCACGCAAAGGTCCATCTGCTGATAATTCAATTGTAGATCCTTCAATAAATGTTCCGCCAGCCATGATAATTTGATCTTCATAACCAGGAACATATTCCGGAATTGGTGTTACATAACCGTTAACAGGTGATAGTTGTTGAATTGTTCGACAAAAATGTTCTAGTGGTTCTGCTGAACCAAATGTAATATTTTGGATAATATCAGTACGTTTTTCCCAATATTTTGGAGCGCTATCATATCCGATTTCATCAAAAATTTTAGCTGCCAATATCGCCCCTTTAACGGCATCACAAACAACTGAAGGAGCCATAAACAAGCCTTGAAAAATCAATCTGTGTTGATTAAACATAGCACCACCTTCAGAGCCAATTCCTGGAGCTGTCAATCTATTTGCAGTTCTATCAACATAAATTTCTTTTCCGGCAACATATCCACCAGCTTCAACAATTCCACCTCCAGGATTTTTGATAAGAGAACCAGCAATTAGATCAGCTCCAACTTCTAACGGTTCTTTTGTATCTACAAATTCTCCATAGCAGTTATCTACAAAGCAGATACAGTTTGGATTTTTAGATTTTACAATTTTACAAATTTTTTCAATTGTTTCAAGTGATAAAGATTTTCTGGTTGAATAGCCTTTAGAACGTTGAATTAAAACCATTGTAACTGTTTCGTCAATTTTTTCTTCGAGTTTTTCAAAATCTATTTCCATTCCATTTTTAAGAGGAACTTCATCATATAAAACGCCGTTTCCGATTAATGAAGAACGCTTTGTTTCGTCGTCGCCTGCAGTTCCTATAACTTCTTGCATTGTGTCATAAGGAGAACCTGCAACAGATACTAATTTATCCCCGTATTTTAAGTTTCCGAAAAGACAACATGCCAAAGTGTGTGTGCCTGATGCAAAATGTATTCTGACTAACGCTTTTTCAGCCTTAAATACATCTGCAAAAACTTTATCCAAAATTTCTCTCCCTAAGTCATCATGCCCGTAACCTGATACGGTATAAAAATGTTCCGGAGCAACTTTGTTTTCTATAAAAGCATTTAATACTTTTTCTTGGTTAAAATCTCTGATATCTTCTATTTGTTCAAATTCTTTTGTTAAGCTTTTTTCGGCTTGTTTTATTAATTCTTTGCTATTCATAATTTATCCCTTGCTAAACAGATTCTTCGCACAGTCATTCTGAGGTTTTGCCGAAGAATCTCAATATTTTGCTCAGAATGACGAATAATTCAACTATATATTATAATATTGCAAGCAAAAATAATCGTCAAATGGAATAGTGAAAAGTGAGTGGTGAATAGTGAATAGTCAATATAAAATATGTGCATGTTGAGATTTATATTAGTATTGTTGATTTTGATTAATTTGCCGGTTATTGCAGATAATTATAATGTTTATCGAAACGGCTCTTCTCCTGATATTAGAGAAAATGAAAGAGTTTTATTTATATTGGATTTTTCAAATAGTATGTCAGAATATTTAGACGGAAAAAGAAAAGTTGATTTGATGATTGATACGATGAGAAATTTGCTGCCAAAATTAAATCCAAATATCTATGTTGGTTTAAGAGTTTACGGACATAGAATGGGGTTTACTCCTTATGAGGCGTGCAGAGCTTCAAGTTTAATTTCTCCAATTGAATTAAACAGTGGAATTGGAATAAGTTCAGCATTGCAGAGTGTTAAACCAAGAGGAATGACACCTATTACGTATTCACTTAAACAAGCAATAAAAAACGATTTTTTAGGTTACGTGGGGAAAAAACATATAATTTTGTTAACTGATGGTGGAGAAAATTGTGATGAAAGCCCGTGTAAATATGTAATGGAATTAATAAAAATCCGAAAAGATGTAATGATTGATGTAATTGCGTTTAATGTTGATGATGAAGATGATTTGTCGCAACTTGAATGTACATCAATGGTTACGAGCGGAAAGTTTTATAATGCGCAGACGGCAGCAGAATTAGCGAATAGTTTGAATAATAGTGTAAGTGCTATGAAAGAGGTTGAAGCAAAAATTATAGGTGATTGATATTGAATTTTTTGAAAATATAAGTTATAATAAAAAATATAAATATAGAGGAGCTAGATTTATGAAAAAATTTAAAAATTTATTGAAACCGCTCAATGCCTTGTGTTGCAAGAGCTTTGTCGGGGGGGGGGCAATCGTCGACTAGCCTCTCTCAATTGTCATACTGAGGACAACAGTCCAAAGTATCGTATGATTGGAAACGTTGTTGGGTTAGAAACCCCAACCTACATCTTTACTGATAAGGTCTACTCACTATTCACCACTCACCATTCACTAAAACGACCAGGTGCTACGCACGTAGCCCTCTGTGACAGTGTTGGTTCATACTTCAGACATTGGTGTGGAGCTTTTACACTTGCAGAGGTCTTAATCACACTCGGTATCATCGGAGTTGTTGCGGCTATGACGATGCCGTCATTGATGCAAAATTACAAAAGACAACAAGCAACTGCCCGAATTAAGAAATTTGTTTCTGTTATCAATCAAGCTCTTATTTCTGCTGAAAATGACTTAGGGCCAAGAGAAGATTGGGTTAAGGGAGAAGAAGATAATTCAGATTCTGCATATGATTTTCTAAATACATATATTAAACCTTACATAAAAAGTGCAGATATCGAAAAAAGAACTCTTTTGGGTAGGAATATGGCAACTTTAAGATTTGTTGATGGCTCTCAAATGAGTATAAAAATTGGTGCTTGTTATGATATTTATTATGATATAAATGGAGAAAAAGGTCCAAATGAAAAAGGTAAAGATATTTTTGTATTTATTTTATGCAAAAATGGTGGCTGCAACTCTAATAGCAATCAAGTAAGAGGGATGTATTGCCAACCAAATGGCGAACCATTCCCAACACACGAGCAATTAATAGATAATTGTAAAGATCATAGAACTAATGGTGGGCAGTACTGTACAATTCTTTTAGAACAAAACGGTTATGAATTCCCAAAAGATTATCCATTGGGTTTATAACGTTATTTTCCTAAAAAAGTTTTGCTTTCAGGTTTTATCATAGCTTTATATTGCTCATTTGCATCAAGCTGAGGTTGTTTTAGAGCTTCAGCTTGTTTGTTTGGTGCAACTTTTTGAGCATCTGGAGCTTGTTTAGCTTTTTCAGCAGCTAAACGAGCTTTTCTTTTTGCTTCTGATTTGTTTGTCATATAAATATTCAGTTTTGGAATTCCAACTCCTAATACCAAGCCAGAATACAAGTAACCTGCAACCTGAGCAATACTTAAAGCTCTCATTTTGCCTTTTGTTTCTTTTCTTAATGCTTCTGAAACTTTTGCATCTTTTAATTTGCCCAACAATTGTTTGAATGACAATGCTTTACCGTTTTCAACAACATCAACGCCTGCAGCTTTTAATCCTCTATGTAATACTTCATCACGAGTAACCATAGGAGCTTTCAAAATCTTGTTGAAGAAGCCTTTGCCGTGTTCTTTTTCGCTATAGTTTAACAAACTTTGATCCATTGCATTTGCAGTTATTTTAGCAACAAAGTTACCTAAAATTAACCAGTTAAAGAAACCTAAAGTATCTTTTACAATAGATTCACGAAGTTCGTCTTTGTCACGTGCAACAATAAATCTTGACATAATAGTTACGCCATAAATAAACTTAAATTGGTCAAGTGTAGGAATTAAGCCTTTGAACTGAATTTTCTTCATCAATCCGCTCAAACCACCTTTTGCACCGATTGTAGCAATAATTCCACCACCAAATATAGCAGCAGATGCAACTTTTAATGCTTTAAATCCTGCTGAATTATCTTTTTGGCGACCTTCTACACCAACAAAACCGTCACTACCTGTTTTCTTTTTAGTAAGATAAATATTCAACGGTTGAATTGACATACCAACAGCAGATGCAATGCCTATACCAAGCATTGAACGACCTAAGTTCATTCGTTTCATTGATTTTAAGAATGCGTTAGTATTAATATCTTTGCTTTCTTTGAAGGCATTGCCAACTTTATCATTTACAAATGTTCTTGAAACGTTATAAATGCTATCTAAAATGTTTGAAATAGAATTTGTCTTTTGTTCCTTACCAAGTCTGAAAGAGTTTTCAGAACCGGTAGAGTTCATAATAACTGCTTTTGCATATTCTTTTAAATCTTTTGAAATTGTTATTGGTGCATCTTTTCCATTCAAGACTTCTGCATATTTGCCGACAACATCATTAATTTTTTCTTGTGGAATAGTTTTCCACTCATCTCCAATACGAGTTTCAGCTCCTTTGAATACATCTTGCAAATAATCATTTAATGGAGATTGATTTCCAGCTTTAACCTGTTTATCCCAAGCTTTTCCTAACAATTCAAGAGTTTCGTCATCAACAAACAATTTATGTGCTTTAATGCCATATTTATTGTTAAGAGTCGTTGCAAGAGCAAGACCTGCTAAGGTTCCATATACCCCAACTAAAGAGTGGTTAATTGTACCAGAAGCTTCACGACGACCTGTTTCCATACCGGCTGCAGGACCTCTATTGACCATATCAACTGTAGTTCTCGGTATAACCATTGAACCAAGATCTACTGCGTTTGCGCCCCAAGCTTGGTTTGTATCTAAAAATCTCAAGCCTAATGTTGCTGCATCAGCTAAACCATTAAATTGAATGTTTTCTTTGTTGTTTTCTTGTTGTTTTAATTGGGGTATAATTGGTTGAATTTTCATAATTAAATTTCTCCTTACGAATTAATAAATGACTTAAATGCTGTGTTATCCTTGATTATGGCTTTCGAAAAATCATCAGAGCCTAATGTTGTCGTTGTCGACGTGGAGGATGATGTTTTTGTAGAGCCGGAGGAACTCGATGTTTTCGAGCCGGATTCAGCATTTGAGCCTGCGGTGGAGTTTTTGTCCGCATTTAATTTCGCAAGTTCTTCTGCTCGTTTCTTGTTTGTTTTCGACCTAGTGTATAATGGGATAAATACGCCTAATGATAACAATGAGAACACAATGTTACCAAGTTGGCAAATAGTTCTTAATCTTTTATCTTTAATTGTTGCTAATTCATCAGATGATTTCAAAGAAGTATGTTTTGCCCAATTCCATAATTTTTGTATTGGGTTAGCCCCTTCTTTGGCATCTTTTAGTTTATTAATTAAGTGAGTTCCAGGATTTTTCTTTTCTAGGAATGTTGCAATACCTTTTGCAACGTAATCACCTAAGAAATAAAAACTTGAGAATGTCGCAATGTCACGAACAGTTGCCTCTCTAAGTTCGTTTCTGTCTTCAGATGCACCCATACGGCTTGCAAATGTAGCAGTAGAAATAATCCTTGCCTGATCCATTGTTGGGAAAATTCCCTTGAATTGGAAGATGTTTTTCAAAATTGGTCTATCCATAAACATTGATAAACCGCAAACACCAACCATAGAACCAATAGAAATGAATTTTTGAGCAAGCAATTCAGCTTTTTCTTTTGTTGTCATTTCTTTGTGTTCGCTATCTTTACCAAAATCTTTATAAATTGGTGCGCCTTTTTGTCCTGATGTTTTGTGTGTAATCCATCTGTTTATCGGCTGCATAGAAATTGCAAGCGGAATAATTACACCAAGACCACCAATACTTTTCCAGTTAACAAGTTTTGTAGCTTTTTTGAAGTATTGTGATAAGCTATTAGCATCTTTAATATCTTCTTTAATAACGCCACGCAACATTTTAACAGTATCATCACATAGTGATTCTAAATTGTTAGAGAAGAAACCTTTGTCTGACTTAAATTTGATATTTTCCGCAATATGAGTTTCTTCAACAATTGAACGATAAGCTTCTTTTACTTTCTTAGATGTATGTTTTTCTGCAAGAACATCATCAACAAGTTCGTTTACTGCTCTATCAAGTTTGTCATTGCCGATTTTACCAACAAATTTACCATCAGTGCCTGTTTTAATGCCAAATATATCTGCAAAATGTTTTGTTTCAGAACCATCAACACCTGACAAACTACCCAATTCATCTCTAAATGTATTATATACTTTTTGACGTTGATCTAATGATTCATCTGCAAAATGCGGTGCATAGAAATCATGGATTTTATTAATTGCATTTTCGTTAGCCCAAGTTGAAGAAAGATCTGACTTGCCAAATCCTTTCATAATAGGTTTTTGCAATAATTTTGCAACGCCTGCTACAATAAATCCAGGAATTAAACAGTTAACAACTAAACCAGATGATTCACGTCTAAAAGCTTCAAAGCCGGCATAACCATTAGATTCTTTAGTTTCGATAACAGTACGTGGAACAATCGCAGTAGACAAGTCTAAAACAGATACGTTTACCATTGGTTGTTTTTCGCATTGTTGAACCAATAAAATAGGCAAATCAGCCAACCCGCCTTTAAATGCCGGATTTTTTTGCGTATTATTATCCCTTTTAGGGGTATTGTTATTTTTTACACTTGCTATACTAACTTTATCTATCATATTACGTCTGGTTTATAAAACTACACAACTATTATACCATTACACATTAATATTAAAAGTCGGGCAAAAAAAAAATTGCCATAATAGATGATAATGTAAAGGATATATTAAGACATAATTTTGAATTTTTTATTAAAAATAGTGATATTTTAAATAAAATTTTTATATTTTTAAATAAAAACTCAATAAAAAATTAGTATTTACATCAAAAACCAACAAAAAATTAGTTAAATTTTTTTGTAAATAATTGTTAAGATTACGCTTAATATCATAAAATTTGTCAAAATTTAGCTATTAAAATAATTTTTTACAAATTCAATAGCATGTTTTTTTGTTAAAACATCACCTGATAATTGAGCTTCATGCAAAGCATCCATAATTTCTCCCAACTCTCTTGAAGGTTTGATGTTTAACAATTGCATAACATCGTTCCCTGTCAATAATTTTGGCAGTGGTTTTAACGTTTCACGAGTTTCCAAATAAAATCTCAATAACATATTCAAATATGTAATATTATTCTCAACAATAGCATCAGTAATTTCAGGGCCTCTAGCTGATAATCTGTCTGCTTGCGCCAAAATAATATCATCAATTGAATTATCGCCCATTTTGCGAACAAATCTCATCATAATTTTTTCTGTGATTTGTGGGGAGTTCATTACATGTGACGGATAAATATGATATTTAATCATCATTGAAATGTAATCAATTTGTTTATTTGAAAGGTGTAAATTTTTCAAAAATTTAATTGCTAACTTTGCGCCAACATCATCGTGCTTTATAAAACGATGTTTTCCTTCTTCAATTGTCCAAGTTGAAAATTTGCCAATATCGTGCATAAACGCAGCTAATTTCAAATGAGCTAATCTTGAAAAACCGCCAAAATCAATCTTGTCCAAATGTTCTTTAACTTCATCTGATGCTGAATTATATAAATTTTGCACTTGTCTTACGGTTTCTATTGAATGATGAAACAAATCTAAGTGGTGATGAGAGTTTGGAGGAACTTGTTTCAACTCTTTTACAAATGGGAAAATTTCTTCCAAAATCCATGTTTTATTCATATTTTCAAGTGCTTTATCAGTGTATTTACCTGAAAATAATGCCATAATCTCATGATTAATCCTTTCAACTGCAGGTTTGTGGATTAAGTCAGCATATTTACAAACCGCATTAACCGTTTCCGGAGCTAGTTCAAAACCATACAGTGCCTGAAAGCGGTAAACTCTCAACAATCTCAACGGGTCATCAACAAAATTCAGCTCATTAACATAATTCAAACATTTGTTTTTTATATCAGTTACACCGCCAGAAATATCTATTAATTCGCCTGTTCTAATATTTACGGCAATAGCATTTATTGTTAAATCTCTTCGCATTAAATCTTTTTCAATAGAATCTCCGACAGGATTTGTAACATCAATATAATTAATTTTGTCTTTTAATACTAATCTGTAAATATGATTTTCTTCATCTAAAGGAACAAAAGTCGCATCAAGTAAATCTGCAAGTTTTAATGAAAAAGTTCTTGCGTTTTCATCCATTACGATTATATCTCTATCAACACTTTCCAAACCCATATAATAGTCACGAACAGTGCCACCAACAAGAAAAATTTCGTTATCAAAATTATCTATAATTTTTGATAAAATCGCATCTGATTTAATTTTGTCTATAATTATTGAATTCATATATTATATTTCCTAACGCTACAGTAACTGCTGTATCAGCCTTTAAAATAAGTTCTCCAAGTGTTAACATTGGAATATTGTGTTCTCTAAACAAATCAAATTCTTTTTGAGAAAAACCACCTTCCGGTCCAATTATGACAACTAATTTGTCGTCAATATTAATCGGATTTTTCTGGGTATAATCAAATAATGATAAATCTGTACATCTTTCGCAAAAAGCAATAACTTTATAACCATTATTTTGTAAATTTATTATATTTTCTAATTTAGTTAACTCAAAACAAGTTGGAATATAAGCTCTTTCACATTGTTTTGACGCTTCTAGCATAATTCTTTGCCATTTAGGGATTTTCTTTTCAATAACAGAAATTGCTAATGCACAATTATCTGTATAAGTTGGATAAACTCCATCTACGCCAAGTTCAGTTGCTTTTTCTATAACAAAATTTTGTGCATCACTCCTCAAAGGACTTTGCGCAAGATATAGTTTGAATAATAATTTTCTTTGAGATTTGTAGCTTTTTTCAATATTAGCAAGGATATCTCTGCTGGTAATATTTTCGACAACAGTTTCATATTGAATTTGATTTTCATCAATCAGCAAAAGTTTTTCACCTTTTCTAATTCTCAAAGATTTTGCAAGGTGGTTGAATGTTTCTTTGTCTGAAATTGTGACCTTGTTGTTTATTACATCATCTGATTTTATAAAAAAATGTGGCATAACAACTCCTTGTAAATATATTATAACAAAATTGGGATTTTGTCACTTTTAACATATTAAATTTCAAAATTACGATTGTAACATTTTAATAAAAACATAGCAAAATTTTTTATTTTGAAGTATTATAAAAGTAGCAAAGGGGATTTATTGTGGAAAATAATACTCAAAATAACAATATGACAATAGGCATACCTCGTGGGATGTCCTTTTATAATGACTATCCATTCTACTATGGATTTTTTACAGATTTAGGAATAAAAATAGTGTTATCTGACATTACAACAAAGCAAACCATGTCTAGTGGTTCTTCCCTTGTTGTTACAGAAACTTGTTTGCCTATAAAAATCTATATCGGACATGTTTTGAATTTGTTGGATAAAGGTGTTAATAAAATTTTAGTACCTTCTATTCAATCGATTGCTCCAAAAATTTATAACTGCTCAAAAATCAGAGGGCTACCGGATTTGGTTAGAAATGTTGTAAAAAGAGATTTTACAATGATTGAAGCAACTCTTGACAAATCTGAAAAAAATCAAGGTTTGTATGAATTTTTGAGTGAAATGGTTGCTCCATTTGGTATTACAGATATGGATAAAATCAAAAAGGCTTCAAAAGCTGGTTGGAGAACATATAACAATTTCCATATTATGTCAAAATCAGGAATGAGCTATCAAAAAGCGATGAATTATGCTTTGCAAGGTAAAGTTTTTATTGAAAATCAGACAAAAGAATATCCGATCTCGATTGCTTTAATTGCGCACGGATATAATATTTTTGATGAACGTGCTTCAATGAAGATTTTTGATAAACTTGAAAAAATGGATGTTAAGGTTTATTCATCATTACAACTTTCAAAAGAGCAAATGGATGACGGTATAAAAGCGTTAGGGCAAGATATGTATTGGGCTAACGAACGAGAAATGACAGGTGCTGCAGGACATTTCATGAAAGATAACAAAATTGACGGAATGATTACTGTTACTGCATTTGGATGCGGACCGGATTCCTTGATGGTTGAAAGAATTACAAGAAAAGCTAAGAGATTTAATAAACCGCTTTTGAACTTAACAATAGATGAACAAACAGGTGAAGCAGGTTTTATTACAAGACTAGAGGCATTTGTTGACATGTTGTTCAGAAAGAAACGTGCAAAAATTATTAATAAAATCGAAATTAATGGTGAAAGTTCATATATTCCAAATACAAACTATATTGAAACAACACATCAATAGATTGATTGGTTTATAAATATTGAAAAGACTATATTGGCATTGCTATATAGTCTTTTTTTATTAAATTATTGCGATTTTGTAAACTATTTGTCTAAGTTTTAAAAATGACTTATTATATAAGTATGGAAAATAGTAAGATAGTAGTAGTTGATGATGAAAAAATGGTAACCTCAGCTTTTAAAGCTTTGTTTAAAGTTGAGGGATATTCAGATATACATTTGTTTAACAACCCTAATGATGCGGTTGAATTTTTGAGAGAAAATAAACCTGATTTAATAATTTCTGACTTTATGATGCCTGAAATGAATGGTTTGGAGTTTTTGACTGAGGCTAAAAAACTCTATAATGAAGTAAGTATGATTTTGTTGACAGGTTATGCGGATAAGGAAAATGCAATTAAAGCGATAAACGAAATCGGGTTATATAAATATATTGAAAAACCTTGGGATAATGATGACTTGATGATGAATATTCGAAACGGCATTGAGAGAAGTCATTTATTAGAAAATTTGAGAAACAAAATAGAAGAACTTGAAATAGCAAAGAAACAACTTCAAGATTATTCACAAAATTTAGAAAAAATTGTCGCAGAACGAACTGCAGATCTTTCTGAAGCAAATAAAAAATTGTCTGGCATAATTAACTATTGTGCTGATGGAATTATCATTGTAGATGGCGAAGGTAATATTTTGCAAGTAAATCCGGCTTGCGAAAATATGGTTGGTTTGTCTGAATGCTCATTATGCAAAAAGAAAATTCAAGAAATTGCATATTCTAATGTAAAAGAATTTAATTCTGCAAAGGATAATAAATCCGGAGAAATATTTGGTTTGAGTGATGAAAATTCAGAAATTCTTTTGAGAGATTATTTTGTAGTTAATTCTCTGAGTGGTATTCATACGCCTGTAGAGATGAGTTTTGCAGCGATTTCATCTGATGATGACAAAAACGATAAGTTTGTTGGTGTTATCAGAGATGTAAGTGTTCAAAAGGAAACTGAAAAATTAAGAGATGATTTTATTGCAACACTTACTCATGATATGAGAACCCCGCTATTAGCGGCCATTCAAACTCTTAAATTCTTCTTGGAAGGTGCTATTGGGGAACTTGATGACAAACAAAAAGTTCTTTTATCAACAATGTTACAAAGTAACGAGGATTTATTGGGATTGGTTAATGCACTTTTGGAAGTTTATAGATTTGAAAGTGGAAAATTAACTCTTTGTAAAACAGCTTTTTCGGTAAAAGATTTAGTTGAGCAATGTTATTCGGAATTAAAACCGCTTGCAGAAAAGAAAAATATTGATTTTTCTGTAATTTTTGAATTGGAAGATAATCTTCATATTTTAGCTGACAGAGCTGAAATTAAGAGAGTTATTACAAATCTTTGTGGAAATGCTTTGAATTATACAAACAAGAATGGAATTGTCAAAGTATTGGCAAAAGCTCAATGTGGCGATTTTATTTTTTCTGTAACTGATAATGGAAACGGTATTCCTCAGAGTGATATTCCGAACTTATTTAAAAGATTTTCTCAAGGGACTGCTAGAAAACGTTCTACAGGTACAGGATTGGGCTTGTATTTGTCAAGACAAATTATTGAAGCTCATAATGGGAAAATTTGGGTAGATAGTAAAGTAGATAAAGGTAGTGAATTTTCTTTCCTATTAACAGATGTTGTTACTGGTGGAAAGGCAGAAGAAAGACAGGTTTCAAATGGCTAAAAACGTCAGAGTTCTTATCGTAGAAGATCATGATATGGCTCGTATGGGATTATCAGTAGTATTAGGAAACAACGATAAAATTGAAGTTGTTGGAATGAGTGCTGATGGGCAAGATGGCGTTGATAAAGCTTTGGAACTTATTCCTGATGTTGTGATTATGGATATTGGTTTGCCTACAATTGATGGAATAGAAGCAACAAAAAGAATTAAATCTCAGAATACTAAAATTAAAGTTTTGATGTACACATCAAGAGAAGATGAAGATGATATATTTGATTCGTTCAAAGCTGGTGCAGATGGTTATATTACCAAAGGTGCAACGTCAGAGCAAACAGTTTCTGCAGTTTTGGCGGTATCGGAAGGTGCAGGATGGCTTGATCCTGCAATTGCAAAGGTTGTGCTTACAAATATAAGACGTGGTGATTCTTCTAATGAGAAACGTGGTGAAATTAACTATAAACTAGGCAAAAATCTTTATGGTTTAACGGAAAGAGAAATGGAAGTTTTGGCTTTAATTGTAGATGGATTAACTAATCCGCAAATTGCAGAAAAACTTGTTATTACTATTTCTACAACAAAAACTCATGTTCACAGTATTTTGCAAAAACTTTATGTAAATACTCGTTCTAAAGCTATTTCTATGGCTATGAAGGAAGGTTTGGTTTAATGCTATACGCATTGTTAGGAATTGCTGCTGCATTTTGCGCTTATATTCAGTGGGGAGATGAAATCCCTGTTCCTTATGTTGAAAAAAATCAAACTAAACAAGAAGCAAAATATATTCACAATGTGAATAAAAGAGCTGAAAAAGAAAAATATGAACGAACTAAAATGAGCCGTACTCCGTCAGGCTATATGACTGTTGAGGAGTATGAGGAGCTTTCTGCCCCTAAAGATAGGATGTCTATGGAAGTAGAAATTCCTAAAATTCCTACTCCTGCGGATATGGTTTACGTACCGCAACCAAATTATAAAATTGCAAGATATAACAATCCACCAGGAAGTCCTGAAATTACGATAACTAATACCTTGTATAAAAGATGGCAGCAAAATGCGCAAGGTATTGTTTCTCCGGATTTTAAAAGATTAGTTTATCCATCAGTTTATTATTATCCCAATAGTGGCTCTACAGCTTGTGATTTATTTGTGATAAATCTTGAAGAAGCTAAGTCTAATATGGATAGAATTTTGACTGCAAACACTGTTCATAGGTTATCTGAACCAATTTTGTCAACAGAAAAAACAAATGACAATTATTTTACGTTCAGAACTCTAACTCCTGTTGATTTCACACCCGATGGTACGAAGTTGTTGGTTAAAGAAAAAATAGGAAATACTCGTGATGGAATTTGGAAAACTACTCCGATTGTGTATGATTTTTCTGTTGGTAATTCTTATAGCTTAGCAGATGTTAGAGATGCAATTGTTTATTATTGGAAAGAAACCAAAGGTTTAAATCTAAATGATAAGCGTTGGGATATTTATCCTTTGGGTTTTTCATCCAGTAATCCTGATTGGGTTGTTGTAAATGCAGTAGCTTATACTGGTAATACTCCTGTAAATCTGGGAGTATGGATTGTTACTGCGCATGGAGAAAGACCAAGATTAATGACTATGGACAACTCCTCTACTGTTCAGATTGGGATGAATGGCTATAAATTAGTTAAAGATGGTGTTGTAGCTCCTAGTATTACAGAAAAGGAAGAACAACAGTTAAAACGAATTGAAAAAGCCTCTGAAAAACAAAAAAAAGCTGAAGATAAAGCTGAATTAAAGGCTCTAAAAAATTCATATAAAGCTAAAATTAAAGAAATGAATGCGGAATTTAAAGAATCTCAAAAAGACTATGCTTTGAGAGAAAAAATACAAAGTTCTACATCAGGGAATGAAGCAATTGAAAAATATAAAGCAATAAAGGCTGAACAAGAAAGTAAAAAAGCCGCTGAATTGGAAAAACAAAAAGCTAAAGAGTTAAAAGAAATTCAAAAACAACAGGCAAAAGCGGCTAAACAACAAAATAAATAGGTTTATTTCTTTAAGAACGTTTCAATTATACCTATTAATTTTAACAACATGTCTTTAGCTTTTGTTTCAATAATTGCATTCGATAAATATTTTTTTAATTCTAAAAGTTCAACTTTTTTCTTAGCTCTATAAATTTTAGGAGCGTACCAGTTATAAATATTTTTCGTCCTAACCTCTCCTGCTAATATTAGCTCATCAATGTCATACTTTTTCGCAATATAGTGCATTTTGTTTTTTAGTTTAGTATTTTCTTTTCTTAATTCTTTATAATCAGCCTTATCAGAGCTTAAGTAATAATCTCTTAAATTAGATTTTTGAGTTTTTAGATTTGCCTCTGTGATATTATGTTTTTGCCAAACTGGCATAAATTCAGCTTCAGCCTCAGTAAATTCAAGTTTTCTTGGAGGGATGTCCTTTGGATATTTTCTTCTTCCAGTAAAAGACATGTTAAAATTGTTTGTATTTCGTGTGTTAAGTAAATTGATATTCATATTTTATTTAAAATCTATAAAAATAAAATTTGCGCAAATTATTGAATATTGTTAATAAGTTTTAATTTTTCAAATCGAGATAATTTTTTAATTCTTCTTTCTTCTTTCATCGCATCAGATTTCGTTTCAAATTCTTTTTGATAAACAATTTTTATCGGTTTGTGTGAACGTGTATATTTTGCACCTTTACCTTCAAGATGTGCTTGAAAACGCTTTTCAACGTCATCTGTATAGCCGCAATACAGAGTATTTTGTTCTGTCAAAAGAATGTATGTGAAATATTTTTTATCCATAATATATTCATATATAAAAAAGACGGTTTTTTGAACCGTCAATTAATGTATTTCTTTTTCTTTTTTCTCTAAACTTTTTATAAAACAATTTTGTATTTAGCAAACTGATGAAAAACCACCAGATGATGCTCCGCATGATGAAGTTGCTCCTCCTGAAAATCCTGCATCACAACCGCCGGAAAATGTCCCTCCATCAGATGATGAAAAACTACCTTCGGAAGATAACGTAGATACTGCGCTAGAAAAATCGCTTAAAAATCCACCATTATAAGCAACAGTTGCACCACAATCAGCATATTGAGTGTAATCAACTGAAAACGGATTGCTTGATGAAAACATATCATATACTTTTGTTTCAAATAAACTATGAGGTTGGTTCATTGCCAAAGAACCAGCTGTTTCAATTGCTTCGGAAGGTTTTGTGCTTCTGATATTATTAGTTCTTGTTTGTGAAGATTTAGCTAAGATGTCGTTCATATCTGCTCCTATTAATATCTCGTGTACATTTATATAAAAAAATATTTTTTTGCTCAATTTCAGCATGTATCTTTTTCGTTACAATACTTAATATAATATATCAATCCATTGATTTAGATGCTTAAAACCCTTGATTGATGTGCATTTTTAATATCTCTTGTATTGTATATGTGTGAGGATAGGATATGTTGAAGAAATTTTTATTAACACTAATACTTATTTTAGCAGGCTTGAGTGCCTTTGCTACAGACAATTTTTTAAACTCTGTAGTTATTGACAATGTTGATGGAGAAACCTCTGTTGTTTTGCGCTCAGATGAAGTAGCAAAAGTTAAAAGAGAAATAGAATCTCCAAATAAAATTGTTATTAATCTGAAAGGGATTAAACAATCGCCAGATATTAATACAATGTACAAAAACACAACGAGAGTAAAAGGTCTAGCTATTCAGAGTGAAAAAAACAATGAATTAAAAATTTATATTGAAGCACCTGAAATTGCGAAAGCTAATATCGTCTTTGAAACTCCAAATTCAGCACCAATTACTGTTTCTAGTGCAGTGAGTGAAGGAAAAGTTTTGTGGTGTGTTGTGTCAATTATGTTGTTGTTGCTTGTAATGAAATCAGCTAGAAACGCAAGACCTAAAGCACCTGCGAAACCTGATATTAATGAGATAATAAAAGAAAGAGAAAAAGCATTATATAAAAATTTCCAAAAAGAAGTTTCAACAATGCCAAGCATGAATTATAGATTAAAAGGTTATTCTAAACATGTATTGAAGGGTGAAACCATCAGAAGCTATGAAAGCAGAATGACTTCAAGAGTGTAGGAGAAAATTACTCTTTCCTTTGATTGAGAAGCGTGAAAAGTCCTTATCGTTATTAATAAGTGAACGGTGAGTAGACCTTATCAAGGAAATTGTTTTCCTCCCTTATGAGGGAGGTTAGGTGGGTGCTATCCCGTAAGGAGAATATTATAAGCTTTCACCCATCTGTCCTACGGACATCTTCCCTATGATAAATAGGGAAGAATTTGGGCAACCACTTGAAAAACATCAAAAAATTTGTTAAAATGGTAATGTAATTACTGAATTGAGAGGAATTTTTATGAAAAAGAGATTTTTTAGTTGCATCGGGGGGGGGGCAATGCTCGCATAACCTCTCATAATCAGGGTTTCAGCCTGATTAAAGCTTTTAATAATCTCGCCCTTTGGGGAGAGAAGAAATTTGTTAGTGAGCAAGAGCGAACTTACAAATTTCAGAGAGGGGTTAATAATAAACTGGATTGCCACGCTAACCAAACTAGAATATTATCAAAAGAATACAGTTTTGTTGCAGGTGACTACGTGCGTAGCACCGCTCGCAATGACGTGAAACGTCATACTGAGGACAACAGTCCGAAGTATCGCATGGTTAGTAAAATGAAAGGAAATAATTTTTTCGATAAGGTCCACTCACTATTCACTACTCACCATTCACTTAAACGAGCAGGTGCTACGCACGTAGCCCTCTGTGAGAGTGTTGGTTCATACTTCAGACATTGGTGTGGAGCTTTCACTCTCGCTGAAGTTCTTGTCACTCTCGGTATTATCGGTGTCGTTTCAGCAATGACTGTTCCAACATTAATGCAAAATTATCAACGTCAAAGTTACGTTACTCAGTTACATAAAACATATAATGAGATGTCACAGGCTCTTTTGAGATATCAAACTGACAGAAATGCTCTCAATTTAAGAGAAGCAGGTATGAGTTCACAAGCAGAAGTAAATAATTTTATTTCTTCTTATTTTAAAGTTGTGAATAGTTGTTTGGATAGTAGTACTGTTACTCCATGTTTTGCAAATCAGTCAGAATATAAGAAAATATCTGGAGCAACCGCAAGTGGTTTTGATAATGACGCTGATGGACTTGGAATGAGTTTTGTTTTAGCTAATGGAACATCAATTAGACCGTGGTTGAGTAATGGCAGAAATTTTATTGTTATGGTTGTTGATGTTAATGGACAAAAAGGTCCTAATATATTGGGGAGAGATTTTTTTGACATGTGTATAGATGTAAATGGTAATATTGATACTTGTCTACGCAATGGAGGAACATTCCCTCATACTGAGGCTCAACGTGAAACAGAATTTAATGATGTTTGTATTGCAGATAGTGCTTCTATAGCTGGTTGTTTCGGTAAAATTTTAAACGATAATTGGCAAATGAATTACTAAATATATAAATAAGGCGGGAAACATATCCCGCCTATATAATTTATTAATATTTAGAAATAATTTCTTCTATTTTTTTAGATGAAGTTCCATCCCCATAAGGGTTTTGGGCTTTTAAACGAGTTTCTTCTCTCGTTTTAGAAAGAATATTTTCACTGTAAGAAACAATTTTGTCATAATCTGCTCCGACCAAAACTGAAACTCCTGCATCAATACCTTCTTGACGTTCCGTTTCATATCTCATAACGAGTGTCGGACAACCAAACGAAGGAGCTTCTTCTTGTATTCCGCCGGAATCAGTAAGTATTAACTTTGCATTCTTCATCAAATATACAAGGTATGGATAATCCAATGGTTTTAAAAGTTTAACATTAGAGTATTTTTCCAACCTTGCGTGGATTTTATCTTTAACATTCGGATTCGGGTGTACCGGAATAACAAATGTATGGTCTTTATATTCGGTTACAAGATGTTCAATAGCATCAAGTATCCTATTTATTCTTTCTCCGTGATTTTCACGCCTGTGAGCAGTTATAAGAACCAACTTATCGTCAATTGTTATTCCAAGATTTTTATAATATTCTTTTGCGCTATTAAGAGTTTCTTCTGAAAGACAGAAAAGTGCATCAATTACAGTGTTTCCTACTACAAATATTTTGTCATCAGAAATATTTTCTTTTAATAAAGCTTGTCTATTTTTTTCAGTAGGTGCAAAATTTAATTCTGCAACACGAGAGGTCATTTGACGCATAACTTCTTCCGGAAACGGTTCATAAATATCATAAGATCTCAAACCTGCTTCAACGTGATATACAGGGATTTTTCTATAAAAACTTGCTAAAGCGCCACAAAGAACAGTCATTGTGTCACCTTGTACAATTGTAGCATCAACTTTGTTGTTATCAAAAACTTTATCTAAGGCTGTTAAAATACGTGTTTGTACTTCCAACAACGATTGATTTGGTTTCATACAATCAAGGTTAATATCGGCTTTTAAGCCAAAATATGCCAATGTTTGATTTGAGAGTTCTTTTTGTTGCTCTGTATTGCAAACAATAACATTATATTTTTCTGGATATTTTTTTAGTTCCAAAATAACCGGCGCTAATTTTATTACTTCGGGGCGCGTTCCGAATACAAATAATATATTTTTCATAATGCTAAGTTTAATATAAAAATTAATCTTATGCAAATAATCCTAAGTATTGGATAGTAGGGGGATATGTCGTATGTTTAACGCTTTATAATAATAAAAAAAGGAGTGAAACATGTTAGATTTGTATATTTCAGAAACATGCCCATATTGCCAAAAAGTTATGGAATTTTTTGAAAAAAATAATATTAATTTTACTAAAAAAGATGTTGCAGAACCTGAAAATCTTAGTTCTCTTTTAAAATTGGGCGGAAAAGCTCAAATTCCATTTTTAGATGATCCTCAAAATGGAGTTTCTATGTATGAGTCAGATGATATTATTGAATATGCAAAAAATAGAGGTTAAAAATGTTTTATAATGCGTCAAATAACTATGAATACAATGATTGTGTCGCAATGGGAGCATGCTCAATTTCTCCAAATATTTCTTCTATGCAAGAAGTTATGATGATATTACTAAGGCAAATTGCGTATTATCTTATAAAATTAAGAGATTTTGATATTGTCAAACCATCAATAATTCTTGATGTTATTACGCAAATCGCATCTGGTGATGCTGTTAAAGATTTGTCAGAAGTTCAAGTATTGAACGCTTTTTCAAAAGAATATAACAACTTAATCTCCGCAAGAAAAGAATATTTGCAACTTTGTAAAAAGAATAACAAATTGTGTGTAGATTTAAAACATTTAATAAAATTATCACCCAAGACAAGCTTATCAGCTATTTTGAAAATGGGGGATAAAGAGTTTTTACAAAAATTCAAAAAAATGAGTGAAGGGCAAAAATATTTATCAGAAATTCTGACAACATCAATAAAAAGTGTTTGTATAAATGTTGTTATTCTTTATGATTATGGCATTTTTTGTGAGGATGCAATTAATGTTATTTTAGATGCTTTGAATTTATTTAATAAAACTAAAATAAATTCAGATGTAATAAAAAACATGATTAAATGCCTTGCATCCGAAGATATAAACATTTTAAAACTAATTAATAAAGTCCAAAAAGAAAATTTCGGACAAATAGAAAAAACTGAAGTTTCGCATTCAACTAGTAAAAATAAAGCCATTATGGTTTCAGGTTCTAATTTGAATGACTTAAAAAATGTTTTACTTGCCGTAAATACTCAAAACATTGATATTTACACAAATGGAAACCTTTTAATTGCACACTCATTCCCATATTTTAAACAATTTAAAAACTTGAAGGGACATTTTGGAACAGGAGTGAATAGTACAATTCTTGATTTTGCAACTTTTCCGGGTGCTATTCTTTTGACAAAAAATGAGGCACAAAATATAGAATATCTTTATAGGGGCAGACTTTTTACAACAGACAAAATAGCTCCAAAAGGAGTTGTAAAAATTGAAAACAATGATTTTACACCTTTAATAAATTCTGCACAACAGGCAAAAGGTTTTGCTAAGGGGCAAAACAGACAACCAGAAATTGTTGGTTATAATGAAAATGAACTTGATAAAATTATAGATAAAATACGTTCAACAAAGCCTGAAAAACTCTATATAATCGGACTATCAAGTCTTTCATTTGAACAGAAAAATTATTTCAAAAAGTTTTATTCAATAATTGATAAAAGTGATGTTGTAATCACTTTTTCCTATAATCCACAATTAGAAAATGTTTATGCTTTTAACTTAGGAAATGATTATTCTCTGTTATATGAAGTGTTGCATAAGTTGTTTTCAAAAATTTCATTATCATCAGACAATGTAGTGTTTTTTCTAACAAAATGTGACACAAATTCCTTAACCAATATAATTAATCTTAAAAGTAATGGAGCAAAAAACATATTTTTGTCAGACTGTCCGCCAACAGTATTTAATCCCGCAGTACTAAGAAGTTTTGTAAAACTATTTGATATAAAAAATATGACTAATCCAAAAGAAGATTTAAAGACTTAGAATAAAAGCAAAGAACCCCGAAAATATTCGGAGTTCTTTTTTGTTAATATTAAACAGAGAATCTATTATTAATATCTGTAGTGAGCAAAAGCTTTGTTAGCTTCAGCCATTTTGTGAGTATCTTCACGTTTTTTACAAGCAGCACCTGAACCGTTTGAAGCATCAATCAATTCGTTAGTTAATTTATCGATGAATGATTTTCCACCACGTTTTTTAGCTGATTCAATTAACCATGAAGAAGCAAGAGCAAAACCTCTATCAGCTTTTACTTCAATAGGTACTTGGTATGTAGAACCACCGATACGTCTTGCTTTAACTTCCAATAGCGGTGTTGCATTTGTCATAGCTTTTTGGAAAATATCTAATGATTTTTCGCCAGTTCTTTCTTGTATTCTGTCCAATGTAGCATAGAAGATTTTTTCAGCTAATGATTTTTTACCACGACGCATAATTCTGTTGATGAATTTTGAAATATCAACACTATTATATACTGGATCTGCTAATGGAACTCTTTTTGCTGGTTTAGAACGTCTTGACATTACTTCTTACCTCCTTTAGCATTTTTCTTAGCACCGTATTTAGATCTACTTTGCGCTCTGTTAGCAACGCCAGCAGTATCCAATGTACCTCTAACGATGTGATAACGAACACCAGGAAGATCCTTAACTCTGCCACCTCTGATTAGAACAACACTGTGTTCTTGTAGGTTGTGGCCAATACCTGGAATATATGAAGTAACTTCAAATCCATTTGTTAATCTAACCCTTGCAACTTTTCTTAAAGCTGAGTTTGGTTTTTTAGGGGTTGTAGTGTAAACCCTAGTACAAACTCCACGTCTTTGAGGACAATTCATCAAAGCTGGAGATTTTGTTTTGTCTGTAAGCTTTTTACGTTCACTACGTACAAGCTGGTTAATTGTAGGCATTTAATTTCTCCTTTTCTTTTCTACCTTTGCGACAAAACCATATCCTGAAACCCTTACGCATTCCGGTTATGATGGGACTGCCGAACTATATAAACAGTTCCTACGCCCTATTTTTGTCTAACTGCCACTATATTTCAGCACGAAAAACACGACAGTGTAACTTTATTAAACAATGATAACGCCGAAATGTCAACTGATATTGCAAATATGTTAATAATGCTATATAATTTTTTTGAATAGAGCGGAGATTTTTTTATGAAAAAAGAACTTAAAGATAAAATTATAGAAATTTCTAGTTACTTAATATGTCTGGCAATAATTTTAGCAATAGGTTATTTTACAGGCTATTTAAAAGGTTTTACACCTAGCGATTTTGAAAATGCATATTACAAAATTACTTATGATTTGTCTAATACAGAAATTTTTAAAAATCAAAATATAAAATTTTCGAAAAAAAACAGTCGCAATAACAATTCTTCAAGACAATCAAAATATAGAATAAACAAAATACCTGAAGCTGTTATCAGAGGAGTAAATTCATCTGGGGTTTGGACTAATATATTTAATTCAAATAAAAAAACTGTTTTTTATATTTACGATGACAATTCAATTAGTTTTGATAATTCTATAAAAAATTATGTGAATAGTGAAAACTTATCCTCAAAGTATAATATTGTTTCATATACACCGACTTCTTTTGGAAGTGTAAGATTAGGCGACATCGGGCCTTCTGAAATTTGTAAAAATTTACAGGAGTGCAACGCAAATAGACAAAAAGCCTCTGATTATACAACTCTTTCAGAGTTTTTGAAACAATGTGGAAGAACTGCTTGTATCATAAATCCTACAGAATCTGAATACATCAGACTTAATTCAAGAAATATCGCTACGTCTGCAATTTATTCTTTGCAAAACTGGTAATTATACTAATTTAAAATCACCATTCTTTTTGATGTGTTCTACTAATCCACCGTCATTTAATAATTTAATCATAACAGGAGGAAGTGGTTCTATTGGAATAATTGCGCCATTTGTAAGGTCAGTTAAAATTCCTTTTTCAATGTCCAAGTCTAGTTCATCACCAGCATCAATTGCATCTGTATCAGCTTCGATAGCTAAAAGCCCTATGTTTATAGCATTTCTGTAAAAAATTCTTGCAAAAGATTTCGCAATAACAGCTCCTACTCCGGCAATCTTAATAATTTGAGGAGCATGTTCTCTTGAAGAACCTAAGCCAAAATTAGAACCCCCAACTACAAAATCTCCCTTATTCATTTTGCTTGCGAAAGTTGGATCAGCATCTTCCAAAACGTGTTTTGCAAATTCCGGCAAATTTGAACGCAAATGGAATAATCTTCCGGGTGCAATGTGGTCTGTTGAAATATTATCGCCGAATTTAAAAGCTTTTCCCCTCATATTATACCTCCTATACTGTACCTATCTTGATTATACTACAAAATAATGTTATAATAAAATTATTAAGTAAAAAGGTAATTAAAAATGTATTTTGATAGAAAATGTAAAATAACTTTTATATGTAACGGTGCAACTATTTTAAGCGAAGATGACAGGTTTACAGATTCTGAAACTTATCCACCGTTAAGTGATGCCGGAGTTGACGAGATCGAAAAAATTTGTGAATTTTTAAAAAAACGAGGGATTAAAAACGATAAAATTTATACATCCCCTGCAACTCGCTCTGTTCAATCTGCGGCAATGATTACAAAATTATTCAAACAAGATTTTGAAATTGTCGAAGATTTACATCCGAGAAAATGTGGAAAATTCAATAATATGACATTTGAACAGGTACATGAAGAATACCCTGAAGCTTTAGAAAAGCTAATTAATTGTCCTGAAGAGGCAGTACCTGAAGATGCAGAAAGCGTTACGGCATTTATTAATAGAGTAAATGACACATTAAATAAAATTATTGACGAAAATCAAGGTAGCAGAATTATTATTGTAACGCACAAAGATATTATAAAAGCAGCCATTATATCTGCTTTAAAAATACCCCATAGTTCACTGCATAGAATTTATATTAAATCCGGTAGTGCAACTCAAATCAGCTATTTCGAAAAATGGGCAAGTTTAGTTTATTGTGATTATACTCCAGACTAAATATTTAAAAGTCGCTGATTTTCTTTGATTAAAAAATCTTTTCCAGGACGTATATTGATGAAATCCCAAGCTAATTCACTATCTAGGGAATAGTTTTTACATGCGAAATAATCCGTATCAATTTCAAATTTTTTTGCTGCAGATTTGAAAGCTCCAAGTTTTCCACCTTGTTTATAAACTTCTATTAAAAAGTCTGTCAAACTACTGTCCCCTCTTGATAATACTGCTTGCCAGTAATCCCATTTAATACTTGAAACATGTGCGGTTACGCCAATTTTTCGCAACTCTTTTAACAAGAAATTACTTTTCTTTTCTAATGACTTGCTATCTTCTCTCCCGCACCACTGGAAAGGCGTGTGAGGTTTTGGAACAAACGACGAAAAACCAAAAGAGATATCAAAACCTTTATTTTCTTTTTTTACACGTTTAGCAAGCTCTATAATAGCCTCTAAATCCGCTTGCGTTTCTGTTGGAATTCCAATCATTCCATAAAATTTGAATCCTTTTAATCCATTGTCTTTTGCTATTTTAACCGCATTAAAAATCTGTTCTTCTGTTAAATTCTTATTTATAACTCGTCTTAATCGCTCACTACCTGCTTCAATTGCAAGTGTTGAGTTCTTCTGACCGGCAGCAACGAGAGTTTTGACCACATCAGGAGTAATTGCATCAACTCTTAATGAAGAAACACTCATTTCAATATTTTGACCATTTTGAATTTTTTCATAAATATATTTGCAAATATCATGAAAGTGTGGATGTGCGCTGATTTGTGCGCCTAACAATGCTATTTTATTTGTGTTTTCAAGCCCTAAATCTATCACTTGTTTTAATGTTTCATACGGAATACTTCTTAATGGTAAGTTCAAATAAGATGCAAGACAAAATCCACAACGGTTTGCACATCCTCGTGTCATTTCGATTATAAATGTGTTCGGGAAAAACGCATCTTCTGTCAATATTGGAGTATAAATACATTCTGAAATTTTTTTAGTGTGTTTGTTTACAGCTTTTGAATACTTTGGAACATAAATACCATCAATCTCCGACAATAATTTCAATATTTCGTCTTTAGGTTTATTTTTATTAGTTTTGCAGAGTCTAACTGCTTGCAAATTTACGTCTTCACCATCTCCAATTACAAAAAAATCGAAAATTTCTTTATAAGGTTCCGGATTTGTACTAACAACAGGACCTCCCGCAAAAATCAATTGCGCCGAAGTTCTATCTTTTGATTTCAGTGGGATATTGTATTTTTCCAGCATTTTAAAGATTTCTAAAAAATCCAAATCAAATGAAAATGAAAAAGCAATTAAGTTAACATCAGAAGGTTTAAATTGCGTTTTTTCAGTATCAGAACAAATTCTTTCAATACTAACATCTTCGACCTCGTCAATGGTTTTAAACATCCAAAGAAAGCCTAATGAAGCCATTGAAAAAGAATAAATCGCAGGAAATGCCATCCACATTTTATAATCAGATATATTTATAGAATTATATAGGTATTTTTCAGGCATCTTCTTCGTTCTCTTTTAATTTTAGGTTAATAGGGCTTAAATATAACTCATCTATCAAAACACAAATAGTAGCAGCTATTGCAGGTGACAAGATTACCCCCCAAAAACCTAAGAATTGTTCCGCTAAGAACAGAGCCAAAAATATCATTAGTGGGTGTAGCTCCATAAGTTTTCCGAATAAAACAGGTCTTACAACGTAATTTGAAAGCTGTTGTACTGCTAAAAATCCGAAAACAATTAAAAGAATTTTCACCAATCCGGCAGGATATGCAACTAAAATTATTATTGCCAAAGCAATTGTTGGTCCCAAAATAGGGACAATATCTAACAAGCCGGATACCAAACCTAATAAAGTAGCGTATTCAACCCCAAATATTACAAGTACAATTGAAACCATAATTCCAACTGCTGCCATAGAGATAATTTGCGCTCTTACATATCCACCAACCTTGTTGCTGATATTAGTTAAAATTTCATTAGCTTTATCTTTTAAATCAGGCGGAAAAAATTCCAAAAACTTTGTTTTTAAATAAGTTTTGTCAACCAAAATATAGTACACAATCATTGTCAAAGCGACAGTAATCATAATTAATTGAAAAACTGTAACAGTAAAGGTTAATGATTGGTTTACAACCCCTTGTGCAAGATTGGATGAATTTCCCAAAATTGTATCAAAGTCAATCATTTCAGGAAGTTTATGTCCATATATTTTTGTGTTCATTAAAAAAGTACTAAAATCACTTAGTTTTTCAGGCATTGTAGTTAAAAAAGTTTTAATTTCTTTATATGCGACAAAAGCTATTGGGATAAAAAGAGCAATAATTGCTGCAATAGAACTGAATAGTACAACTGATGCAGCTACAGTTCGATTTTTCATTTTTTTCATCAACTTGCTAACATAAGGATTAAGAGCGCATGCTATAACATAAGCCCCAAAGAATAGCATCAAAATTCCTACAATTTTAGGTAACATAAGTAATAATACAATAACCAGTATTGTAAATATTATATTTTTAGTAGTCCAAAATCTTTTTTTTAACATTTAGGTATCCCCCTTTAGTGCCATATTATAGCAAGAAAACAAGATTTAGGCAATTATTAAGTAAGGTATTATTATAAAGTATATATCTTTTATGTAAAGAAATGTTAACAATAATTACGTAAAATACGCAATTTCTTATAACAAAAATACTTTATATAATTACGAGGACAAAAAAACAAGAGGATTGTAATCATGGGTTTTCTAAATGGCGCATATGGTAAATTGATGGCCGGAAAGCTCGTCAGAGATCTACAGTATCAGATGACGGGAATCCAGAGCCAGTTGCGCCGTGTCACTAGACAAGTCGGTGACATGGAAAAGATGTTTACGTATCAAGAACGTAACATGAAGGCTCAAATGCAATCACAAATGAACAACGCAATGCTTGGTTACTTAGGTATGAATCAAGGAACAAACTTTGGGGCATTAGATCCTTCAACAGTACAACAAATGTTTGGTGGAGTAGATTCTTCTAAGTATGCACAGTTCTCTCAAATGGTTCAAATGCAATATCAAAATGCTAACTCTGTATGGCAGAATATGTTTGAAATGCAACGTGAATCAATGCTTCAACCTCTTAAAGACTTAGAAGACGATTTACAAACACAAAAAGATAACTTAGAATCAAGATTAAAGATAGCTCAAGCCGAATACGATGCAAAGAAAGAAGAAGAAAAGGCAGGCGTAAAAGGCTTAACACCGGATTACACCGGTCAAGGTTAATAAGTAATAAATTAACAAAAAATATTAGAGGCTCTCCAAAACGAGCCTCTTTTTTTATATTTTTACTAAAGTATTTTTAATTAAAATCTTAAAATCATCAGAAATTGTTTTCAAATCTATTATATCGACCTTAAACGGAAATGTTATATCTTTCGATTATTTCGTCAAGACTTTTTATTGCTTTTTCTAATGGTGTAAAATCAATTTTATCCATATCTCAACCTACTCACTTACGATTTGCGCACCTTGAGGTTCTATAGGTAAAGTCATTAAGTTAACTTTAACATTCATATCTTCCCAAGTTTCTTTAACAATAGATTTGATTTTGTCTAAATCGTTTTTCTGAGAAATTACGATAATCGCAGGACCTGCACCGCTCAAAACACATCCCAAAACATTTTCTTCATGCTTAAGATTTTCCAAAATCTTATCTAATCCGGGAACGAGTTTCATCCTGTATGGTTGGTGCAATTTGTCTTGTAATGCGTATTTCATCAATTCTGCATCTTTAGTATTAACTGCTTCAATAAACATTGCTAAGCGTTTTGCATTAAATACTGCATCTTCCATAGGAACTTCTTTGGGCAAAACGGAACGGGAAATATCTGTTGATAACTCATAATCAGGGATACAAACAGTAATATTCCATTCTTCCGGCCAATTTAATTTCCGATAAAGGATAGAACCGTCATCTTCTTGAGAAGTTAAACAAAGTCCGCCAACAATTGCAGGGGTAACATTATCAGGATGCCCTTCAACCTCTGTTGCTATAGATAAAAGAGCAACTTCATCAGCAGGATGACCCAATAATTCATTTGCAGCTAAAAGTCCACCCACAATAACTGATGCGCTACTTCCTAGGCCTCGTGCAATAGGAATTTGGGATTGTACTGTAATTTTTAATTCACTAGGAGTTTGCCCAATTGAGTTATACAATAATTCAACTGCTTTGTATATGATACTTGTTTCATCCATTGGAATATGCTCAAATATCAAGTCATCACTGGTTGAAGCATCATTTATAGCATTAATTTCAATTCCAGTTCCCGGAAGAACTGTTTCTTCAATAGTAATTGTATTATAAATAGGCAATGCCATTCCTAAACAATCAAAGCCAGGACCTAGATTTGCCGTTGTTGCCGGTACTTTTACACTTATTTTCATAATTCCCTCATTTTAATACTAGTATTGTACCAAAAACATTAAAAAAAGGCAAAAATGAAGATATATAAAGAATTTGAACTATACAGTATATGCCTTATAATGGCTATATGTACGTATTATACCCATATTTTACAAATGATGGCTCTGTAGGGTTATTCTCACCAGAGGCCAACGATATTTACCATTCGACTTATGGAGCTTTAACAGAAGCTTATGAAAAATTTATTTTGCCTTCTGATTTTGAAAAATTTTTTAGAAAAAATTCAGAAATAAAAATTTTGGATATTTGTTTTGGAATTGGTTATAATTCAAAAAGTTTTCTAAACAAATTATTAGAAATCACCTATAACGATACGATAGATACAAATAATATTTCTAAAGCAACAAATAACGACAAGATATATACCAATAACAAAAAGTATAAAATTTTTATACATGCTATAGACACAGATAAAAATCTTGCAACTTTATCTCCATTTTTTAAAACGTTTGAAAAAAATATTGGAAAACTTAATTCAAAAAGCGAAATTATATATAAACAGGAAAAGATTAAAAAGTTATCAGCAAATACTGCTAGTACGAAATATAAATTGCAAAATGAGGTGAATATATTATTACTTCAAAAAATATTAAACAAAATTGATAATAATACTATTTCAATTTTATATGATAAGAAATATCGACAATATTTTGACCTTAAAATGATACGTCTATTTGAATTTTATCAAAATAATATGTCTATTTATACCCCCATAATGCGTTTAAAAGCCTTCTTACATAATATATATTATAAGTATCTATCTAAAGGCTATAAAAAGGCTTCTAAATGCCTAGAATTATTAGATTTTGATTTTAACTTAGAAATCAATGATGCAAGACAAGCCATAATGAATGATACAACCAAGTACAATTTTGTATTTTTAGACGCTTTTACTCCAACAAAATGTCCTTGCCTATGGAGTATTGATTTTTTTAAACTATTATATGAACACCTTGAAGATGGTGGATTAATTTTGACTTACTCAAATTCAGCACAAGTCAGAAATTGTTTTTTGAATGCCGGTTTTATTGTAAAAAAAATATTTTCAAAAAATCAAAACAAATTTACCGGAACTGTTGCTATTAAACCTTATACAGATGTTTCACAAAATAATAGAGAAACAAATTATAATACTGAATTAATTCATGACCTCTCAGATTACGATTTAGGGCTTATGAAATCTAGAGCAGGTATATTTTATCGTGACAAAGATTTATCTCTCGATAATGAAGCTATTATAAACAACCATAAAATTGAAGTTGAAAATTCAAATCTTATTTCTAGTTCAAAATTTATTAAAACATATAAAAGAGGCAGTTGCTAATTATTGGTATATATCTAAACGATAGTATAGCTAATATTTTTTTTAGGAGAATTTTTTATATTTTTGTGAAAAAATTTTAATTGAAACAAATTTTTTTAAAGTTATGACAAAAAATTAACTTTTTTGCAAAGAGAAAATTTATAATTTATAATTATATAATGGATAATTATGATTTAATAGTTGTTGGTGGAGGTACTGCTGGTTGTGCAGCGGCTTATACTGCCGGCAAATTAGGACTTAAAACACTTTTAATAGAAAAGAATATACACTTAGGTGGAACGATTACATCTGCGCTTGTTGTTCCTGCTATGAAATCAGGAGAACATCAAATAAACACTGATTTTTACAATGAATTAACAACAGAACTACACTCAATTGGTGGTCAAGCGACATATTTAGGGAATAAAGGTTGGTTCAATCCTGAGTTAACTAAAATTGCCCTGGACACTCTAATGGCAAAAGCTAATGTAGAAGTGTTTTTTGACTGTCACATTAGGGATGTAATACTTGAGGACGACAAGATTAAAGGTGTTATTATTTCTAAAGAAATGTTATCTGTATATAACGAAAAGATAGAACAACAAAACAAAGATTTATTGGTATCTATCGGAGCGAAATATATAATTGATGCTACAGGAAATTGTGAAATTGGAAAACTTTGTGGCTGTGAATTTTTGGAAGAAATGAAAAAAGATCAACCGGTTAGTTTACGATTTATGATGGGTGGAGTTGATGTTCCTCATTTTGCAAAATGGTTAAAAGATTATGATAAAGATAAAAACGTTACTACTGTTGAGGATATAGACGGCTTTATTCACCTATCTACCGCATATACGTGGGATAAAGGTAAAAAGTGGGCTTTAGCTCCGCTATTTGAAGATGCAGTAAATAAAGGGATACTAAAAGATCACGACAGGAACTATTTTCAAATATTTACAGTCGCTGGAATGCCTTCTACTATTGCATTTAATTGCCCTCGCATAATAGATTATACAAAAACTTTGGATGTCGTAAATATGTCAAAAGCCTTGCAATTAGCCAGAAAGAACATATTCAGACTTGCTAATTTTTGTAAAATATATCTTCCTGGATTTGAAAATTCATATATTTCAAACATTGCAGACATGCTCGGAGTAAGGGTTTCAAGAAGAATTAAAGGTAAATATGTTTACACAATTGATAACGTAAAATCCGGTAAAAAGTTTGAACACCCAGTTGTAGTTTCAAACTATCCTGTTGACGTTCATTCAAAAGATAAGGATAGCTCGACTTTAGAGATTGTAAAAGATTATACATTACCACTAGAAAGCTTAATGTCAGCAGATATAGACAACTTATTTGTCGTCGGAAGGTGTATTTCTGCAGATTTTATGGCTCAGGGAGCATTGAGAGTTCAAGCAAGTTGCTTTTCTATGGGAGAAGGTGTAGCCAAATATCTTGCAAATCTTAAGTTTTGACCTTATTCATAAGAATTTGAGAAGCATTCAACAAAGGATCAATAGTAGGAGAAAATGGCGGTGCATAAGTCAAGTCATTTTTGTAAAATTCGCCAACTGTCATTCCGCCTAAAAGCGCAGCTGCAAGCGCATTTATTCTCTTATCCGCATCACCTGCGCCAACTGCTTGCGCTCCTAAAAGTTTCCCGGTATTGTAATCAGCAATTAGTTTCAATGTAATATTATTAACATTTGGCATATATCCGACCTTGTCATTTTTGGTAACAGTAACTGAAACAGGAGTATATCCCAACATAGCCGCTCTTTTTTCGGTTAAACCTGTCATTGACATAGTCAAATCAAGGCATCTTGTTACAGAAGAACCCAGTACCCCGAAAAACTTGTCATCACCTCCGCAAGCATTAATAGCTGCCGTTCTACCTTCTTTATTTGCATTAGAGCCTAATGGTAACCAAATCTTAGAGTTGCTTACGACTAAATGTTCTTCAACACAATCTCCGCAAGCGTAAACATCTTTGATACTCGTTTCCATCTTTTCATTAACCTTAATTGCGCCTGTTACACCTAAGTCTATACCTGCATCTTTTGCAATTTCAACATTTGGAGTAGCACCAGTACACAAAACGACAAAATCAGTGTCAAATACTTTTCCTGTACCGGTTTTAACAGATTTTACTCCGTCAATATCTCCCGAAAACTCTGTAACAATTTCAGAAGTCATTATTTTAAATCTATTATTACTTATTGAATTTAATTGCTCCTGAATTAATTTTGACATATCTTCATCAAAAGTTGTCATAACACAAGAAGAATACTCAATTAAAGTTACTTTCAAATTCTGTTTTACAAAAGCTTCTAAAAGTTCTATCCCAATATATCCACCGCCTACAATTGTTGCGTGTGTTGATTTTAATGCCATTTCTTTAATAGCAATTCCATCTTCAATTTTTCTCAAGGTGAAAATATTCGGAAGATTTACATTTTTGATTTTTGGAATAATTGGTCTTGCTCCTATGGCTATAATTAATTTGTCATAGTCAACTAAATAGGCTCTTTGCGTAGTCAAATCTTGAATTAACACTTGTTTTGCTTCCGGAATGATTTTTACAGCTCTATTTTTAAGATGTACATGAACATTTTTCTTTTCAAATTCTTCAGGCGATACAACCAATAATAATCTATAATCCTCAAAATTTCCTTCAATATAATAAGGTAATCCGCATGAAGAATAAGAAATATGCGTATCATCCGTGTATAAATCGATTTCAGCATCAGGTAAAAGCCTGCGTGCTTTAGCTGCTGCTTTTGCACCTGCTGCGACACCACCTAATATAACAATTTTCATACACCAAATATAAATAAATACTTGATTTATTACATTAGCCACTAGTTTAGGTTAGATGTACTTAAAAACATTTTTTTCATTAATTCGCAATACACATCAACATTTTCTTTAATTTTTTCTATATCATCTACCAAACTGTTAATTTCTTTTGTAATTTTTTCTTTATCATTATTTTCAAGCATAAAATACACTCCCTATTACAAATTAATCTACGGAAGTTTTATGTTCAAACTTTAAAAATTTACTTCTTTTCGTTACAAAAATTAATCCTCATTATATACTAACTTTTTCCGCAAACTCCACTGAACAAGAGTTAAAACAAGGATTATAAAGAATAAAACGTAAGCGATTGCAGATGCTTTTCCGACATTAAAATATTCAAAGGCATTTTTATAAATCGCATAAACCAAAACATTTGTACTATCTAAAGGGCCACCTTGCGTCATTAAATAGATTAAATCAAATACTTGAAAAGAGCTTATAGCTGTTATTATTACGACAAAAAATATAGATGGAGAAAGTAGTGGAATTGTTACATTTTTAAAAGTTTGGAAAGGGGTTGCACCGTCAATTTTTGCAGCCTCAAACATGCTTTGAGAAATTCCTGACAAAGAAGATAAAAATATTACCATATTATAACCGATTAATTTCCATACAGACACAATTATCAAAGCCGGCATTGCGAAATGTGTGTCATAAAGCCAGTTTATGTGCAAATGTAAAATGTGGTTCAAAAGCCCAATATTTGGGTCAAAAATCCATTCCCAAACAACACCTATTACAATCATTGGTGTTATAAAAGGCAAAAAATATGCTGTTTTATAAAATTCAGACCCTCTGATTTTTGAATTTAAAATGCATGCCAAAATAAGCGGAATAATCACTCCCAAAACAGAAGTTGATATCGCAAAAACGACAGTATTCCAGAATATCTTGAAAAATAAAGCTTCTGAAAAGATTTCTTTGTAGTTGTCTAACCCAACAAACCGGATAGGATTTAATAAATCCCATTTTGTAAAACTCAAACCAAATGAACATATAACAGGAATTACGATAAATATAAGAGTACCTAATAAAGCAGGTAATATAAATACCCAACCAGCAATACGTTCATTATTAAAGATATTTTGTAATAAATTTTGAAATTTCATAGTTTATGCTATTATTTTAACATAAGAAATAAGATTAGGGAGTAAATTAACATGCAAAAATATGAACACGCCTTTGGAAAAAATGATATTAGAGGTATTTATGGCGAAGATATAACAGAAGAACTTTTTTATAATACAGGAATTGGTTTTGTTGAATGGTTGAAAGAGCAATCAGGTAAGAAAACTGCTGATATGTGGATTACAATTACACGAGATGCAAGATTGCATTCTCCTGCATTAGAAAAAGCTTTAGCAGACGGAATTACCTCTACTGGCGCAAATGTAATTAATCTAGGGCTTGCTCCTACCCCTATAGGTTATTATTCGGAAGTTGTCGGTGTTGAAGGTTATGATGTAATCGCTGCGGCAATTATTACTGCAAGCCACAACCCTAAAGAATACAACGGTTTGAAAATGACATTTAATAAACGAACTTTGACAGAACAACAAATTAAAGAAGTTCGTGATATTACGTTTAAAAATTGGTTAAGTCATCCTGAGGCTATAGCCGAAGTATCTCAAGAAGATTCTTCGCATACGCTCAGAATGACAGGCAAAGTTGCAGAAGTAAACATTATTCCTAATTATATTAAAGATATGGAAAATCGTTTTGGCAAAATCGGCGAAGGTGTTAAGGTAGTTGTCGATAGTGCAAACGCTACAGGTGGCGTTGTCGGACCTGAATTGTATAAAAAATTAGGTTGTGAAGTTATAGAGTTATTTTCTGAACCGGATGGAAATTTCCCTAACCACCATCCAAACCCGAGCGTTGAAAAAACTCTTGATACTTTAAAAGAAGTCGTTCTAAAAGAACACGCAGATGTTGGTATTGCTTACGATGGCGACAGTGACAGAATTGGTATCATTGACACCGAAGGCAGATTTTTGACAGGTGACAAGTTACTTTTAATATACGCACAAGATTTGATTGAAGCTTGCAAAGATAAAAACATTCATCCGACTGTTGTTAGTGAAGTTAAATGTTCTCAAGTTTTGTTTGATACTATTGACAAATTAGGCGGTCATTCTGTTATGTGCAAAACAGGTCACGGATATATTAAAGACAAAATGAAAGAAACCGGCGCATTATTAGCAGGTGAAATGAGCGGACATACGTTCTTTAAAGACAGATATTACGGCTTTGATGACGCTATTTATGCAGGTTGTAGGGTTATTGAAATTATAGCTAAGCATAAAAAAATTAATCCGGAATTTAAAATTTCTGATATGTTGAAAGCATTTGATGAGGTTTATTCATCAGCAGAAGTCAGATACCCTTGTTCAAATGAGTTGAAAAAATCAACTTTAGAAAAAGTCAAATCAATGATTGAGGCTGATAAAAATATTTTTGGTTCTCAAATTAAGGATATTATTACACTTGACGGTATGAGAATTGTATTTGATGGAGGTTTTGCGCTAATCAGACAAAGTAATACAGAACCTGTATTTACATTGAGATTTGAAGCAAAAACAAAAGAAGAATGTGAAAAACTAAAATCAGCAATGCTTAATATGTTAGGTGAAATTTTAAAATAATTAAATAAAATTGTACAAAAAAGAAGGGAGTATTATTATGCAAAAAAATATTGCAACAGCATGCCCCCCCCCCGACGCAATGGTTTAATAGCAAGGGTTTTAGGGGGCATTACACACGTAACCCATTGGAACAATTCTCGTAAAATAGCATTTACATTGGCGGAGGTTTTAATCACACTCGGTATCATTGGAATTGTTGCGGCAATGACAATGCCTGCACTTATTGAAAGCCATAAGAAAACTGAATATAGTTCTAAGTTGAAAAAGTTCAATAGTGTTATGCAACAGGCAATTTTGATGTCCGAACAAGATAATGGAGATTGCGGAGAATGGGGTAAGGATGGCGGCATTCAAGGAGATATAAAAGACGAAGACGGAAATAATGATTTTAACGCCAATGCCACCGTTACAGAGAAATTTATTAATACATATTTAAGACCTTATATAAAAATTGTCTCAATAAAAACACTTGCTAATAATGAAGTTGGGAGTAATTTCGGAGAATCATACATGGTATTTGAGGATGGAAGTTATGTATATATACATAATGGAAATTGCGTTGATTTTGTGTATGATGTAAACGGTCCTAAACCTCCAAATGTAAAAGGAAGAGATGCTTTCCACTATTTGTTATGTCCAAATGAAAAATGCCAAACACATACTTGGTTTGCGGGAAGGTGCGGGAAATTTACATTCAACGGAATGAAATCAGCAAGCAGAGCGCAAGCATTGGAAAACTGTAAAACAACACCAAGTTATTGTACAGAACTATTAGAAATGGATAATTACGAATTTAGAAAAGATTATCCGTATAAATTATAAAAAACTAAAATTTTAATAATTCATAAGGTTCAACATTCAGAGCTTTAGCAATTAGACGAATGCGTGACAGAGGAATATCTCTGTGCGCATTTTCTATATTTGCGATATAGGAATTATCTGCTTCGACTTCAAAACTCAATTGCTCCTGCGTCATACCACGCTCTTTTCTTAATGAGCGAAGTCTTTGACCAAACTTTTTGTGAAAAGCCTTATTCATTTTCTTTGTCATAAGTTAAGATATATCAAATAATTAAAATAAAAATATTGCTATTTTGGAGGTTTTAAGTTAAAATATAAATATATAGGAAGATTTGAGAGGATATTTTTTTATGGGAAAGCAAAAAGCAAATCTTTTTTCTTGCTTACCATAATCTAATAAATTAACAATTTTATAAATCTACACAAAAAGGATACAAAACACTTGCAATGTATTCTTTTTGTTGTTATTATATATCTTGTCAGAAAAGTTACATGCGAATACTTTACCATAGGCTTTAAATAGCTTTATTTTGGTGTATTCGTTTTAATTAAATAATTTTAATGAGATTCTTCGGCATTCGTCATTCTGAGCCTATAAGGCGAAGAATCTCTCAAAAGCCTCAGAATGACAAACTTACATTATGAAAGGTAAAAATCAATGGATTTAGAAAACAAAGAAGAAATGGCAGTAGTAGAAGAAACTAAAGCTGATGCAGTTGAAACTGCAACTGAAGAAGCTCCTGCTGAAGAAAAACATTCACGCAGACGTGGACGTGGTAAAAAGAAAATTGAAACAACTGAAGAAAAACCTCAATCTGAATGGATTGAACGTGTTGTTCAAATCAGCCGTGTAACTAAAGTTGTTAAAGGTGGTAAAAAATTAAGCTTCCGTGCAATTGTTATCGTTGGAAACAAAAAAGGTCAAGTTGGCGTTGGTTGTGCTAAAGCAGCTGAAGTTATTATCGCTATCCAAAAAGCTATTGCAGATGGTAGAAAAAATCTTGTAAATGTACCTATCTTTAAAACAACTATTCCACACCCAATCAAAGGAAGATCTGGTGCTGGTGCAGTAATGCTTAGACCTGCTTCTCAAGGTACAGGTATTATTGCAGGTGGTGCAGTTCGTCTAGTTCTTGAACTTGCTGGTATTGAAAACATTCTTGCAAAATCATTGGGTTCTAAAGCTCCTCTAAACGCTGCTAATGCAACTTTAGAAGCTTTAAAAGCATTAACTCCATTCAAAGAAGTTGCTGAAAAACGTGGCTTAACAATGGCAGAATTGTTAAATTAATCTATTAGGTAATTGATTAATAAAAATTGACAGATAAGATTTATTTGTGCGAAGCACGTAATGAACTTAGCGTCCTATCGACTTAATGTCTTATCGTCTTTAGAGAATTAAATATAGTAAAGGACAAAATAAAATGGCAAAAACTGAATTAAAACAAATAAAAATTAAACTTGTAAAAAGCCTTATCGGAGCTTCTGAAGCTCAACGTAAGGTTGTTGCAGGTTTAGGTTTGAAAAAACAAAACCAAGTAGTTGAACACTACAATAGTGCAACTATTTTAGGTATGGTTAACAAAGTTCCTCACTTGGTTCAAATTGTTGACTAATTTGGTGAATAGAAGTTAGTGAAGGTGAATAGACCTTTTCTGATATGAACTACTCACAATTCACTACTCATTTATCACTAATTAAATTGCGTATAACGACATTGTCGTGATAGCGAAAGCGAGTAAGCGGCTTTAGTGCCGAATTAAATTGAAAGGAAAAATTAAAATGACAATTACATTAGAAGATTTAAGACCTGCAGAAGGCGCAACACATAAATCAAAAAGAGTTGGTAGAGGTCGTTCATCAGGACACGGTAAAACATCTTGTCGTGGTAATAATGGTGAAGGACAACGTTCTGGAAACTCTGCTAAAAGAGGTTTTGAAGGTGGTCAAATGCCAGGTTATAGACAAATGCCAAAATTGAAAGGTTTCAAACTTATCAACCAATTGAAATATGCAGAAATCAATGTTGGCAGAATTGCTCAATATGGGATGAAAGAAGTTTCTTTGGAAGTTCTTAAAGAAGCTGGCAGAGTTCACCCTTCTTGCGTTGGTTTAAGAGTTTTGGGTAATGGTGAATTAAAAGACGCTATTACAGTAAAAGCTTGTTATGTAACACCATCAGCAAAAGAAAAAATCGAAAAAGCAGGCGGAAAGGTTGAGTTAGTATAATGGCACCACAAATAAAAATGCCTACAACTGATGATTTGATGTCAATGTGGAACGCATCAGGATTGAAACAGAAAATCATTTTCACGTTCTTGATGATTGCTGCATTTAGATTTGGTGTACAAATGCCATTATTTGGTATTAACAACCAAGTTTTTGCAAACATTGCTCAAGGAAACAATATCATAGGATTTCTTGATTTGTTCTCTGGCGGTGCTTTGGGTAAGGTATCAATATTTGCATTAGGTATTGGACCTTATATCACTTCATCAATTATTATCCAACTTGTTTCTGTTGTTATTCCGTCATTGGAAAAATTACAGAAAGAAGAAGGAGAAGCAGGAAGAAGAAAATTATCACAGTACACAAGAGTTTTCACTGTTGTTTTAGCTGTGTTCCAATCATTAATCTTCATGCTATATTTACACCATCTTCCTGGAGCAGTATTACCAAATGTTAACCCGATAATGTTCTTCATTAGTTCAATTGTTGTGTTAACTGCAGGTTCTGTTCTTGTAATGTGGATTTCTGAATTAATGACAGAAAAAGGTATTGGAAACGGTGGTTCTTTAATCATCTTTATCGGTATTTTGTCAGGTATTCCAATTTACGCATCAAGAACTGCTCAGGTTGTTGCTAATAACTCTATGATGCAGTTGGGGTTGGCAGTATTACTTTTAATCTTCTTTGCAGCAATGGTTTTCATTGTAATTATGCAAGAAGCTGTAAGAAAAGTTATTATTGTTAACCCGAAAAGACAAGTTGGTAACAAAGTTTATGGCGGAATGAACTCATTTATTCCGTTCAAACTTAATCCGGGTGGTGTAATGCCAATTATCTTTGCTATTGCAATTTTGCTATTCCCATCAACTATTCTTAGTTTGGTAGGGCAAGCGAATTTCAAAAGCGAGGCTGTAAAATCAGTGGTAATTCACTTAACTCAGGTTTTAAGTCCTGAAGGAATTCCATATTACGTATTGTATTTCTTGTTGATTTTTGCGCTAACCTTCTTTTACGCATCAATCATGCCGAATATGCAGCCAAAAGATATTGCAGACAACTTAAAAAAATATGGTTCATCTATTCCTGGTGTAAAACCTGGTAGACCGACAGCCGAAGCTTTAGATAAAATTTTAACTAAAACTACATTTATCGGAGCTTTAGGACTTGGAATTATTGCGCTTGTTCCATCACTTGCAAGTTATGCTACAAACATCAAGACTATACAAGGTATCGGAGCAACTTCATTAATCATCATGGTTGGTGTAGCTCTTGACTTGATTAATCAAGTTAGAACTCACCTGTTGGCTAGAAACTATGAATCATTCCTAAAAGAATAAGCGTGCCGAAAGCGAAACGCATAGACAAATTAAAAATAGTCTCTAATACTTAGGGGCTATTTTTTTTACTTTAATTTTAGATATTTTGTTGAATGTTTTAGGCAAAAAAAATTTGTATTATATAAATGTAAATCCTCAACTCTCTGATTGCTCAGTATTCAGCTCCTCATTATATAGGGGAGCTTTTCTTTTTCTTAACATATCGACAAAATCCATAATATATTGTATAATCACAAATATGAGAGGATTATTATGAGAGAATTAATAGAAAAAGATAAAAAAATAACTATTGTACCGGCAGATTTTAAATGTGCAAATAAAGGGATTATTGTTGACGTAGAGCCACGCTATTTTACTGTTGAACTTGAATATGAACCACAAGGGATGTTACGTCATAATTATTGCGAATTTTATACCCAAACAAATCATGGAACACTTTATTTTGATTCATATCCTGAAACAATAGAAGGCAAAAGAGTAAAAATCGCAAATCCTGCAAAACATAGATTTTTACAAAGACGACAATATACTCGTATCAAGTTTATGTATGATCTTGATTTGAGATGTGCAGATGAAATCAAAAAGATTACAACTCTTGATATTTCTGCAGGTGGTATGAAGTTTCGAACTAATGATAACATCAATATTGAAGCTGAATACACAATTGCACTTCCGCTATCTGAAGAACAAACTGTTGAATGCAAATTCAGCCCTATCAGAATTGAAAAGAACGAAAATGGCGGATATACAGTTTCTGGAAGATTTGATTTCCACAACAGTATTGATAAAATGACATTAATTCAATTCTGTACAAAAAGAAGTATCGAAATCAAAAACAAATAGGAACGTAGCCGTTCCATCCGCCAAACAGAAATTGGTGCAACTTATCAGATTTATGACTTCGTAGGAACGTAGCCGTTCCATCCGCCAAACAGAAATTGGTGTAACTTATCAGATTTATGACTTCGTAGGAACGTAGCTGTTCCATGCGCCAAGCAGAAATTGGTATAACTTATCAGATTTATGACTTAGGAACGTGGCGACCAATCAGGGATTACTTATGAGCCTTATTAAATTATTAAGAAAACAAAACAGGAAATATCTATTTACAACCCCATCTCACGGGCAGAGATTTTTTATATTTAATAAATTTCGAAATTTATATAAATATGATATTTCCGAAACAGAGGCACAAGATCCACAAACAGCACTCACATTGGCTCAGGAAAGAGCAACAAAGATTTATGGAACAAATCATACCTACTTTTTAACAAACGGCTCTACAAGCGGAATAATTGCCTCTGTTTTAGCTTGCACAAACAAAGGTGATAAAGTTTTGTTATGGAAAAATTCTCACCCTTGTCATCTTAATGCAGTGAGATTAGCCGGTTGCGAACCTGTCTTTTATGACTTACCAATAAACAAAAAATGGGGGATCCCAGATAAAACAACACCTGATTTAATTGATGTAAAAGGAGTTAAAGCAGTAATTGTCACATCTCCAAGCTATGAAGGAATTGTTTCTGATATAAAAATGTTGAAAAAAGTTTGTGAGAAAAATAATAGTTATTTAATAGTTGACGAGGCGCACGGAGCTTTGTATCCATTCTCTGACGAATTACCTCAAAGTGCTGTAAATATAGCTGATTTCACTATTCAATCTTTGCATAAAACCGCTGGTGGATTAAATCCAACTGCTCTTTTGCATGTAAACTATAATATTGATGCAGAAAAATCTCTTTCTATTATTAACACAACATCACCGTCATATCCCTTACTGGCTTCTATTGAAGCAAACATAAATTACTTAAATTCTGTAAAAGGACGTAAAAAGTTAAAAAAATTAATTGAAAATATCAAATCTTTGAAAAATGAAGTTAAGAATATTGAATTTGGAGGAGATGATATAACCAAAATTTTAATAAAAAAAGAAGGAATGACAGGTTTTAAGTTTTCAGAAAAATTATATGATGAATTTGGAATAGAAGATGAAAAAACAAATGATGTTTCTACAATGCTTTTGTGTGGAATAGGTACTAATGAAAGAAAATTAGAACACCTAAAACACGCATTAAAAAAGTGTTAAACTTCTAAGAATAAAAAAAATAATAATAAAATAGAGGTATCAAATGATACCTCTATTTTCTATGCTTCCATAGTGTGCTTATTTAAGCAATTCACCAACAGCTTTAAATACTGACATACGAGTTGCAGCATCTTTTTCTGCTTTTTCGTATAGAGCTTCAGCTTCAGAAGGGTTAGTTTTCATTAATGATTTATAACGACCTTCTGATTTGATAAATTCTTGGAAACTTCCTTTAGGATCTTTAGCATCCCATGTGAATGGAGCTTCAGGATTTTCCGGATTGTATCTGTATAATGGGAAGTATCCAGCGTCAACTGCACGTTTTTGTTCAGTTTGAGTTTTGCTCATATCAATACCGTGTGCGATACAAGGTGCATAAGCAAAGATGATTGATGGTCCATCATATGCTTCTGCTTCTTGGAATGCTTTAAGAGTTTGACCTCTATCAGCACCCAATGCAACTGATGCAACATATACGTAACCATAAGACATGCTCATCAAGCCCATGTTTTTCTTGTAAGTTTTCTTACCACCTGTAGCAAACTTAGCAACAGCACCTGTAGGTGTTGATTTAGAAGCTTGACCACCAGTGTTAGAGTAAACTTCGGTATCAAGAACAAGAACGTTAACGTTTTTGTTTTGAGCAAGTACGTGGTCAATTCCACCGTAACCGATATCGTTAGCCCAACCATCACCACCGATAATCCAAACTGATTTATCAGTGAAGTAATCTTCAAGTTCTTTAACTTTAGCTAGGTTAGCGCAATCACATTGAACTGCATATTTATCAATAACTTCTTTAGCTTTAGCTTGAGCTTTGATTGCTTCATCAGTTTTTGAATTATCCCAGTGAGCTAAAGCGCCATTGATAGCGTCTTTCAATTCAGCCGGAGCTTCTTCTGAAGCCAACACTTTTTCAGCATAAGATTTTAATGTAGCTCTGTTTTGATCTACTGCCAATCTCATACCAAAACCAAATTCAGCATTGTCTTCAAATAATGAGTTAGCCCAAGCTGGTCCTCTACCGTCTTTGTTAGTTGTATAAGGAATAGTTGGGAATGTACCAGAGTAAATTGAAGAACAACCTGTTGCGTTAGCAACGATAGCGTTTTCACCAAACAATTGAGATACCAATTTAACGTAAGGAGTTTCACCACAACCAGCACAAGCACCAGAAAATTCAAATAAAGGTTTTCTCAACATTGCACCTTTAATTGTTTTTGTAGTGTTTTTGCCCATTACGTTATCAGGTAATTCGTCAAAGAATTTTTCATTTACTGATTCGCAATTTTCTTCTTCTTTTTCTATTGTTGACCAAGTTAAAGCTGCTTTTTCTGGATTTTTAGCCATAGGACATTGGTCTAAGCATACGCCACAACCTGTACAATCCTTGCAGTAAACTTGAACTTTGAAATGTTCGCCATTTGCATTTGGTTTAGCTTCAACTGTATTGAAAGATTCAGGAGCATCTTTAAGATCTTCTTTTTCAATCAATTTAGTTCTGATAGCTGCGTGTGGACATGCAGATGCGCAAATACCACATTGAATACAAAATTCAGAATTCCAGTGAGGAACACGAGGAGCAATTCCACGTTTTTCCAAACATGCTGTACCTGTAGGAATTACACCATCTACAGACATAGCTGAAACAGGAATATCGTCACCTTTCAAGTGCATTGAAGGTTTGATGATTGTTTTAGCAAATTTAGAAGCGTCATCAGAGATTAATTTAGGTTCTTCAGCTGCGCAAACACCATCAAGAGAAGCAGGAACAACAACTTCTTCAGTTGCATTAATAGCTGCATCAATCAATGCCAAGTTCATGTTAACAACATCGTCGCCTTTCTTTTTGAAAGTCTTAGTTGTCATAGCTCTCATACCTTCATAAGCTTGTTCAAATGGAATAATTCCAGAAACTTTGAAGTATGCAACCATCATAACTGTGTTAGCACCTTTACCTCTCAAGCCCGGTTGTTGTTTGATAAGAGCTTCAGCATCTACGTTGTAGAATTTGATTTTCTTTTCAATAATAGTTTTTTGCATATCTCTTGTTAAATGAGAGAAAGCTTCTTCCTTAGACCAAGGGCTATTAAGTAAGAATGTACCACCTTCTTTAATACCTTTAAGCATATCATATCTGCCGATGTAAGCGTGAGCTGAGCAAGATACGAAATCAGGAGCTGTGATAAGGTATGTAGATTTAATCGGTTTGTCACCAAATCTCAAGTGAGAAGTTGTAACACCGAAAGATTTTTTAGAGTCATAAGCAAAGTATGCTTGAGCATCTTTGTTAGTGTATTGACCAATAATTTTAATTGAGTTTTTGTTAGCACCAACAGTACCATCTGAACCCAATCCCCAGAACATACAGTTTGTAGTGCCTTCTGGCTCTGTAACGATGTGTTCTTCAACTTTGATTGATTTGTGAGTAACATCGTCTTCGATACCAACTGTAAATCCGTGGAAACCGTTGTTTTCAGCGTGTTTGTAAATTGCAAGAACCATTGATGGTGTAAATTCTTTAGAAGATAAACCATAACGGCCACCGATTACTCTTACATCTTTGTTTTCAATAGCTGCAACAACATCCAAATATAGAGGTTCACCGATAGAACCAGGTTCTTTAGTTCTATCAAGAACAGTTACACGTTTAACTGATTTAGGTAATGCTTCGTTGAAACGTTTAACGTCGAACGGTCTGTATAATCTAACTTTAACCAAACCATATTTAGTACCACGAGTTGCGTTCAAGTATTCAATAGTTTCTTCAATAGTTTCACAACCAGAACCAATAGCTACGATAACGTCAGTTGCATCAGGTGCGCCAACGTAATCGAATGGGTGATATTGTCTACCTGTAACTTTAGCAACCTTGTCCATGTATTCTTGAACGATATCAGGAACTGCATCATAGTATTTGTTGCTTGTTTCACGACCTTGGAAGTAAACGTCAGTGTTTTGTGCACCAACTTTACAAACAGGAGCTTCAGGTCTTAAAGCTCTTTGTCTAAATTCTTCAATATATTTTGGTTCTACCAAAGATGCGATATCTTCGTAAGAAATTTCTTCAATTTTGTGAATTTCGTGAGAAGTTCTAAATCCGTCGAAGAATTGTAAGAACGGAACTTTAGATTTATAAGTTGCAAGGTGAGCAACAAGAGCCAAATCCATTTCTTCTTGAACAGAGTTAGCTGCTAACATTGCATAACCTGTGTTACGACAACCCATAACGTCAGTGTGATCACCGAAAATTGCTAATGATTGAGCTGCCAAAGCACGAGCTGCAACGTGAATAACGTGAGGGAGCATTTCACCTGCTACTTTGTGCATAACAGGAATCATCAACAACAAGCCTTGAGAAGCTGTGTAAGTTGATGTTAAAGAACCTGCCGCCAAAGAACCATGAACAGCACCTGCTGCACCTGCTTCTGACTGCATTTCTGCTACTCTTACTTCTTCACCCCAGATATTTTTTTTGTGCTGAGATGCCCATTCATCAATCCATTCACCCATAGTAGATGAAGGAGTGATAGGATAAATTGCGGAAACTTCACTTAACGCATAAGCGATATGCGCTGCAGCATAGTTGCCGTCAACTGTTATAGTTTTTCCTGGCATAATAACAAACCTCCTTATTTATATGCTATTTACTTAATAACTATACCCTTTAATTTTAATACAAACAAAATATTTTGACAAAAAATATTAAATGATTTATAATAACAATTGTGTCAGTTTTGTAACATTTTACCCCCCACTAAGGCAATAAAATATGTAAATAATTTTTATATAATGTATTGGAGTTAGATTCACTATGATTAAATTAAGCGCAAAAGTTTTAAATGGTTTAGGGAAAGTTCCGCCAACAAAGTCTAAAATAGCAATTTTTGGCGAAGCTGCTACTAATACAGTAAAAAGAAATAGAGTAAAATTAAAAGGTCCACAAGGCTCTCAACTTGAAAGAATGCCCAAAGTTGATACCGTAACAATTAATGGAAAAACAAAAACCGCAGCAATAGATGAAAATTCATCAAAAGGCATGCGTATTGGAGATTTCTTTGTTGAACAAAACAGAAAACACGCTGAAAGATATTTGAACGATTTGGCGGATATGGCTCAGGAATTTCCTGATGTTACTTTTGTAAAAGCGCACAATGTTCATTCTACAAAAAGCTTGGATTCTACATTGAGCAAATTGGCTCGAGCAGATGAACAATTGTTTGAAAAAGGCGGTTTTCATGGCGCTGTAAGAGATGGTATGCGTGCAACTTTGTATATGCCAAATGCAAATAAAAACTATCAAAAAATTGTTGAAGCAATGCACAAAAGGGGATATCGCATAGCAAGCACTTTTGCAGAAGATTCAAAAGGTTTTATGGTACTTGGTGAAGACGGTGTACCTAAAATGGCGAAAGATATTGATATCAGATTTGGAACAAAGGCTCAACCATCAGGTTATGAAGATGTTCAAATGCGTTTTGAAAAATTTAAAATGGTTAAAGACCCGCAAACTGGAAAAATGATTGAAAAAGCAACCGATGATGGTAATTTGTTTGAATTGATTATTCTTCCTGGACCAAACTATCATGCTTTTAAAGATATTGAACATAAAGCAGTTTATGAACATACCAGAAGATATAAAGAATTAGGTTTCACAAAAGATAAAGGTTCTGACAAAATTATTGATGGTATCAAAAAAGAATTTAGAACTGTTACAGCTGCTCTTTATAAAGATGCTGAAATGCGTGATGTAAAAGGCGCAGCAAGTATTACTGCTCCGGTAACATTTACCAAAAAATCAGTCCAAAATTTAAAAGAATGTTTTGATGCTTTGGAAAATTTATGGTTGGGAAAATACGCTTCTTTGCCACCTAGTAAGCAAACTAAGCCGTTTAAAGAAACCTTAAAGTATAAACAATTAAAAGAAATTCGTGAAAATTTGTCAGAATTTGTTAAACTTTATGCCCCTAAAGATTAATAATTGCGACGTTTTCAATATGATAAGTATGACAGAACATGTCGAACGGTTGAATACTTTCCACCTTCGCTCCGTGTTCTGTCAAATATTTTAAATCCCTTGCAAGTGTCGCAGGATTGCAACTAACATAAATGATTTTGCCTTTTGAAGCTCCTTCGGCTATTGCGTCATTCTGAGCTGAGCGAAGAATCTCATCACTTTCAGCTTTAGAATGATTAGATTTTAAATGTCTGAGAACTTCATCCAAAACCTCTTGAGTACAACCTTTTCTAGGAGGGTCAAGAATTATTATATCAAATTTTTTCTTAATTGATTTCAAATATCTCAATGTATCTTGCGCAAAAAGCTCAACATTCTTGATATTGTTTGATTTTAAAACCTCTTTAGCTTTTTGAATAGAAGAAGAATTTTCTTCAACACTTGTAACCTTTTCTGCAACATCAGAAACGCATATTCCAAAAGTTGCAATTCCAGCATAAGCATCCAAAACAGTCGGTTTTTCTATTTTTGAAACTTCATTTTTAACATATTTAAAAATATTTTCTGCACTTTTTGGATTAACCTGAAAAAATGTGTCTGCACCAATTTTGAATGTTTTATCTAAAAGATTTTCTTCGATAAAATCTTCTCCTACAACACATTCTGTTTCTTTACCTAAAATAACATTTGTCTTTTTAGAATTGAAATTTACACAAACTCCTTTAACTTTTTCAAAATTGTCAAAGATAAAATTTGCGAAATTTTTTAATCTGTCAAACATTTTTGTTCCATTAATAACAAGAGTTACAAGGCAATCATTATTAGTCGCAGAAATTCTTATTACAACATGTCTTAAATCTCCGACATGCTTCTTTTCATTAAAACCAGAAATCGCAAATTTTGGAGCATTTTCTCTTACAAAATCAATTATTTCATCACAAATCTCAGGTTGAATTGGACAATATTTAATATTTACAATTTCGTGCGACTGCGGTTTGTAATAACCTGCTAAAATCTTTTTAGAAACTTTGGTTTGAGATACAGGATATTGAACTTTATGACGAAACTCTTTGGTGTCAGGTGATGCAAGAGGAAAATTAATCGGAACGTCAAGCCCACCAATTTTTCTTATTGCATCCTCAACCATTTGACGTTTCAATTCTAATTGATACTCATAATCAATAAATTGCAACTGACATGAACCACAAACTTTTTGCATCGGACAAAAAGGCTCAATACGATGCTCTGATGGTGTAATTATTTCAATCGGAATTGCTGTTGCGTAATTTTTATTTGCTTTGATTATTTTAATTTTAACTTCATCTTGTGGACAAACATTTTCAACAAAGATGACTTGCCCGTCAATTTTGGCAATTCCTGTTCCAAGATTGGAAAGTTTTTCTATTTTTACTGTATATTCATCATTTTGTTTCATTTTTAGATCTTTTTACATGAATTTTTAGCGCAGGGAAAAATTCGTTGTCATCTCCATAGTGCGAGAAAACTATTTTACCGAATTTACTAACTGTAATTAAGCCTGTAATATCTTTATCTTCAATATTTGCAGGTTTAAATGTGTATTTATAATAATTATTTTTTGTATCATTAAGGATTAAAATTTTCTTTTGCTCTAATGGCTTTTTGTAGATTGTAATCTCGTTATTCACAAATTTAGATAATTTAATTATTTCTATCTCAGGAAATAATTTTCCTATGTAACCCTCATCAAGTATGGAATTTCTAAAATAGCCATTATCATAATAATATTTGATTAATTTAAGATTTCCGTTATCAATTCCAATCAAATTTCCGTCATCAATAAATTCTCTATTAGAAAACGGGCCAATAGCGAGTTTGCCTCTATTGTTATAATACTCTGAATATCCGCCAGATGTTGAATACATTTTATAGATCAATTTAATATCTTTAGGTGTTGTTCTTTTTGCACTCCATTTTTGAGTTTGCAAATTGTAATAAACACTGTTTTCCACAAAATCAAATGAATTTGCACTAAGCGATGCTGAAATTAAAATAATTAGAGTTAAAAAAATCTTCTTCATACATTCTAAGGTATCATATAAATACAAATATTTCAATTCATAAAATAGCAAAAAATATTTTTACTTGTTTTATTAAAAATATGAAAATTTCATCTGTTCAAAATTATTCAAATATCTCTTTTACCCCAAAAACTCAAAAAGCTCAAACTTTTCAGCAAAATCCGGTTGTGCAACATAATTTTGCTCCGAGTTTTAGCGGTGGATTTCCATTAAACGTTCATTCTCCAAAATATTTTGCAGCTAAAACATATTTATGTATGGCTAAACAGGCTTATAAAAAGGTCAAAACACTTGATTTATATATGTTTGATTTGAATAAATTAGACGGTATTCAAGAAGGAATTAAGGTTCTTGACGGCTTGAATATGAAAGAAATAGCTTTTGTCGCTGATACCATTGCGGAAATTCCGGTAAATCGTGGATGCAGAAATATTTGCGCTCATTGTTATGCTAATGCAAAGGCTCCAGTTAAGGAAACTGCAAATACGATTAATAAAATGAGTTGGAATGACTTTACTTCTTTGACAGATGGATTTGAAGAATTAAATAAACGTGTAGGTTTTTCTATTTTTAGTCAAAAATCAAATAAACACGCAATGATTATACCTTTTCATGATGCTGATTGTAGTTCGATTGTGTTAAAAGATAATGATGGAAAGGAACATGATTTCATAGATATTGCAGAAAAATTTGAAAAAGTTTTTAATCTGCCAATTTTGTTTGATACTGCAGGGTGGAATATTCAAGATGTAAAAGCGCAAAAACGTATGGAAAAATATGTTGAATATTATAGTAAACCGGAAAATTTCAAGAAATTAGAGGGTTTTAATTTATCTGTAAATCCATTTCATGCAATGTATGCAAAATCTTTAGAATTGAAGCAATACAGAAAACCGGAATTAGCCGAAAAATTGTACGATTTATATACAACAAGGATGGCAAATGTTTTATATACATTGACACCGTTGCAAGAAAATCCTAGGTTTAATTTCATTGCAAGGTCAGCAGCTGATAAAAGTAAACTTCCAAAAGGTTTTAAAAGTAAAGACTTGCGTGTTTTGTACATGGATATTTTGGAAAAAGTAAATAAGCTCTATAAAAAAGATATCAAAGGTGAACAGAAAATAGTAAAAAATGAAGATGAAGCGTTTAAATGTTTTAGTGATTATTACGAAAGGCTGGGTGATATAAGTAAAACCATAAGTGTATCAGAGCGAGCATCTAAGATTGTTCCAGATAATGATGTAATGGCTATTGCGGATAAAGAAATGCGCAACCGTAGTTTGCAAGATATTCAAAATATAAAAAGGGTAAGGGATTTTAGAAAAATCAATAAAGATATGAACCGCCACTTCTATGGAATAGTAGATGCAAACGGGGATTATTATTTAACAACATTCCGTACTTCATTTCCAACAGAAATAAAATTTAATTTTGAAAATAAAGGAAAAACAACAGCTCCTATCGCCCCATACTTACAAAAAGATACCCCCCTGACACGTAATGTTATAAATAATGTGTAGAAATTTTTATTATTTCTTTAAATTTTCGGGTAAAGAATTTTAATAAAAAAAGAGCCTTTCGGCTCTTGATCTTAAATGGTGGGCGTTAGAAGACTCGAACTTCTGACATCCTCCTTGTAAGGGAGGCGCTCTACCAACTGAGCTAAACGCCCTTCAGTCAGTCTCGACAAGATTTATATTAACTTAAACATTTTTTATTGTCAACTATTTTTTTTGAACTTTTTTGTTTTTATTTCGTTATATTGGTGTGTGGTAAAATTTGGAGGTCGTTATTATGAAAAAATTTGCTTTATTATTAGCTCTAGGATTGCTTGTAGAACCCGCATTTAGCGCAACTTATTATTACAAAGCAACTAACACTCGACCTGCTATTCCATACACTTCTACAACATATAATTTTATGCCAAGAAGATATTCTTATATTGATTTCAACAATCCTGACATGCTTTTCTTACAAGGTTTGCTTGCCGGAACTTCTTTATACAATGGGCGTTTGAGCATGCGTGCAAATCCTCAATTAAGAAATTCAGGCATGGGCATGTTGAGTTATTTAGATCCATACATAATTCGTATTGATGGAACTGATTACGTTTTAGTCAAAGATAGCAAGGATGGGAAATGGTCTGTTGAAAATATATTAGGTTACAATGATAGTAAATCAGACTTATTTGCTTCTTTAAAAAAATTAGAAAGTGATGGTAATTCTTCTAAAATTTCAACCAAAGAATTGATTAATGCAGATATTCGTTTTGTGAAACTAAATTCTGACGGTAGTCTTGTTCTGCAAGATAAAAATCAAGATTACGATATAAATAATGTCCTATATATAGACATGAAAAATCTAAGAACCGCTTTAGGAAATAAAAATCAAGATGGAACATTTGGTTATTTTTACGTCTATATTAAAAATGGAAACGGTAAAAAAGCAGTTCCAGGTCGTGTAACTTTTGAAGAAAAATCTGAATTAAACAAATACATTAAATAAAATCATACAATTTTGAAGATTGAAAAGTTTAAAAACAATGTTTCTTTACAAAGCATCTTGCTCTTTAGGCTTTTCAGCCTGTTGTCTTTCATATTCTTCACGAGCTTTTACTTTAATTTCGTGTTTTTCTCCATGATGTTCATCTTCAAATTTGTATGTCTGATCAGTCCACCATTTTGCAGCTTTATAAATCATACGTTCTTCGTAAGGTTTTTTCTCCCCCTTAGCTCGTTTAACTTTTGTAGTTTTACCTTCTTTAACTACATTTTTCGGCTCCGTAGCCGTTTTATTAAATTTAATACGGTTATCTAATTCGTCAATATTCAACCTCTGAGGAGCCGGAATATCAAAATAATCTGTCATATCAGCTTCGTTTACCGCATAAGATTCAGGGCTAACATAACCTGTATCATTCGCTTTAGCCACGCATGTCGAAATCATTATTAAAATTAAGATTAGTATGAATTTTTTCATGCTCTATCCTTTCTTGGGCATCTTACAACAAGACTTTTTCCATGCGAATCTAACCCACCTGTTTTTAATAATCCGAATTTTGCTGCAGACTTGTCAATTGCTTCTTGCCATTTTTGAAAATATTCACCTTCATAAGATTGGTAATAACCTTCGTAAAACATTGCTTTTTCTCCACCTGAAGATTTGAAATGTTCGAATAAATAATCATAAAATTCAGGACAATAGGCTTTTGTTCTTGCTGGGTGAGCAATAGACATTACACCACTATCTAAAGTCGAAACAAATTTTACTGTATCTTCAAAAGAAGAAAATTGTTCAAGCATGTTACCGATTGAAGGGTGTGCTTTCAAATAAATTTCTCGTGCAATTTGAATTTTTTGTTCTATATTATCAGGAATTGGTGGAAGTTCCTCTCCAATATACATTTCAAGCGCTTTTTTGTAAGTTATATGATATGGTTCTTTCCCTTTAAATAGATATTTGAATTTATAAATCGGTTTTTCATAAGAAAAATCAGCATTAGGCATGTAATAATCTAATAAGATTTTTCCTGAAGTATATTTTTTTAGAGGATGAGCGACTTCATCTTCTCCTTTCAAAACCATGCCATGACATTTTGCAGCTTCTTCAAGAGAAAAATTATATTCAGGTAAAGCTTTGTCTAATTCTGCAACTGTAGCTTTGGCAAGTTTAAGTTTTTGTTCTCGCTTTGTTTTAAGATAATTATCCAATTTGTTATCATTTGGGTTAATTCCATATACAAGCAAATGTACTTGTAAAGGTTTTGGTTGTTTTGGAAAATTTATTGCAATTGTTGAAAATTCAACGCCTAAACAAATATTTGCGTACGTATAGTTTTCAATAAATTTTGATACCTCTTTGTCACCGTCAATTGTGTCGTGGTCTGTGATTGCGGTGATAAATTCGGGATTTGTTTTTGCTATATCTTCTGACAAATCAAGAAGTTCTTTAATTGACATTTCTCCGTCAGAGTATTGCGTATGTACATGCAAATTTGCTTTAAATTGACCACTTTTTACATATCTGAAATCGTGCGAATCTAATACGCTTTTATCTGCTCTTTCACCTGCTTTGAAGGCGTATTCATCAAAATTTTTTATACGTTCAATAAAATCTTTTTCTGTAATAATTCCCATAATATTTATTTTACACAAAAAAAGAGTTGGAAACAAAATTTATCTGTTTACGTCAAAAATATTAAAATCTAAAAAGAGAGGGGATTTATATTGTGGCAGTAGATTTATATAGGGATTTAAAAGCGAATTATGTTGAAAATATTGAGGTACTGGATATTGAACAAGATGAAATTAATGAACCCAAAACATTTAATTCAATATTTAACGATGATGACATTTTACAAATGTATTTGAAAGATGTTGGAAAAACTAAATTGTTAAACTCTAAAGAAGAAAAAGTTTTAGGTAAACAAATTAAAGAAGGAAATCTTTCGCAGGCAAATATTGCGAAAAGAAAACTTGTGCAAGCTAATTTGAGATTGGTTGTAAGTATTGCCAAAAAATATATAGGTCAAGGTGTTTTGTTTATGGATTTGGTACAAGAAGGCTCTTTAGGATTAATTAAAGCTGCAGAAAAATTTGATTATTCAAAAAATTTTAAATTTTCAACTTATGCTACTTGGTGGATAAAGCAAACAATAATAAGGGCTATTTCCAATAATTCAAGAACAATTAGAATTCCAGTTCACATGACAGAAAAAATTAGAAAATATAAAAGAATTTACACAACTTTGTCTTTTGAATTTGGAAGAGAACCATCTGATTTAGAAGTTGCTCAAAGGCTAGGTTTAACTTTAAAACAAGTTTTAACCATAAAAAAATCTATAATAAAAGAACCTATTAGCCTTGAAACCCCTGTTACAGATGACTTGAATGTCGGGGATTACATTGAAGATAAGTCATATCACTCACCTGAAATTCAGACTAAAAATAATGCTTTAAAAGGAGGAATTGCAAATATGCTATCAACTTTGCCTGAAAAAGAAAAAAAAATCGTCTGTTGTCGTTTCGGAATTAATGGAGAAACACCGAAAACTCTTGAGCAATTGGGAGAGATAATGGGATATTCAAAAGAGAGAATAAGACAGTTAGAAGATGCAGCTTTAACTAAGATTAGACAGAAAAAAGAGTTACAGCATTTCAGAGATTTTATTGAGGATTAGGGAACTAATGCAAAAATCGTTTTTTGTGATAGTATGATTAAAAAACGAGGTGTTAATGGTTTTAGAAAACAAATTAGGAATTACTAATTCGGCAGATTTAGCTAAAGAGGAAGAAAAATTATCTAAAAAACGAGCAGTTGAATTGTTTGAAGAGGGACTTTTGTCTTTAGCTGATGCCGGAAGTTTTTCTTCTTTGCTAAAAATTCATGAATATTTGTTTCAAGATATATATGATTTTGCAGGAAAAATTCGAACCGTTAATATTGCAAAAGGGAGTTTTCGTTTTGCACCTGTTGTGTATTTGCAAGATGCACTCAAACATATTGAAAATATGCCGCAATCAACTTTTGATGAAATAATTAAAAAATATGTTGAGATGAATGTTGCACATCCGTTTAGGGAGGGTAATGGCCGTAGTACAAGGATATGGCTTGATTTAATTCTAAAAAAGGAGCTTAGTAAAGTTGTGGATTGGAGGCGAGTTGATAAAAATGATTATTTGCTTGCGATGGAAAGAAGTCCAATAAAAGATTTGGAAATAAAAGTCCTTTTGAAAGATGCTTTGACAGACGATATCAATGACAGAGAAGTATTTATGAAGGGAATAGATGCAAGTTACAGTTACGAAGGTTATTCTACATTTAGAACGGAAGATTTATAAATAAAGTAAGAAAAAAAAGATAGCACACTTGTTACGCTATCTTTTTTTAGAGCTTTTATCCAACCAATGATCTTGCAAATTCAATTGATTGTTCATTTATTTCTCCACCCGCCAGTTCTGCAAGTGCCTTAATCCTGTTTTCTCCGGTCAATACATAAACTTCAACTTTTGTTTCGTCGTTTTGAGATTTTCTTACGTAGAAATGTTTATTTGCTTTTGATGCAATAATTGCTTGGTGCGTAATTACAATAATTTGATGATATTTAGAAAGTTCTACAATTTCATCAGCTACACTTTGAGAGGCTTTGCCGGAAATTCCGGTATCTATTTCATCAAAGATTACTGTATTTATATCATCACTTTGCGCAAAAATAGACTTAATAGCCAACATTACACGTGAAATTTCACCACCGGATGCAACTTTTGCAAGCGGTTTCATCTCTTCAGAAATGTTAGTTGATATTAAAAATTCTACATTATCAATTCCATCAGATGATAATTCTTTAGGTTTAACGGATATCTCAAATCGAGCTTTTGGGAGTTCTAATTTTTCTAACTTCTCTTGAATAAGAACTGACAAAACTTGTGCAAAATTCTTTCTGCTTTCTGATATTTCTTTTGCTTTGTGTTGTAAATTTGTTTCTGTTTCTTTTATTTGTTTTTCTAATTCATCAATATTTTGAGTCGAAAACTCTATTGCATTCAATTCTTTTGAAAGTTTATCAAATGTTTCTAACACCGTATCAAGACTTCCACCATACTTACGTTTGAGTTTATCTAAAACAAACAACCTTTCTTGAATTTCGTTTAATCTTTCTGTGTCATTATCAAGATTTTGGCTATATTCTCTCAATTCAGATCCGGCATCACGAAGTCTTTCTATTGCATCAATAAGATTACTTTCGGTTTCTTCCAAATTTTTATCCAAAGATGCAGCTTTAGAAACATTTTGTTTAATTTTTCCTAATGCTTCCATTATTGAACCGTCATCACCATTGATTGCCCAATATGAAGAACCCGTTAATTCTTTCAATTTTTCAGCATTTTCAAGAATTTCTAATTCTTGATTTAATTCATCATCTTCTGACGAATTTTTTATTGCTGCTGAATCAATTTCATTTATTTGGAATTTCAAAAATTCAATTTGATTTTCTGTTACATCAGAAGCAGTTTTTAAGTTTTCAAGTTGAGATTTCATGTGTTGAAAATCTTTAAAATCTTCCTTAAATTTTTCTAATTTTTCACCATAAGCCTCTTTAGCATAATTATCCAACAAATTTATATGATATTTGGGCTGCATAAAAGCATAAGTTTGGTGTTGAGAATGAATATCCAAAAAGTAGTTTTTTAAATTTTTGATAAATTCTTGGTTAACTAAAGTTCCATTTACTCTTGACCGAACTCCATTTTGAGAAATTTCCTTAGAAAGGACTATTTCTTCACCAAAATTATCAACTCCGTTTTCTTCAAACAGTTGGGATAAATCGTGTTTTTTGTTCTCTATAACAAGTTCAATTATGGCTTTTTCTTTATCATGTTTTATGACATCTTTAGAAACTCTTGGCGCAAAAGCTATATCAATTGCATTAATAAGAATACTTTTCCCTGCTCCGGTTTCACCTGTTATTACGTTCAAACCGGCATCAAAATTCGCAATCAATTCATCAATTAATATATAATCTTTTATTCTAAGTTGTTTTATCATAAGTTATGCTCTTTTTAGCTCATATACCCTAAATTCGCTTGCATCAAGTTTGTCAAAATGTAGAGTTGATGTTTCTGTATCAAAAGCGACTGAAACAAACTTATTATCATCAATATAATGTTCTTTTATTATTGTGTAATCTGTTGGAAGATTAATAGTTTTATCAAAAACAGAATTTCCGTGTAAGATTTCAGAGTAACTTTGATTGTTTTCATCAAACATTGTAACTCTTTCTGTTGTGTATTTGTAGTTGGACACTACTAAATAAGCTGTTTTTTCAGGAAATTTTGAAATAATCCATGCAGAAAAACCGTCTTCATCTTGAACAATAATCTGCGCTTCGCCGTTATTAATAATTGTATTATCTTTTACAAATTTATCAATCGCATTAAATTTTTTGTAAAAATCATAATGTTTTTCTCTAGGCATAGCGATTTCTTCCCCAATAACCATTTCAATTCCACGTTTTGTAAAGCTTTCATCTCCATCAACGTATAACATAGGTCTTTGTGCAAATTTTCCACCCGGAAGAAACTTATATTTAAACCACTTGTACAAAGCTCCTGTTTCACTCAATTGTCCAGGATATTGGTCAATACATCTAAATTCACCATCTTGATTGTTATATGTTTTTAGAATTGAAAGTTTTTCACCTTTTTTAAAATTAACATTGTAATTTGTAAGATGCTGATTATCTTCCATTATCTTTTCAGGAGTTTTTTCTGATTGAGAAACAATATCATTTCCCCATAAAACGTCAAAACTCATATCCTTATGATATTCTTTCAAGAAATCATCCCACAACATATATTCAGCAAGTGTTCCAAAGTATGGGATTTTACTTTTCATAGTTCTGTTAAGTTTTCCCAAAACAGCTCTTGGCGCACGATAGCTAATAGGTCTACCGTTGTTTTCGGAAACTTTGTCTACAATATGGTCGATATGATCAACTCTAAATCCGTCAAAATTGTATTCAGCTTGAAGTTTTATCATATAATCAACAAAATATTCAATTACAGGTTTATTTAAAGTTCCGTTTTCCAAAAAACAGAAATAATATGGAGTTTGACAGTCAAGATTTGCAAACCCCGTAACATCTTCTCCTTTATAATCATAATGTTTGAATGTCGGATATCCGCCACATTCACTCATCTTGTCGTAAACAGGTCCTCCTGCAGAACACCACGCTCCACCCGGAGCCGGCCACAAACCTTCATTCATAAGTTCTTGAATTGTATCAATTTGCTTTGTGATATCGTTTTCAGTTAGTTTTTGATTTGGTTTAAAAGCATGAACTCTCGCAACTACATCTCTTGCTCTTTTTTGCAATTTAACTTGATTTGCTCTTTGTAACATTGCACTTGAGAGTTTTTTCTTAGATTCGGTCATCAAACTATCAAAAGTGTCATAAATGTTTTTAAAATGCGAGCTCAAATCTCCAGATGAACCGTTTTGAGAATCCTTGTAGATATTTTTTACTAATTCAATATCTTCTTCTTCAAAAGATTCTGGCATATTTTTCGCAATTCTTTCAATGTTTGCTTCAAGTTCTTTATTCAAGAAGTTGATATCAAACCATCTTGCAATTTCTGGATTTGCAAGAACTGCTTTAGAAAATCGTCCTGTCTGCGGTAAAATATCATAAATTACCGGATGACCTGCAAGTTGAGATAGTGTAATAAATGTCTTAACTTGTTCCTTAGCATCCATACCAGTAATTTTTTCAATATTTTCATCAAAAAGTTTTTCGCTGATTTCGGAACTTTTTGGTAAATATGCACAACCAAATTCTCTCGGATGGAACGGAATAAGATAAATTGTTGTATTAAAAATTCCATTGTTTAAATTTCCAGTTGGAAGAATTAACAATTGTCTTAACCAGTCAATAAACTTTCCTGTTTCTTTAGTTTTGTTTCCATCACCTAATCCCGCAAGGTTGATTAATTTAATATCATGTCCTTCTTTTTGCATCCATGCAGAATTTTTTATTCCATTTCTTGCAAGAACACTTACTTTATTATTGGCAAAAGAAAATTTTCCGTCAGCAAAAATTTTGTTATCTTGCCATTTGATTTCCAATCCAAATAAGATTTCTTCCGGTGTAAGTTCTTCTAAAGCTTTTATATACGGATACGGAAGGTAGCCGTTTTCTTTGATTAATTTTCCTAATTCAGCTTTTCTTTCATCTGAAATATTCTCAGATGGATAAGTTTTTTTTAATGAACTATATATTTCATTGATTTTTTTATCAATAGCAACTGAGTTATCTTTTTTACCGAAAAGAAATTCTAACATTTTTACACTCTCCCTATATCATGTGTGTAAATATTATAGCATAATAATAAATAAATAAAAATTTATTTAAAAACCTCAATATTATCCTATTGGGTAATGGATTAATGACAATTATTGTCCTTAAATATAATTGTGTTAGCAAAAGGAGAACAATTATTTACGAAAGTGGAGTTCTAAGATGACGCAAAACGCAGAAGAAACAGAGAAAAAGCCGATTAGTGTAATTATTGTAGAGGATTTTAAACTGACAAGAGTAGGTTTGAGATGCGCATTGAATGCAAATAAAGATATTAATGTGGTTGCAGAAGCAGAAGATGCAATTGAAGGTCTTAAATTAATAGAAAGATATAAGCCTGATGTAATTTTAATGGACCTAGGGCTTCCTGGCATGAACGGAATTGAAGCAATGGTTAAGTGCAAGGAAATGCACTTTGAATCGAAAATTATAGCCTTAACATCACATGATAGAAGTGAAGAAGTTTTGGCAGCTCTAACATCAGGCGCCAGTGCCTATTGTTTAAAAGATATAGATCCTAACAAACTTGCAGATGTTGTAAGAGATGTTTCTACAGGTGTTTGTTGGATTGATCCAATGGTTGCACAAATGACACTAAATTCTTTACCAAAGGTTGATAATGTCGGAATACTTCCAAATAAATCTCATGCAGAAGGATGCGTTCCTTTAACTGAAAGAGAATTTGAAGTACTAAAACATCTTGTTTCCGGTAAAAGCAATACCGAGATTGCTAAAGAATTGATAGTAAGTGTCCATACGGCAAAAGCTCATGTTTGCTCTATCTTGCAAAAGATGTGCGTAAATGATAGAGTTCAAGCAGCAGTAAAAGCCGTAAAAGAAGGAATGGTCTAATTTAGTTTTATTTTTAATTTTATATGAAATATTATTCAGCGCTCTTACAAAAGAGCGCTTTTTTTATTTCTGTTATGCTGTAATTATTGTATTTGCCTTTATTAGATCTGTTACTCTTATTTAATCTCATCTATAATCTTTTCAACTTGTGATTTTAAATATTCATAAGTAGAATTGTTGTCGATTATGTAATCCCAATTCTTTTCGTTATCTAAACCGACTTCTGTGATATCGTTTTCACCGACCAATTGCCCTCTTTTAGCTCGAGTTTCTCTGGTTGCTTCTACTCTTATTGTAATAGCTCCTGCATTTTTAAAAACTTCATATTCGTGTGGAACTCTAACGTCTGTAACTATAATATTACCTTTTTGTTTAATAATTTTCTTTAACCAATAATCCGGATCTTGTTCCCTCCCCCAGTTACCTAAAACAATTAAATCAGAACGATATTTCGCTTTGTTCTTCTCAATTTCATCATATGTCAAACCTTTTTGCGCTCCATATGTCAATTTAATTATATCACCCATTGCGCATCTTCTGTAATTTGGCATTTTATCAAGCATTATTTTTGCAGCAGTATCTTTGCCTGCATATTGTTTGCCTGAAAATATTATAATATTATCTGCCATGTGTTCTCCTTTTTGTAAAATATTGCCTTAATTATTTTTAACATAAAATTTGCAATATTGCTATGTTCGTCGTAGCATGGGTAAGCACGCTATAAAACAGAAATTTTTATGCATGCAAATAAGTGTAATTAGTACAATATATTGGAATATGTTATGGCATTAAATTTTCAAGAACTGGTTTTTAATTTACAAAAATTTTGGTCGGATTATGGTTGCATAATTCAACAACCTTATGATATCGAAAAAGGTGCATCTACTATGAACCCTGCAACTTTCTTGCGTTCATTAGGACCTGAACCTTGGCATACAGCAATGATTGAGCCTTGCAGAAGACCAACTGATGCAAGATATGGCGAAAATCCTAACAGATTGGGACATTATTATCAATTTCAAGTTATCTTGAAACCTTCACCTGATAACGCTCAAGAACTTTATTTGAAAAGTTTGGAAGCTATGGGAATTGACCTTAAAGAGCATGATGTTAGATTCGTTGAAGATAACTGGGAATCTCCGACACTCGGTGCGGCCGGTGTTGGTTGGGAAGTTTGGCTTGATGGTATGGAAATTACCCAATTTACTTACTTCCAACAAGTTGGAGGTGTTGAGGTTAAACCTGTTGCACTGGAACTAACTTACGGATTGGAACGTATTGCAATGTATCTTCAAAACAAAGAATCCGTTTACGATATTATGTGGAACGATACATTAAAATATGGAGAAATCTTCTTACAAAACGAAATTGAGCAATCTAAATACAATTTTGAAGTTAGTGATGCAAAAGCTTTATTTACGGCATTTGATTTATATCAAAAAGAAGTCGATAATTGTATTAACGCAAAACTTGTATTGCCCGCTTATGATTACGTTCTAAAATGCTCTCATACATTCAATCTTTTGGATGCTCGAGGTGTAATCAGTAAAGATGAAAGAATTAACTTTATCAACCGAGTTAGAACAATGGCATCTGCAGTTGCAAGATTATACGTTGAACAAAGAAAAGAGATGGGTTTCCCTCTTTGTAAATAATAAATTTATACTGTAAACAACTAAACATAAGGAAAATGAATGGCTGAAAAATTTCACCGTGCGACATTTACTCGCAACTTTTTGAAAACTATTACTAGAATTAAAAATCCTGACGAGATGTTAGCAGAAGCAAAAGCAGAAGGATTAGAAAAAACTCTTGGAGTTTTTGATTTAATAATTCTTGGTGTAGGTGCAATTATAGGATCTGGAATATTTGCAGTTGTAGGTATTGCTGCAGCAGGAAGTGCTGACGGTTCTTCTTTAGGTGCAGGTCCTGCGCTTATTATTTCTATGATAATTGCTGCTTTTGCGTGTATATTCTCTGCACTATGTTACTCTGAGTTTGCAACGATGATTCCTGTTGCAGGTGGTGCTTATACTTATACATTTGCAACATTGGGAGAATTTGCGGCTTGGATGGTTGGTTGGGTTTTGATGCTGGAATATGCGATTGGCTTTATTGCCGTTGCTTGTGCTTGGTCAAACCACTTTGTGCAATTTTTGAGTGGATTTGAACATGTTTTACCGGCATGGTTGGCTCATCCTGCAGTTTGGCTTGTAAACGACAGTTTCTCTGCTGCAAAAATTGCTGCGGCTGACGCTTCTATTCATATTCCAACTTTGTTTGGAATACCAATTTGTATAAATTTACCTGCAATTATAGTAGTACTTTTAACAACAATGATTTTGGTTAAAGGCACAAAAGATTCTACTAAGATGGCAGGAGTTATGGTTTTTATTAAGTTGGCGGTAATTGCTTTATTTGTAGTTGCTGGAGCTTTCTTTGTAAAACCTGATAACTGGGTTCCATTTGCACCGAATGGTGCTGCCGGAATTTTTGCCGGTGCGTTTTTAATATTCTTTGCATACATCGGTTTTGATGCTTTGGCTACGGCAGCAGAAGAATGTAAAAATCCTCAAAAAGACTTACCGATTGGTATTATCGGTTCATTAATCATAACAACAATTGTTTACGTTTCAGTTGCACTTGTATTAACAGGTTTACAAGATACATCAAGTGCTGTTCCGTTAGCATTTTTGAAAGCTCCAATGGCTTATTGCATGTCTATGCTAAAAATGAATTGGGCTGCCGGTTTGATTTCAATAGGCTCTTTGGCAGGTTTAACATCTGTTTTATTAGTGTTAGAAATGGCTGCAACCAGAATTTTGTATGCAATGAGCAGAGATCATTTCATTTCTCAGAGATTTCAAAAATTACACCCTAAATTCCACACACCGGCCCTTTTGACTTGGACTGTTGGGATTTTAGCAGTTGTAGGTATTTTAACTCTTAATCTTGATGTTGCAGCAGAACTTTGCAATTACGGAACATTTACATCTTTCATAATTGTGTGTGTTGCAGTTTTAATTTTAAGAAAAACTGACCCCGAAAGACCGAGACCATTCAAAGTTCCGTTTTCACCTGTTACTCCAATTTTGGGGATAATTTGTTGTGGCGGATTGATGATTTACAAATCAATGCAACCTTCAGGTTCAGCTTTGTTGTTCCCTGTTTGGTTAGGTTTCGGTGCAATAATTTATTTGTTATATGGTTTTGTTAAAAACAGACTTAATGAAAATAAAATACACCTTGAAAAAGTAGAACTAAAAAAACAAGAAATGATGAAATAATGGAATTAAAATCTATAATACAAAATGCTTTAAAAAAGAAAAGCCCCGATGAATTGATAGCTGTAAGCAAAAAGTCTGAATTGAAAAAGACTTTGAACGTATTTGACCTAATTGTTTTAGGTATTGGTGCAGTTGTTGGCACTGGTATTTTTACAATTATTGGTTCTGCAATTCAAGGCGGACCTGAAAGTGCAGGAGCAGGCCCTGCTATTGTAATTTCAATGGTGTTGGCTGCAGTAGCCTGCGTTTTTTCAGCTCTTTGTTATTCCGAAATTGCTGCAATGATACCGGTTGCCGGAAGTGCTTATACGTACACGTACGCTACAATGGGTGAATTTATGGCATGGATGGTTGGTTGGATTTTAATGCTTGAATATGCAATTGGAAATATTACTGTTGCATGTGCTTGGACTGGATATTTTGTTCAGTTCTTAAAAGGTTTTAAGCATATTTTACCTGATTTTATTGTTAACTATCCATTATGGTTAAGAACAGATTATAGATACATGCTTTCATATTGTGATAAGTTTGGATTAGATCCGCATACGCAAATGCCATATTTATTTGACAAAATACCTGTGGCTATAAATATTCCTGCTATGGTAATTGTGTTACTTTTAACTATTCTTTTGATTAAGGGAGTTAAAGAGTCAACAAGATTTGCAAGTATTATGGTTGGCGTGAATATGTTCATGATTATATCTTTTATTGTAGTTGGTGCGTTTTATGTAAAACCTGAAAACTGGGTTCCTTTTGCGCCAAACGGTTTTGAAGGTGTATTTATGGGCGCATTTTTAATCTTTTTTGCATATATTGGATTTGATGCGATTTCGACAACAGCAGAAGAAACTGAAAATCCACAAAGAGATTTACCGATTGCGATTTTGGGAACGCTTATTATATGTACAATTTTGTACGTGTGTGTTGCCCTTGTTTTGACAGGAAATGTACCTCTTGGACATATTGATATCCAAGCTCCGATAGCACATGCTATGCGTGCAATTGGAATGAATTGGTTTGCAGGTTTAATTTCTATTGGTGCATTGTGTGCATTAACTTCAGTTCTATTGATTTACCAATTGGGGACAACAAGAATTTTGTACGCAATGAGCAGAGATAGATTTTTGCCGAAATCTTTGAGATTAATTCATAAAAAATATAGAACTCCGCATGTTTTGACTTGGATTTCAGGGATTGTGGTTATAATATGTGCTTTATTTATGGATTTGAACATTTCAGCTGAATTGTGTAATTTTGGAACATTTACATCGTTTATTATAATTTGTATTGCAGTTCTGATTTTGAGGAAAACAGATCCGGATAGACATAGACCGTTTAAAGTTCCGTTTTCACCTGTATTCCCAATTTTGGGAATAATTACTTGTGGCGGATTGATGGTATTTTCTATGAAATTTTTAACTACATCGTCGCTATACTTCCCATTGTGGTTACTAATCGGAGTAGCGATTTATGCAACATACGGCTATAGTCAAAAACGTCTTGAAGAAAAACAAAAAAGCAAAAGAATGCAAAAAACTAAAGTTGGGGTGTAAAAAGTAGTTAGGCAATTTCGGAAATAAAAATTGTCATACTGAGGACAATAGTCCGAAGTATCGCATGGTTGGCAAAATTTTATCAACACAACGATGAAAAGATTAGAAGTATTGGAAACATGAAAGAAAATATCTTTTCCAATAAGGTCTATTCACTATTCACTATTCACTTATTCATCCTGATACAGACTTCTCACTTTTCACTTCTCACGAAAAGCAGCTTTTGGGAAATAAAGAGTGATTATTCATGGTAAACAATTATTAAAAACTCCCGTATTACCTTGTATTCAAATCTTTACAAGATATAATAAGTGTATAAAGTGTACTTATTAATTAAGAGAGAGATAGGGTATTTTAAGGAGTAAAGATGATTAGACTAGACTACCGTAATACTGACGCAAATATTATTGGGAACGATAATGGGTTAAATATTCAAGAAGAATTTGCAAAATATAAAGATGCTATTGCTCATATCATTTCTGATTTGAACAAAAGAAAAGACAAACCCGGTCAGTGGTTGCAGTGGATGAACTTAGGCTATAATGAAGAAACTCTTTGGTACGTAAAAGAATATGCCTCTATGGTTCAAGGGCGTTTTGATAATATTCTTGTTTTGGGAATTGGTGGTTCTGCATTAGGTGGAATGGCATTGTCAGAAGCTTTGTTGAAACCTTATTGGAATTTGCTTACTCCTGAACAAAGAAATGGTTTACCTCGTATCTTCTTTCTTGATAATATTGACCCTGACACCATTACAGGTTTGTTTGAAGTTATAGATTTGAAAAAAACTCTTGTTAACGTTATTACAAAATCAGGTTCGACAGCAGAAACAATGTCGCAGTTTATGATTGTTAAAAATATTCTTGAACAAGAATTGGGTTCAAATTACAGATATAATTTAGTTGCGACAACAGATAAAAAAACAGGTATTTTAAGACAAATTGCAGAACAAGAAGGATATAAAACTTTTGTTGTTCCAGATGATGTTGGCGGAAGATTTTCTGTGTTCTCAGCAGTCGGCTTAGTTCCGCTTGCGCTTGTCGGAATTGATATTGATGAAATTATGAATGGTATCAAGGATATGGATTTAGCTTTGAAAAACACTGATATCAATGAAAATATCGCAGCACAAAATGCTCTGATTCATTATTTGATGGATACGCAAAAAGGTAAGAATTTGTCTGTAATGATGCCTTATTCAAGTCGTTTGAAATATGTTTCTGATTGGTATGTTCAATTATGGGCAGAATCTTTGGGCAAAAATAAAGATAAAGACGGGAATGATGTACATATTGGTCCAACACCTATTAAGGCACTAGGTGCAACGGATCAACACTCACAAATTCAATTGTACAACGAAGGACCAAATGACAAGGTTATCAACTTTATTAGAGTTGGTGAATTTGACAATAATTTAGAAATTCCAAATATCTTTGAATACACCGGTATTGGATATTTGGGAGGAAAAACAATTAATCAGTTGATGAACGCAGAAGCTGATTCAACAAAAGTTGCTTTAACTGATTACAACAGGCCAAATGTAACAATTACTTTGGATAAAGTTGATGGTTATAATGTTGCTCAATTGCTTTATATGTTGGAGGTTCAAACTGCCATTGCAGGAGAATTGTACAATATCAATACATTTAACCAACCGGGTGTTGAGCAGGCTAAAAATTATACATACGCCTTGATGGGTAGAGCGGGTTATGAAGAATCTGCGCAATCATTGCAAGCCAAAATGGCTATGATATAGTATAATTTGGCTATTTTTGTTTTATATGTGCAAAATATTGAAAATTGTTGTAAAATAATTAAATGATGAATATGTTAAAAAAAATATTTGTTATGTTAATTTTGTTTATCGGACTTCCTGTTTTGGCAGAAACCTTAAAAGCAGGTATTTCAACTGTTGATAGTATTCCAAATTCTTTTTATGGAAGTTGGAGAGTTGTTGCAAAGCTTGATAAGCAATCTGGTTCTGCATATTTTAAACCTCAAGCAGTAGATTTTTGGAACTTATCTCGCACCGGTAACGTCATTTATTTAGAAAACCCGTTTTCAGGAGCTAATGCCACTGTAAAACTGGATTATGTAGACGGAAATTTAATAAGATTTACAAAAACAGGGGATTACGATGGAAACAAAAAACTTACCGATACAGTGGATTTAAAACTCAACGGAGATAAGTTTACGGGTGTGAATTATATTACGCTTGAAACTTTTTCGATCAGAGATAATTCGTTGATTAAAAAAGATACTGCAATTTATCTTCTTGCTGGAGAAAAGATTTCAGGTACAAGCATTACAGGGAATTAGGTTATGGGAAATTTAAGTTTTGATACGATTATTTTGGGTGGAGGACCAGCCGGTCTTTCTGCTGCTATTTATGCTGCAAGGGGTGCGGTATCTACTGCAATTATTGACAAAAACATGTTCGGAGGGCAACCTTCAAATTATTTGGAATTAGAAAATTACCCTGGATTTCAGGTAATTGGGGGGTACGATTTGATGGAAAAATTTGAAGAACATGCTGACCAATTTGGAGTTAAGAAATTTCCTATGCAAGAAATTGAAAAAATTGATTTGTTGACAAAAAAGATTTATACAAAAGAATTTGAATTTTCTGCCAAAACTATTATTATTGCGACAGGCGCACAACCAATGAAACTGGGGGTTAATGGAGAAAAAGAATTTATTGGTAGAGGTGTAAGTTATTGTGCCGTTTGTGATGGAGCTTTTTACAAAGATAAAATTGTAGCAGTTGTAGGTGGTGGAAATTCTGCAATTGAAGAAGCCATGTACTTGACAAAATTTGCCTCAAAAGTTTGCGTTATACATAGGAGAGATGAGTTAAGGGCTGACAAGATAATACAAAAACGAGCTTTCGAAAATAATAAAATAGAATTTGTTTGGGATAGTATTGTACAAGAAATTAGAGGAGAAAACACCGTTAATTCAATTGTTTTGAAAAATGTTAAGACAGAAACCGAAACAATTCTGGTAACTGATGGAGTGTTTCCTTATATCGGAATTGTTCCAAATGTGACGGATTTTAGCGGACAATTAGAGCAGGATAGAAATGGCTTTATCAGGACTGATGCAACAATGGCAACTTCTGTTGATGGTGTTTTTGCAGTTGGAGATGTTCGTAATACGCCATTAAGACAAGTTATAACCGCAGCTTCAGATGGAGCAATTGCAGCAGTTTATGCCGTTAAATATGTAGAAGAAGTGGCAATGTTACATAAGTATTAAAGTCAAAGTATTGTTATAAATAGTATGGCGGGATATCAATCCCGCCACAACTTTTCTTAATTAAATTTAATTATTTTCTAAATACGATTTCGTCGTTATCTACATCTATTATGACTTTATCGCCTCGTAAGAATTTTTGTGCCAATATCTGTTTAGATAATGGGTTTTCTATCAATTGACGAATTACACGTTTTAATGGTCTTGCACCATATACAGGGTTAAAGCCACGTGTTGCAAGAAATTCTTTTGCTTCAGGAGTGATTTCAAAATCAATTTCTTGATCTTTTAACAATTTTCTCAAATAATCCATTTGAATATCGACAATTTTTGTTAAATCTTGCATATTCAAGGCTCTAAAGAAGATTGTTTCATCAATTCTGTTTAGAAATTCCGGTTTGAAACGACTTCTCAAAACTTCCATAACTTTTTCTTTAGTATCATCAAATGATTGAGGATTTCCCAAAGAATTAAGTGTGTTTTCAAGAATAATATCACTTCCTATATTTGAAGTCATTATTATTAAAGTGTTTTTGAAATCAACTGTTCTGCCTTTGCTATCAGTTAATCTTCCATCATCAAAGATTTGCAACATAATGTTGAATACATCCGGATGAGCCTTTTCAATTTCATCGAAAAGAACAACTGAATAAGGTTTACGACGAACAGCCTCTGTCAATTGACCACCTTCATCATAGCCGACGTATCCCGGAGGCGCTCCGACCAATCTTGAAACGTTATGTTTTTCCATATATTCTGACATATCAATACGGATCAAGGCATCCTCATCATTAAACATAAATTCTGCTAATGATTTGGCAAGTTCTGTTTTACCTACACCTGTTGGTCCTAAGAACAAGAAAGTACCGATAGGGCGTTTTGGATCTTTTAATCCTGATCTTGCCCTACGAATAGCATCCGCTACCGTATCAACTGCTTCTTCCTGGCCTACTAATCGTTTGTGAAGTATATCTTCCATATTCAACAATTTTTGTTTTTCACTTTCAACAAGTTTTGTTACTGGAATACCTGTCCATTTACTAACAACATTGGCAATATCATCATCTGTAACTTCTTCTTTAAGAAGTTTGTTGTCGGTCTTTTCTTTGTTTTGAACGGCTTTTAATTGCTTTTCAAGTTCAAGAAGTTTGCCATATTTCAATTCTGCAGCGGTTTGCAAATCAGTATTGCGTTCTGCTTCATCAATTTGAGTTTTTACATGTTCAATTTCTTCTTTAATACCGGCTTCGCCTGTAATAGAAGCTTTTTCTTGCTCCCATTGAGCTTTAAGTTTACCGATTTTGCCTTCTAGTTCATTGATTTGTTTTGTCAAATCCTCAACTTTTGCTTTGGCATCGTCGTCATCTTCTTTCTTCAAGGCTTCTCGTTCAATCTCGAATTGGATTTTTTGACGCATCATTTTATCAATTTCTTCCGGCATAGAATCAATTTCAATTCTCAATGAAGAAGCTGCTTCATCAATCAAATCGATTGCTTTATCCGGTAAAAATCTATCTGTAATATATCTATCAGAAAGTTTTGCGGCTGCAATAAGCGCACTATCCAAAATTCTTATCCCATGATGAACTTCATATTTTTCTTTCAAGCCACGCAAGATAGAAATTGTATCCTCAACTGACGGTTCTCCAACTAAAACTGGTTGAAAACGTCTTTCTAAGGCAGGATCTTTTTCAATATATTTACGATATTCATTTACTGTTGTTGCTCCAATTGTTCTCAAAACACCACGAGCAAGCATCGGTTTCAACAAATTACCTGCATCCATAGAACCTTCTGTAGCACCGGCTCCAACTACAGTATGCAATTCATCAATAAACATAACGATTTCACCGTTAGAATCTTCGACTTCTTTCAATACTGCCTTTAAACGTTCTTCAAATTCACCTCTAAATTTGGCACCAGCTACCAAAGCTCCCATATCAAGTGAAACAAGTTTTACATCTTTCAAACTTTCAGGAACATCACCTCTAACTATACGTTGAGCCAAACCTTCTACTATAGCTGTTTTACCAACACCTGGTTCACCTATTAAAACAGGGTTGTTTTTAGTTCTCCTGTTCAAAACTTGGATTATTCGTCTAACTTCTTCATCTCTACCAATTACGGGGTCTAATTTTCCTTTTCTTGCTAGAGCGGTTAAGTCAGTTGAAAATTTTTCCAAAGCTTTCATATTTTCTTCTGCATTTTTATTATCCACTTTTTTATTACCTCTAATTTTCTTCATTACATTTAAAACTTTGTTAGCATCTACTCCATAAGTCTTTAATACAGACTGGATTTCACTACCATCAAGCTTTGTCATTGCAAGTAGAATATCCTCAACACTAACAAATTCATCTTTCAATTCTTGAGCTTGCACTGCCGCCAAATCAAGTAATCTATATGTTTCATTTGACAAATAAACTTGACCAGACGGAGGACCAGAAATTGTCGGATAAGAATTTACCATTTGTGAAATCTTATTGATAAAATTTTGATTTAACAGTTTTAATTCTGTTAAATAATCTCTAATAATACCTTCGCCTTTTATCATCGCAAGCATAATGTGCGCCGGTTGTAATTCAGAATTTTTATGGCTTTGCATTACTGCTCCGGCAGAGTTTAGCAACTCTTGAGAATAATTCGTAAACTTTTCAAAATCAGGCATAAAACCTCAACTCCTTTTTTCAAAATATCTATAATTATATTTTAACGTGGTTTTTGAAAAAGTCATTGAAATTAATTATTAATTAATTTTTTGCATCAATTCCGGTCAAAAATGCCACAGGTATAAAACCTAAAGATAATCCAAAAAAGAACAACAAAGGAACAGATATAATCATCAATAAAACTGCATTAAAAGAGTTAAAAATATTCTTTGCTTTCACAATCGCTAATGAAATACTCAAACCATAAGCCATTGCCAAAACCGGTGCATATTTTACAGCCAGACGAGTTGCCTCCTGGACTGTCTTGATTTCCGGGTGAACAGTCGCAATTAAAAAACCACAAATTATCCCTGCAACAATTGCTCCAAATATTGAATAAACAATGTAAAACCCAAAAATTTCAAACCCTGTACGTTTTACAGACAAATCAAATAAGTTTTTAAACATAAATTTCCTCCCTACTTAATTTCCTGCAAAATATCCGTTGAATTGAATTTTTTAGAAGAATGTACATTTATATATTCTTTCAAAAGTTCAAAGCAAACACTGCACACCTTATCATTAGCTTTTCGGTCGTATTCCGAAACGAAGTCAAAATCGTTATCAAGACAAGAATTTAGAAAATCTCTCAACTTATAGTGCATAATATTATGTAAATGATATTTTTCATTGCAATTAGTACATAAAATTCCACCCATTTGAGAAGAAAAATACATGTTTTCATCTTTAATTGGCTCACCACAGCAAAGACAATTATCTAACTCCACTCCTAAACCCGAAATCTGCATCATTTTTAATTGAAATTTTATAACAGAAATCATAATTTCTATAGAATTTTCTGCATTAGAAATCTTATCCAAAACCTTATACAAAAGCTCGTAAATCTCTTTAGAACACGGATCGTCTTCAACTCCAAAATTGTTAACAACTTCAGTTATATACATAGAATAAAAGATTTTATCCATATTTTGGCGAGTTTTATGAAATGTATTTAGAGCTTCTGCCTGACAAATTCTATCAAGGTTTTTACCTTTATACAACATAAGTTTATTGGCTACAAGCAAATCCATTCTTGCACCCAATTTACTCTTTGGCTTTTTTACACCTTTTGCAACGCCTCTGATTAAGCCCTTGTCTTTTGAATACATGACAATAATTTTGTCTGCTTCACTCAAATTGTAAGCTTTCAAATTAATTGCATCTGTTACAAAATTGTTCATTCAACTATCTCTTACGCTAATTTTTTACACAAATTTGTGCTTTTTAATTGATTTCTCCCAAAATATAGAATAAATCTATTTGCCAGAAGGACCGAATGTGCCGTGAAATACTCCTCTGAACATTTGTTGTAATTCGTTTTTGTTGTCAGAGTAAGACATTGCATCATCTTCTGTAATCAAATCCTGTTCATACAATCTGTACAATGATGTATTCATTGTAATCATATTATTGAACGAACCTTTCTTAACAAGTTCATAGATTTCTTCTAATTTGTCTTTTTCAATAAAGTCTTTAACCGTTGGTGTTACAACCAAAACTTCACATGCCGGTCTTCTACCTGTTCCGTTAGAAATTGGAATAAGTTTTTGGGAAACAGTTCCTCTTAAAATGGAAGCCAACTGTCCTCTAACAAATTCTCTATCAGACGGTTCATACATGTTAACAATTCTGTTAACTGTTTGGATTGCATCGTTCGTGTGAATAGTTGCAAATACCAAGTGACCTGTTTCTGCAGCTTTAAGCGCAGCAGTTACAGTATCCTTATCTCTTATTTCACCGATAAATATAACGTCAGGGTCTTGTCTTAAGGCATATTTAATACCATCAGGGAAAGATGGTGTATCAATTAAAACCTGTCTTTGAGAAACAAGTGATTTTTTGTTCGTAAAGATAAATTCAACCGGATCTTCAATTGTAATAATGTGTTTTGGATAGTTAATATTAATATAATCAATCAAAGATGCGATTGTTGTTGATTTACCGGAACCGGTAGGTCCTGTAATCAATACCAAACCATTATTAAGAGTAGCAAATTGTTCAATTGATTCCGGCAACATTAATTCCGCAACACGTCTTATACAATAAGGAATTGTCCTGATAACAAGCGCACTTTTACCTAGTTGACGGCTCAAGTTTACCCTGAAACGAGAAACTCCGTGAATTTCATACGCAAAATCCAAATCAAATACTGAGTTAACTTTTCCTTTAAAGTGAGTAGGGAGCAAGATATCATAAGCAATTGAGATATCATCTTCTGTTAATACAGGCATGTCAACTTTGGTAATTTTTCCGTCAATTCTAATTGCCGGATGCTCATCTACTTGTAAATGCACGTCAGAAGCACCTACAGCAACAGCCTTTTTTAGGAATGATATAATATTAAACTTAGTATTTGTGTGGTTTTCAGACATAATTATCCTTTCTGGTTATATAGAAAATTGTAGCATATTTTATAATTTGTGACAATAAAAAGTTTTATGTAACGAAAACTTAATAATTGAAACAAAAAAGTCAATTCTTCAAAACAAAAATACTTTATATAAGAGTAAGGGAAATCAAAAGTTACTGATTGGAAAAACAAATAATTGGATATTAAAATTAATCAAGTTCATCAAAGGTTTTGAATGAGATTAAAGGAAAAAGATTTTATTTTATACTCTCTCTCTTAATATCCTCGTGTTTATTTAATGTTGCCTCTCTAAGGCAACTTTTTTTTGCATAAATATTTTTAATATTTGTATAAACTTAATCTTCTGCAAAAATCTCAAATTCAATTTTGTCTTGAGGTGGAATTATTTCAACTTCTTTTCCTCTGAATAGTATTCCACAGTAACCGATATATTGTGCAATACGTTTATTCTTGTACTTCAAAATATCAAAGCCATTTATTGATAATGGAGAAGTTATTGTTATTAATTTACCATCAACGGTTTTGGTCCTAAACTCTTTAAAATCTATTTGCGCATTGTCATAATACCAACCATTGTCACTGACAAAATCTACCAATCCATAAATAGGCGTGTCTTTTTTTATGTACAAATTTCCATGCTTGTAAACATCTTTTGTTATTATAAATTTAATCTTGTCGCCAACTTCCGTTTCGTCGTAGCAAGTTGATATTTTTACTGCAGGAATTATGGTAATTGGAATATTTTCAGCAAAAACCATTGAGCCACATATAATCAAGCAAAATGTTAAAAATATGTTTTTTAGCATTATAATGCTCCCTCTTGTTTTTGTTGGCGTTTTCTTTGTTTTAGCTGAAATTCTTTGATTTCTTTATTCATAGCGTATTCAAAGTTTTTATAAGAATTTGTCTTGGTAAGTGGTGAATTTAAGTATTGCGGATATTTTACGTAAATATACTTGTACATCGCAATTAATCTTTTAGAACCTTTTGGATGTGTAGACATAAATCCCCAATCCCAAACCGGTTCACCTGCAATTTTGTTCATTATTGTAATAGCCGCAATAGGGTCATATCCGGATTTAACCATATAGTCAATTCCGTTTAAATCAGCTTTTAATTCATATTTTTTGGCATTAGATGTCATAGATATATATTTCATCATGCCACCATAAGCTTCTACTGAATGCGCAATTTCGTGTGACAAAATAAATGCTAATTCATCATCATTGTCTATATACAAAAACATTGGTGTATATATAGAAACCTTTTTATCATAAGCATTTGATGTTGCGTTTAAAACTTTGCTATCGTTTATTACAAAAATTGGAATACGACGAGGTATTTTATTATCTACAAGAATTTTGTTTCCAACATTCAAAACTTTTTCTTCACTCAAACCTTTCTTATCCCAAAAGTTATTAAGAGTAATGTTTTTGATGAGTAAAACATCTTCTGCCATTGCGCATGAACCAATTAATAAAGCTCCTAAAATTACTATAGTCTTTTTCATTATAATTTTCCCCACATAATTCGTATGTTTTATTTTATACTATCTTTTAAAATTTGGCAACAAAGATGTAAAACTTTTGTAAGGATATTTTAATTTAGATATTTCAATGCTATAATGTGAAATAGTTACAGATTATTGGAGAGTGAAATTATGTGCGGAATAGTTGGATATGTAGGTAACAAACCTGTTGTAGATATATTAATGGATGGTTTGGAACAATTGGAATACAGGGGATATGATTCTTCCGGTATAGCTGTTATGTGTCCAGAAGATATCAAGGTTTATAAAGCAATTGGCAAATTGCAAAATCTACGTGATAAATTGAGAGGACATGAAAAAGAATTTAATACATCAACAATGGGGATTGGCCATATAAGATGGGCTACTCACGGTGCGCCAACATTATTGAACGCTCATCCTCATACTTGTAATTGTGGAAGATTGGTCGTAGTTCATAACGGAATTATTGAAAACTATAAAGAATTAAGACAAAAATTGGAAGCAGAAGGTTGTGTATTCAAATCTCAAACCGATACAGAAACAGTAGCGCACCTCGTTGCAAGAAAATATTCTGTATGTAAAGATTTAACTGAGGCAGTAAGGTTAGCATCTAAAGAAATCGAAGGCGCTTATGCTCTTTGTGTTATGCACAATGACTGCAAAAGCACTCTTGTTATTACAAAACGTAATGCGCCTTTGTTAGTTGGTGTTGGACAAGGAGAATATTTTGCGGCATCTGATGTTCCTGCAATTATCAAACATACTAACAAAGCGGTTTATTTAGAGGACAATCAAATAGCAACATTAACACCTGATAGCATGGAAATTATTGATGTAGACGGGAATTCTGTTAAAGCAAAAGTCGAAGTTCTTCCTTGGGAACCTGTTGCATTGAGCAAAATGGGTTATAAACACTTTATGCTTAAAGAAATCCATGAACAACCTGATGTAATTAGAAATATTTTGGTTGGCAGACTTCATGCTCCAGATGAAAACATCGTTTTAAACGAAGTTAAATTAAATAAAGATACATTAAAGAATTTGAATAGAATACAAATCATAGCTTGCGGAACATCTTTACACGCCGCAATGATTGGGAAGTATTTGATTGAAAACTTCTGTGGTATTGCAGTTGATGTAGAAGCTTCAAGTGAATATATTTACAGAAAAACAGTTACAGATGAACATACACTAGTTATTGGAGTTTCTCAATCAGGAGAAACTGCTGATACTTTGACGGCAATTAAACAGGCAAAGGCAAAAGGTTCTCATATTTTGATTATCACAAACAGACCTGATAGTGCAATGGCAAGAGAAGCAGATAGCTTAATTCCTGTTAATGCAGGGATTGAGGTTTCTGTAGCTGCTACAAAATCTTATATCGCCCAGTTGATGGCGTTTTATCTATTATCACTTTATATGGCTGAAATCAAAGAAAGTGTTGACAATTCAACTTTAACATCTTTAAAAGCGGAATTGATGGTTCTTCCACAAAAAATTGAACAAATTTTGGCACACAAAGAAGATATTCAAAAAGTTGCAAAAGTTTATGCAAATACAAAAGATTTTATCTATATTGCGAGAGGAATAAATTATCCGACAGCATTAGAAGGCGCGTTAAAACTAAAAGAAATCAGTTATATTAATGCAACAGGTTATCCTGCCGGTGAACTTAAGCATGGTCCAATTGCAATGTTAGATGAAACCATGCCGGTGCTTTCTATTTTGATGAACGGTTCTGTTTATGAGAAACTTCTTTCTAACAGTGAAGAAGCAAAAGCTCGTAATGCGAGAATGATTGCGTTAACAAATTCAAAGGATGAAAAATTGGATTATCTTTTTGAACACATAATCAGAGTTCCTGATGTTCAAGAGTTGTTCTCTCCAATTATTGCAATGATACCTTTGCAGTTGATAGCTTACTATATTGCAGAATTTTTAGGAAAAGACGTAGATCAACCTAGAAATCTTGCAAAATCAGTTACTGTGGAATAATTTTTATTCAAAACCTATTAATCTTGATTAAGAGATCGCGGAATAAATCCGCAATGACAAATACTAGTAGAATGTTAAAAGAACATGTCATCGCGCACTTGTTGCGCGATCTTTATTTATGCGTAATTGCAAACAGTGAGAAATGGAAGATTGCAATCTCAATGAAAGCAATACGTTTTTTAGGTTGTAGAAGCCTCCATTCTTGATTTAATACCTTTGATTATACTCGCAAATGCTGGATTGTCTTTGAGCTTTTCAAAGAGAATTTTGTCCTTGTCAGTTTCTGTGCATTCTTCTTCATAAAAAGAATTTAAGAAAGAGGTATTTTTATTCTCTTTTATTATATTATTAGCGCAACTTTCTTGCGGTATATACCGCAATTTTCTTTCGGTATTACCGCAAGGTTCTTTCGGTTCGATGTCCATTAACCGAAATAATGTTGCGGTAAATTTGTAGTAAAATCTTTTATTTTTTTTAGTTTTAGTAATTAGTTTTTTGTCGCATAATTCATTTACAGCTTTTCTGATTGAAAATTCAGTCAAGCCGGTATTACGTGCAAGTGTTGAATGAGTTGGAAAAGCTATTCCCTTGTTGTAATTCCAGTAATCCGCTATAGCACGTAATGTTAATTTTGCAGCAGGAGTTAATTCTATTTTTGAAAATAGCCCTGTTGTTGATATATATTTGTTTATTTCGAAGCTGGTATTGTAATTCTTTTTCATAATTATTCCTTTCAAGGAACAATTTGAAGAATTTTGTAATTTAAAGACGTTGATATTCAATTATATCATATTACCCTATGTTTTTGTCAACTTAGAATAACAATACCGCTAAAAGCGCAAATAATATTAGTGGGATGTTGTAATGCAAAAATGTCGGGATACAAGTATCCTTGATATGTTCATGTTGACCGTCAGCGTTTAATCCTTGTGTTGGACCTAATGTAGTTCCTGATGCCGGTGAACCTGCATCTCCTAATGCTGCAGCTGCTGCAAATACTGCAATTGCTTCTAGCGGATTAAATCCCAAATGCACGAATATCGGAACAAATAGTACTGCTAAAATTGGGATTGTACCAAAAGATGTTCCAATTCCGATTGTTATGAACAATCCAACCACTAGCATTAAAAATGCCGCAACAAGTTTTGAACCCATCATAAATGGAATTAATCCTGTCACCAAACTATCAATAGAACCTGTCGATTGTAATACACCTGCAAATCCGGCAGCAACAAGCATGACAAAGGCAACATATCCCATCAAGCCAATTCCCTCATTGATTAAAATATCCATTTTTTCAGGGTTAATTGCTCTTGTCCCAAAAATTATTGTTAAACCGATTAAAGCTCCTAACGGCAAAGATTTTGTCCATAATTGAACTCCTAATGTTGCAATCGCAGCAAAAAGAGTTATGTAATGACTCCCTGTAAATCTTAATGACCTTCTTCTTTCTTCTCGGAAAGGAACATCTTGATATTCTCTAGGTTTTCTATATGAAATAAATATTGCCCATAACAATCCGCAAAACAATCCCACACCAAGTATCCAAACAGATTTCCAAACATCATTAACAGTTACCGGCATGCCGTTTATTGTCATATTGTCAGCAAGTAATCTTTGGAATATTAACCCAAATCCAGCAGGAAATACGATATATGGTGTTACCAAACCAAATGCTAATGCGCAAGCAACTGCCCTTCTATCCAGTTTAAGCTTATTCATCAGATGGATTAATGGCGGAATTATTACCGGAATAAACGCAATATGCACAGGAATTAAGTTTTGCGATGCACAAGCAAGAAGGGTTAAAATCAAAAGTAATATGAATTTGTTGTTTTTGATTAGTAATGTAATTCTTTTTGCCAAAACATCTGCTAATCCGGTATGAGCCATAGCTGCTGCGAATGTTCCAAGTAAAATGTAGCTTAATGCAGTTTCACTATTTTGCCCCATCCCATTAATAAAAACATCCATAATTTGTCCTGCGTGCATACCAGCAACTTTTCCGGCTACAATTGCACTTACAATTAACGCCAAAAGCACGTTAACTCTGCATAGGCAGAGAATACAAAGTAGTATTACGGATATTATTATCGGATTGAAAATAAACATAACGTTTAGTGAGTAATGAATATTGGGTACTGAAAAGTTAGTTACGCTAAAATCGTTTCATAGCTTTTCACTACCACAACCTACACTATTCTAAATCCCCTCCATTTTAGGTTTGCGACCACAACCTTTTGCCTCATCACAAAAACCTAATCTTTCACATTTCGGAACAAGATATGGTTTCAACCAAGGTTCAACTTTGATTAACTCGTCGCACATCATTTTTACCATTGTTCTGATTTCATATTGCGCACGAGTACATAATCTCAAGTTTGCAAGATGTATCATTTCTCTTAAATTTAAACTTGCTACAAGAGAACTTGCAGCAGCATTCGGAAGAACAAATCTTGCATCTTCTGCCGGAATTCCAGCTTCTACAAATTCTTGATACTGCTCAGAAACTTTCCCCATAAACTGAATATATTTTTCTTTTAATTCAGGATTTTTTTCGATAGTTGGAGGAATAATGTAGTCAAATTGACCTTTTTCCTTAACATATCTTTGAGATTTTTGAGAAAAAGACATGTGTCTGTGTCTAACAAGTTGGTGGGTACAAGCTCTTGAAACATTTGAAATCGCAAAACTTACTTGGATATGTTCAATTGTCGAATAATGCCCTGATGAGATTACTTTTTCAATTAATTTTAACATTTTTTCTTCATCATTAGTACTTTCGTATATATTAATCGGATAATCTGCGCTATAGCAGGTTCTACAAGCTGTATAGACAACTTTTAACATATTGTCCGGTCTTGAAATTAAATTTACAACCGGTTTGTTATTATTTTCCATGTACCCCTTCCTCTATTTAAAATTTCTTTTAATCCTTACACAAAATTATACCACCCTTATAGTAAGAGTGGCATAATTGTAAATTTTTTCTAACATTTTATCGTCATTAAAAATTTTTCAAAATTCTACTGACGATTACGACTACGCTTTTTTACCGTAACGTTTGTTAAATCTTTCTACACGACCTTCAGAGTCAAGGATTTTTTGTTGTCCTGTGTAGAATGGGTGACAGTTGTTGCAAATTTCAACTGTAATGTTATCGTTGATAGAACCTGTTTCGATTTCGTTACCGCATACACATTTGATAACTGTTTTCTTATAATCAGGATGAATTCCGTTTTTCATTTGTTTACCTCTTTCTTTTCTCAAGATTCCAAACTTGATTTTTATAATTCGACTAATACAATAATACTACAGAAATAAAAAAGTGCAAGTATTCATAAATCTCATGCAAATGTCTGATGTTAAAATTTCTTAATGATTGCATAATATAAAAGTTATCCGTTAAAAATGTTATAGGTGATTGAGAGAATGAATTTGCACGAACAATGCTTACTTAGATATTTGCAAAACCCAGAAGAATTATCTTATTCTACAGAAATTTTGAAAGTTAATAATTTTATTTTAGAAAAACAGTTTATCCTAAAAAACATCAGCAATTCAGAAATTGTTAAAACTTTAACCTCTCATCAGTAAAGTTAATTTATTTTCTTGCCAAATATTTTGCATTTGATTATACTTAGATATATAACCAGTTTAAATAAGATTGAGGAATATGTTTAAGAAAATTTCATACGCAATAGGTTTATTTTTTTTCGCATTGTTTGCGTTTATCATATTGAAAAATGCTAACTTAGCATCTTTTGTTGATACTGTTGAAAATAGGACTTTTGACTTGCGCCAAAGTATTTTGATTAATGAAGGTGCTAAAAAGCCAAGTGAAGATATTGTTATTGTGGCAATAGACGATGCAACCTATGAATATATTTTGGATAATTACGGAGAATGGCCACTCCCAAGGGATACTTATGCCAAAGTTATTAACTATTTAGAACAACAAAGTCCCCGTTCAATTGTTTTTGACTTGATGTTTGTAAAATCTATTAAGAGTTCAAATGGCGCAGATGAAATGTTGATTAATTCTTTTCAAAAATACAACAATATTTTCACCTCAATGAATTTTGACAACCAATCAGAAGATTTGAGAATACCACCGGAACTTCCTGATAAATTATCTTTGAATATTCAAAACAATTCAAAAATCGATTTTAGTCAACTGACTTTTTCAAATTGTAGAAAAATTTTACAAGGTATAATTGATGCAACTTCAAATATCGGAATAATCAATGTTTCTCGCTCAGATGATGGTATTTTAAGGAAAATGCCTTTAGTTGTGAAATATAAAGATAAATTCTATCCACAACTAGCATTAAAAGTTGGTTTAAATTATCTTGGGGAAACCCAGCAAACATTTACAATTGATAAACATTCTGATTTGCATATTGGAGATAGAAGAATTTATTTAGACAAAGACGGGAGTGCAATCCTTAACTGGTATGGTCCAGCCGGAACATATACTTATATCCCGATGTACCAGTTGATAAAAGCGGTTAATGGCGAAAAAACAGAATTAGATTATGATTTTTCAAACAAAATTGTGTATTTTGGAACAACTGCCGCAAGTCTTTTTGACATTAAAACAGTTCCAACAGGCAAAATTTATCCGGGAGTTGAAGTTCAAGCAACATATGTAAATAATATTTTAGATAACAATTTTATCAAGAAAGTTGATAGAGGTTACACAATTGTATTAAGCTTGCTATTAGCGTTGTTGATTGCCTCAGTTGTTACTAGAGTAAATTCAGCATTTGCGGCATCAATGATGTCATTGTCGACTTATTTTGTTTATATTTTGATTGCGTATTATGCAATGCGATTTGAGAACTTGTGGTTAGAATTGATTTATCCTTTAATATTTTCTATTGTCGCATTTACCCTTGCCTATATTGTTAAATATTTGATTAAGTCAAGGGATTTTGAACAACAATATATGCTTGCGACAACAGATGGATTGACAGAGCTTTATAACCACAGATATTTTCAAGAACAAATCAGAATGCAGGTTGAACAATCAAAACGTTATAGCAACAATTTTTCATTAATTATTATTGATATTGATTTCTTTAAAAAATTTAATGATACATTCGGACATCAATCAGGTGATGCAGTGTTAAGACAAGTTGCGCAAACATTAAAGAAAAATGTCAGAGCAACTGATATTGTTTGCAGATATGGCGGAGAAGAAATGAGTATAATTCTCCCAAATACAACTAAAGACGAAGCTTTTGCGACTGCTCAAAAGATTTGTAATAGAGTTGCAGAAAAAACGTTTAAATTGACCGGAAATAACGAAACACATGTAACTATAAGTTTGGGGGTTTCAACATTCCCATTTGATGGTGATACTGCACCTAAAATTATAGAAGCAGCAGATAAGAAATTATATAACGCCAAAAACAATGGTAGAAACCAAGTCGGCAAGTAAAATTTAGTTGCCTGTTTACTTATAACCTTTTGTGTAATATAATTTTTGTATGAATTACCTCAATAATAAATATGATATTATAGTTGTTGGAGCAGGACATGCAGGTTGTGAAGCTGCTATCTCTTGCGCCAAATTAGGTGCAAAAGTTTTACTATCCACATTGAATGTTGAACATATTGCTCTTATGCCTTGTAACCCTGCAGTTGGTGGCCCTGCAAAATCAACTTTAGTTAGAGAAATTGATGCTCTTGGTGGCGTTATGGGTGAAGCTGCTGATGCGACTTACATTCAGATGAAGATGCTAAATTCGTCTAAAGGACCTGCGGTTAGGGCTTTGCGAGCGCAATCTGATAAACGTCAGTATATGGATTATATGCGCAATATTATTGAGAATAATGAAAATATTTATCTTAGACAAGCGTGTATAACTGATTTGTTGGTTGAAAATGACAGAGTTGTCGGCGCAGTTGACGAATTTGGAATTGAATATTCTGCAGGAGCTGTTGTTTTAACGACTGGAACTTCTTTAAACGGTAGAATTTTTGTCGGACTTCGCTCATATAGTGCCGGCAGAATGGGAGAAAAAGCGGCTTACGGTTTGTCTGAATCTCTTGTGAAACATGGAATAAATATCAAAAAATTGAAAACCGGTACTCCTCCGAGAGTTGATAAACGCACAATTGATTATTCTAAAATGACAATTCAACCCGGAGATGAAACCTTACATTTCTACTCATTTAGACCGGACAGACCTGTAAGAAAACAATATCCTTGCTATTTAACAAGAACGAACGAGGAAACCCATAATATTATCAGGGCAAATTTAGACAAATCACCAATGTTTAGAGGATTAATTCAAGGCGTTGGACCTCGTTATTGCCCATCTATTGAGGATAAAGTTGTCAGATTTAGCGAAAATCCTTCTCATCATATTTTTATTGAGCCGGAAGGCTTAGGAACCTATGAAGTATATATTCAAGGTTTTTCAAGCAGTTTGCCTGCAGATGTTCAGGTTAAAATGTTAAGAACTTTACCTGGACTTGAAAATGCTCATGTTATCAAACCTGCTTATGCGGTTGAATATGATTATGTTCCGACAGTACAAACAACCCATTCATTAATGTCCAAAAAGATTAAGGGACTGTTCTTTGGCGGTCAAATTAACGGCACAAGCGGATATGAAGAAGCTGCAGCACAAGGTTTAATTGCCGGAATTAATGCTTATAATTATTTGAACAATTCTGAATTATTGGAGCTTTCAAGAAGTTCTTCATATATCGGAACATTAATTGATGATTTAGTAACAAAAGATATTCAAGATCCTTACAGAATGCTAACTTCTCGATCAGAATATCGTTTGTTGTTAAGACAAGATAACGCCGATGCAAGACTTACTCCAATCGGGAAAAAGGTTGGTTTGATTGATGATGCTCAATATAAAGTCTTTACCGACAAACAGGAAGCAATTGAACGTGAAATGTTGAGAATTAAGGATGCTAAAATATCTGCGACAGATGAAGTTAATTCGGTTCTTGCAAAAGTTGGTCAAAATATCGATAGAGGTATTAAAATTGCAGAACTGTTGAAACGCCCTGACATTGATTACAACATCATAAAAGAAATTGACGAAGAAACCAAAAATTTAAATATTCCATTTGATGTTGCAGAACAAGTTGAAATTTTGACAAAATATGACGGATACTTGAAGCGACAAGAACAACAGGTTAAAGAAGCAGGGAAATTGGATAAATTCAAAATTCCTGATGATATTGATTATTCAAAGATTGAACATATCTCATCAGAAACAAAAGATAAGTTATCAAAAATTCGGCCAAAAACATTGGCTCAAGCCTCTCGTATCGGTGGAGTAAAGCCTGCAGATATTTCAATTTTGATGGTAATGTTAGAACGCCATCAGGTTGCAAAATTATAATTTAATTGTCAGCTTGCTAAAGCCAACCTACTATTTGATATAACTATTTAACATACTAAAATCCCAAGGTTTGATATTTTGTCGTTTTGCTAGTCCAAAATATGTAAATGATTTGGTTAATGGATGAGTTAATAAACCATAGTTATGTTTTTGATAAGTGGCGTGATTAACTCCATCAATATCATGTGATGTTGTTTGTATTATCTTTAAAGCTTCTCTAGGGAAAGTAAGTTCAAAATATGTTTTGTTTTGGTATTCTTTTTTTATTTTAAAAGTGTTGTATGCTTTGTTTTCATTAAAATCTAATTTTGCAACATTTTTGTTAGCATGTTTAGATGTCACATTTTTTTTAGTAAAATCAATTATTTCGTTATTATTTTTTTGAACTTCCGGTATAATTTTAACATTATTGAATTTAACATCTAAATAATTTGTTACTCCATTTCGGACTACCGTTGTAATCATACGTTTATAATTTTTATCGTATATTGTAAAAGTGTGTTGTTTATAGTATGAATCAATACCCGCTTCTAAATATGGCATACCGTCTTTTTTGTTATTAAAATAGAAAGTAATATATGAACTACTTTTTATTACATCAAATGATAAATCCGGATGTTTATTTAAAATATTACTAAAGTCTGTACTTTTTAAATTTTTATATCTTGCCCAAAGATCTTCAAAATTGGCAGGTGAAACATCTCCAAATAAGTTTTTTATTATTGAAGATGCAATATTTATGCGTTTTTTATCTAGAACTTGATTTTTTCGTTCTTCTCTAATTTTAGATATAACTTCTTCTTTTGTTAGAGGAGCTTTTGCTGAAATTATAGTATCCGGCTCTGGTTTTGTAATCACAGTTTTTGGGTTTATGTTAGTTGTTTTTGGCATAACAAGTTTAGTGTTTTCTTTTAGTTTTGTAGCCTCTGATTTATGTTTGATTAAACCTGTTAAAATATTTGCAATTCCTGATTTTTGTTCTCTGATTTCAGGAGTTATTCCTTGCTTGTATGCTTCTTTTAGAATGTTTGTATATTTTTCTAACATTGTTTGAAGTGATGAGTTTTTAGCGTTTAATTTTGTATTTTTATTTTGCAAACTCTGATTTGCCATATTTTGTTCATCTAATTCAGTTTGCAAACTTTTATTTTCATTTTTTTGCTTTTTTAAGTCTAATTGTAGTTTTTCATTTTGAGCAGATAGAGTTTGGTTTCCATATTTTTCTTTCACCAATTCTGTTTGTAAACTAGAATTAGTTTGTCGCAACTTATCATATTGGTTTTGTAAAACTTGATTAGTAATTTTTTGATTTGAGATAAATTCGTCTTTTTGTGCAATTTTATTTTTTAACGGTTCTACTGCCTCAATAATATCTTTTTTTGCAATACTAGCAGCATCATCAACTGCTTGTTTTATTGCAGATGTTGCATCATTTAATTTAACAACTTTTAAAAATTTTTTTTGTTCAAGTTTACTAATATACTTACCAGCAATCTGGTTAACTTCGAGAACCATATTTAATATCCCTTTCATAGTAACTTCCAATAAATAAATCACACAAAACGTATGAAAGTTGCTAAAATTTTCTAAAAAATTTCCCAGAGATGGATTCGAACCACCGTTGAAAGATCCAGAGTCTTTAGTCCTGCCGCTAGACGATCTGGGAATAACTGCAAGTTTATTCTATTGCAAACATTAAAATAATGCAATTAAAAAAATAAAACAATTATCAATTAAGTGGAATTGGAACTAATCTGCTATAAAACTTGTATTCGTTATAACTTTTTGGAAGTGTATTCCAGTATCTGTAAATTATTTTTCCTTGATTGGTTAGTTTTTCTACTAATTCATCCGCAATTTCAATATTTGGAGCTAAATATGGGTAACAAAACGGAATACAGTCAGATGAAATTTCTATGTTTAATTGGTTAGTTGTTTTTAATTTTTTATGGTAATTAAGAAATATTTCTTGTCTTTTGTAGTCTTTTGGAATATTGTTTTCGCCCTCTCCAACCCATAAATAAGCTCCGTCTTTTACCGGCAGAAATTTTTTAGCAGAGTTGAAGCTCGCAAATCCACAAGGTTTTGCATAATAGGAATGTGCATTGTCAACTATTAATTTAGGGTAGGTTTTAATTAATTTTTCAACATTTTTATCACAAATCCCAAAATAGTTAGGATATAAAATAAATTTATCTTTTGGAAAATTTTGTAATGGGAAAAAATTATCATCAATATTATAAAATATAGGTTTGCATTTTACTTCAAATGCGGTATGTCGCATAACATCACACAGATAATATGGCATGTAGATTTCTTTAATTTTATATGTTTGTAATAGATATTTGAAGGCATCTCTCGCAAATCGAAATTTCATAAAGGAATTATAGCAAAAATATTTGTATTTAATAAATCGTAATGAAATTATCTAAATTTTTAAAGTTCTTATAAAAAACAACCGATAAATAAAATAGTAAAAGACTTAGGGTGTATCTTATGGCAATAAATGGAGTAACAAGTTTTTCGTCATACCATGTATGTTCCGGAAGCGGAATTGATGCAGAGTGGGAACGTATTCAAAGACGATTGAAAGAATATGGCATAAAATCTTCCGGTAGCAAGGCTACCGATATGTCGAAATTGCGTGATATTGAAATGCGAGAAGTTAAAACATTAACTACTCCGTCAAGTAAATTTTTGACTATAACAAAATCAGAACAAGAAAAAATAATTGAGCAAAAAAATAGTCATAAAGTCAATAAACAACTTAAAAAGGAAGAAAAAGACGAATATAACTCAGAAAAATACCAAAATACTCAAAAAGCTATGAATACGCTCGGTGAACAGATTTATTTAGTGATAAAAATGAAGAAAACGAATGGTTAATGTCTGTGATTTTGCGGTATTTCTGCAAAAAGGCAATGAAAGCCACCATCATATTTCTCTATTAAGTCGAAAACAAAATCTTTGCCAACAAAATGAATGTCTTCTGGTAATTGCCCCTAACTAGCAAAATATATTTATCACGAGCATTCATAAGAATATGAAATGCCAAATAGTTACAAACTCGATTAAAAATTTTAAAACAACAAACATCGGAGGACTACCAGTCCACCCAATTATAAGAACCCCGAAACTTGAAGAAGTTCAAGATATTCTTGAATTGAAGTCCAAAATCAAAATTGGCGAAGGAACATCCGGAACCGCTTATGAATATGGCGAAAATGTAATAAAAATTTTCGACAAAATTCTAAAAAAACTTGCAAAGAAAACTTTATTTTCTGAAATGGATAACTTGGCAAGTTTGAGCCATTTAATTACTAAATCGGGGAACGAAAATTACCTCCACAACACACAAAAAGGACTTTTCGCATTTGAAAAAGATAAATTGCCTATCCTTGTTTCATCAAAAGTTGCTGGAGAAAATCCACACCCGATAGAAGCACCATTCAACGAAAAGAACCTTGAAGCGATTGTCGAAACTCTTAACCGACTTGATAAAGGTTTTGGCAAAACTCAGTTCCTGCAAGCCGATATGCGGCCTCCAAATATTAAAATCACAGAAAACGATGCAGGATTACTCGATTTTGAATACCTTCAAAGAGTAAAACTTGGGGATGAGAAAAATATAGAAAAAACAGCAAAAACTCTTCCTCAACTCAACAAATCAAACTACACATTCTTTTTAAATGAAAGCGACACAGGTTTTGGAACAAGTAACCTGAGAGCATTTGAATACGATACACTTGCTCCTTATTTATATAGAAGTCCAAATATTACACAAGCCCAAGAAACGTTTAGAAATTATATAAAATTAAAAAGTGAACACCATTTGGAAATGGCACATCACTATAACAAACTTCAAACCGAATTAGGAGACGAAATATTTAAAAGAATGGAAGCAGAAGAAGCATGTCACTACATGGCGTTAAAAAGCTGAGATAAAGACATCTTACATTCAGAGGCCGCTAAACTTCATATGTATTCATTCTTACGTTGGGTAAACCTTACAGCTCAAAAACTCAGTGCTCCGCCTATTAACATTGCACAAATTGAATCATTTTTGGATAAAGAACGTGCCAGTTATATCCAAGAGATACAACTTGGTATTACAAACAAAGATGCAGTAAAAGTTTATTACTATACAAACGCAAAAAATACCGCAGATAAAATTTCGAATTTGATTGCTTATGCAGCACAAACGTATAAAATTCCACCTGAAAGGCTTATGCAAAAAGCTGAATTTGGATTACTAACCGACAAATTATTATGTAAAAGAACACTTTAAATGCGAAACAGCCGGTAGGGTGGGAAAAGCCAGTAGCGGCTCCCACCCTACATTCTTTTAAATACGTTATGCAAAAGATGTTAAACTATAAACATTTATTAAAAAGAATGTAGAACAAAAAATTTAATAATTAGACATGCAATTTAATAAATCCTAGACATTCAAGATAATAAAAATTCCCCCTAAAAGGAGTTAAATTTAAGATTTATTATTTTGCGTGTCAGACATTTCAAATTTAAGTGTCTAGTTATATAGATAACAATCGAACTCCTGAAATAGGCATTAAAAAAGGGCTTAAAACTAATTCTTGCCCTAATAATAGAAAAAAACTCCACCCACCAGAAGATGCTGGAAATTTTTGTAAGTAAAATTTACAAAGAATTTAATACAATAAAAACAGCATACTTTAAGTATGCTGTTTTTTGTTAATCAATTTCCACTTCTTCGTTTATTTCTATCGGAAGTTCGGCAGTTTTGGGGGCCGGATTATTTTTATATCTGTAATACAAAAACATATCTAGCAACAGAAACACTGCATTTGCGTAATATATCCAAATTACATAGTCATTATTATGCAAAAGTTTATTTAAAATTCCGCAAATATATCCAAATAGAATTAAATATGAAAAAGTAAGGCTTTTTCCATGCACGCATTTACATTTATAAGTTTTGTATGCTGCAATCGGCCAACTTAATCCAAAGCTTGCCATCATACCGGCTTCTAATAAGCTCATAGCAACTCCTTATAAATTTTTAATACTCTATCATAATCTAATACAACAAAATTATTTGCCATCAAACGCCCTTGAGTTTTCATTACGCTTTCAGCGAAATCTTCTGCATCCTTTTCAGTTACACCGTATTCGTGCAAAGGTTTCTTTTGCAATACAGAATTCAACAAGTTTTCTAGTTCTTCATAAACTACTTTTACATCGCAATGAAGAAGGTTTGCTAAAAATTCATTCATTGTTGCGATTTCGCCATCTTGTTTAATTTCCATATAATTTTTCAAAACACCAGTAAATACGGCATAATTGCTTTCTCCATGTGGAACGTGATATTTTGCACCCAATGGATAACTCAATGCGTGAACCGCTGCACAACCTGCTGTTTCAAACGCAATACCAGCAAAGTTGCTTGCCGTCAAGAATGTATCCATCAAATCAGGCAAAATTTCTTTACCTTCTTTAACAAGTCTTTGATAGCTTGTGATAATCATTTCAATAGCTTTATAACCAAATAATTTGGAATAATCGGTTGCTTTTGGGGATAAACTTGATTCAACAGAATGTACCAAAGCGTCAATTGAACTTGTTGCAAAAACTTTAAATGGTAATGATTTCAAAAGTTCAGGAATTAGAACTGCCTTTTCTGCAAACATTTCAGGCGAAGTCAATCCCATTTTTACACCCAATCTTGTTCTGTTGATGATTGAAATATTTGTAACTTCACTGCCTGTACCACAAGTTGTAGGGATAATAATTAGTTCATAATGTTTCTTTAATTCATTTTTTTTGTCGTATAATTTATCGACAGATTCTCCGTTTGTTACTGCCAAAACTTTTGCTATATCAATGATTGTACCACCGCCGATTGCAATTATTCTTTTGAAAGTATATTTTGCGGCTTCATTAATAATTGCATCAACCATAATGTCTGTTGGTTCACCTGCACCGAATTTTTCTTGGAAAATTGTTTTTACAGGCAAATTTAATTCTTTGAAATATGGATTAAAAATATATTCATTTGTAAGAATTAAATCATCTTCCCCCAATTCAAATTCTTTTGCAAATTCTTTGCAAGTTTGGAATTTATGCAATTCCGGTTTTAATATTAACTGTTTCATGATTAAAAATCCTTTCTTTTAGGAGAATTCCGGACTACATTATGCAATCCGGAATTTATTATAACAACAAATTTAAGCCCAAATTTCTTCATCTGTCGGAACTTTTTTATCCTTATTATAAAGTCCGATTTGAGAAACGTTAATTAAGTGAGTGTAATTCAAGTTTTCTGAAATACTGTTGTTGCCCCAAGATCCACAACCTAATGTTGTAGTTGGAGCAAAGCCATTATACAAACTGCCGCCTGCACCTGTTGATGAGGATTGGTTAACAATTAAACGACTTACCGTCAAATTTTCACCTGCATAACGAACATGTTCCATATCATTTGAATGAATTGATGCTGTATGACCTTTTCCTTCGTATTCCAAATCTGATTGAGCAAGTTTAATAGCATCTTCAAATGTATCGTAAGGAGCAGTAATCATTACAGGACACATTTTTTCACGACATAAAGGTTCGCCGTTGCCTTTACCGATTGCCCTTGCCTTAATCAAAATCATTCTTGTACCTTCCGGAACTTCAACATCAGCAAGTTTTGCAATTGTTTGAACAGATTGACCAACAATTTTTCTATTGATTGGACCGTTTTCAGGGAAGATTGTATCAGCAAATTTCTTAATTGATGCTTCATCTTCAATAACAAATACGCCGTTTTTTCTAAACAAGTCAAGAACTTTATTAAAATCTTCTTTTGGAATGAATACGGCTTGTTCACCTGAACAAATGATACCATTATCAAAAGTTCTGCCGATGATAATTTTCTTAACGGCATCTTCGTAGTCAATTCCTCTATCCATAATAACTTGAACGTTACCAGGACCAACACCTAATGCAGGGTGACCTGATGAATAAGCAGCTTTAACCATACCGCCACCGCCTGTTGCTACAACTACATCAACTTTTTTCATTAATTCATTTGTAGCATCAATTGATGATTTTTCGATTGTTTGAATTAAATCAACAGGAGCGTTGTGTTTTTTCAAAATTTCTCTAAACAGATCTACAACGTATTTGTTTACATGTTCTGCTCTTGGGTGCGGAGCAATAATAATTGCGTTTTGACCTTTAATAGCAAACATAATATTACACATTGGAGTTACAACAGGATTTGTTACAGGGGTTACTGCACCAACTACACCTTTTGCTTTTGCAACTTTAATAATTCCTGTTTCTTTATTTTCTTCAATAATCCCTACTGATTTTTTGCCTTTCAAACTGTTCCAAATGCATTTTGATTTACCGTGGCATTTTGCAACTTTGTCTTCATAAACACCCATTTTAGTTTCATCAACTGTCATTCTGGCTAATTCTTCAGCTCTATCATAAACGACTTTACCAATTTCTTTAACAATAGCATCTGTTTGTTCTTGAGAAAATGATTCAAATTCTTGTTGAGCTTTATGAGCTTTTTCAACTAACGAATTAATCAATTCTTCTGCACTAATTTCGTTTTCCATTTTTATATTTCCTTTCTTACAATTTCAACCTATAGCAATATGTTAGTTTTGTAATTCAATTTTGTACATTCTTTTGTAAGTATAAAAATTTTTTGCGTTATTTAAAACTTTCTTTACTTTCCAAACTCTTTTTTTTAATTTCGTTAGTACATACAAATTTTATCAATATGATAAACTATTGGTAAATGAAAGAGTAAGTGAGGTAAAGACTGTGGACAAAGAATTTGAAAAAAGGATTAGAGATAAAAGATATTTAACTAAAGTTATGGAACCGGCTGAGGCTGCAAAGTTTATAAACCCTAATATGACGCTTGGTGTTAGTGGTTTTACGATTGCAGGGTATCCTAAAGTTATTGCAGGAGAGCTTGCCAAACGTGCAGATAACGGTGAAAAGCTTGATTTAACAGTTTATTCAGGAGCTTCTCTCGGAGATGAGTTTGATGGTGAACTTGCAAGAAAAGGAGCTTTAAAAAAACGTATTCCTTACCAAACCAATAAAGATTTGAGAAATGCGATTAATGACGGGAAAGTCGGCTATCATGATGTTCCGCTTGGTTTGATGCCTGTATGGGTAAAAAGAAATTTCTTAAACCATGTTGATGTTGCAATAATTGAAGCAACTGCGATTGATGAAAACGGAAATATTATTCCGACAACTTCTGTTGGGACTTCTAACATATATGCAGAATGTGCGGACAAAATTATAATTGAAGTAAACACTTATGTTCCAGCGTCTTTAGAAGGGGTTCATGATGTTTATTCTCCTGAAAATCCTCCATATACAAAACCTATTCCAATTACAAAAGTTGACGATAGAATTGGAACACCTTATATAAAATGTGATTTTGATAAAGTTGTTGCTGTTGTTCACAGCACAATTCCTGATAATGGAAGGAAAGTTGTACCATCTGATGCGGAATTTGATGCTATGGCTAAAAATTTGGTTAACTTTTTGAAAAATGAAGTTGAACATAAAAGATTGTGTAATCCACTTCCTCCCATTCAGGCAGGTGTCGGCAGTGTTTCAAATGCAGTTTTAGAATGTTTGAAAGATTCTGATTTTGAAGATTTAACAGTATATTCAGAAGTTTTGCAAAATTCAATTTTCGACCTTATTGAGGCAGGAAAAGTTAAATGTGCATCGGGTACGTCTTTGACAATCTCTTGGGATAAGATTGATGAGTTCTTTAAAAACTTTGAAAAATATAAAGATAAAATTGTACTAAGACCGCAAGAAATCAGTAACCACCCCGAAGTTATCAGAAGACTTGGTATAATTGCGATTAACACAGTCATTGAGGCAGATATTTATGGTAACACTAATTCTTCATACATTAACGGTTGTCGTTTGATGAATGGTGTCGGCGGTTCTGGCGATTATTGCGAAAATGCTGGACTATCAATTTTTATCACAAAATCTACTGCAAAAAATGGAGAAATCTCTTGTATTGTCCCACTTGTTAGTCACGTTGACCATACAATCCATGAAATCCACGCACTTATTACAGAACAAGGGGTTGCAGATTTGAGAGGTTTAGACCCGATAGAAAGAGCCAAAACAATTATCGAAAATTGTGCACATCCGAAATTTAAACAGGAATTGTACGATTATCTTGATAAGGCTATAAACACTTGTGAGTACAAGGAAATGCCTGTTGATATTGAAGATGCGTATAAATTTCCTAATATTTAATAGCAAAGTTGTAATTTCAAGGTAAAATAAAATTATGGACGAAAATAAATTACTTGAAATGTTTAAATTGCGTGAAGATATCCTTATGGCATTAGAGGAAGGCATCTTAGCGATTGATAAAAACAAAAAAGTTATATTTATAAACAAATCAGCAATTCCAATGCTGCATATAACAGAAAGTGAACCTATCGGTAAAGATTTGAATGAGATTTATCCTGCATCAAGATTAGGTGAACTCTTAACGACAGGCAAAAAAGAATTCAATGTGCAGATGAAATCATTAAAAAATGATTACGTAATTTCTGATAGAATGCCAATTTATGATAATGGTGAAATCGTTGGAGCATTTGCTATTTTTAGAAACAGAACTGAGGTCGTACAACTTGCAGAAAATTTGACCGGGGTTAAACATCTTGTCGAATCAATGAGAGCAAATAATCACGATTTTGTGAATAAATTACATGTAATCTTAGGCTTAATCCAAATGAAAAAATACGATGAAGCAGTTGAATACATTATGAATGTCAGTATGGTACAAAAAGAGATAATAAGTACCATTATTAAACAAATTAAAATTCCATCTATTGCTGCTCTTTTGATTGGGAAATTTGCTAGAGCATCAGAACTTGGCATCCATTTTGCATTGGATTCTGCTAGTTCACTGGAAGAAAACGATACAAGAATTCCGTCAGATGTTTTTATAACAGTGCTTGGAAATTTAATAGAAAATGCGATGGATTCACTAAATTCAACAAATGTTTCCAACAAAAAAATATATGTATCTATTTTATCAACGCCAAAAGAAATAAAAATTGTCGTAAGCGATAATGGCAACGGAATACAAAAATCTAATTTGAAAAAGATATTCAAAGACGGATTTTCGACAAAAAGTAATTCAAGAGGAACAGGACTTTTTGTTGTTAAATCATTGATTGAGACTTATAACGGTAAAATTTCAGTTACGTCAGAAATGGAAATAGAAACAAAATTCACCGTTAAATTTAAGAAAGAAGGGAAATGATGAAACTTTATGCACTAAATACAGGGTATTTAGAAACCGATAAAAATACCGTTGTTGCATGTGCAACACTTGGAACACGCTCTAATCCGCATGTTCAAAATGAATGGATTAAACTGCCTGTAATGGCTTATTTAATTGAAACAGATGATGGTTATATTTTATATGACACAGGTTCAAACCCTGAAGCCATGAACGGTTATTGGCCCAAAACAATGCAAGAAGTTTATCCGCTTTATCAAAAAGATGAAGAAAGATTGGAAAATCAACTTAAACTTTGCGGTGTTAAACCGGAAGATATTAAAACAGTTGTACTTTCTCATATGCACTTAGACCACGCAGGAAATATCAATTTATTCCCTCACGCTGATGTTTATGTTCCTGGGGAAGATTACAAATATGGACTTGCAAAAGTTCACATGAACCCTGATAGAGAAACTCATGGCGGTTATATAAAAGGAGATTTGGAAGTACCCGTAAAACAATATCATTTGGTTGATGAGGATTTTGAACTTGCAAAAGGGGTTGAAGTAGTTTGTCTTGCCGGTCATACTCCAAATCTCTTAGGGCTTGTTGTTCATCTTGAAGGACAAACTATAATTCTTCCTCAAGATTGTGTTTATACATCAGAAATTTTTGGACCACCTGCAAAAATGAGTGGTTTTATGTATGATAGTGTAAGTTTCTTAAAATCAATCGAAAAAGTAAGAAATTTGGCTAAAAAATATGATGCAAAAGTCTTTCCTGCTCACGATTGGGAATTTTTCCAAACAATGAAATTAGCACCTAAATATTATGAATAAGAGGTAATAAATGTACAAGGTTTTAATCGTAGAAGATGACCCTATGGTTGCAATGATAAATACTCATTATGTTGAGCAAGATTCCCGTTTTTATGTTGTTCAATCTTTCAGGAACGGGAATGATGCGTTCAAATATTTGTCAGAAAATCAAGTGGATCTGGCTATCCTTGATGTTTATATGCCAGTGTTAGATGGTTTATCTTTGCTAAAAAAAATCAGAACGGAAGAAATTAATACTGATATAATTATGGTTACGGCATCAAATGATAAAAATACCCTTGATACGGTTTTAAACTTTGGGGTCATTGATTACCTTGTCAAACCTTTTGTACAAGAACGATTTCAACAAGCACTGAACAAATTCGTTGAGTGTAGAGTTCAAAAAAATAATGTTTGCGTTCTGGATCAGAAAAAAATTGATGAAATTATGAATAGCGAACATTTTGGGAATAATAATTTTGAACTTCCAAAAGGTATTCAAGAAAAGACATTAGACAAAATCCGCAAATACTTAAGAGAAGATACAAATAGCGGACATACATCAGAACAGATTGCCGCATTTTTGGATATTTCAAAAGTTACGGTTCGAAAATACATGCACTATTTAACAAAAAACAGTGAAGTTATAGAACAAATAAATTACGATACCGGCGGCCGCCCTTGCATGGTATATTTTATGAAGTAGCCAATGTAAATATCCGATTCTAGTGTAGTATTTATTATAAAAATTTGTTTTGTCACTGTTCACGCGAGTTTTAAGAGAATTAGAGCTATAATTGTAGAAAGTTATGCTAATACGCTTGAACGTACCTGCAAACTCGCGTCAGTGGCATCTCTGCGGATGTTTTGTTATAGTAACAGGATAAAGATTTCAATTAGATTAAGATTTCAATTAGATTAAGATTTCAAGCTTATTGTAATTTTCTACATTAATGCCTGTATTTTGCCATAATGTTCGTTTTAAACTTCGTTAGGTTAGTTTTCCCTTCGGCGCAAATTTTTGTTTTAAAAGCAAATATAATTGCCGTAGTTCTGTTTTGAAATAGTTTGTTTTTAGACCTAAACAAGGATAAATAAGTTCATTATAGTTTTTCGGACACTTTTAAAATTGGTTTTTGAGATGTTTAATCGCTGTGTTTGGCTTTATGTTTGAGTTTTATCCGCTTCCCCAAGTTTGAGAGTCGGGGTTTTGAAAAGTCCGAAATGTCCGGTTATTAGGACGAAAATGTCCGGTATCTTTCCATAAAATTTTATAAAATTGCCAAATTTCCTTATTATATTTAAATTACAGCCAAGTGCAAAAAGCGGACATTTTGTGTAATTTGCTAATTAGAATTTATATCCAACTCGGAAGAACCTCGCAAATTGTCCCTTTTAGAATTTTAATTGTTTCGCATAATTCTATGATATTTACCCCTAAGTCGGAAGTTGGATTTTGCGTAGGCTGAAGTAAGCGAAAACGAACGAAACGCCGAAGTAACACGGAGTATAGCGAATGTAATTTTGCAAAGCAAAATAAAATGAGCGACTACGGAGTGTGAAGCAATAATCCAATTCAATTTAGTGGAAAATCGCTTCCCTGACTTTATTTTTCAAATATTTTATCGAAATAAATTCCAAAACTTATATATGACTTTTCTAAAAGTATGTGTAAAAAATATCGGATTAATTTTACTCCTCAAAGCTGGAAGCAGAATTGAGAGAAATTTACAGGTTTTTGCAAAATTATGAATTCAAACTGTGTTTAAATTGCGTTTAAAAGGTGTTCAAAAGCAGTTTTATAAAATTTTCTGCTTAAAATTCAGATATAATCAGACCCAAAACAACATATTTCCCCCTCAAACACTTCCATTTTGAGAGAAAGCAGTCTAACATACAGTAGCTGCAATAATAAATAAGGATACGGTATAGCAGACATTAATAATAACGATATTTGGATTGATGTTGAAACGCTCGCAAAATTGAAAAACATTACAAGTCGAGCAGTTCGGCTTGCACTAAATCAGAATAAATATGAATACAAAGTTGAAAATATCAGAGGCGGAAAAACATACAAAATTAAATTATCAACGCTTGAAGAAGAACTTCAGCTCAAATATTTTCAGGAATATTATGATGATTATAAAACTTGTGAGAACGAGGTTATTGAACTATCAAACCTCAATATCAAACAAGAAAAACTGATATCCGAAAATCAAAGGAAAATTGCACTCGCAAAGTACGATCTGATTTATGTGTGGCTTAATTTTAGAAAAGAATATAAAAGGGACAAGTTGAAAACAGGTGGCAACATACCCGATAAGGAATTCTTGCAATTATATAATACAGGGATGTTCCAAGAAGAGATTTTCAAAATCTTGTGTAAAGTCTCCATAGGTTCTCTTTATCGCTGGCGAGCGTTATTAGATTATAACAAAGATTGGACGGCATTAGTCGGACAATATAAATATTCAACAAGAAAAGAATATAGAACAACTTTAAACGAGGAACAGATTAAAATATTTATACAAATTTTGTTATCACCAAGTTCCTTTTCAATAGGTAAAGCTATTTCACTAACTAAACATATATTAAAAGAACGCGGGCAAGAGATTTTGCCAAAAGATATAACTTTCCGAAGGTATGCAGAGTGGTTCAGGGATAACAATTTTGATAAATGGACACTCGCTAGAGATGGCGAAAAAGCATTAAAAGATAAAGTGAGTCCGTTTATAGTCAGAAACGCAGCACTTTTAAAACCTGGGCAAGTGCTTGTCGCAGATGGGCATACGCTCAACTTCCAAGTAATAAACCCATTTACAGGTAAACCCTGCCGAGCGACTCTGCTCGGGTTCTTGGATTGGAAATCAGGAGGACTTGTCGGATATGACATTATGCTTAAAGAGTGTACGCAAAATATCGCGTCTGCTTTAAGAAACGCAATTTTAAAAATGGATCATATCCCCGAATATGTTTACCAAGATAACGGCAGAGCATTTAAAAGCAAATTCTTCAATGGGGATAAAAAGTTTGAGGAATTAGGGTTTACAGGAGTCTACAATAAACTCGGAATAAAGCCTGTCTATGCCACTCCATACAACGCTCGTGCCAAAGTCATCGAGCGTTTCTTTTTGGATTTTCAGGAGAGTTTTGAAAAGCTCATTCCAAGTTACATTGGGACAAGCATTGAAAATAAGCCGGCATATTTGATGCGAAACGAAAAGTTGCACAAAAATATCCACGAAAAATATAGTTTTACCCCGACAATAGAACAAGCACTCAAAATGATAGAAAAATGGCTTGAATTTAAGCACTCCCAACCTTGTCCAAACAATAAAGATAAAACAATTCAAGAGGTTTTAAACGAAATTGAAAAACAAAATATTGATGAAAACTCGCTTGATGATTTGATGATGGCACAAGAAATAAAGAGTATCGGAAGAAACGGAATCAGGTTCTTGAAGGCGGATTATTTTGACGAGGCACTTTATGGTATCAAAGAAAAAACGGTTATAAAGTACAGTTTGTTTGACCTTTCGTATATCAAAGTCTATTCAATGAAAGGCGAATTTATTTGTAAGGCAAACCGCATAACCGAAACCCATCCGCTTGCTTACCAAATGGGCGATATTAAAGATATCGAGGACTATAAGCAAAAGATTGAAAAGCAACAGAAGCTTCGCAGGAAAACAATTAAGGCAGTTCGCGAACATTTCAATTTAGAAGATATGGATTATCTTGAAAAAGAATTGATGCAAAATATCCGCTTACCTGAACCCGAACCGATTAAGGAAATAACAGTCCAACCTGAACAAAAAACAGAACCAAAGGCGAAACAGGATTTTGAGCCAAAAGTTAAGACCTCAATTGTTGCAAGGCCAATATTTAAATCTTCTTACGAACGCTACGAATGGCATATGCAGAATGGCTGTGTTTGTCCTGAAGATAGAACGTGGCTTGCAAACTACATAAAATCAGATGAATACAAAGAAATATACGGAAAGGAGCAGTAATGAAAAAGGTCTTCGTAAAAACGAAAAACGTAAAACAATTAATCTCGATGATGAACCGTCTGAAAGAAAGAGAAGACGGAGTTCCAGGGATGGGACTTGTTTATGGCGAACCCGGTCTTGGTAAAACTTACGCAATTACCTGGTGGGCTGCACAAAATGATGCAATACTAATCAGGAGTGCCAATCTCATGTCTGCTAGGTGGTTATTAGAAGAGATGGTTGAAGAATTAGGCGAGATTCCTTATAACAAGTTCTCGGATATCTTCAATCAAGTTATATCTCAATTAATCAAAACCCCAAGAACCATAATTGTAGATGAAACGGACTATTTGACTATTGATTCTCGGGCGGTTGAAACTTTAAGGGACATTCACGACAAAACAAATGTTCCTATTGTTTTAGTCGGGATGGGTACGCCAAATAAAAGGCTCCAAAGGCACAAGCATTTATATGACAGATTATTAGAAATTATAAAATTTGAGCCGTTCTCTAAACAAGATATAACTTCAATAATCGACCAATTATCAGAAGTTCAGTTTACGGATTGTGCCAAAAAACTTTTATATACTCGCACAAATCGATTCAGACAATTGGTAAAAACTATTAGTAAAACGGAACAGGTTGCAAAATCAAACGGAATAAAAGAAATAGACGAAATGACATTGAAGGAGGTATTGAAAAATGACGATGCTGACGCAGAAGAAATTGAACTTACAAATGAAAATTCTTAAAATAGCAAAAGGGCTTAATAAATTCACTCTACCTGACATTCTTCCAATGCTTGAAGAAAATGAGAAAACAATTCAAAAAGCACTTAATGATTTAGAAACTTTGAATCAAATTAAAAAGATATCAAATACAGAATATCTATATACAAATTTCAAAAAGCGTGTGAATAAACCAGTCCACACAAGTCAAAGCAGTGACTCAGATATTTGGCTCACGATACCCGAGGTTGCTCGACTGCTGAATATTCAAGAAGAAACGGTAAAAAGGAATTGTCTTAAAGGGAATTATGTCGTAAAACCAAATAAAACCGCTGATTTAGAGGGAAAGTATTTGATTAAACGCTCGTCGCTTAAACTATATGATTTTTTAGAAGATTCCGAACGGTGTGCGATGGATAAAGAGGTCAAAAAACTTTTTCATAACAAAGAAGAAGAACGCTTGTATGTTGTGGGTTCAGACAGAGGAAAAGAATTTATTTACAGGTATTTGAAACTTTTTAAACTAACTGAAGGTATGAATTGCAGAGAACTGCGAAGTTTTTTGGAATTAATTCCTTTGAAAAATCCAAAGCTAAAGGTTTCATATTCTGCGTTTCATTCCAAACGCAAAAAGTACCAAACAGAGGGAATGCTCGGTATATTTCCAAAATATTTTATGCCGGATAATAAAAACGAAGAACCCAATGTTCGCAGGAATCTTAATCGTCTGCCGAAGGTTTACAATCTTGCGACAACCGAACAAATCGAGATTATTTATAAATGTTTTTGCTTTGGAATTCCTGCTTCACAGACTGCAAAAATAGCAAATATGGGAAATACGACTACAGAAACTTTTTATCAATATATTCGGGCAAAAATCTTTGATAAGCAATATCAGGAACTGGTTGAACATTTTGACTCTGATCCTCAAATCCCGCAAGTCAGGATTTTTTTGAACGATGTTCCAATATGCATTTATTGTTATGGTGACAAAGTTTTTATCACTCAAAAAGCACTAAAAACAAAGCTTCCTCAACGAAGTCAACAACCCGAGGAAGTCAAAGAAGCCCGCAGATTATACAATCTTCTTTACCGCAAAAAGTTTATGGCAAGTATGCGAAAATGCCTCGACCACCACCTCGCCGTATTTTTATGGAAAGAACTCAACCCTAATTTTGAAGACCAATTAAATTTGATTTATGAGCTGATACATATATAAAGTTTAATTTAAAGTATATGCGTATTTACCATTCTCCTCGCATAAAAATATCTTTTCAAACTTAGAATTAAATTTATGCTCGAATAGTGAATTATCAAAAGAACAATAATTAGCATTGTATGCATTGGGTACAATTATTAACAAATAACATTTAGTACAATCCTTGCTATAAGATTGGATTTTATCATTCTTTTTATTAATACAGATTTGTAATTCATCAATAGGATTTTGCTTTACCATGCCGGCATTATTGACGTGGCAATCATATTTCCCTGTCCAAGGACAAGCAAAAGATTCAATTGAAATTTTAAAATATTCATTTTCTACTTGAATCCACTCTTGCACGAGCCAACCTTGTCTCAATTTTTCTATATTATTTTTGAGAACATCATGCATTTTTTGTTTAAATATTTTCGTATCAGGCAATTCTGAAAACCCAGGGTTATATGCATAGTCCAAAAGGTCTTTCCTATGGATACTAAATTTCCTGTCATCATATTTATCAATAAGTATATGTATGTGGATATTATATTTTTTTTCGACTTCCCTGCATATTTTATTACCTATTCTGGTTAATGCTTGAGAAAATTTAAGATTTTTATTTTCTGCTATAAATTTAGTTATTTCTAATGCGATAGTGTCGCTTTTTACTGTCTTAATTTTAAAATCTGGAGTTTCTGATTTAATATAATCAACAACACCAAGTTCTTCATACCATTCCTGACCAATTTTGGTTTTGAAAAACTTTTCAACTTGTTCTTTTTCTTCTAAGTCTTTAATTTCAGTTTTATTCATTAGTTTTTATATAATTGATTGTCTAAATTCACTAGCGCCAGATATATTGCAAACTGTCAGTTTGTTTAAAATATCAATAATTATACGTTTTAAATCTGATTTTTGTATTTCATCTTTATGCTCGCTACAAAACATTTTTAAAATTATTAACGTATCTTCCCCATAGTTTTCAAATAGTCTATTATATTTTATTTCACCATTATTTATAATTGATTCCCACCAAATTAATATTTGCTCTATGGAATAATAGTTATGGTAATTTTTTATAAAATACAAAAAAGTAATGTAATAGTGCCAAGTTCCACCATATATTGCAACCCACTTATTAATAATATCTTTAAACTCTGAAAAATAATTCCAGTCACATTCAACCATTTTATGTCCATATGAACATAAAACTATTAATTGTATGTAATTTTTTGCCGTTGAAGTTTCAACTTTTTCACTTTCTAAAATTTTATTAAATATATACTTTAAAATATTTATATATTTTTCATTATTTATAATTTCTGTCTTAAAAAAGTTAAAAAGAAATTCCTCAAGTAAATAGGGAATATATTTTTTATTTTCAACAAGTATATTTATAAATTTTTCGTAAGTTGATGGTTGATATTGGTTCATTATATTAAAAATGGGATTGTACAAACTGGTATACCAATCTTTATATTCTTGACTATGCCTTCTTTCTTCATAGCCATTTTTAGATAAAGTTATATTCCACAATAATATTTTTTCAATATTTTGTTCATATATTTTTGTGAAATTTTTGTCAGCTTTGCTAAAATATTTAAAATGTCTTGATAAAAAATTAATGCAAGGTAATATTTCTTCTGAAACAGTATTATCAAGTTTTATTTTATGTATCTTGTTTAAATTTCTATATTTGAGTTTTGAATATTTCTTTATAAGAGAATTTAAATTTTTATTTATATATTTATCCTTATCAGAATTTGACAAATAATAAAGATTGCGTTTTAAAATAGATGCCTCTAACACAAAATTAATTAGATTTACATATAAATTATAATATTTACCTCTTATTGGCATTTGATTTAATGTATCAAATAACACCTGAGTTGAAAAAGTATTAGAATGTCCAAAACTTCTTAATATTGACATAGATATTAATTCAAGGAGTAATCTTATATCATTTTTATCACGATGGCTAAATTCATTACAAAGCTTAACAGATAAAAGACCGATTATACTATTAACTATACTGCTTATGTAAATTTTATCCCAATTTAATTTATCTTGATTAATTATTTTATATATTAATGAACAACAAAAATTATATTTATCAATTTTATTAATAAATCTGAATTTGTATATAAACAATTTTAATAAAAATGTTAATAGAGAGGATAATAACATGGAATCTTGTAGTACAGCATCAATAGTGTTTTCTATATAATTAAAAATATTTTTTAATTCATCTTCTGATAAAGTTTTTATATTTTCATTTTTAATAAGCCCGAAAGAAATATACTGGATGTTCATTTCATTCTTAATATTATTTGGATCATCAGCCTTAAGTTTTTTAAACTCTTTTTGGCAATTTTCAGCACCATCCTTATCGCCTCTAATTACGCAATCCGCATATTTTAGCTGTAACTTATATATAGAAATAATCTCGTCTTCTTTAAAATTCCAAGAATCTGATATATTTAATATGCTATCTCTGTATTTATCATCATACAATAATTTAAAAATATAATTATTTCTTACATTAAGTTTTCTACTTTTACGATTTTCATTTTCTTCGAAAGCATTTTTTTCTTCTTTTGTTATTCGCATATTAAAATTTGCATAATAGTCTTTTTGTCTATCTGCAGAATATCGAGCTATATCGAAAGTCCATATTTTAGGAATTGTTGCAATTGTAATTATATTTTCACTTATTTGATCATTGAATTCTAAAATCACACTAATTACTATTCCTAGTATTGATACAACATTTTTATATTGATTACTTATTGTTTTTTTTAATAATTCATCAATAGACATTCCTGATATTATTTTGTTTCTAGCATAATTTTCTAATGAAACATATGCTAAATTTAAAATGGTAGGTATTAATATGCTTGGTCTATACCAGCAATATACTTTTGTATTTCCATAAAAATTATAATTTTCACCAAATAGTTTTACGGATATTCTATCATTTTCATCTAAGTAGTTATTATAAATTAAACCATTAATTGCATGGTCTGCTAATTTCTGAATTAGATTAATTGCAATACCTTCGTTTTTCTCTAAAAAATAAGAAAAAGGACCAGATAAATAATTTATACATGATGAATATTGATCCAAAATATCTTCTTCAAACATATATGGAGCATTTTCATCACGTGAAACATGATACTGCCAATTTTTATTTCTTTCATTTAAATCATCCAATGAATATGTGGTGTTTCTAAAGATAAAATCCGAATATTCCTTAGGATAGTTATCGATAAGTATTTCCGCACATTTACCAACCAAAAAAACATCAACAAGATCATGGTGTTCATATTTAGTTTTTAATTCATGTTCTATGTATTCGGGTTTATACAAAGATAAGAAGATTAATTCCCTTAAAATTTCGTTCTCTTTATACCATACATAATGATGTTTTGCTGGATCTCTATATTTATCTCTAGAGCAACTTAGCCAATAATTATAAACTTCAGCGATTTTTGAAAAATAACAATTACCAATCAATAAATAACAATATCTCCATAATGAAAAAATTTGATGTATTTCGTCAAATATATCTAACTTTTTTGCATTACAGGATAACCAAATAATAAAAGGTCTAAATGTATAATAATTTATAAATACGTGTTCATTTTTTAATTCTATTTTTGAAGAATAAAGATATTTTAATATATATTTTAACAAATCTCTGTTATCTATGAAATTATTTAAAAATTTATACAACTTTCCAATATTATTACTAGCAGAAAGGATTGACTCTAAAAAGCCTTGTTTAACCATTAATAAATTATTTTCACTAGCCCAATTATATAAATCTTCCCATTCTTTATATTTGTCTTCTGTTATAAGTTTTGATGCAAAGATAGCAATAGGCTTAATAAAATAGTTTGTATAAACATTATCTAAACTTTGTAAAAATATTTTAAAATTATTGCATTCATCGACATAAGATTGATCAATTGCTAATGCAATAAGCCAATCTCTGTATATATCATGTGTGGTATAAAAAGATTCATACTCATTTTTAATTAAAATATAATTTTCTATTAAATCATTTGCTATATTTATATTATTGATTTGTTGCCATTTTTCAGGGCTTTCAATCATTTTTTTTGAAAAATTTAATAATACTTGCCTTTTTTCTGAGTTTTCTATATATTTATTCCACCATAATCTAACAACATCACATTCGGTATAAATGTTTTCAGGATTTTCGATATTTGAAAAAATATTTAATATAAATAAATTTGAAAAAATTGGTTTAAATCTTTTACTATTTATAGTAAGACTCTTATTAATATTTAAATTTTTAATAAATTCTGCGTTTTCATCTGGATTAAATTCTATGTTTATTATGTCGTATTCATTGTCTTGGAAAAATTCTAATAACCATTCTGGCTTTGAATTTAATCTTGCAGTTACTAAGATTTTAAAATTCAAAGAAATAGTTTCTTTCATTTTTTGTAATTGAGCAACAATTGCTTTAATAATTTCTTGCTTCTCTATTGATGTTATATAATCAATACCGTCGACAAATAAATATATGTCTTGATTATTACTAATTAGCGAAAATAAAATATCTTCTATTGAATTTTCTAATTTTAAATAATTTGAAAATCCCTGCCAGCCCCCATCATTAAAAAAGGATAAGCTCTTATCTGAAAAGATAATACAATTTTTATTATTAATGTATTTATTTACAATATTTTTTAAGAGTGCAGATTTACCTGTTCCTTCTGTTCCAGTTAGCATTATGATATTATTTTGCTCGAAGGATTGTTCTATTTGATTTATGTACTCACTTCTATCTGCTTCTATTCCCTTTATTTCAGTGCCAATATTCCTAAGTGTAATATTTCCAAAGTTTTTTATTTTAATAAGATCTTCGTTTATAGTTTTAGCAAATTTAACATCTATATTAATGCCATTTTCATGTAATTGAGTTAAAAGAGCATTTTTATCGACACTACCACCAGTATTTCTATTTTCTTGTGTTATTTTCAACAAGGTGCTATAAATAGAATTTCTATCTTTAACATCTTCAACAAGAGATCCAATTTGATTTAATGTTATATAACTTAAGCTGGATTCTTCCCCATGCTGAAAATATAGTATTACAAAAGATTTAAAGAATTTCCAACGTTTGTCATTGCTTTCAATACCTTCTGATAAGAGTATATTGTTAATTAATTTATAAAAATTAGAAATAGTCCCTGAATCTTTATTTATCATATTCTCAAAATCTGTACTGCAACAGGTATGTCTTGCAATTTCAAAAACTCTTCTATAATATTGATCAATATTTCTATTGCATACGCCAACAATAATACCTAATTTATCAATATCAATATTAAATTTACTATCTTGAAATAAGGCGATACTATTTATAATTACTTTTTTAAATTTTTCATTGTCACCAAAGGTTATATTGTGTTTGGCTTGTAAAGATAGTTTTGTTTGTTGAATACCATTATTTCCCTCAATTACAAAATCATCCAATGGATTACCTTGATTTTGCTGTTGAAAAGAAACTTTTGTTATTTTATAATTCTGTCTTCCGTATATTTGACTATCTGTTAATAACGAAAACAAATAGAAGGCTCCAACATGATCCTCATATGAAAAACCTTCGCCACTGGATAAAAATGTAGATACAGCATCTTTACTCATGTATTAAGCATACCATAAACACAGGTGGTTCATTAAATATTACATTCTCTCGATATACCAATTAGAATTCCCAAAGTGATTAAAGTTCCAATGTAGTTCAAAATAAAAATTAAACTCCAAAGAGTTATCGTCTTTGAAGTTACAAGAGTATTTATTTAATTGTGTTTTGCGATAACTTTCAAACGCACCTTGAATTTCTTTTGCAAACTTTTTTCTGAATTCAGAATACGGAATGTCTAATGTTTCTTTTGTCAATTTATTTTTCAAAATCATCTTCAAACCCTCTTATATTATCAAGTTCAATATTGTATCGTTTGCCAGTTTTATCTACACAAGTCGCAAAATCAACAGTTTTATCAGCAAATTTGTTTTCCCATAGGCAAATCAACAAACCAATTTCTTGAGTTTTTAAGTTTAAAATCTTTGTTCCGTATAATTTATAATCTTTTTCAATCATAATTTATCCTTCCGTTATTTTAATATCCGCGTATATCTCGTCCGGCTTATCAGGATCAATCAAAAAATCTTTATCAAATACATATCTTTCGCCATCCGGTGCGACACAGCCAACAATGTTATGCTCGCCAAAACAAACAACAGTAAATTCTTCGCTATCTTTTTCAAACCAACCTTTGAGCTTCTTTAATCTATATTTTTTACCGATTTCAATCATAGTATGCTCCTTTCAAGCTACACCATTCATAGCTCTTTCAATGGGAAATTTCAACTCTAAATCTTAAAATCGTATCATACAGACACATTTGGGACTTGATGTTTCTATAAAACAGAGTTATCCTGTGTATGCAAGAAGATTTACCCCGAGGTTAATTATGAAAAAACAAACATTGGCAGAAGATGCATTTAAACTTTATGCTGAAAAATTTATGTCGTTAGAAAATATCGCGAGGCTGCTTCATTTGAACGAAAGAACACTCCGCCGATGGAAAAAGTCTGATGATTGGGAAACCAAAAGAGCTGAATACCTTCGAACCAAAACGACATTACATTCAGATTTATATGATTTTACCCGCAGTTTGATAAATTCTATTGAGAAGGATATGGAGAATAACGGTAAAGTCGAGCCTGCAAGGTATTATACTGTTACTAAAATACTGAAATTGATTGGTCCGATGAAATCTTACGAGGATGAATTGATAAGTGAAAAACAAAAATCTAAAGAGGAAAAGCCGAAAGGTTTAACACCTGATGTTATACGAGAAATTGAGGAACAAATTCTCGGCATAACACACGAAGAAATTTGTGAACACGATTTGAACACCGATTAAACACATTTTAAATGGCATTTAAATTTTGGCATCTTTTTCATGGTCTATAAAGAATGCATTCAAAACATCTGCATCATTTCGCAGATGCTTTATTACCGGCGTCAAATTATAGCATTCTTCTATTTCCGGTTGATTTGCGACAAAATAATCTATAATAACCGCTGTATTATAAATATTCTCCGACCACTTGCTCAATTGCTTGAACTCCTTTGGAGTAATGTTTAATCCGACTTTTTCCATACTTAAAACCTCCATTGACGCACAAAATTAGCGTGAAAGAAAAATAAAAGCAAAAAAATTTTACAAATAAACATGATATTTAACAGAAATCATACATATTTTGTTAAAATCAATGTTTATTAATTTTAAGCACTATTTTAATTAGTTTCCGAATAAGCGAATTTTAATTCATCTGAAAATGTTTTTTTAGAATTTTCTAATTGTTTTTGTTCTGTATAATACTTTTTAATGCATAAATTTATTTTTTTATAAATATGCAAGTATATTTTATGATCACTTACATAAGGGTTTTCAATACACTTAATGCATAAATCAGTGTAATTTACATCGTAATTGGGTTGAAGATAAAATGGAATATTTTTGTTAACGGTAGCACTAACAGGATAACGTCCGTATGCTATTGAATAATCGCTTAATTTTTGTAATAATATTTGTTCATCTTCTGATAATTTTATATCAGTATAGTTGGAACATAATTTATATAAATTATGTTCTTTTAATTTTTTGTTTAATCTTGATTCTCCTATAAAATCAATATTGTGCATTACAATATAACCTTTTATTAAATTTTCTAAACAAAATGCTGATAAAAGATAGTAACTACAGAAATCGGGTAAATATCTTCTAGGATGTTCTACTAAAATATCATATATTAGTTCTTTCAACCTTCTTGAGTCAGGATTTTTGAAAAAGTTTAATTTATCTAATTCTTTTATAAAAAAATCAATTGTTCGCTGGTAATTTTTATATAAAATTAATGAATCTCTGTATAATCTTGTTGATTTATAAAACCATTTTTCTGGCATTTGGCTCATTTTAAAGAGAAATTCATTCATATTATCAGCATTTGGCATGTATAAAAAATCCATTATGCGGCAACTGACCTTTCAAGATTATTTTTCCAAGTATTTAAAATTGCAGGAATTTTTTCCGATACCCATGTGTTAGAATCCGAACTTGTTATAGAATTTAAGATATTATCATATAATTCTTTAATGTATATATGTTTAAAATCTTTATTTGCGGATTTTACTTTAGCCACAATTTTTAATATTTCTATTAACTGTGCTATTGTAAGTGGTATAATTTTTTGTTTTGCCCCTTCATATTCGTATTTAATACTTTGATAATAGGTATTAATTGTATCCCTATGTAATGATGGAGCAATAAATAAACAGTAACAATCTTTATCTGTATTGGCAGTTTCAAAATCTCTTAAGTGTCTCATTACAGGTTGCCCTTCATTATACCATTGATCCCTATTTGAAAGCATTGTTACTTCGCAGGTTGCATTAAATTCGTCATAATAACACTCTATGTCTGGAACACCAGCAGGGGCAGTAAATGTTGGCTCATTATCATCCCCAACAATGCTATTGGGTTTAATTAATAATGAATCATTAATTATATTTAAAGCAACATTTGTCCATTTTTCCAATGCTATTGAGGGTTTTAAATCTAAATTTCTAATATTTGATAACGCCTCTATCGCTTCATCGATTTTTGATAAGTCATTATTATAGTCATACTTAATTTCTAAATTTTGTAATTTAGTACGACATGCTCTTAATTCAGCAATTTTGGATTTTAGTTCAGGTTTTGTAACCGGTATAGTAATTGCCGTTCTATCAATATTCAACTTGTTTTCTAAAATATTTATATCAATTATGATATTTTGTAGTATTTCTTTTAACTTCTCTACTGTATCAAATGGTAAATCATAAGCTCCATATGTCCCAAAATATCTAATCCATTCAGCATGTTCCATATCAATAGCTTGTCCATTATCATTTTCAAGAATAGAATTAATTTCAACCATTCTTCGGGGCTCTATATCAATACAGGTATTTCCATATTTACCTCTTATATAAATATATTTAGTAATGCGCATATATCTTATAATATTATCGGTATACTCTTTTGTATTATTTTCTGGATTTTGAAAAGAAGATAAATATTGACTGATATAGCTCGTTCTGTATATTTCTTTAGTTTCATTATCTGGTTTTGATTCATAATTTATTCTGAAATTAATTACTTTTTGAGCAACATTGTCAACCTCAGTATAGTTTTTTAATGACAATGCAAATATACCGAACTCAATCTTTGTAAGACCTTTTACTTTCATCCCTCTTTGTATGCATAATTCATTAACTTTTTTAATAAGCCTCAATGTATTTACAAATGGTTTTGAGTTCCATGTTCTGCGCTCGGTCTCAACAGCGTTTGGGTATTGTAATTTTAGTAATTGTTCAAACATAAATTCATCAAATGTAATTTCGTTATTAAGTAATTTATTTCCGACATCAGTTATGACAATTTTTCTATTGCTTCTATCTACCAATCCTAATTTTTCTAATGGAGACATAGACTGTCTGCCACGCATTGGAGGATCACTATAATTTTTTGTATTAAATATATCCTCTGCTTGTTCATAAGACATATTTATAGTTTTGTCTTTCAATAAGTTTATTTGGTTTTCACTTAGCCCATTAAAAGTTTGCGTGGAATCAGTATTTAAATACTCTCTATTTTTAATAAGGAGTATTTGAAATTTTATTTGTGTATCAGTATTCCATTCTTCATTTTCAATTTCTTTTGCAGTCTTTAGAAAAGCAGGAATTCTCTCGGCCTCTCTTATTGTTGTTGTCATACTCCACAATGTATCCAATTTCATACTCCTTAATAATTTATAATTAAAACTTCTTCTGTAACCGAATTTTTATCTTTAACCTGATAATTCGAATTATTATAATCAAAGTTCAAGTTGATAACACGATATTTATTACTATTTTTATTAGTCCAATTTATAAGTATTGAATTTTCTTTTCCTTTGCTTCTCAAAACATTTGATAGTGCAAATTTAATATTATTTGAGTGCAATTTATCAAGAAATTTCAGCAAATCCCTTTCATCTTGCTCATTCCATCCACCTTGTTCATTGTATGTAGCACAAGTAATTAAGTATGGCGGATCAGCATAAACGAAGCTATCCGAATTTAGTTGAGATATGTCAAAATTTCTAAAATCATAATTAGAAAATTCGTATCTTTTCGACGTTAGTCTTGTTATAAATTTATTCAATTTATCTTTCATTTTTTCATTAAAATCTCTTTTTCCAACCGGTAAATTAAATTGACCTTGTCGGTTAAAGCGAATTTGATTATTGAATGAATAAATTATAAGCACATATAACATTGCATAATGGTAGTAACCGGGATCAGGACTATTGTTGAAATCTTCTCTTAATTTTAAAAACTTGTCCTTATTATAAGGTGCTAATCCGGTTCCACTATCACAACCATAATATTCATATCCATGTTCTGCACTTTGAGATAAGCCGTATTTTTCTATAATTTCGTCAAGTAAAGGTAAACAATCTGAACCCAAATTTTTAAACATATTAAACAAATATGTTAGGTTATCATCAGTATCATTTAGTATTGTCCTATTACTTTCTACATTTACTCCCACGTTTGCTCCACCACAGAACAAATCAACGAATATATCGATATTTTGGGGGAATAATGGTAATATCTGCGGAAGCAACTTAAACTTTCCCCCTGTATAATTCAAGGGAGATTGTATAATTTCTAAGTCTGTATCTTTATCTAAAAGCATTGGCATACAAAAAGTCTTTCTGCATTTTCTTCAATATTGGACTTACCTGTTGAAAATGCTTTATAATCCTGTGAAAATTGCTGAACTTTACCTTTTGCACTTAAAATTCTTAAAATATCTTCATCTGATAATTTAGCATTTGAACGGTCATTACCCTTATTTGCCATATTATTATATGAAAGAACAATATATTTTGCCTTTATGTTTTTAATCAAATCCTCGAATGCTTTTGTTGCACTAATAGTACAGTAATCACTTTTTAGTGCTGTCCTATCCATCTTTTTAGCAACTCCAATAACCTTTGGTTTTTCCCAACGTGCAATATTTTCTAGTAAATGATATGCATCACAATATTGTCTTGAATTATAAGGTGGATCAAGATATACAATATCCGCAGAAATAACTTTTACTAAGTTGTTTATATCCTCATTATAAATTTCGTTTTTAATGTTAGATTTCTCAATTTTTGGCATTTGTAATTCAAGATTTTTAGTTAATTCACCATTTTTTCTATATGCATCATAGTGACCACATGTATTTGCTATTTTATCCATTGCATATAATAAAGATGTAATTAAAATGCACTTCTCTCTGTTATTCAATGATTCATTTTTATAATTTTTCTCAATATCTTCTCTAATATAGCCAATTTTACGACAATTCTTCTTGCTAAAATAAGTATCACTATAATTTTTAGACATATAATTATCGGATGATATAGAAATTGTGTTATATCTCTTGATAAAACCAGCAATTTTTGTTCTTGAGTATTTTTCTGCTCCAAACCAAGTTTGGTGACATACATAATTGCTGTATAAAATATCATTAACAATAAGGTGTTTATCCTGATAAATAGAAGCAACTGAACCTGTACCTGCAAACAAATCCGCAAAAGACTCAAAATCGCCACAAACATCAGCTATTGTAGATTGAATAAAGTTATTTAACTTATACTTATTTCCAAGATAACGACGGTTATTTATTGAAAAATAACCGATATCTGAACAATCATTATTGACAACAAGTTCTAAACCTTTATTATTAGAACTTGTTCGATTGTTTTTATTTTGCCTTTCTATAGTTTGAACAGACAAACCAATACTCCTTTACCTGTGTACATTGTAATACAAATATACCATGCATGTCTAATTTGTTGAGAAGATTTAAAATTACTCAATATAATACTTAAACTTATATATTTATAATATAATTATAATAAAAGGAGTAGGGTAAAGTGACTGTCAATAATTTTCAAAGGGGTTCGGAATGGAGGAAATGGGATTTACATGCCCATACTCCATTAGATGCAAATTGGCTCGATTCTGAGACTTTGAACGATGAACAAAGTAGGAAGAGTTTTGCAAAACGATATATTTCTTTTGCAAAATCACAAAATTTATCTGCAATAGCAATTACAGACCATAATTTCTGCGATGATATTGAAAATTGTCTTATACCTTATCTAACAGAAGAAGCTCAAAAAAACGGCATAGTGATTTTCCCTGGATTTGAAATAACTGCTAAAGACGGTAGTGGTATACATATATTAGTTATATTTCCTGAAGATACTGATATAAAAATTATTTTAGAGATTGTTAAAAAATGTTTTAAGGCTGGTACAAATTTACAAGCAAAAGAAACTCCGGTTTCTGATAAAAGCATTTCTGAAATTAAAAATATTATCAAGGAAACAAACATTGACTCAATATTTATATATGCTCATGCCGATAGGGAAAATGGCGTACTGCATAATGGCACAATCAAAGGAATTCGGCGTATTGAAGAATGGCGTAATAACGATGTCGAAATAGTACAGATGTCAAAAGATAAATCAGAATTAGATGGTTTTTATAAAAGTGTTTTTATAGAAAAAGATCCAAAATATTATAGAAAAATAGCATACATTTTAGCTTCAGATTGTAGGTCAATAAATCTTGATTCTAATGAAGATAATGGTAGATGTTATCTAGGTGAAAAGTATACTTGGATAAAAGCTGATTTAACTTTTAAAGGATTAAGGCAAGCAATTGTAGAATGTGAAGACAGAATATATGTAGGTAAAACTCCGGAAAAACTATCTCAGATTGAATCAAATAAAACCAAATATATCGATACAATAGAAATTTGTTCAAAAGAGCCTACTGAATATTGGTTTAAACAATCCATTTCGCTTAATCCTGAATTGGTTTCTATTATAGGAAACAAAGGTAGTGGCAAAAGTGCATTGGCTGATATAATGGGTTTATTAGGGAATAGTAAAAACACTGAATATTTTTCATTTTTATCAAAAGAAAAGTTTTATAAAGATAATTCAGCAGATAAACATTATGCAAAATTAAAATGGTTAAGTGATACCGACTTTACTAAAGAAACAAATTTAATAGAGTCATATGATAAATCTGAAATTGAAAAGGTGAAATATATTCCCCAAAGTTATTTTGAGAAAGTATGTAATCTTATAGATAATCAAAAAGATTTTAAGAAAGAAATAGAAAAAGTAATTTTCAAACATTTAAAAGATGGTGAAAAATTAGGTGTAAATGATTTTGATTCTTTGGTAAAGCTAAAAAAGGATACAGCTTATAAAGATATAGAAAATCATAAAAACGAGCTTGAAGATATTGTATATAACTATGTAATTGTTTCAAATAAACTATTAGAAAAAAACAAAAAATTAAATAAAAGCAATCTAGATGAATTAACTAAACAAAAACAGTCTTTAGAAGCAAATATTTTAGCATTAGAAAAAAATAAGGTTGAAAAGCCAACTAATAATACTAATTCTGATAAAATTAAAGATATAACAGAGAAAATTCTTAAGAAAAACCAATTAGCAGAAGAATTGAAACTTCAATCAGAAAAATTAGCTAATCAAGGGTATGAGTTAACAGCAGTAAGAGAAAATATAGCTTCTATTCAAAAGTATTATAACCATGTAGCTCTTGAATTATCAGAAAAATTAAAAAGCTTAAATATTAAAATAGAAGATATTATTGTTATACAAAATAATAACCAAATTTTACAGAATAAGGAACAAGAGATACAACTTGCCAAAAAAAATAATGCAGAACAAACTGAGATAGTTAATAAAGAGCTATGTGGATTAAAAACTGAAAAAGAAAATGAAGAGAGACTATTATCAGGAGAAGAGAAAAAATATCAAGATTATATAAATACCAAAACAAAATATGAACAAGAATTAAAACAAATTTTGGGAAATGAAACAGAGCCCTTAAGCATGAATGATACATACTACTACTATAAATATTTGTGTTCGGATGAAAATATAAATCATTTAAATAAACAAAAAAAAGTTTTATTTGAAAAGATGCAACAAACAGCAATTAGCATTTTTGAAGAATATCTTGAAGTTAGAAAAATATATGAAAATTTAAAAGTAAATGTCGACAATTTTATAAAAGAATTTGAATTTAATCCAGATTCCAATGTCAAAATAGAGTTTAGACCTAAAATTAAAATTATGAAAACTTCTTTTATAGATAATATAATGGTCTATTTGGATAAAGTTGGAACCTTTAGAGGTGAAGAAAGAGACAGTTTTTTTGCAAAGTTATGTAATTTAGAAATAGAAACAAAAGAAGATTTTACACATATATTAAATGTTCTTGTCAGTGCAATTAAGAAAAATCTTGACAATAATGAAGATACAATAAATAAGTCTTTGAAAAAAGAAGCAAAAGCTGAAGATTTATATACATATATATTTTCTGGAGAATATTTAGATGTAGACTATGATTTAGAATTTAACAACAAACCGATAAGTATGCTTTCACCTGGGGAAAGAGGACTTTTACTTTTAACTTTTTTCTTACTCGCAGATACATCTAATGCACCTTTAATATTAGATCAACCTGAGGAAAATCTTGATAATCAAACGATATATAATGTACTTGTTCAATTAATAAGAAATGCGAAGAAAAAACGGCAAGTTATAATAGTTACACATAATCCAAATTTAGCTGTTGTATGTGATTCTGAACAAATTATTTGTGCAAATTTTGATACTTCAACTGACCCAAAAATAAATTATATATCAGGTGCAATAGAAAATCCAAAAATAAATGCAAAAATAGTAGACATATTAGAGGGTACTATGCCAGCATTCAAGAATAGAGAAGATAAGTATATTCAGTAGCAAATTAAACTGTTAAATTGAACAAATGATTTCTTATAATTCTCAAACTATGTGTGAAAAATTCTCAAACCGTGTGTTATTTTACATTAAAAAGTTTGAGAATTCTCTCAAACTTCCGAGGGTACTTTTCTCAATTTCCCTGATAATCTACACAAAACTTATCAAAAAAGTATCAGTAACTTTGAGAGTGAACTATCAGAATGTTTAAGAATTTGTATCACTAAGTTTTGAAAATTTTCCCCGAAAACTTAAAAAGTTTGAGAATTCTCTCAAACTTCCGGGGGTACTTTTCTCAATCTCACTGATAATTTACAAGAATATTCTCAAGCCTCAGACACGAGTTTTCTCAAGCTCTCTGATAATCTACATAACTGTCTCTTTATACCAAAAACTGTATCCTGTTTCGTTACAATATTCATGGTCATATACACAAACTCTTAAAACTGCTCAGGTTTGACACGAACCTGTTAAGTCTTAAAACGCTTGCTATGTCACTATTCATCTTAACTCTGTTTTTAGACAAGTCAAGTCTTTTTATCAATAATACCGAGTGTTTTAGACACATTTCTTATCAATGGTTAAAAACGAACCAATTCAAGCATTCATATTTAATAGAAATTATAATAATTTTATATTATTATCAAAGAACTTTATATAAAATTATTTGGAGAACATATGGAATTAATATATTTGTGGATTAATAATTATAAAAATTTAAATGACATTGGAATCCTTTTAAATCCTTCATATACTGTAGATATTTTGAAAACTGATAAAGAAGGTAAAAAAAATATTTATTTATCTAAGAAAAAAGATTATATTAATATTTTTGGCAATAATTTAAATATAACAACAATTATTGGTAATAATGGGAGTGGAAAAAGCACCATTATAAATGCAATTAGCGCTATCCTACGCTCTATTTCAAATGTATATACAGCATTTCCACAAATTAATCTTTATGATGATTTAAGTATTCCGCAGGAATATTGTTTCATTATGAAGCAAGAAGGTAAGTATATTGCTTTTTGCTCTAATCCAAGTAAATTTTTATTAAAAATAAATGTTGCAGGGCAATCTTATAAAGCAAGCTATCTTGATATTCCTAATAATCAATTTATGTTTGAAATGCGTACAAATATACAGACAGTAAACAAAAAAATTAATGTAGCAAAATTTATCCCTTTTTTTAGAGGTGAAGAAACATTTTATCCTGAGTTTTCTTTATGGAATGGAATATTTGCTATAACAAATATTAAAATAAAAAATTATTTTTATTATGACAGATTTAGATTATATGATACCGTACGTAATTTAATAGAATTATATAATTTTAATTATAGGTTTGGAAATAAACAAAAATTAAAACTTTTTGAAGATAATGAAAATTTATATTTTGACTTATATTCTCCATATTTAGATCTATATCAAGGATTGCAATGGGCAAATAGAAGAATACAAAATTTAAAAGATGAAAATTATGACATAACACAAGTTATAAGCAGGTCTTTTAGTACATTTTCTTCATATACAAAAAAGCATACATATAAAAATATTAATGATATATTAAAAACTCTTCTACCTAAAATGTTTTTTGCATATGCAATAGGTGAAATTTTAGAAATTATGCAAAAAGATAGTACTTCTGAAAAATTAGCAGAACAGTTAAGAAAGGAGCTTCACAATTTCCCTAAAGGACGATTCCCTTTATCAAAACAAAGAATACAATTTTATATAAATGTAACAGGGTTAGTAAAAACGAAACGTATTAAAGATATGCTCCAAGCATATATTGAATATGAAGGGAACAATATAGAAGAGTCTGAAGCAAAAGATATTCTTAGGGATATGTATGAAGTTGTGCAGAGTAGTGGTTATAGTAAAAGTTTAATTTTAAAATTAAAAGATGACCTAATGATCCCAATAACTAATATGAAAAATATGCCTGATTATGTAACAAAAATAGAAGCTTTAAAAGGTATAAGTAAGAATTTATACAAAAAAGGTAGCTATGGCGAAGTTTATGATTATATGCAATTAAGCACTGGAGAACAGAGAATTTTAAAGTTTATGGCAGATGTATACCTTGCTGCTAATTTAAATGTTCTAAATAAAAATTCCAAACTCCCCGAAACAAATCTATTTTTATTCGATGAAATGGATTTAAGTTGGCATCCCGAATGGCAACGAAAAATGATTTATTATATAAAAAATCTTTTTGAAAAAATATTAAGTAAAAAGACAGAGAGAAAAATAAATTTGATATTTACAACTCATTCACCAATTATTTTATCTGATATGCCTCAAAATAATGTTGTATTTCTAACTAAAAGCTCTAATGAAAATAATTTGCAAACATTTGGTGCAAATATAAATGATTTGTTTAATGACGGATTATTTTTTGATTGTCCTGATTGTTTACCAATGGGTGAATTTGCAAAGCAAGAAATAGAAAAGATTTTTGATACATTACAAAATCATGATATTAAAATTAATCAAAAAGAACTGGAAGCAAAAATAGATTTAATTGGCGAACCTATGTTAAGAAATAGTTTACAGGAATTATTGTATAAAAGGTCAGATTATTCATTTGGTAATAAAAAATACGAAATTCTCAGAAATGAAAATTTCCGATTAAAAATAGAACTGGAAAAATACAAAGAAAAAGATAATAACAAAAATGAAACAAATAGATGTTAAAAAACTTGAAAAAATAAAAGACAAACACTTAGAGTATTGTAGAAAACTTATACCAGGTATTGAACTTGATATTTGTGAGCTTTTATGCTGTAAAGATCCTTTTGATTTCACCAATATTAATCCTGAAAATCCAAAGAACAAATATTTAAAAAAAGATTATTGGGATTTTATTGACGGAAATATTGATTATGAAAAATTTTATACTTCCTTTAGAAGTCCGCACTGTGCTCCGAAACGAAACAAGGATTGGAACGGAATAGAATTATTAAAAGCTCTAGAAGTTGATGTTTGCCCATATTGTGGGATTAATTATATATCTTCTATTAGCAAAGACAAAAAAAGTGGAAACATAAGGGCTGTAGCAACATTTGATCATTATCTACCCAAAGCAGATTATAAATTTTTAGCACTAAATTTGTACAATTTAATACCTTCTTGCAAAAACTGTAATTCAACCTTTAAACTAAAGAATCCAAAACATATTATTAATCCTTTTTTGGTAGAAGCAGAACAAAGGTTAACATTTTATATAGATTGTAAAAATATAATAAAAGAAATATTAAAAACAGAAAATAAACCACAAATAGATATTATTTATGACCCATTTGACGAGTTAGTAAAAAATCATGTAAATGTACTATCTTTAAAAGAAAGATACAATTGTTTTTCGAATATAGCCAAAAGTTTAATTATAAAAAGGTACAAGTATAATAATTCTTTTCTAACAAAATTAGAAAAAATCTTCAAAAATTTTTCAAAAATACAATTTGAACAAGATATTATAAAGCAGGATGTCATAAGTAAAGATGAAGTATTTTCAAAATTTAAATCTGATATATGGAAACAATTAAGCAAAAAGTAAAAATTTAGATTCTATATATAATAGTGCATACTTAAAAAGTACCACTAACTTTGAGAGTTGATTATCAGAAGGTTTTAGAATTTATATCAGAGAGTTTTAGAATATTTCCCCCTAAAGTTAAAGAGTTTGAGAATATTCTCAAACTTTCGGGGGTAGTATTATCAATCACTCTGATAATCTACAATAATATTCATGGTTACTATATACACAAACTCTTAAAACTGCTCAGGTTGGACACGAACCTATTAAGTCTTAAAACGCTTGCTATGTCACTATTCATCTTAACTCTGTTTTTAGACAAGTCAAGTCTATCAAGTAATAATACTGCGTATTTCAGACACATTTCGTATCAATTGCTAAAAACGAACCGAGTTGTAAAATTACAAAAATTCTGATATTTGTTTAGGGAATTCTTTATTGTAATCATTAGAAGGATGCCTTATAGAATAAAAATTTTTAACTTCTAACGTTTCGAGTGCTGTTTTTGCAGTTTTGCCCAATGCTATAATTGTTGTACTTGGGTATAATTCTTTTGTAAAGTACTCTAAAATATGTTTATTTGCTTTCAATTCTTCTGGTATAGGATTTTCAAACCATTTATTTTTTTCTTTGTGAATATTAAATGCAAAAGCATTCCATAAAACAAATGATTTCTTGCTTGTTTTTATCTCATTCCAAACTTTTGATGCAGTTAATTCATATATTGCTCTCTTTTTTGAAGTGCATTGGAATGGCAAATCAGATTCTTTAATTACTTTTTCGGATGTCATAGCAATACCAGTATAGCGAGCGCCTTTGCTTGGTGATTCCGCTATTAAAATGTAATCAGCCTTTTCAATCTGTAATAAATAATTTCTTAAATTATCACATCTTATGTCTTGTGCATTATCAATGTCGGTCTCATCAGATTCTATCCAAGGATTAAAAATATATTTTGCATTTGATAAAACACTAGAATCAAATGTCTTTAATAAAGATATAAAATATTCAACTTTCTTTATGTGGGTATTGTTCATTATATTCTCCTTCCAACATAATGTATATTAACACATAACTTATCAAAATAGTATCAGTTAGTTTAAGAATGAAATTATCAGAGAGTTTTGGAATTTATATCTGTTAGTTTTGAAATATTTCCCTCTAAATGCGTGTAAATTGAGAATTCTCTCAAACTTCCGGGGGTACTTTTCTCAATCTCTCTGATAATCTACAACGAAGAAAAATCATGGAAATTATTTCAGAAGAAATCACATATAAAGATAAAAACTTTGATATAAAACTAAAGCCGATATTCCAAACAATAGTAGAAAATCAGTACAATTTGGTACAAAAAAATGCTAACAATCGAACTTCTGAAACAGGCATTAAAAAAGGGCTTGAAACTAATTCTTGCCCTAATAATAGAAAAAACTCCCCAGGTTGGACTCGAACCAACAGCCTACCGGTTAACAGCCGGTTGCTCCGCCATTGAGCTACTGAGGAATATCTTTTTTGCTCTCTTTGAGCTTATGTAATTATTATAATACAAAACATTTTTATTGTAAAGTCTTTTTTTTTATTTTTTTTACTTAATTGTGGATAATTTTACTAATTGTTCAAATTCTTTGTAGTGACTTGACAACTCCTCGAATGTCCCTATATCTACGATTGCGCCATCTTTCATATAAATCAATTTATTACATGCTTTTAATGTAGATAATCTATGCGCAATTGCAATTATTGTCTTTGATGCACTGATTTGCTTCAACATTTCGGTTATTTCATGCTCAACTTGAACATCCAGTGCGGATGTGGCTTCATCAAGAATAATAATTTCTGGATCTCTATATAATGCTCTAGCAATGGACAATCTTTGTTTTTGCCCTTGTGACAAGCCGTTTGAACCAATTATTACATTAGAATTAATACCTTGCGGATATTCCTCTATGACATCATAAATTTGAGCTGCTTTGAGAGCCTTGATTACACCATTATCATCAACATTTTTGCATCCCCATGCCACATTTTCTTTTATTGATTTATCTAAAATATTTATTTGCTGAGGAACATAACCGAGCATGCGCCTAAATTTTTGAAAATTTTGTTGAGTTAATTGGGTTTCATCAACAATGATTTCCCCGCTATCTGCCGGCAAAAGTCCTGTTATAATATCGGCTAATGTACTTTTACCTGCTCCAGAAAGCCCTATTATTCCAATAAAATCGCCCTTATTGATAGTGAATGAAATATTTTTTAGAACCTGCTTTGTGCAATTGTAAGAAAAACAAATATTTTTCAATTCAATTTTGTCATGGAAATCAAGCCTTCCCTCAGCTTGCAGCTTCTCTTTTTGAAAATTATCAAAATCACATGCCTCATATTTTTCATTAATTCGTTTTACATAATTTCTTGAAGCATTTATATTTATTATAGATGACTGTATTCTGTTTAGCGCAGGAGCAATTCTAAATAATGCCGCAACCACAATTGCAAACGCAGCCATAAGTTTTGCATTATCACTTGAAGTTTGTAGAGAAATAATACAAGCAAGAATTAAAAGAGCAAGAACCACGAGCATTTCAACTATATATGGAGGAATTGCGTTGTAAAAATTTTGAAGTTTTTGCGTGTTTCGGTATTTTTTTTCTGTATTTTGATATTGTTCAAAAAACATGTTTTCAGCAGAAAGGATTTTTAATTCTTTTATGTTAGAAATACTCTCAAGAATAGTGTCGTTGTGTTTTTTATTAATTTTTTCCATTGTCGTAGCAAGAGAATTTGTGCGTTTTTTGAAGTATTTATTTTGCAAAAACATGGTTGTTACAACAAAAATTACTGTTCCGAGTGCAGGAACTGGGAATTTGATAAACAAAAGAGCAATTATCATCCCGACAATTATTACATTTGTCATGAGGTTTAATCCTCTCATCACAAATCCGTCAACCGCAACTCCACTAAGGGTTTCAAGAGTATAAATTTTGTCACTTTGAGATGTTTTCATTATTTTTTTATATGGAGCATATATATAATATTCCATAAACTTAGCAGCAATATCTTTTTTCCAATTTGTTATAAATTTGCTCTGAATATATTGAACCAAAATCATAAAAAAGTTTTTTAAAATGAAAAGCAATAATACACATAAACCTATTGAAAGTCCGAGTAATACCGGATTTATAAGTTTTAATTGAGGAACATGTTCCATAATTGTTTCCGGTGTCATAATTAAAATTATAAATGGATAAATCATTGCAACACCAACCAATTCCATAATACCGGCAATTAACGAAAGTCCCGCAAATCCTAGAAGTTTTGAATATCTTCCCTTTCCATAGTATTTAATAAACTTTTTATAATTTTCTAAAAACATTTTAAACCTTATTAAATTATTAAGATATAGCTATTTTTTATAATATACTATATAATCATGGTAAAGGAAGGAGTTAATTATGTCAAATCCGATATTAAATGATGACAGATTTAGTGCAGATGCTCAAATACTAGATGGTGCGCCAATGACAATACAAGGAACAGTTAATAAGATTTTCTTGTTATTTATCTGCTTAATTGCAGGTTGTGCGTTAAGCGTTTATTATTTGTTTGCAAATCCAGCAATTGCCATTGGTTTAGTTAGTATTGGCTCAATTTTGAGTTTTATCTTGGTATTGATTACCTGTTTCAATGTTAAATCTGCAAAATATTTAGCAGCACCTTATGCGTTGTTTGAAGGCTTAACCTTGGGGGCATTTTCAGCATTATTTGAAAAAGCTTATCCTGGAATTGTAATAAATGCGATACTAGGAACATTTGTCGTATTATTCGTAATGCTTGCTTTATATAAGGCAAGATTTATTCAATATACCGAAAAATTTAGAGCAGTTTTGACTACGGCAATACTTTCAATTTTAGCAATTTATATAATTCAATTTATTGCAATGATATTTTCTCGTAGCATTCCGTTGATATGGCAAAGCGGACCTGTTGGGATAGGATTTAGCCTATTTGTTATTGTAATTGCTGCAATGAGCTTAATTCAAGATTTTTTCTTTATTGAAACATCTTCTCAAAGAATGTTAAGTAAAGATTACGAATGGTTTGGAGCTATGGGGTTAATGATTACACTTATATGGCTTTATACCGAAATCTTGAGATTATTGGCTAAACTAAATTCAAGAGATTAATTGATATTAAAAATCTAAAAATAAAAATCGCAATTTTTATAAGTTGCGATTTTTTATTATCTTATTTATACTAATTCTCCGAAAATTCTTCCATTTTCATATTTAGTTATTTTTACTTGTTGTAAGGTGTTTAGCAAACTTTCATCTTGCGAATTTATAAGGATAGTTAAATAATTTCTTGTAACACCTTTTAATAATCCTGTTCTTTTATCAAAGCGTTTTTCGATTAAAACTTCCCTTGTTTTTCCAATATTTTTATTTATAAATTCGGTATGTTTTATAAAAGACAAAGCTTTTACAATATCAGCACGTAATTGACGAACTTTCTCATCTACCTGATTAGGAGCTTTTGCACCAATTGTTCCTTCCCTAACAGAGTACGGAAAAACATGAATCTGAGATAAGCCTGATTTTTGTAAATTTTCAACAGTGATTTGGAAATCTTCTTCTGTTTCGCCTGCAAATCCTGTAATAATATCACTTCCTAAAAATGGAGTATCAAAAGTTTCGTTAATCTTATCAATTTGCGCTAAATAATCCTCAACTTTATAAAATCTGTTCATAGATTTTAAGGTTTTGTTGCAAGCTGATTGTAGCGACAAATGAAAATGCGGACAGAATTTTTTTGAATTTTTAAGATATTCTAACATTTCATCTGAGATTTCAGTAGGATTAAGTGACCCCATCCTAAATCTTTCAATTGTAGTACACTCCTCAATCGCTTTTATTAAGTCTAATAATTCAAACCCGATATCTTTACCCCATTGTCCAATATGGATTCCCGTCAAAACAACTTCTTTAAAACCATGTTTTGAAAAATTGTTGATTTGTTCCACAATAAATTCAATATCTGCACTTCTACTTTTTCCTCTAGCAAACGGAATTATGCAGTATGAGCATCTGTTATCGCAGCCGTCTTGAATTTTCAGACTTGCACGAGTTTTACTCATGTCATTAAGAACAACTTTACTAAAATCTGTCCTGTGCATAATATCAGACACAGAACAAGTTTTTTCTTGCGTGTCTGATAAGATTTTGTACAAGTCTAATTTTTCATCATTACCTACAACAAGATCAACAAATTCATTTTCAAGAAGTTTTTCTTTTTCAACTTGTGCAACACAACCTGTAATAATCGTAGTTATATTTGGATTTTTATGTTTTGCAGCACGAAGGAGATACATTGCCTCGTTGTCGCTTTTGTGAGTGACGGTACAAGAATTTAAGATATAAAAGTTAGCATCTTCAATCTTTTTAGTTTGCGTAATTCCATTATTTTCTAAATTTTCGGCTATAATTGAGCTTTCAAATTGATTTGATTTACAGCCCATTGTGTGAATGTAAAAATTTTTCATAAGTGCATAATAATCTAAATAAAGTTTAGTGTAAATATTCTTAACAAAATCTTATTACAATAGCAAAAAAACATGTTTTTGGGTTTTAATAGGGTATAATGTAAGTGAAAGTGTAGGTATGTGTATGCAGATTTCAGCAATTTCAACTCCTAATTTTAGTGGAAGACGTGATAATGTAGATGCTTTGATTGGATTAGATGATAATTCTATCCGTCAAATAGCTTTTGCCGAAACTTCAGCTAAATTTGACAGAAAAAAATCAAATAGAATTACAAACGCTTTGTTCTACGCAGCTCCTGTTGCAGCAGGTTTAAATGCAGCTGTGTTGACAAAGGGAAAATCAAAAATATTTTCTAAAGAAGTAACAGGCATGGCTAGCCGTGCCGCAAGCGGATTAAAAGTTGCAGCTCTTTGGACTGCTGGTTTAGCAGCTATTGATACTTTAGGTTTTGCAAAAAGAAAACTAGTTGAAAATTCACCAAAAGCTCGTCAATTTGATAATGAACATCCGTTTATATCTTTGATGGGAACTTTGGCTGCCGGAGTTGGCGCATTGTTCTTATTGAATAAAGGTGTTACCAAATTAGCATCTAAAGAAGCTCCTAAATTTATGCAAAAAGGAACTGAAAAAGTTGCTAAATTTATCAATGAAAACAAAATGATGGTTGGAGCTAAAAATGGTTTGAAGAATATTGCAGAAAAAACTCCATCAGCATTGAAAGAATTTGGAAAATCTTTATTATCTTGGTCACCAACAATGTTGTTGTTCGGTGGTTTGTTCCACTCTATGAGTGCTGCAAATGCTCAAAATAGAGATTTTGCAAAAAATTATACAATTTTAAAAAACAAACAATCTGACTTAGCTCAGGCTAGGGTAAGAGAACTGTCTATGGAAAATGATTTTCTAAAAACATCTCCTGAAAATAAAGAAGATTTAGAATTACTTCATGAACCAATGGCAGGCATTGCAGAAGAAATCGCTAATGCAGAAGAAAATGCTTAATTAAGGAAACAAAATATATATTAAGACGATGGTTACGATAAATATCGTAACCATTGTTTTTGTTATCATGCTCTCGTAACATTTTGTAACAAAAGATTCAAATTATTAAAGATTTCAAGAGAAATAACCGATATACCATAATGAAAGTTACTAAGGAAAAATGAAAGGTAAACGTCAATTATGGGAATGGCGGCAGGACAAGCTAGATTATTATCAATCACATCCCGTATGTCTGATAACGAGCTACGAGCTCAGCTTATCAACAACGATAAGATGCGTCTTGCAACCAAAAGTGCGCAGGTTAGCGAAGCATACACAAATGCTTTAAATAATGCACAATTGATGTTTACCAATTATGATAAAGAAAACAACACAAGCTACAAAGAATTAACATTCAATTCTTTGACTGCTTACAACCAATATAACAACCAATACGCAATTTCAAATTCAGCAGGTCAATTGTTGGTTTCTGAAACAGATGCAAAGAATTTTGAGAAATCTACAGATCTTGCATCTTTCTTAAAATGCTACGGTTTAGAAGAAACTACTACGTACTTTGATAATTTATCAAAATATAGCGGAGTAAGTTATTATACAACAAATGATTTAGGCGAAGCCGTATCAATAGACAAATCTAACGGAGTTGTTTACAACACAGGTAGTCTTGCTGAAGATAAAGGTGGCGTAAGTCATAATATCCAAGTTGATTCCGGTTATAGCCCAGAAACATTAAAAAATATGTATGAAGGCAAAGATGGATATGATAGCTACAATACTATCAAATCTTCCGAATACTATTATAATTATCAAAGTGCATTGAGCAATTTCTCAACCGCAGAAACTACTTTCAAAACAAAAGCTGCTGAAATCATGAATACTTTGCTAGGCAATGTAAAAACTGCGAGCGGGGGAACAATATATGATATCAAAAAAAATCTTGCAGGAGCTGCTGATACCAATGCAGCAAAAGCAGAAATAGATAAGCTCCTTGAAATCATTGGCAGTGACAACTCAAAAGGGCTTAGAGAATTATCTACTGCAGATTCTAAAGATTATTATGATTCAATGGTTGATATTTTAAATAAAGCCAAAAATGATCAACAAGATATATCTTCTTCAAACTTAAAGGTAAATGAAACAGATGGAAGTACAATAGACTGTGCCGGCGCATTCCAATTAAGAAAAGATGCAAGCGGCAATTGGAAAGCTTATTTCTATACAAGTGAAGAAGAAGGTAAAGATGCAACACTTGATGAAAACAACGCATTTAACGTAACTATTAGCAATGGCAGATTATCATTCAACAACGGGAAAACTGCTGGCGACAGTGAAAGAATAGCTTATTCAGGCATCCCTATTCCGGTATTACAAGAAGATGGCAAATATGCAATACCTAGTTCTACATTCACAGAAACTTCTCTATTAGATTTAGAAGATTATCAACGCATTGGTCAAACAGTAATTACATCATTGATTAATTCTATATCAAACACTTTTGACGTTAAAAGAGATGAATATAAAAAGCAAAATGGAACTGATATCCCGGAATACACAGCATACAAAGAAGCTGCCGAAAAATTGTATGAAACTATTTTTGGGAATGCAATGCCTTCTAATTTTGATGAAAACCAATGGTCATCTCTTGCAGATATCAATGCAATCAATAAATTAGGACAAAATTTCAATACTAATACAACTAAAGCAACCGAATTTGAAAAAATCAAACAAGCAAAAGTTCTTGATGCAATCATGAATACTTATGGTGAACCAAATTATGACTGGATTGATACTTCAAATAAAAAAGCTTCTTATAACGAAAACGGCTCAGCAAAAGCTCAATGGTACACAAACTTATATAACAAAATGACAACATCCGGCTACAAAGCTCTACAAGATGGTTTGGCTTCTAGTGCCGAATGGATACAATTTGCATTTGAAAGTGGTTTGGTTTGCCTTGAACAAGTTGACGCTAACAATAATTGGAACACTACAACTTATACAAATTGTAGCGATATCACAGAACAAACAAACAACGCAGCACTCACAAAAGCTGAAGCAGAATATAACGCTGCAATGGCAAAAATTGAAAACAAAGATAAAAGATATGATCTTGAATTAAAAAATATTGATACAGAACACAATTCACTTCAAACAGAATACGATTCAATCAAAACAGCAATCGACAAAAACATTGAAAGAACATTCAAAATTTATTCTTAATACACTACATTTTATATTTATTATATTTTTCCCCTACACATTTTTTATGGCAGAACACATGTTCTGCTTTTTTATTATGAGCTTTATATGGATATAAAGATTATGTAAGGAAATCAATGTTTAACTGTTTTTTAGTTTATAATTACAATATAGATAAGATAAATGGAGATAATTATAATGGAAACAGTTAATGAAATTCTTTCAAAGTTAGAAAATGCAGACAACGTTACAAAAAACAAATTGGAAAACGAATTGGTAAGCATAGGAACTTCTGCAGTGCCTCAACTTGTTGATGAATTACAAGTTGTTAGAGGTATTAAAAGAGGTGTTGTTGCAATGACTTTGATTAGATTAGGCAATGCTTCTGTTAAATATTTGAAAGAAGCAGCTAAAGATAATAAAGATTTTGAATGGGTTGCTGAATACTTGATTAGAGAAATTGAATGTTCAGTAGCTGCTTAGTTTTTAAGCAAAAAAGCAGAATAAAAAAGGCATGTTGAAATAAACATGTCTTTTTTTATTACCAAAATATAAAACTATATTTATGATATACTTCTTTTATGGGGAAGAAAGCTTTATTATTCTATATAACACTATTTTTATTAATTCTTGCCTTTTCAACAACGGCAACTCATTTTGATTATGACTTATGGGCTAGATTAATTGCAGGCATGGGAGTAATCGATGGCGGGAATGTATTAACATCAGATTTTTTATCTTACACACCGGTTCATACCTGGTTTGACCATGAATGGGGAAGTGGGGCTATATTTTACGCAGTATTAAAACTATTTGGAGCATATAGTTTAATAATTCTACAAGCTCTAATGTTGTTCGGAATATTCTTTGTTGCATCAAGAGTTGTAAAAAACAGAACCAATATTTCTCCATACAATATTTTGTTCTATTTCTTTACTCTTATGGCTGTTATGGAAAATCTTAACAACCCAATCAGATGCCACATGTTCAGCTTTTTATTCTTTACAATATTTATTTATTTATTGGAAAAAGTTAGAAAAGGCAACAATAAACTTCTATTTATCATTCCTCCATTAATAATCCTTTGGAACAATATTCATGGTGGTGTTGTTGCAGGGTTAGGACTGTTAGGAATGTACGCAGTCGGAGAGTTCTTGAATAAAAAACCATGTTCAAAATACCTTATAACTCTTGCAATTTCCTTACCACTACTTTTGATTAACCCTTGGGGATACAAATATACAAAATTTTTACTAATGGCAAACACAATGAAAAGACCTTATATTGTTGAGTGGTGGGGACTATTTTCAAAATTCTATCTGTTTAAACAAATAAAATTCAAACTTTTCATGCTCGTTTTAACGATTACCGAAAGTATTTATATTTTTAAAGAAATTAAATCAGATAACATTAAAAATTGGTACAATAAAGCCGATAAAGTCAAGTATATCGTTATTTTATCAACCATGTATTTGGCAATAAGCCATGTAAAACTTCTTCCGTTTTTCGCAATCTCTGCAATATGCTTTATGTACGAAGATTTTTATAAATTAATCGAAAATATTAAACTACCACACTGGAAAAACAGAATGATTTATATCATGTTGCTTTTCATCTCAATTTTTACATTGTCATCAAAAAACTTTTCAGTTCCTGTTGGAATGGATGCTTATCCAGTCAAAGAAGTTGAATTTATCAAAGCAAACAATATAAAAGGTAATATTTTAACGAATTTCGGCTATGGCAGTTATGTTTCTTATAAACTCTACCCACAAAACAAGATATTTATGGATGGTAGGTACGAAGAAGTCTATTATGACTATATGGTACCAATGTTAAAAGAATTTTTACTTGCATATCCGCATTGGAAACAAGTTTTTGAATATTTTCCACCAGATGTCATGATTATCGAAAACTCATACCCTGTTTATAATGTTTTAAAACAAGAAGGGAAATGGATTGCAGTATATGAAGGGAAATATTTCGGAGTATTCTTGCCTAAAAAGGTTGCAAATAAAAAGTTTGTACAACCGACTAGCGACATCAACTACTACAAAAATACTCTATTTACTACAGGAATAAAATTTTAAATATCGTATAATAAATTTATGGATAACAATTTTAAATACACATGTTTATTTGGAGGCGGCGCAATTAGAGGAGTTTCCTACATCGGAGCCGTAAAAGCATTAGAAGAACTCGGAATAATTCCTGACAGATTAGCAGGTTCTTCTGTTGGTTCAATTTTTGCAGCGTTACTGGCAGTTGGCTACAATGCAGAAGAACTTAAAGATATTTTTATTAAGGTTAATTTTGAATTATTTAAAGATATCTCAATCGACTTAGGTCCACTATTTGCAATTAGCAAAGGAGAAGTGTTTTTAGAATGGGTTAGAGAATTAATCGAAAAAAAATATTATGGCGAAAACTACAAAAAAGGAGTAAATCCTGCCGTAACATTCAAAGATATCAAAAAAAATCTGGTTGTAATAACAACTAATTTATCTAACTTTGAATGTAAAGAATTTTCCAAATTTGACACACCGGATTACGAAATAGCATCTGCCGTTAGAATTTCATGTTGTATGCCTGGATTAATGAAACCAATTGAATACAACAAAACCCTGCTTGTTGATGGCGATTTACAAAAAAGTTGGCCTATGTGGAAGTTGTCAAAGCATCTTTTGAATGACGACGAAAGAATACTTGAATTTCGTCTTGAGGGAAATTATGAAAGTAATGACATCTCCGGAATAAATTATGCAAATGCGGTTTATAGCTGCATGACTGCGATATCTACATCTTTTATTACCAATATATACGGAAATAAAGACAAATTTGATTATATTGTTCTTAATACCGGCGATATTGTGGTTGTCGATTTCAATATAAATGAAGCCAAAAGGAATGATTTGATTAATTCCGGATATAATCAAACTATTTCTTATTTTAAAGACTTTTTGATTGAAAAAAAATCTAAAATAAGACACAATTATTCAATAATTCAAGCACATATTACTAAAATCCAAAAATATATTAAATCAAATAACATTCAAAAAGCCAAAAACCAAATGGGTGAATTATTCATGGATTTACCAGAATTATCTGAAATTATTGATTTGACAGATTATAATGAGATTAAAAAATTTAGAGATATATTCCTCAAAAATCTAAAATATCCAGCATTGTTTGGGAAAGTAACTCTTTCTAACTTTAAACTCATAGATACAGAATTAAATAAAATAAATAATAAAATCTCTAAAAAACTTGAAGAATTTGACAGTTATTTAAAAACATATCAAAAGAAATAAATTTCTTGACATTTGTAATAGTTTAAGTTAATATAGTTATGCGGAATTGAGCGTATCTAGCGAGTTTCGGTAATAGTTGAAAATTGAATATGCCCTAGTTGGCAAGGACTCCGGTTTTTCGGTTGATAATCGAAAAAGAAGGAGGGGAGAGTAGACGCCGTCTACCGAGACCGCTGGGGAAATTGTTTGAAAATTGAATATGCCCTGGTGGCGGAATCGGTAGACGCGTCGGACTTAAAATCCGGTTGGAGTTAAATCCAGTGCCAGTTCAAGTCTGGCCCAGGGCAATTATAAAGAACTCGAAAGAGTTCTTTTTTAATGCAAAATTATTTAATTTTACTATTCTATCGTTTTGTTAAGATATATTAACAATAGTCACAATATTAGCAATTATTTATAAATTATATACTTTATATATATAAGAGTATAAATGAGAGAAGTATTATGACTATCTGGCAATCTATTAGTACCAATTTTAAGAACGGTAATATTGCAAAATATACCAAGCAATTAGGACAAACCTTCCTGCAAGCCGGCATGACAAGTGCAATGTTCGACCAAATGACTAAAAATAGTTGTGGTTGTCAAGGAAGCATTTTCAGTGGCGGCTGCTACAATGCTTTTGGCATGTATAGTGGCGGCATATTAGGTTGTCAAGGCAATAACTGGTTTAATCCGACAAATCCTTATGTAAATCCAATGATGATTGGAATGCCAAATTACCAAAATCAAATGAATGCCATGAATGTTCAATATGGTAATCAATTAGCATGGAATTGGGGCTTCGCTCATGGCATGAAAGACAGACTTGAAACCCAACAACAACAGCAATTATTACAAAATACTAAAAATGAATATGCCGGAGATATTGACAAAAACCAAAGTACAGAACTAGGTAAAGCCTTTGATAAAGCAGCATCCGAAATGACAGATAAAAAAGGAAATGCAGTTGAAGGCAAAAAATTTGAAATACTTAAAGGCGGAGTTCAAGGGACAGAAAAAGCAGATGGCGACAAATACAGAACTGCAGTAAGTGAACTCGGGAAATCTTATCTTGCCAATATGGATAAAACCTCAGGCAATGGCGATGGAAAAGTTACACTAGAAGAATTTACTAAACACCAAATGGCAGAATTAGGCGAAAATGCAACTGACGAACAAAAAGCTAATGCAAAACAACGAGCACAGTTTGCATTCTCCAAAATTGATCAAAATGGCGATGGCTACGCCGACTGGAAAGAATTAGCAGCTACATTTGCAACCTATGATCAAGATAGTGAAGGCAAAATGGATGGAATAATAACATCAGAAGAATATAGCAAAATAAATACAGACATTAGGCAAAAAGCCGGTATTGAGTTTAATAAAGGTTTAAGAACAAATTATCAAACTCTATTTGGCAAAAAGACCGAATAACTCATCAAATTTTGACCAATCAAATATTTTAGAATTAGCAAATCTCAACAATTCATCTCTGTTGAGATTTTGCATTTTTTGATAAATTTCTTCCATATTTTCATGCGCATCCATTGAAATAATCGGAATACCTGCATCAATAGCAATTTTTTCAACCTTTACATCATAATTGATTGCACAAGTTTTAACCCCGCTTTTTAAAGCTACAAGAACCGCATGGAAACGCATTCCAATTAAATATTCTAATCTTGAAAGACGGTTTATAATATCATCTTCAACAATTTCTGTTTCAATTTCAGGATTAAAAGATTTTATCAAAGCCTCAAAACGCTTACATAATTGCAAATCTTGAGTTTTTTGTAATGAAAATATTTCAATTTTTTTATTAGAAAACTTCGTAATAATCAACAATGCTAATTTCTGCAACAATTCAAAATTCATTGTTTTAAATTCTCTCAATTGAACTCCTATAACACCATTTTGAGGAACAGATTTGATATCTAAAGAGTAAATCGGATCACAAACAAGTTCTGATTTAACCCCCAATTTCTCTAACAATTTTAAACTGTTTTCATCCCTAACTGTTACATAAGAACAATATTTCAAGAGTTTTTTTACAATATTTTGTGCAATATTACTATTTAATGGTCCAATTCCTTGTGCAAAAATTATAACTTTTTTATTAAATAACAACCCTAAAGCAATTATAAAAGCATAATATATAAGACTTTTTAAACTTGTAACATCCTGCAAAAGACTACCACCACCAGATACAAGCACATCACAATTTTGAATTGTTTTTATAACATCCTTTAAATTAAATCTTTTTACTGCCTTTACACCATAAGTTTTTTCAGTATATTCAATATCGCTTGAAAAAACAGTTATATCAGCGTTCTCAAAAGTCTTTAAATGATTAACAAGAACTGATAATATTGCCTCATCACCAAAATTTTTAAACCCATAGTAACCAGATATAGCAACCTTAATCATTGTTTCCCCTATATATTGAATAAACTTCTTCTTTGTGTGGAATTGATTTAATAGCACCAATCCCTTTTGCCTGCAAACCTGCAACAATTGAAGCAAATTTAGCAGATTCAAATTCCGTAAAACCGTGAGTTAACGCATACATAAAACCACCATTAAACGCATCCCCAGAACATGTTGTGTCTAAGCAATCGGTTGTATAAAATTCCGTAAAATTAATATTTCCGTTATATCCTGTAAAATATCCATGTTTTTCTGCGGATTTTAGTACAACTGTTGATATTCCCATATCCCAAAGTCTTTTTATGATATTTTCTTGCGAATCAATATCCAAAATATTTACAGAATCCAATTTTGTATTCAAAAACAAAATATCAATATTGGAACTTACTCTAAAAAATGCGTCTTTTGCATCTTCTACTGTAGTCAATGCAGAGTGATAATTTGGATCGTACGCAGTTTTTACTCCATGCTCTTTTGCAAGTTTAAAAGCATATTCAACCGCCTCAGCCGCTGATGGAGAAAGTGATTGAGTAACTCCTGATGCGTAAACAATTCCTGCGTTTTTAATATATTCTTCATCAATATCCTCTATTGATAATTTTGATGGAGCGATTTTTTTGCGGTAAACTGCGATTTCTTTTTCTGTACAAGAAGGTCTTGCAATAATATAAAGTCCATTCGGCTCATTAGAAATCTTAACTTGTGAAATATCTAAACCTTCGCTATGCCAGCCATCTAGTAAGTAATCTTTGAAAGAATCGTTTCCAACCCTTGTAATAAAACCTACACTTGCACCCATTCTTTGAGCAGCGACAGCCGCAGCCAAAGTATCTCCACCATAATATTTATATAAACATTCAGCATCAGCCATCTTTGTGTTAGCTGACAATTCAATCAAACATTCCCCAATTGCGACTACATCTAACTTTTCGTTCATTATTAACCCTTTAACTCGCTTATAACACGTTTTGCACGAGATGTAATTTCACTTAATGAAAATCCGTCATAAAAATCACGCCCAACACCAACACATTTTGCACCGGCTTTAATATACGAATGAACTTCATCCAACTTAACACTTCCCAATGGCATTACGTTTAAAAACGGCATTGGTCTTAACAAATCTTCAACATACATTGCTCCACCCATTGCAGTAATCGGATAAATTTTTATCAACGGAATACGAGCTTTCCAAGCATTATAAGCTTCATTTGCAGTTGACGTTTCGGCGATATAAGGAATTTCTTTGTCTTTAGATATTTTTACTAAATTTTTAGAAAAAATTGGAGAAGACAAAACTTTTGCACCTGATACAATTGATGCCTCTGCTTGCATTGCAGTAATTATCCCACCTGCACATACTGCAGCATGCTTTGAAATTTCTTCAATCGCTTTATAAATTGAAGGATTTTGAACATTTACTTCTAATATTTTTATTCCACCTTCAATTAAAGCATTTGCCCAATCTATAACGGTTTGAGCATCACTGCTTCGTAGTATCGGTAATATTTTTTCTTCTGATAAGAGTTTGATTAAATTTTCTTTCATAATCTATCCTTTTTTCAGAATTTATTATATCATAAAATAAAGGGATAAATTGAAATGAAAATATTTAAAGGAAAAGCTTTTTTTGTAAAGTCATTTTTATTGCATATTTTTCTAGTTGCAATAATCGCATTTGTATCAATTAATTTTTGGGAAAATCCTATTTACGACATGATGACGAACCTTACACATGCTACAATGAAAGGTTCTGACGATATCGCCCTTGTTATGATTGATAACAAATCTATAGACAGTTACAGGTGGCCGTGGGCAAGATCGTTGTATGGAGAAGTTTTTGACTACTTAAACAAATACACAAATGCAAAAGTAGTTGTTTTTGACTCTATTTTTACAAATTTAGACAAAAATAAACCACCATCATCAGACAATTATTTCTTTGATACTGTTAAAAACACTGATAACTTTATTGGGGGCTATATGGCTCTTTCCGACAAATATGAAAACCCTGAACTCGGGAGCAATTACGATGAAAAATTTCAGCGCAAGTTCTCAATTGAAATTGCTGACAAAAGAACAAAAAACAATTCCAGATACAGTAATTACAATAGTTTGACAATGTTTCCAGACAAATATTTTGATGCACAAAAAAATGTTGGTTCGGTAAATTTCACTCTTAATCCTGTTGACGGAATTTTAAGAGAGGCAACTGATTTAATCAGCTACAATGATAATTATTATCCGTCACTCGCTCTCAGAGCATATATGTTAAGCAATAAAACTAACAAATTAACTCTAACAAACAATTATTTAATTGTTGATAAAACAGGGTTAAAAATTCCAATATACACTCATAACGGCGACATTCGTCATAACATGAAGTTCTGTGAATTTCTTCCAAATTCTGACTATTCACACAAAACATATTCCGCAATTGATTTAATAAATTCAGACAGATTATTGAAATCAGGTAAAAAGCCGATTATTTCACCATCTGAATTTGATAACAAAATTATTTTTGTCGGAGCAAATGCTCTTGCCGTAGAAGATGTTTTAAAAACAACAATTGCAACCAAACATCCGGGAGTAGATATCCAAGCAACGATTTTAGATAATTTTTTAAATAACCAATTCATTGTAAAATTCAACTCATTTTCTAATTTGGTTACAATAATTTTAATATCAATTGCGACTTTCTTAATCATCAGATTTTTCGCATTTTTACCATCACTTCTCACACTGATTGGGTTTGCAATATTGTATTTTGCATTTTGCATAATTTGTTTTAACAACAACATTGTACCACTCGTAATCACGCCACTTGCAGTTCAATTAAGTACGATGATTTTTGGCTACTCTTACAGGTTTATTCTTGAAGGAAAGAACAAAGAAAAAATCAAAAATGCAATGGGTAAATACCTTTCACAAGATATTATGAAAAATGTTGTTCAAAATATTGATGATATCAAATTAGGCGGGAAAAAAGCTAATGTTACTGTCCTTTTTGCGGATATAAGAGGCTTTACAAGTATGAGCGAAAAAATGACAGCAGAAGAAGTTTCGGTTATTTTGAATGAATATTTTTCTGAAATAGAACCAATCATCACAAAATATAATGGTGTAATCAACAAATTTATCGGAGATGCGGTTATGGCAATTTTTGGGGAACCAATTCAGGACTTAAACCATCCTCAGAATGCCGTCAGATGCGCTTGTGCAATGTTAAAGAAAGTGGATCAATTGCAAGACAAATGGCTGGCGGAGGGGAAACCAAAAATTGAAATAGGTGTTGGAATTAACACAGGTGAAGCATTTGTTGGAAATATTGGTTCTGAGAAACGTCTTGAATACACGGTAATCGGCGACACAGTAAACCTTGCAAGCAGAATTGAAAGCTATAATAAGGTTTACAAAACCAATATGCTAATCAGTAGTTCTACATATTCTTACGTCGCAGATATTGTTGACACAATAAAAATTGCAGATGTTACAATCAGAGGGAAAGCTAAAAAAATGGATATTTATGAAGTTTTGAGGCTTAGCGAATGATTGATAACATTGAACAACTGAAAAAAGCTATTGAGATTGAAATTCAATATCGATATATTGATATTCACGGAAAAACTCAAGCTTTTTCAAGTTTTATCAAAAACGAGGCAAAAAAATATTACAAATTATCTAAAAAGAACCCGAAATGGGCTGTCATTGCAGAAGCTTTCGAGCATTATCCTTTTGCAGGATTGAATGAAAGACGAAAAAGCATTGATAACCTTATTAGAGTACTTAAATCTGAAACTAATCCCAAACCTTCAAAATCAGAAATTAGTAATGCTCCAGAATTGACTAAATCTGCCAAAGATACAGATGTTATGTATATGAAAGGCGTTGGACCAAAAATCGCATATAAATTAAACAAACTCGGAATTTATACAGTTCAAGATTTAATGTTATATTTTCCCAAAAAACATATTGATTATTCTTCAAGAACTTTAATAAGAGATCTTAAAGAAGGAGAAACGACGACTGTTTTCGGATATATCAAATCAGTTTCGGCGTTCAATACTCAAAAGAAATTATCAGTCGTTAAAGTCACTGTTGCAGATGAAAGCGGAAGATTGGATTTAAGCTTTTTTCAAGCAAAATCAAATCGTTTTATGCTAGAAAGAACAAAATCTCAATTTCCAATAAATGCAGGGATTATGCTATCAGGCAAAGTTAAAAGGAACAATTATGACGGAAAACTAACCTTTGACAAACCAACTTATTCAATTATGACGGGGGAATTTTTAGAAGATAAAAATTCAAACCTTAATATTGCTAGAATTGTCCCTATATATACAGTATGCGAAGATTTAAGCATTAAAGTTTTGAGGCGTGCAATTTTTAACGCAATCCAAAAATACAAAGATGAAATCGAGAACGTTATACCTGATTTTATGCGAGAAAAAATCGGACTTCTTGATAAAAAAACTGCCGTTGAACAAATTCATTTTCCTGAAAGCCAAGAATTGTTGGAACAGGCAAGGTTTTCTTTGATTTTTGAAGAACTTTTTTTAATCCAATTAAAAATGGTTCGAATTAGAGAACAAAACTCTCACAACCATTCCGCTTTGGCTCTTAAAATTAAAGAAAAAGGACTAGTAAAAGAATTTATTGATAATCTGCCATTTGAACTCACAGGAGCGCAAAAAAAAGCGGTCAATGAGATTTTAAATGATTTAAATTCTGATGTCCCAATGGCAAGACTATTACAAGGTGATGTTGGTAGCGGAAAAACTGTCGTTGCAACAATAATGCTACTTGCTGGAGTCGAAAACGGATATCAAGGCGCACTTATGGCTCCTACGGAAATTCTTGCACAACAACATTATAACAACCTTCAACAATGGCTTAGTCCTATGGGGATTAGTGTTGGATTGTTTTTAGGCAGTCAAGGCAAAAAAATTCGGGAAAAATTCCGCACCGATTTGAGAAACGGACAAATGAATATAGCAGTCGGAACTCACGCACTAATTCAAGAAGATGTAGATTTTAACAATTTAGGTGCAATTGTCGTTGATGAGCAACATAGGTTTGGGGTAAAACAAAGAAATGTTTTGAAAAAGAAATCTCAAAACCCACAAATACTCACAATGACTGCCACTCCAATTCCGAGAACACTTGCATTGACAGTTCATGGAGATTTGGACTTGACAATTATTGACGAACTTCCAAAGGGTAGAAAACCGATAAAAACATCACTTGTAACTTCTCACAGAGGAGTTTATGAACTTATTCAATCCGAAATTGATGCCGGTAGACAAGCTTATGTAGTTTATCCGTTGATTGAAGAAAGTGAAACTTTGTCGGCTAAAGCCGCAACAATTGAAGCTGAACGACTTCAAAAAGAAGTTTTTCCACAATATAAAATCGGGCTTTTGCACGGCAAGCTTAAAAACGACGAAAAAGAACAGGTTATGAAAGATTTTAAAGATAAAAAGTATGACATACTTGTTTCTACAACAGTTGTTGAAGTTGGGGTTGATGTTCCAAATGCAACAGTTATGCTGATTGAAAATGCGGAAAGATTTGGATTATCACAACTTCATCAATTAAGAGGTCGTGTCGGCAGAAATAGTCTACAATCGTATTGCATTTTGCACACATCAACCAAATCGCAAGAAACACGTGAACGATTGAACATAATGACACAAACAAACGATGGTTTTGTTATCGCAGAAAAAGATTTGCAATTGCGTGGACCTGGTGAATTTTTAGGAACACGTCAAAGTGGTTTGCCTGACTTGATAATTTCTGATATTGTCAGAGATGCCAAGATATTAGAAATAGCTCGAAACGAGGCAATTGATTTTGTAAAAACAAATAAAATAGAAGATTACCCAAAACTGAAAGAAATTACTTCTCTTACTCTTTTTAGCGGTTTAGATATATAATTTTGAAATTCTTGTTAACATTTTTTTACAATTGGGAATATTATTAGCAATAAGGCAAGGGACATATACTTTATATATATAAGAGTATAAAATTCGGAGATATATTATGAATGAATCATTTTACACATATCTTCACGGTCCACGCACATTTTGGGGTGGAAGTGGCAGCAGAACAATAATAAATAACAATTTTTTTGGCGCACAACCATTTGGAATGTCAATGTTCGGATATGGAATGGGCGGTTGTCACTGTAACCATAATCGAGGAATGAGCAACCTTTTTGGGCTTATGGCTTTAAATTCTATGTTTGGCGGAAACCAAAGCGGTGGAATGTTTGGACTAAATTTTAACAACATGTTTAATCCGTTCGGAAACTTTGGCAACTGGAGCAATTTAGGAACACAAAACAATGAAAATACAAATAGTTCTTTAGGTGCAAAAGTTAAAAGCTTGGAAGATCAACTTGCTAGCGCAAATAAAAAAATAAAAGATTTGGAAGCAGAAAAAGCAAAAGCTGAAAAAGATAAAGGTAATGAAATTTCAAGTTCTAAAAAACCTGAAAACTCAACAGAAATCGGCAAAACACAACCAACTGAAGGAGCAGGCAAAGTTCAAAAACCAACTGACGAAAATACAAAACCAGCAGACATTGATAAAAAATTAGACACAATTAACGGATATAAAGACTTAACAGCAGACCAACAAAAATACGTAAAAGATAAAATAAAAAACCAACACACTGATGACAAAGGCAACACAACATATGACATAAGCGCAATTGTACACAGTGGCGACACAATTGATAAAGTTATCAATCGTTTCTACAAACCGAACGAAAATCACGATAATACCAACATTCCAGAATTTGGCTACAATACTCAAACTTCCGGCAAAAAAGTTAAAAACCCGAAAGTTGGAGAAGAAGTCGCCCTAAACGGAATTTCCGATTTCGGTCTTGAAGCTTTGGTTAAAGATGCAAAAAACGAAATTACAAAAGAAAGCGAAATTCAAAAAACCAACAACGAAATGCATGAACTTTTGAATAACTTCAAATCCGGTAAACAAAAATTATCTAAGGAGTATGTTCTTCAAAACCACATGATGACCGAAACTGCGTACGACAAATTAATAAAAGAAAAATACTAATTATTAACTTTTGTAAATAAATTTGTTTATTAAAGCAATATATAATTATTTATATACTTTATATATATAAGAGTATAAAATAAGAGGTAAGAGCCATGAGTAATTATGGTGTTAACGGATGGTCAGGCGGTGTTCGCCAATCATTAACGTACAATTTAAAAGCAGGACAGATGCGCGGAATGGGCAGAGTAAATGTTTTTCCGAGCAACACGACGGTCATTAACAACAATATATTCGGCAATAGTTGCGGAATGTATGATAATTGTTGCGATGGTTCTGACGGAATGTCTGGATTTACAAAAACAATGCTCGGAATTGGTATGGGAACCTCTATATTAGGAACTATACTCGGTTTCTTCGGTATCGGAGGCGGTGGCGGAAAATCCGAAGGTGCCGGTGGTACTGAAACACCGAAAGAAACTAAAGAAGTAAAAGCATCTAATGAAAAACAAGATGAATTTGCAGGTTTAAAAGTATTGTACCCTGATGGTAAATTTGCCAAAATTGGTGATAAATATAGGTGCAATATAGGCGATCAATCATTTGAAGCTGATAGCATTGTGGATTTAGATAAACAGTTAAAAGCAGCACTTAACAAAAAGCCTGAAACTGTTAAACAAGAAACAGATACCAGTTCCGTAAAACCGAGTGAACCGGAAACACAAGAATTGCAAGATGGTACATTTACATCTGCAATTGATGAAGCACTCGGCAGTAAATCAAAAATTAAAGGAGAAGTAACCAACAACACAGATGGCACTGTAAGCATTAGAGGTACAAATAATACATACACTTACGAAAAAGGAAACAAAACTGTAACTTATAATGGCAAATCATACACTGTATATTCATTAAAAGGAGCAACAAATAACAAGACAGGTAAAGCAGTACCAACTACTGAACAAGAATACATAATAATAAATGGGCAACTTGTACAACCAAAAGACTGCAAAGAACTTGCCGGTTTAGGCACAGGTAGTATTAAACACCGACGGTAAAAGGAGCTAAGAGCTCAAAGGCAACTTCAAAGAAATCTAACTCAGAAGGAGCCGGCGGTGTTAAACAACAACCAAAAACACAAAACACTCAATCTAAACAAACCAATAAAGCACAAGCAGAAGTTGACAACTGGAATAAACAACACCCACAAAGTAAAGTAACACTAAAAAATGGGAAATATAGCACAGTTGTAAGCTCAAACTTAGGCAAACACGAAGTTACTGCGAACAGTTTCGATGAACTTAAAACAAAGGTATATGCACATCTAAAAAGGGCGAACGCACCACATTCAACAAACTATTCAGTAAAAACAAGTGATTACAAAGCTCCTTTTGGGAGATAAATAAAAATTTAAGGTCGGCAAAATGTCGACCTTATTTGTTTTATTTCCTCCTTAATGAGACTGTGCCGAACAAAAGGGAAATTATTTTTTGTTGAACTTCGAATAACATTTAATCAGCACCCATCCCAACCTTCACTCATTAGGGAAAGGAATTAACTACTTTACAAAAACGCAAAAAATATTATATAATTCAACTATAAAAGGAGAATTATTATGACAAAAATAGCAATCGGCTCTGATCACGGCGGTTTTGAATATAAATCAAAAATTATTGATTATCTAAAAAGTCACAACTTTGAATATGAAGATATGGGAACTTACGACACAAATTCTTGCGACTATCCGATAATTGCTAAAAAAGTTGCACAAAAAGTTGTTGATGGAGATGCAGACAAAGGTATTTTAATTTGCGGAACTGGAATTGGAATGTCAATTGCGGCAAACAAAGTTAAAGGAATTAGGGCGGCACTATGTTCTGATACATTCTCTGCCAGAGCAACAAGAGCGCACAACAATTCAAATATTTTATGTTTAGGTCAACGGGCAATTGGAGAATGCCTAGCACTCGATATCGTTGATGTTTGGTTACATACAGAGTTTGAAGGTGGCAGACATCAAAGGAGAATTGATGAAATCGAATAGATAACACTGTTTCCATATCGGGATAGCACCCATCCCAACCTTCACTCATTAGGGAAGGAGCTAAAATAAAAAACTGATTTGCAAATCTTCAAAAAATATGCTAAGATTATCTAACGAAGGAAAAAATTATGGCAGAAATTGATTCAAAAAAACTAGCTTGCGTAATTGCAAGAACCCTTGATGAAAAGTTGGGTAAAGAAATTACAATATTGAATATTAGCAATGTGTCATCATTAGCAGACTATTTCGTAATCGTTACAGGCGATTCAACACCACAAGTAAAAGCATTGATGAACAACACTAAAGAACGAATTAAGGAATTGTTTTCACGTTCTCCAGTAAGAATGGAAAATGACATTAAAAATCGCTGGAATTTGCTTGATTACGGCGATGTTGTCGTGCATATTCTTCACAAAGAAGAACGTGAAACTTATGCAATAGAAAAATTCTGGAGCCACGCATTCAGCATTCCGGAAAACGAATGGAAAGCAGTTTCAGAAGAATACAAAACTTTTTAATAACGTAATTGGCTTCACCCCCCGTGAGGCCTTTTCTTTTAACCGTTACATTTCGTCATACTATTGCAAAATCCAAAAAATAGGGTAAAATTAAGAAGAGATAACCATATAAAAGGTGAAAAATAATGAACAGAGAAGAAATAAACAACAAAATTAACGAATTAACTTTAGCTATGGCTAAAGATCCGCAAAACATAGAAAACTACCACAGATTGTCTGAGTTATATATTCAAATTGAAGACTATGACAAAGTTATGTCTGTATTAGATAGCCTTTTGGCAATCAAACCGGATGATGTACAGGCATTGGTTGGAATGGGTACAATGTGGTTTTATGAAAAAGATTTTAGAAAATCTCTTTCTTACTACAACAAAGCTCTTGTTGTTAACCCTAAGAATTACCTAATTTATTACAACATGGGTAATGTTTTTGCGGAATGGAAAAACTTCTCAAAAGCTCTATTTTATTACAACAGAGCAATAGATTTGAACTCTACAAACCCTGAAATCTACAACGCAATTGCGCTTTTATATCAAGATAACGAAGATTATATTGAATCAAAAGCATACTACGAGAAAGCTTTATCTCTTGATCCTGAAAACCTTACTGCTTTGATTGATATGGGAAATGTTTGTTTCAAATTGTTTGATTATGAAACCGCTTTAACTCTTTATAAAAAAGTTTTTGTACTTAATCCGAACAACAAAATCGTAGCAATTTGTATCGGAAACACTTTAACTCTAATGAGAGAGCGTGAAAAAGCTTACAACTACTTTGAAAAAGCTTTAAAAATGGAAGGTGATAATTACAAAGCTTACATTTGTTACGCAATCGCACTTTCTGAATTTGGGGAATACGATATGGCAGTCGCAATGTATGAAAAAGCCCAAAGCGTTAAGCCTGCTGAAATTGAAGCTCAAGTATTACGTGCAAATCTTTATACAAACTTTAACCACCTTGACAAAGCTATGGAACTTTATAAAGAGGCTATCAGATTAAAACCGAATAGCGCACTTACGTATATGTTATTAGGCAATGCTCATTACCTTAAAGGCGAGGTTGAGCAAGCTATAGCATCATACAGAGCATCTATCAATATTTCACCAGAAAACGATGAATATAGACTTGTTTATACTCAGGTATTAGATGAATATATTGATAAAAAGAGAAATGGAGAAACTGTTTAAAAATGAGAGAAAACACCCCGTATTTAATTGAAAGACTAGTTGCAGCATTATCATATTTAACAATGGGAATGGTAGGATTTGTTTGGCTAATAATCGGATTGTTCACCAAAGCAAGTCTAAAACCGTTTTTAAAGTACCATATATTTCAATCTATATTTATTTCATTAGGCTTTGCAGTAATTTCAATTTTTGTCGGATGGGTTTCAAACATTTTAAGCTTTATTCCACTTATTAACAAACTCGTTGCCCAGATAAATTTCTTGCTAAATATGCCTCTAATATTTGATTATTCATTATTACAAACATTAATTTACGCATTTTTAATTTATCTTGCAGGCACGTCGTTTATCGGAAAATACAGTTATATTCCTTACGTTTCTGATATAATTGACCAAAACGTAAGATAACAAACAAATATAATAAAAAGAAAGCCCTTTTAGAGGGCTTTTTTAAGATGTGGTCACTTATGTTATGAAAAGAATTATGAAATAAGAAATTTTAAGTTCTGTTTGTTTTGGATAATACAAGCGCATTAGATAATGGAATACCACCTTTTTGTTGCGGGTGATTGACGACATTTCCATTAACATACATTACTGTTGAACCACCGCCATCAAGGTTAATAGCACCTACGCAACCTATAGACTGCATAAAACGTGCAAGTTCATTCAATGTCATTCCGATAGAGCTTCCTTCTCTGCCGTCAACTGCAACAAGGATTAAATTATTGTCTGCAGTATAACCGATTGCAGTACGAGGATTTCTGCCTCCAATTGCACCTAGCTTTTGAGCAGTCATATCAACAAATATTTCGCCATTTTTTACTAAATATGGTCCACCACTAATTATGTGTTTAACACCTTTCCAGTCAGGGTTTGTATTTACTACTAATTCAGAATCTTTTTTATCCAACAATGGGTACAACATTGATTTAGGTCCAGAAATAACATAACCATTTTGCGGAATTTCAAGAGGATTTGCAGATGTTTTAACAATTTTATTATCAACAACTTGTAAACATGTTCCATATTGAGGAGCTTGTGGAGCGTATTTACCCCATTCAGGAGTATAGACAAGGACATAAGTTGATAACATTCTTGGTTGGTTGATATTGTTAACTTTAACAATTTTTCCGCTACCTTTGATTGTTGCATTCAACTGAACTCTTGCAATATCAAATCTCTGCAAAGAGCCATCTTCAAATATACCAAAAGCAACTCTATCATAAATCGGTCCTGTGTACATTTTCTTATTAATCATCAAAGTTCCAAGAGGAACACCCGTTTGCGGTTTAAAATAAGTACCGTTAATTGCTGCTATAGCATTGTTATTTTTCGCAATTGTAGTTATTGTCCTTCTACTTTTTAAAGTTGAGCCGGAAGAAAGTGCCGGCGTTAACTCTATGTTTTTGGCGAGTTTCATATCAGCTTCTACAACATTAATTCTAACCGGTTTGCCATTATAATATTTTGTAAGTTTAATATGCTTTACCCCGCCGGTTACATCAACTATGGTAGCTTTCGGGTATTTATTCCGAACCATTGTATCAAAATTTTTCTGCCGAATTTCAGGTGAAAACTCATTAAGAATTTTCATCTTTAATTGACCTGTATCAAAGTCGGGGGCTGTCACCTGTGCAACTTTAGTACTCCCAGCATGAATAGGCAAAAGCCCCTGACACAAAACTAAAACCCCAATTATTGAAAGATTAATTATAATATCAGCAATCTTTCTCAATTCATAATTTTCAGCAGTATTAAAAATCAACGTATCCATAATGTCACCTCAACTTTGAGTAACGGATACCTTTTTGATTTAAGAGTGGGGTGGGGATTAACACTCATCGGAAACCTGGTTAATTTTTATGATAAATTGTTTTTCAGGATCTTCCTACTACTATTGTAACATATTTTAACACATCTCGCAAGTGGCTACAACCCCTAAATAGCAAAGATTTTACAAAACTAAATAAGGGTAAATTTACACTTTTTAACAATTTTATTAGTCAATATCCACAGGTTCTCGCTGAATTTTATCAATCGCCTCACGTGCAGTAAAGACAAGACTTTCAGGAACATTATCAATAGTTGTAAACTGTCTTAAAACATCCACAACCCTTTTGAAAGATCTGACAATATCACCTTCACCCATATCAATCTGTTCTATAATTGTTTCCCACTCTGCTCCTTCAACCCACAATTCAATTAGGGATGAAAAGTATGGATTTATGTACATTGGAGCTTCTACAGTGTATTTATTTTGAACCTTTTCAACTTTTCTACGAATATTTCTAATCAGATTAAGTGTCTTTCTTACAGGTTCTGATATTGGTAAGTAAGGAATATCAATTCTTAAATCCTCAGTTGTAATAGCGCAAACTACTGCAGCCAATTGTGCCGGCGTAAGATTTTCCAAAACATTTGAAAATATAATCTGAGCAATAAACAATTCGTTTTCTGAACGTATTTGTGAGGTCGTTATTCCATTTTCTGTCGGATAATCATCTCGTAAATAGCCAAAGTCAATTAAAACGCTTCTGTGGGCTAAGAACTTGTTCCAAAAGATATCCCGTTGACGCTCTATTTCTTTTTCTAACTTTTTAGAACGAACTGAAAAACGCTCCAAAACCTCAATATTTTTAGAGTGCTTTTTGTATAATTTACAATTGTCGCACTGAAAGCCGTGCATTTTTTCAAGTAAAGCTTTGGTTTCTCTACCAAACTGAACCGCTTCCGGTGACAACGGGCGATTTTTAGAACGTTCTTGTTTACAGATTTTTTTATAAGTTTGCCTATTTTGAACATAAATATGACGAATTTTATCATATTCAGCTAATTTGTCATCACACAATTTATAAGGACAGACAAATTCTCTTGATTTCATTTCTCCTTCAATCTGTTTTTGAGCCAACAACAATGGCTGTAAACGACTTCCAGATGAAAAATAACCAAAACTTTTCAATATCAGTTCTTTTGCCTCATCCAAACTAAACCTTTGTAACAAATTCAAAACCATTGAATATGACGGAGAAAAACGACTTTCAAGCGGATTTGCATCACTCAAAACAAGTTCTGCAACTTCTTCAGGTGTTTGGAATTGAGTACCAACAATTGTTACATAACCAACTTCGTCCATTCCACGACGACCAGCACGACCTGACATTTGCAAAAATTCACTTGCGGTTAACATTCTATGTCCGGAATCTGTTCTTTTACTAGTTGAACTTATAACAGTAGAACGAGCAGGCATATTTATTCCGGCAGCAAGAGTTTCTGTCGCAAATACAACTTTTATCAAGCCTTTTTGAAACAATTTTTCAACAAGAATTTTCCAAGCAGGTAAAAGCCCGGCATGGTGCGATGCAACACCACATAAAAGATATTCAATGTGTTTATTGTTGTAAAGATGCGGATTTTCTGCAATAAATTCGTCGATAAATTGTCTGATTTGTGCTTTTTCACCTCTAGTTACCAAATCCAAAGAGGCACATTTTTCCATTTGCTCATCACATTTTTTGCGAGAAAATGTAAAATAAATCGCAGGAAGCATGTCATTTTCTTGTAAATTTCGAATAATTTCTTTTACATAAGACTTTTTATTTTGGAATTTCTTTCCAAAAACTCTTTTTTCCGGTTTAATTTTTTTATTAAGCTGCCCACTCGGGGTTAACAAAGGCAACAATTTTGTCGGTTGAGAACTGTCGAAATAAAAGAATTTCAACGGAACTGGTCTGAAATCAGTATCAACCAATTCTGTTTTAGAATGAACAGTGTTAATCCAATCTGTCAATTCTTGCGCATTTGCAACAGTTGCAGAAAGTGCAATAATTTGAACATTTGTAGGACAGTAAATTATACTTTCTTCCCAAACCGTACCTCTCTGCTCATCATTCATATAATGCACTTCGTCTAACACAACATATTTAACATCTTTCATATTATCTGTTACAGAGCCAAAATTCGTACCATAAAGCATATTACGAAAAACTTCTGTCGTCATAATAACGATTTGCGCATTACGATTTATAGAAGTATCTCCGGTTAAAAGTCCAACTTTATCATGCCCATATTTTTCACCAAAATCATAGTATTTTTGGTTAGAAAGAGCTTTTAAAGGAGTTGTATAAAAAATTCTCGTACCATTTTTCAAAGCATTATTAATCGCATGTTCTGCAATAACAGTTTTACCTGCGCCTGTTGGTGCGCAAACCACAACACTTTCTCCTTTATCTATAAATTCACAAGCTTCTTTTTGAAAATCATCCAGCTCAAACGGAAATTCGTTCATCTTTACTCCTTTAAAAAATATTATGTTAATAATATTATGCCCTAAAATTCAAGATTTGTAAAACATTGTAGCATTTCTATATAAAAAAAATCCCGCAGAACAAATTTTTCTACGGGCAATAAATGGTTGTATTAAGTTTAAGTTTAAGTTTAAATTTTATCAAATCCGGTGTATTTTCTAAGAACTTCCGGAATAATAATTGTACCGTCTTCTTGTTGATAGTTTTCAACAATAGCCGCAAATGTTCTACCAACTGCAAGACCAGAACCGTTGATTGTGTGAACAAATTGGATTTTACCTGTTTCTTTATCTCTATATCGAATATTTGCACGTCTTGCTTGATAATCACCATAATTTGAACAACTTGAGATTTCCTTGTAAGTACCATAAGAAGGCATCCAAACTTCCAAATCCCAACATTTATTTGCTGAAAAACCGATATCACCGGTAGACAAAGCTTCTCTACGATATGGAAGTTCCAACATTTGAAGCATCTTTTCAGCATCTTCTGTCAATTTTTCATGTTCATCTTTACTTGTTTGCGGTGTACAAAGTTTTACTAATTCAACTTTATTAAATTGGTGAACTCTAATCAAACCTCTTGTATCACGACCTGCAGAACCGGATTCTCTTCTAAAGCATGGAGTGTAAGCTGTCATATATTTTGGCAAATCATCTTCTGATAAAATTTCACCTGCATAAATGTTAGTTACAGGAACTTCTGCAGTCGGAATTAAATACAAATCTTCGTTTTCACATTTGTACATATCCTCTTTAAATTTTGGAAGCTGTCCAGTACCTGTCATTGTTGCTGAATTTGCCATAAACGGAGGTAATATTTCTTCATATCCTTGTTTTTCTGTATGATAATCAAGAAAGAAGTTAATAATAGCACGTTCTAGGCGAGAGCCTTTTCCTCTATATAGAATAAATCTACTTTGAGAAAGTTTTACACCACGTTCAAAATCAACAAGATTTTTTTCTTCGCACAAATCCCAGTGAGCTTTAAATTCAAAATCGAATTTTCTAGGTTCACCCCATTTGTAAACTTCAACATTATCATCTTCTGACAAGCCTATTGGAGTAGTTTCATCTGGAATATTTGGAATATGCAACAAAATATCTCTTTGTTTTTCATCCAATTCAGATTGTTTTTCTTCCAACGCTTTGATATCATCACCGAGTTTACGAACTTCTTCTTGGATAGAATCCGTATTTTCGCCATTCTTTTTCATCAAACCGATTTTTTGTGAATCATTTTTTCTTTTGGCACGCAATTCATCAGCCTGAGTTTGAATTTTTCTTCTCTCAACATCTATTTCCAAAACTTTATCTACAGAAAGCTCCGGATTTCTTCTTTTTAAAAGTTCATTTACCCTTTCAGGGTTCTCTCTAATCATTTTGATATCAAGCATTTATAACCTCTTTTCCTTACTTTAAAATTTATGACATTATTCTAGTTTAAATATAAGTTTTAATCAAGCAAAATCTATACAATTTGCAATTATTAAGTTTTGTAGACAAATTTGACATACGTAGTATAATGTTATTATAGGGGATAGTGTTATGATGTTTAAGAAATTAGCACAAAAATTAAGTTTAGAACGAGAAAAGCATAATAGCGTTGCGACAAACCCGCTAAATGTGGATTTTGACGATAGAAGAAGCGTTTTTCTCAACAAATTAACCAAAACCGCAGTCAATCTATACGAAAGAAATTGCGATGTTAGAAACTTTACCAAACTTGCCCTATCAAACCCAGAAAATCAATCTCATAACGAAATTATGGATGAATTGTTTTCACAAGGCGTTATTGATCCATCAGATGATGAAAAACTAATAGAATTGTCAAACAATTCTCGCTTCCTTAGAGATTTGGGGTTAATTGAATAGCACAACGAAAGGCTGAATATGTCACACCAAAAAGGCAAAACACCTGTTATAATCGGGTTTGTTTTGTTTATTATTTCATTTGTTACCCTATTTTGCAATGAACAAAACTACGTAAACTCTATAAAAAAAGCAAATTTTGCAGAACAGAATGCTATTGAACTTAAATCAAACTATATTTCACCTGCAAATGATGGAAAACTTGTCCAATTAGCAAACAGTGTTTATTCAAACCAAATTCTAGCCGATGGAATTTTAACAATCCCAAAAGCGATTGCTCTTATCAGAACAACAGAAATGTACCAATGGGAAGAGTACACAACCAACAATGACGGCTATCAATATCGAAAAAATTGGAATAGTTTTTTGATAAATTCTGATAACTTTGAAAAAATTGAACATAAAAACCCTAAAAAGTTCAAATATGAACCCAAAAATATCTATGCGAAAAATATTGGATTTGGGAGATTTTACCTGTCAGAAAACATCGTAAAAAAAATTAATCAGACAAACAAAATCCAAAACCTGCCATATAATAGCGACTTTAAAACATATAACGGATTTTACTTTACCGGAAAAGATTTTGATAACCCACAAATTGGGGATCAAAAACTATTCTATTCCTATATTCCATCAGGAATAAAGTTATCAATTATTGCAAAACAGTCGGGAAATCACCTTGAACCTATGCCCTCAAAAGTTGGGGATATTGCAATTGTAAGCAATGGAACTAAAAATTTAACCGAAATGTTGAAGGAATATCGAAATGCAAATTCTTCAAACACTTGGGGGATAAGAGGAATTGGATTAATTTTGATGTTTATCGGATTAAACTTGATTATTCAACCAATTGTAAATTTTACTGGGAAAATCCCGATACTAGGTGAAATAACTCAATTTGCAGCCCTTTTTACAACAATAATAATTTCAATAGCATTAACAGCAATAACAATATCATTGGGATGGTTAACATACAGACCGGAAATTTCAATACCAATCATAATTATCGCCATCATCACAATAATTTTACAAAAACGCAAAAAGAAAATTGTTATTGAATAATAGAAACGTCATACTGAGGACAACAGTCCGAAGTATCACATGGTTGGAAATGATATTGGGCTAGAAAGCCCAACCTACCGAAACAACTACGGTGAATACCGCAAGATACTCATTACGAGGAGCGATAAGCAACGTAGTAATCACATAAATTGCAATTTCTGTAGGTCGGATTAATAACGATAAGGACTTTTTACGTTTCATTTCTCACTTTTCACTTAAATTTATTATAAATTCCTTATCACTGCATCGGCAAAATCTGTCGTAGAAAGAGTTCCTCCCAAATCTACAGTACAATTACCATCTTTTAATGTTTTGAATAATGCTTTTTCAATTTTTTCAGCATAAGTTGTTTCTCCAATATATCGCAACATTTCAATGGCAGATAACAACAGAGCCGTCGGATTAGCCTTATTTTGCCCTTTAATATCAGGAGCAGAACCATGAACAGGTTCAAATACCGCACAGTCATAGCCAATATTAGCACCTTGAGCAACTCCTAAACCGCCAATCAATCCGGCACACAAATCTGACACAATATCTCCATACAAATTAGGTAAAACCAAAACATCAAACTGTTCAGGGTTTTGCACCAATTGCATACACAAATTATCAACCAATATTTCTCTCGTTTTTATTTGCGGATAATCCTTTGCCACCTTTCTAAAACATTCCAAAAACAACCCATCCGAAAGTTTCATAATATTAGCTTTCGTAACTACACAAACCTCTTTTCGATTATTTTTAACCGCATAATCAAACGCAAATTTTGCAATCCTTGTAGATGCTTTTCTCGTAATTATTTTAATACTTTCTGCCGTATCAACATCTACTTGTCGTTCAATTCCGGCATACAAATCCTCAGTATTTTCTCTCACAACAACAATATCAACGTTATCAAAACGAGTTTTTACATTAGGCAAATTCTTGCAAGGTCTTAAATTCGCATACAAATCCAATTCTTTACGCAATTGAACATTAACAGATCTAAACCCTTTTCCAATAGGAGTAGTAACAGGAGCTTTTAATGCAACTTTATTTTTTCTGATGGACTTTAATACTCTATCAGGCAATGGAGTTCCCTCTTTTTCTATAACATCAGCACCTGCAGTTTGAACATCCCAATTGATTTTCACCCCTGAAGCTGCAAGAATTTTTACGACCGCATCAGATATTTCCGGTCCAATCCCATCACCATTTATTAACGTAATTTCTCTCATTATCCCACGCTCCTTTTTGACTATAATACATCTTTTACACATATTTGTAAACAAAAGAAATGTTAATATTTCTTAACAAAAATCAGATATAAAAGCAATAATTTGGAACAAAAATTTTTTATGTAAGTAAGGTAGGTTATAAAAGATTAGGTAGGTTATTATGAACGCAAATTTAGTAGGTTCATATTTTAAACGAGCAGTAAAATTGTATCCAGATTTTGTTTTAGGAACAGGAAATGAATCATTTTCTAAAGCATTGAAGGAAACAGTAAAAAATAGAAAAGCCGCAAATCAGGGTTATTTTGAATCAGTTTGGTCTGGTGTAAAAAATGGTACAAAAGCAGCTGAAACTCATAACGCTAACATGGTTAAAAGAGATGGCGGATTTTGGCAAAGCACTTGGAAAGCTTTAAAAACAACTCCTGACAAAATCAGACAAGGTTGGACTATTGGAGGCAAACTAGCTGATAAAGCAGGAAAAACAGGTTTTTCTAAAACTTGGACACAATTCAAAGGTTCAATGAGTGGACTTGGCAAAAGAATGCCACTAATCGGAACATTGTTAATTGCCGTAACAGAACTTCCAAATATCATTTCCGCATTCGGAGATGGTGGAGTTGTTGGTGGTGTTACTGAAACTGTCAAAACAGGTTTAAGACTTGGCGCAGGCATGACTGGTGCTGCAATAGGTCAAGCACTAATTCCAATCCCTGTAGTTGGAGGTTTAGTAGGTTATTTGGCAGGTGACACTTTGATGAGCTTGATTACAGGAAAATCTCATTCTGAAAAGAAAGCAGAAGCCGAAGAACAACAACAAGCTTTGATTAATAATCAACAACAAGCACTTGAAGGCATGCAACAACAAATGGCACAACAAAATGCAATGCAATATCCAATCGGTACAACAAATCCATTTGCAACTGCGCAACCAACAATGACTCCACAACAATTAATGGCTCTAAGACAACAACTTTATAATGGTGGAGCTGTCTCTCCAATGGATCAAGACTTTATGGCTATGGCAAGCGGTTTAAACAGAATAAATTATATGGGATAATTAATCGGTATATATTTTATACCGATTAATTATTAACATATTGTTACAAAAAGACAATTTTCAGATATAAAAATTTTTATATATTATATACGGGGAATTATAAAAGGGAAAATTTAATATGGCTAACACAGACTTAACCCTAAGTCAAAATTTGCTATTGGCAAACTGGCTCAACGGGGTTGAAGCAACTCCACAAACAAATATATCAGAAGAAATCAGCTCCAATCTATTATTTGGAATACCATTGATGATTGGTGCGCCATTATTATTTAAAAAACCTTATTCTGTTTGGATGGAACGAAATGCTCATCCAAATCTTAATTGGACACAGGCATGGAATAGTGTCAGTAGCCGTAATGAAATGGAAAAACAGGCGTTACAATACCTAAAAGATCCACAAAGTCGATTTAATACACTAAAAAACAAAAGTCGATTTTCTGTAATAAAAGGATTAGAAGCGGATATTACAGCAGGTAAAGCCAATACTAAATATTATGATGAGGCTAAAAAATTAATAGCTGAAGCTAAATCAAAGAAGATGACAGGCAAACAATTGAAAGCTCAACTTCAAAAAATCCATGAGGCAATGGCTAAGGGAGATTTAAAAGTTAACGCAGATATTCAAAAAGGATTAATCAAACCAACATCAAAATTCGGTAAAGCTTCACATTTTTTGAAATCAAAAACAGGAATTTACAAAGCCAAAGGAGCTATTTTAAGAAGTGCTAAAGGCGCAAACGCATTAAGGCTTGCCTCAAAAGCCGTAAAAGGTTCTTGGATAATGGCAGCAATTGAAGGCGCAATGGAAATACCCGATATTATAAAATCTTATAAAACCGGTTCAAAACAAGGTAACAAACAACTTGTAAAATCTACCACCAAAGTAGGAGCAAGCGTACTCGGTTATGCAGGAGGCGCAGCTGCAGCCGGAGCAATCGCAGGTTCTGTCGTTCCAGGCTTAGGAAATGTTGCAGGAGCAATTGTCGGATTTGTCGGTGGTATAATTGGCGGAGCATTAGCAAGCTGGGGCGCAGGCAAAGTTATGGATAAAGTTATGGGCGAAAAGGATTCCCTAAATAAATCTGAAGCCCAAGTTGCCAAAGAAGAAAAAGCTAAACAAAAAGCTAAACTTGCCACTAATTCATCAGAAGAACAACAAAAATTACTTGCAGAAGTATTAGAAAAAGCTCAGAATGAGGGTGGATTTGATGATGAAGCTACTTTAAACGCATACCAAACCTTGCTTGCAGAAAGAGAAAATGAATTAGGCGGCACTCCAACTTATGACAACGAAGAAGAACTCCTAAAATCACAACTTTCAGCGCTTGCAAACTTGAATATAAGAGCGTAAATAGCTTTACAAATTGACAACAATTCAGGGATTTTTAAAATTTTTAAACACAAAAAGAACCGCTAAATAGGCGGTTCTTTTATCAAAATTAAACTTTCAACAAGTTTGCTAAACTGATGTAACATTAAAATCTCGTTCAGATTTGAATGAAGTGCAGTTCAAAACACTTTTCAAAAATTTTTCAATAGTAGATTCCATTGAAGAAATTTCGTTTTTCAAAGCTTTATAGCTTTCTTCTTTAACATCCTTTAGTGCATTTTCAAAAATCTCGTCATGATACATTAGTCACATCTCCTTTTAAATTACTTTGCAAAATTGCAAATTCTACTTCACATATTCCCATAACGGCACTTTTTAGAACAAACTTTAACAATTTAAAGAATATTGTTACAAAATTTAGTATTCCTACAAAATAAAAAAATTTTAATGTAGAATATTAGAATATATACAGGGGAAATATAATGACAACTGATTTTCTAACAAGTTATGATTATTATTCAAGCAGACGCGACATGGAAGTAATATCGCAAATCGTAGAGTCTTTAAAGAAAATTTTGGAAGAAGATAAACAACAAACACAACCGTTGTTTTTAAAAACATCTGACAACCTTATTTTAAACATTGCAAGAAAGGTTGTTCAAGAGAAAAAGAAAACATTTTTAATTGGAATTACAGGTGAAAGCGCATCAGGTAAAACTGTTTTTGTAGATAACACAATCAAAGCATGCGTAAAAGATAAAAAAGAAGGTATTTACACTGTAATTCGTTGTGACGATTACTATAAAGACACCTCAAAAGAGTTGCAGGAAGCCGGAAGTTATGAAGAATTGTTCAAAACAGGTTTTAGTTTTGACACTCCGGATGCAATAGATTTGGACTTGATGAAATCGCACTTGATGAACTTGAAAACAGGTAAACAAATTACATCTCCAAGATATGATTTTGTAACTTGCGTTTCTGATCCGAACGGAGATATCAAAAAGCCTGCAAAAGTCGTACTTACTGAAGGCTTGTACGTACTTAATGAAGGTGTTCGAGATATTATGGATGTTAAGGTGTATGTTTACACTCCACTTGAAGTTATAAAAGAACGTTGGTATAAAAGAGCAGCTTTGAGAGGCAAAACCGGAACTGCTGCGGATTTGCAGTTTCAAGACGTAAACAGAACGGCACAACAATATATAAGACCGGCTTACCAAATCTCTGACGCAGTAATCAATGGAATGGTTTCACAAGAATATATTCAAGAAATTACAGACAAAATCTTTAATACATTAGAAGAAATTGTCTAATAGATCTATGCAGCAATATCTATTCTGTCCTTTAGATGCTCAGATGCAAAGATACGAAGTCTGTATCAGAAACAGCTAGGCAGCTAAGCTCAAAGCGACTAAGAAAGTTTTAATTCATGGATTATCAATATTTATAAGAGATTGCGCAACAAGTGCGCAATGACAAGGTAAAACATCCTCCCTTTTGAGGGAGGAATGAGGTGGGTGCTGATTATTTTGGTTCCCCTTGCGGGTTATCACCCATCCTAACCTTCCCTCATTAGGGAAGGAAATAGTTTTCTACCAAATATATTAGTAATTTATATTTCGGTTCTCCAGCAAGTGGAGGACATGATACGTAGAATAACTTACATTTACCCTTACGGGATAGCACCCATCCCTAGTACCTCTCACAAAACGTGACATTTAGTCACCTTTTGTTCGGCACAGTCCTCATTAGGGAAGGGAATAGTTTTTTGCCAAATATATTAGAAAAATTTTACAGGACTTACATATTTCAAGATACATACATTAGCACCTTCATTACAGGTTGGCTCTAATGATACGCCTGAACAATATGGTGTAGTTGAATTTATGTAGCCCGATGTACAAGCACTTTCTTTAAATGGAACACTTTTCCTTATCCATAAGACTTGACGGTGACCGGTTGTTGTGATTACTTCTTTTTGGACACTGGTCATCAAATGTTGGCGACTTGTTCCTCCGTATTCTTTTTCTCCTTCTGTATGATACAATGGAATAACTTTACCTGTCATTGTAATATAGAATGGGAATACATCTTCCCATAATGTGGATGATCCTTTTTCGCCATCAATATCTAAATATACTGTATATCCAAATTCATTTACATTTACAGTTGTTCCATCTGCCAATTCATAAGAACCACCTTGATTATTACCGGCTAACAAAGGTAATGGTGCCGGATTTTGACGAACATTATATAGTTTAAGACCGTTTCTCAATACGATATCTGCTTTTTTGTCTGTAAAATCTGTTAAATTAGATGCGATTGCATCACCATTGCATTCTTCGGCAGTGGATTTAGTGTTTGTATAATCTAAAAATTTCTCGCAGAAATTTGCGCCTTTTCGTGGTAAAGTTGGGGTTTCAGGGACACAAGCACAAGAGTTTTTACTCCATCTGTAACCATCTTGGTTACAAGGAACAGGTTTATATCCACAAGTCGGATAACCTTGCCATTCTCGCTGATTTTGGCAGTATTCTGTGCGAATTGTTGCCTCTGATGGTTGGTTTGAACAAACATTTTCGGTTGGAGTGTCGTCAGGAGTGCCATCATCTGTATAAGCAACACAATAACTTCCTTCTAAAGAGGTCATTGCACTATTATATGATTTATAACAAGTTTTTTCGACTTCTGTAAAATAGCCACAATTATTATTTCCATCACCACAAGGATAATTACAATAATCTGATGTACTATATCCTGGATCAGCATATGTATTTAAACCTCCTCTTTTTCCAGGACATTTTGAAGCTGAGGGATTAGGATAATAATTATTCCAAGATTTAGTTGCTGCACAAACTGACCTACAATTTAAAGAAGATTTATCTGTTGTCCAATTATCTAGACGAGTATAATTTGATTCTCTTGTAGCTTCAGCATCACTACCACAATCCGCCCAAATTGCTCCACCATAAGCAATCCAGTAAACTTCTTCAGCGCAAGAGTAGTATTTAACTGTTTTGGCCTCAACGGGTCTTAAAAAGAAATTATTTAGAAAGGCAAATTTTTTGCCAACTACATCCAATACCCCAACTTCTGTATATTTATCATCTGTTGATTTGAAATCCCCTAACATTTGCCCTGTGACATTTCTAAGGGTTGAATAACCCATATAATAAGTATATGAAATAATATTATCTAATTTAGCTTTTGTAATTTTTATACTTACACCGGCAACAACTGCAATTACAAGCATTACAATTACCACTTCTGCCAATGTATAAGCTTTTAATTTTTTTAACATTTTATTCAAATCAACATACTCCCTGATTATATATATTTACATAGTATATATTAACACATTTTAAATCAAATTTCAATATAAAAAAAGAGTATAGAAACTTGAACTAAATGCCGAAAACCAACTTTTTACATCGTTTTGTTTTTATGATTCAGTCAGTTTAACTATACTCTTTCTTTAATCAACTATTTCTCACAAGATGAGCATTTTGGTTGAATTGGAACGACATAAACTCTTTCCATTTTATTACATCCACAATCAGCAAAAGCTTTCTTACAAGTCGGACATGGCATAATTTTTGGTTTTGTACATTCATTACATTTTACTTTTTTAACTTTACATTTATTACAATTTTTAAAACCTGTAAACGGATTTAAGCTAAAATTTGTTTTGTTTTCACCTATTCCGACATAAGGCAGTGGGTTCAAATAAGAAATGTAAGGCATTGGGTTCAATGATTGAACACCCTCCCATGCAAATGCACTTTGTGCAGAAAACAAAATTGCTCCAATGAGCGCAAACGAAATAAATAACTTTTTCATACGATACTCCTATAGTTAATGTGTTACATTTCCCCTCCTCGAAATCAAAGATTTCGTTGTACCTCTCACAAAACGTGACATTTAGTCACCTTTTGTTCGGCAGAGTCGCAAGTGGAGGACATTTTAGAGAGATAAGAATTTTCCTTAAATGCTAGTCCCTCCCCTCTCCCCAAATGGGCGAGGGGAAATTTTGGCTAAAGGTAATTTTATGGATATATTCATTTTAAACTTTATCGAAAATTTTACGATACACAATTTGGCAATGTATATTATACTTTTTGGTTAGACTAAACAAGCAAAAAAAATAAGGCTTGCAAAACTACAAACCTTATTTTTGAAATTATTGAATTATATTAATTCTTATAGAGCCGCTTTAGTTGCAGGAACAGAAGCATCATCTAACAAGATAACATAAACAACTTCGCCTGATTTAGCGTGATATTGAAGTCCTTTAGTTACCAAACCAGTAGCCAAGCCAACTGCAGCACCTACAGGAGCGCCGATTGCAATACCTGTACCAATTTTAGTTGGATCAGGAATAAATGCGAAACCAACACCTGCACCAGTACCAACTGCTGCACCTGAAACCGTACATAATGCAAGTTTACCAGCTGTCATCCAAGGACCTTCTTTTAATGAATTATCTTTTGTAAAAGGTTTAGCATTAAATGCTACTTGTTCACCTGATGGAAGAACAATTTGAGTTAATTGAGGATAAACTCGAGCATTTTTGTTGAACCATTTTGGATCTCTAACTTCATTCAATTGAGCAACAAATTTAGTTCCAGCAGGAAGAACCAAAGTTCCTTCTTGAGTATTGATATTTTCTGGAGCAACAAATGTTACAATATCACCGGCTTTGTGTTCTTCTGACTTAAATTTGTCTTCAAAAGCAACTGCCAAAACGTTACCTTCAGAAATTACTCTTTCAACATTGTTAACTTTTACTTCGTTATTAGGAGCCTTTTTAGTAACCGCTAAATGCTCAACTGTAGTTGCACCGATGTATTCTTGTTTAACTAAGTCTAATTTGTCTTTAAGTCTAGCTAATAATACTGCAGCTTCTGCTCTTGACAAATTGTCATTCGGTCTTAATTCTCTTGAATCAGGGTAGTTTACGTAAATACCATAATTAATAGTTTTTGCATAAACATTAGTAGCCCAAGCAGGAACTGCATTAGCATCTTTGAATTGATTCAAAATTGATTTATCAGCATTCATGTCTTTTGTAATATGGCTGATTACTGATTGTGCTTCTGATCTTAAAACTGTTCTTTCAGGTTGGAAAGTTCCATCCGGATAACCATATACCAAACCTAATTGTTGAGAACGTAAAATGTTTTCATAGCTTTCTGTAGCTTTTGTTACATCTGAAAATTTGTTTTCAACACTAACATTCAAATTTTCATTTGATAAAACTTTCAATAGGGCATTAACAAATTCAACTCTTGTCATGTTACCTTCAGGATTAAATTGCTTTCCGTTAAGAGACATGATATCGTTATCAACAACGATATTAATTTCTTTGTTTGCCCAGTAATTTTCTCCTACATCAGCAATATTTGCTGCAAAAGAAGGAGCTACTGTTAATGATAATAAACCTAAAATCATTAATCCAGAAATAAATTTGTTCATCTTTAATTCCTCATATTTACCAGTAAACCTTTTTCGTGTATAATTGTATCGTAGATTAAAAAATTTGTAAACATGTACATTATAATTATAGATAATTTACCCAATTAAGAAAGGAAAAGTATGGATAATTACACAATGACTAAGATTGTTGCGACTCTAGGGCCTGCATCATCTACAAAAGAAAAAATCAAAGAGCTTTTTAAAGCTGGCGTAACCATGTTCAGATTAAATTCATCACATGGCGATGTTGAAATGCACAAACAAAACTTGGCTTACATTAGAGAAATTGAAGAAGAAGAAAAGACTTTAATTCCTGTATTGCTTGACTTACAAGGACCTAAAATCAGAATAGGAACACTTCCTCAATCAATTGAAATTCATAAAGGAGAAATCCTTAAATTTCGTCACCAACCGGAAATTACAGGAGATATTCTTCCTGTAGACTACAAAGGCATGGCTGATGACGTTACTCCTGGCGAAAAAATCATGATTGATGATGGTAAAATTCAACTTGAAGTAAAAAAAGTTGAAGATAGAGTAATCTTTGCAGAAGTATTAACTGACGGACTTTTGAAACAAAGAAAAGGTATCAACATTCCTGGTTCTCAAGGCAGTCTTGATGTATTAACTGAAAGAGATTTAAAATTTGTTGAATTTGCAGCACATGCCGATATTGATTATTTAGGTTTATCTTTCGTTAGAGAAGCATCTGATATTGTTAAATTGAGAGATTTGCTTCACAAACATGGAAACTACACTGCAAGAATTATTTCTAAAATCGAAAAACCTCAAGCAGTTAACAACATTGATGCAATCATTGAAGTTTCTGACGGTATCATGGTAGCTAGAGGCGATTTGGGTATCGAAATTTCTAACGAAAAAGTACCTATCGTTCAAAAAACTATCATCAGAAAAGCAAATGCAAAAAGAAAAGTTGTTATCGTTGCAACACAAATGTTAGATAGCATGATTGAAAACCCAATTCCTACTCGTGCAGAAACTTCTGACGTTGCAAATGCTATTCTTGACGGAACAGATGCAATCATGCTATCAGGTGAAACTGCAGCAGGTGCATATCCGGTTGAAGCAGTTGCTATGATGAAAAAAATCGCAGATTATGTTCTTGATTCAACATTTATGAGAAAAAATAAATTCCCTAGAAAAATGGTTGAAGAAGAAAAAGATTCTCAAGCAATGGCAATCGGTATGTCAATCGCTGATATGGCAAGAAAAATGCCTGTAAAAGCAGTTATTGCATTAACAGGTAGCGGATTTACTGCTTCAATGTTAGCAGAAGGCAAATTGAGTGTTCCAATTTTCGCTTGCTGTCCAGACAAAAAAGTTTGCCGTAACATTAAATTGTTCAGAGGTGTTTACCCAATTCCTTTGAACTTTGAAGCATCTATCGACAAAAAATCTTTGTTAGAATTAGATGAATTTTTAATCGGCAAATTAGGATTGTCAAAAGATGACTTTGTACTAATCACAGGTTCAGTTCCTGAATTGTTGGTTGGTGGTACAAACTTCATCAAAATCCACAAAATTGGCTTGTTGAAAAAAGACTAGTTTCAATTACAAATAAACGAAAACCTCCTGAGAGAATTTCTTTCAGGAGGTTTTTATTGACCAATAATTATCACAAAGGGCTACGTGCAAAACCCTCAACCAATATATGAAGTATGGAATAATACGTGCGATAGTGGGCTACGTGCGAAATCTCTACACCAATATATGAGGTATGGACTAATAATTGTCGCAGATGGTAAAAAAAAGAAAAAGCCTTCTTAAATATTTTAAGAAGGTTGAAATTTGTTTTTAGGAAGGAATAGGAATTTATGCTCTCTCTTATTTAAACGTTCTCTCTTAATATCCTCGCATTATTTAATGCGCTCATATATATAAAGTATATAAATAATATCTAATTTCATATACTACCCAATTCGTTACAAAAGTTAACACTTGATTTTTTGCACGCATTATTCTATAATTAGATTTGTAGGAGACATGTAGGAGTTAAGGAATGTTAGTTTCATCGATTGCACGCTTTAACGCAGTTAACACAATGAATAACGCAGCATTTATGTCGTTGAATGCTGCAAATTCTATGGTTAATGGGATAAATAATACACATGCATTTGGAGGTGAACATGACACCGCAATGCTTAACAAAATAGATAAAAAACTTAGCCTTGATTTGTTAACTAATAATCTACTTTATAAAGTCGCATATCTACAAGAAAAAATAGCTGGCAAGCATCAAAATAATGAATTGAAAAAATCTTTGAATGTATTAGGATAAATAATGTAATTATAATGTTTTACTTTTAAGTAAAATGTTTTAGTTGTTATCTTTAAATAGTTCTTTTACTAATACGGAGCAAACTGCAGGGATTATGGCAACAAACAATAGTACATTTGTAATCCCAAAGTTTTCAGCAACAAATCCTAACATAGACATTACAATTGCCACAATTCCCCAAGAAAATCCGTTAATAAATCCAGAAATAATGCTTTTGTACTCTGGCAAGACATTCTGAGCCATCAACATAGTTACCGGTGTCGCCATCATTGTAACAAACCCCATTATTACAAAAATTACAAGCGACAAAGTCGGATGTGAATGGTAAGTCAAAACAAACAATAACATTAATGGCAAAGTAGAAATCATTGAAATATAAAACACATTCGCAGAACCAATCCTTTTTTCAACATTACTGCTTATTAAAGAACCAATTCCACCTGCAAAAATGAATGCAAATAATGCCATCCCAATATAAAACGGCTTATACCCCATACTTTTCCACAAAAACGGAAGCAATATAAAACAAGCTGACGAAATCATTGTTTTCATCATCGCAATCAGGTTTAAAATATTTAACTTTCTATTAGATAAAATTCTTTTGAAAGCTATTTTAAAATCAATTTTATTAACAGGTTGAGCAAAATTAGACAACTTTGGGACAAAATAAAACATCAATAAAGCCCAAATACAACCAACTACGGTCATTAATGGCATTCTGTGCATTCCTAAAAACTGTGTTATTGCTGACGAAACAATCGGTCCACAAGAATATCCCAAAGTTCCCATCGCCACAAACACTGCCATTGCCTTCCCAACATCAGAATATTTTGCAAATCTTGACGCAAAACCTAAAGCTTGAGGGTGAAACAAACTTGAACCGATACTACCTATAATTATAAACAAAACCAAAATCAACGGTTTATTTGCCATCGCAGACATCGGAATAAACAATGAAGATAAAATTAATCCCCAAAATATAAAAGATCTTTTTACATTATTATCGGCAAAAAAGCCAAACAAAGGCTGCAACAATGATGAAAATATGTGCGAAATTGTAAGAATAATTGTTGCAATTGCCATTGAAATTCCAATTTTAGCCGCTATAAAAGGCATAATCGGATTTAAGACACCTGTATATATATCATTTATAAAATGTCCGCCACCAAGCCAAATCAAGGCTTTTTTGTAAGCGTTCTGAGGTAAATTTTTATCCATATCCATAACAATTTAATTTAAACTCAAATAAGGAGAAAAATCAAATCAACTATTTTCATTTTTTTTACTCAAAACAACCAAAGATATTGAAGCAAAAGCAATAATAATCAAAGAAACCAGTTGCGCCACAGGAATTCCATGAATATTTAAAACACTATCAACCCTAAAATGCTCAACAACAATTCTTGCAAACGAATACATTATTAGATAAATACAGGCCAACATTCCGGGGTGTTTAGACAGTTTTTTAAAACTTAACAAAAGAATTATAAAAATTAAAAAATCTAAAATACTTTCATACAGAAAAGTGGGATGAAAGTATTCAAAATTTATATATTCAGTCGGGCGATGAGTAATCGGAATATATAGTTTCCAAGGGAGATTTGTCGGAGAGCCAAAAGCCTCAGAGTTAAAGAAATTGCCCCATCTTCCGATACTTTGTCCTAAAGCAGTTCCACACAAAAAAGCATCAATAAGTTTCAAAAAAGACATTTTATATTTTTTTGAGAAACAATAAAGAGCAATAATGCCAACAATTATTACCCCATGAATAGATAAACCGCCTTGTCTTATATAAAAAATTTCTAATGGATGTTCTACATAATAAGAAAAATTAACTATGCAATAATACAATCTTGCCCCAATTATACCAATGATAATTATATACGGAGAAAAATCAATTATTTTTGAAGCATCAGCTCTATTATAAAAAATTTTATACAATAAATATGCACCATACACACCTATCAATATTGCAATTGCAAGTACTATCCCATAAAAATATACAGGAAAACCAAACAAGCTAAAAGCAACATCAGTTGGAGATTGAAACATCTTATTTCACTGCATTCTCAGCCAATAACTGCTGTAACTCTTTAACTTTTCTATCTACAAAAGCTCTATCATCAGGTTCGTTGCTTTTATCTTGGTATAAACCGTAATCCGAAATAGCGTCATTCAAAAGTTTTCCCAATGTTTCTTTTGCTCTGTCTGATAAAACAACTTTAACCTCTTCAGCTTCATTATCTATTTCTTCAACTTTTTCAATAGTACCATCGTCATTAACTTTAACTGCACCCGAAATTATATCTTTTGCAAGATTTTCTTCACAAACTGCTAATGAATAATAAGCATCAGCGAAATCAGGATTTAACTTAATGGCTGCTGCGTAAGTTTTGATTGCATTGGAATAGTCTTCTGCCTTTGTATAAGCAACTGCCAAGTTGTATTGGGTTTCAAACACACTACCATCTAAATCTACACTTGACTTCAATCGCTCAATCGCTGAAACATAATCCCCTTTGTCCATAAAATCTTTTGCTTTATTGTTAAGTTCCTGTACCGCAAAGTTATTAATACATGCCGTAGATATTACAGAAATAAACAATATACTAGCTAGTAAAAAAGCTTTTTTCATGCTATAATCAACCTCATAAAATTATTTGTAATTTTTATTATAAAATAAGTTTAAATATTTGGCAAATTATATTCATAAAAGTTACAAATATAAATTTGTGAGGTAAAGAAAATGTCTGAAGATAAGGTTATTAAATTAGGAGCAAAAAGAGAAAAAAATGTGGAACACGCACATCATGAACATAGAGAAAACCATGACGAACTTGTTTATTGCAGTTTTTGCGGTCGCCCAAACACGCAAGTATTAAAAATGGTTCAAGGACCGGGAGTTAATATTTGTTCAGAATGCGCCATGATAGCAGTACAATATTTAATTTTGAATGATAGAATGCCATCTGCAGAAGCTCAGGCAATTTTAGATGCCTTTTGGGGGAAAGCTCGCTAATGATGAACGAATTTGAGCTTAATCCATTTGAGATAAAAGCAGAAATTGCAAGAATTTTTGAGGAATTAAAAGGTGTTAGCGATTTTGAAAATTTTGAAGTTCATTATCGCATGCTTGATGCACAGGAAGATAAATCAATAATCATCAAATTATTGCTGAAAGAAATAAATAGCAAACAATTAAATGCCCCTCTTTTAAAATTTCTTTTATTAAGGTACTGCGACACAAAAGAGTTGTCTGAAAAATTGTGGAGCATTATAAAAAATTCAATGGCATCAAACCAAGCAAAAATTTTTGCATTAGATTTGTTAAGAGATATTGACACAAATTGGTCTTACGAAGAATGTGAACAATACCTAGACAACCCTGATGAACTTGTAGAATCTGATACTAAAAAAATTCTTGATAACGCACTTGCTGATCCGGAAGTTCAGATTGATTTTCTTGATTTTTTAAGTTCACTATCAGAGGATGACAAAATAACTTTATTACGATCTTTAGGTAATGATTACTCAAAAGACGAATTGGCGAATATGCTTGTACCTGTATTTTTATCAATGTCTGATACTCCTGCAGGGAAAGAAGCTTTAGATATATTAGGAAATTCAAAATCGCAACTGGCATATCACGCACTAAATTCATCACTTGATTTTATAGATGAAAGTTTAGTTTCCACAGTAAAAAAGAATTTATCAATTTTAAAACTTGCAGGAATTAGAGAAGATAATTCGCATCTATTTTATAAAAAATTGTTAAAAAATTCAAAACCATACAAATTTTGCATAACATATCCAGACGGACACGGATATCAAGCAATTATAATCTCAAGAATTACACAAAATGGGAAAGTTCAGTTTGTAGCAATCGTAATTGACGATTATCACGGAATTAAAGATTGTTTTGGGTTTAATAACATAACCAAATTTGAATGTAATACTATTGTAGAAAGATTTTACAGAGGTCAGAGAGCATTAGATTTAGAGCCTTCTGTTTTAAAATCAATTTTGATTAAGGCAGAAAAATTATCTAAACATCAAATGCCTTATGAATATGTATGTTGGCGCAATCTTTTAGCAGATATTGAGCCGGCTACAATCAAACTTAATTATAGAGTAACACAACTTTCAGATAAAGATTTTTATAATATTTTGACTTATGATTTCACCGATTATTGGTTCTTAAATAGCACTTATAGTGACGAATTTGAAGAATTTTTAAGAGGGATTGAAAAAATTGAAACAGATAATTTTGAAGAATATATTGAAAATAATTTAGAAAAAGTCTTTTACCCTGAAGAAAGCCGAATTTGGACTGAAAGAATTTTAAATTGCGCAATATTAAAACATTACGCAAAAGAAGAAAAAGCTGCACAAAATTTATATTCTTTGTATAATGATAAAAAACTTATTCGAGAACTTTTCAAAAACATTTTGAGAAAAAGCATATACGAATATTTTTATGCAAAAGAAGATATCGCAAAAGTTAAACAGATTGAAGATATGTGGGTTAAAGAATAATGTACAAAATAATGGCACTTGATATTGGAACAAAAAGAATTGGAGTTGCATTGAGCGACTACCTTTTAATGCTATCAAACGGCCATTCTTGCGTACCTCGCCTACCAGAAGATAAGGCAATAAGCGAAATTTTGGATATTGCAAAAAACAATAATGTAAAAAAAATTGTTATAGGAGTTCCTTTCAATATGGATGGAACACAAGGGGCGCAAGCACAAGATTGCAAAGACTTTGCAGCAAAAATTCAGGGTTATGAGATAATCTATGAAGATGAAAGATTAACTTCTGACACTGCAGAAGAAAACTTACGTGCAAAAAAGATTGATTTCAGAAAAAACAAAGGACTGGTTGATATTGAAAGTGCTTGTATTATACTGGAACAGTACCTATCAAGATTAAAATAAAAAGAAAGGAAATTATAATTATGGCAGATGAAGATCAAATCATTGAAACCGTTGACGAAAACGGTAACGTAATCAAATTTGAATTGTTTGATATCGTAGAAGTTGACGAACAAGAATATGCACTTCTTTTACCTGTAGAGGAAGAAGAAGGAGATGAAGTTGTTCTTATGAGATTAAGTAAAGATGGCGACGAATACTTGTTTGAAACAATTGATGACGATGAAGAATTTGATAAAGTAGCTACATACGTAGAAAACATGGAAGACGAAGACGAGGAATAAGTTTTGTTTGAAAAATTTACAGAAAAAGCAATTAATGTTGTAAGTGCTTCACAAGAGAATGCAAAATTAGCCGGAGCAACAATTGTTGCACCTGAAAATCTTTTGTTAGCTTTGTTCGATGAAGCAAAAGGAATTTCTTTGAAAATTTTTAAATCTTACGACATTACTCATGAAAAATTGGTGAAAGAAATTGGGAAATATATTTCATTAACCGGTGGGAAAACTGTTCAAAATCAAACTTTACCATTTGACGATGAATATAAAGAAATTTTAAAGAAAGCTCTTGATTTGGCTAACAAATCAGGAAACCCTACAATTTTGTATGAGCATTTGTTTTTGTCTGTAATTACTGACAAAAAATCCAATAACGTAAAAATTCTGGAAGATTTAGGCTTTGATATTTACAAGTCTAAATCTCTCCTGGAAAAACTTGTTCAAAAGAAAACAAAACGTTTATATCATCCTGAATACGATGAACACAAAAGTAAAAAAGAGGATAAATCACAAGAAACTGATGACATATTCAAAAATGAAGCAGCATCAAAAGTTTTTGAACGAGCAGCAGCTAAGCTTTCCACTTCAAATTATGAAATTATGGGAACTGAACAGATTTTGTCATCAATTTTAGAAGATAAAAATTCGGAATTAACTAAAATTTTTGCTCAATATGGAATTACAAGTGAAAACTTTGATGAAAAATTGGCAAATATTCAATCAAGACAATCCGAATATGAAGGCAGACAAATAATTTTTACACCAAATGCTTTCAAAGCAATGAGTATGGCTTTAGAAACCGCCAAAGAACTCGGTTCTTCAGTCGTTTTGCCGGAGCATATTGTACTTGGAATGTTGAAAACAAAACGAGGAATTGCCTACGATATCTTAAAAGAAATGAAAGTACCTGCAAATGATTTGGCACACAGCATTATCAAACCGATTGAAAAGCAAATGCCTGAAACATTAACTATCCTTCGACTTGCAAAAGAAGAAGCGAGAAGGTTGGGGAGAAATATTGTTGGAACTGAAATGTTTTTATTAGGCATAATCGGTGAAGGTACAGGTATTGGCGGTCAAGTTTTGGCAGAACTAGAGATTACAATGCGTGATGCTAGAGCAGTTGTTGAAAACTTAATTGGCTTTGGAAACGAATATTACGATAAAGAAATCGTGTTTACGGAACGTGCAAAAAGAGTTTTAGAAACTGCGTGGGAACTTGCCAAAAAAGACCATAAAGAAAAAATTGAGTCAGCACACATGCTTTTAGCATTGACGACTGAGCCTAATTCGCTTGCAATGAAAGCGTTAGAACAATTAGGAGTTGACGCAGTTGAAATTAAAGAGGGAGTAAAAAAATTCCAAGAGGCTTAATTGATTAAGGATTGCGTAGAAAAATTTATAAATAAATACAATTTAACAGGCACATTTATCGTTGCTTTTTCGGGCGGATACGATTCAATGTGCCTGTTAGATGTTTTGAGTAAAATTTCTGATGATATTGTTGCCGTACATCTCAACCACAATTGGCGAGGAGAAGAAAGCAGACAAGAAGAACAAAATTGCCGAGAATTTGCGAACCACGCAAATATTAAATATTACACAGAAACCCTCTCAGACGATATCGAAAAAACAGAAACTGCAGCAAGAGAGGCTAGATATGAATTTTTAAAAAAATGTGCAAAAAAATTCAATTCAAATATCGTATTTACTGCTCACAATTATGATGATAATGCCGAAACTGTTCTTTATAGAATTATAAAAGGAACCGGAACTATCGGCTTGCAAGGTATTTTAGAACATAGAGATATTTTTTACAGACCTCTTTTAAAAACATCAAGAACAGAAATTGAAAAATACATAAAAGATAATAACTTGTCGCCAAATATTGACAGTTCTAATTCTAATCAAAAATATAAAAGGAATTTTATCCGCCATAAAATAATTCCTCTTTTGCAAGAAATCAATCCAAATGTCAAAGATGCTCTAAATTCTTTATCAAATTTAGCCAAAGAAGATAATGAATTGATAAATTTAAAATTGAATAATGATATATTAAACTCATCTCCAATTGAGCAAAAAAGAATTATTTATAACATTTTATTAGAAAATAAAATCGATTATGACAGAGAAAAAATCGAAAATATCCAAAAATTTATAAACAAAAATAAATCCTCAAAATCAGGGAAAACCTTATCATTAAAAGAGAATTTGTGGTTGTTTGTTAGTAACAAAAAGGTTGAAGTTATCTCTAAAACAGAAAAAAATAATGACGAAATTCCTATAAAAGAATGTGGAGATTATAACTTTGATGGGAAAATTTTTTCAATTCAAAAATATGATGAAATTCCCCAGAAATATCCTGACGATAAAGATTTTGTCGCATATATAAGTATTGATAAAATTGATTTTATCCTAAGACATAGAAAAGATGGAGATAAAATTCATCCGTTAGGTTCAAGAGGTTCGCAAAAATTAAAAAAATACTTAAATGAGAAAAAAATTCCGCAACACAAAAAAAATGATTTATTCCTACTATGCAATGAAAACGAAGTTTTATGGGTTGCAGGAATTGGAATTAGCGAAAAAATAAAGGTTGTAAATAAGCCAACACATATGATAACATTGAAATAGAAAGGTTTTGGTTATGGATATTAACAAATTAAAAATATTATTTACTGAGAACGAAATTCAAAACAAAATTAAAGAACTGGCTCAAGAAATGAACGATTTTTATAAGGGAGAAGAAGTAATAGCAATTTGTGTATTGAAAGGTGCTGTTATGTTTGCGGTTGATTTGATAAAACACCTTGATATGCCTTTAAAGCTAGAATTTATCAGATTATCAAGCTACAATGGCGGGACAACTACAACAGGAAAAGTCAATGCAGTTGATATTTCGCTTCCTGATTTAAACGGCAAAAATGTTTTGATTATAGAAGATATAGTTGATACAGGTTTGACTGCAAAATTTTTATTAGACTTTTTGCACTGCAATTTTCACGCAAAATCAGTTAAATTCTGTTCTTTACTAGACAAAAAAATAACACGTATTGCAGATGTCGATGCTGATTATTATGGATTTGAAGTTGATGACAAATTTTTAATAGGTTACGGATTGGATTACGATGGTTATTATCGAAATTTAAGATACATCGGCTATATGGACAAAACTGATCTGGAGTAAGTTTTGGAAAAATTTGAAAAAGTAACAGAATTAATACAAGAATTTTATAAAATCGAGGGAAAGAATTTTCCCAACGAAATTTTTGCAGTGCTAAAAAAAATCATTGATTTTAGCTCCGGTTACATTGTTTTTTCAAACTCTGAAAACATTGAATATTCATATAATAGCAAAATTTCAAACATTTCTGAAATCAAAGAAAGCTGTTTGAAAGAAGATTTAATTTTCAAACACACAATGTTTGGTCAAATTATTATCACAGGAGAAAATTTTTCTTCTGATGATAAAAAAATCTTTAAAACTTGTGCTGCAATAATTTCTAATATTATAAAAGATTTTGAAGTTTCAAAAGTCATAAAAATGCAACTAAACGCATTGCAACAAGGCTATATTGACATAAAGAAAAACAATCAAAAAATCAAAGAGGCAGAACAAGTCAAAACGAAATTTATCTCTCACGTTTCACACGAACTCAGGACACCAATAAATTCTATTTTGGGTTATTCTGAGTTGTTGGGAGAAGAATTTACCGGAACTCTAACAGACAAACAAAAAGAATTTGTAAATGATATAAAAATTTCGGCATTACATCTTTTAGGAATGGTTAATGAAATCCTTGATATGTCGAAGATTGAAGCAGGTGCTGTAAAGTTAAATTTGAGAAAATTTGAAATTGTTCCTTGTATAAAGGAAGTTATAAATATAATAAATCCGCTACTTTTGCAAAAAAAACAAACTTTGAAAACAGAATTAGATAATTTTGAAATCAAAGCAGATTACAATAAAATCCAACAAATCCTATTCAATCTATTGAGTAACGCAATAAAATACACTCCTGATAATGGAGAAATTAACATAAATTGTTATAAAGAACAAACAAATGCAATAATTAAAATTAGAGATAACGGAATTGGAATTGAAAGCAAATATTTAAACAGAATTTTTAACAAATTTGAACAAATCGGAGAACCTCAGCAAAACTCGACAGGACTTGGGCTTGCAATAACTAAAGAACTTATAAATATCCATAATGGAGAAATTAGTGTTAAAAGTGAACCTAATAAGGGAACAATATTTATAGTTCGTATCCCCTTATAGAGTTGTTTTTTATTACATGATATGTTACAATATTTATAGTCGCACAGTATGAGAGGAGTTTAACAACATGGCATCCATAAAAGACGCATTTGATGAGTCATTTCAAGACACCCACGCAATTATTAAATACATAATCTTCGCATTACCGGTATTTTATTGTATTTATCTTTACACAAATAACAATATGGGTGGTTTTTGGACAATGGCTACCATTACTTTTTTGATGTTATTTGGAATTTTGATTAAATGCACCGCAAATGTGAGAAACGGAAAAGATGCAGTTTTACCATCATTTAATATATTTGGAATACTTTGGTCAGGCTTGAAAGGGACAATTGCACTCGGGCCTTCAATTGCAATCAACTCTTGGCTTGCAGTTTTAGTTAACCAAAACTTACTACCAAACATCTTTGTAGAACCTAACACATTAATGGTTTTTCAAGGAATTGTATGGGCGTTATTCGGTTCTATAATGTTGACAGGTTATTTATGTTACGCAAAAACTTTCAAAATCGCTGATGCTTATAACTTCAAAACTATTTCAGAATCTTGTATTGATATTTTAGTAGCAGTTTTATTTATGATTCCACAAGTTTTGATAGCAAACGCAATACTAATCATCCCTGTTTCTTACGTAATTTGGGTATTTTTCGGATTGCCTAGCCCAATTGCAAACTTCTATTGGAGTATGGTTTTGATATTCAACCTCGCAATGTGCGGTCACTATCTTGCTCAAATGGACTATGAAGCAATCAAAAAAGAAGATGATGTATAAAAAATTGTAACTAAAACTCAAAAGGTGGAATAATTAAGTTCCACCTTTTTTAATGCTTATTTTTTATCATTCAACATTTCACGCATTTTTTTCAACTTATCCCGAATTTCTGCTGCTCGTTCAAAATCAAGAATTTTAGCAGCTTTGTGCATATCTTTTTCTAGTTTATCAATAAGTTTCGGTAAATCCTTTTTATCAATTCCCATATCAACCATTTCTTCAGCAACAATATCTTCCAAATCTCTATAACTTGCAACAAGAGAAAGAAGATTGTTTTCAATCGGTTTTTTAATAGTTTGAGGAATAATACCATATTTTTTGTTGTAATCCATTTGGATTTTTCTACGTCTTTCGGTTTCGTTAATCGCATTTTCCATAGATTCAGTCATTCTGTCAGCATACATAATAACTTCACCGCAAGCGTTACGAGCCGCACGACCAATTGTTTGAATTAAACTTGTTTCGGATCTCAAAAAGCCTTCCTTATCCGCATCCATAATTGCAACAAGCGAAACTTCAGGAATATCCAACCCTTCCCTTAACAAGTTAACTCCAATCAAAACATCAAATTCGCCCAACCTCAAATCTCTAAGAATTTCGACACGTTCTAATGATTGGATTTCACTATGTAAATAACGCACCTTTATTCCTTCTTGGATAAAGAAATCTGTCAAATCCTCCGCCATTCGCTTAGTCAATGTTGTAATCAAAACTCTTTCATTCTTTTCAACACGTTTTTGAATTTCAGCTTTCAAATCATTGATTTGTGACTCAATCGGTCTAACAGAAATCTTAGGATCAACAAGCCCTGTCGGCCTGATGATTTGCTCAACCAATTGAGAAGACGTTTTACGCTCAAATTCTGACGGAGTTGCGGAAATATAAATTTTTTGATGAACTTTTTTGAAAAATTCCTCACTTTTCAAAGGTCTATTATCTTTTGCACACGGTAATCTGAAACCATAATCAATAAGAGTAGATTTTCGTGACGCATCACCATGATACATTCCTTTTAGTTGTGGCAATGTAACGTGAGATTCATCTATTACAGTCAAAAAATCACCTTGAAAATAATCCAAAAGTGTTGCAGGAGCAGAACCGACCGGTCTACGCTCAATAATCCTTGAATAGTTTTCAATACCGGAACAATAGCCCATTTCTTTAATCATTTCAATATCGTATTTTACTCGTTGCTCTAACCTTTGTGCTTCAACCAACTTATTTTGATTTTGCAGCTCAACCAATCTGTGCTGCAATTCTTCTTTAATTAATTTAATCGTTTCATCAACATTCTCATCATTAGAAACATAGTGAACCGCCGGATAAATAACAACACTTTGCGGAGTTTCAATAATTTCACCTGTCACATTGTCAATTTTAACAATTTTTTCAATCTCGTCACCAAAGAAATAAATTCTAGTAATAATTTTTTCATAAGCCGGCATAATCTCAACAATATCACCTCTTGCACGGAAGGTAGAACGTTCCAAAACAAGATCGTTTCTTGTATATTGCACACTTACCAAATGTTTTAACAAATCATCTCGCTCAATTTCATCCCCGACTTTAAGCTCAACAGAACCTTTAAAGTAATTTTCCGGCAATCCCAAACCATAAATACAACTAACAGACGCTACGATAATTACATCATTTCGCTCATACAGGCACCTTGTTGCATTATGACGTAACCTATCAATTTCTTCATTGATAGATGCGGATTTTTCAATAAATGTGTCCGTTCTCGGGATATACGCTTCCGGCTGATAATAATCATAATAACTTATGAAATATTCAACTGCGTTATCGGGAAAAAGTTCTCTAAACTCATTGTATAATTGTGCAGCAAGTGTTTTGTTATGCGCAATGATAAGAGTTGGCTTTTGAACTCTTTCAATTACATTTGCAATAGTAAAAGTCTTACCTGAACCGGTAATCCCAAGTAATGTCTGCGCATCATCACCGGCATTAATCCCCTCAACTAATTCTTCAATTGCTTTTGGTTGATCTCCCGCAGGTTTATATTTGGAATGTATTTTAAATTTTTTCTCCATAACAAAATTATACATTAAGCAAAAATACTAGCAAAAAAAATTTTTACGTGTTTATATATAATTGACTATAGTTATACATTACTGGCATGGTACCAAAAATTGATTAATACAGTTTGTACAATAAATCAGGTTAAACCAACAATTAACCATTCATCAAAGCCGAATAATCAAGCTAAAAAGCACAAATATCAAGATCCGTTAAATAAAAAAGTTCCTGTGCTAATGTCGTATTCAAACGAAATTGGTACAGCAATTTCAGAAATCGCCCCCAAATTAGGTACTGCGCTTTGGGCTCCAACCTTTTTGTATCTTGGAGCAGACATTTATGACAAGTATAAAAACGACAAAGACAACTACAAACCGAGTGGAAAAAGAGCTTTAAAACGTGCAATTTTTCAGGGAATGACATCATTGATTGCATTACCTGCAGTAATTTTTACTGCGCAAAGTGCAATTTCTCCTCTTGCCCAATTTGACAAATGGGGAATTAACGGAAACACCAAAGACGCCGTATATAGGCACACAAAAAGCGTTATCGACCAAGCTCACGGTTCTGCATTAGATAGTTATGAAGAATTTAGCAGGGTTATAAAAACTACCCTTGAAAACAAAATTAAATCAAGAAAAACAGAAAAGAAAACTGTTAACATTTTCAAAAGAACTTGGAACAAACTATTCACACAACGTTACGCACTGCTTTCTGCTGATAAAGCCAGAGTTTTAACCTTTGCAGAAGCAAATGCTAAAAAAACATATCAAATTCTCACGGCTTTAAATGAAGGCGATAAACGCAAAGTTCCACATCGAATTTTTCAAAAATACAAAAAGACACTTCCATTGATGAAAGAAATGTACAAAGACGGGGATTATTCTCATCAAGCAACAAGAAATGCCCTTATAGAGTATCAAAATTCTCTAATTTTTAAAAACAAATTATTAAAAACTATCGGTGGTTTTACTGCACTGTTACTACTTGCCAATCCAATCAACAATTTTGTAGATAAGCAAATTATGAAAAAATTCATCAGTCCTGGAATTGACCAAATTTCAGAAGGCTTTGTAAACGAATCCAAAATGAAGACAATCTTCAATAATATGAATACAGAAAATTCTAATGATAAAAACGAGAAGACATCGAACCTGATTGAGAAATTAAAGTTTCAGCGCGAAACGAAGTCAAAGGTTGCGGGAAATCATTAATATATTGACCATTTTCTAATTTAGAAACAAGTTTTACAGACAAAGCCGCTGTCCTTGCAGGTGATAATTCAACAATTGATGTAACACATCTTTTGCCGTTATCAAGTTTGTTTATTTGCACCAAATAATCATAATTTGTCAAAACTTTATTTTTTGCCAACTTTTCAGACAGGTTCTCATTTACAACTACATTATTAACAAGTTTTGAAATTGCCGTCTCTACAGATGATGCACACAAAGTCGAAATACAACCCTTTCTTTCAGAAAACTCAATTATAGAAGTATTCAAATCCGAAATAATATATTCTGGCTCAATTTTCATAATATTTTCAACAATCTCATCCAAATCAGTTGATTTTGTGTCAATACTAAATTTCATCAAATAATTTGATTTTGAATTAATCTGAGATGATTTCTCTAACAACACCGCTCTTTTATTCAGAATAGTAGTGTTTATCAATACATCCAAGAATGTTGTTTTACCAGAATTTATATCTCCTGAAAATATAATATTTTTCTTTTCAGAAATCGCATTAATAATAAAATCCAAAACTTCTCTTGATACAAAAGCATTATCCAAAATACTTTCAATATTAAATTCTACAGTTTTTCGAATAATGATATTAGTACCAGAATTGGAAATATTAGCAGTTATAACAGAAATCAAAAGATTATTATATTTCACATTCCAAACATTTTTCGACAAATCAATTTTTGTACAAACCATCCCCGAAATACTGTTTATCAAAAATTCAAGTTGCTGATTTGACAACATCATTTCTGTATTCAAAATTCTACCACCGATTTCAATATGTACACTATTTGTACCATTAACAAATATTGCAGAAACATTTTCTTGTGAAATCAAATATTCCAAAGGACCAAAACCGATAACAGCAGACGACAATTTTTCAATTAATTTTTGCTTATCATCATCCGAAAATGAATATTTTTCTACTGAAAACTTATTATCAACAAAGCTTTTTATCAATTCTTTTTGTTTTTCTTGAGAATACTCACCCCAAACAGGAATTGAATTAATTTTTTCAATCAAATCTTTTTTTAAATCATTTTCAACGACAGAAATATCAAGATTTTGTGGTGCAACTTCATTTTCAATAGCATTTTCAATTTCTTGTTTTTGAGGTTCAACAATTTCCTCTGCTTTTTCATCAGAAACATTTTTGCGAATGAATGAAAACTTATATGGGAGTTTAACTTCTTTCTTATCAGCTTTTTTAAACCTACTGCTTAATTTGCTATTTTCTAACACGTCTTACACCATTCCATTCTTTTTAGTTAAATTTTGTCTGTAAATACTGTCAGAAACCATCAAAGCCAAGTTTTTGCAACTCAAAGCAACATTTGCATCAGGGTTAACGCTTGAAACCGGAACTCCTTTATTAATAGCCGACATCATTGTAAAATAATTGTTCGGAATTTTCCAATAAAGTTTTTTACCAATAGCTTCTTCCACATCTTCCGCCTTGATTTCGTCATTTTCCATATAACGGTTAATCAAAACCTGAACCTTTTCACTATCTAAGCCCAATTTGTCAAACAATTCAAGACAACGTTGACAATTTCTGATAGCAGGCAAATTCACAATCGTAACTAAGAAAATCAAATCCGAATTTTCCAAAGCAGTAATAGCTTTTGGATCAAAACCAGCAGAAGTATCTACGACAACATATGAAAATGTATCACGCAAAATATTGAACAACCTTGTAATATCTTTTAAGGGAACGTCATCAACTTGTTTGAAATACGGAGGATCAGCCAATACATACAAGCTTGTATCTTTATATCTTTCCAAAGTTGATAACAAGAAATCTTCATTAATTTTATCCAAATTCTGCAACATGTAAGAAATATTAAAAGACGGTTTCAAGTCCAAAAAAGTAGTTACATCACCAAGTTGAAAATTCAAGTCAATAAGAGCAACATTTTCTTTGGTAATTTTTGCAAGTTCATACGCCAGATTCGTTGCAATAGATGTTTTTCCCACTCCACCTTTGTTAGAATAAACTGTGATTACACGGCATTTTGATTTTTTTTGTTTTCCACCTGTCAAATCGTTATACAATTTAGCTAAAACGCCTAAAAATTCAGCTTTTATAACCGGAATTGCAAGAAAATCTGTCGCCCCAACCCTCATAGCACGGATAACCAAATCCACATCAGGTTTATCAGAAAGCGCAATTACTCTGCAATCAGGGAACTCCGTCGTTATCTTTGAAACAAAGTTGAGAGCTTGTTCAGGATAATCTGAAACATCAATAACTACAAGAGAATTTGTTAATTCTTTAATTCCGTTATAAGCTTTTGAATAATCAGATGTAGCCGCCAAAAACGAAAATCCGTCAAACTCTTGAAGATATAATTTCAAAAGTTCCGCAGTGCTATCATGTTCAGTTATAACAATTGTTGGAATGCTCTGTTTCATACAAAAATTGTAGCATATTTTGCAGAAAGTAGCAAGAAAAATAAAAAAGGTCGGCATAATGCCGACCTGATAGTTTATTATTTATTTTTGTTTCTTAAACCATTTTGAATTTGCCATATCACCTTTTTTCTTATAAGAACTATCATATTTAGCTTTTATAGCAGCAAATTTATAATCACTAGTAAAGCCTCCTAAATAGAAAAATTTCAATGTACATTGATAAGAACGCCAACCTTGATCACGTAATGATGGCAAGCAATAATTTCGCATTGTACTTCTCCGCAAAGAATAATTTCTCCATGTTTTACAATCTTGGCATTCTTCAAAACTACAAATTGGCACACCAATAGGGCAAAAATACAAAGGACCTATAAAATTAAAACTATTCAATTCAAATTCAGTTATACCCGCCATATTAGGTCCCATTCCACAAGTTGTATCCAATCCCCAATAATATGCCGTAGGATAAGAATTGGAACTAGAAGAATTTTGGCGTAAATATATGCACGACCCATCTGATAAAACCAAATATAATCTACTATTATAATAATTTTCACTAACAACATTCAAATAATTTTTATAATAAAGATCATAAAAGTCTTTTGGAGTTTTTGGATTACCCCAATTTGACCAATCACCGTTATCGGCTTCCGATTGTCGTGTAGCTTGCGCAATTACAGTATAAAACTTTTTTAATTTTGCTTCAGTCTTTTTAGCCTCTAAATTTGGAATAATCATAGAAAGTGTTAACGCAGCGACAACACCAATTATTCCGAGTGTGATAAGAACCTCTGCGAGAGTAAAGGCGGCAGACTTAAGATTTCCAACACATCCTTCTTTCCCCTCGCCACTTGGGGAGAGGATATTTTTACAAACCATGCGATACTTCGGACTGTTGTCCTCAGTATGACAATTAACCCCTCTCTGAAATTTATAAGTTCGCTTTAGCTCACTAACAAATTTCTTCTCTAACCAAAGAGCGAGATTATCAAATACCCCAACTTGCCATAAACCCTGATTATGAGAGGTTATGCGACCATTGCCCCCCCCCCGACGAGCTTAAATAAATTCTTTTCCATAAAAAATTCCTCTCTGTTCTTTGTCAACATATCCATTTTAACAAATTTTTTATTGTTTTTCAAGAGGGTATCCAAATTCTTCCCTATTTGTCATAGGGAAGATGCCTGAAAGGCAGATGGGTGAAAGCTTATAATATAAAATCCCCTACGTGATAGCACCCTCCTAAATCCTACACACAAGAGATGACTTTATCCTCTATTGCATAAAAAAAGCCCTGCACAGATGTGATTTTGTTACCTGCGTGGTCTCGCAGGTGGGTGAACGCCCCGGATTATCCGTTTCCCGCTGGCGATTTTTCAATCGGCGGGTCTACTTCACATCCTGTCGGAGTCAATTCTCCCTTTTATAATAAATGTAGGAACAAAATGAGCATCCATACAGAGCTAATTCCATTATAACATATTATTTTGACAATTTCAACATTTTCAAAATATCAAACTATTTTCCAAAAATTTGCGCGCCGACATAAATTCCAACAAACATTGACAAAAACATCACCATAAACGTATTTACAATTACTAAACTTGGCGCATCTTTATAAAAAATATTCAATCCAACTGCCAACAATCCAACAACCAAAGCTGTCAAAGTAAACGGCAATGTACTTTTTTTGTTCTTAACAATCTTTACATTATGACAAAGTTTGTCAGTAGAATACTCATCAACATTAGATAAATTCATAGCTTTATCAAAAGCTTCCTGTGAAATCTGTCCGTTTTCTAACAATTTTTGACATGCCTTTTCATAAGCCTTTCTTGTCTGAAATTCAACAAGGGTAAGCATCTGATCTTGAGTAAGTCTACTAAATTCACTTTCTTTCCCCATCTCAAATGCAACATAAGCAACTTTTTGCAAAATACTTTCATGGTACATCTTTGGAATATCCGAACGCAACAAGTCAACATATTTATGGAAAGTCCATTCAGAAATCACCTGAGTTAAAGCCCTTGCAGTATCTGCATCTTCGATTGTGTCATCATTTGAAAAAGCCTCTCCGGCAATGTATGTAAAATCATAAATTCTATCTAAAAATTCTTTTTTATGTTCAGAAGCAATATCTTCCGGCATAACCTGTTCTGCCTGCTTTTTTAAATCCTTTGCAAAACCTTTAAAATCAAATGTTGCTGTCATAAAACCCTCCGAGAGCATTATACCATGCTTTTAAATTTCGGGCAAATTGATGTTTTACGGAATAGAACATTAGCTTTCTTCACAAGACAACAACCAATCCTTCCACTGCGTGCGCCCACTTTCTTTTCAAGGAAGGTTTTGCACCACTCACCATTCACTAAACGCCCTATAGCCTTATCGCCTTATTGCCACCTCTGATACCGACTTTGCATCTTTACATCTAAGCATCTAAAAAAAAAACTAATTCATCTTCAAAGTCTGCAACGCTAATTTTTCTGCGCCTTCGGCTCTGCGCAATGCTGCATCTGCAGCGGACAAATCTTCATTTGATTGAACTTGAACTCCAACCGGAGATGGAATATACGTTCTAACTGGTTCTGTTTGCTTTTTGTCGTCTTTTTTATCAACATTTGTTGTTGTGGTTGTAGTCGTAGTTGTTTTTGTTGTATTATTTTGTCCGTTCTTATATTTATCCAACAAATTTGACTGTGTGTTTGTTGTATTTTGAGTCGTTTGTTGAGTAACTGTTTGAGTTTGCGGAGTTTGTTTTAATTGATTAGATTGTTGCAATTGCTGAGGAGGTAAAGGTTGAGATTTCATATCTTTTGCCTTTTCTTCTTCTTTTCCTTCATCCAAAACTGAATGTTTTGGTTTGCCAAAAATCAAGTGTGAACCTTTTACAGCAATCTTGTTAAACATCGGCAATAGAACGATCATACCAAGAATTGCCCTCATCGGATAACCTGCCATTTGTTTTACGCCGAATTTCGGATGACGGAACAAATCTTTAATTTTGCCCCAAATACCTTCTCTAACAATTGCCTTGTTATCATAAGGCCTAATTTGTTCCAAACCTACAGTAACAATTCTGCCTACTCGTTTAAACAATTTAGTAATCGGATTTTTTACTCCGGCATTACGCATTTCTTTCAAGTTTTTAACAGAGTCTTTCCAAGCCTTTTTATCCGCAAATCCGCCTGCCATAGCTTTTTGGTTATGAGCATTTAACGCTTGTCTGTAAGCTTCAACACCTTTTTTATCCATACCGGCATATTGTAAACCACCAATACTGTGCATCAATTTTAATGCAAATGGCATACAAACGAAGAATGATACCATTTCAGTAAAACGTTCTGCAAAAGATTTCGTTTTTTCAGAGAAACCACCTTCAGCCTTAGCAGATTTATAAATTACATCAGCCAAATAACCTGCCTGCATAATAGCAATAAGTTTTCCGCCTGCAACCCTGTTAGTTACACCTTCCAACAACATATTGTTATATTTGGCAAGGAATTTTCCTAACAAAGTTTTCGGAAGTTTCTTATCCAAACCTGTCTTTTTCAAAACTTGAGCTAATTCTGGATTTTCCTTTAAATTAATATTACCCAATTCTGAAGCTAATTTGTTTGCTGTTTCAGATGCGTAAACCTCACGCCCAATTACTCTTGTTTTAACCTTACCTAATTGATTGTGATTTGTTCCCCAAATTCTTGCAAACATATTTCTATTTGCATCATGAGTAGCTTCCAAAATTCGAGGTAAATTATCTTGAGAATGTTTCGCAATCTTTTCCATTTCTGCGAAATCTCTATAGCCCCATTCAAAAGCTTTCATATCTTTTAATTTAGCTAGTTTCGCTTTATCATCAAGTGCCTTAAATGCGTTCAATTCAGAATTAATTTGAGCTGAAGAAAGAGTTTTTCTTGAATTTCTCAAAATTGTTTCAACCTCAGCCTCTTGTAAAATTTTAGCTTTTTCTTCTGCAGTTGCAGCTTTTTCTATTAATGATTTGAATTTTTTAATATCAGCTTCTTTAGCACCATAGCAATCCAAATCTTCAACATATTTTAAAGGACTTACAAATTTTTCACCATGTTGAGGATAATCAAAAATCTGCATACCCCACATCCCGTTTGCCTGACCTTTAACCATATCTAATTCAGGTTTTGAAGGAGTATAAGCAAATGCTCTGGTTATAGCAAATCTATCAATCAAATTGTTTTTCAAGAAAGATTTAAAACTTTTAAATCCACTATTAATTCCTTGTCCGACACTAGATTTCCCAAACTTGCTGCCTTTTACATAATTTGTTACATCGTCACCAAATTGACCAACTTTATGGTGCAATGTATCCTCGTAATTACCACGAGATTTTTTTGCATAATAATCCATTGCTTGAGTAGCTACCGCCCAAGCCGGAACTCCAATTGCCGCAGTATAAAGCATACCTTTTGGGTCATCAGTCGTTTCGGAAACCCTATTTGCAACATAACTGTCTTGAATATTTTGTTTCAACAACTCAGGATTAGCCGCCTGCATAGCCTGTTGCTGCTGACTGTTCTGGCTCTGCGTTTGCGACATTGCTTGAAATTGAGGTATTTGTTGGTTTTTATAAATGTTATTGTCAAGCATAATTATCCTATTCCCCTATATAATTATAAAAACAAAAACTCTTTAATTATTGCTTTTAAAAAACATTTGTAAAGAAATGTAACAAACTAACCCTTTTGTGAAATTCGACAAGTTGTATATACTTTATATATACACAAGCACTTAATAAGAAGAATGAGAGGCAAATAAATGGCAGTAGCAAATTTAAAGAAAATTGATGACAAGCTTAAAAACATTTATGAAAATCAAGTTACAGTCAACAATAATCAGCCATTTGAGGATCGTTCAGAATTGCTGTTTGCACAAATGAATTTTATTGCAATGGCAAATAAACAAGCTTTACATTTAATCTAACATTTTAACTCCAATTAATTTTTCCCCTACAAATTTTTACCTGATTTCATCCCGAAATCAGGTTTTTCTTATACTACGTACGTAGCCCTCTGCGACAATTATTAGTCCATACTTAATACATCGGTGTAGAGTTTTACGTATGTAGCCCTCTGTGACAATTATTAGTCCATACCTCATACATCGATGTAGTGTTTACGTATGTAGCCACTTTTTGTCATATTGAGCGTAAGCGAAAGATCACAGTATTGGTAAAATATTACAAACACTGCGATAATTAGGGCTGTTGTCCTTAGTATGACAATATTTTTTTATTTTCTGCTATAATACACCTATGAAATTATGTATTTTTTCAGGGACATTCAATCCAATTCATAAAGCTCATTTGAAAATGGCAGAATATGTTTTATCTCATTACGGATTTGACAAAATCATTTTTATTCCTGCATACAAGCCACCACACAAGGATTACGACACAAATATGTGCCAACATCGCTTTAATATGGTTAAGCTTGCAATAAAAAATAATCCGCATTTTGAAATTTCTGACATTGAATACAAAAGTGAAGGTAAATCATATTCTTACCTAACCGCTTTAAAACTCTATGAACAGTACAATGTTGATGAAAAAATACATTTTATTATCGGAACTGATGCCTTTGAAAAAATTGAAAGCTGGTATGAAACCGATAAATTCAAAAAAATTGTTGATTTTATTGTATTTATAAGAGAAAATGAAACTGTAAATTTGGATTTCCTTAAAGAAAAAGGGTATAATTTTGAATTTACACAAATGCCGTTTATCGACATCTCATCAACTGAATTGAGAAATAGAATAGAGCAAGGTTTACCCATTAACGACCTTGTAACAAAAGAAGTAGAGGAGTACATTTATAAAAATGGATTATACAAAAATTCTTGAATGGCTTAAAAATAATTTGAATGAAAAAAGATATATCCACACACTCGGAACAGCAGATTGTGCAAAAGAATTAGCCAAACAATTCAAACTCAATCAAGACAAAGCTTATTTAGCCGGACTTTTGCACGATTGCGCAAAATGTTTTCCAAACGAAAAATTACTGGACATTATTCACAAACATCTTGATGTTGAAGAATGCGAAATGCTTAATTACAAAACATTGCACGCACCAGTTAGTGCTTACATTGCTGAAACAGAATTTAAGATTACCGACAAAGAAATACTATCTGCAATCAGATGGCACACATTGGGTAAACTTGATATGACTGATTTTGAAAAAATTGTATTTATTGCAGACAAAATTGAGCCAAATACTCGAGATGAAGAATATTCCGCAAAAATTAGAGATTTATTAAGCGAAGAAAACGGTTTAAACAAAGCATTATTAAAATGCTACAAGGAAACAATCAAAAGTTTAGTCAAAAGAGATTTGAAAATTTGCCTTTTAACAATTAAAATCTACAATAAACTTCAAGATTTGGTTCAAAATTAGCATGTTCATGATAAAATGTATCCAAAGAGAGGAAGTATGATGCAGGTACTGGAGATTAAGAACAATTTAGTTAAAATAGCTTATGATGTAAACGATAACCTTGCTCTTTCAAGTTTTGTTATCATTGAGGACACAAACACACCTTATGTTGCACAGGTTGTCAATGTCAAAGCAGATAAATTAACCAATTTTGCAATAGTTAAGTTGCTATTTACATTCAACGAAGAAGGTATTTTGAAAAATTACAACGGAACTATTCCATCGCTTAAATCTACAGTTTCAATTCTTCCATCAAAAGAATTGCTTGATATCATTCCGATTGAAAACAATCTTATAATGGGGGAATTAGCCCAACAAAACGTTACACTTAATGTAGATAAAACAATTTTAGATAATAATTTGTTAGTTTGTTCTGATAATGTTGAAAACACAAACATTCTTTTGAAGAATATTACAAAACAAATTGATGAAAAAATCGTAATCTTTGATACAGATGGACTTTTTGATGCTGAAAACAAAATCACATTCGGTAAAGACTTCAAACTTCCGCTAAATTACGACACAATCAACTTTATATATGAAAACGAACTTGATGACGTTGATGCAACAAGCAGAGCCGTAATTCAAGACATTTTTATTGAAGTTCAAGAATATACAAAAAATTTGCCGGAAGGCTATCTTCCATTTGAAACATTTATCAATGTTGTAGATCAACAGTACAAAGAAACCCAAATTCCGCAACTTGTATTATTGAAAAATAAACTTATCAAGTACAGAGATTTGAACGCTTTTGCAGAAACTTTAAAAGATGTTTTAAGTTTGAGCATTGCAATTGACAAATCAAAAGTCACTATTATTGATATTTCTGAAATGGCTCCAGTATTACAAAAAGAGATTATGTCTTACACATATGGAGTTATGAAAGGGATTAATGAAACAATCTACTCTTTTGTAAAAGTTGATAACGCAAATTCTAGCAAAAGATTACTTAAAACATTCTTATCACGTGACGGAATTTATACAACAATAATTTGTCGCCACGAATACAAATATTTACCTGAATTAAAAAGCGCAGCTCAAAACTTAATATTGTTCACACCACAAACATTACAACATGATTTTGCAGCATACAACACTTTTTTGAATAAATTAAATACAGATGAATTTATCATCTATGGTGCGCATACTCAAAATATTCCACTAATCGTTGAACTTGATGAACTTGAATTAGATACGCAAAATGATGACGACGAAACAGAAAGCGAAAAAGATATAGAAGAAATTCCCAGTTCTAACGTAGTTCCAATGCCGGCACCAGTTCAAAATACTGCACCGCAAGAAAATGTTACAGTAACTCCTGAACCAGAAATACAGGAAGAAGAAACTTTTAAAGCTCCTGAAGTAGAATACCCTGATTTAGGTTTTGACAATGAAACTCCCAGTAGTAACGAAACGCCAACAGTAGATTTTCCGGAAACAGAAACATTAAATGTTACAGAGGAGCAACCTGAAGAAAATTTTACACAAATTGAACTTCCTGAAACATTTGAAGAACCAGAAATAGAGGAAGTTCAACAAGAAGAACCGGAAGAAGATATTCAAAAAAACTTTGATAATGAAATTTCACAAGAACCAATTGAAGAAGAAGTTTTTATGCCGGAAACTGATATTCCGCAAGTTGAAATCAATGAAGATTTATCAGAGCAAGCTATAATTGAAGATAGCAATATTTCGGAAACACCTGCTGAATATACATCTCAAGCAACCGAAGAACAAGCTCCTATATACAACATTTTGGATGACAACGAAATTGATTATCAAGATGCAGAACCGGAAGTTTTGCCACTTGAACCTGAGATTGATTATTCTGTAGAAGATATTGATATTGAAGAAAACTATCAAGAACCGCAGCCTTATGACGAAAACGAAGCTATGATTGAACAGGCTGCCAAAGATGTTGATAAATTGATTTACGAAAAACTTCCAAATGAAGACGTTACACTAGACGACTTATCTGACTTACAATCAGATGAACTAACAGAAGATGATTTAAACTTGATTGGAGATTTGGCTTCTGATAATGGAATTACTCCAGAACCAGAGCTTGAATACAATGAAGAACAACCTCCTGTTGTACCTATTTATAATGCAGAAGATATTGAGCCTCAAGAACAACAATCACTTGAACCAGGAGATAGAGTATCATCTCCCAAATATGGAGAAGGTGTTGTTGAAAAAATGATTAAATATGGCAATAAAATGCTTTGCTCTATTGAATTTCCGAACATTGGCAGACGACTTTTAGATCCTGCAATGACAGAAATCAAAAAATTAGACTAACTAAATTTATCTTAAATTAGAAGCATTTTTTAAATATACAAACTGTGGAACAAAATCTGTTTCACAGTTTAAAACTAATAAAACCCTCAGACACATTGGTAAAGAATTAGGAACATCAAGTTCATGAAAGCACATCATAGCAACATTTTGCCACCCCAAGTCAAGACGAGCAAATTTCGCAGGGAAAGCAGCATTTAAGTCATTTGTTAGAGTAAAAATAACATGCGAAATATTTTCAACCTGAACATTGTTTCTTTTAATTATTTCTGTTAAAAGTTCAATTGTCGCCAATTTTATTGCACCTGACGTATTTTCAGTTACTGTTATAGCTCCTCTAATTCCTTTAGTAGTCATTATTATTCCTTTTTATTTAGCAATATGCAAGCCATTTGCCCAATCACGAGCAAACATTTCGCCCTTACCTTCCGGTTTAACTTTTATAAGCAAAATGCTATCTTGTCCACAACCGACTTCAATTCCTTCTTTTGTAACACGGCTAAAAATCCCGCATTCACCGGAAACATCTTTTAAAACCCTTGTTTCAAGCACTTTTACAACTTTGCCATTGTAGATAAAGTACGCAGATGGCATTTTATAAATTCCTCTAACCAAATTATGGATATCTTGCGCAGATTTTGACCAATCAATCAAAGTTTCTTCTTTAATTAATTTATTTGCCATACAAACACCAGTTTCACATTGTTTTTCAGGTGAAATTGTTTTATCAACTAGCCCAATCAATGTTTTTTCCAGCAAAGCAGGAGAATCCACGCTAATTCTTTCAAACAAATCTACACATGTCATATTATCAGGAATTTCAATCTTTTCACGCATGCAAACATCGCCACAATCCAAGCCCAATTCTGTAATCATAGTACAAATACCGGTTTCTTTATCACCATTAATAATAGCTCTTTGAATAGGATTAGCTCCTCTATAACGAGGCAACAAAGAGGCATGAAGATTAATTGTTTCATACTTTGGAATATCCAAAACTTCTTGTGACAAAATTTGCCCGAAAGCAAAAGTTACAAAGAAATCCGGTTTTAGTTCTTTTAATTCTTCCTGAATTTCAGGTTCTTTTCTGATTGATTTCGGCTGAAAAACAGGTAAATTATGCTCAATAGCAAATTGTTTTAAAACAGACATTGACATTTTATGTCCACGCCCAGCGGGTTTGTCAGGTTGAGTAACCACAGCCAAAACATTAATTTTTTCAGAATTATAAAGATGTTCCAACGATTTTAGAGCAATCGCAGGAGTTCCAAAGAAAACAATATTAATCATTATTTACCCTCGCTTTCAGGTCCATCAATCAATAATTCTGGATCAACCGGCGGGAGATTATGTTCTGCCAAAACCTTGTCAGCTTCAAAACGATTTACACAATGATCTATAAACAAAATACCGTCAAGATGATCGTTTTCGTGTTGAATTGCTCGAGATAAAAGTTCTCCATCCTTTGCTTCCAAAACAAATGGTCTACCGTGTTTATCAAGAGCTTTAACCATAACATTTGCATATCTCTTTACATCAGTATAAGCTTCAGGAAAACTTATACAACCTTCTTGAGCAACAGTTGCACCTGTTTTTTTGATAATTTTAGGGTTAATGAAAACCATAGGATTAAGCGGTTCGTCATTTTTTGATACATCAATAACGAACACTCTCAAATTAACACCAATTTGCGGAGCAGCCAAGCCTACACCGTTTTTGGCATACATTGTTTCCAACAAATCCTGAACAAGTTCTTGAATTTTCTTAGATACTTTATGAACCTCTTTAGATGGTTCTCTTAAACTTTTTTCACCGTATTGTAAAACTCTTTTAACAGCCATTATTAAACCTCTTTCCTTAAATAAATAATAGCATAAAAATTTATCTCACGTCTAAAAATTTATGCACTTGAGGAATAAGTCTTACTTTTTCATAATTTTTTAAGAATTTGTCAAGAATTTGCGCACAAAAATCTGGAGATATAGACATTTTATCTTCAACCATTTCCGGTTGCAAAATTAATTCAATTCCATATTTTTTACCTAATTCACAACATTTAGAAATTTCATCATCAGTTATTTTTGAATTAAAAACAATTTTCGCAAAAGTTTCAATTCCACGACAAGCATCAAAAAATTTGTCATGAAATTTGTATGAATTTTTAATTCCTGTCGCACTTTCCAATTTTATATCCGCAGAAACAATATTAACATATTGCTTTATTTCCAAAAATTTATCAGAAAGTGTTGCATTTGTTTCAAGATAGATTCTTTTATTTACCAAAGGTAAAAAATCTCTCAAAAATTCAACTGACAATAAAGGTTCACCACCAGTCAAAGAAACAGAATGCACATTTTTATATTCATTAACCTTTTGCGCCAATTCATTCGGACAAATTTCAATAAAATCCGAATTTGAAGAAAATTCTGTATCACAATAATTACATTTCAAATTACAATTACAAAACCTTACAAATAACTGTTTATAGCCGACATACGGACCTTCGCCCTGAATTGATGCAAATATTTCTTTAACTTTTACCTTATTCATTTAACAAATTCTCTCTTATGTTTTGTGTGGACAATTTCTTAAGCTTTTCGTAAAGCCTAACTTCATCATCCGACAAAGAACAAGGAATTTCAATATGCACATTAACAATCATGTCGCCAATTTTTCCGTTTTGCTTCAAGCCTTGCCCCGCTAAACGGAATTTTTGACCAGAATGTGTCTTTGGAGGAATTTTCAGACTAAAATTACCGTCAAACGCAGGAACTGAAATTTTTCCACCCAAAACTGCTTCTACAGGAGTTATCGGGATATTATAAACAATATTATTTCCATCAAAAGATATTCTAGAATTTGGTTCAATCTTAATTTTTAAGAACAAATCGCCATTTTTACCACCATTTTCACCAGAATTTCCCTCAGATTTAATTCGAAGCTTTGCGCCGTTTTTTATATTTTTGGGAACTTTAACAGAAATTTTTCTATGTTCTGTTTTCTCACCACTCCCATTACAAATTGGGCAAACATTTCCGTTAATAAATTTTCGACCTTTGCAATGCGGACATTCCATAGCATGAACGACATTTATCATTCGTTCTGTTCCATTTATTGCCTCTTTTATAGAAATTGAAATTTCTTCATATATGTCAGCACCTTTTACAGGTAATGGCTTTTCTTTTTTAGAATTAGTAAAACCTTCAAAAATATCATTAATTTTTTTAGAAAATTTTTGTTTATCCATTTTAGTTTTTGAAGAATAAACAGATTTTTCCTCATCAATCGAATTTGAATTTGTTGAAGTTTTTTTATACTGATTTTGCGCCTCATTTGGAGAAGTTTGTTGTTTTTCCTTTTTATAAGAAGATGATTTAAAAAATCCGTTTATTGTGTCATATTGAAAACGTTTTTTTGCATCAGAAAGTGTTTCATAAGCCTCGCTAATATCTTTGAACCGAGAAGCTCCATCAGGGTTTACATCAGGATGAAATTTTCTAGCCAAACGCCGATAAGCTGACTTAATTTCAGCCTCCGAACTGTCAGGTGTAACTCCAAGAATAGAATAATAGTTCTTCATATTTTTATATATAATGAAGTTCTAAAATTTTTCAACCTTCTCACAAATATCATTTCGGCACTTTTTACCACTGAAAGATATTAATTCAACATCTTCATATAAATGTTTTCTCGCTCTTGAAAGCGTTTTAGCCGTTTTAGTCAAAACAAGCGTTTTCCCTTCGACAGTTTCATATTCAAAATATTTATTTTTTGTTGTAGCAAAATGAGTTATATCACTTTCAACAAGCTCTAACCCCTTAATAATTTCACCTTTTTTCCTTGAAGAAATTACACATGAAACAGAAGAATTGTCGGAAACATCTATTTTTTCATAATCATCTGCAAATGAACCAACTGCACATGCTTCAAATAAAGTTAACAAATTTTCATCAACTAAATTCAAAACAGCTTCAGCGTCATGATCAGACAAAAACGGTTTAAAATCCAACGTTACAAAATTTCCATCTGTGGTCAAAACACAATCAATACCTAAAACCCCCAAATATGGAGTTTCTTTTCGTTGTAATGAAGCTAATACTCTTTCTACGACATTTTGCATAACAGAATTTTCAATATCGCTAGAAATTTTATAGTCAGGTGTATAAGCTCCTACCCCAGATGTTAAAATTCCACCATCGCCATCTTCCGCAAACTTATAATTTGCAACAGTTGCAAGGTGCAAAGCACTGTATCCGTCAGTTACAACATAAATTGTAAATTCATGACCATAAACATAATCTTCCAAAACAACTTTATTTTCGTCTTTATTAAACAAATCTTCGACAAAAGTTTTTGAAGCCGCAAAAGTTGTACAAACCAATCTATCAGCAGAATTTGAATTTTCATCAGCTCTAATCACCTGTGGCATTGGAGCATTTTTCAAATAATCAATAGCCAAAGGCAATTTATCAAAAATACCAAATCTTGGAGTTGGTATCCTCAATTTATATAAAAATCTTTTACCTGCAGAGCGACTTAATGTAAATTGCGCACTCTGAGCCGTCGGACAAAAGATAAGTTGATTATTAGTTTGAAATAACTCTGCAATGTTATTTTTTATAGCAACTTCTGAAGTTACAATAGTCAAATCAATTGCATTCTCCAAAACATATTCTAAAATTTCTTGAACATTTTCTTCTCTTATATCAACACATTCAGCCAACTCAGAAATTGCACTGTTTCCAGACAATACAAAAATATCACAATCATAATTTTTGAACTTTTTAACTAATGCGTATTCTTTTGCAGAATTTCCAACTATTAAAACTTTTTTCTTTTTATCCATAAGTCTATTGTAGCATAAATTTAAAAGAAGTTAAAGCAGAAATATTTATCATATAAACGAGGGATTTTATTAAGTTTTATTAATTATTTATTCAAAATTGTGGTACAATAATGACAAATAAAAATTAATCATTAATTTTTATTTTGTAAGTGAGGTAGAAATGGCAGGTATTGTAAATTTATTATCACAAATGTTTGTTCCGCAAACAACTCAGGTTGCTACACCGGTAAGAAGCACATCTTCAAACCCATATAGCAACAACCCATTTGTAAACTATAATGGACATAGCTTGAATGCTTATGCTAAAAACGCACCTGTCAGAGGTGGCTACTTTGCAGGATATTACAACGGCAAACAAAATATTGTAGGACAACGACTTTTTATTGAAGTTTAGTATATTTTATACAATTGACAATCTCTAAAAAACACGTTATAATAGGAGTATAGTAATAGAGATTGAGATTATATGAATAAACATTTATTTTTGGGATTTTCTTTGACAGAAGTATTGATAGCAATGACTGTTGTCGGTGTTATTTCTGCGATTACAGTTCCAGTTGTTATCGGACATTACCAAAAGCAATCATTGCTTTCATTAGTACAAAAAAATTATTCTGATATGGAACAGAATTTAACAATCTTGCAAACTGAAAATTACTCAAAAGGATTGTATCATTCAATTCTAAACCAAAAAGAAGGAAAAACTGTTGAAAATACTGCAGGTCAATTTTTGACAGAATATTACAAAGTAAAAAAAGATTGTGGGACAACGGCTCAACCTTGCTTTGCAGCAGCATATAGAGATATAAGCGCAGGAACTGCAACAAATTTTTCATGTGATGGTTATACAATCAGCACAAACAATGGAACTGCAATTTGCATAATTCCGGCAAATATTGCTAAAGAAACTAAAGAAGGCGAAACCGAAGAAACAGAAACCAAAAATCCTGCTAAAGTTTTTATTGATATTAACGGTACAGAAGACCCAAATATTTCAGGCAGAGATTTATTTACATTTAATATTTATGAAGATTTTACAATTGATGAAGTTGATCCGACATTAAGCAGTTCAGATAAAACAGCTAAAAGAACTGAAGTTGCAGCTAAATGTATAACTTCTAAAATTGGAGAAGGTTGTTTATCAAGACTTCTCAACGATAATTGGAAAATGAATTATTAGAAAGGCATAAACATGAATAAAAAATCCGCATTTACATTAACGGAAGTTCTTATCACAATGGGTGTTATCGGAATTATTTCTGCTCTAACAGTCCCAACATTGGTAAATAACTATCAAAGAAAAGCAATGACCGTTCAATTGAGAAAAGTTGCAAATGATATGTCGAATGCTGCAGATATGCTCATGACAGAAGAAGGAAAATCAAAATTCTCTGCAACAACAGGCTATAGCAATTTAGATAATTTCGTAAGAGACCATTTTAAAATATTAAAAACTTGTGATAAGGATAGCACCACAGGATGTTTTGCAAATGAAAAATACAGAAGTATTTCTGGAACAGTATCAGACGCAACGTATTCTTGTGCTGGGAATTCATACGTGTTAGCCGATTCTGCTGCAATTTGTCTTTCTAAAGATGAAGAAACCGGAGATGTTGTTGTAACAACTGATACTAATGGACAAGAAGGACCAAACATCGCAGGTCGAGATTTGTTTATTTTTACACTTAGTGCTACTGACGGAACTCCAGGTTTTCACGGAGATTCTGCCTCTTGTACCACAACATCAACAGGAACTGGTTGCTACGAATTGTTAGCTGGCGAGAATAACTGGACAATGAATTATTAATTAATTTAATTATAACCATCTCTATTATGTATAACAACAAAAGGTTGCTCTCAAAAAGAGCAACCTACTTTTATATAATATGTGCCTGATGGGATTCAAACCCACGACCTTCGCCTTCGGAGGGCGACGCTCTATTCAACTGAGCTACAAGCACAAAAAACGGGGAATTAATTCCCCGATAAAATAATTGTGAAATCTGTTTCACCGCATTGGTAATTCACAGGATCATACACAAACTGTAACCCGCCAAATGCCTCATTTTTCTTAGTCAAATGATTATAATACTCATTTGTAATCTTGCTAGAATGTGCGACAAATTGAGAATGCGCACGAGATGCTCTGCCGGTACATTTTACATCAATACCTGCACTTCTCAAGTTTTCAGCCATCTGTGCTCCTTTTGCATTATCTGAAGCTAATACGCTTGCAGTAACAGGAGTTGCTTCATCAAAAGCACCTTTGTTATCACGATAAATAACTCTGTTTACAACTTCTTGAGTTTTTTCAGGGTCTAAAATCCAATAACTTATATAACCTTTTTGGTTTGGCGCACCCGGAAGCATTGCTACTTCAATTTTATCCATATCAATATGTTTAGTAAGTGCTGCATATTGGCTCATTTCATAGAACGACATATCAGTTTTAACATATTTTTTAGCAACCGAAATAATATCAGGAATTTTTGTAATGGTAGAAGGTTGCTTCATTTTAGTCAAAAGACTTCTTAACAACCATTGTTGACGTTGAGTTCTACCAATATCACCCAACGCATCATGTCTAAATCTTAAATATTCAACTGCTTGCTGACCATCTAAATGGTGATCTCCTTTATTAAAATTAATATGCAAATGTCCTGCGTTATCATTGTAGTGCATTGGTTTTTCAACATAAACATCCAGTCCATCCATTGCATTAACAATTTCTTTTACCGCATCATCATGAACCATTATATATCTATCAATATGAACTCCTAAAGTATCCTCAATAGTTCTTTTAGTCATCTCGATACCGCCAATAGCATGAGCTGCATTAATTTTATTTACACCATTATCTCCTGGAAGATAAACCTTGCTATCACGAGGAATTGACAAAGCATTCACTGATTTTGTTCTAGGATCTATGTTTACCAAAATAATTGTATCTGTTCTTGTACCAGTCCATAAATCATTTGGGTTTCCACTAGCATCGACACCTAAGAAAAGAATATTTTGTCGTCTTAAACCAAACGGTAAAGCAAAATCCGCATGTTCTTTATTATTGTTACTCAATGTAAGTTTTTGAAATAATTTTGTTATAAAAGAATTTTCGCCAAAATGTTCCTCTAAAAAGTTTTCATTATCAGCCATTAAAAATATACTCATAATTACGCCAATAAATACAATAATCATACCGATTAAAACTTTTGCGAAAGAAGAGCGTTCATCTCGTTGTTGTTTCGCTCTTTTTACAAAATTACGTGTTCTATACTCTCGTCTTCGTTGTGTTTGATTTGTCATATTTTTACCTTTTTACATAACCTTAATTAAGAAAGTTGACACTAACGTAAAGTAAATTGCCAACCCTAAAACATCAATAGTTGTCGCAATAACTGGACCGGATGCGACTGCCGGATCTACTTTCATTGCTTTCAATGCAAACGGTGTAAATGTACCGATAACGGTAGCAATTGTCATGTTGATAGCCATCGCCAAACCGACAACCGCACCTAAAGCTTTGCTATGCTGCCATCCCCAACAAACAAGGGTTACAAGCACTCCGAAAATTGAACCGATAAACAACCCAATACAAGCTTCTCTCAAAATATGATGAACCGCAGATGATAAAGTAATTTGTCCTGTAGACAATCCTCTAACAATCAAAGTAATACTTTGAGTTCCAATGTTTCCGCCTAAACCTGCCAACAATGGCATAAATATAGCGATAATCGGCAAAGTCTGTAATGTATGGTCAAAATGGTTACCAACATTAACAGCAATAAATTCTCCAATCAAAGTAATAAATAACCATGGAGTTCTTGCTCTAATTGAATTAAAAATATTACCAGTAAGGATTTCATCTTCATCAACAACTTCTGTCGAAATACCTGATGATTGGTAGATTTCTTCTGTTGTTTCCTCTTCAAACAAATCATGAACATCATCCCACGTAATCATCCCTTTTAGCCTATTATATAAGTCTACAACAGGCAAAGCATTGTATTGGTATTTCATAAACTCGTCAATAATGTAGTCACTATAATCATCAACATGAAGTTTAACAATATCTGAAATCATTATATCTTCAACTTTTTGATTAATAGGAGATGTCAAAAGTTTTCTTAAAGAAACAACCCCCAACAAATGATTTTGTTTGTCGACAACATAGACGTAATAAAGTTCCATGTTATCTTCTTCTGCCTTAATTCTAATGTGGTTTAAAACATCCTGCACACTCATATCGCAATTAACCGTAAGCACAACCGGATTCATAATACCACCGGCAGTATCTTCATTATAGGTTAAAAGTTCTCTAACCTCTTCTGAAAACTTATGGGGCAATTTATCAAGATAAGTTTCACTCTCATCTTCTTCCATATCACCCAAAACATCCGCCGCAGCATCATGTGGCAACTGCGTAATAATTTGTGATGCAAAATTCTGATCAACATCACCTAACAATTCAACCTGCATTTGAGGGGGCAAATATTCCATCAAATCTGCAGCTTTGTCAATTTCTAAAAGTTTAAAACACTGCAATCTTTCTTCAGGTTTTAATGCCTGAAAAATATCAGCCAAATCAGCAACGTGATAACTATTCAGCTCTTCTTTAAGCTGATCTAAAGTTTCATCATCAATGATTTCTCTAATTCTGTCGACAATGTTTTGAACGTTCATCATATTGATATTATATTACAAACATTTCTGATTATAAAATCGTTTATTTGTGGGAAAAGAAAATAAAAACAACTTAAACATTCCTTCTCTCCTTTGAGAGAAGGTTAGGATGGGTGCCAATTAAATATTCCATTTTGCTTTTCTACTTTTCCATGCTAAAATAGACCTACAGGAGAAGAAAAAAAATGATTAAAGATTATTTTATAGAAAAAGTTGAAACTGCTATAGAAAAAGCTATTGCAGCCAACAAATTAGGTTCAATGACTGATTATACAAAAGGAAACTTATCTGTAGAACGACCTAAAAATGCAGATTTTGGCGACTATGCAGTAAATGTTTCTTCATTAGCACGTTTTGCAAGAATTGCACCCCCTCAAATAGCAAATGCAATCGTTGAATTTATTGACAAAGAAGATAATGACTATTCTGTAGTTGCAGGTTTTATCAACTTTAAAGCAGGAAAAACAATTCTTTCAAACTTGGTTGATGAAATTTTTACAACCCCTAAAGATTTTGGAAAACCTCAAAACGTAAAAACAGAAAAAATAATTCTTGAATACGTTTCAGCAAACCCAACCGGTCCTTTCCACATTGGACATGGGCGCTGGGCTGCGATGGGTTCTGTTTTGGCAAACTTACTAAAATTCTACGGACATGACGTTTATCAAGAATTTTATATTAATGATGCAGGTTCACAAATCCAAAAACTTGGACATTCTTTAGAAATAAGAATACAACAAGAATTAGGTTCTGATATAGATTTCCCGACAGATGAAATTGAAAGAAAAAATTTCTATCCCGGAGATTATTTAATCCCTGTTGCAAAAAAATATCTTGAAACATACCCACAAACAACACTTAAAACATTCAAACCGCTAAATGATGAAATTTTCAAACAAATTTGTGACTTTGCCAAAGCCTATGAAGAAAAAGTTCAAAGAGATTTATTAGATAATTTCAAAGTTCATTTTGATAACTTCTATTCAGAACTTACTTTACACAAATCAGGTAAAGTCGAAGAGTGTGTAAACAAATTAAAGCAAAGTGGAAAAATATACCAAAAAGATGGTGCAGATTGGTTCAAATCATCAGATTACGGTGACGACCAAGATAGAGTAATCAAAAAAGCTGACGGCTCAAACACATATTTGACTGCAGATATTGCATATCACATTGACAAACTTCAAAGAGGTTTCGACAGAATGATAAACATTTGGGGAGCAGATCATCACGGTTACGTAGCCCGTGTTAAAGCATCTATTGAAGCTTTAGGATATGACCCAAATAAACTTGAAGTTTTGTTAGGACAATTAGTCAACCTTGTTGTAAACGGAAACGAAGTAAGAATGGGCAAGCGTAAAAACATGGTTACCCTAGAAGATTTAATTGACGAAGTTGGTGTTGACGCTACTCGTTTTTGGATGTCTATGAGAAACATTGACACAACACTTGATTTTGATATTGAACTTGCTAAAACAAATACTGATGAAAATCCGGTATTTTACGTTCAATACGCACATGCCAGAGCTTGTTCTATTCTTAGACACTTAGTTTCTGAGAAATTAAACACAGAAACAGGAGAGAAATCACCTGCTCCTATGAGTGAAGAAGAATTAAACGCATTAATCTCAGGATTTAAACCTGAAATTGTTCTTCCAACTTTAGACACCGCAAGAAAACTTATCTTGAAACTAGAAGAATACAAATCAGTAATCAAAACTTCTGCAGAAACAAGACAAGTTTACACAATTTGCAGATATGTTCAAGAGTTAGCAAGTGAATTCCACTCATTCTATAACTCAAACAGAGTAATTTCTGATGATAAAGAAATGATGAAAGCAAGAATTTCTCTTGTTTGGGCAGCAAAAACAGTTCTTCATAACGCATTGGAAGACATCTTGGCAGTTACTGCTCCTGAAAGAATGTAATAACTCCTAAATTTCATAAACAAACTTTAATTTAAAGACCGAAGTTTCCTTCGGTCTTTTCTTTAATTATAAAAATATCTTTTGATTTAGGGTTAATCTAAAAAGCTTCTAATCTTTGATGCAAAAGCCAATTTAGTATTTTCAATGATACTTTCTTTTGGCATTGCCTCTGATTTATCCATTCCTTTAAATTTATAAGCTTTAATTTCACCAAACTTATCTTTTATAATTTTTAATACCGCATCCTTCATACGATAGACTTCAAATTTTGCGCCGTTTGACAACTTTTTAGAAGAATATTCTGCATTAACTCCTGTCCAATCAGTAATCTTACTTGTTTCAATATTAGGAGATTTTTGTCCCGCCAAAAAATATTCAGTATTGTTTAATGTTAAACCTTTCACATGTGGTGATTTAAAAGAATGTACCTCTTTTGTTAATTTTATTGCCGTATTTATACCTAATTCCATAGCTATTTATTCTCCTTTGCAAAGAACTTAACGTTCGTAAAGAAATTTTATTGCGAAATTTCTTATTTACACGTTTACAAAACTTAAATTATTCAACATATACATAATTTTGTCATAACTTTCTTCAATTACAAGTTGAGAACGTAAAACTTTTGCATTTTTAAAACCAGCCAAATAATACGGATAAAATTTGCGCATAAATTTAATCGCAACATTCTCTCCTCTTAACTTTATTTCTTCATCGAGGTGAAATTTCAACATCTCAACTCTTTCTTCCAGCGGTTGAACAGGGATTTTCTCTCCAGTCTTTAGATAGTGCGCAATTCTTGCAATAAGTGTCGGATCACCTATTGCACCTCTACCAACAGCAACGCCATCTGCTCCTGATAATTCAAGACATTCTATCGCATCATCAACTGTCAAAATATCTCCATTGGCAAAAACCGGAATATCGACATTTTCTTTCAATTTCTTAATCTTTGCCCAATCAGCATGCCCACTATACATTTGAGAACGAGTTCTTCCATGAATTGTAATAAATTCAGCTCCTGCTTCTTGCATTTGTTGACCATATTCAACATAATTCATTTCATCCACAGTATAACCTAATCTAAATTTCACACTAACCGGTTTATCCGTACCTTCTTTTACTGCCTTAACTAAATCTATAGCCAAATCAGGGTTTCTCATCAAAGCGGCACCGTCTTGCCCTCCAACAACTTTTTTTACTGGACAACCCATATTGATATCAACCATATCTGCAAATTTACTTAAAAATTCAGCTGCTTGCTTCATCATATAAGGCTTATGACCACTTATTTGATAAGAAATCGGAGAATGATTGTCATCTCGTTTTAGAATTTCTACCCCACTTCTGCCATTTAGAGTTTGAGCCAAATATTCAGAGCTTATCATCTCTGTCGTCAAAAGAGCATCTGGAGAATATCTTCTTACTAAAGTTCGCAATACATAATCAGTTATTCCTGCCATAGGAGCGAGAGAAACACGTGCTTTAATTAAATGATTTACTCTTTCGTTATTTGACATACGGGGCTAATTCACCTATTCTTGTTTTTGCATATTTTAAATAATCGTTATCTTCGGTATAAGTTGCTATAAATGCCTTGTAATACGACATTGCATTTTTATATTGTTCTTGCATATCATAATCTACACCAATTAAATAATTTACTATCAACAAATCCGGATTTACACTAATTGCCTTTTTGTAATCAGTAATAGCCTGATTATATTTTTTCTGAGTATCATAAATCATTCCTCTATAATACAAAGCGTAAGCATTTTTCGTATCACTTGCCAAAACTTGATTTATCAAATTCAAACTTTCTGTATATTTTTCTTGATCAAACAAAGCAATCGCATTATCCAAATTCTGTGCAATCAAGTTTTCTGAAATATTTTTCACCAACTCTTGCGCCTGTTTATTAGTTTTGTTCAACGCAAGAGATTTTTGTGCATAAATATTTGCATTTTCCATATCCTCTTTATCTGCATATAGAGCCGCAATATAATAAGCGATATCAGAATTCGTCGGAGCAAGAGTCAATGCTTGCTTGTAATACTCAATTGCTTTATCTGTATTATTCATATTTTGGTAAGCAGATGCAACTCCAAGCATAGTATCAGCGGTTGCAGGCGTAATCTTTAGATATTCATTAATAGCATTTTGATAATCCTTATTATTATAATAATTAGCCGCAATTTCCAATTTTTCATCAGTTGCTTGAGCCTTTAAGGATAACTCTGTTTCATTAATCTGAGAATTGTTACTAAATTTTGATTTTGCAGTATTAATTGTTGCCAATGCTGCATCAAAAGACTTATTTTGACCTTGCGCAATCGCCAAATTTACATATGCTTCGGAATTATTATTATCAATCTTTATTACTTCATTATACAAATTAATAGCATCTGCAAGTTTGTCTTTTTTATGCAAATCAAGTGCATAATCATACAAAATATCTCCTGCATTATTTGGATATGTTTTTTTTATGTACTCAACAAATTGTGGGATTGTCATAGTATCTTTAACCATACTAATCATATCCGCTTGAACTGTTTCATTATCCGGCTCTAGCGCAGAAACTTTTTTATAAAGATCTAATGCTGCTTTTTTATCTCCTGACGCAGCTAAAGATTGAGCTTTGTACAAATTTGCCTGAACATTATCAGGATTTAGTATCAAAATTGAATCATAAGCAGTTATCGCAGTCTTGTAATCACCTTTTTGTTGATACAAAGTTCCAACATTCAATCTTGTATTTACATTAGAAGGATCTAAATATTCAGCTTTTGAGTAATACCTTAAAGCTTCATCATAATTACCTTCTTTTTGCATAATTGCACCTAAGTTTGCCGTAATTGCAGCATCATTAGGAGAATCTTCAAGTTTTCTTTTATAAATTCTTTCTAAAGAATACAACACATCTTTATTGTCAGTAGTTTTTGACAAAATGTAATTATATTCGTCTACAGATGTATCCTCTTGTCCCAATTTATCCAACAATTGAGCATAAGTTAATCTTAAAGTAATGTCATTCGGAGCCACTGCAACTGCTTTTTGATAATATTCTGCAGCTTTTGGTTCATTCCCTAATATTTTCAATATATCAGCAGTTTGTTGCAGACCATCTTTTACATAACTTTCATCAGACAAAGCTTGATTAAATTCATAACCGGCTGAAGCAAAATTTCCTTCTGCTCTAAGTTGTTTTGCCGTTTCATACCTATTTTTTGCAGATGTATCATATTCAATCGCATGCAAACACTTATTCAAATTTGAACCAACTAGGACAATCGTTTGCGCAGAATTTTTAACCTGATTTGCATTCGGGTAAATAGTCAAATAAAACAACGCCGCTCTATAATCATCTGCAGCTTTTTTATAGTCATGATCTGTGTTAGCGTAATAAGTACCACGAGAAAGGTATGAATTTATTAAACCTAACCTTGCAGAGTTATCAAGATAATTAATTCTCAATGCACTTTTAAACTCTGTAATTGCACCAGAATACTGATAATTAGTTAAATATTGTTGTCCGAGATCAAAATGTTCTTTAAAACCTGCAAAACACGGAGTTACACTAAACGCAACTAAAGAAGCTACACATGTTAGTTTTATAAGTTTATTCATAAAATATCCCTCTTTACAACAATTTTAATAAAACTATTATTACACGAACATCTACATTTTACTATATAGTATAACAAAAAAGAGCCGGTTAAAATTATAATCGGCTCTTTGTAAACATATTTAATTTTTTTATTCAAAATCTGTTTTTGACACAAAATTCATAACATCATCAAACAGAATTTGCAGAGGCAGTGTCATATCAAATTTCAAATACTCCCCATTGTTCAAGTCTACGAATACCTCTGTTTCTCTAGCTTCAGCTTCTTTTTCACTAATCATATATAACTCCTTATTTTTGTAAAATGTCTGTACTCCGTATTTTTTATATCGGAATATTTCTAAAAAACTTTAATGAATGTTTTCATAAAAAATCGTGAAAAAGGTTAATATAAAAAAGTTTAAGGCAAAATAATTTCAAATTTACATATCGTTACAAAAAAAAATTTTTAGTTACAATTGCCAAATAATCAATGTTTGTGTTACCATAACACTTGTAAACACAACATAGGAGATAAAACAATAGCACCTAACGATAACAGACACAATAAAAATCAAGCAATTATGAACGAAAGAATACGTTCAAAAGAAGTTCGCCTAATCGACCAAAACGGAGATAATAAAGGCGTTGTAGCAACATCGAAAGCTTTACAAATGGCTTATGATGCAGACTTAGATTTAGTACTAATCAACCCAAATCAAGATCCGCCTGTTGCAAAGATTTTGAATTACGGCAAATATAAATATGAATTAGAAAAACGTGCAAAAGAAGCTAAGAAAAAGCAACACACAGTAGACGTTAAAGAAATTAAAATTCGTTATAAGATTGATACACATGACTACCAAGTTAGAATTAAAAGTATCGAAAAATTTATTGCACAAGGCAACAAAGTAAAAATCGTTGTCATGCTAAGAGGTCGTGAAATGCAGCATTCAAACCTTGCATTTGATCTTGCAAACAAATTTTTAAAAGACATGGAAAACATGCCTGTAACAATTGAGAAAAAACCACAGTTGGAAGGCCGTAACGTAACATTATACGTTGCTCCGAGTGTACAATAAAAAAGTCCTTGACTGAAAAAATTCAGCAAGTATAATAAAAGACGTGGCAATTGAATATTTGCAACCATTTACTCCAAAGAATATTTTATTGCCTACAGTTTAATTGATAATTAAATATAAATTATGAAGAATATGCCGCAATAGCTCCCCCAGTGGAGTGAAAACGGAACGGAGTTTAAATTAACGTAGAGCTTGCTCTACCAACTCCAAAAAAATTTAATAAAAGTATGCCGCAATAGCTCAGTTGGTAGAGCAAGGGACTGAAAATCCCTGTGTCCTTGGTTCAATTCCGAGTTGCGGCATATTTTTTTATAATAAGAGAAAAACGAATTGCAACTCGGAAGGGAGCTAAAGCTCCACAATTCCTTACCTCTCATTAAATGTGACATTTAGTCACATTTAATTCGGCAGAGTGGCATATTTTTTTATAAAGGATAAAAACAAATTGCAACTCGGAAGGGAGCTAAAGCTCCACAATTCCTTACCTCTCATTAAATGTGACATTTAGTCACATTTAATTCGGCAGAGTGGCATATTTTTTTATAATAAGAGAAAAACGAATTGCAACTCGGAAGGGAGCTAAAGCTCCGCATTAACTCTTGCATCTTTTTCAAATTTTTCAAAATCTTCAATATTTAAAGAATCTGCAAAATCATTCATTAAACAAACAAATCTTTGCTCTAAACTAGCCTTAAACAACCAATCGAATGGTCCAGAAGTTATTCTTAACTTAAATCTTTTTAAATTACCTGCACATCCACAATCAGCACCAATAGAATAAATAACATCATATTTATTTTTCGTATTTATTTTGTTTTTTATAAACTCAAATATACTCATTCTAAATACTAAATCATCTAACCTCTCTTAAACTTAAAATTCAAACCAAAAATCCTGATTACTTTGGTCTTATACGTCTTTTCTTTTGCAAAAAACCAGTATCTTAGCGGATAAATTTTTCTACGTATGGCATAAATCGGATTTACAAAATTAATTTGTTTTTCATAATCTTTTCTAAAACTTCCCCAACGTTCTCTAAATATTCTATTATTTTCATGGATTAATTTATCTCCACCTTTTTTACCAAATGAAGCATGAGCTTTGTGATATACATACAAATCATCTATTAAAGCGACTTTAAAACCGGCTTTTATTGCACGATATGAAAAATCTACTTCCTCATGATATCCTCTACCGTAAACCTCATCTAATCCACCAATATTTTCTATCACCTCTCGTCTTATACAAAAACAAAACCCTTCTGCTGATGGGATAAGCGGATATTCAGCTTTATGAATTGTTTGAAGAAGGCTATTCATTTCATCAAGAGATAAATTCTTTTTCATCGGAATATTGTACAACCAAGAACTTGATGTAATTGGGCTTGCAACACCTATATTCTCATCTGAATTAAAACAATTTGAAACTTTTTCATTGAAATGTTTTGGCAATTTAGTATCACTGTTTAACAATACAATAATATCTCCTGTAGCTTCTTTCATTCCCTTATTACAAGTTTTTACAAATCCTAAATTTTCGGAATTATTCAAGAGAATAAATTTTTGATGAGTTTCTACAAATTCATTCAAATATGCACTTGTTTCTTCCTGAGACTTATCGTTAACCAAAACTACATTGCCGAACTCAAAATCAAAATTTTCAACAATACTATTCAAGCACATTTTCACGTCATCTAATGCGTTATATATCGGAATTACTAAAGAAATAGATTGTTTTTTCTTCATCTTATTTGGGCTATCAAACTTATTATCCATATCAATCATCGATACCTCTTGAAAATTGTCTTAATAAAAAATTAAAACTATTACATCACACAACAATTTTAGCACAAACAACAAACGCAGAACAAATAAAACCTTATTGACAAGGCTACTGTGTCTATTAGATAATAGTATTACTGAAAGACGAGGTAAAATATGGGAAAAGTTATTTTGACAGGCGATCGCCCAACTGGGCGACTTCATATCGGGCATTATGTTGGTTCTTTGAGAGAACGTGTTATTCTCCAGAATCAAGGAGATTTTGACAAAATCTTCATTATGATTGCGGATGCCCAAGCCTTGACAGACAACGCAGAAAATCCACAAAAAGTTCGTGATAACATTATTGAAGTTGCACTAGATTATTTGGCTTGCGGAATTGATCCTGAAAAATCAACAATCCTAATCCAGTCAATGATTCCGGAATTAACAGAACTAACTTTTTATTATATGAACCTTGTTACAGTTGCAAGAGTTCAGCGAAATCCAACTGTTAAAACTGAAATAAAGATGAGAAACTTCGAAATGAATATTCCTGTTGGTTTTTTTGTTTATCCAATAAGTCAAGCTGCTGATATTACTGCATTTGGAGCAACCACAGTTCCTGCAGGAGAAGATCAAAAACCGATGCTTGAACAATGTAGAGAAATTGTCCACAGGTTCAATTCAATATATGGAGAAACTCTTGTTGAACCAAATATTATGTTGCCTCAAAATAGCGCTTGCTTAAGACTTCCTGGACTTGATGGTAAAGCCAAAATGAGTAAATCTTTAGGAAATTGTATATATTTATCTGATGAACCGGAAGAAATTAAAAAGAAAGTCATGTCAATGTACACAGATCCAAACCACTTGAGAGTTGAAGATCCAGGCGATACAGAAAACAACCCTGTATTTATCTACCTTGATGCATTTTGCAAAGATGAAGATTTTGCAGAATTTTTACCAGAATACAAAAACCTTGATGAATTAAAAGCCCATTATCAAAGAGGAGGTTTAGGGGATGTTAAGGTAAAAAAATTCCTTAATAATGTTATTCAAAAAGAGCTTGCACCAATCAGAGAACGCAGGAAGATGTGGGAGCAAAAAACCCCTGAAGTATATGAGATTTTGCACAAAGGCACTTTAGAAGCAAAAGAAGTTGCCGCAAAAACATTAGAAAACGTAAAACGTGCAATGAAAATTAATTATTTTGAATAAATCATAAAAAAACATCGTAAAATAAAAGAGGTGATTAATTTCACCTCTTTTGTATTTATTAAAATCTGTTTTTAACAACAATTTTTAATGGCGGAATTTCTTTATCTCTGCCACCAAAATGCGAATATATGTAAGTTCTTGCAAATCTTGGTTCAAATATTCCATGAATAAACTCCGTTTGATTTCTATAATTTTCAAACTGGTACTTATAAAACTCTCTATCCGTATCATTTACAAAAAGAAATGTCTTTTTCTTTAGAAATGGTTTATATAAGGTTATCTCATCTTTTTTGAATTGTGAAATCTTTACTAATTCAACATTTGGGAAAAGTTCCTTTATTTGTTCATCTGTCAAAACTTTTTTAACAAAACTGTCATTTTCAAATGTCAATTCAAAAAACTTCAATTTATACGGATTATAGCCAATCAACTTGTCTCCATACAAAAATTCATAAACAGTATCTGTATCATAAATTTTTCCGTTATGTTCATATTCAGAATAACCGCCGCTACCAATTGTGTAATGATGAACAAATTTCAAATCATCTTGGCAATTTTTATTCCATGCTTTTACTCTTTGACAAAAAGTAATAATCTGATTTGACCTAATTCCGTTATCTAATATTACAGGATTATAATCATAAGCAAAAGCAGAATTTACGCATAATGTTAATATTGTTAACAAAATTAATTTCTTCATATACCCTCCTATACTGCACTTTTTAGAATAATATAAAAATATTTATTTTCAATATATTGTAAATATTACAACTATTGTGCAAAAAAAAATTATTCACATGCCTTTCAATTATAGTAAAATGAAGATAAAAATAAAAACAAAAATCTTGAAGTGGAGATTTTACACAACATGAAAATTCAGAACATAAATAGCACATACAATCGCACACAATACCAAACAGTAAAGAAAAGCAATAATAGCCAACCAAGTTTTCAACACAGAAAAATCTATGAAGAAAAGTTTTGGGATAAAGATATTTTACATGCTATTAAACACAATAAAGAAATTCAAAAATTAGAAGCTTATCTTGAGAAGAAGTTTGCGGTTTTAGAGCTAATTTTACATAGTCACGATTACAATGTTCCAAAAGAGCATGAAAAATTTTCTATTAAATGCATATATGACAGGAAACACAATATTAGCGGAGAAGAAACAGAACTTATTCCCGCTTCCAACAAAAAAACAATGCTTGAATTTATTGAAAAATTTAAAGCTAAAAACATAATTGAACATATTGAGGCAAGAGAAAGATTGCATAATATGAAAAAAAATAGTTATAACCACACAACTGCATCCCAGACAATGCCAAAAGACAAGAAAAATAAAAACTTTTTCATCAAATTAATTAATAAGCTTACAAATATATAACTTTTGCATTATAATGATACCGGTTGACAGCCGGTTGAAAAAGAACCGAAAAAACGGAGAATTAATAGTTCTTCGTTTTTATGTTATAATAACAGTATAATTTGGCTTCGTAGCTCAGCAGGATAGAGCAGTGGTTTCCTAAACCAAAGATCGCGCGTTCGAATCGCGCCGGGGCCAAATTTTTTGTGGGAAGATTTTAATTTTATGCTAAAATTAGCACCCAACTAAACTTCCCCACAAGAGAGGGAATTATACATCCTTCACTTGAGAGAAGGAATGAGAATAGGTGCTATCCCATAAGGGTGGGGGAGAAAAAGTATAATTTTCTCTTTCAATTAATTTTTCTTGTGCTAATATCTTGATATGTCTATCCCGAAAATATTAAATAAATATTACCAAAGATATATACCAGACGATTTAAGGCGGATGGAAACAGACTTGAGTAATGCCGCAACATTTGGTTGGAAAGCAGGGAAACGATGTGCAAAAATTAACAACAAAAATCTTGCAACAGACATGTATTCAAGAGGGAAATCAATAGTAAAAAATCTTGATATACCTAAAGAAGACCTCATGCCGGCAGTCGGAATAGTTTTAGGAACAGTATTTATTCCAATGCTTGGAGGTTCTGTAATAGGTTATTTTATGGGTAAAGGCGCAAAAAAAATAACTAAAATATTATCTAAAATAGCTAGATTTTAAAAACATCTTTTGCGTTTTTAGTAGTTATTTCATTTATTTCATCAAAAGACATTCCACGTAATTTAGCAATTTCTTCTGCTACAAATTTTACATAAGCAGGCTGATTAGTTTTTCCTCTATACGGAACAGGTGTAAGATATGGTGCATCAGTTTCCAACAAAATTTTTTTTAACGGAACTTCTTTGGCTACTTCTTTTAATTTTATAGCCTTTTTAAACGTTACAACTCCACCAATTGCAATATACCAATCCTTTTTAACACATTCTCGCATAAATTCAACACTACCCGAAAAACAGTGCATTACAACTTTTGAATTTTTATTGTATTCTGTTAAAATATCAAATGTATCTTTATGCGCTTCTCTATCATGAATTGAGATAGGTAAATCTAGTTCATTTGCAAGTTTTACCTGTTTTATAAAAACTTCTTTTTGTAAATCATTAAAACTCTTATCCCAGTAATAATCCAAGCCAATCTCTCCAATGCCAACAATTTTAGGAGATATTGAATACTCTTTAATTTTATCAATTAGGCTATCATCCCAATCCTTAACTTCTGAGGGATGAACCCCCAATAATCCGTAAACATTTTCATACTTTTCAACCAATTCCGCAACAATATCAATATCTGATGGGTATGCAGCAGGAACAATAAGTTTTTCAACTCCATTATCCTTTGCATTTTGGATAATTTTATCAATAGAAAGTTCTTCTATACAGTTAATATGTGTATGTGTATCAATCATAAAATGATTTTATCGCCAATATAATAAGATGTAAACATTTTTATGTGCTATAATTGACATGTCATGAATGAAAGAGAGTTAAAAATAACAATAGCACATCTTTACCCAAAACTTCTTAATTTATATGGAGATTTGGGCAATATTATAACGCTAAAAAAAAGATGTGAATGGCGTGGAATTTCAGTTGAAATTGAAGATATCGGGATTGGCGATACAATAAAAGAACACGATTTATATTTTATTGGTGGCGGTCAAGATAAACAACAACAAGATGTTGCAGACGAACTTTTTAAAAACAAAGAATTTTTGACTACAGAAAGAGATAACGGTGCTGTTTTCTTAGGGATTTGTGGAGGTTATCAGTTATTTGGGCATTACTATCAACCATTTGATGGCGACAAATTAAAAGGGATAAGCCTTTTAGATGCCTATACAGTTGCCGGTCACAAAAGATTTATTGGGAATGTCACAGTTGAAACAAACTTTCTAACACCATCAACTCTTGTAGGATTTGAAAACCATAGCGGATTAACATACATACAAGGGGACACACAACCACTTGGGAAGGTAATTGTTGGAAATGGTAACAACGGGAACGACAAAACCGCTGGAGCGAGATTTAAAAATGTATTTGGAACATATTTACATGGTTCGCTACTTCCTAAAAACCCACACTTTGCAGACTATTTAATTGAATTAGCATTGCAAAAACGTTACGGAGAAAAAATTACTCTTTCAGCATTAGATGACACAATTGAACAAGAAACACACAATTCACTCGTCGGGAAAGCTTATTAATGGAAAAACTTTTAAAATTATACAACAGATGGTGTTCAATACCCGACAAAATCCGATTTTTACTAGTAGGCGGAGTAAACGCTGCAGTTTCATATATAATTTTTGCTATTGCACTATATTTAATAGGAAATGAACATTATCAGATATGCGTTGCTTTACAATGGATTATTTCATCAGTTTTTTCATTCTTTAACCAAAAAGTATTTGTATTTTGTACAAAAGGTCATTGGCTAAAAGAATATTTCAAATGCTGCACAACATGGGTTGTCAGTTATGCCTGCAACGCACTAATTTTAGAATTAATAGTAAAATATATCTCTAAAAATGTATATTTAAGTCAACTTGTATCAATATTTATTGCATCTGTCGTAACTTATGTTTTATTCAAATACTTTGCATTCAAACATAAAAAAAGCTAAAACTTACATTAAATCTTTACTGAAATATCCTGTCAAAAATTTCAACTGGTGTAAGGCATTTTGAATAGGCAAGACAACTTCTTCTTGTTTTCGATGATCAAAAAGAACTATTCTATTTTGTTCCATCCTAACCTGTCTTACCGAATAACAATGCCAAGACGGCAAACTATTTATTCCCCACATATTCCAACCTGTACCTGCTATAAAAACAGAATCTTTATCTTTTTCTATTTTTTTTAATAAACTAAAAGCTTTTTCAATTTTTCCAAACAAAGACATTCTTATACCACCTTCGTTCAGTGTAACAGGCTTTTTACCCGTAAACATTTTCAAAAATCTCGAAGGTTTGTTATATTCAAAATCTTGTTGATTTTCCATCATTCGGTAGATAAAAGGCTTTTTAGACGGATGCTTTGCTATCAAATTATTCATCGCAAGTTCAACCGCTGTTGTAACCGGAGAAACCAATAAACGCTCAACATATCCATCTATTTTTTCATGCATAAATTTTTTAATTGTATTTTTCGGAATCAAATAATCTTCTTGCTCTCCATTAACATTGTTGAATTTTATATTATAGTTATTCCTACCCTGAGAAATATTATTCTCTAAAATTCTTCTTCCTTTTTCACTTCGGCTTAAAGCTCCTAGTGATGAAACTAAATAGCAATCATGAAATTTTTGTAAAGAATTTTGCATCGGCGTAGTGTGCAATGATGATATTGGGTACATTTTCATATTTATATTCCTAATCAATTAATTTATTTTAATACATTATAATCACAAAACGATATTAAAAAAAGGGCTGAAACTTTTCAACCCTTTAATCTCTATTACTTAATGTTTTTTACAATTTCTATAAGATGCTCTATAGCTATTTCTGGTGTAACCTTTTCAATATTTTCGGTTTCTCGAACTTTATATTCAACCAAACCTTCATTGATTGTTTTACCAACAGTAACTCTGTAAGGGAAACCGATTAAATCAGCATCTTTAAACTTAACACCGGCTCTTTCATCTCTATCATCAAGGACTACTTCAACACCGGCAGCTTGTAATTTTTCATACATTTCATTTGCAACCTTCATTTGAAGTTCATCTTTAATATTTACAGGAACAATTACAACATGATATGGAGCAATTGCAATCGGCCATTTAATACCGTGTTCGTCATAGTGCGCTTCAACGGCAGCCGCTGCAGTTCTTGAAATACCAATACCGTAACAACCCATTACATAAGGATGAGTTTTTCCATTAACGTCGGTATAAACAGCATTCATAGGTTTTGAATATTTTGTACCTAATTTAAAGATATTACCAACTTCAATACCTTTTGTAATTTGTAACGGCTTACCGCAAACCGGACAAAATTCTCCTCGTTGAACAAGTCTGATATCAGCATATTTAATTGCATTAATACCTAAATCTTCTATATTAGCACCAACTTGGTGTTTGTCTGTTTCGTTAATTCCAACAACAAAGTTTTTCATATCACGAACAGTTTCATCTGCAATAATCGTAACATCGTCAAAACCTTTAGGTCCAATAAATCCTGGAATTGCATTAAACCCGTGTTGTTGCATTAGTTCATCTATCTCTGCAGACGACGCAATTCTTACATCAATTCCGCCAACTGCATTCATCAATTTTGTTTCCTCAACCGCTTTATCTGCTCTAATCAACGCCAAAACAGGTTTTTTATCTATAATATAAACAAGAGTTTTCAAAATTAATGTATCTGGGATGTTCAAAAACTTACTCAATTCTTCGATAGAATGAGTGTTTGGAGTATCAACAATTTTAGTTTCAGAAAAATATTCTTTTCCATCAACAACCGCATCAGGCAACTTAGAAATTGCATGGTTTGAATTTGCAGAATAATCGCAATCATTACAATAGAATACGTCGTTTTCACCTGCATCAGTATCAGTAATTACCATAAATTCGTGGGAAACACTTCCACCGATAGCACCAGAATCTGATTGAACCATCTTTGTTTCAAGTCCACATCTTTCAAAGATTTTTTTATAAGCTTGCGCCATATTTTTATATTCTTTGTCTAAACCTTCTTCATCTAAATCAAAACTATAACCGTCTTTCATTATAAATTCACGACCTCTCAAAAGTCCGTAACGAGGTCTGATTTCATCTCTAAATTTCAATTGAATTTGGTAAAGGTTTACAGGCAATTGTTTATAAGATTTCAAACCATCTCTAGCAACAGACGTAATAATTTCCTCGTGAGTTGGTCCAAGACACATTTCACGATCGTGACGATCTTTCATTCTCATCAATTCTTTGCCGTAAACTTCCCATCTACCAGATTCAACCCACAATTCTTTAGGCTGAACAAACGGCATAGAAAGTTCTTGCGCACCTGCATTATCCATTTCTTCTCTAACAATATTTTCTATTTTCTTCAAAACTCTCCACATTAAAGGCATATAAGTATATACACCAGGTGCAAGTTTTTTTATAAACCCTGCTCTACCAAGCATTTTGTGAGAAATTACTTCCGCATCAGAAGGAAATTCTCTAAGGGTTTGCACAAACATTTTTGACATTTTCATAATTAAATCCTCACATATCTTCTTATGAGTTTATTTTAACACGAAAAGATTTGATGTAAAAGCTCAATTACTTCAAAAATTCATCCAACTCTTTTTTTACCAATTTTGGAGCAACTGAAAGTGATATGTTGAATTTTAAAGCATTATTCATACATTTGATATACTCTTCAACATCACCTCTAATTTTTTGAATTTGAGCCAAAAAGTAATACAAGTCACCATTATCACCACAATTATCAATTGCTTGTTCTATTAAAACAGCCGCATTATCATATTTTCGAGCTTTAGTCAAAATTTTAGAATAAATTTTGTATGCCTCAACATCTTTAGGATTTAATTCTAAGGTTTTATCAAGATTATTGATAGCAGAATCAAAATTTCCTTCCTCATAATCAATTGATGCTAAATTAAAATATGCCCAGCTATAATCCGGTGACAATTCTAAAACCTTATAAAATTTTTCTCTCGCTCCCTCATTATCACCCTGTGATTTTAAAATATTCCCAATATAAAAATGAGCATAAATATCTTCATCATTTAATTCAACCGTACGCTGAAAATAGTATTTTGCTCCGTCTAATTTTCCCTCTTTAAAATAACACAACCCAATTGAAAAATACGCATTTGAATCATTATTATCCTTTTGCAAAACCGTTTCAAAGCAATCAATTGCTTTTTCAAACTGTTTTTTGTCAATAAAAACTAACCCCAAATTGTAATACGCATCAATTTCATCGGGAGCAAGTTCTATTGCCTTATTATAAGCCATTTCTGCTTTATCTAGGTTTTTTAATTTTTCATACGTAATCCCTAAATTATAAAAAATACCGCTATCATCAGGAAAAATCTTTGATAAATACAAAAGATGTTGTTTAGCTTCCTCTGCATACCCAAAATCTAGCAATAGCACCGCCAATTGCCGACGAGCCTGAAAATTTGTCCGATCTTCTTTCAATATATTTTGTAATTCATCAATTTTATCAATCTTAGACATAACTTTTATTATAAAACTTTTACAAAATATTGCAAAATTGTAAAAAGTTTTATAGAATATGGATAAGGTTTATATAAAAATTAAAAAAGGGGAAAATATGAGATTTTTAAGTATAATTTTATCATTATTTTTATTTGCACAAACAGTTTCAGCATCTCCATTAAGCGGAAACGCTAAAACCAAAAGAATTCCTGCCGGAACAAAATTTGCATTGCAATTAACAAATTCAGTATCCACAACAAATTCAGAAGGTAGTGAGTTTACGGCAATTATGATGAACGACCAAACTGCTGATCAAGACGTAATTTTACCAATGGGTTCACTTGTTCGTGGAACAATAAAAAGAATTGAACCATCAAAAAGGTTTTCTAAAGGTGCAGTATTATACTTAGATTTCGACCACGTTGTAACACCAAATGGCAGACAATTACCATTGACATTCTCAATCGTTGGCAGACAAAACATGACTTATGATGGAGGAATTACATCTTCTCGAGGTTATAAAGATGCTTTAAAAGAAAACTGGAGAATAACTAAAGAAATTACATCAAATGCAACTGAATGGGGCGGGGATGTATTTGACGATGTTATCGTTGCAGATCAACTTATGACCGGAATTGGCGCAATCGGCGGAGCTATAGGCGGTGGTGCGTATTATGTTTACGATGGATTTGCCGACATGATTAGAAAAGGGAAAGACGTGGAACTTAAAAAAGGAGAAGTTCTAAATGTAATCTTAGTTGATCCGGTTGACGTTCCGGTAATATAGTTACTACATATGTTGCTCGTTATAACTTAGAAAATAATTTAAAATAATTAGGCGGGATAGATATCCCGCCTAATTATTTTAGTTTCTGACATTAAAATGTTCTTGAGTTTTCTTTCTAGTCCATTTGCCGTTGACTTTTTCAATTTCGTAGCCTGAAGTATATTTACCATCTTCGCCTTCTTGCATTGTAAATCTGTGTTCAACACCTTTTTCATCAACAAATTCGTACGTTAATGTTTTTACGCCGTCTACTTTTTTGCGAAGATCGACTTCTGCATTTTTCGGAATTGTGTCATCTGTTCTGTAATATCTATTTCTCAAGAGAATACCACGTCTGTCAACAGCTAGTTTTGAACCTAAATTACCATTTTCATCAATTTCGTATGCTTGACCATCAACAATTGCTAGTTTATTTTTAGAAAATTCAGAATTTGGTCCCGTAATCTTACGATTTTTAATTTTTGCACCTTCAGGAATTTTTGTACCATCAGTTACTTCTGTAGCTGGTGTTGTTCCTTCATCCGGTTTTGGTTCTTCTGGTTTCTCAACTTCTGGAGTTTCTTGAGTTGGCGCATTAGTTTTTGAGCTATCTATTTTTTGAGTTGTATCAGATTTGCCTGTTTCTGACGATTTTTCCGGAGATTTGCTTTCGGTTGTCGGAGTAGCATCCTCTGCTGTCGTCGCATTATCTGTAGCAGGAGTTTCATCCGCATTATCGGGGGCTGTTACTGCGTTTTCAAACATAGTTTTTTCAGGTTGCTGAGTTTCGACTGTTTCCAATGGTTTTTCAGGTTCATCATCAACAGGCAAAACCATTTTTTCATCAGGCATTGGATCTACAGGTTTTTCTGGGGTATTTGCAGCCATTGCAACCGGCAAACCGTTTTTAACTGCGTTTAGAGTCCCGCCAACAATATTCAAACTAGAGTTTTTCAAATCATTTAATGATGTTTTTAGTGCTAACAATCTGCTTTTGGCTTTGCTAATTTTTACAATATTTTCTTGTGGTTTTTTAGAAAGTTCTGCAATTTCTTTATTTGTTTTAGCAATTTCATCCTCAAGAGCTTTAATTTTCTCTTGTGCCTTGTTCATATTTTCTTGTGCTTTAACAATTTTTTGCCCAGCAGTTCTTCTTTCTTTTGCCAAATTTTCTAATGCAGTTTCTTTATTTTGAACTTTTACAGCAAGATCATTTACTTTGTTAGATGCCGTTTCAACCTCTGAAGACAGTTTGTCTAACTTTGATTTCGCCGCAATTTGTTGTTGTTTTAGAGTCTCAACGTCTTGTCGAGATTTTTCTAATTCAGCTTTTTTCATGCCACGTTCTGATTTTAATTTTTGAATTTGAGCTTCTAATTTTTTAACTTTACCCAAATCAGGTTTATCTGCACCTCTAAAGCCTTTACCTCTGTTACGTGCAACCTCAAGTGCATTTTCTAATGATGAAATTTTTGCATCCATTTGAGCTAAATCTGCATTTTGAGCTTCATTAAATTTTGCTTGAGCCTCTTTAAGTTGCTTATCAATCGCTGCTTTTTCTTGACGAGCTTTTGCTTCAGCCTTAACCTTCGCCTCCATTGTTCTTTGAGCTTGGCGTTGGGTCTCTTTCAAATCTGCAAGTTCTTTTTTTGTCGCATTAACATCTTTTGAGGCATGTTCCGAATATCCATCAGTTTTTTGTTGTTTAGTTGCTTTTATTTGTTCTTCAAGTTTTGGAATTTGACGTTCTTGTTGTTCTACATACTGTTTTGCACGCAACTTTTGAACTTCAGAACTTCTAGTTTTGTATAACTTCATTTTCTTTGATTTTGACAAAGAACCATCTTGTTGAACTTTATCCATCAAATTTTGATGTTCTTCTAATGTTTTTGCCTCATTTATAGCTTTTTTGTAATTTTTATAACCTTTTAATTTTGGTGTAGCCTGTTCATTGGCAACTGGCTCTTTTGTTGCAGGCTGGTTTGCTGAAGTTGTTTGTCTTTTAATATAAGCATCTGCTTGTTCTTTTGTTGTAAAAGTTCTATTTGGTTCGTTTCCAATTTTTACGTCGTACGTACCCTGTTCATTTTTAACTGCTTGCACACCATTTGAATTGTTTTGAGCAGGCTGGTTTGCTGGAGCTTTATTTTCTGTAGTAGCATTTTTTGATTTAATACCAAACATTGCTTTTTCAGCAGCAACAACCGCATCAGCTCTAGCTCTCAAATTACCTTTTCCTGCATGGCTTGCGGTCATTCTGGTAATCTTTCCAATTTCTCCAGCTTTCCCCATACCTTTACTAATACCTTTTTTAAACAACAATGATAACCCGACATCTGTCGTACCTTCACCCATTTGTTGATAAGCAGCAGCAGCTTCATCATTTGTTTTGGCACTATTGGCAGCTTTTATACCATTATAAATTTTTATACCACCCATGACAACACCTGTACCGACAAGCCCAATTGCCATAACAGGTGCTGAAACAATACCAGCTGCAACAACCGCTGATGCTGCAGCTGTAACTATAACTGCAGTTCCAACAGTTTTTAAAGTTTGTTTTACGCTAAAATCGCCATTTTCGTCGGTAAATAACGATGTTATACCCCTCAGCATTCCTTTGCCAAAATGTTTAGCTTTTTCTCCTAATGTCAAATTGCCATCATTTTTTCTGACTTTTTTAGGTGAATTTTTTCTTTCAGTTTTATTAAAATGAGTTTCGGTAATCTCCATACCATCGGCAGAATAGTAGTGTTTTTTACCTTTTTTATCTATAATATAGGTTCTTCCTGTTTTTGAACCCTTAACTTTAAACCTCTTTTTAGTTACTGCATCTTTATCAAAAATTCCGGCATTGTTATTTTTTACCAGATTTTTGTTTTTATCCAACTTCATGCCCTCTTTTTGCAAGAAATAAGTAGCATTAAGCTCTGTATTATTTGCAGCATAATATCTTTTATTGCCTTTTGCATCAACTGTATAATACCTACCGCTCGGCATCTTGTGCTTTCTAACACCATTTTTCTTTGGTGACTGCCCCCCCCCCGATGCGCCTGTTCTATTTACATTAGCCATAGATATTCTCCTTTTTTGGTACACACATATTCAGATTTACGGCAACTTCCCCAAAATACTTTAAGAATAATCAAATCCCGTGTTACAAAAATTTACATTAATCATCTCCTCCACATGGATGATATTATTTCTTTTTACTAAAGATTAGAATTATTTATATCGTTAGAAGAAATATAAAAATAGACACACATCTTATTGGAGCTCATTGATGTCAGAACAAATGTTACTACAGCCGATAAAAGCGGCAAATACAGATAAAGCTAAAGAATCATTAGAAAAAGCCAGAATAGCACATGAAAAATATCTAATTCGTCAACAAAATACCGATTTGCAAGACGCAATAGAATTTTATATAGATGCGGTAAAATATGATCCAACTATGCCGGAAGCATATTATCGCCTTGCTACGTTAATGTGGGAACAAGGTCAAATTAGTCTTGACACCGCAATCGAACAATGCAAAACTGCAGTTTCTTTAGCTCCAAAAAACATCAATGCGCATTTATACACCGGATTTTTCATGAAGATGGCTCAGGATTTCAAATCAGCCGAGCATGAGTTTAAGTCAGCTATAAAGATGGGGAAACTCAATTCTGCAAGACCTAGATTAATCCTTTCTCAGTCAATTTTACAAAAAATAAATTCTAAAAACGGTAACGTCGGAGATTATTTAAGTTTCTTGTATTACTTCTTATCAGGAAGTTTAATGCTTGCATGGGATAGACCATCTATGAAGATGTTCTACAAAAACATGTCAGATGACTTTTCTGTATTCACATACAACACAGTAGGAAAATTTTTGGAAAAATTCAAACTTTATCCATCTGCTGAAAACATTTACAAACAAGCAGTAACAACAACAAATCATGGTGAAATTTTCTACGATAAAATGGGTGATTTAGCTCTTAAAAACAAAGAAACAGAATTAAGTGTTGATTGTTACAAAAAAGTTTTAGAAGCCAATCCGCTTAATCGAGAAGTTTTAGTAAAACTGGCTACAGTTTTACAAACATATTTTCCAGAAAACACCGATGAAGCAATTGATTGCTACGAAAAACTTCTTGAATTTGATATTGATACCCCGCAAATTTATTACGAATTGGGGCATCTTTACATAAAAAAAGAGGATAAAATTAACTCAATCAGTGCTTTTAAACTTGCACTTGAAAGAGATCCTGAAAATCCATTCTACAACAATTCACTAGCTTACGCTTACTCAAAAGCTCAATTGTATGATGAGGCTATTGAACACTATCAAAAAGCAATTGCACTAAATCCAGACAAAGAATGGACTTCAATTGTCTGTGAAGCATTAGGAACAATTTATGCAGAAATCAAAGGAAATATTGAAGCAGCAGTTTCAACATATCAAGCTGGAATTATTTTAGATCCAAACAATTATAGCTTATATTTATCGCTAGGAGATGTTCATATGGCTTCTTACGATTTGGATAACGCTATTAGAGCTTATTGTGATGCAATTATGGTAAACCCAGATGATTACAGAGCTTATTCCAAAGCCGGTATTGCACTATGGGAAAAAGATTACTTGGAAGAAGCATTAGTTTCATTCCACAAAGCAATTGATTTGAACCCAAATAATGAATATGCGCAAAATAATTTAGGTATTTTATATCTTGACGGTTTAGGAGATGCAGAAGAAGCTCTTGAATACTTTGAAACAGCAATTGAACTAAATCCTAATTACACTTTAGCTTACTTCAACGCAGCCAGAGCATCTCAAGCTATGGGATTTATCAATGATGCCGCAAATTATTATCAAATGGCAATTGATTTGAACAAAATTACCCAAGACCTTGATGAAGAAGATATTGTGACCAGATTACATAAACTGTTTGATATTTAGAATAGGTAAATAAGGCGATAGGGCGATAATACTTAAAGTTCTTTTGGATGCGATTACTACGTCGCTATGCTACTCGTAATGACAATGTATTTAAAACAAGCTCAATTGTTCTTGTTTGGCAAAATGTTTTCTTAAATAAGAAGGTCGATGATATGGTGAAAGTCCATATTTGTCAATCAAAGCCATGTGTTCTTTAGTTAAATAACCGGCGTTTTCATTCCACTTATATTGAGGAAATTCCTCATCCAATCTATCCATATACCTATCACGACTAACTTTAGCCAATATACTTGCAGCTGCAATTGACGCAGATGTCGCATCTCCTTTTACAATAAATTGTTGCGGATATTCAAAATTTTTAATCAATTTGTTGCCATCAACTAAAACTTGCAATTCTTTATCTTTCAATTCATGTTGCAATTGAGATATAACATTAGAGCATGCGATATTCATCGCTTTTAAAGAGGCATTTAGAATATTTATACGCTCAATTTCTTCAACATCAATACAAACAACAGAATTAATTGTTTCCGACTTTATAGTATAAAAAATTTCTTCTCTATGTTTTTTAGAAAGTTTTTTACTATCATTAAGAATAGAAAGTCTTTTAATCAAATCATCAGAAACAGAATTAAAACACACTGCGGCTGCAAAAACCCCACCAGCTCCGCATCCTCTGCCTGCCTCATCAGTTCCGACTATAAGTTTATTTAATCCTAAATCATAGTCAAATAACTTTTTTGACTTGATTTCAGGAACCTTTTTTGTACCCATATCTACTCCACAGAAGGAAACTCATCTAATATAAACTTACCGATTTTTCCTTCTCTAAAATCTCTCAAAATATAAACCGAAGTACGTTTTATATCAGGATTTCCACCTGCAACAATCCAGTTGCGTGATTGTGCTATATCTTCAATAGAAAGATTTTCAACATTATAATAATCTTTTACTTTTTGCGCATACTTTTCAGATAAAAGTTCCAACAACTCAATCGCCACCGCTTCACTAGAATAAGCGTTTTCTGAAACCGCATTAACAAACGCCAATTTTTTTGCCCTAATTTGATCTTCCTGTTTCATCGGAATAATACCGGGAGTGTCCAACAAATCCAATTGCGGATTAATTCTTACCCACTGTTGTTGGCGAGTAACACCTGCTTTTGCGCCTGTTTTAGTTTTTGACGACTTTGTTAATTTATTGATAATACTCGATTTACCGACATTTGGCATACCAACAACCATAACTCTTGCAGGTCTGCGCAACAAACCTTTTTTCATCAACGCCTGAATTTTTGGCTCTGATAGCTCGACTGCCTTCTTAACTATAAAATTCAAATCTCTTGAGTTTTTTGCATCAGAAATTACAGCCGGAAAACCGGTTTTGTTCTCAATTATTTTTATAAACTTTTTAAGTTCGTCAATATTTGTTAAATCTGATTTATTTAACAATATTAAACGCGGCTTTTCACCTAAAAGCCGCGTAATATTATCATAACTGCTTGACAAAGGCAGTCTTGCATCAATAACTTCAATAACTGCATCCACTAAAGAAAGTTGCTCTTTCAACTTTTTTTCAGCTTTTGCAATATGACCGGGATACCAGTGTATGTGAAGCTTATCTTTTTTCAATTTTTTCCTTGATACGAGTTGCCTTACCAGAACGTTCTCTCAAATAGTAAAGTTTAGAACGTCTTACATCACCTTTTCTAAGAACAGTAATTTTATCAATTCTTGGAGAGTTTAGCAAGAATACACGTTCTACGCCAACGCCTTGAAATACTTTTCTAACTGTAATAGTTTTATTAACACCAGAACCGTGTTTTTTAATAACAGTACCTTCAAAAGCCTGGATTCTTTCTTTGTTACCTTCAACGATTCTTACAAATACTTTTACAGTATCACCAGGATTTGCATCCGGAGTGTTTTCTTTCAAATAAGATTTTTCTAATTCATCAATAATAGGGTTCATTTCACAATTCCTTTATATTTTATATTTCGTACTTTATTTAAAATTCCTTTTTTAAATCGGCGTTCCACAAATACACCGACGCACGTATAATTATCCTAAAACAAATCTTGAAAAAATTCAAGCAGTTTTTAAAATTTTGTAATATAATCCAATTATGGCAAGCGATTACAAAAAATTATTAAACAAAAATAAAAAGAAAAAATTTGCAGATCCCAAAAATATGGGAGTAAATATTGACAAAAACGAGTATTACGAAATAATACTTTCAAATTCAGCTCATCCGGAAAAGATTAAATAAATGTTCTTGACATTGAAAAATTTTCTGTATAAGATTAGTTATGCAGCCAGTCTTAGTTGGCGCAACTTCAAGTCAATTGAAAATTGAATATGGGCATGTGGTACTCTGCCGAACGAGAGTTGACTAAATGTCAAGTCGAGTGAGAGGGGTAAACACGCTCTATATCAAAGACATTGAAAATTAAATATGGGCATGTGGTGGAATGGTAGACACGCTAGTCTTAGGAACTAGTGCTAACGCGTGGGAGTTCGAGTCTCTTCATGCCCATTTATTTATAAATAAAAAGAGAAAGCACCATTAGAGGTGCTTTTTGTGTATATAGGTGTATGTGTAATGATTACCCCAATTTTATCTAACAACTATCAATCTAATTATAACCCAAATTTTAAAGGGCTAGAGATTAACAAAATTCCGCCATTTAAAAACTACATTAACAAGACTTTTGATCGTTTTGCCCAAGTTTCTAAAACAAGATGGCATGCTATTGATAGAAGTCTTGAACCTAATTTAAAAGTAGTTAAGAAAAAATTTGGCGACCATGTTTTGCACGCAATGGATATCAACCCATATAATGAAAAAAAATATATTATTTTCTTTCATGGAATTGGGCAAAACGTAACGTCAAACCAAGCTTTGTATAAAAGAATTATTGACAAGGGTTACGGTATTTTGTCTTGTGAATATGGCAATTTTGGAAACAACACTGAAAAGCTGACAACAAAATCAATTCAAAACACAGCAGACATGGCAATCAAACACCTTAAAAGTCAAAATATAAATGACATTGGGGTTGTAGGATATAGCGCAGGAGGTTTTCCGGCTCTTGAAACAGCCGTAGCTGCAGGTGAAAACTGTAAATTTTTGGTACTTATATCTCCAATAAATTCACTAAAAGATGAATTTAACAATATAACTAAAGGGAATATGGTAAAACTCCCTAAAATCGTAAAGTTTGTTTTGAAAAAAATTCCATTTATCTTCAATAGTTTGGAAAATATTTTAAACTTAAAACAGACAATAAAAAAGAATAACGCTCCAACATATATGATTTATTCAATAAAAGATAGTGTTGTTCCCCCAACTTCTACTGAAAACCTCTCAAAACAAATAAATAATTTAAGAGGAATAGTAAAATTAAAAGAGGGTGGTCACTCCATTGATGACGGCAAATTAGATGCCTTTTCAAATCTTCCTTTATAATTAAGGCTTAGCCTCTTTTACCAATACAATGATATTCAAAACCTCGTTGTTTTAATCTTTCAGCATCATATTGATTTCTTCCATCAAAAATAACCGGAGATTTCATCAAACCTTTTATTCTGTCAAAATCTGGTCGTCTAAATTCATTCCATTCAGTTAAAAGTAACATACAATCCGCATCTTTTAAAGCATCATAAGAATTGTTAGCATAAATTACTCTATCACCAAATACATTTTTCGCCTGTTCAAAACCTTTTGGATCATAAACTTTTATTCTTGCTCCAAATCCTAACAAAGCATTAATAATTGTAATAGATGGAGCCATCCTCATATCATTTGTTTTCGGTTTAAAAGTTAATCCCCAAACACCAAATGTCATACCTGCAAGGTTCATTCCAAAACGTTGCAAAATCTTTGTTATGAATATTACTCTTTGCTCTTTGTTAATTTCATCAGCAGCTTCAATCAAACGACATGTACAATTATTATCTTTTGCAGTTTTCATTAAAGCCATAACATCTTTTGGGAAACAACTTCCACCATACCCCAATCCTGGAAATAGAAATTGTGAACCAATTCTTTTATCAGAACACATTCCAATTCTGACCATCTCAGCATCAGCACCAACCGCTTCGCAAATATTTGCGATTTCATTTGCATAAGAAATTTTTATAGCCAAAAACGAATTTGCGGCATATTTTGTCATTTCGGCAGATTTTACATCCATTATTACAAAACGACTTGCGGTTCTAAAAAATGGTGCATAAACTTCTTGCATAATTGCGGTTGCTTTAGGAGAATTTGAACCGATTACAACTCTATCTGGTTTTAAGAAATCATCTACCGCAGCACCCTGTTTTAAAAATTCAGGATTTGAAACAACGTCAAACTCACCATCATAATATTTTTTTATAACTTCTGTAACCTTATCAGCCGTACCAACAGGGACAGTTGATTTATCAACAATAACCTTGTACCCGTCTATTGATTTTCCGATACCTTCTGCAACATCCATAACATATTGCATATTTGCAGCACCATCTTGTCCTTGCGGAGTTCCAACAGCAATAAAACAAACTAAAGATTGCTTTACAGCATTATCTAAATCAGACGAAAACTTCAAACGCCCCTCTGTAACATTAGCTTTAATAAGCTCTTCCAAACCCGGCTCATAAATCGGAACAATGCCATCATTTAATTTTATTAATTTTTCTAAATCATTATCTACACAAATAACATCGTTTCCCATATCTGCAAGACAAGTGCCTGCAACTAATCCGACATAACCTGTTCCGATTACACAAATTCTCATTTTGTCTCCTTATAATTCCTTAATATGCAATATAGCACAAAATATTTTTTCATGAGATAATATTAATCAGACATAAGAAGGGAATATACATGGATTATAACTACAAATTAAAAGACACAATGTCAAAAGATGCGTTCAACTATAAATACTTACTTGGCAAAATTTTTCCATACATCAAGCCGGTATTACCAAGAGCTATAATAAACCTAATTATTGCAGTACCTCTGGGATTATTGGATGGTGTTGTTGCTCTTGCTCTAAAACCATATCTTGATTTTGTTGTAAATGGGAACCCAGAACATACTTGGAATTTCTTTGGGATTTCTATTCATTCTCAAGCATTTTTAGCTGCAATAATTCCATTCGGAATTGTTGGTTTTGCACTATTTCAAGGAGTTTTAAAGTATTTAAGCAACTATTTAACAGACTGGACAGGACAAAAAATTTCTATGTCTTTGAAAAAGGATTTGTTTAAGAAATTAACTTCAATGGATCCGCAATTCTTTGATGTAAACTCATCCGGTATTGTTTTAACAAGGTTTTTATCTGACCCGGATACAGCATCTAGAAACATTATTGATATGCTAAAATCTTTCATTGCGACATTCTTTGGCTTAATCGGACTTGTTGGAGTTTTGTTATACAACTCTTGGAAGTTAGCCATTATTGGCGTTACAATAATGGCAATTGCCATCACTCCAGTTACACTGATTAGAAAAAGAATTAAAAAAGTTTCTAATGCAACAATGGTTGTTGGTGGTAATATGACCACAAACTTTAATGAAACATTTGCCGGCAACAAAATTATGACAGCATATAATTTACAAGAAGATCAAAACCAGAAATTTGATAGTCAAATTTTGGAACAATTCCATCTTGCAATGTCTTTGACGAAACGTGTAGGCTGGATGTCACCTATTATGTATTTTGTATGTTCAATCGGTATTGCTCTTGTTATGGCATACGGCAACCACTTGATTTTATCAGGTCAAATGACTGCCGGAAGTTTCGCATCATTCGTGACTTCACTATTATTGTTATACAAACCGACAAAAACATTAGGTAACACTTTAACAAATTTACAAGGTGTATTTGTTGCAATGAGCCGTGTATTTGAATTGTTTGACTTAAAACCTCAAATCCACTCACCTGCAAACCCTGTAAAATTGAATGGTCTAAACTCATCAATTGACTTTAAAAACGTTAACTTTGAATACGAACAAGATACTCCGGTATTGAAAGATTTTTCTCTACACGTTAACAAAGGAGAAACTATCGCACTTGTCGGCAATTCAGGTGGTGGAAAAAGTACAGTTGTTAGCTTGTTACCTAGATTTTATGATGTAACATCCGGCGAAATAGACTTTGACGGAGTTGATATCAGAAACTTTAATCTTGATGAATTAAGACAAAATATTTCATTCGTATTCCAAGATAATTTCTTATTCTCAGGCACTATCAAAGAAAATATTTTGATGGGTAATGAAGATGCAACAGAAGAAGAAATAAAAAAGGTTGTTGCAATGGCACACCTTGATGAATTTGCTCATTCCCTAGAAAACGGTCTAGACACATTCGTTGGAGAAAGAGGAACTACTCTATCTGGCGGTCAAAGACAACGTGTAGCAATCGCAAGAGCTATGTTAAAAGATGCTCCAATAGTTATTTTGGATGAAGCAACATCTGCCCTTGACAACAAATCCGAAGCTATTGTTCAAAAAGCCCTTGACAACTTAATTCAAAACAAAACAGTATTTGTTATTGCACACAGATTATCAACAATCAAAAATGCAGATAGAATTGCAGTTGTAGACGAAGGCAGACTTGCAGAACTTGGAACTCACGAAGAATTGATGAATATAGAAAACGGTAAATATAGATATTTATACGAAATGCAATTCAAAAATCAAGAAGAAGCTGTGTAAGATAACAAAAAACTAGAAGATTTGCACAATAAAAAATCGTGGAATAAATCCACGATTTTTATTTTATTTCTAAAAAAAATAACTAATATGTCATCTGCCAACCATCAGCGATAATTTTACCAAACAAACCATTATCCGGATGATTTACATCAAATTTTGCAGCATTTCCATTTGCAGCATAAAATTTGTCAAAAACTTGTCCATTTCTATCTATTTGGAATGAGAAATAATCTCTACCATATATATTTGGACCTTTTGTACCATTAATATCAACTTCTATGGCAATAACATCCCCACCACTTCCTATGTGATTTGAACTTGTTACTTTATCTTCAGAACCTTCAATATCAACATCCTGCATAGTAGCAGAATCTGCACATATTGCTGCTCCACTTGCCAAAACAACTACGACATTACATTGTCCGTTTGATATTTTATTTGTTGTCCCTGACAGAGACCTATACTCACTTGCAAAACAAGGAGTATATCTAGTTCCACAATCTTTCACTACTTTAAAATAAGAGTTAAAAAATCTTTTTAACTCATCCGCATTACCTCTAACTCTTGATTCACTTAAATTTAGATAGTTATTATCATTTTTATACCTTTCAGCTGCTTGGCTAAACTCATTATAAACCTTATGCAACTGAGTTACGTAACTTTGTCGTTGATAATTTTGCATCAATGTTGGGACAGTCATTGCAGAGACAACCCCAATAATACCTAATGTAACCAAAACCTCAGCAAGAGTAAACCCCTTATGACTGCCAAAATAAGACTCTTTCACGTTCAAAAAACCTCCAAATTTTACTATACATTGCTATCATAACATATTTTTATACCATTTTCAAGATATGTAATCAAATTATTCATCCAACCCCAATTCTCGAGCTTTTTTGTAGGCTTTTTCTGCTGCTTTGCTATTTCCTAAAGCTCCCAATATTTCAGATTGAATTTTATAACTCCACATATCACCACCATCTAACAAAATAGATTTGTTAATTGCAGTTAGAGCTTTTGAATATTGTTCTAATCTACCATAAGCCAATGCCATCCAGTAATACGCAGCTCCATCTTCTTCCAGTTCAATTGATTTTTCGGCTGCATTTATTGCATCTTCATATCGTTCCAACCTAAACAAAATCGTTGCTTTACCTTGATATTTGTCACTCGTTTTTTCTTTCAAAAGAGATTTGTTTATAAAACTTATAGCTTTATTATGTTCTCCTCTTTTTTCATACTCCAATGCAAGGTTATCTTCTATTTCCATATCATCAGGATAGTTTTCATAAAACTTCAACAAAACATTCATAGCCTCATCCGGTTTGTTCAAATATTTCAGAATTTTGGATTTCAATTCATATAAATATTCATCATCTTGACTGTTCAAAATCGCAAGATTTATATACCTTAAAGCGTTTGGATAATCTTTTAATTCAAGATAACTCAATGATATAATTTTATAACATTCTTTATAACAACTGTCTTCTTCCAAAACATCTTTTAAAATATCAATCGTCTCTTGGTAATGTTCGCCAATACCAAACAAAATCTCACCTTTTCTAATTCTATATAGGGGCAATGGATTAATTTTTATTGCTTTATCAATACATTCTAACATCTTTTCAGGAGATAGATCCGTGCAATACGGATTTGAAACAAAGTAATAATATTGCTCTTTTTTCATAAAAAATCTAACCCAATTAATGCACTGAGTATAAGTTACATTTAATTTAAACTTTGTAATTATTGCTTGAAAAACAAGAAAAATAATAGAAATTAACCATTCTAAAGTTAGCATCATAACAGGTTTTCTTTTAAACGCTTTTACCCAGTATTTTAAAGCCATATCAAAATCAAAAAAAACATCTTGATAAACAAAAATACAACAGTTTAAGTATTTAAAAGAACCGTCATCCTCATGAGCAAGAATTTTTTCTGCGAGTTTTTGAACAACTTTCTTTTTTCTACCATTAAAACCTGGATTAACATAAACCACAGCTGCGAAAGTATTTCCTAAATAATAATCTTCAGGAGCTTTTTCTAACAAATCATTCGCATAATATTCTGCTTTGGAAAATTTACCTTCTTCATTCAAAATCGAAATAGCAACAACATCAGCGTAATAATAATCAGGATCAATTTTCTTTGCTTTAAGTATGTATTTGAAAGCTTTTTTACTATCTTTTTTTATTGAATAAGCATCCGCCAAAAACGTATAATTTTGCGCAGTTTCTTCCCCATTTGCAATTCTTTTTTCTAGCAACTTAATTACTCTCCCTGCGGAAAAAGGAGTAATTAAAATCTCTGCATCTTTATAAAAAATTGTAATATTATCGTACATAAACTAACCTCAAGTATTTTTTCGGCACAAATCTATAAATTCTTTAACCAAATTTACATTAATTTACAAAATACGCAATTATTCATGAAAAAATTTCTTTATATAAATAAGGTTAGGATTAGGTAAAAAGGTTATGTGGTTTAATAGTTATTTTAGCAACTATAACAATATGTTCATGAGCTGTTTTAATCCGTTTATGAATATCATAAATTCAATCATGCCTGTGAATAATTTTTCAGGTAACAACTTTTTTACAAACAATATTTGGCAAATTCCACAATCAATGCCAAATTACAATAATTCTATTTTTCAAAATAGTTATCAAAACAATATATTTAATCAAATAAATTCCTTAGCAAATTATCAAAAAGAGCAGGTTTCTAATTTAGAAGATTTTCTAACAGTTGCACATTCAACAGAAACAACTGCAACAACAAAAGTCAAAACAGAAACATTAAAACCAAACCTAATTCACGGAGTTAATTATAACAAAGAAAAGGGAGAAAAACTTGCAGAAAATGTTGTTGCGGGACTTCCAACCGACAGAGATCCAAACAACCCACTATGTGCAAGATACGTAAAACAAGCAATGGTAAAAAGCGGTTTTGGACCTTACATTGACGGGAACGGCGAATACTGCAAATACATTTTGCGAGCTAACGATAACTTTAAAGAAGTAAAAGTAAAAGCAGACGAATTGGCTTCACTGCCTAAAGGTTCCGTAATCGTTTATGATGCAAACGAAATTTGCAAAAACGAGAAAGGAGAAACAAAACATATATGTGAAGACGGGCATGTTACTGTTGCATTAGGTAATGGTAAAGCTTGCAGTGATGAATTAGAAGACGAAATTCTTAAAACAGACAGAAGTTATGTATTTATTCCCGTTTAACATTTCGTAACAAAATTAGCAATTTCATTTCTCCAAAATACTTTATATAAATATAGAGGAAAATTAGGGGATACTATGGGACTTGTTGACATAAAAAAAGTCAATATAAATACTCAAAATTCTGCAACAAATAACTATGCGAATGTATTTAATACTAACAACGCATATTTCAATTTGTTTGCACTCCCAAATCCTTTTTTAACAGGTTTCAATTATTCAATTGTACCACCAATGCCACAATTAAATACAAATATTTTCTCTATATTTAATAATAAATTGAACAACACAACACCATTCAATTTTAGCAACTTCGGCAACTTAACTCAATCAACAAGATTAAGCGGAAATATGGGAAATGACATTGTTGCAACTGCTAAAAAATACATCGGATACAAGGAAAGTGACGGTTCATACAAAAAATTTACCGGTGGAAGAACAGAAGCATGGTGCGCAGATTTTGTAACTTACGTTACAAGAGAAGCATTCCGAGCAAATGGAAAATCTGTTCCGGCAGGTTTTGGTTCATCTAGCGTTGCCGGATTGAAACAATGGGGTAAGAAAAACGGATGCTATTTAGATGTTTCTTCTAAAAACAAAGCCTCTACGATAAAAAGTAATGTAAAACCGGGTGACATCGTAATTTTCTCTCACTCTCATACCGGAGTTGTAGATAAAGTTTTTGCTGATGGTTCTATTCAAACAATCGAAGGCAACACATCAGACAAAGTTGCATACAGAAAATATGCAGCAAACAATTCCAAAATCAGCGGATTTGTTCAAATAGCTTAATCAGCTGATGATTTAATTCCTCAATACTTCCGTTATTGTTTATTACATAATCGGATTTTTGAGCTTTCTCCTCTTGTCGCATTTGTGAATTTATTCTGGCTTTTGCATAGTCCAACGTATAACCGTTTCGAAGCAAAAGCCTTTTCAACCTTATTTCATCATTTGTATAAACAAAAATTATTTTGTCAAACAAATCCGTCATATTTGCCTCAAACAACAATGGAATTCCGACAAACAAGTATTTTTCGTCTTTATTTTGTTCAAAAAATTTCTTAATTTCTTCTCTTATTTGCGGATGTAAAATATTTTCTAATTTCTTTTTTAATTCAGGATTTTCAAAAACAAGTTTTCCTAATTTTGCTCTTGAAAACTCTCCATCCTCAAATACATCATATTTTTCAAATTCATCTGAAAGAGCTTTATTTTTTACTGTCAAAAGCTTATGCGCAACACAATCAGTATCCAAGACTTTATACCCATTACATTCTAAAAATTTTTGTACAGTAGACTTGCCGGAAGCAATATTCCCACAAAGAGCGAATTTAATCATTTTGAAATCCTGTTTAAAAAATTTTTTAATTCTTTAATCTGCGCAGGTTTAAGCGGTTTTACATCTCCTCGTTTTAAACCATCTAAACGAATTGTTGCATGTTGTACTCTTTTCAAGACCTTAACTTCATAACCGAAATACTCAAACATTTTCCTAATTTGTCTGTTCATTCCTTGATACAAAGTAATCTGCATTTCCGTGTGTTTATTATCAATTTCCAACACTTGAATATCTGCATAAGCCATCTTGTTCGGTTCTATTTCAACACCATTCGCCATCTGTTCAAGATCTTTTCTATGAACCGCAGAATTAACAGTAACAATATAGATTTTTGGAACTTTTACTGACGGATGAGTTAATTCATTAATTAAATCACCATCATTTGTCAAAATCAAAAGACCAGTTGAATCCTTATCCAATCTTCCTACTGGTTTCAAATTATTTAAGCTTTCCGGTAAAATATCATAAATAGTCTTGCGACCTTTTTCATCTTCGCAAGTAGTAATATAACCGGCAGGTTTATAAAACTTGTAGTATAAATGTTTTGCAGGATGAATAAGTTTTTTATTCACAAAAACTTTATCCTTAGTTTGCACAAGATATCCTAATTCCTTAACAACTTTACCATTAACAGCAACAACACCTTGTTCAATCAATTCATCTGCTTTCCTGCGAGAACAAAGTCCTGAAGATGCAATATATTTGTTTAAACGAACACCGGACATCTCTTAACTCCTATTGTTCCATAGCCTTTTGCAATGCAGAAGTAACAACTTCCGGCATTCTTCTATATAATTTGCCAGCTTCATTTATTGCGACCACATCAAATTCGGCTTTAATATAAATTTTCTCATCTTTCTTAGATTTGATAAGTTGACCGAACGTAACTGATAGGCTATTGAATTTTTCAATCCATGTTTCAATAATAATATCGTCATCCAAACGAGCAGAAGCCTTGTAGCGAACATTCATATTTGCGACAGGAAGAAGAACGTCGTTATTTTTCATAGCAACCAAGTCTAAACCTAACATATCGCATAAATCTACACGACCTTTTTCCATCCATCTCAAATACGTTCCATGCCACACAACGCCATAAGCGTCTGTATCTGCGTAATAAACTTTAGTTTCAAAAATATGTTTCATAATGTATTAATTATAACACAAAGGAGAAAAATATGAAATATCAATGTGATGTATGCCAGTGGATTTACGATGAAGAAAAAGAAGGCAAAAAATTTGAAGACCTACCCGATACTTATGAATGTCCAATCTGTGGCGCAACAAAAGACATGTTTTCTAAACTAGAAAAATAAATTTAAAAATCTCCAAATATCCTTTTCCAATTATTTATCTTTTCTTTTATGACTTTAGCATATTGTTGCATTTCTGTACCAGAAATAACAATAGTAGGAAACTCAGCCCCTTGTTTTTTATCCATAAAAGAATTACTAGATTTTGATGGATAAGATTTGACTCTTCTAATATCTTTTAATGTTCTATTTTTTTGCATTATTTTTTGAATTTTCATAAAACCACATAAAATATTAATAAAAAAAGAGAACCTTAGGGTTCTCTTTTCTAAATGGTCGGGATGACACGATTTGAACGTGCGACCCCCTCGTCCCAAGCGAGGTGCGCTACCAAGCTGCGCCACATCCCGTCACTGCTGACAAAATTAAGTGTATTATAAAAAATTTTTATAGTCAAGTGCTTTTTTGAAAAAATTTTTAATTACAAACTTCAACTATATATAAATCATATGTTTACAATTTATTGACTTAACCATATTTTTATAATAAAGTTTTGGTTGAGAGATTTTACACTATTAAATGAGGATTAGGGAAATTGGATTTTACTACTTTAACTATTGAAGCTTTAAAAGCAATAGCTTCCATTGTTGGCAGCTATGGACTTGCAATTATATTATTAACTGTTGTAATCAGACTTGCTATGTGGCCTTTGAATGTATCTCAACAACGTTCTATGAAAATGATGCAGTCTTTGCAACCTAAAATCAAGGCTATTCAAGACAGATACAAAAACGATCCGCAAAAAATGCAGCAAAAACTTATGGAGTTCTACAAAGAACATAAGTTTAACCCAATGGGCGGATGTTTACCATTGTTAATTCAATTACCAATTTTCATTTTATTATATTCCGCTTTGATGAGTCCACAATTTATTCAAATTGCAGGCGACGCATCTTTCGGATTTTTAGGCAGACTTGATACAACATTAAGAGCTACTGCCGGTCGTTCTTATGACGGAACTTTCGGAGTTTCTCAAGGTGACACATTCACTATCGGCAAAACTGCTAAAGTTTATTTACCAAACGAAACTCTTGATAACGTAAAAGTTAAAAATCCTGCAAAAGCTATTGAAATTCAAGGGAAATTTAAACCTGGCGAAACTGTTGATTTCAAAATTGACCTTGATCACTTAGATTTGAAATTTGCTCAATTAGACCAAATCGAAAAAGCTGAAATTGCAGTTACTGATATGTCTAACAAAGAAATTGAAAATATTACATTCAAAAAAGAAGGTAGCGTTCTCGCAGCATCAGTTCCAACAACCGTTGCATCAAGAGCATTCCACTGGGATGTATTTGTTTTAATTGCATTATTTGCACTAACAATGTTTGCATCACAAAAGATTATGATGGCTACAAACAAACCTAAGGATGGAGCTACTGATCCAACACAAGAAGCTATCCAAAAATCAATGGGAACATTCATGCCAATTATGATTATCGGTACATTCATAATCATTCCTATTCCGGCAGGTGTTTTGCTATACCTTGTAACAAGTAACATTATTCAAATTCTTCAAACGGTAATTGTTAACAAGCAAATTGATGCAGAACAAGCTAGAACAGAAGTTTTGGCTAGCGATTCAGATCTTGCAGGCGCAAAACAAATTAAATCAAAAGAGTAAAACAATGCTAATATCGGAATATGATTACAATTTGCCGGAAGAATTAATTGCTCAAATGCCGGCAGACAAAAGAGATAATTCAAGAATGATGGTTCTAAACCGAAAGGATAGAACCATTTCTCATAAGCATTTTTATGACATTGTTGATTTAATTGAGCCAAACACATTACTTGTGATGAATAACACAAAAGTTCTTCCGGCCAGACTAATCGGTCATAAAGATACTGGTGCAAAAATTGAAGTATTCTTATTAAAACAAAATTCAAAAATGCAAGACGAACATGAGAATTGGGAAGTTTTAATAAAACCATCAAAAAGAGTTAAGCCTGATACTATAATAAAAATTAGTGACGAATTGTCTGTTAGAGCCATCAAACGATTGGAAGAAAATGGAGAATGGCTCGTTGAATTAATTTTTAATGGCAATAATGTTCTTGATGTTTTGCACAGAAACGGTAATATACCGCTTCCACCATATATCGAAAGAAAAATTCCTAATGAGGATTTGAAAAAACTCGATTTTGAACGTTATCAGACAGTTTATGCTAAAGACGAAGGCTCTGTAGCAGCACCTACTGCGGGATTACATTTTACAAAAGAAATTCTAAAAAAATTAGAAAATAAGGGGGTAGAGCTTGCTTATGTAACGCTAAATGTGGGACTTGGAACATTTAGACCGGTTCAGTGCGAAAACGTTGAAAACCACAAAATGCACTCGGAAACTTTTGAAATCTCTGAAAAAGCAGCTGAACAAATAAACCGAGCAAAAGCAGAAGGAAAAAAAATTGTAGCCGTAGGAACTACAACTGTTAGAACTCTTGAAACTGCATACAAAAAATTTGGTTGCATCAAAGCATGCCACGATCACTCAGAATTATTTATTTACCCACCATATGAATTTAAAGTCATTGACAACTTAATCACAAATTTCCACTTACCAAAATCAACTTTGTTAATGTTAGTGAGTGCTTTAGCTGGAAAAGATTTTATTTTTGAAGCTTATAAAGAAGCTATAGAAAACAAATACAGATTTTTCTCTTACGGTGATTGCATGTATATTTGTTAAAAATATTTTCACAATCTATTTTTACGTAATAGTAGTCATCCCCACCTTTCATCATAAGGAAGGGTGTTTATTCTGTTTGACATTTTGCAAAAAATCATTAATTAGAATGATATACAACTCAATTCATCAGTGTAAAATATAATTGTAAGATTAGGTAGAAAAATTTTTTCAGAGGGAAACAATGTTCTCACAATTTATACAAAATTTATTAAATTCAGGTGGACAAACGCAGGCTATGCAAAGATATGCGCAACTTAACAACAGAGTTAACAGCATTAACCAAGAGCCACAAAATCCGCTTGATGCAATTTACCCAAACAATGGAAAAATAAATTCTCCATCGTTCGAAAAAGTTTTGCAAACAACTACTAAATCTAACTTTGGAACTTTATTATTAAATCCTCAATTAAAACAAGTTAATGCAAGCATAATTAAAGAAAATCCGCAAATTAGCCTTGATAAAGCATTACAAGAAGCTGCTGCGTTACAATCAAATATTCCATCTGTTAATAAAACTTCTACGAAATCTCAAGTTTTAAATGTAGTAAATCAAATTTCTAAAAAATATGATGTTGACGCAAAATTAGTTCAAGCTTTAATCAAACAAGAATCAGGTTTTAACCCTAAAGCGAAGTCAAAAGCCGGCGCAATGGGATTAATGCAATTGATGCCGTCTACCGCAAAAAATTTAGGAGTTCAAGATCCTTATAACATGGTTCAAAATGTAGAGGGTGGAGTTAAATATTTAAAATCCATGCTAAACAAATATAATGGTAACGTTATTTTGGCATTGGCAGCTTATAATGCAGGACCAAATGCCGTTGACAAGTATTCAGGAGTTCCTCCGTACAAAGAAACTCAAAACTACGTAAGAAATATTTTGGCAAACTACCTATAATCTGTAAGTTTCTTGCCCTCTTTATTTGTTTTTGATACAATAATTTCAAACAGGAAGGGCGACAAAATGAAATTTTCATCATCTTTTAAAGTAGGACTTTTAACACTTTTGGCTTTAATATTACTAATAGGTGTTGTTTTTAAGGTTAAAGGAAGAACTTTTTCTTCAGCTGACAGGGTTGAAGTCCAATTTAAAGACGTGAACGGAATGCGTCCTGGAGCCGGAGTGCAGATGATGGGGTTAAGAGTTGGACAGGTAGAAGAAATTACCCCTGTTATTGATGGCGAAAATAGCTATGTTAAGGTTAAATTTGTTATAACAGATCCAAATGTAGAAATTCCTAAAGCTTCGACTTTTTCAATTCAACAATCAGGTTTAATTGGAGAATTGTTTTTGGAAATTACACCGCCCAAGATTAGAACTGTTTATATCCCAATGTTAAACAAGGACATTCTTTATAAAGACGACAATGTTCAGATGAAATTGGATAAAGAATATTACGATGTCGGGAAAATCAAAAATATTGAGGTTGTATCAAAAGATATCATTCCTTATTTAGTAAAAGACAGAATTAAAACAAATTACGCATATAAAATTGATTATGTAATCAACCTACCAGGATTGATTTTGCCGGAGTTTTTGAAAGGTAAAGTTGTTAGAGAAAAAGGCACAAACAAACTTTTAATTTCTACTTTGGATGACATTACATTACCATATCCAAAACAAACATCACCTTATACTATTGTTGAGCCAATGAGAATTGCAGACTTTATGGATTGGCAATACAGAGCTGCAGAATCTTTAACAGAAACTAACAAAAAGATTAACAATTTGTTGTCAGATCAGGTTATTGCTGAGTTGAAGATGTCTGTAAAAAATATCAACTCTCTAACCGGACAAACAAGTATTACGATGGGCAAACTTAACAACTTGATTGATGATTCCAGCAGCGACTTGAAACAATTAATGGTTATGATGGATAAAGCAACAACCGATTTTAATATGTTGTCATACAATATCAACAACATTATTGGCGACCCGCAATTCAAGACTACAGTGATGTCTACAGCAAATTCTGTTGATAAGCTTTCTCAAAACTTGAATAAAATTATTGGCAACGAAAAAGAAGCTGAAGAAATGGCAGAGGATTTGCGTGCAATCACTCATAATGTTAATGAAATCAGTGGTTACGTAAATTCTATGACAAAAGATGATCAGTTGAAAAAAGATATAAACAGAGCAGTTGCAAATGTTAATACTGCAATGGTTGATATCTCGACAACATTGAATACAGTTAACAAATTAACACCAGAAAAGAAAACAGAATTACAATCAATCATCGAAGATACCAGAGAAACAACTTGTAATTTGAGAAAATTTTCTGAAAAATTGAACAAGAGATTTTTACTTTGGAGATTGATGTTCTAATGAATTTCAAAACAGAAATAACTAAAATTCACTATGACAAAACCGCAAAGGGATTGTTCGTAAAATTATTGGAATTTGGTTCAATATTTTATGGAATTGGCAGTAGTTTAAAAAACAAATTATATGATAATGGATTATTAAAACCTAAAAAAGTGAATGCTTTCGTAATTTCTGTCGGGAATATCACAACCGGTGGAGTTGGTAAAACCCCTGTTGTTTCAGAAATTGCCAAATATTTAATTCAAAATGGAGAAAAAGTCGCAATCATTTCAAGAGGTTATGGCGGAAAACTTTCTAACAAAAATATTAATGTAATTTCTGATGGTGAAAAGATTTTTTATAACGCTAAATTAGCAGGTGATGAACCTTTTTGGCTTGCTCAAAACTCAAATGGAGTAATTGTTATAACTACAAAAAACCGCTATGAAGGTGCAAAATTTGCAGTAGAAAAATTTGGTGCAACAAAAATTATTCTTGATGATGGTTTTCAGCATAGAAAATTGTACAGGAATTTGGACATCGTTTTGATGGACAGTAAAATGGGTTTTGGCAACGAAAAACTTCTTCCTGCAGGACCATTGAGAGAAGGAATGGAAGCTTTTTCAAGAATAGACAGGCTTGTTGTTGTAAGCAAAGATATTGATCATTCTCGTGCAGAAAAATTAGCTAAAATTATGTCAAAAAAAATGAATGTTAAAACTACAGTTTGCAACACAGAACCTGATTATGTTTATAATATTAAAACAGGTGAAAAACTTGCTGACAATTCTGAAATCAATGCAATTTGTGCAATTGGGCAACCAAAACAATTTTATCAATTTTTGGATAGTTATAAGATTAAACAAACAATAGATTTTGACGACCACCACATTTATACGGAAGAAGAACTTCCTGATGGAATAATCGTAACAACAGAAAAAGATGCCGTCAAAATGAAAGATTTCACTCGTAACGACATCTTTGCATTGAAATTAAAAACTTCTGTTGATGTAAATGAATTATTGAACTAGAATTTTACCGGATAATCTTTTGGAATTTGCCAATTATTGCATTCAATCAGAGCAGTACATCCAATCCCGAATGCTGTACCTCTATTTCCCCAAACTCCGGATTTACAAACTCTTATCAATGTATTTTTATTATCCTTACAAAAATCATCACTTTTCATATAATCAGATTTGGATGTAACATAATATTTATCGTCATATACAACCAAATTAAATGGAAAAACATTTTTTCCAACTACTCTCGTTTTACCACTCATTGTATCAATTAAAAAAGTGCCACGTCTACCCGTTGTACCAATAGTTCCGCCAGGTCTAAACATAATTCCGACTCCATTACTCAAAATATATTTATAACTATAGGTAACAGAAGAATTTCCATTGATATTATAAACAATTGTATCGCAGTCATCTTCTTCAAAATTAGTTGTTTTGCAACGTTTAACAATATTTAAATAAGGTGCAAAATATTGTTCAAAAATATCACTGTTCCAATTATCTAAATTCCAAAACAAAGGATCTCCATTATCAACCGCAGACATTCTTACAGTATTTTGCAAAATGTTGTAAGTCGTATAAATTTTCTTTTCAACAACAGATTTTCTATAATTTGCCATAAGGGTTGGAATAGTTAACGCTGCAACTACACCGATTATTCCGAGAGTGATTAAAACCTCCGCCAATGTAAAGGCTGCAAGGCGGCTAAGAAGCGAAGCAGCTAAGTAGCCCCTCTCCCTAACCCTCTCCCCAAATGGGCGAGGGAACAAATCACATGTCATTGCGCACTTGTTGCGCAATCTATTTAAATTCTCGTCATCTTGAGCGGTGCTACGCACGTAGCCCACTGCAATAATATTGCATTCTTTTGCAAATATTCGTGTTTGCACTGCGAAAGATCGCAATATTGATAAAATTTCACCAACCATGCGATACTTCGGACTGTTGTCCTCAGTATGACAATTTACATCATTGCGAGCGGTGCTACGCACGTAGTCACCTGCAACAAAACTGAATTCTTTTGATAATATTCTAGTTTGGTTAGCGTGGCAATCCAGTCTATTATTAACCCCTCTCTGAAATTTATAAGTTCGCTTTAGCTCACTAACAAATTTCTTCTCTCCCCAAAGGGCGAGATTATTAAAAGCTTTAATCAAGCTAAAACCTTGATTATGAGAGGTTATGCGAGCATTGCCCCCCCCCCGATGCAACTAAAAAATCTCTTTTTCATAAAAATTCCTCTCTATTCTCTGTCAACATCTCCATTTTAACAAATTTTTTGATGTTTTTCAAGTAGTTGCCCTAATTCTTCCCTATTTGTCATAGGGAAGATGTCCGTAGGACAGATGGGTGAAAGCTTGTAATTATAAATTTCCCTAATAGCACCCACCTAAATTACCTCTCACAAAACGTGACATTTAGTCACCTTTTGTTCGGCAGAGTCTCATTAGGGAGGAAAACATTTTCATTGATACGTTCTACTCACTATTCACCACTCACCGTTCACTTATTAATAACGATAAGGACTTTTCACGTTTCACTTCTCACTTTTCACTAAGAAAAATCTAAACATCTAAAGTTTCAAGCAATTTTGGTAAAACTTCAAACACATCTCCAACAAAAGCATAATCCGCATGTTCAAATATTGGAGCATTTTTATCTGTATTTATAGCAATAATCTTATCGCTATCTTGCATTCCGACTATATGTTGAATTGCACCTGATATTCCGCATGCAATATATAATTTTGGAGTTACTGTTTTTCCGGTCTGTCCAACTTGCATATCAACAGTCGCAAGTCCCATATCAACCGCTCCTCGACTAGCTCCTACGCTTGCTCCTATTTTTTCAGCAAAATTTTTCAACAATTCAAATCCTGTCTCATTCTTCATTCCCTTACCACCGGCAATAATAATATTTGCGCTATCTAGTGAATTAATTTCAGACTGAACATTTTTAGCAAAATCAACAAATTCAACTTTTCTTTGAACATCTTCTATTTCAGGATTTATATAAATATATTCAACATTTTTAACAATATTTTCTGCCATCGGCTTAAACACCTTTGGTCTAACTGTTGCCATTTGTGGAGTTGTTTTACAAAGAATTGTTGCCATCAATTTTCCACCAAAAGTCGGGCGTGTTGCTGCCAACATTCCTTTTTCATTGATATCCAAATCAATACAATCTGCCGTCAAGCCAGTATGTAATTTAGCAGCTAATCTCGGAGCCAAATCCCTTCCTTGAGTAGTCGCACCATACAAAATCATATCCGGCTTAACAGAATTGATAATTTTTAGCGCAGAAATCGAAAACAATTCTGTAGAATAGTGTGTGAACCTATTATTTTCAGAAACATAAACTTTATCAATACCTGAATTTTGAAATGCCTCTTTAAAATTAATTGCCAAATCATTTTTACATATTAAAAAAACAGAAACCGTTGCATTATTCAACTTTTTAGCTAATTCTTGAGCTTTATTTGCCAATTCAAAAACAACCGTATGAAGATAATTGTCCTGCGTAACCTGCGCATAAATCATAATTTCAGACATTTATACAATACCCCCAAACTCTTTAATCTTAGCTAACAATTCATCACTATTTTCAACAAAGACACAAGCTTCTCTATTCTTTAGAGGTCTAAAAGCCTTACTTACAAATGTTGGAGAACCTTTTATTCCTACATCTTCCGGAGTTAAACCGACATTTTCCATTGACAAATTTTCAATTTCAAGATTTTGTGCCTTTTTAAATCCGTTAATTGTAGGACGTGTTAGATTATCAAAGTTTTTCACTACACAAATTAACGACGGGAAATCAATTTTTACGGTTTCAATACCATCCTCAAGCTCTCTTTGTGCATACATTGATTTTTCTTCAATTCTATCAATATTTTTAACGTAAGTTATTTGCGGAATGTCTAATTGAGCTGCGATTTCCGGCCCTGTCTGCGCTGTATCACCGTCAACCGCAAATTGTCCGCAAATGATTAAATCAAAATCAGATAGTTTTGTTTTGATAGCGGAAGAAAGAGTTTTGGCAGTTGCATAAGTATCAGCTCCCGCAAACTTTTTATCAGAAACTAAAACAGCACTATCACAACCCAATGCAATAGCCTTTCTCAAAATATCTTCTGCCTGCTTTGGCCCCATAGTAAGTACTGTAATTTCTACATCATCTAAAGCCTTTTTAATTTGTAAAGCTTTTTCTATCGCATAGACATCAAAAGGGTTGATGACACTTTCGACACCTTCCCTTTGAATAGTATTATTTTCAGTCCACTTAATATCTGTTGTATCCGGGACTTGTTTTATACAAACAATTATTTTCATAAATACCTTTATTTATGTTGTTGAGCAGCTTTTTGCCTTGCGTTTGTTTCCAACAACGCATTATAAGCCATCATGTACATTGAACATTTTTTTACACTCGGTAAATACCATGCGCAACTTTCAAGTGTACAAACTTTATCTATATCAGAACCTGCTGACATCAACGGACAATATGGAATATCTCTAGCCATTATATTTTCTCCTTATTTTCTGCTTGTTTTAAAAGATTACAGTTTTCACAACGTTTTCTTTCTTGATCTTTGTAAATTCTTGTTCTATTAATAACTTCATCAAAATCAATTTTGTGAGCATCAAAGTCCGGTCCATCAACACATGCGAACTTTGTTTCACCACCAACAGTAACTCTACAAGCTCCGCACATACCTGTACCATCAACCATGATAGGGTTCATGCTAGCTTCAGTATAAATTCCTTTATCACGAGTTAAATCCGCCACTGCTCTCATCATAGGCATAGGACCGACAGCTATAGCATAATCAACTTTTTCATTTTTAATTATTCTATCTAAGACCTGAGTTACAAAACCTTTTTCTCCAAGAGTTCCATCATCTGTTGTAATGAATAATTCTGTGCAAGCATCTTTCATCTTATCTTGCCAAAAGATTAAATCCTTGTTTCTTGCACCCATAATCATATAAACTTTGTTTCCTGCATCTTTGAAAGCTTTTGCAATCAAATAACAAGGTGCTGCGCCATAACCGCCAGCCAAGCAAACAACTGTGCCGTATTTTTCAATATGAGTTGGTTGACCTAAAGGTCCAACAATATCGTGGATTTCATCTCCTTCATTTAATGATGCTAATAGTTTTGTAGAATAACCTACTGCCATAAAAACAAGCGTCAATTCGCCTTTTTCCTTATCAACATCTGCAATAGTTAAAGGCACACGTTCACTGTTTTCATCAGCTCTAAATATTATAAACTGTCCTGCTTTAGCGTTTCTTACAACGTATGGAGCGTCAACCTTAATTTCAAATTGATTGGGACAAAGTTCTTTTTTGGATAAAATTTTGTATCCCATAATATAAATTCTCCTTCTTATATTGATATTATATAAAATTTTTCGTTATTCTGCAACTACATATTTATAATTTGGATTTTCATTTAACTTTTCTTCAATTTGTTCAAAAGTCAAAAGACCTTGAGTTGCACCAAATTCAGAAACAACACCTGATGAATTTACTGATGCGTACATCAAAGCTTTACCAATATTTTTATCAGTTCTTCCTAATGCTCCACAAAAAGTTGAGGCAAAAGCATCCCCAGCTCCTAATGTAGAAACTACAGGTCCTTCAAAACAAGGACAATAATAATAATGTTTTCCATCATAAGCGAAAGCACCATTTCCGCCATCGGTAATTACTATGATTTGATAATCTCGAATTTTTAACTTTTTAAACATTTCTTTAATATCAGGATGAATAAGTTTTTCTGAAAATTTTTCATCTCTCGTATCAGGGCGAACCTGAATTTGTGTAGCCATAGAAGCTTCTTCCTTATTCATTACAACAATATTAGCATTTGCAAGAATTTTCTTGATGTAATTAAATCCCCTTTTAATACTTGAAGAACCGGCATTAAAACAAACATAAACATTGTTTTCATTCGCAAAATTTGCAATATCATCAAGAATTTTGGTACTATCACCATTCATAGGAGCAATATACAACAATTTTGCATTCTTAATTGCATCAAAATTTATGTCAGATTTTTTAATTTTGGCATTCGCTCCACGATGAGCAAGAACTGTTCTGTCACCCTGAAAACTTACCAAAATAATAGAAAACCCTGTACTTAATGATTTATCTTGAACAATATTAGACAAATCAACATTTTTTTCTTTAAAAGATGTCAAAATACCTTCCGAATATATATCGTCACCAATTTTAAATATTGCACTCGTCTTAAAACCAAGATTAGCAAAATTTACGGCAGTATTAACTCCACCACCACCAACTTGCGAATCAAAATCAGAAATCTCAACTTTTGCCCCATACGGATAACTCATAAATTCAGATTTTTTATTTTTTGTATATACAGAAACAATATTTGCATCGTCACTCTCAACGAAAACATCCATTGTTGCACTACCGATTGTTATAACATCGCACATCTTCTTATCCTCCAGTTGATTTCAGCTTAGCACAAAAAATATTTTTTGTTAATTTATATTAATGCCTATCAAAAATTTTTTTGTTTTAACTTAAAATAGGTGTATTATATACATTTTTAAGGAATTAAAATTATGAAAATAAATAAAATTACCCCACAACTATTCTCTACCCAGAGAATTAACTCAAAAACTCAAAACAATAATAATTCACAACAAACAATAAATTACTCATATAACCCAATCGCATATCAAGATTACAATATCAATTTCACGGCAAGATTATTCAGAACTCCTGCGAATTTTTACGAACAACCGTTCAACCAAAGCGGAATGCCGGAAACAATGAAAAACTACCTATTTGACGACTACGAAGACAGACAAAACATGCCACCTGCACAGATGATGAAACTCGTTTTTGACGATATTAATATTGCTGATAATATAAAAGACGTAAAAGAATTATACCCTGATGAACCACTGTTCAAAAACTTGAAAGACGCTAAGGATCGAAAATCAAGAAGCGGAGTTCTTGCAGAAATAGCTGTTATGAAACAACCGGACAAAACTCTATTTAAAAACGGGAAAGATGATCTCGGTTTGTATTTAGTTAAAAAGATTTACCTTGAAGGAAAAACATTAAAAGAAATCAACAAAGATTTTGAAAAAGATATATCTGTTTATTACAAGGGATTAAGCCCAATTCAATACGAAACGCTTTCAGCTTACGGAATAAAATACCCAAATAGCGCATTTTGGAAATCATTTACTGCTACAAGAGAAGATTTTCCTTATGAATACAAACCAAGAAAAGCTGTTTCACCTCGAACAACTTCTATTCACACTACAAATTCAACCCCCCAACATAGAATAGAAAAGAAAAAATTTGATGATGTAAAAGATTGGGAAATCGACAAAATTGCAGATGCAATGGTTAAAGGGAAAGGAAATTCAGACGAAACCAAAAAACGATTGAGAAAAAGCAATATCAGAGATAATGAATCTCTAAATTTCGTAGCTAAATATATGGGCGAAATAAATTCTATCGTTTTGGATAGAATGCATGTTTCCGACGAAATGAAATCATATTTCAATTCTCCTGACAAAATGAATAAAACTCAGCAAGAAAAATTCACAAATTTCTGGCAAAACCCTGAAATGAATAAACTTCAATCAGTTTTAATGAAAGACACTATCAAATTATTCTTTAACGAATACGGTGTAGACGGCAACAACGAAGATTTTCAAAGCCTTCTTGAATACGCTCATACGGGGATAAAAGAAGAACGAAAACTTCCATTTGACCATGACGAAAAGCAAGTTATGTATGAAGAATTATTCAAAGATTTTGAAGAAGAAGAAACAAATATAACTCCAAAAAGTAGCGAACTCCTTGTTGAAGAAAATATAGATATACCTAAAAACCCAAAACTAATTATTAGACCAACCACCCATGAAGTTATATTTGACGGTGATTTACAACAAACTTTCATTAAAAACATGGAACCTCAATTAAAATTTTTACCTGATGCTTTTTCTAAAAAATACATGAATTATTTTACCCAACATCCAAAAGCAACTGACAAATACTTGTTTTCTGTAGTTGCTGAAGCAAATATTCCTGAGGAATATAAAGACACAATTCTTTCTTCAGAAGAAATGGACAAAATAACTCTTAATATAAACGAAGATTTTACTAAGAAATTTCCATTCAATGCATTAGCAAATAACCAAGCATTAAGCGAAACAGTTTTAAACATGTATCCAAGCCACAATAAAGCAGCATACGCCAAAATGCTTGCTTTAGACACTTTTAGAATTATAGCATTTATTGATAAATTGGGCATCAAAGATTTTACTCCGGAGCAGAAAGCAAGATTAAATCAAAAATATCATGAATACATGACACCAATAAAATCAAAAGATGAAATCAACAAAATCAATAATATGTTAGTTGATTATGTTACAAATTTTGATGAAAACAAAGCAATTTACCAAAAGGGTTCGGAATTAAACGCTTTGGGAAGATTGTTAGCGGCAAATATAAAAGACGATCCGTTACTAAAAAAAGAGTTTGCAAGAGAACTCAAATATTCTAAATTTGTAGAAAATTACGGAGGAACACCCCGAATTTTGCTAGATGACAACATTAGTGATGAAGTAAAACAAGTAAAACTTCAGCTTATGCTTGAGGACTTTGTAACTTTAAATACAGGCAGATTAGATCACATGTTCTGTAGCAATGCCAAAAACCTTGATTTAATCATACGTTACGATTTCCCGCAATTGTATAATATACTAAAATCTCAATCTATAGAAATGGGATTTGGTTACTAGTGCTACGCACGTAGCCCTCTAGTAGGTTGGGCTTTTAGCCAAACAACGTAACTTTTTATTCAAGTTATATCTAACCCCTCCTCGAAATCAAAGATTTTGTTGTACCTCTCACAAAACGTGACATTTAGTCACCTTTTGTTCGGCAGAGTCACAAGTGGAGGACATGATACATCGAATAGCTTACATTCACCCTTACGGGATAGCACCCATCCCTAGCACCTCTCACAACAAGTGGGCAATGACAAAGTAAAACATCCTCCCTTTTGAGGGAGGAATGAGGTGGGTGCTGATTGTTTGGGTTTCTTCTTGCGGGTTATCACCCATCCTAACCTTCCCTCAAAAGGGAAGGAAATAGTTTTTTGCCAAATATATTAGAAAAATTTTACAGGACTTACATATTTCAAGATACATACATTAGCACCTTCATTACAGGTTGGCTCTAATGACACACCTGAACAATATGGTGTAGTTGAATTTATGTAGCCCGATGTACAAGCACTTTCTTTAAATGGAACACTTTTCCTTATCCATAAGACTTGACGGTGACCGGTTGTTGTGATTACTTCTTTTTGGACACTGGTCATCAAATGTTGGCGACTTGTTCCTCCGTATTCTTTTTCTCCTTCTGTATGATACAATGGAATAACTTTACCTGTCATTGTAATATAGAATGGGAATACATCTTCCCATAATGTGGATGATCCTTTTTCGCCATCAATATCTAAATATACTGTATATCCAAATTCATTTACATTTACAGTTGTTCCATCTGCCAATTCATAAGAACCACCTTGATTATTACCGGCTAACAAAGGTAATGGTGCCGGATTTTGACGAACATTATATAGTTTAAGACCGTTTCTCAATACGATATCTGCTTTTTTGTCTGTAAAATCTGTTAAATTAGATGCGATTGCATCACCATTGCATTCTTCGGCAGTGGATTTAGTGTTTGTATAATCTAAAAATTTCTCGCAGAAATTTGCGCCTTTTCGTGGTAAAGTTGGGGTTTCAGGGACACAAGCACAAGAGTTTTTACTCCATCTGTAACCATCTTGGTTACAAGGAACAGGTTTATATCCACAAGTCGGATAACCTTGCCATTCTCGCTGATTTTGGCAGTATTCTGTGCGAATTGTTGCCTCTGATGGTTGGTTTGAACAAACATTTTCGGTTGGAGTGTCGTCAGGAGTGCCATCATCTGTATAAGCAACACAATAACTTCCTTCTAAAGAGGTCATTGCACTATTATATGATTTATAACAAGTTTTTTCGACTTCTGTAAAATAGCCACAATTATTATTTCCATCACCACAAGGATAATTACAATAATCTGATGTACTATATCCTGGATCAGCATATGTATTTAAACCTCCTCTTTTTCCAGGACATTTTGAAGCTGAGGGATTAGGATAATAATTATTCCAAGATTTAGTTGCTGCACAAACTGACCTACAATTTAAAGAAGATTTATCTGTTGTCCAATTATCTAGACGAGTATAATTTGATTCTCTTGTAGCTTCAGCATCACTACCACAATCCGCCCAAATTGCTCCACCATAAGCAATCCAGTAAACTTCTTCAGCGCAAGAGTAGTATTTAACTGTTTTGGCCTCAACGGGTCTTAAAAAGAAATTATTTAGAAAGGCAAATTTTTTGCCAACTACATCCAATACCCCAACTTCTGTATATTTATCATCTGTTGATTTGAAATCCCCTAACATTTGCCCTGTGACATTTCTAAGGGTTGAATAACCCATATAATAAGTATATGAAATAATATTATCTAATTTAGCTTTTGTAATTTTTATACTTACACCAGCAACAACCGCAATTACAAGCATTACAATTACAACTTCTGCCAATGTATAAGCCAAACTAAAAGTACCACGTTTTTTAATTAGGTTACAGATCCTCTTCATAACTCAATACCTCTTTAAATACATATTATTATTTTAACATATTTTTCATGGAATTTCAAGATTAGTTTTTTTAACTATTGCGTCGCTTTGCTCCTCGTAATGACATGTAAACTTCAATTCCTCCCTGCGAGACTCTGCCGAACAAAAGGTGACTAAATGTCACGTTTTGTGAGAGGTGATTTAGGTGGGTGCTGATTAAATATTATTCAACGTAAAACAAAAAGCACCTGTCAAAATAACAGATGCTTTCAATATTTCTATGTTCTCAAATCTTAGTTGAATTGAGCTTTTTCTTCGTCAGAAACACCTTTTATTGTTAGGTTAACTCTACCTTTATCGTCGATTTTGATAACCTTAACAACAACTTCCTGACCTACTTGAAGATGAGGTTCAATTGTTTCAATTCTTTCGTTGCAAACTTGAGAAATGTGAACCATTCCGTCTTTACCAGGAGCTAATTCTACAAATGCCCCGATAGGAATAATTCTAACAACTTTACCCTTTACAACCATTCCCGGTTCAGGCTTGAATGTTAATTCCTTAATCATTCTCTTAGCGATTTCTGCACCTTCTTGGTCATTAGATGTAATTGTTACTACACCTGAATCTTGAATATCAATTTCAGCACCAGAAGCGTCAATAATTGCTCTGATTTGCTTTCCGCCAGGTCCAATAACTGTTCCGATATCTTCTGTAGAAATTGTCATTGTAGAAATACTTGGAGCAAATGGTGACAAGTGATCTGCTGGAGCAGAGATAACTTCTCTCATTTTACCCAAGATGTGTAATCTACCTTCTTTAGCTTGAGCCAAAGCACGACGTAATGTATCATTTGCAATACCTTTTGCTTTCATATCCATTTGTAAAGCAGTGATACCAGTGTCATTACCTGTAACTTTGAAGTCCATATCGCCAAGAAAATCTTCAATACCTTGAATATCTGTCAATACAACAGGTTCTTTACCTGGTTCAGTAATCATACCCATTGCAACGCCACCAATCATACATTTTACAGGAACACCAGCATTCATCAAAGCCATTGAAGAACCGCAAGTTGATGCCATTGATGTAGAACCGTTTGACTCCAATACATCAGATGTTACACGAATTGTATAACCAAATTCTTCTTGAGAAGGAAGTGCAGGAACATTAGCACGTTCTGCCAAGTTTCCGTGACCAACTTCACGTCTGCCAGGTCCTCTAAGAGGTTTAACTTCACCAACTGAGAAACCAGGAAAGATGTATTTGTGCATATAAGTTTTTTCAGTTTGAGGGTCAACACCGTCTAGCTCTTGTTTCATTCCAGGTCCAGCCAATGTTGCAACTGACAATACTTGTGTTTGGCCTCTTGTAAATACTGCTGAGCCATGCGCTCTAGGCAATACACCAACTTCACACCAAATAGGGCGAACTTCTGTTGGTTTTCTGCCGTCAGCTCTAACACCTTCATCCAAAATCATTGCACGCATAATATGTTTTTCTGCGTTTTTAAATTCTTCTGCAACGAAGTCGATACCTGTTTCTTCCATAATTTTTTTGCTATAGTCATCATCCGGCAAAGCATCAATTTTTTCTTTAACAAGTTTTTTAGCTTCTTCAAGTTTTTCTTGTCTGTACGCTCTGTCAAAATTGTGATAAGCATCAAAAATCATATCATGAGCAGTTTCTTCAATTATTTTTTTGATTTCTGTTGTGTCGTAAGGATTAACAAATTCTTCTTTTTCAACGCCACATTCTTTAGCAAATGCTACTTGAGCTTCGCATTGTTTTTTGATTTCAACTTGCGCAAACTCAACTGCGTTCATAATATCGTCTTCAGTAACAAATTTACAACCAGCTTCAACCATGATAACTGAATCGTGAGTACCAGCAACAACGATATCTAAATCTGACTTGTCAGCTTGTTGGTGTGTTGGGTTAGCGATTAAGTTACCGTTTTCGTCTTTAGCAACTCTAACTGCACCGATAGGTCCTTCAAAAGGTGCGCCAGATAACATTAAAGCACAAGATGCACCTAACATAGCCAAAGTATCAGGCTGGTTTTGTTGATCATAGCTGAATAATTGAGCTACGATTTGTATATCATTTCTGTATCCTTTAGGAAAAAGCGGTCTGATTGGTCTATCAATAAGTCTTGAAACCAAGATAGCCTTGTCGCCTGCTTTACCTTCTGAACGATTGTATCCACCTGGAATACGACCGATAGATGACATTCTTTCTTCATAATCAATTAGTAGTGGGAAGAAATCAATCCCAACTCTAGGTTCTTTAGAAACACAACAATGTACAAATAACATTGTATCACCGCATCTAACTGTAACAGAACCATTTGCAGATTGAGCATATTTACCAGTTTCAACAGTAACTGTTTTACCACCGATTTCAAGCTCGAATTTTTTTGTTTCCGGTACCATAATTTTCCTTTCTTGCGGGATTTAGAAACAATTACCCGCTTTTTCGTGCATTTTGCACCTTTAGTTATACACTTCTAATGTTCGTTAATATTATACCGTAAACAAGAAAAAATAGTATATTTTGTTACATTTCTAAGTCAAACGGTGCAAATTATTTTTACTTTTTGGAATTTTTGTTGTAATCGGAATATTCCAATTTCCCATTGCCGGATAAAATATTTTTCAAACTTTTTCCGCCATAGATATCAGAAAAATTCGGCTCCAATCTATCTTGATAAACCCAAGCCCAATAACAATCTCTACCAAATTGATTTGGTTTTCTAGGACCGTTTACATCAATTGCAATATTAGCACAGATTGAGGATTTATAATTTTCTTGATTCCCGTCATCATCTACTGCTGTATAAGTTCGAGTTTCTAAAAGTGCATATCAAAAGTAGAAGGAAGTCCGTTCATTTTTTCATCTTCCATACGCATTGCAGAACCGATTGTAAAACTCTCGGCAGTCATTTTATTAATCTTATAATTGATATCACCTGTAAACACTTCTTCATTTTCTTCCAAAAACTTAAACAAAGGCTCTGTCGGAGCTTTCACAATATTTTCCAATGTTCCGCCAGCTAGTTTTAAAGTTTTTTCACCAATATCAGGAACTTTTACGTTCATCCCGAATGGTTTATATGGTCTGTTAAATGAAGCACCTGTATCTGACATTTTAATTTATCCCTCATTAAGTACATTTACTTAGTCGGCTATTTGGGATAAAAAATTCAAAGTTTTAACAGATATTTTTACATTTGTTAATATTCAGGAGGAGGAAACTCGGCAGGAGTATATTTCAAACCTTTTAAATTTATTTTAATTCCGGTTTCTATAAAATAATTTTTAGCCATTTGAATTATGGTTTCTCCAGCAAATCGACCGCTATTCGCATCTTTTATTAATGTATTAAAATATGCTACCCCAGCATCTTTGTCAAACGGGAAATTTTCACCTTTTATATTTTTACTACCATGAAAACTATTACACCAACTATGCGCTAGTGACCAGTTTGCTAACTCGTTTTTCCCCTTTATGGTTCTTTGAAAACCTCTAAGTCCATCCACTTGTTCCTTTAAACTTGAAGCTTTTGTATGTCTTAATATCGGAACAGTATGTTCAAGAGTTACTTGCAAATATTTTAATACATCATTTAAAATTTCTTCTTCCGAAGCATACTTATGTTTAACAATGAAAGCATCCATATTATCCAAAGAAGACGGTAAATTTTCTGCCACTTTATTAAATTCCATCCTCAAAGGTTCATTATTCGCATCATCAAGAATTTCATTTAACTTATAAACAAAAGCCTTATTACTAAATTGAACCGTTGTTGGCACACCTAAAATTTTATCTTTCGTAGTTGCGCACAATTTTTTTATATCTGGTCTGTGGACATCTCTAGCGAGCCGTCCAATCTTGCTCAATAGTAACAATTTTGCTTGAGTTAACCATTCCGGATACGGCAGGCTAAGCAAAATATCTCTAGCATCTTGCGAAAGCTCTGTTTGATTAGACAAATTTTCTATAAATTTTTGCGGACACTTACCCTGTTTAAGAACTGCTAGAGTATCACACATAAGAAAACTTGAAATTAATTCCATTTTATGTTTCACCGGATTATTTTTCAAATTACGTGTTAAGGTATTTAATTGATAAACAAATTCTTTAGCACTATATTCACTAACATACGGAATATGTAATATTCTTTTTTTACTATTTTCTAATAAGTTTTTAAAAGCTTGTTGTTGTGCTTCCGGCAACTTTTCACTTAATTTATTAAGTTTTTGAAAAACAAAAATCTGTTTATTAATAAGGTTCTTTTCTGCTTCCGGCTGCATTTTAAAAATTAATTGTTTAACACTAAGTTGTGGATAAGCAACATTGTATGCGTTTAACTTTTTTGAAAACTTCAAAAAATCTGATTTTGGAGGGAAATAATCCTGTAAATGTTGCATTATTCGGCTAAAATCATTCCCATTTTTAGAACAATTATTTAAATATTTTACAAAGTAAGACATTTCTTCCGTATGTAACATTGATTTTCCACACCAAACACAGCCTAAATGCCCATTTCTAGCAAGATTTTTAAAACCAGCCAGAGTAGTAATATATTTAGATGGAATTTCTCCCTTAAAACCGGTGAAAGTTACTCCTTGGGACAAATAAGAATTTTTAGTTGCCAAACTTTGCCTCTGCTCCAGAGGTTTGTTATTCGCATTATTTTTATATATATTTATTCCCAAAGATACAGGTAAAACTTTCATACCAGAACAATACATCTAAACAAAAATTTTTGCTATTTTGTTAACTATCTGTTACGTTAGTAATTTATTTATGTCTATACAAATTATGTTATCGGAAAGACATTGTAAGGTATTTTGAAGATTTTGAATATATTCTTTTTTACACAAACCTTTTTTATATAAACTAATCAATTTATCGGCTTGAATTTGTGCATTTTGTGGCATAAAAGGATTTTCTTCAATCTGTTCTGCTATCGGATAATGATGACGAGAATTGTTACAATAAGAGCATTCTAGCGCAAAATTTAATGAATTATTCATTCCTTTCATACATTTTGGGAGAAGATGTTCAAATGTACCAACAGAAGGATGAATTAGATTTAAGGCAATAATTTCAGGGCGTTTTCGAGCATTTTTTACAACAAAAGCACAAACTTCATCGCTTGAACGAGGCAATCTACGTGCCAATTCTATTATTTCGTTTTTCAATTTTTCATTTTCAAGATTTTTTGTAATACTTTTAATCTTATGGATAAAAATTCGTCTAGAAAATGGTTTGTGTGGCTCCGGATCAAAAATTATATCATTGGTTTTGATCATTAATTTTCGTAAAGCTCTCGCCATTTTTTTAGGTAAAATCCGTCTGTAAAAACTTATTTTGTTAAAAATCACACTCTGAATTTTCACTAATGCAAGTTCATGCACATCTTTTTTCATTACCAAAAGTTCTTTAAAATTCTTGTCAGGGTATTTTGCAGACATCGTCTTAAACATATTAAAAACTTGTCTTTCAACAGGGTGCATAATTCTTTCAAACGGCTCAAGTATTGGGATTACATTTTTTGCTTCACAGGATAAATCTTTGCACTCCATCAATTCTCTATATATGTCAGGATGCAACATTTCCATACCACAACACAAACACGGAATGTGATAATTCAAAAGGTTTTTCAATTCTTTGCGGGTAAGTGGAATTTCGGAAACCTTAAATGATGTTTTTTCTGTTTTTAGAACTTTTTTCTCCATACTCAGCCCTAATTATTCTTCAATAATATTATTCCCATATTAAAGAAAATTAAAGCATTTTCAATAAGCACATACAATCACGCCACTTGTTGTGCAATCTAACAGCTCAGAAAAATCTTTTTAAACACCAGGAGGTGGTTGAATATATAAAGGTTTAAGTTTTCTCCAATTACCTTCAGCATTTTTATTTTCTGCAATATCTGCTAAAATTTCACCTAACTGACAAGTTATTTGTTGATAAGAAGTTCCACCCAAAATCGGTTGTAATTTATCATCAGTAATAACAGAATACTCTCCTTTTTTAATAATTTCTTGAACTTCTTCTAACCTGATAGCTCCCCTGATTTCTCCATCGTAATATAGATATGCGCTATCTTTTCTGGCATCAAGAGCAACTAGCGGATTTTTATCAGCAAGTCTTGAAAGAATTTCTAATGAAGAAACTCCGACTGCTTTGCAATCAAGTTGTTGTGCCATTACCCTTGCGACAGTAACACAAGCCCTAATTCCAGTAAAACTACCCGGACCAATATTTACAGCAATTAAATTTACATCCTGGGGTTTTACATCATTTAAAGACATAATCTCTTGCAACGTTGAAATCAAAAAAGCCGAATGATATTTATTACCGGTATTTTCAACGACTTTTGATGCCAAAATTTCGCCATCTTTTTTCAAAACCGCATACATTTTGTCTAAGCAAGTATCAAATGCAAGTGTAATCATTTTTGCAATCCCTCTATTATTTCATCTTCGCCAACAGACTTAAATTCATAAGTTCTTGAATCATCGTCATTATAAGTCACATTTATCTCAATATGATTAAATGGAGCTTCATTTTGGTTAAATTCCGCCCACTCAACAAATGTAACCTGTTTACCTTCCGAATACTCTCTCAATTCATCATAAATAGTCTTAATTCCTTCATTTTCCAATCTATAAAGGTCAAAGTGATAAATAGGAATTGAGCCTGTGTGATACTCATTCAAAATTACAAAACTCGGACTTGTAACCTTTTCTTTCACATCAAGTGCTTCTGCAACAAGTTTGACAAAAGCGGTTTTACCAGCTCCAATTTCCCCATACAAGTTTATAAAGCATCCGTTTGTAACCAGTTTCGCAAACCTCTGTGCAAGCTTTTTTGTATCTTCTAGGTTATGACAAATATTTTTATACGTTTTCATAAATTTCTGCCCTGTTCCTTCCACTTTCTTTTGCTTTATACAAAGCTTTATCTGCTTTTTGAAGAATTGTTTTCTCGTCGTCACCATCACCATATTCGGTAATTCCAAGACTTATTGTAACACTAATATCCTTATCAGAAACATCACTGTTAACTTTTGAAATATCAATTTTTGTATTTTCAACCGCTTTGCGTAACCTTTCGGCAACCATACGAGCTTCCGGCAATTTAGTATAAGGAAGAATAATAGAAAACTCCTCTCCACCATACCTTCCGGCAATATCATAATCTCTCAACTGTTGTTTTATTACTTGAGAAACAGTTTTTAAAACCAAATCTCCCGCAGCATGCCCGTATGAATCATTTACACTCTTGAAGAAATCAATATCAGTCATAATCGCACAAAGATTTCTTTTTTGACGTTTTGCGCTTGAAACTTCTTGTTTAATACGCTCTTCCAACTGTCGTCGATTATTAAACCCTGTCAAAGCATCTAACGTAGCATGTTTCAAGATTTCGGCATAAACATTAGCTCGACTAATAGTTGTTGCTGCTTGATTTGTAAGTTGCTCAAGATACCCAATTTCTTTTTCGCTCAAAACATTTTCCATACTCTTTGTAACAACGCAGCCCAACAATTTACCTTCGCTAATTAATGGGAAAACTCCAATTTTTTTATCTGGAGTGAGAATATATTCAGACTTGTTATTCAAGCATTTAATAAGCTCAAATATTTTTTCATCATTACAAGCAGTCGGCCAAATCAATTTGTTTTTAATAAAAATATAAATCAAATGATCTGACACAAATTTATCAATCATTTCACCAATAATTGGAATTATATAACTTGTTTCATATTGAGTTTCAATAATTTTTGCAATATTCTTCATAGCATCATGAAAATCAACATTTTTTTGCATTCTATCAGATAAAATAACATTTTGAATTTTCAATGAAATTAAGAATGTAGCAATATTCATAAATTCCATTGCTTTGTCATCTAACTTTTTAAGAAATTCCATCATCCCAATGAGCTTTTGCCCCCTAAACAAAGGATAATAAAGTTCATCGTTTTCTAAATAATATTTTTCAGATTTCAATTTTTCAAATATTGAATACAATTTTTTGGATTTATCTTTTTCTAAAAATTCATCAATAGAAATCCAACTCTTTGAAAAATTTCTAAGAGTTTCTGATGTAGAATCATAAATAAATATATTTACAGACGGAAAAAACTCCTCCAAAGCATTGTTTATGCCGGAGGAATTGTATGCGTCATTTAATTTTACTGATAATTGTTCTATCTCTTTAAGTGTTTGCATTATACATCCAGTTTTTGCAAAATTTCATCTGGGATATCGCAGTTGGCGTAAACATTTTGAACGTCATCATGTTCTTCTAATTTTTCTAACAATAACATAACATATTTAGCTGTTTGTTCATCTGTAACTTCAATTGTATTTTGAGGTATTCTTGAAAGTTCAGATGATTCACTTTGAAAGCCTGCAGCTTCCAAACCTTCAACTACTGCTTGGAAATTTTCAGGAGAAGTTAAAACTTTATATGTTCCCTCTTCTTCTGTAACATCCAGTGCATCTAATGAAATAGCTGCTTCAAATAATTTTTCAAAATCAGTATTGTCTTCGCTAAATGTAATCACTCCTCGTTGATCAAACATCCAGCCTACGCAACCAGTTGCTCCCAAACTGCCGTTAAACTTCGTAAAGAAACTTCTGATATCGCCTGCAGTTCTGTTTCTGTTATCAGTCATAGCTTCAACAACAACTGCAACACCGCCTGCTGCGTAACCTTCATAAATTAATTCTTCATAATTATCAGCCGCACCTGCACCTGCACCTTTTTCAATAGCTCGTTTAATGTTATCGTTTGGCAAACCTGCTGCTTTTGCTTTTTCAATAGCGGTTCTTAATCTGAAGTTACCTGCAGGATCAGGTCCGCCCAATCTTGCTGATACGATTAATTCTCTTGAATATTTTTGAAATACAACTGCTCGTTGTGAGTCTACTTTTGCTTTTTTATGTTTAATGGTTGACCATTTTGAGTGTCCTGACATTTTATATACCTCTTATTTTCTACTACATCTAATTAAATATTACCACAAAAATTTGATTAAATTGTGGTAGAATAAATTTTATGGAAGATAAAAAGCAAATTTATTACAAATTCTTTGAAAAAGAAATCCTAAAACAAGTAGAACCACTAGAAAAAGAAAGACAAAAAACTGTCCGAAAAGTAATTTTGTCATCACTTATTTGCTTTGCTATCGGGATTTGTTTAGCATATCTCCTAATCTTAATTGATTTTGAGAATATTTACAGAATTTTATTGTTTCCGCTGGTTTTATTTTTGATGTACGCATTTATTCTAAAAAGTATTATTAATTTTATTATTGCCGGAAAACAATTCCAACAACAACTTTACGAAAAAGTTTTGCCAATGTTTTTACCGCCAATCGCAAATTTCAAAGCTTGGCCGAAAAACCATAACACAGAATCCATCATTGACTCAAATTTATTTGACAATTTTGATACTCAAGAAGACGTAACAAGCTTTTTCGGTTTTTACAACAACACCAATATCACAATCTCTGATACAAGATTAACACTTCCGGTTAAAGGAGTAAATAAACCTAACCTCTTTAAAGGAACTTTAATACAATTAGAGCTTGAAAAAAGCATAAATAATCACGTAATAATTTTTTCTAAAAACGAAAAAAGACGCAACAAATTCAAACAATTCAATCCTCATATTGACGAAATGAACAAGTTTGTCTACATTTTTGCAAAAAATCATAACAATCTTGAATTTATTACGGAAGAATTTTGGCGCAAAATAAAAGTTTTTGGAGAAACATTCACTGCTAAAGGTTTTGAATTTTCTTTCAAAAATAACACACTTATTATTGCAATAAGACAAAAAAGACCAATGCTTTTCGGATTTATATTCAAATCCCTGTTAAAACCCAAAAATTACGACGAACTAATTAATAGGTTCATCGCAATTTTTGATCTTGTTGATTATTTGAATAAAAATTAAGCCGTTTTATCGATTTGTTTATTTTCTGCTTTATTTGCTTCCATTTGTTTGTTGCTATGTTTCATATAAGCGTAAGCAGCAGTTCCGAGAGCCGCAATTGCAACTCCTGTTCCTATCATTGTCTTAGTCCATTTATTTCGAATTTTTTTAGAACTATCTTTCACAGCAGATTTCGCTGTTTCTTCAACTTCTGTTGCAGCCTCTTTTACAGTTTCAGAAATTTTTCCTGTAGCCTCAGATAAATCAGCTCCGACTAATCTACGCATTGGAGATTTGTTACGAGCCTCCCATTCTTCATCAATATGCCAAATATCATTTTTATAAGATTGGTTAGCCGATTTACCACCGTTAAATTCTGCGTTATTATGCCAATCAAGATGTTCTTCAATATTCTTTTTACATTTTGCGACATAGTCATCTTGTCTATTTACAAATTCTTCAGTCGCTTCTTTAAAGCAATCTGAAACTTCTTCTGCAGATCGTCTAATTCTTGCATCATCAATCTCATTTTGCGGAGTATTCCAATCCAATCCATCAAAATCAGGATTCATCTCAGGTGCAGATTTCGTTTTCCAACCGTTGGTTTCATTTGTGTAATCCACCATTCCACCAGTCGCAGTAGCAATATATGGCGCTCCGGCAGCTTTTGCCTCAAGTGGAGTAATGCCACACATTTCACGTCTTGACGTAAAAATACCATGTGTTGCACAAGTTACCAATTTATTTGGGAAGAAACCGTCAACATACATTGCATTATGCTTATATGCTCCACCGTCAAGTTGTTGAATTTCATCCAACGCTTTCATTATTAATTTAAAATCTTTGGCATCTTTATTCCACGGAGCATCACCTGCACCGACAATAAGTTTTGTTTTCAATTTTATTTCTTTTGGAACATCATCTCGTTTCAAGAAGTTCAAAAATCCGTCAAAAGTAATCGGATAACCTTTTTGTTCATCAGGTCTGCCCCAGCCCATAAACAACATGTCACCTTGCTTAAACTCAGAAAGGCTTCCAAAAACACTCCTACCTTGCTCTATTTGCAAATCGTTAAAGAACACATGATTTAGAGCATCTTGTCCTTCTTTTTCGGCATTAGCTAAAATTCCGGTAAGCCATTTTGCGTTACGTTGTCTGTTTACAATTACTTCTTTAATATTTTTACCATTATACTTTATAGGCGTAAACCCGTCTTTTTGCTTAGACAAAGTATTTCCACCTCTACCAAAATCATCAGTATTATTGTCAAAGCCTAAACTTGCAGGAGTTGAGCCGTTAAGAGGGCTAATTGTTTTAACATCTCGCAAATCAGCACCAATACCTTGCGCAACATCCATATCAAGAGCTTTCATTTCTTTATCAAAGTTTCTTGAAACAGTTCCGATAGAGAAATTATCCGGATTCATCATTTTGGCAACAATTGGAACTTTAGTAATATTATAAGTATTGAAATAATCCTTAAAAACACCAATAAACGGGTCAAATGCTGCTCTTACAAATTTCTTTTCAGGCTCACGCAAATTGTTCCAGCCACGTTCATTAAAGTTCTGTAAAAGTTCATATTGAGGATGTTTTTTTATCGCCTCAACATCTTCTTTGCTAAAAATTGCTCTTGCAAAAGCGAATGGGTTATCAGTATGTCCCTGATAATTTACCCCCGGATTATGCAAAGTGTGATGTGAAATTACACCATTATAATTATCATTTCCTCTAGCAGATTCATCAGCAATCAAACTGGTAATCATAGCAACAGGTCTATCATGTCCCCAAATACTTGCAGGTTTAAAATGACCAAACTCTTCAGTATCCATCTGTTGTTCAGCTTTTAACACTGCACGACAAAAATCTGCATTATTAATTTCGGCATCCATACCATCTGCTCCGCCAATTCCATAAGTATATGGTTTTGGAGTTTTTGCAAGTTCTCTTGTGTACATGAAATAGTTTGGAGTATCTTTAATTTTATTGTATTTTGGGTTATCCTCAGAAATCTTAAACAACTGATATTCTACTTTTTGCATAGCACCAATATCAGTATCGGACATTCTTTCAAAAACACCTTTTGCACTGGTAGGTTCAAGAATTACATATTTACTTGTTCCTTCCAAACCTTTGCTATTCGGTTCACTTTGGATAACAACTCTCAAATCTTTTGGATCTTGATATAATCCCTTCGCAACATCTTCAACTGTCGTACCTGGCATTGCCGGCACAAAGCTTGTTACAGGCAACCTATCAGGCAATTTACCGCCAAATTTTTCTTTTAATTTTCCAATATTAACATATCTCAAGCCACCGTTTGGGTTGTTATATTCATGAAAAGGCATAACGCTTCTTACATCAATATTTTCATGCTTTATCATACTTTGTGGAGCTTCAAAAGTTACAACTCCCATGCCACCTTGAAAATCCTCAGGCAAACCAGTTCCCTTGTTCTCATAAGCCAAAGACAACACCTGATTTACGTTCCTGTCAGTGTTACCTGTGAACGTAATATAAGAAATTCCTTGAGATGCAGCTAACTTCCGATTAAACACGACATTTTGCGCACCATTCATCGGTAACAAATCAATGTTATTTTTACCCGAAATTGGTATAGACATGCTCTCCGTTGTTGTTTCATTTTTTACAAACTTCGGTTGAACACTTGGCATAATCGAACTTACACGCATAATCGCACCCCATATTACTTTTTTTAATAGCACTATTTTCTTGCAGAAAACTTTCCCGCTTATATAGTAAAATACTGACACAAAAAAATTCAACAACTTAATGGGTAATTGTAAAGATATATTAAGTAAACATTTTTCAATAATTAAAGCATTTTTGTTTAGTTTACAGTAAAATTGTATCAACAGTTTTATAAAGGGGAAATGATGGATAGATTTTTTGGAATATTAGGTATTATTTTAATTTTCGGGATTGCATTTTTGATGTCAAACAACCGAAAAGCTATTAACTATAAAACAGTAGGAATGGGCTTTTTACTACAAGTTTTATTAGCAGTATTTATTTTTAAAGTTCCATTAGGCAGAGCAATTTTTATGAATTTGGGATTGTTTATTCAAAAAATACTTGATTTTGCAAAAGATGGTGGCGCATTTGTATTTGGACCTCTTATGTCTGATGACAAATTAGGTGCAATATTCGGTTCAGGTACGCAAGTTTTTGCGCTACAACTAATCGCATCATTAATCTTTATGATGATTGTTGTAAACATCCTCTACTACTACGGAATTATGCAACGAATTGTTCCGTTTTTCGGCAAAGCAATGAACAAACTTATGAGCGTAAGCGGAGCAGAGGCTCTCTCTAACGTAGCAAGCGCATTTGTCGGACAAATTGCAGCTCAAATTATGATTAGACCATATTTAGCAAAACTTACACGTTCAGAACTTTTGGCATCTATGGCTGGAAGCATGGCATGTATTTCTGCAGCTACAATGCCTATTTATATAGGAATGGGAATTCCTGCTCAATACCTTCTCGCAGCATCAGTCATGGCTGCTCCCGGAGCATTGGTTTTAACCAAAATAGTTTATCCAGAAACCGGAACACCGGAAACAAGCGAAGATATTAAAATCACATATAGCAAAAGGAGAAAACCATATATCAATGTATTTGATGCGATTTCAGCCGGAGCATCAGAAGGCATGAAAGTTGCAATAAACGTAGTAGCAATGATTTTAGCCCTAGTTGCTCTTGTTGCAATGATTGACTGGTTCTTAGGCGGTTTAGGAAATTTAATAGTAAAATATTTACACATAAATTTTGCATCATTTGACCTAACTCACTTATCACTAAAACTTATATTAGGGAAATTATTCGCAGTATTTGCATACTTTATGGGAGTTCCATTAAAAGAAGCAACAACAGTTGGAAGTTTAATGGGAACAAAATTAGTATTGAACGAAATGGTTGCATACTTTGACTTAACAAATCTACCAACTCAATTGTCAGAAAAAAGTTTCTTAATCGCAAGTTTTGCATTGTGCAGCTTCGGGAACTTTGGTTCAATCGCAATCCAATTGGGTGGTATTGGAGAACTTGCACCAAACCAAAGAAAAAACCTTGCAAGGTTAGGTGTAAGAGCGTTGATTTGCGGAACTTTGACCTGCTACATGTCAGCAGCCATCGCTGGTGTACTATTCAACTAGTGCTACGCACGTAGTTCTCTGTTTCATACTTCATACATTGATATAGAAGTTTTACACACTTAAATCAAGCACCATTGTATATTGTGAGTGCGTTATTCGCATTTTCCCTTACGGGTAATCACCCATCCGAACCTTCCCTCACTAGGGAAGGGCAAATTTCCTCCCTTTTGAGGGAGGAGTAAGGTGGGTGCTTTTTATTAATAATCTACCCCCTAAACATATCAACAAACTCTATTTTAAAATAATTCGCAATGGCACTATTTACGCAGACGAAGATACATTTTGTAGCAAAACTAGCTCAAACCGATTCAACGGCATTGCTTGTGCAAACAGAGCAATATACGACAGCAGTTTTTAGAAATAACTATTGCGGTAAATGTTTTTGCCAATCTGCATCAAGATTTTTGATAAATCTATGTGCATCTATCACATCATCGTAATTGATTGGTTCAGGACCTTCTTGAACTTCAAGAGGTTCATAGTTTTTTACGTCAAAATTACTTATCCCTAAAAAAGCTACTCCAAAATTCTTACCGCAATGTTGACACTGCAAACCAACAACTGTTAATCCTTCTTCTTCTCTTTTGATTGTTATTGAATTTTCGTCAAAACTGTTCTTGCAATGAGAGCAACATAAGTTTGAGAATAATTTTTCGATTTTCTTTTTCATAAAGTCCTCACTAATATTATAATAAAAATTTTATTAAAAAATGTTACATTTTTTGACAACATGGGAATAATATAATTAAGATGAATTATGTCGTTTTAATTCGTTCAAGCTAACAGATAGGAGTGTTATCATGGAAGCTATTAACTTAATTCTATTCGGATTTATTGTTTACACTGCGTTAATCGTAGTACCTAGCATCTGGGAAGAATTAACTACAGAAAGCTAAATCCTTTCAAAACTAAAGACGTGGCAACTGCAAGAGAGTTCCCTTTTTCGTAAAAAAATCGACAGATGATGAGGTGTGTGAATTTTAAAGTGTACAAAATACGTTAATTTGAGTTAACGTTAACTTTGTTATGCGAAATTCACGACGAGGAAACTTACTCCCTTACGGGATAGCACCCACCTTTCTCCTCCCTCATGAGGGAGGTAGTATTGTAACGGGATTACTACGTCACTTTGCTCCTCGTAATGACTATTTTGCGGTATTCACCGCAGTTGTTTCGGTAGGTTGGGCTTTCTAGCCCAACAATGTTAACAACCATGCGATACTTCGGACTTTTGTCCTCAGTATGACGATTTTAACATCTAAAGCTACGTATTTAGCACTTCGACCATGCACTCATACGCAACATCTGCTGCAAATTCTAAATCTTTGCGTTCTATAATCAATGGTGGGTTAAAATAAATTACATCACCAAGAGGGCGGAGAATTACGCCACGTTTAAGAGCTTTTTTATATATTTGGTAGCCGGTCCTTAGTTTCCCATCGAACGGTTCTTTCGTTTCTTTATTTTTTACCAATTCAATTGCGTTAATCAAACCAATATGTCTAATCTCTCCAACATTTTTATGAGAAAGGAATTTTTCTTTCAACAAATTGTTGAAGAAAACGGCATTCTCTTGTGCTTTTTTCAAAATAGAACCATCTTCCATCAAATCCAAAACTGCATTGGCAGCTGAACAAGCTAAAGGATTTCCGCTATATGTATGACTGTGCATAAAGGCTTTTCCAGTATTATAATCATCATAAAACGCATCATATATTTTCTGAGAGGTTACAAATATCGCCATTGGCATATAACCTCCGGTCAAACCTTTTGACAAGCACATAATATCAGGAGAAACTCCTGCATATTCAAAAGCAAACATTTTTCCTGTTCTTCCATAACCTGTAGCAATTTCATCCGCAATTAAATGAACGTTATACTTATCACATAAGGTTCTTAATTTTTTCAAATACAAAGGAGGATAAATTTTCATACCGGCTGAACCTTGTAATAACGGCTCTACAAGCATTGCTGCTGTTTCATTTCCATATTTTTCAAATGTTTTTTCTGCATTTTCAAAACACTCACATTTACAATGGTCTCTGTCTTTTCCGTACGGGCATCTATAACAATCCGGTCCTTGCACTCTAACAATATCCATCAAAATAGGTTTATACAATTTTGTGTAAAGGTCACAATCCCCAACTGATAAAGCCCCGATCGTTTCGCCATGATAAGCTTCAGAAAGAGCCATAAACTTGGTCTTTTGCGGATTACCTGTTTGCTCGTGATATTGAAAACTAACTTTCATAGCCGCTTCAATCGCAGATGAGCCATTATCCGTAAAATTAAATTTACATAAACCTTCCGGCAAAATTTTAGATAATCTTTCACAAAGTCTAATTGCCTGTTTGTGAGTAAAATTTGCAAAAATCACATGTTCAAGTTTATCAGCTTGTTTTTTCAATTCTGCAGAAATATGCGGATTACAATGTCCCAAAAGGTTGCACCACCACGAACTGATAACGTCTACATAACGATTGCCATCAACATCATACAAGTAAACCCCATCCCCTTTGTCTACAACAATTGGCTTTAATTCTTCATAATCCTTCATCTGCGAACACGGATGCCAAATATATTTTAAATCTTTTTCTGCTAAATTTTCCATATTATACCTCTTTAAATAATCCCGACAAGTCGCTTATGCTTGTATCATCTTTTTTTACAGTAGCCACAACCTTAACACCTGTTAGGTTTTCAACCTGAATTTTGTTATCTTTTTGCATAAAGTCATTTTCATCATAATTATTCAAAATTATGCCCTTAACATTAATTCCTTGTTGTTTTGCATATTCTACAGTCAGAACAGTTGAATTAATAGTTCCTAATGAAGCCGAAGCAACTACCAAAATATCCAGTCCCAATTCTTTTATCACATCAGGTAACAAAAGTTTTTGTTCTTTCAAATTGAACGGACAAATAATTCCGCCTGCCCCTTCTACAACCAAATAATCAAATTCTTTTTTTATTGCTTCATAATCTGATTTAATTTTTTCAATTTTAATCGGATTATTTTCAATTTCAGCTGCCAAATGAGGAGAAACCGCAGTTTTAAACACATAAGATACATAATTCAATGGAGCAGAGTTTATACCCGCAGTTTTCAAAACAAAGTCACAATCTCCAGGAATAAGTTTTCCATCTTTTTCGATTGCGCCACTCAATGCAGGTTTAAAATATCCGCAATTATAACCCAACTCCCTTATTTTTTTCACAATTAGAGCTGAAATATATGTTTTTCCAACATCAGTTCCTGTTGCAGTTACAAATATAGCTTTAGTCATATCTCCTCTTTCTACGCCAATAATAATTATTTTAATGAGATCTTTCGCTTTGCTCAAGATGACTTATAAAAAAAATATGCGGCAACTTTATGTTACCGCATAATTTAATTATTTCAAGAGGAATTACTCCCATCAGCATCATAACTAGCTATAATGAACCGCCGCCACCATCACGGAAGTAATCGTAATGTCTTGTATCATCATAGTTATTAACATATTCTGCTTCAACATTCTTTTGGAATTGAGTTTTTGGAGCTGCTGCAGTTGAACGAGAAGCCAACAAAGCATCAATATTTGGAGCAAGTGTCAATTCAAAGTGGAATCTACCCATTTTGCTATATGGTTCCCAATAGTTTCTAATTAAAGGATAGCCCCAATATAATCTTGCACTCAAATCACCAGGCAATTGAACTCTCAAGCCCATACCTAATGATGCTGCAAAATAACTACCCTGCATAGCATCTTCTGAAGCAGTTGGGAAAATACCAGCAGTATCAGCAAATATCGCACCTTTAACGTATTTACCAATAAACGGTATTTTTTCACCTGTTCTAGGGCTTGTAATTTCTCTAGGTAATAGAGGGAACATAAGTTCACCACTTACGAAATATCCGTTTTTACCAATCATCAAACCTTCTGAATAACCTCTAACTGTAGCCAAACCACCTGTTTGCATTTGATCTAAGTAAGGAATTCTTTTATCTCCAGGAACAATTTGGTAGTTACTTCTCAATTGACCGATAAATCCGTGAGAGAAATCGTGCAATCTTACTAAGCTACCGCTATATTTAAAATAATTATTATCTCTTGTACTGTTAAAAATTGGGATTGAATAGTAAGCATCTTGGTTGAAGTACCAAATACCACGTTTTGTATCTTTTCTCATTTGCAACGCTAATTCCAAAGATGTTACGTTATCAACACTCTTCAAGACATCGCCATAACCAGGCATAATCAAGTCTGAGAATGTTCTTGCACGTTTGTAATTAGCAGCTGCATATGTTTTCAATTCAAAACCAGGTTTTCTAACAATTGGTTGAGAATAGTACAATGAATATTGGTAAGCATTACTGCCCAAGCCCCAATCTTTGTATGGTCCGTATTTTATGTTAGCAAATGTAGATGAATACATAAACCCAACACGACCGTCTTTTTTGTTTACAGGGAAGTTGTAGTCAGCAAAAGGGCTTTGTGCGCCTTTAGAAAAATAAGAACCTAAAGACATTCTATCACGGTGGCCAAATAAGCTATCTGCATACAACATAGCACCACCTCTTATGCTACCTGTATTATAACGACCTGCGTTATCCATAATACCCATTACGTGGAACGGGAAATTTTCATCAGCTACAAGTTCGATATCCGTAGTTCCTGGTTTTTGACCTGCTTTTAAGTTAGCCGATAATTTAACACCTTCATTATATCTGTTGAAATCAAGAACATCTTTTTCAAGTTCTACGATATCAAACAATTGCCCTTCTTTTTCAGGCAATCTTCTTGTAATATAACCATCTTTAGTCCATTTGTTTTGCTCAACAGTAATATTACCGATTTTACTTTCTGTCAAAGCGATGTAAATATGACCATTTTCAACAGTTTGTTCAGGTAAAAAGGCACGAGCTGTTACAAAGCCTTTTTCTGCATACAAATTGTTAATATTGTCAATTGCTTTTTGAATATCTTCAATAAATACATTTCTACCAACCAAAGACTGAATAGCTTTGTTAATTTCTTCTTTTGTCAAAATTTCTGATGGAGCAACTTCAATTGAGTTTACGTAAACCCCTTTAGTGTTCATTTCTTCAATAGTTGCTTGCTGCATAGAACCACCGTTATAGTTTTGAATAACGGTACTTCCTTCATCTTGACCATCTAGTTTTTTACGTTGTTGATAGTAATTATAATCTTCATTTCTGTAGTTATCTTGCGCTCTTTCTCGTAAATAACTATTATCGTGCATTTGGTTCATCCCAGATTGGGATTGAACATCTTGATATAGGGCAGGAAAACTGTCATACATTGCGGCATTTGTTGGGGTTATGGATACAGATAAAGCAAATGCTGCACACAAAATCATGATATTTGTTTTTGAATTAATCTTTTTCATTGATTCACCTTTTTACTAAGTTAAAAAAAATATATATATTTTAAGTCCGGTCAATTTTATTTTTGCGCTTATCAAGTGAAATAAAAAGAATTTCTTAATTTTTATTACAAAAACTTAATAAAAATTAATTTTTATGTTCAAAAATAAAATGACCTGCTATTATTATATTGAATTTTTCAAATGTTGTAAAGATTTATTAGAAAAAATCAATCTTTTGTTGTAGGATATTTCTATAAAATCAAGCACATAATGTAAGGGAGAAAATATGAATAACAAAATTAAAATTTTGGCAGTTGGTTTATTGACATTCGCATCTGGAATTGCTTTCAGCAATTTTGCTATGTCTGACGTACCTTCAAAAATTGCAGTAGTAGATGTTCAAGAAGTTGTCAACTCTTCATCTCAAGTTCAAGCATTGAAAAAAGAACAACAGGCAAAAATGAAAGAAGTTGTTTCTTTTGTAGAAAAAGCTAGAAAAGAAGTTGCAGCAACAACCGATGTAAAGAAAAAACAAGCATTAGAAGAAAAATATAACAAAGAACTAAATACTAAAAAAACGGCAATGGATAAAAATTACGCAGATAAATTAACTGCAATTGATAGCACAATTTCAAAACAAATTGAAGCTCAAGCTAAAGCAGGCGGGTACGATATTGTTTTGGCTAAAGGTGTAGTTTTATACGGCGGTTCTGATATTACAGATGCCGTAAAAAAAGCTGTAAAATAGAAATACACTAAAACCATATAAATTCAAAAACTCTTTTTAATGTGCAACATTAAAAACCTCTCTATTTTATAGAGAGGTTTTTCTTATATGTTTATTTTTTATTTATCATTATTTTTTGTTTTTCACACTCTGCACAAGACAATCAACCGCTCTATAAATTCTACGGGCTAAATTATCTTCATAATCAGACTTAACATATTCCATGCGTTGCGTACCATCCATACCGTTATTAATCATCCGAAATTTCCAATTTGAATTTTTTACAATTTCTTTTGCATCGGAAGACACAAGCTTAAATTTGTCTTTTTGAGTATCCATGTCAGTAACTACAACTTGTAATCTGTTCGCATATACATCTTCCAAAACAGGAGCAACTGCATCTTCGGCTAAAGCATGTTTGCCGGAATAAATATCTACTTTTATGTTACGATGTTTTGCATAATTTTCCAACACACCTTTTGACAATTCTAATTGCTTTGCTGTTTCAGAAAATATACCATCTTTATGTATATTTACTAAATTTGTTTTTCTACTACTAAATATTTTTGCTATTTTCATTTCCACCTCTTTGTTTTTTATAAGAAGAATCAAACAAAAAATTTTTTGTTAGTTAGATTATTTTTTTACAATAATTTTTTATCGGACACTCATTACACTTTGGTTTTATCGGCTTACATATATTTTGACCATGAGTAACTATCAACGTATTTATATCAATCCAATATTTTATCGGAAGTTTTTTCCTCAATGCAAATTCTGTTTCTTCCGGATTTTTAGTTTTTACATAACCAATTCGATTAAAAATTCTATGAACATGAACATCCACACAAATCGCAGGTTCATTAAAACCTCTTGAAATAGTTAAGTTTGCAGTTTTTCTCCCTACCCCATTGAATTTACACAATTCTTCAATAGATTTTGGAACTTGTGAATTATATTTTTCAACCAATGTTTTTGATAATTCAATAATTTGCTTTGCTTTATTTGCATAAAAGCCAACCGGATAAATAGCTTCTTCCAACTTTTTTACATCACAACTTGCAAAATCTTCTGGAGTTTTACCTAATTTTAACATCCTTAATGTTGCAGGATAAGTCGTTTTATCATTCGTTCTAAGACTCAAAATACAAGCGATCAAAACTAAATACGGATCTTTAAAACTATCCATCAATCCGACAAATTCACTTTTTGGTTGTTTTGCCTTTTTAAGTAATTCTACAATTTTATCTATATCGATAATATCCATACAATAATACTATAACTAATCAGGCTTATATTCAATAATATCTTTAATATCACATTTAAAATAGTTACACAATTTGTTAATAGTACTCAATTTAACATCAATATTTTCACCTTGAACAAGCTTAGAAATTGTGGCTTTACTCAGGTCAGTCGCTTCAGCCACTTGGTACCCCTTAACTTTATGCTGCCAAATAAGTTCATATAATTTTACAGTAATCATATATTCATTATATTTGTTTGAAACATTCTTGACAGAATATTTAACTATAGTAGAATAAATTCATATACAATTGATTATTTTTTAATATATTGTAATAACATAGGAGATAAAACATGATTATACACAAAAAACAACAAGGATTTACTTTAGCAGAAACGCTTATAACAATAGGAATAATCGGTGTTGTTGCAGCTTTAACAATTCCAACAATCATTTCCGAATATCAGGAAAGAGTATTGGTCAATCTTGCAAAAAAAAATTATTCAGTAGTAATGAATGCCATAAATATGTATAATAATGATAATGAATCAATAGGAAATTATTCTGTGTTAATGGACTATTCTAAAAGCAATACCGAAATAATAACCGATTTTATGAAATATTTTAATGGAGCAAAACTTTGTCATCAAAATAATACCCAAAACTGCAATTTATCTTATAAAATAAAAACTCCATACCCCCAAAATGACGGAAATAACCACAATTATTTTTTCCCATCTCTCGATGCAAGAAGCACAATTTTACTAGCAGATGGGGCATACTTATCACTTAGGAGAGAAACTACACAAGCTGGGAATTGTGGATATACTTGGTATAAAGCTGTAACAGATGAAAACGGTAATTTTATAAAAAATGATGACGGAAGCAACAAAACAATAGCAACTACTGCAAGCAGATGCGGACGTATTACTGTAGACACAAATGGGAATAAAGGTCCAAATAGACTTGGGGCAGATATTTTTAATTATCAAATTTATATAAACAATATAAACTTTATGCAATCAGAAGGTGATCTGAATTATATACTTAAAAACAACAAAATTCAGCCCCATAAAAATTATAGTGAAGGAGATTTTAGCAAATAAACTACATAAAAAATCTTTTTGTGCTAAAATAAATCAGTAATTGACCAAATTTTGAAAGGATAGGGATATGAACAAAGTTGTTGTTGGCGCACAATGGGGCGATGAAGGCAAAGCTAAAATTACTGATTTACTTGCAGGTGATGCAGATTTAATTATCAGGTATCAAGGGGGTTGCAACGCCGGTCACACAGTTGTTGCGCATAACAAAACATTCAAGTTCCACCTTATTCCATCAGGAATTTTATATAAAGGCAAAACTTGTTTTATCGGAGCTGGAACGGTTATTTTGCCGGAATATTTTGAAGAAGAAATTCAAGGATTAATAAAAGAAGGAATTGATGTTTCTGGTTTAAAAATCAACCCTCTAGCTTCAATTACTATGCCTTATCATACTGAAGTTGACGGTTATAGCGAAGATACCGCTAAAAAAGGGAAAATTGGAACAACTAAAAAAGGTATCGGACCTACCTATACAGACAAAATGGCACGTATCGGCTTGAAAATCCAAGATTTATACTCTCCAGAACTTTCTGAGAAATTAGACATAATCCTTCCTATAAAAAACAAAACACTTAAAGAAGTTTATGGCTTAAAAACATATACAAAAGAAGAAGCTCTTGATTTATGCAAAAAATATGCCGAAATTTTCAAACCTTATGTGTGTTTTGATTGGCAAAAAGTTTTAGAAGATGCAAAACGTGACAAAAAAGCAGTTCTTTTTGAAGGCGCACAAGGCGTAATGCTTGATATCGACTACGGAACATACCCATTTGTAACATCTTCTAACCCAATTGGTGGAGGTGCCGCTACCGGTTCTGGCTATGGACCAACCATGATTGATGAAGTTATTGGGGTTGCTAAAGCTTACGTAACAAGAGTTGGTGAAGGACCTTTTGTTTCAGAATTAACAGATGAAACAGGTATTAAAATCAGAGAAATCGGACATGAATTTGGAGTAACAACAGGTCGCCCACGTCGTTGCGGATGGTTTGATGCTGTGACTATGAAATACGCCGTTTTAGTTGGAGGATTAACATCAATTGCATTAACTAAAATCGACGTTTTTGACAGTTTTGATGAAATTAAAGTTTGTATAGCGTACAAAGACACTCGTGATGGAAAAATTTACACAAGCTATCCGACAGATGTCTTTATCCACAAGTATTTAGAACCGGTTTATGAAATCCACAAAGGCTGGAAACAGGATATCACCGGAATTAAGGAATACAACAAACTTCCGGATAATGCAAAAAAATACCTTGCAAGACTTGAAGAATTGTTAGAAGTTCCAATCTCTATCGTAAGTGTAGGTCCAGACAGAGATCAAACCATATTTAAATAAACTGTTTACGTTTGTTTACGCTATAGCAATTTTTTCTACTTTCATGTTTTTATATACATGTGTTTAGAATTAGTTCAATTAATAGTGTTAATAATAATATAAGACTGAATAAAATTGCGTTTAAGGGAAATGAAAGCAATCAAACTAATCCGCAAGTAAAAGAATTGCCAAATGTTCAACCGGATTATTCAGTCAAAACACCTATGACTTATACCAAAACAGGAGATATAAATTTCCCTTACGATACCAAAGCTCATTGTTATAAACTTGCAAACGGGCAGAAAGTCGTAATCGTTCCACAAGATGGTGAAACTGTTTTGAGAACTTACGTAAACACAGGCTCTATGAATGAACCTGACAAAATTCGTGGAATTAGCCATTACATTGAACACAACTTGTTTAATGGCTCTGAAGGACTTGAACAAGGTGACTTTTTCAAAAATGTAGACAAAATGGGCGCATCAACAAACGCCTCTACAGGTTTTGCCGAAACTAATTACTATATCAGTTCAAACCTTTTAAATCCCAGCGACTTAGAAAACAAAATCAAACTTCATGCCTCAATGCTTGAAACTCCAATATTTGCACTAGATAAACTCGAAAAAGAAAAAGGTATTGTAAATTCAGAAATCAATATGATTACGTCAAATCCTGAAAATTTGGCTATAAATAAAATGCTTAAAAACTTGTACGGAATAAAAACAACTTCAACCGACATGATTGGTGGCACAACTGATAATATAACAAATTTGACAAGAGAAGATGTCGTAAATTACTATAAAAACAACTATTATCCTGCCAATATGGTTACGGTAATAACCGGAGATGTAAAACCAGACGAAACAATGAAATTAATTTCAAAATATTTTACATCAAAAAAACAACCGACATACTCTCAACATCTTGAAACTTTAACTCCAATAAACAAAACAGTTAGAGAAGATATTATTTCTGATAAAGCAACCGCATCAATAGTCGTAGTAGGTTTTAACGGTCCATCTTCAAACAACTCAAAAGACAGAATTTATACAGAAGCCTTGAGCGAATTATTGTCAATGTCTTCAACATCAAGAATTGACAAAAAATTAAAACCACTAAACACATCAAGCAGCATCCAAGACGAAAAATTAAGCACGAATCCAAAAGATGGCAGAGCTTTTATCGTAACATCAGAATGTTCTGACGAAAATTCCGAAAAAGTTTTGAAAACGATCTTCAATGAAATAGGAAACATCGCAAACAACCCACCAACCGATGATGAAATGCAAATTATCAAAAAAAGAATGCTTAACAATTTTTCTAAACTTTTTGAACAATCATTTGCGACTAATGACATAATTGGCACAAGTACTCTTGAAAACAATTCGGATTTTCTTAACGATTTTGAAACCATTGTAAAATCAATGACAGCAGATGATTTAGTTAACGCTGCAAAAAAATACCTCGACGTAAATAAAGCATCTGTCACTATAATCCATCCGGCTTCTGCAACTCCTGAAAGCATTCAACAAAACCACAAAAACATATCTTTTACAGGCGCAGATAAAAAAGAGGCTCTAGATATTTCTTCCGTAAAAGAATACAATTTGGCAAACAATCTCAGACTTGCAACGATAAATTCTAAAACAAATAACGCAAATATAAATTTCAAAATCTTTACAGACGATAGTTATAAAGAAAAACCGTCTGCAGCATTGGTTCTAAATGCTATTTTAGACGAAGGTTCAGCTCTAAGAAATCAAGATACATTTGAAACTGATATGGCGAAAAACGGTATTTCTATTAATACGCATGCCTCTTATGATGCGCTTGCTTCTACTGTTAATTGCGCAAGCGAAGATATTGAAAAGGCCATAAGCGGATTGCAAGAAGTTATTGAAAATCCTCGATTTACCGCAGAAGAATTTGAACATTCGAAAAATTTAATCAAAGAAACCATTAAAAATTCTGACAAATCTGCTTTTGACAAACTAGATTCCGAATTGTATAAAGGATTGCCGGATGGCGTTTCTAAGGAAGAAATGCTAAAAGATTTGGATATTCTTACTCTTGATGACGTAAAAAAACTATATTCTCACCTAATCAACAATGGAAAAGGAGAAATAGTTGTATCTGCTCCGTTTGACAAAAAACCGGAATTAAAAAATACAATTTTCAATAATTTTGGAAAATTCAGACCAGTAAAAGACTTTAGCCCTGTTTTGATTGAGGACATCTATTCCCCTATTGAAAAAACTAAGGTTTTAATAGATACAGATTTCAAAAACCAAGCAGAAATCGTAGAAGCATTCAAATTCAGAATTAACCAAAACTCAAAAGATAGAGTAGCAATAGCTCTTTTGAACACTATTTTAGGTGGAAACCCATCATCAAGATTGTTTATGGATTTGCGCGAAAAAGAAAAACTTGCATATCACGTAAAATCAAATTACGAAACAAATAACAATATCGGAGTTTTCACTTTAAAAATCGGCACTACAACCGACAACAAAGAAACAGGAGAACAAAGTTTTGACAATATTCAAAAGTCAATTGATGGGTTTAACCATCACATTGAAAACATCAAGTCAAATAAAGTTACTGACGAAGAATTGAATAACGCCAAATTAAGCCTAAAAAACAAAATCCTAAACTCTGTTCATTCTCCGGAAGGTAAAATTGCAAGCCTTTCAAGTGGAATGGTTTCAGTTTATGGAATAAACAAAACAAACAAACTTTTTGAAGAAATAGACAATATAACCACAGACGATATCTATAACACAGCGAACTACATCTTTTCCGGTAAACCGGTATATTCTATTCTTGCCACTCAAGACAGTTTAGATGCAAACAAAGATTATCTCGCAACATTAGAACAATAAACTACTTTACAGAATAGTTTATGGTAGACATTACGCCATTTCTTCTATAAACAAAATCAATCGGCACTTTTACATCTGTTCCGCAAGCATCTACTGTCCATTCTTCGGTCCAAGTTCCGCCAACCTTACGTCCAAATTGGTTAAGCTTCACATCGGTAGGTTCTTTTGTTACTTCGGTATTAGTAACCTTGAAATTTCGGCAACCTTTATTCTTTTGTGCTACACGTGAAAACACATAACACAAAGTATTACCTTGAGTTTTTTTATCTGCAATTGAAGCTCCGGGTAATGGCAACTTCATACCTAAATAACTTGCGGCACTACAAGACAATCCGATTAATAATGTACATAAAATTATAAAACTTTTTTTCATATCAAAATCCTCAATATCATATATTATCCACTATTTTAACATTTTTTGCATAAAAAAACAAGCCTGAAATAAATCAGACTTGTTTTTCGATTATTTCAAAATTATAAATCAATTATAATTTTTCAGCAACCATCAATGTAGTTTCAGCCAATCTTGTAGAATAACCACATTCGTTATCATACCAAGAAATAACTTTAACCATGTTGTCGCCCATAACTCTTGTTAACAATGAGTCAACAGTTGAAGATTGGTGAGAACCAATGTAGTCAGTTGAAACTAATGGTTCATCTGAATAGCACAATACGTGTCCATCAGCAGCTTCTTTCAAAGCAGCATTTACTTCTTCAACAGTAACTTTCTTTTCAGTTTCGAATACAACATCAACTAGAGATACGTCTGGAGTAGGAACTCTCATTGCGAAACCATCCAATTTACCTTTCAATTCAGGCAATACAAGAGCAACAGCTTTAGCAGCACCTGTTTTTGTAGGAACGATGTTTAAAGCACCAGCTCTAGCTCTACGAGGGTCTTTATGACCAGCATCCAAAATTCTTTGGTCACCAGTGTATGAGTGAACTGTTGTCATCAAACCTTTAACGATACCGAATTTATCGTTGATAGCTTTAGCTACAGGAGCCAAGCAGTTTGTAGTACAAGATGCCATAGAAATTACATCATGTTTAGCTGGATCGTATTCTTTTTCGTTAACGCCCAAAACAATAGTTTTATCTTCGTTTGAAGCAGGAGCTGAAATGATAACTTTTTTAGCACCAGCATCGATGTGAGCGTGAGCTTTAGTTGCATCTGTGAAGAAACCAGTTGATTCAACAACAACTTCAACACCTAAATCTTTCCAAGGCAATTGAGCTGGATCTTTTTCAGCGAAGAATTTAATTTTTTTACCGTTAACGATAATACCTTCTTCGTAAGCTTCAACAGTACCGTTGAATCTACCCATAACTGAGTCATATTTGAAGATTCTAGCAGCATCTTCAGGTTTAAGACCTGGGTCGTTGATTGCTACATAATTAATTTTGTCAAAAATACCTTCTGCAATAGCAGCTCTAAGAGTGTTTCTACCGATTCTACCGAATCCGTTAATTGCTACGTTTACCATAAGTGTTTCCTTTCTTTTGTAAAACTCTCACAAAATTTTTATACCATTAACAAAAAAACTAATCAAGTGGGCATGGTCATTTGAAACATTAAGAAATAATTAATTATTTCCAAGGATAATCATTCTTTATTTCCCAACCATCTTTTTCTATCATTGCAGCACACCACATTCCTCTACCATCACTATTACATTGATAATTATGTCTACTAGGACCATTGTGTAAAGTCTCTCTATCTCGGATAATATCCACTGTTTCACCATCATCCCACTTGAATGTTTGTACGCCATTATGCGTTACACTAAAGGCAAAAACATCAACTCCAATTCTATTTGGTTTTTTAAAACCATTTAAGTCCACCAAAACAGTCTGTCTTGTAGTAGTTAAATTTGACAATGTGTCCATTATAATCTGAGAACCAGAAGCAAGCGTAAAAATTTTACCGGAGTCATATAAACTAGTAAAAGAAACTTCTTCTTCACCTGATGCTCTTATGTAAACAACGCCAGCTTTTTTGGCATCTTCTACTTTTTGAGAACCCATTTTAATAAAATTACTTAAATATGTGTTAAAAAATTCTTCACAAGTTAATGAATAGTCCCAATTTTTCATATCACCATTTTGTACAACACTCATTTGAGCAGCTTGCGATAGCTCAGAATATACTTTTTTCAACTGAGCAACTGTCTGTTTCTTTCTATAATTTGTAATTAAAGATGGCAGAGTTAGAGCTGCAACTACCCCGATAATTCCCAATGTTATTAATACTTCAGCCAAAGTAAAACCTTTTTTCATATTTTCTCCTTAAACTATTAAACAATTTTACAATAATATTATACATATATACAATATTATTAGATGTTTGTCAAACATAGAACAGATTTAGAGATAAAATGATAAACTCAATTTATGATTAAAAATAAATTATCCGAAATGATGGGAATTAGAAGAATGAATATGGCAGAAACCGCACGAATTGCAGGTCTTAACCATATTACAGTATTTAGAATTTACCATGATAAAACCAAAACAATAGAACTTGAAACTATAAATAAGTTGTGTTATGCTCTCGATTGTAGAATACAGGATATATTCGAATATATCCCAGACTAGGGAAAAATATTATGAAAATAGCAAACATCACTTATGGTCAACATTTTTACGGAAACAAACAAAACCAAAAGAACGGATTTTTAGACAATTTGCATTCACACGTTAAAAATTCTGCTGATATGACAGACACCATTTTGGTTTCTCGCACAATTTTCAAAGGCTACTTGGGAATTATGACGGGAACAACATTGGTTACATTAGGCGGTTTAGTAAACAAAGAAAAGCATCCAAAATTATTTAAAGGCACAATGGCGACCGGACTTTTAACTTCATTATACGGAACTTGGGCATTTGTAAGACCATTCATCATAAAAGATGCCAAAGGCGTAGCAACAAAATAATAATTTTAAACTCAATCCCCCTTCTATTCCCCCTTTACAAGGGGGATTAAGTGTTGGTTCAGCTACATTATATTAAAATAATTTAACCCTAATTCATTCCAACTTTACAAGCAGAATTTGGTATGGTATAAAGACAAAAAACCTCCCTTGTAAAGGGAGGGGAACCGCTTGCGGTGGAAGGATTATTTATATGTATAACCACAACAAAAAGTTAACTCCTTTAGCCAAAACTCTCCGAAAAAATATGACTAAAGAAGAAAATAAACTCTGGTATCAATATTTACGACAATATCCAATACGTTTTTTACGTCAAAAAGTAATCAACAATTACATTGTAGATTTTTACTGCTCAAAAGTTAAATTAATCATAGAACTAGATGGTGGTCAACATTACGAAACTACCGGAATAAATAAAGATAAAAATAGAGATTTTGAATTATCACAACTTGGCTACAAAATATTAAGATTTTCAAACCTTGATATTAATTCAAATTTTGAAGGAGTTTGCGAAACCATTAATTCAACTATCAAAACTCTACTGTGCTGAAACACAAGCAGCGATTGCATCCATTAATCGTTTTACAGGAACAATTTCTATTCTCTTATCTTCAATTTTGTTTGCAAATGGAACAATTGCCTTCTTAAATCCCGACATTACCGCTTCATTCAATCTCTTTTCAATATTATTCACCGGATGAATTTCTCCTGACAACCCTATTTCTCCAATAATAACAGTTTGCGGATCAACAACAACATCCCTTGCGCAAGTCGCAACCGCTAATGCAATTCCCAAATCTGCCGAAGGCTCTGAAACATCTATTCCACCCATAACATTCACATAAACATCCTGCTTAGAAAGATTTAATCCAACCCTTTTTTCTAAAACCGCCAAAATTTGCAAAACCCTGCTTGTGTCAACACCATTCGTAACCCTTCTCGGAGTAGGGTAAGGCGTTGTCCCGACAAGAGCCTGAATTTCAACCAACAAAGGGCGAGTACCCTCATTAGTCACGATAATCGCACTACCTGGAGCAGCAACCTGAGAGCGTTCGTTCAAAAATAATTCGTTCGGATTTTTAACCTCATGAAGCCCATCAGTGTGCATTTCAAAAATTCCAACCTCAGACGTATTTCCAAACCTGTTTTTCATAGAACGCAACATTCTATAAGATTTATATTTATCACCCTCAAAATAAATAACAGTATCAACCATATGTTCCAAAACCTTTGGACCGGCAATATTTCCCTCTTTTGTAACATGACCGATAACGATTACGGTAATATTTTTGGATTTGGCAATGTGCATCAAAAGATTTGTGCATTCCCTAATCTGAGAAACACTACCCGCAGAACTTGCTATATTTTGAGAATAAATAGCCTGAATACTGTCTATTACAACCACATCCGGCATAATTTCTTCAATCTGCGATTTTATACTTTCCATTGACGTTTGCGGATAAACATACAACATACCAGAATTTATAGAAAGTCTTTGTGCTCTTAATTTTAATTGACTTGCGCTTTCTTCCGCTGAAACATATAAAACTTTTTTGTTATTTTTGCACAATTCTCCACTTGTTTGCAAAAGAATTGTAGATTTTCCAATTCCGGGATCACCAGCAATCAAAACCAAAGATCCTTGAACAAGCCCACCGCCCAAAATTCTGTCAAACTCAGAAATATTTGTAGAGACTCGAACTTCTTCACCAATGTGAATATCTTTCAACAATTCTGGTTTTTCTGTATTAATAAATTCGTCATGAGCTGATGTTTGTTGAGGCTTTGTAACAGAAACCTGAACTTCTTCCACCAAGCTTCCCCAACTACCACATTCAGGGCATTTCCCTAAATATCCGGCTGTTTCATATCCACATTCTTGACATATCCATTTTGACTTAACTTTTGCCATATCCCACCTAAAATTTTATTAAGTAAGCCCTCTCATAAATAACGAGAGGGCTTATTTTTCAACTATTTTTTCAATTTGTTAATTGATGCAACATCATTTACTCTCAAAGCAAAGTAAGGTTGCTCTTTGTCTGCTTCCTGTAAGAAAATTACGAATGTATCGTTGAAATACAATTTTCTTGGTTTTAGTGCTTGAGGAGCCAAAGACATAACTTTAGTCATAATTAAAGCTTCTGATTTCAATTTAACACCTTCGTTGTTCATTTTGAAATCAACACTTTCAACTGCTTGTTCAATTTTTATATTTGTTCCTACTATACGTTTTCCACATAGTTCATTAAAGGATTTCAACTTGAATAAGCTAATATTAGGAATTTTTAACTCATCTTTCTCTGCAAAACCGGAAAAATCTTTGTACTCACTTTGTTTTGCCTTCATATCTGCGTACAATTTATCAAAAGATTTGTTGTCATTTGTTCTATACAAATAAACAACATCATCACCTTTTGTAGCCAATGCTACTGCAAAATCTTTTGGAGAGTTATAGAACAAAACGTTTACGTTATCATATAACTGATGATTGCTTTTTGAATTAATACCGAAATATTCAACTTTTTGTTTAGAATTACCAAATTTTTCAGATTTCAATTTGTCAAATGCGTGTACAAATTGGAAATCTTTTTTCAACATAGCATAAACGGTATATTTTCCTTTTGCTTTTGTCCAATCTGCGCCATCAAGAACATCACTTGTTTCATTAAATTTTTCTTTAATAGCAGCTTCTATTGTTTTTTTCAATTCAGGCGAAGTTTCTCCATAAGTTTTGTAATATGAACTTTCATCTAACTGATCCGCTTTAAAACTTTGCGCATTCAAACCTTTTACAACATCAGGTGTTTTGCCTGTAAACAAAACTGGTCCTTTAATGACTCCATCCATCAAATCATTCCAAGCAAGTTGAAAAGTTCCAACCCACAATCTGTTTGCCTGAGCTGATTGAGATGAAAACAAAGGTAATACATCCAACGGTTGTTGCTTTTGTCTGGCTGCGAACGCAGAACTTCCAGCTACTCCGGCAATAATCATTACTGCAAGCAGTGCTATTAATTTCTTTTTCATTCTTTCTCCTTATTACTACTTTATTTTTACTTCTGAATTTCCCTTTACATTAAGGAATTTCCAAAACCCTTTAAAGAAACCTTTTGCGTTTCCTTCATGGGGTATATTAGCACAAGTATAATATTTTTCATAGTTTTGAATAATATTTTCCGGCACATCTTCCCCTCGTTCAAGAAGATTAGAAATAAATTCCAAATAATCATCTTGTTCTTCTCGATACAATTCATCCCTTGCTCTCAAATCTTCATCTGCTTCATAATGGACAAGCGCATGAAAAGCAGCTTGAATACTTTTATCTTCAGTATCTTTAGGGAAATTTAAAATTGCTTCCCTTACACACAAACGAGAAATTAACACCTGCCTGATAAGAGCGGCAACAAATCTTCTATCTTCAAAAACACTCATACTACACTAAAATATTTTCAGAATTTCTTTCGATAAATCTAATCATATCAGAACAACTGCCATCAAAAAACTGTTCTGCAACAGTTTTAACCGCATCTAGTGCCATTTCTTCTTTATTCATAGCAGCTTTGTAGAAGAATTTTTTACCAACTTTATAACGAACAAGAATGGCTTTTACAGTCAATCTGTCCATAACTGTTTTAATTGTTGTATAAGCACGTTCAATACCGTTAGCAGACAAATCATCAACAATATCTTGAATAGAAACATCTCTATCCTCATTATCCTTTGTCAAAGACCAAAATGAGTTTAAAATATCAATTTCTAATTTACCGCACACCATACGTTCCTCTACTTTCTTTTCTACTAACTACTAACATTGTAACATAAAACAATTTTATTTCAAGCTCATTGTACAAAAAACGTTACAATTACCTTATATCAAGAAGATCTTCCTCTTTTTTGAAGTTTGTTTTTTTCTTTCTCAAATTCTGATTTTTCTTTTTAGTTTTTTCAGAAACATTTCTGTAAGCGTTATCAATGGAAATCTTTGTCAATGCAGTGCCTTTCCTTCTATCATAAAAAGTTAACCAAAAATTTCTATTGACATTATCTACCGCAAAAGAAACTCTACCTGCGAATTTATCTCCCGGTCGAATTTGTTTAAACATCAATTTTGTATCACCAAAAATAGATGGTCTGAAAACAGAATTATAATCATTAACCAGTGCCATATCTAAACCTGAAAAAGTTTTGTCTGACATATTTGAAATCATGACGGTTAAAGTAATTGTATTAACCTCTCCAAAAGGATCTTTTTCATGTTTTATATCACTAATATGAATATCCAAGCCCGGATAAAACATTTCATGTTGCATTAAAGCACTTTCCTTATAAACCGGAAGTTCTACAGACGTGTTGATTTTAACTCTAATTTGGTCACCAGGAGCAATCAAAACATCACTCCCCTTTCTAATCAAAGCCATACCTAAACCAATAGCACCTCCAACAGCAGCACCACCTGCTATAGTATAACCCTGAGATGCAATCGCAGCTTCCAATCCCAACCAATTTAGAGCTAGAAAACTTCCCATTGCACCACCTGCAACAGTATAACCAACATCTTGAACTACTATTTTTGAAGCCTCTGCAACAGGATGCAATTTTGTTGACATTTTTCCTTCAATCGGAATTTCCCGCCCATCAGGAGTAACAAGATAATCAAAATCAAGATTAATCCAAGCTTGCCTTCCCATTCTCTTTGCATCACCGGTTTGAGTAATTTTTCCGTGTGCAATTGTTCCCTTTGGAATAATTACTCCTTTATCTCCCTTAACTTCATCAGTAACTTCTGCAAAAAACTCGTCACCTTCAATATTAATATTACTATCCAAAACCTGTGAAACAGTCATATTTATGACATCTTTTCTATCAAGAGTTTCAACTTTACCGGTAAACAATTCTTGCTGAAGTTCTTTTTCATACTTTTCTGATTTTTCGGCATGACCTTGCAAAACCTCAGCTAATACCGCAGTATTTGTACCAATAAACGAAAATAATATTAATAAAGCTAACAATTTCTTCTTCATAACTGAATTATACAACATACAAATAAATAATTTCAACTTGACATATTTTAAAACTATCTGTATTATAAACATATTATGAATAAACGTTGGTATGATATTGACCCGACAGTTAGCAGAGCTGTTGCGGAATTAGAAAAGGCTGAAGAATATATTCAGGTACGCTGCGCTGATTTTATTATTAACAAATTAAAAGACATTGATTTTAATATCGAAATGTCTTTGGATGATCAATATAACTATATTATGCGTAGATGGTATGATAAGAATATTAAAGTATCCCACGCAATGGAATACTTAAAAAATTGTCCTACGGATATCAGAAAACAACTTGCACTTGAAATCATTGACTTCATTAAAGAGTACAAAGATTACGCAGAAAAATTAAAATAACTGAAAAAACTTATAATTGTAAAAGCTTTTCAAAAGTCCTAAGATGATTTCTTCTTAGGATTTTTGTTATGTCTTGCTTTCCCGTTGTTTCTTTTCGGCATATTCGGAGTTGAATAAGATGTTTGAATACGTTTTACACTATAAACATCCGGAATAGCCTGAATACTCAAAATAACCTTTTTCAAAGTATCAATATTATCTAGTTCTATACCGAGTTCAATAATACCGACCTTTCCGCTTTTTGACTTAACACTTGCATAAGTAATATTAGTTCCATTATCTGATACCGCAGCAATAATATCTTTTAATAATCCTATTTTTTCAGCAGTTTCAACTCTTATTGTCGTGTTATAAGTTCTATTTGTATTGTCGCCAGACCACTTGATATCCATCAATCTTTCAGGCTCAATATGTTCAAGCATAGGACAATCCATCCTATGAACAGTAACACCTTTTGCTCTAGTCACAACACCAACAATAGGTTCTCCCGGAATTGGAGAACAACATTTTGCTATAGAATACATTAAACCTTCAAGCCCAATAATATCTTTTTCAGACTTCTTCCTTGATGTACCATGAAAGTTTTCTCCTACTCCTCTTGTAGACTCAGGCTTTTTAAGCTTGTTTATAACTTTATTTAATGTAGTTTCACCATAACCCAAAGCCGCAAACAAATCTTCTGCGGAAACATAATTCATTTGTTTTGCAACTTTATCAAACTCACCATTTTTTGTATATTCATCAAAAACAGCTTTTGTTAATTCATGTTCAAGGTTGTTTTTACCAACATCAATATGTTCTTCACGATTATTCTTTTTAAACCATTGTTTAATCTTTGACGATGCTTGCTTAGTTACAACAAAGTTCAACCAATCTAGGCGTGGAGCAGGAGTTTTTGAAGTCAAAATCTCAACTATATCACCATTATTCAATTTTGTATCAAGTTGAGCAATTCTACCATTAATCAATGCTCCAACAGTTTTGTTACCAACTTCGGAGTGAATACGATAAGCGAAGTCTACAGGAGTTGCATTTACAGGCAAATCAAATACATCGCCATTTGGAGTAAACGCAAAAACCTGATCAGAAAAAAGATCTAATTTTACTGAGTTTACATAATCTTCAGCAGATGTCATGTCTTTATCATATTCTACAAGTTTTCTCATCCAAGAAAATTGCATATCAGTCGGATTATTTGCTTTTTGAGAACCTTTTTCCTTATATCTCCAGTGAGCAGCAATACCATATTCAGCGACTTCGTGCATTTCCCAAGTTCTGATTTGAACTTCCAAAGGTTTTGTTTTCGGCCCTATTACAGATGTATGCAATGATTGATACATATTACCCTTTGGCATTGCAATATAATCCTTAAACCTTCCCGGAATTGGTTTGAATTGAGAATGAATAAGTCCTAAAACTTCATAACACTCCTTTTCAGTATCAACAATTACCCTAACTGCAGTAATATCGTACAAATCGTGAAAAGCGATATTCAATCTTTTCATTTTGCTATAAATACTGTAATAATGTTTTGCTCGGCCCGTAATTTGAGCGTTTATTCCGGCTTTTTTAACATCTTGAGAAATTTTATCAATAAGAATTTTTACAGTCGCCTCTCTATCTGCTTTTGTTTGAGAAACAAGACGAGCAATTTCAAAATATTTATCAGGTTCTAAATAGCGTAAAGACAAATCTTCTAATTCAGCTTTAATCTTATAGATACCTAAACGATTTGCTAAAGGTGCAAATATATCAAGTGTTTCACGAGCAATTTTTTGTTGTTTTGGTGCAGTCATAAAATTAAGAGTTCGCATATTGTGCAATCTGTCAGCAAGTTTTAAGAAAACTATTCTTATATCACTAGCCATCGCAATAAACAAACGTCTAAAGTTTTCAGCTTGTCGTTCTTCTTTAGACTTAAACTGCAATTTGCCCAATTTTGTAACACCTTGAACAAGCGTTAATACATCTTTACCAAAGAGTTTTTCAATTTCTTCAGGTTGAGTATCAGTATCTTCTAAGATATCGTGAAGAAAAGCAGCTTCTAATGTGTGAGAATCAACCTTTAACCCCACCAAAATTTTAGCAACCTCAACAGGGTGAATAATATATGGTTCTTCAGAAACTCTATATTGACCATCATGCAGTCTTTTCGCAAACAGGTAAGCTTTTTCGATTTCTTCAATTTCTGCAGGCTCTCTGTTTTGTTCAATTAATATTCTTTTTATATCTTCAAAAAGTGGTTTTTCGCTCATGATATAATCATAATACAGATTTTATTCAAAATTTTCAAGTCTAATTTACTAATTTCATACATAAGGATTACAAGAATGCTAAAAGCTACCAAAGACGGACAAGTTTTACTATTAAGAATATCTCCAAACGCATCAAAAAATAAAATAATCAAAACTTCGGATGGAATAAAAATAAAAATCACCGCACAACCAATTGATGGCAAAGCGAACAAAGCATTAATTGAATTTTTGTCGAAACAATTCAAAGTTCCAAAATCTTATTTTGAAATTATTAGAGGCGAAACTTCAAAAGATAAATCTGTTTTAATCAACAATATTGATGCCGAAAAAGTTAACCAAATTAATGAGATGTTAAATAATATTAAATAACTAGCAAAAAGTTTCGTTCACTAATTTTTATCTCCACATAGGAGAAAACAGTTTTATGCGAGTAAATAATAATTATACCAATCCTTCTTTTGGTGTAAAAGTAGACCCAAATTTAAAAGATGTTTTAACAAAAAATCTTCATAGAAAATATCACTACGAAGATGCCATTAAAGATATAAATGAGCAAACAAAACGACTTGCAAATTGGGGAAGTGATTTTTTAGAAATTTCAAGTAAAAAAGATGCTACTACCCAAAAAGATGTTCTTATTTTGCAATACAAAAATAAAAATGAAACACAAACAACTGATTTAAGAGCAATAGAAAAAAAGAAAACGAGAACTCAAATTCTATCATCCTTTTTATCTCTTACTAAAAAAGATATCTCAAGAGCAGAAAGTAATTTGTGGCAACAATGTACTCAAAAAGATTTTCTATCTCACAGAACACATGTAAAAAGGGATACTACAACGCAAAACCCTATATTTAAACGTATATAATTTGAATAAAACTTGTAAGAAAAAATTTTTTATTGTATGATTTAAACAAGGAAAGATAATAATGACTAAAAATAATTCTTTAAAACTTTATCATCTCCATCATCATAGTGTCCTTGAAAGACTATGAATTGATGTGTTGCGCTTTTAAAGAATAATATAAATTCAATTCTTAAAAATAGTCTTTCAGGGATAATAAAGCGTGAGAGGCTATTTTATTTGGAAAATGAAATACTTTTTCCTGAAAAGAAGAATTGGAGAAAATAAAAACAAATGACAATAACAAATATAATTTCAGCTATCGGAAATAATAGCAGCGTTTACCCATTAATAGTCCGTGATTGCGGAATAGAAGTTCCTGCAAAAATTTTATTAACATACAACCAAAACAAAAAAGATGATAAAGAAATAGCATACCTTGCAGCAAGAGAAAGATTCTTAGATGAATACTCATCATCTGCAGTATGGCTAGGAGGTATCCCTCTTGTCGGGTGGTTGTGTAACAAACTTATAAAAGCTAAAGGCTTAAATCCTGATGTAAATTTGAAACTTTTCAATGAAGAAAAAGATATTCAAGGAATTGATTACAATATCAAAAAGTTCAAAGACATAGCCCCTGATGCAGTCAAAGATTTGATAAAGGCAAAAGAAAATAAAAAATTATATGAAAAACTTCTTGCTGGAAAATTCATAGCTTCTACCGCTATCCCTATTTTAACTATGGGATTTATTTTACCAAAAATAATCTTTGCATCTTCTGCTAAAAAAATCGAAAAATTAAGACAAGAAAACCAATCTAAAAAAACAAAAAATCCAATCAATTTCACTCAAAAAGATCGATTTTATAAATCTAATACCACATCTTTTACTGGGTCTTGGATTACCAAAGCAGCAAACTTTTCTTCTCAAGACAAAATGGCAGTAACAGACGGAGGTTACGCTATTGGAAGAATTTCAACCGCACGAAACAAAAATGAAACAATTGATTTAAGCTTTAAAATGGCTGGAATGATGTTGTTGAATTATGTTGCGCCAAAATGGATTGAAAAATTATTAAACAAAATCACAGGTGTAGAATTAGATCCAAAAATCTTAGCAGACAAAGAATTTTTATCACAAATTCAAAATAATACTCTTCAACTTCCAAAATCAGATAACGCAAAAGATTTGTTAGAATTTGTCGACGATACAAAAAACAGTAAAACTCTTTTTGTAAAATATGCAAACGAGTTTGAAAAATTTAAAATGCTTGATAACGGTATCAGAGATCCCAGAGAATACGTAAATATCAAGAACCTTGCGAAATTCCGCAATGATATTGAAAAATTTGCACAAAAAGCAGCCACTCAAAAAAATATCAAATCATTTATTAAAAAAGCCAAAATCGCAAAATCTGCAAACATAATTTCAAATGTTACAATAAGCAGCTTTTTACTCGCTTACGCTTTGCCAAAAGCACAATTTGCATTCAGAAAACTCGTAACCGGCTCAGACCTTGAACCGGGACTAGCTCCTGCAGAAAAAGTTATTGATAAAAAAGCTTAACCAAGAAAACTATCTGTTTTTCACAATAAAGTTTAAAACTCGTTTTGCCATTGGAGTCAAATCTTTACCAAAAACATTAAGTTTTATTTGTTCTGGCATAGTTGGAGGATTGATATTCATAAAAGAACTCATGTCAAGAGTATCACCTTTTACAATCATTAAATCTTTAGTAACCGTAGAACTTTCAGTAATTCTGCCATTTTTAGGATTAAAATGCTCTCTTTCGATAAGTTTTTCTCCTTCACGAATAGGAGTTTCAGACTTAGCAGCAATTCTTTCCCAACTACTTTCTCCCTCCCAACTCCTTTTTCTATATAATTCATAAATTTGTCGTTTCATACTATCATTAGTTTTTCCGCCACGCAATTCATATTTATGTCCTAAATGATTTGTAAAAGACTTAACAGTAGTTAAATCGTTAGACGAAATATACTTATTTACAATATTACTTTTTGGTTTACTACTAAACCCAAAAATTTTTCCAATATTCATACACATATCTCCATTTTTTGCCAATAATAAAAAGAAAAAATAAAAAAGTCAATAATAAAAATTAATAAATTAATAGCATCAAATGCTCAACAAAATAAAAAAAACGGAGAATTTAAAAGTTCTCCGTTTTTGTCTTAAATAATATATTATAAACTATACCATTGCGATTTCTCTTGATGTATTCATATATTCAACTTGATTGTCGTCTTGAGAATGATCTACATCAGCTAAAATTTCATTTTTTATATTAGCCAAATCTTGCTTCATCAATCTTCTTGGAGAACCTTCATCCAATGAGTGGTTTCTCAACAAATAAGATGGGTGGAAAATTGTGATAGCTCTATAATCTTTACCATCAACGTTAATTGTCATCCATTGTCCTCTAACTTTAGAAATAGTTTGTTTTTTATCAAGTTCAACAAATGATTTTAAAGCAGTTGCACCACAAAGAACGATAGCTCTCGGATTAATAATATCAATTTGCGCATTTAAAAATTTTCTACAAGATGCTTTTTCTTCATCTGAAGGAACTCTGTTTTTCGGAGGTCTGCATTTTACGGTATTGATAACATAAACATCTTCATCTCTTGAAATTCCGGCTTCTTTAAGAAAATCATTCAAAAGTTGTCCGGCTCTACCAACAAACGGTCTGCCTGTTTCATCTTCCATTTCTCCCGGAGCTTCTCCGATAAGTACGATTTTTGCAGTTGAAGGATTACCATCAGAAAAAACTATGTTATTTCTTGTTGCACCCAATGCACAAGCTTTGCAGCTTTCACACTTAGATCTTACTATCTCCAGACAATCTTTCTTCATCATTCTCTCTCTCCTCGTTATTATTTTTAAATAAACCTACATTATATTTTCTACAATATCTTTTCAGTTCTTTCATAATCACATCTGATAACATAAATACTGCTATTAAGTTCGGAACTGCCAAAAACAAAGTAAATGCGTCTGATAAATTAATTATACTTGTAAAGTTCATGGCTGAACCAATAATTATGAATATACAATATATAACCTGAAAAGTCCTCGTTGTCAATTTTGTTTCGCCAAATAAATAATTCCAAGCCTTAATCCCGTAATAAGAACCACATAACATTGTTGACAAAACAAAACAACTTGCCATAAAAGTCAACAATATCGGAAAGAACGGACACACAGACCCAAACGCCTTTGAGGTCAATTCAATTCCTGCAATTCCTGACGTATGTAGATATTCACCGGAAACAACAATTACAAAAGCCGTTGCGGAACCAACAATTACAGTATCAACAAACGGTTGAAGCATGGCAATAAAAGCTTGCGCCACTGCATTATTAGTCTTAACTGCAGAAAAAGCAATCGGTGCAGTTCCTAAGCCTGATTCATTTGCAAACATTGCACGCCTAAATCCCCAAAGCATGCACGCAAACATTCCACCAGCCATAGCTCGAGGTTCAAATGCTTCTTTCAAAATCATCATAACCGTATGAGGCACATGACCAATATTATATAAGCAAACTGCAAACGCAGTCATTACATACAAAGTACACATCACAGGCGTAACTTTTGAAGTAAATTTTCCAATAGCCTTAATTCCACCAATAATTGTAAAATAAGTAATTACCGCAACAATCAAACCTAAAAGCCAACTTTGATTAGCAAAGAAACTGTTTTCTCCGCCGGTAACTTCAGTAATTTGTGTTGTCATAGCATTAATTTGGAACAAATTCCACCCGCCAATCATCGCAAAAACACAACAAATGGCGTAAATTTTAGACAAATGCGGAGCAAATTTTCCGATATATTTGTTATTTTTCAGCGCACCTTCAATATAATACATAGGTCCGCCGGCAATAGTCCCGTCAGGGTTAACTTTTCTAAACTTCAACCCCAACAATACTTCAGCAAACTTTAACGCCATAGAAAAGAACCCTGCCATAATCATCCAAAAGATAACTCCAGGTCCGCCAATTGATACGGCTGCTGCAGAACCTGCAACATTTCCAATTCCTGCTGATGCAGAAATTGTTGCCGTTAAAGCTTGAAAAGATGAAACTTCGCCCTTTTTCTTTTTAACACGAATATCTTTATGCTCGTAGTTTTTGGTGATTAATTGTAAAGCGTGCTTAAATCCCCAAACACCAATAAATCTGGATCTGAATGTAAAATAAAATGCAGCGAACATCAACAGAGCGACCAAAAATTCAATTTTTACACCATGAATGGTCACTGAGCTAAATATAATCCCTGAAATTTTATCGGCTATCGGAGATAAAAATGTATCTATCGCTGTGTCTAAATTCATCATTATAATCTTAACATAAACAAAAAAATTAAGGCAATAAGACATCAAATTGTTACTTAACACCTTATTACCTTAACAACTAATTAATATTTTTAATACGTCATTTGCCAATTGTCATTCAAAATACGACCAAAACATCCTGCAGGCCATGTTTGCCCAACACAAGAATAATTTACACGTTGAACCTCAAGAGTAGACGAGCATATTCCTGCGGTTTTACATTCAGGTGTAACTACATCATCTAAAGTTCCATCATTAAAATAATAAAACAAGAAGAAATCACGACCAGTTATATTTGGACCTTTTGCACCATTAATATCAACATACATATAACCGTAAGGATAACTAACATTCCCCGCAGAATAATCTATAAGCCCATGTAACCCAATTGCAGCACCATCTGCTAAAACAAACGAAGAAGACCACCAATTTGCTTCTACAGTTTTAATTGAAGAACCTGTAGTAGAGCGATATTCTGATGCAAAGCAAGGTGAAAAATTATTTCCACAATCCTGAACAACTTTGAAATAGTTTTTAAATGTTTCAGTCGCTTGTTCTGTAGTATTCAAAAGCCCAGTTTCTTTCAAATTCAAAGCATTTCGATCTGTCATCATTTGTTGAAACACCTGTGACATCTCATTATAAACCTTATGCAATTGAGTTACATAACTTTGACGTTGATAATTTTGCATTAATGTTGGAACAGTCATCGCTGAAACAACACCAATAATACCGAGAGTGACAAGAACCTCAGCCAATGTAAAAGCTGCTGATTTAAGTGAATGGTGAGCGGTGCTACGCACGTAGCCCACTGCAATAATATTGCATTCTTTTGCAAATATTCGTGTTTGCACTGCGAAAGATCGCAATATTGATAAAATTTCACCAACCATGCGATACTTCGGACTGTTGTCCTCAGTATGACATTTTACGTCATTGCGAGCGGTGCTACGCACGTAGTCACCTGCAACAAAACTGTATTCTTTTGATAATATTCTAGTTTGGTTAGCGTGGCAATCCAGTCTATTATTAACCCCTCTCTGAAATTTATAAGTTCGCTTTAGCTCACTAACAAATTTCTTCTCTCCCCAAAGGGCGAGATTATTAAAAGCTTTAATTAGGCTAAAATCTTGATTATGAGAGAGTTTTAGACTATTGCCCCCCCCCCGAGGAACGTGCCGTTCCATCCGCCACATAGAGCTTTGTTCAATTTTTCAAACTCTTGTGACATCAATCTCTTTTTCATAAAAATTCCTCTCTTTTTTTATTATTAACATATCTATTTTAACAAATTTTTTGATGTTTTTCAAGTAGTTTCAAGAAGAAGAAAATAATCCCACGATAGCGAAATGAACAATAACTTGTTAGTGAAATTAGCAACAAAAAGCTTTACACAAATGTATGATGTAGGAACAAATGTTTACACAGAGGGTTAAAAACAGGCATTGTTTGAGCGTAGCGAGTTTGGCTGTTTTTTAGTTGAACTTACTAGTTATTAGTGAATGGAGCGTGTGGGTGGTTTTGTGGAACTTTTTACACAAAAAGTTCCCGCCGTCTGCGCAAGACAAAAAAACAATCCTTCCTCCGCAAGCGGTCCCCCTTCCTTTGCAAGGAAGGTTAAATGTTTCCCTACGGGATAGCACCCACCTAAATTACCTCTCACAAAACGTGACATTTAGTCACCTTTTGTTCGGCAGAGTCTCATTAGGGAGGAAAACATTTTCATTGATACGTTCTACCCACTATTCACTACTCACCACTCACATATTTATAACGATACGGACTTTTCACGTTTCACTTCTAACTTTTCACTTAAAGCAGCTGGTTTTACCTCTTTGCCTCTAGACATCCAAAAATCCAATTATATACATTTATTAACATGTAATGGATTTTTGTGCTATCTTTAAATAAAATGTTATAGTGAAAGGATTATTATGGAATTAATTTTAGACATTTTATATATTTACGTTGCCATTTATTCGCTATATTTCTTGGCTTTGGCTATCAGAAACCTTAATGACAAACCATTCAGGATAGAAAAAAGATATTCTCAATATGAGGAAAAAGACAATCTTGCAGTAGTTATTTATGCAAGAAATAACAGAATTACTCTTGACAACCTTGTAAAAGAGTTGAAAATGCAAGATTATCCAATCAATAATTTCAGAGTATTTGTATTATTAGACAACTGTTCTGACGGCTCTGATCAACTGTTCAACGGCGACAATTTCGTAAACATTGTTAATATCACCGGAGTTGGAACTGTAGGAAAAGACCAAGCAGTTTCTATGCTAATTGAAAGATTGTCAAAAGACCAGACAATTGATTCTTTTGTATTTATTGATGCTGACAGAAGTATTCCATCAAACTTTTTAACTTCTATCAATTCAGGGCTTGTAAATCATAGCGTATTGAGTGGTGAAACTCTTATTATTACAGACAATTTAGGGCCTATAGACAAAGTAAAAGCTGCTTATCAAAAATATCACATGAACTTTATGAGAAAAGCTCGTTCTTTATTCGGATTAGCTGCTAGTGCAGATTCCGGCGTTTTTGTAATCAAAAAAGACATTATAGACCAAATCGGTTCAGTTGATTTCAAAGACGTTAATACAGAGCTAAAATATAGTATGCTTTTGTCAAAAATCAAATGTCCTTGCACATACAACCCAAACATTCAAACTTATGTTGATACTGCAAGTTATGAATTTAGAAAACCTAGATTGTCAGCAAGATTAGACCTATTCAAAAATTGCTTTACGCAAATAACACCAAACAATTTTGGGTTTGCGGAACATACATTTTCGTTATTAAATCCTAATATTTGGATGATTTTATTTGTTTATGCTGCAGTTATGAAACACTCATACAGATACTATTTCTTCGTTGATTTCAAAATCGTTGCATTGACGTTCTTAATCCTTATTGCTGGTTTCGGAATTAGTTTAATCAACTCAAAATTGAGATTTAGAGAAATCGTTTTATTGTGCCTATATCCACTCTATTCATTAGGTCACATTATCAAAAACCTTCCTCCTGTAAGAACTGTTCGGGCAAAAATCACAAAACGAGAAGAACTACCGGAAGGTACAGAAAAACTTGTAATTGATGCTTTTGTAATGAATACTACAGGCAGAGAACTTCCTTGCAAATTAGAGTTTATATCAGAAGGTGGTTTAGCCAAAATCAAATTTATGTACAAAAATAAAAAATTCTTGACCGGCAAACACTTAAGAATGATTGATGCGTTGCAAGAAATTCGCCAGAAATTATATGATTATGGCTTTGTCTTAAAAATTTGTAGTTGTTGCAAATATTTCACATCAAATATAGATGGTTCAACAAATATGTTGAAAGGTTTTTGTAACAGTGATTACCCAAGCCCTTCAATAACAGGGAAAAAACCAACATTGATTTGGAATTCTTGTACAGATTTTGAACCGGCAAAAGTTACGAACCTTCTTGAAGAAATGGTTGAAGAACAAGAGGCTCAGTCACAACCTCATTAAGCATATAAAAAGAGCCACAAATAATTTTCATACTGTCCTTAGGCAATTCGTCTAGGGACTTAAATTTATGTGAAGGGAATTCACATGCTTGTTGTAATTCTTCAACTGTGCAAGAATTTGGATTATTAAAATGATAAAAATAAATTTCATCACCTTTTGAAAATAATATTTGCATCATTTTTTGGTAGTCCTTATTGCGCAAACAACCAAAAACAAAACATCGTTTTTTATAAGGATAATAAAAATCTAAACTATCTCTCAATGCCATTGCGCCGTTTGGGTTGTGAGAAGCATCAACAATCAAATCATCTCGACATAATTCAAATCTACACGGGTGCTTAACCTCTTTTATTGCCTCTTGAATTAATGTTTCAGGAATTTCCGGAAACAAATAACGAACTGCAGCCAGAGCAAGCGACAAATTTTCTTGTTGGCAAGTTCCTTTTAAAGACAAATTTGTTGTATCCTCAAAAGGTGCAACCATTGCAAACAAAGAATTACACTCATCTGCCTTATCTTTAATTTCTTCATAGCCTTCTGAGGTAAAAACAGGACAATTTGGTTTGATAATTCCTGCTTTTTCAAAAGCTATTTTTGATTTAGTATTTCCAAGTCTTTCTGTATGATCCAAATCAATATGCGTAATAATTGCACAAAGATTAGATTTTATAACATTTGTAGCATCAAATCTTCCGCCTAAACCTGTTTCTAAAACAACGACCTGAACATTTTTATCCGCAAAATATTTGAACATAACAGCAGTTAAAACTTCAAATTCAGTTAAATGAATACCGTTCTTGTCCGCAATTTCGCAGACTTCAAAAACCAAATCCCTAAAATCATCCCTTGATATATCAACACCATTAATCTTAATTCGTTCTGTATAGTTAAATATATGCGGACTTGAATACAAACCAACTTTAATTCCGGCTTTATCCAAGACTGTTGCGATTATTGCACAAACAGAACCTTTTCCATTCGTTCCAGCAACATGAATACATTTCAAGCTATCTTGCGGATTACCCAACAATTTCAAAATTTCAGAAATTCTGTCTAAACCTAAATTTATATAAAATTTTCCTTGAGATGTCAAAAGATTTACGGCATCATTATAAGTTTTTTTCATTTGCAATCTCTTTCAACTGTTCAACAATTTTTTCTGTACCATCAAATTTTGCAAGAGCCAAAGAGTTTCGTTGAAGTTCTTCTAAACGAGATTTATCGTGCATTAGACTGGCAATTGTTTCATAAAAAGACTTTTCACTTGCATCTTTATCCTCAATATAAAGTCCTGCATTTTTTTCAACAATATATTTTGCATTTTTTCTCTGATGGTCTGCTGCAGCATGCGGATAAGGAACAAAAATAGGTGCAATACCTGATGCGCAAATTTCTGAAATACTCAAAGAGCCTGAGCGAGAAATAGCAATATCAGAGGCTTTTAGTACAGTTACCATATCTTCAAAATACGGTTTTACGATTATGTTTTTGTCACTTTCGTATTGTGGATAATCTCTTATTAGTTGTTCCAAAACTCTATCATAGTTTTTCTTTCCGGTTTGGAAAATTATCTGCAAATCAAATTCTTTTGAAAAAGATTTTACGACTTCAACTGCGGCATCATTAATTGTTCTAGCGCCTTGAGAACCACCCATAATAATAATTGTAGGCTTATTTTCAAGTCCTAAACTTTTTCTTGCTTCTTCTTTAGTCAATGTCTTAAAAGCCGCTCTAATTGGATTTCCGTTCACTACACAATTTTTATTTTGAATAAATTTGCAAGCATTTTCAAACGCAACAGAAACATACTTAGCCCCAGACGAAAGTTTTCTCGTCACAAGTCCCGGTTGAGCATCACAATCGTGCATCATATAAGGAACTTTCAATATTTTTGCCGCAATTAAAGACGGAGCAGAAACATATCCACCAGTTCCAAAAACAGCATCCGGTTTATATTTTTTTATATAATAACAACTTTTCAAAATCGCTAATAATAACTGTATTCCCCATTTAAAAAGATCAAAACTCAATTTTCTCGGCATTCCATGAACATTTACACCTAAAAATTTAAAACCTTTTTGAGCAACAATATCATATTCCAAATTTTTTGGGTTCCCGACGTAAAAAATTTCTTCATCCTTCAACGCCTCAGCCACTGCAATTGCCGGATAAATATGACCTCCTGTACCACCACCTGTAATAAAATATCTGCTCATTAATATCTATTCCTTATTTTCTTAATTCTCTTTTTGGAAATGTTTAACAGTATTCCAACCATAATCAATGAAACAATTAAAGAAGAACCACCATAACTGATAAATGGAAGCGGAACACCTGTTGTTGGCAAGAATGAACTTGCAACACTCATATTCATAAATGCCTGAAATACGATTGAAAAAGTTATCCCAACCGCAAGAAGTTTTCCGTACATATCAGGACACCTTGCAGCTATTACAAACCCTCGTTGTAAAAATGTAAAGAACAACCCAATTACAAGCACACATCCGACAAAACCTAATTCTTCTGCAATAATCGCAAAAATAAAGTCAGTATGACATTCAGGGAGATATGACAATTTTTGAATAGAACCACCATATCCTACACCACTAAAACCACCTGATGCAAACGCAATCAGTGATTGAATAATGTTATAACCGGCACCTAAAGGATCAAGTTCAGGATGTCGCCAAGTTTTTAGACGCTGCAACTGATATGGTTTAATAATCGTGGTCAAACCGATAATCAAAGTAACAAACATAGTTCCAACACAACTTAAAAAGAATTTGACCGAACCACCGGCAGCCATATACATTACAACCGTTGTCATAACTAATAAAATTACCATTGATAAGTTCGGCTGAATAAACGTTAATCCCGCCATAGCAATAATTGGAATAAAAGCTTTTGACCACTTATCTTGATCAAACAAATTTGCATCTTTTCGAAAAACACTTGCAAGCAACAATACTACCGCAGGTTTTGCAAATTCAGACGGTTGCAACTGATAAAAACCTAAGTTAATCCATCTTTTTGCACCGTTTACAACCATACCCAAAGGAGTAAAGTCTACCAAAAATAAAGCAACCAAAACCGCAACCATTACGTGCGTATTCCATTTTGCTAAATTTTTATAATCATAATTCATAAAAAATTTCATTAAGAAAAAACCGACAATCAACCCCATAAACTGTTTTCCCACAAACATCAAAGGGTTTGCGCCTTCATCCAAACATTTTGGAGCAGTTGCCGAAAATATAGCCAAAAAACCGATTACAACAAGGAAAGCCACTACAATCAAAAGTGTACTGTCTGGTGAAGATATTATAACACTTTGGATTTGTGGATCATAATTACTATTTGGCTCACGTCTAATTGATCTTTGATAAGACATATTCCTTGAAAACCCTTCCTCTTTCTTCATAACCGCTAAACATATCAAAACTTGCACATGCCGGAGATAACAATACTACATCCGGATTTAATTCAATAGATTTATCAATCGCTGACTGCATTGTAGCCTCTCTGATAATATTTTTAAAACCATTTTTTCTCAAATTTTCATCAAACCTATCAGCAGCTTCTCCAATTAAAATCACAGTCTTAATATGTTTTTTTATCGCTTCACAAAACTCTGTCAAATCTGTGTTTTTATCCCTACCACCTGCAATTAAAACAACATCACAATCATTAAATGAATTAATTGCAACTAAACTAGCCTCTGGGTTAGTTGCCTTTGAATCATTATAGAATACTGTTTTGCCCAATTGAGCAAATTTTTCCAGTCTGTGTTCAGGAACTTTAAATGACATTATTGATTTTCGAATATCTTCATCAGAAATTCCCTCCAATTTTGCAACAATTACAGAACACATAACGTTTTGATAATTATGATTTCCAATCAAAGGACAGTCCTTCAAATCAATAATTTTATCTTCTTTTCCATCTCTTTTAAAATAAATCGCCTCATCTTTTATGTAAGAACAATTTTCACCAATATCCCCATCAAATAAAAATACAGTTCCTCCACATTCTTTAGAGAACTCTAAAAGTTTTTCATCTTTTGCATTCAAGACTGAAAATGCAGGTGATTGCGGGTATTTAAAGATTTTTGCTTTTGCTTTAAAATAATTTTCCAACCCCTGATGCCAATCAATGTGATCAGGCGTAAAGTTTGTAAAAACAGAAATTTGAGGTTGAAAACCATTACTATACTCCAACTGGAAGGAACTGCATTCACAAACCATAAAATCAACATCTTTATCCAACAAATCACAAGGCGGAACACCATAATTTCCGCAAGGTTCAGCTTTATATTCTGATGATAAAATATGAGCAGTTAATGCAGTTGTTGTAGTTTTTCCATTTGTTCCTGTTATTGCGACAAATGGAGTTTGTGTTTGAGTGTAAGCAAGTTCTATTTCCGAAATCACAGGAATACGAGCGTCTTTCAACTTTTGCATAATCTCTGCTCTTGGAGGAATTCCCGGACTTGTAACGGCTATATAAGCATCTTTTATAAATTCATCACTATGTCCGCCAAATTCAATCTTAATACCTTGATTACGCAATTCATTAAGTTTTTTAGCATCATCTGTTTTTTCTTCTCTAAATTCTGTAATATAAACATCTGCACCAGCTTTATTCAAATACCTTGCAGCAGATATCCCACTTTTTGAAAAACCTAATACTAAAACTTTTTTATCAAAAAACTTTAAACTCGGACAACTCATTACAAAATACCTCTATTTAATAAAACATAAACTACAACAGCTGCAATTGAAAGGATTGCTGAAACAAGCGCAAACACTGCAACAACTTTCTTTTCACTCCAATCACAAAGTTCAAAATGGTGATGAATAGGAGCCATTTTAAAAACTCTCTTTCCAGTTGTTTTAAAACTTGTTACCTGAATAATTACAGACAATGTTTCCATCACAAATACACCTGCAATTAATATCAACAAAATTTCAAATTTGCCTAAAACTGCAACCGTACCTAACAAACCACCAATAGCTAAAGAGCCAGTATCTCCCATAAATACCTCAGCTTTTGGTCTGTTGTATTTTAAAAATCCTGCCAATGCTCCGGCTACACAAGCTGAAATAACTGCAGCTTCAGGATAACCTGAGAAAAACGCAATTAATGCGCAAGCAATAAAAGCAAAAATACCGGTTGATGCAGCCAAACCATCCAACCCATCAGTCAAATTATAAGCATTTGAAGCACCTGTTATAACAATTACACCAAATATTGGATATAACCAGCCTAAATGTAAAATAAAATGTCCAATTGTAACATCACCAGCTCCGGATTTTGTCATCATCAAATACAAAATAGGTAACATGGCAATCGCAATTTGTCTTAATAGCTTACCTTTAGCAGACATCCCATCATTTTTTTTGCCTTTAATTTTCAAATAATCATCTTGAAAACCTTCAAACGTATAAAATAAAAGAGTTAAAAGAATTATAAATGCTTCAGTATTCAATCTTTGCGCCATTGCAAGAGCAATTATAGAACCCAAAATTACTGCAACAATTATAAAAACACCACCTGTTGTCGGAGTTCCTTGTTTTTTTGCGTGAGTTTCAGGCGCACAATCCTTTACATATTGACCAATCATGTGTTTTTTTAAAAAATCAATATACGGAACACCAAAAAGCAAACACAATATCATCCCTAGTAAAAACGCAACTGTTAACATTATCATCTTTTATATCTACCCTCTTTAACTATTTTTTTACCTGACATAAATTTATGTCTTTTATTTTTTTAAATTTTCAATTATTTCTTCAAACTTCATTGAACGAGAAGCCTTTAAGAATATTGTAATACCCTCATGCAAATTATCAAGAATGTAACGAGATGTTTCAATGTTGTTATCAAAATGTTCTACCTTGAAACCATATTTTTTCAATTCATCCCCGATATATTTTGCAAGATTTCCGACGGTTATAAAAAATCCGTCTTTCCCTTCAAACTTTTTACCCAAAAATTCGCCTACTTCTTTATGAAAATCGACTTCTCTTTCACCTAATTCCCCCATATTACCTAAAATAACTACAGGATTTTTGTAAAGTTCCAAAAATGTTGAAACAGAAGCTTTCATAGAGTCTGGATTTGCGTTATAGCTATCATTTATGATGCTAAACCCATTTATTTTTTCTTCTTCCCATCTTTTTTCTATTGGATGATAATTTTTCAAACCAGAATTTATTTCATCATAAGTCATACCTAATTTATACCCAATTTCAATTGCTGCAAGGGAATTTTCGATATTATAATCTCCTTCAACATTGAGTTCATATTCATTATTTTTATAAACAAATTTTGAATACCCACTTCTTTTTTCAAGAATTTGAACATCCTTTAATGAATAAAAAATCTTTTCTCCACCAAAATTAGCATATTTTCTTAATCTGGGATTGTCATTTGCAATCAATGTTTCTTTCAGATGGGATGTAATTTCGCACTTAGCTTTTGCAATATTGTCCAAACTTCCTAATCTGCCGATATGCGCAGATCCGGCATTTGTAATAACAGCATAATCAGGTTCTGCAAATCTATCAATCAATTCAATTTCACCAAAACCTCTCATCCCCATCTCAACAATAAGCACTTCTGTATTTTCAGGCATCGTCAAAACTGTTTGACAAAATCCGATTTCATTATTGTGGTTAGAGAAAGTTTTATGAGCTTTAAATTTTTCAGACACAACTGAATAAATCATCTCTTTTGTAGTAGTTTTGCCAGAACTTCCGGTAACTCCAATAACTTTTGGAGAATATTTTTTTCTCGCAAAATTTGCGATTTGCAAATACGCTTTTAAAGTATCTTCCACCTTTAAAGTCAAATTTATATCATGCTCTTTTGTACAAAAACATCCGCTTGCTCCGGCTTCAATTGCTTTATCGCAAAATGCCTCACCATCAAAATTAGCGCCTTTTAATGGGAGATAAATATCTCCTTTTTTAATTGTTCTTGTATCTGTGGAAATCTCAAAACTTCCTTCAACTTCTCCATTAATCTCGGCATTTGTAGCATTTTTCAAATCTTCAAGTGTAAATCTCATAATTTTACCTATAAAACTCTATCCACAATTTATTTTACCGCAAACAAATTTCCAAACACACAGACGTTAATAAATGTTAATAGTGCTTGACAACTCCTTTTGAGCAATGGATAATAACAGATGTATTAGTATGCGGTAACTCGTTTTAAAATTTCCGAAAGGAAATACGATACCCAAGTAGAAAGGAAAGATAAATGTTCGCAATTGTAGAAACAGGCGGAAAACAATATCAAGTAGAAGAAGGAAGATACCTTGATGTTGAATTACTAGAAGGCGACAAAGATTCAAAAGTTGTTTTTGATAAAGTCGTTATGATTGTAAATGGCAAAAAATCAAAAGTAGGTCAGCCATACGTTGCTGGTGCATCTGCTGAAGGTACAATCGTTAAACACGACAGAGCTAAAAAGATTATTGTTTACAAACAAAGACCTAAAAAAGGTTATAGAAAAAAACAAGGTCATAGACAAGGCTTTACAAGAGTAATGATTTCTAAAATCAGAACTTCTGCTCAAAAGAAAGCAGCTGAAACAACTGAAGAAGCATAAGTTTCGTTAAACAAAACCCGAAATTCGGGAGAGGATAATTCCTCAAAACAAAGTGATACAATTAACACGTATAAAATCAAATATTAATTTTATACGGAGTATAAGGAGAATAAAAAATGGCACATAAGAAAGGTATGGGATCTACCCGTAACGGTCGTGACTCCGAAGCTAAGCGTTTGGGCGTTAAAAAGTTCGGCGGAGAAATCGTTAAAGCAGGTAACATTATCATTCGTCAAAGAGGAACAAAAGTTCACCCTGGTAACAATGTAGGTATCGGATCAGATGACACATTGTATGCTTTGATTGACGGACAAGTTAAATTCGAACCACACAGACGTGACAGAAAACAAGTTAGCGTTTACGCAGTGTAAGAGTTTAATAGCATAATTATCAAAAAAGCTCCATTTTATGATGGAGCTTTTTTATTGTAAAAATTTGTTAACAATAACACTAAAATCCTAAAGTTTTTCTCCAAACTAACCGATAAAAAAAGAGTAATCAGAAAGTAATGGAGAATTTATATATGCTAAAAAGAATTAAAACACCTTCGTGTAATGTATGCGACAGTGTGGAATTTATATTAAGAGGAGCGAGAAAACGCCGCCATATGGCGTTAGCAGCAGCAAAGATGATTAACGCTGATGCAGGTATTCAAACAAGACTGCAAGCAGTCAAATAGTGATTATTGTTTAGTAAGAATTGAGAGTTTATATTTAAAAAGACCGAAAAATTTCGGTCTTTATTTTTTATTATTTACACGTCGATTTTCCATTCCACTCAAGTTTATCTGGGCAACGCAAATAATCTAAATTTTCTTTATACATAGCCCAAGCCGTAGTAAACCAACCTTCTTGTGCTGCCCAACCTGTTTCACTAGGCGAATGGTCAATACCAGCAGCTCGTAATTTTCCATTACCGTATCCGTCAAAATAAAAAATATCTTTTCCCAATGTATTTGGATATTTTTTGCCATTAGTATCTATATAAAAATTCATACAACTTGATTCAGAACTAATACATTCAGCTTTTGTCTTAAGTTGGATAGCAACTGCAGTTCCATCGTTTAAACGAAATGAATAATAGTCGCTTGAAGAGAAATCTTCAGTTCTTTTTCTTCCAGTTAAATCTTTAAATTTTCCATTATCACCGGGCGCACAATCCGATTTTTCACCTACACCGCAATCTTCAATAATTTTTAAATATGGCTTTAAATTTGAAGTAACTAAATTAAGTCCATCTGCATCTTTCGTTATTCCCCAAGTATAAAGCTCTCCATTGTCGTTTTGTGCCATCAATAAAGCATTTGCCAAAATGCTATAATTTTTCTTAATTGTTGAAATAGTTGCTTTTTCTTGTTTTGCGGTAATTAAGCTAGGCATCGTCATTGCAGCAACAACACCGATTATACCGAGTGTAATTAATACCTCTGCGAGCGTGAAGGCATCTATGCATCTTAAAAACAGGCGTAGACCATGATTATGAGAGGGTTTTAGACTATTGCCCCCCCCCCGAGGAACGTGCCGTTCCATCCGCCACATAGAGCTTTGTTCAATTTTTCAAACTCTTGTGACATCAATCTCTTTTTCATAAAAATTCCTCTCTTTTTTTATTATTAACATATCTATTTTAACAAATTTTTTGATGTTTTTCAAGTAGTTTCAAGAAGAAGAAAATAATCCCACGATAGCGAAATGAACAATAACTTGTTAGTGAAACAAACAACAAAAAGCTTTACACAAATGTATGATGTAGGAACAAATGTTTACACAGAGAGTTAAAAACAGGCATTGTTTGAGCGTAGCGAGTTTGACTGTTTTTTAGTTGAACTTACTAGTTATTAGTGAATGGAGCGTGTGGGTGGTTTTGTGGAACTTTTTACACAAAAAGTTCCCGCCGTCTGCGCAAGACAAAAAACAATCCTTCCACCGCAAGCGGTCCCCCTTCCTTTGCAAGGAAGGTTAAATGTTTCCCTAACGGGATAGCACCCACCTAAATTACCTCTCACAAAACGTGACATTTAGTCACCTTTTGTTCGGCAGAGTCTCATCAGGGAGGAAAACAATTTCCTTGATACGGTCTACTCACTATTCACCACTCACCATTCACTAAAAAAACAGACTTTACCTCTAAGCACCTTATAATTTTAGCTATGCAATTCCGGTTTAATTAAAAACTTAATTGCTTTTCCCTCAATGTGTTGGTGCATTGCCCATTCTACTTTATCTAACGGCAAGGTATCAGTTATAAGTTTTTCTACCTCTACATCTCCGGATGCGATATAATCCAAAGCCATTCTGAAATATTTTGGAGTATGATGGAAAACACTCATCAATTTTATATCGCCATAGTGCATCTTGGTAGTATCAAAAGTCACTGTAGAGCCAGATTTACAACCGCCAAAGAAATGAACGGTTCCTCCAGGTCTAACACAGGAGAAAATTCTCTCCCAAATTTCAGGTAAACCAACACACTCAACAGCTACATCCAAACCTTTATGTTCTTCCGTATATTCTCTGAAAATCTTTTCAGGGTTAGGGTATTTCGTTAAATCAACAATTTCATCTGCATGCGCAAATTCTTCTGCAGCCTTCAATTTTATTGGATTTCTTCCAGCGACAATAACCCTTGCACCTTTTAATTTTGCTAATCTTGCAAACATCAAACCAATAGGTCCAATCCCAATAATGCCAACGGTTTGACCTGCTTTTATATCAGTTCTTTCAACACCGTGAACAACATTTGCCAAAGGTTCACAAAAAGCGGCTTTATCAAAACTCAAATTGTCTGGCAAAATCAACATATTCTTTTTAACAATTCGAGCCGGAACTGTAATATATTCTGCATAAGCACCGTTTAACAAGTCTAGATTTTCGCACAAATTATATTCTTCATGCCTGCAATAAAAACATTTTCCACAAGGAGCAGAGTTGGCAGCAACTACTCTATCACCAACTTTTACATTTTCGACACCTTTTCCAACTCTATCAACAATTCCGGCAAACTCGTGACCAAAACCTGATGGTACAGATTTTATCAAAACCGGATGTCCACGCCTAAATGTTTTTACATCAGTACCGCAAGTCAAAGCTGACATAACTTTTACAACAACTTCGCCTTCTTCCGGCGGTTTTACCATAACTTCTTCATATTTAATATTTTGTGGTCCGTAATATTGAATTGCTTTCATTGTTTTCCCTTTTTGATTGTTGGGGGGTAGAAACCCCAACTTACTTATTTCCCTATCGCCCTATTGCCCTATTACTCGTAACAACAATGTACGCCTTCATAATTTTATTCGCCATTGTGTCCTCAAAGGCTTGCTCAATATCGTCTAGTTTGTATTCTGTTGATAACCCATTAACTTTAACTTTCCCAGTTTTTAAAAGCTCTAATGAATCTCTCAAATCCGCAGGCGCTGGAGAATAGCTTCCCATAACAGTTAATTCTCTGTAGTAAATTTCATTGTTTGGATAAGAAGTTTCATCATGCGGAGTGCTTGAAAATACAACAATTTTCCCTCCGTTACGAACATATTTTAGAGCCGTATCTATAGCCTTATCCGCACCTGATGTCATATAAATTGCATCCGCTTTATATTCTTCCGACAAATCTCTAACATCTATCGCATCAATTCCAAAAGATTTTAAAATTTCTATTCTTTCAGGAATTAAGTCACATCCTGTTACTTTCGCACCATAAGCTTTTAGTGCTTGCGCCGTCAATATTCCAATAGAACCCAACCCAACAACCAGAACTTCATCACCTTTTAGCAAATTTGCTCTTTTTACAGCCCTAACAATACAACCTAAAGGTTCGTAAAAAGAAGCTTCGATATCTGTCAAATTTTCGGGTTTTAAATGCGCAACATTTTTAAGATGTTCTTCGCTCAAATAAACAAATTCCGAAAACCCACCTGGTCTGATATTTGTAGCTTTAAAATGCTTACACATGGAAACATTTCCGTGTTTACAATAAACACATTCTCCACATGGAATATGATGAGATGTAACTATTTCATCTCCTATTTTGAAATCCGTATCAGAATTTATATCAACAATTTGGGCAACAATTTCATGCCCCAAAACTGTCCCATTTTTGGAAATTTTATGCACAAATTTTACAATATCAGAGCCACATAATCCGCAGCCTAAAACTTTTACTATTGCACCTTTTCTGCCATTTAATTTTTCATCTTCGACTTGTTTTGTTATAATTTTATCATTATCAATTATTGCAATTTTCATAACATCCCTCTTGGTTAAGATTTTATCACAAACTTGAAAAGAAAAAAAATTAATTATATAATATATGTATGACGTTAATAAGAAGATTAAATTGTTTTGATGCACCCAAAATAAAAAAAATGATTTCATATCTGGGAGATAATGAAAAGATTTCTAAAGGTTTATCTAATGAAGCTTTTGGTTTAATTCACGGATTGTTACCCTTAAAATATCGTTTTTTACCCGAATCTTATATTTTATTAGAAAAAAAAGAAATTTTAGGGCTTATTACCGTTGTTCCAACAAACGGAAATCCATACAAGATAAACATTACACGATTAATTTTTCAACAAAATATGTATGATGTTGGCAAAAGATTAGTTGAATTTGTTATTGCACGATTTGGCGCAAAAGGAGCAACATCATTTAAAGTCACTGTTGACCAATCTCACGAAGAGCTTTTGAACCTATTTATGCAAGGTTGCGGATTTAGACAATGCAGTTACGAAAACTTGTGGAAATTAGATAATTTTAAACCGGAAACAAATGACAAAGCAAATTTCAGATGTTGTCAAAACTCTGATGCAAAACAAGTTGCACAACTATACAATAATGAATTAAAAAATTTATATAAGCCGTCGTTGCAAAGAATTAAAACCGAATACAAAGAACCTGTCTTTGAGGGATTAACTAATTTTTATAAAAACAGATATGTTTTAGAAGAACCTTCAAATCATAGAATTGTAGCATATCTGTCAATAACAACAAGTGACAATTTCAATTTCATAATAGATATGTCGATGAATGACGCATATAACATCCCTTATGATGAAGTTATAAATTTTGCGCTTGGAGAGATTTCTCGAAGGAAAACAACTTTTTATGCCTTTTTAAAACATAGACAATATACTGTTAACGCTGATATTTTAGAAAAATATCTCCACGAAAGAGATTTGAACTGTATTCAAACCCAGTGTGTTTTGATTAAGGATTTCTACAGACCAATAAAACAACAGGAAAACGCTTTGCAAGTGTTCTTATTAGGTGAAAACGAACTAGCTTCAAATTAGAAATATAATAAATAGGAATATGTAATTTATCAAACAAATTTTGACTTTTGTTATCTAAATAACTACTATTTATTACAATGCACTTTTGTTATTGGCGTATAAATTAGCGGAGAACAAATTCTACATCAATACAAACAAACTAACATATATTTACAATTAAAGTTTTGAATTTATTTTTGTGTTAAAATCGGTTAAAGGGAAAAGAGGCATAATATGAATAAATTACATATTTATCTTGATAAAGATATAAACAAAGATTTAATTAAAACTAAAAAAATTGCAGTAATCGGTTTTGGATCTCAAGGCTATGGACAATCAATGAACCTTAAGGATTCCGGTTGCGATGTCGTTTTAGGATTAAGATTGGGTGGCAAATCCGATGTCAAAGCTCGTGATTACGGTTTCAAAACAATGTCTATCGAAGATGCCGTAAAAGATGCTGACATAATCCAAATTCTTATACCAGACGAAATTCAAGCAAAAGTTTACGAAGAACAAATTAAACCTTATATGAAGAAAGGTCAATATTTGATGTTCTCACACGGATTTAATATCCATTACAAAAAAATTGTTGCACCGGATGGAGTTAACGTAATTATGGTTGCGCCAAAAGGTCCAGGACATACTGTAAGAAGTGAATTCCAAATAGGCAGAGGAGTTCCATCATTAATAGCAGTTTATCAAGACCCATCAGGAAATTCAAAAGATGTAGCATTATCTTACGCATCTGCAATCGGAGCAGGTAGAGCTGGAATTATTGAAACAACATTTAAAGAAGAAACAGAAACTGACTTATTTGGCGAACAAGCCGTAATTTGTGGTGGTGTTTCAGCTTTAATCAAAACTGGTTTTGAAGTGTTAGTAGATGCTGGATATTCTCCATATATGGCATATTTTGAGGTTTTGCATGAAATGAAACTTCTTGTTGATTTGATTAATCAAGGTGGTTTAGCAGATATGAGATATTCCATTTCCAACACCGCAGAATATGGTGATATGACACGAGGGCCAAAAGTTATCGGAGAACAATCTCGCCAAGCAATGAAAGATTTGTTGAAAGATATTCAAAGTGGAGCATTTGCAGATGAATTTTTGAACGAAATGGAAACAGGTTGTAAAAAATTCAATAAACTAAGAAAAGAAAATGCAGATCATTTAATAGAAAAAGTCGGTGAAGAAATTCGTTCATCTTTCGTATGGGGAAACGATAACAAGATTATTGACAGAAAAAGAAATTGACATAACCGTTAACGAATTTATGAGTTATACGGATATGTCATACCGAACTTGTTTCGGGATCTGAAGCAAAAAACAAAAACAAGGAAATAAACAATGTTCAGTACAGATGTAGATTATGAAATAGTAAATTTTTCAGTGGGCGACACAAAAGCAGGAACAAAAATGGGAAAACTCCAACTTAAAAACATGGAAGATAACTCAACTTTGAACTGTATTTTATGGGAAGAAACTCTTAACCGCTTTGATAGCAAAGTATTCAGAGCCGGAAATATTGTTAGAATAGTATCAGCAAGTTTTAACGAAAGGTACAATAACTGTCTTGTTTCAACGCTTTCTTTGGTTAAAGAGGCTAAAATGGGACTGGAAGAAAACGAAAGAGAAAAAGTTTATTCTCAAATCCTTTTGTATTTCGACAAAATCAAAAATGAAAAATTAAACAACTTTTTAACTACATATTTTATAGAACACAAAGACCTAATAAAAATTATGCCGGCAGCCAAAATGATGCACCATAACTATGTTGGCGGACTTATGGTTCACATTCTTGAATGCCTTCAATACGCAGAATGCAATATGAACAACTCTGTTTACAAATTCAACCAAGATAATATCTATGCTGCTTGTATTTTGCACGATATCGGTAAAATTTATGAGTACACAATTAATCTTGAAACAGGTTTAATTGATTACGACGAAAACTTTAGAAAAGAGTGGTTAACTCACTCTCAATATGGTTTTTCTCTTTGTATGAATAATGGTTTTAAAGAAATAGCAAGAATGATTGCTGCACATCACGGAAGAAGCGATTGGGGAGCAATTATCGACCTTGACGAAAAAGATTTAGAACCGGAACTTTATTTTATTCATATTGTTGATAATTTGTCAGCAAAATTTGGAAAAATAAACACACGACTTTTGGAAGAAAAAGGAGTATAACAATTGTCTAAACTTACGACAAAACACAACTATAGCGGGACTTTAATATGCGTAGAAGGGATTGACGGCTCTGGTAAATCCACCCAACTTGCGCTATTAAGAGATTGGCTGAAATCTATCGGACAAGATGTAATTTTTACAGAATGGAATTCTTCTGAACTTATCAGCCAAACAACCAAACTTGCAAAAAAGAAAAATATGTTGTCGCCAAGAACTTTTTCTTTATTGCACGCTGTAGATTTTGCAGATAGATTAAAACAAGTTATTGCTCCTGCATTAAAAGCCGGATTTATTGTACTTGCAGACAGATACGCATACACTGCATTTGCAAGAGATGTAGCAAGAGGAGTTGATCCAAACTGGGTACGAAATGTTTACAGTTTTGCCATAAAGCCGGATTTGGCAATATATTTTGACATAAATCCAAAAGATTCTATGGCAAGAATTTGCGCCAATCGTGCGCCAAAATTCTATGAAGCCGGAATGGATTTAAAATTAAGTAATGACCCTTACGAAAGCTATATGATTTTTCAAGGCAGAGTTATAAATGAATATCAAAAAATGGTAGACGAATTTGGCTTAGTGAAACTGGATGCAATGGATTCAATACACTCAAAACAAGTTGCAATAAGAAGAATGCTAAAAGAAATTTTAGCAGAAAAAGGAGTAAACTTATAATGGGACAATTCAAAACAAAACACGGATACGAAGGTTTACTTGTCGTAATTGAAGGAACAGACGGCTCCGGCAAATCCACCCAATTGCAACTTTTGAAAAAATCTATTCAAGCAAAATCTTATGGAGTAATGGTTTCTGAGTGGAAAACATCAAGACTTATTGCAAACGTAATTGATGATGCTAAAGACAGAAACTTGCTTAACGCAACAACTTATAGCCTTTTGTATGCATCGGATTTTGCAGATAGACTGGAAAACAAAATTATACCGGCTCTAAAATCTGGTTTTATTGTACTTTTAGACAGGTATTATTACACTGCTCTTGCTCGTGATGTTGTAAGAGGGCAGGATATTGAGTGGGTAAAAAATTTGTATGATTACGCTCCAGAACCGGATTTAATATTTTATCTTGATATGCCGGTTGATGTTTTACTAAAAAGAATTATTGGTACAACAGGCTTGAATTACTATGAAAGTGGTCGAGATGTCGGATTTTCAACAGACTTTTACAAAAGTTTTGAAATATATCAAAACAAATGTCTTGAGCAGTATGAAAAAATGAAATCTGAGTACAATTTTATCAGCATTGACGGCACAAAATCCGTTAACGAAATCCATTCTATAATGAACAATGAAGTTCAAAAGATTTTGGATTCTGGCGTGCTTTATTAAAAATTTACGAGAATATTAAGGCGAAATTTCACAAAAAAACTTATTGCCTTAACGCCTTATTAACTTATCGCCTTTATCGAATTGTTACAATAAAAAACAAAAATTTACGTTGCGAAACATTTTGAATCATGGGGCATGGTTTATGCTACATTAGAAAATGTAAAGAGACACAGATTATAGTTTATAGGAGATTATGAATGTCTGAATATTTGAGCAAGGAAGAGATTAAACAATGGAGAAGCTCATTAGAAAAGATTACATTAGAAGAATTTGCTGCTAGATTAGGGAAGAAGATAGAGGAGGCTAAGCCTACCAACGATTTAATAGATATAGTTTTAAAGGGCAAACCTGTTGTTTCAACAGAACCTGAATGGAAACAAAACCACGCAGAAAGAATTAGTGCAATTGCAGAACGTGCTTATGAAAGAGAACGAGAAATCGCTCCGACACCATTTGCTATTCACAAAATTCACGAAGAAGAAACTCCGGCAAAACCTGAAAACACAGTTAAACCAAAGACTGAAAAGAAAGCAGCTACTGCTAAAAAGACAACTGTAAAAAAAGAAGTTGAAGCTCCAAAAGCTCAAAACTTGAGAGAAGAAGTAAGAGTTGTTTTCAAAAAAGCTCTAACAGATAGAGAACAAAGAGTTTTTGATCATTTTGTACAAAACAAAGGTAAAATTGTTTATGCCAAAGATTTGGCAGCTTTATTAGAATTACCAAGAGATTATGTATATAAATACATCAAAAACCTTAGAGCAAAAATTGAAGGAGAAAACCTTCAAAACGCTGATAAAGGCGGATTTATTTTAAACTAAAAACAAATTTCATAATCACAATCACCAAAAAAGAAGCTCATAGATTAAATTTATGAGCTTCCTTTTTTACTTACATATATCGGTCATTACAAGCAAACTCTTGTTTGCGTCGTAATCTCATCAGTTAATATTTCCTCCTTTGTGAGACTCTGCCGAACAAAAGGTGACTAAATGTCACGTTTTGTGAGAGGTAATTTAGGTGGGTGCTAATTTTAATTTTCATGTTTCTCTTGCGGGACATCACCCATCCTTACCTTTCATAACAACTGAAGGAGTTATTTAATACGTCATTTGCCATCCGTCAGCAATGATTTTACCGATACCAACCGGCCAAGCATGAGCAGTATCAACCGTAGAACTATCTGTCCACTTACTATCATAAACTAATCCATTTGGCGCAATATCTATACTAAACAAATCTCGACCGGCAACATTTGGTCCTTTGGTTCCAATAACATCTACTTCAACAGTAATTGCCATTCCAGCATTTACACCGGTATTGTTAATAACATCATTTTCATCAACTTTACCGTCACCATTAATGTCTTCTGTTGTCCCAACACTTGTAGCTGCACCAGTATCAAAACACAAAGCAGCTCCACTAGCCAAAACAACAGTTGCTAAACATTCATAACCTTGCGTATTAGACGTTGAACTACCATCAATAGATGTATATTTTTGAGCAAAACAAGCATTTGATGCAGAACTCCAATATCTACCACCACAGTCTTTTACAACTTTAAAATATTGTAATACAAAATTATGCACCTCATCTTTATTGCCCATAATTCTGCCTTCTCGCAGAGATACTAAATTGTTATCAGCTTTGTACCTTTCTGCAGCCTGTCCTAATTCATTATAAACCTTATGCAATTGAGTTACATAAGATTGGCGTTGATAATTTTGCATCAATGTCGGTACTGTCATCGCAGAAACAACTCCAATAATACCAAGTGTTACAAGAACCTCAGCCAAAGTAAAAGCTTTAAACTTTTCCATAAAATTAAATCCTCTCATAAAAACTATACTTATACAGTATAACATATTATTTTGAGCTTTTCAACCCTATTTTCTTAGCAAAACATTCATTCCTGCAACAAAATAGTTCCGAATTTCCGCAAAAGATCTTATTCTTGACAACATTTTTAATATATACAAAGGTCTTAAATAAAATCTTTTTATTGCCGATTTATGTAACTCAAACACTCTCTCTTTTGTCAAATAATGAGTGTTTACAGCCGGATAGAAATAAGCACTTTCAAAAGATGTCTCTTTATCAAACAAATTATGGTCCTTAGCATAATCATAAAATCTTGATCCTGGTAAAGGCGTTGCAGTATAAAAACTTATAAAATCACTATTCAATTCAATCGCAAATTTTATTGTTTCTTCAACTGTTTCTTCTGTTTCCCACGGTAAACCAATTACAAAATAGTTATAAATCCTAATTTTTGCTTGTTTAAAAACTTTCACAGTACGACGAACATCATTCAACGTAATCTTTTTGCCCATTTTTTCAAGCATTTCTTGAGATCCGCTTTCAACTCCGATACTTACTAAACGACAACCTGATTTATACATCATTTTTGCCATTTCTAAATCAGCCGTATCGGCCCTCGTATTGGCAGACCAAGTAATTTTCAATCCACTATCAATTATTGCCTGACACAAATCCATTGTCCACTTTTTGTCAAGATTGAAAATATCTGACCAAAACAAAAAATTACGAATATTATATTTTTCAACGCATTCTCTAATCTCTGCCACAATGTTTTCAACACTGCGCCTTCTCACTTTTGCCCCAGAAACCGGAGTTGCCAAACAGAAAAAGCAATGAAACGGGCAACCTCTCTCAACCTTGATAGTTGCTTGAACTTTATTATTATCAGGTCGTCTGTAAATTGAATTATCAACCAAATGACGAGCAGGGAAAGGCAAACTATCCAAATCTTCAATAAAGGCTCTATTACCTGTAAATTTAACATTTCCATTCTCTTTATAATATATCCCTAAAATTCTTGTTTTTTCTTGTTCTTCAAGAATTTCTTTAAGAGTTTCTTCTGCCTCACCCAAAATTCCAAAATCAAGGAACTCATGTTCCGCAAGAATTTTTTCACCTAACGTCAAGAACGCCGCCCCCTTAGCAATAGTGATGATTTCAGGATTAATTTCTTTTGCTTTTCTAATAGCATCCAAATCATGTTCTAGTGACGGAGTTGCAATATTTACAACCAAATAATCAGGTTTAAATTCTCGCAAATCTTGCTCCAAATTACCACTTTGGCTATAATCTTTAATCTTTGCCTCTAAACCTTCCCTCTCTGCAATGGCTGCCAAGTACATTAAATCAGTTGGTGGCAAAGGAGGAATTACAATCAAATCCTTTGTCGGTTGCTGACACCTATCTTCCCTATTCATTACAGGTGACGGCGGATATATTAAAAGAATACGTTTTTTTTCTGTCATACTATGCCTTTTTCTCTTTAATTATAGAAGCAATTACTGCAGCAACAGCCAAGCAAATTGCACCAATTACAAATGCGTATTCCCAATGATAATTGATATGTTCAGCCCCCATTGTGAATGAGCATTTTGAAATTATCCAAGCGACCAATGTACAAACAAATACCTGCGGACCTGCAATAAAAATATTAAAAATTCCCATAACAGAACCTTCAGTTCCTTTTTTTATGAACTGAGAAAGCATCGCAAACGGTAAAGCACAAATACTAGCCCAACCGATACCTGCCAAACCCATTAATGCTGCAACTGCTTTTGGCTCTCTAACAATAAACATTCCTAAATAAGCCAAAATCATTGTAATTATTGAAATAATATGAACTTTTTTATTAGTATATTTTGCAGACAAAAATCCTATAGGTATTGCAACAACAAAACAAATCAAATTAAAAATCGCAAAACAAATTGATGAAAAATTTGTTCCTGCTAAAGTTGCTGACGCATAAGCTTCTTTTGCAGCCTCAGATGCAGTTGTCAAATCAGGAACAAAATAAATTGTGTGAACCGCATACTGTGTAAAGAAAATCATCATACACATAGTACCAATCCAAGTGAAAAATTGCATTGTACAAATTTTTGAAATTTCAGGAGAAAGCGCAAAAAATTCTTTCAAAGACTGCAAAAAAGATTTTTCTTCTACAACATTTGTTTCAGCCATTTCTTCAACTTTTCTTTTCTGTTGAGCTTCTTTTATCGTAATACAAGTCCAAATCATACCAAGTGTAAATGCCAAAGCCGCCATTATAAATTGAGCAGGAATAGACATTTGATAACCAAAAGCCCATTTTAAAAATGGAGCAGTACCTGCAGCAACGACAGATCCTAAACCAATTGCCAAACTAATGTAAGAGTTTGCAATAGAGTACTGTTCTTCCGGAACAACATCAGGAATTAATGCTCTATAAGGACCTTGTGCAACATTCACGCACGCATCAATTACCCAAATCATAATCGCAGCAATCAATAGAGCTGTCAACGGTGGCAAATTTAAACCTGTAACCTTATGCAAAAACTCCGCAACATTAGCAGAATTAGGGAAAATCCACAATGCCAAAGATGCTAATAAAGCTCCTCCTAATAAATATGGTCTTCTTCTGCCCAAAGGGGAAACTGTCTTGTCACTCAATGCTCCAACAAGCGGTTGAACAACCATTCCCGTAAAAGGACCTGCCAACCATATTAAACCATATATAAACGGAGAAGCACCAAGTCCTTCCGTTACCGGTCCTGACAAAATAATCCTCATTTGCCAAGCAAATTGTAATCCGAAAAATCCTAACGCAAAGTTCAAAAACTGAGCTGTAGTAAATTTCTTTAAAACATTGTTTTCTTCCATATTAATTTCTCCCCAAAATCTCTCGTATAACTAAGATACACGTAACAAAACCAATAGTCAAGGTGCTACGCACGCAGACCTCTGCCATAATATTGCATTCTTTTGACAATATTCGTGTATGGTTAGTGCTACACACTTAACCATATATTGTTTCTTAGATACCTCTCGGCATCTAATATTCAACTACATTTTTGCAACAACTGCGTCAATCAATCCCTTGAACAACGGATGAGGTCTTTCTGGCCTTGACTTAAATTCGGGGTGGAACTGACATGCCACAAACCAATCCAATTGAGGCAATTCAACTACTTCAGCCAACATTCCGTCTGGCGACATCCCTGAAAATACAAGACCTTTTTCGGCAATTCTATCAATATATTCATTATTAACTTCATATCTGTGTCTATGACGTTCAGAAATTCTTTCAGCTCCATAAGCCTTTTCAGCTTTAGAACCTTTTTTCAAAACACAATCATAAGCACCCAATCTCATTGTTCCGCCATAACCATGAACATTTTTCTGTTCTAACATCAAGTCAATTACAGGATTTTGAGCATTTTCATCAAATTCTTTTGAATTTGCATCTTTAATACCAACAACATTACGAGCGTATTCAATAACTGCACACTGCATACCTAAACACAAGCCTAAAAACGGAAGATTGTTTTCTCGTGCATAACGAATTACATTCAATTTTCCTTCAATTCCTCTTATACCAAATCCGCCAGGAACTACAACAGCTTGAACATCAGATAACAACTCTTTGCATTTTTTCATATCAACGCATTCTTCTGAGTTAATCCATTTGATTTCAACCTTGACATCATCTGCATATCCGGCATGTTTCAAAGATTCTACAACAGAAATGTACGCATCAGAAAGCTTTGTATATTTACCGGCAATCGCAACTTTTACAACTCCATGTGGATTTTTAATATTTTCTACTAATTTTTTCCAATTAGTTAAATCAGCTTCTCTATCCTCAACTCTCAGCATATCAAGTACAACATGCGCCATGTTTTGATCTTCCAAAGCCAAAGGTACTTCGTAAATACTTTTCATATCACGACACTCAATAACCGCCTCTTTTGGAACAGAACAGAACAAAGCCAATTTTTCTTTTTCTGTCTTTGGAATAGGTTTTGCAGTACGACAAACCAAAATTTCAGGTTGAATACCATAACTTCTCAAAACTTGAACACTATGTTGAGAAGGTTTAGTTTTTAACTCTCCTGATGTTGGCAAATACGGCAACAACGTCGTATGAATTGAAATTGCATTTCCAATACCGATTTCTGTTTTAAACTGTCTAATAGCCTCAATAAACGGTAAACTTTCAATATCACCGATAGTCCCGCCAATTTCAATCAATTGAAAGTCAGGTTTAAATTGTTTTGTAGCACCCAGCACTCTTGATTTAATCTCATTTGTAATGTGAGGAATTACCTGCACAGTCGCCCCAAGATAATCACCACGACGCTCTTTTTCTATAACAGTTTGATAAACACTTCCGGATGTTACGTTATTAAACTTACCCAAAGAAGTATCCGTAAACCTTTCATAATGACCTAAATCAAGATCTGTTTCTGCACCATCATCAGTTACAAAAACTTCACCATGTTGAAAAGGACTCATTGTTCCGGGATCAACATTTATATAAGGATCAAACTTCTGGTTGATAACAGAAAAGCCTCTTGCTCTTAACAATCTACCTAAAGATGCAGCCACAATTCCCTTTCCTAAAGAACTAACTACACCACCTGTTATAAAAATATATTTTGTCATGCTAACCTCAAATAAAACCCTCTCTAACTCTCCCCATAGGAGAGAGGAGCGTGGCAATTATACATCAAATTTAAAAATAAAGTTAAAATACTAGTTGATTTTTGGAACTTTAAAGAAATCACCTTCAACTTCAGGAGCGTTTGACATCAAAGCTTCTTTGCTGATTTCTTGAACAACTTTGTCTTCTCTCATAACATTGCAAAAATCAATAACTTGTGTCATTGGTTTAACATTTGATGTATCAACTTCGTTCATTTGATCAACATATTTTAATACATCACCCAATTGTTTTGTATAAAGTTCTTTTTCTTCTTCTGTTAATTCTAATCTTGCAAGTTTTGCAACATGTTCTACATCTTTTATTGTAATCATTTTTCTACTCCATTTATTGCACCATCTTATCACAAAAATATATCATGCAAAAGTATTATTTACATATATTTAATGATTTTAAAATAAAAATATTATGATATAATGTATTTTATAATGGAGAAAAACTTGTTAGAGAGTAAAAATAAAACAAACGAAGATTTAGATGAACTACTTCTTGCATTCATTGACTGCAAAGATGAGAAAAAAAAGAGAATGTTGCATTTGAATATTGTTGAATGCGGAATGCAACTTGTCAAAAAAATTGCAGGCAACATTTCCGCACAATCAGGAATTTCAAATGAAGATTTAATTCAAGTTGGTTCAATCGGCTTAATTAAGGCTATCGAATTTTTTAACCCAGAAAAAAACACCCGATTTAAAACATATGCCTCATATTTTATCAGAGGAGAAATCAAGCACTATTTACGAGATAAAGCTTCAATCATTAAAGCTCCGAGAGAATTACAAGAACTTGTTTTCAAAATAAGTTCGGCTGTAAAACACCTCAAAGAGAAAGGGATTGAAGAACCTTCAGAAGATCAAATTGCTGACGTTGTCGGAGTTTCGGTTACAAAAATCCACGAAGTTATGGAAATAGAACTTTGCAAAAGTACTTTATCTCTTGATCAAGCTATTTCATCAGTAGATGATGATGAACTTACATTAATAGACAAAATCCCATCAGGCGATTATCAAGAGTTTATGAACTCTTATGAAAACAAAATTATGCTTGCAGAGGCAATAAAAAAATTACCTAAAGATTTGCAACAAATAATCAAAATGAGCTATTATCAAGATTTAAACCAACGAGAAATTTCTGAAAAAATTCATATTTCTCAAATGCAAGTTTCTCGAAGGCTAAAAAAAGCTCTAAATAAAATGTATGAAATTATAAAATCTAAAGACGAAAATTAAAATCAAAAAGGAGATATCAAATGGGCGCACTTATAGCAATACTTGCACTGGTATTTATTACCGGACTTTGTATAGGCAGTTTTTTGAATGTTGTAATATTGAGAACTTTATCAGAAGAATCAATTGTTTTTCCGGCATCAAAATGCCCTAAATGCCAAACCCCACTAAAATGGTGGCACAATATTCCGGTTTTATCATATATACTTTTAAGAGGGAAATGCGCTTTTTGCAAAGAGCCTATCAGTATTCAATATCCAATAATTGAACTAATCACAGGTATTATTTATACAATTTTATTTATGAAATTCGGAGTAAGTTTTGACACATTATTTGCGTGGATTTTCGCAGCATTATTAATTGTTATAGCCGGCACAGATATTAAAGAAAAAGTTGTTTATGATGTTCACACATACACTCTTATCGGATTTGGTCTTTTATACGCAGTTGTTGTAACAGCAACAGCTATCTATCAAATCCATGTTGCCGGTACTCCTATAGAATTTTCAAAATATATTCTTCTAAACAACCCATTATCAATGTCAATATTAGGCGCAATTGAAGGAGCATTAATCTTAGAAATCTGTGCAAGAGCCGGATATTTGGTTGCAGGAACAAGAGCTTTTGGAGAAGGAGATACATTTATCGCTGCAGGCTTAGGCGCATTGTTTGGATGGAGAACTCTATTAGTTGTACTTGCATTATCAGTATTAATTCAAGTTGTTTTATTTTTACCAATTTTTGTTAAAGGTTTAATTCAAAACAAAGATTTCAAAACATTGATTTCATTCGTTCTATTTTGTGCATACGCAATCACATTCTATTCATTGCAGCATTTCAGAATAATTACGCCTGAAAACATTATTATTTACACAATCGGCGCACTAATTCTCGCAGCATTAGGAATAACTTCTTGCATATTTATTTTCAAAGGATTAAGAGAAAAACCTGAAAACAGAACTTATTTACCATTCGGTCCTGCAATGGTAGCAGCAGCATTTATTGCGTTGATATTGTAAGGATTAAAATGAGAAAAAAAACTAAAGCAAAAAAGACTTTAAGAGCAATTAAAGATACAAATAGTAAGAAAAAATGTAAATCATTTCACAATATTGAAACATTAATTAATGACTTAAACAATTAACAAAAATAGCAGCGATATGCTGCTATTTTTTTACTTTTTCTAAAATTATCTTATCTCCTTCAAGAGTAATTTTCATTTCATCATTATCAGGATTTATACTCAGCAATTGCAAAAGCACTGATGGCATCAGAGCATAATAACTTCTTCCTATTTTTATAAGCTTTTTTATATACATAAGACTATTATATCAGTGCTAATTATGTTGACAAAATTATCAACATAATTTATAATTGATTTAGATTTGATTTAATCATGATTAAACTATAGGGGTATTTATGGAAGATAAAAAGATATTAAGTGTTGAAAATAAAGAAGGAAAGGTTGTGAATATGAAAGAAAATATCTTTAACGATACGGACTTTTCACGTTTCACTTCTCACTTTTCACCGAAAAGAACTGATGCTACGCACGTAGCCCTCTGTGACAGTGTTGGTTCATACTTCAGGCATTGGTGTGGAGCTTTCACTCTTGCAGAAGTCTTGGTAACTCTCGGGATCATCGGTGTTGTTGCAGCTTTAACCATTCCAACATTAATGGCAAACCATAGAAAAAAGGTTATTGCAACAAGATTGAAACATTTTTCATCTGTTTGGCAACAAGCCTACATCAGTGTAAACAATCAAAACGGCGACGAGAACTATTGGGGAACATTAGTTGCAGGAGATGCCGATTCTGCTTTACAATTTTATAAAGAAAATTTTGGTAATTATATACAGACAACAGAAATTCAAAAATCAAAATACGGAATAGTCGCAAGTTTAAAAAACGGTTCAGGCTTTTATTTTTATCGTTGGGATAGACAAGCTGAAACTTCAGGTAGGACATATTTAACATTTTGTCCGTATTATAAAGATTGCATTGAATTAGCTGATAAAACTAATTTAGTATCAGGCGAACAAATTTCTGACGGAAAAACATCTTTTTCTTTCTATATGACAGGCAAAGCTCCTGCGTATGGTATAGATAACAATAGAGATAGAATGAAAAACGAATGCAAGAGCGGTGTAAAAGGATATTGTACAAGACTAATAGAGTTTGACGGTTGGGAAATTCGTAACGATTATCCGATTAGGTTGTAACACTTGCAAAAGAGTATCATACATGATACAATATTAATATGAAAACTATTATCAAATACCAATTACCGAATGGAAAAATTCCGTTTGATGAATGGTTTAAAAATTTAGACAAAACTGTAAAAATTGAAGTTTTACTCAGACTTGAACGAGTTAAAATTGGATTGTATGGTAACTCAAGAAATTTGTCTAAGGGAATTTCCGAGCTTAAATTTTCTAACGGAAATAGAATTTATTTCGCTGAAAAAAAAATATCTTAATCATCCTTTTGACTGCCGGAAATAAACAACGACAAAGCAACGATATAAAAAAGGCTGAAAAATATTATAATGATTTTTTAGAAAGGGATAAAAATGACTAAAATGCCAGAATTTCAAACAGAAGAATATTTAAAAGACGATTTAGACTTACAAAAAGAATACATAAATCAATTACTCAACATGTATATTGAAGATGGTAATATAGAGGCATTTTTGTCTGCACTTAAACCTATAATCAAACTACATGGCAGTATTACCGAATTTGCAAAGAAAACAGGGATTAACAGAACTTATTTTTACAAGTTATTTAAAAATGAAGTAAAACCGGAATTACCAACTATAGTTTTAATAATAAAAAATCTTGGGTTTGATATTAATTTCAGTCTTACTCATAAATTAAATTGACAAAACTCTCAATGCTTCCTTAAGAATTTCTTCTGCAGATGCTTTGTCATTCAACGCTGCAAGTGCTTTTGTTATCGCATTTTGGATTTCATTTCGTTCATAACCCAATGAAACAAGTACCATTTGCGCATCTTCCACTGCTTGATTATCAATTTTTTGCGGAGTTATTGATGTGATTTTTATTGGTTCTTTTGTTTGGTAATTCATTAACTTATCTTTTAATTCCAAAATTATCTTCTGCGCTAACTTTGGACCAACACCTTTTGCTCTAGTTATTTCCTTATAATTCCCTTCAATTACAAAACCAATTAATTCTGAAGATTCAAATTCATCCAACAAAGTCAAAGCCATTTTTGAGCCAACTCCAGAAACGGATGTCAAAATATTGAATATGTCCCTATCTTCCTTGTGCAAAAAACCACACAAACTCATCTTATCTTCTCTGTGCAAAAGGACTGTATAAATTTTTACATTTTCACCTTTAACTTCATTAAAATCTCTTGTTGTAACCTCCAAAAGATACCCAATTCCGGCAGCTTCTACCGTAATATATGTTCCTTTTGTTGAATTTGTTTTGTTGGCTAAAACACCTTTTATATAATCGTACATATTATATTAACCCTCAATACTACGCCTTATTTCATACACAGAATTTTCAAGCTCCTTATTTGTTCTTAGCTCTCCCTTGATTTTTTCATAAGAGTAAAGCATAGTTGTATGTTTTTTCTTAAAAAATTCTGCAATACTTTCAAAACTCTTTTCAGTCAATTCTCTTGCCATATAAACCGCAACATGACGAGCTGATGACACCCTTTGATTTCTTGCGGAACTTAAAAAGTCCTTTATTGAAACACCGTAGTAATCACCGACCGCTCTTGCAACTTTTTCAATTGTGAGTTCTTCTCTAATTTGCTCACAATTTAAAACTTTTTTTGTAAATTCAAGGGTTATATCTGTTTTTTCAATATCAGCATATGCGCTAACCTTGTTAAATGCACCTTCTAATTCTCGAACATTATTTACAAAGTTTTTTGCAATATACTCAAAAACTTCAAAACCGGCATTAACACCTGCTTGTTCTGCCAAATTTGCAAGGATTGCAACTCTTGTTTCAAAATCAGGAGGAGTAATATCAACCATCAATCCCATCTCAAAACGAGTTCTCAACCTGTCTGGAAGCGTCGGAATATCTTTCGGTAATCTATCGGAAGTTATTACAATCTGTTTATTTTTGTTATGCAAACTATCAAATGTATGGAAAATTTCTTCCATAGTGTAAGTTTTACTTTCCAAAAACTGAATATCATCAATTAATAAAACATCAACATTTCTATATTTTTGACGAAATTTGTCCATTCTTGAATTTCTGTCATTTCCGCCACATTGAATATTTTTGATTAACTCATTTACATATTCTTCTGTCTTGATATATTTAACTTTTAATTTCGGCTTGTTGAAAATAATATAATGTCCAATCGCTTGCATAAGGTGAGTTTTGCCTAATCCTGATGCGCCATAAATAAATAACGGGTTATATTTTTTTGCAGGATTTTGAGCAACCGCAAACGCTGCAGCATGTGCAAAACGGCTATTTTCACCCACTACAAAGTTTGAAAATTTATATTTCAAATTAAGATTTGCCGAAGATTGCATCTGCGCAAGATTATCAATAATCTTACTTTCTTCTGTTTCAGGAAGTGAGCGTTTTGCCTTGTTGAGTTCTTTTCTCTTTTCCTTTTGGTACTTGTCAGCTAATTCTGCATCAAAATTAATCTGATAACTAACATTTTTACCAAGAACTTTTTTCAACGCATCTAAAATTTGATTATCATAATTTGCTCTGATAACCTGAGGTGCAAGAGCGAGAACAGAGCATAAAAAGAACACATTCCCGTCATAATCTACCGGTTCAAGAGCATCTAACCACATCTGAAAAGCGGGTGCCGGAACACTATCCTTTAATTCATTTTTTATTTCACTCCAAAGATTTTTTACTTCCAAAATATCCATATATTCATTTTACTATAAAAATAAATTAATATTTTATTTTAACAGGAAAATCTTTAGGAATTTTCCAACCATTATAAGCAATCAATGCAGTGCAATAAGCTCCAGATTTATTAAGATTATTACAAGAATATAACGCTCCCGTTTTCAATTTTTCAACATCGCCATCCCATTGATATAAAAACGGCTCCAATCCTTTTCTATAAAGATATTTCCAATCTGGGTTACTATTATTTGGATAAAATTCAAATGCAAAATGACATATAGCACCATTATCCTTTATTGTTTTTATATTTTCTATACAACGAATTGCATTTTTAGGATAAAAATAAATTTCCCTATTATGAATTAATGGATAGCCAAATGCACTTCCATCAGCTAGATAATACAATTGCATCTTATATAATTTTGGAGAATTAACAACTTTTTTATCAACAATTTTCATATAAGGAGCTATATACCTATCAAATTTTTCATTCAGAACACCAGAATAATCTTCCGGCGTTTCATTTTTTTCATTATCATATTCTCCATTAAACCAATAATCCCAAGTAGATGTATCTCCATTTTCTGCAACAGATTGTTGTATTGCTTGATTGAAAATAGAATAAAATTTCTTCAAGCGAACTTCCGTAATATGATTATTATAATTTGCAATCAATGCAGGCATTGTCATTGCGGCAACTACTCCAATGATACCGAGAGTGATTAAGACTTCTGCAAGAGTAAAAGCTCCATACCAATGCCTGAAGTATGAACCAACACTGTCACAGGTGGCTACGTGCGTAGCACAGGCAGGTCGTTTGAGTGAAAAGAGAGAAGTGAAACGTGAAAAGACCGTTTTATTTGGCAAAACGTCATCTTGAGCGCAAGCGAAAGATCGCATTGTTAATATAATTTTACCAACCATGCGATACTTCGGACTGTTGTCCTCAGTATGACTATTTTTATTTTCGTAACAGACTTTGCCTTTATGCGTCTTTGCATCTAGGCATCTTAAGTCATAACTATGAGCTACGTGCGTAGCATCTGTTGTAAGTGTGAATGCTCTAAACTTAAATTTTCTCATGCCAGCCTCTCAAATGTTTCAAATCCTTAGTAATAATTTTATATTATTAGTAATAAATTACTAATAATATAACAAATTCCCAAAATTTTGTCAATTATAACCAATTAAAAGTTATAATTTTCCTAAAGAGGAATTATGTCAGTTAGAACGAGTATCAAAACTTTATTACTACAAGAAAATATGACTTTGACAGAATTGGCAAAAATTGCAACAGAAACAACAGGCAAACAATACACTGTAGACAGTTTGTCACGCAAATTGCAAAACGAAACAATGAAATTTAATGAAGCAGAAATGCTTATCAAATGTATTGGTTACAAAATTAATTTTGAAAAAACTGACAAATTTTAAACAAACAATTCATATAGAACAACTGCGCAAGAAACTGACAAATTAAGAGATTCTACACTTTTTGTCATCTCAATTTTTACTGATTTTGTAGAAAATTTTATCAAATCTTCAGAAAGTCCATCCGCTTCTGAACCAAACATAACAACAACCTTTTCACCTATCTTACAATTTTTCAAAAGATGTGTAGCTCTAGGAAGAGTTGCAATTCTGTCATAATTAGAAAAAACTTTTTCCAATTCACTAAAATCAGAAATATAAACAACCGGAATTTTCCATAAATTTCCAACCGTTGATCGTACGCATTTTGGGTTGTACAAATCCGCACATTCTTTTCCAAAAAGCACCACCGCATCAGCACCAAAAGCAACAGATGTCCGTAAAATTGTACCTAAATTTCCCAAATCTTTTATATTTTCTAAAAGAACAACTTTTTTAGCATTTTTCAAATCTTTTATTGAATACTCTTTTTTACTGGCAATTGCAACAACATCCGGGGCAGAATCTGTTGTAGAAATCTTTTTCAGAACCGCATCAGTTGTCAAAATCAATTTATTTTTCAAAAAATTATAATGTTCAGCTTTATCTTTCAAAACAAAAACATTTTCTATCTCTAATCCTGCATTAAAAGCTTCTTCAACACATTTGTAACCTTCCAACAAAAATTTATTTTCTTTATCTCTATATTTTTTTTGTTGAAGTTTTACAGTTTCTTTTACCAAATCATTATTTACGCTCGTAATTTCTTGCAATTATAATACCTCAAATTCCTTCAGCCATTCTTTTTCCTGCTCATTCAACATAGAAAAATCAATCAACTTTTTCTCATAATTCATGTGAACAAAAGATGTAATTTTTCCATCCTTCATATAACAAGAATTTTCAAGTCTTACCCCAAAATGTTTTTCGTTATAAAGTCCCGGTTCAATCGTAAAACACATATTATTTTTAATTTCGACTTTCGCCATCTCGTTTTTGCTCAAATTTGGAGGATATTCGTGAACACTCACTCCAATCCCATGTCCCAAACCATGATTAAAAACAAAACCTTCAATTTCATTTTCTGAATATATTTTTCGAGCTAGACTATCAATATTGTAACCGACAAATTGTTCATCTGATGATGGTTTATAATTATACGCATTCAAAAACATTTTCAAAACAGTCGTATAAACTTTTCTTTGTAAGTCTGACGGTTTACCTTTTACAAAAACTCTCGTAATATCAGTTGCCAAACCCTGTTCATAATACGCACCGCAATCAATCAAAACCAGACTTCCATCTGTTAAAATTTCATCTTTTGAACACTTCGAATAATGCGCAAGTGCAGAATTTTTATCCTTTGCAACAATTGATTTGAAACTCAAGCTCTTTGCTCCAAATCTCTTAAACTCTTTTTCCAATTGCACTGCAATATCGTATTCAGAAATATTATCGTTGTTTTCAATATATTCTCTAATCGCTTTAACCGCCATATCAGTACGTTTAAAAGCATCTATATAATGAGAAATTTCGTCATTTGTTTTAACAGATTTCATCAATTTTATCGGACTATCTTGCAAAATTTTCAATTTATCACCTACAAGGCGGTAATCATAAGCATTTATACAAGATTTATCTACATAAATATTTCCGTTATAACTTTCAACAAAATCATCAATTTCATCTAACAATCTTGCTCTACCATTTAAAATTACGGCTTTACCCCTTATTTTTGACGAATAATTTTTAGAAAAATCTCTCAAATTAAACAAATAAGAAACTTCTTCCAAATTCGTTATCAAAACAGCACCGTCTAAACTTATATCTTTAATTTTGTCCTCAACTGGAACACCTTCCACTTGAACAATATTAGAATTGTCGTATTCAATATTTTTTTCTAAAGGATCAAAATCCAAATATTTTATATTTACACCTTTTTCTTGAAGATATTCAACTCGTTTTTGGGAATTTTTCTTAGAAAATACACCTAAACTTTCATTTTCAGGGATTTTCATAATCAATTCATCCAAAAACACTTGTCCTGTTTGAAGTTTAACCACTGTTACAACATCATGATTTACTTCCAAATCCGCTTGAATATGGTATCTCCCATCAACAAACAGAAATATATTATCAGGTGCAACCAAAACATCACCTGTCGAGCCGGAAAAACCTGTCAAAAAATATCTTGAATTTTCTTCCAACGGCGTATATTCTTCCAAATATTTGTTTGTAGAATTTACGAGCAGGTAGTTTATTCCCTGCTCATTCATAAATTCTCTAATTTTTTTAATAGAATTATTCATCAATCATGCCTGTAAGTTGAATCAAGTGCCATCCAAATTGAGTTTCAACAGGTTCAGAAACTTCGCCTATTTCTTTCATTGCAAAAGCTGCATCTTCAAAAGGTTTTACCATAACCCCTCTTTTAAAGAAACCTAAATCTCCACCTTCATGACCTGATGGACAAAGAGAAATTTGTCTTGCAGCATCTTCAAAAGAAATTTTACCTGCATTAATATCTTCTCTCAACTTTTTAGCTTCGTCTTCTGTCTTAACCAATACATGACTTGCTCTAACTTCTTTTAACATATTATTCTCCTTGTTACTGTTAACCCGCTAAATAATAGCATAAAAAAAAGTATTTTTCCAATTTTACCTAATAAAAAGACCTACTCAGGGGGGCTGAATAGGCCGTTGCATATCAAACATAGAGTCTGTTTATGAAAAATTTGTACATAGTATGTCTTAGAGAATAAGCTTGCCATGTTTTAACCAAACCGCTAAAGAAAAAATCTTGTCGCAACCCCGAATAAGTGTCTGGACATAACAAGCTTACAATTATATAATAACGTTTTTTTCAAAACATTTCACCACTCTTGAGAATAACTTTTCACAAAAAGAATAACATAAGAGAGTTAGCCCAAAAGGATTAGTTTTTATGTTTAGCTATTGCAAAATTTTTTTTTTATATTATATTAGAGTTATGCGGAAGTAACTCAATGGCTAGAGTACCTGCCTTCCAAGCAGGCTGTTGCGAGTTCGAGTCTCGTCTTCCGCTTTTTTAGTGCAAAAATTAGGGATTAAAAATCATGCTTGAACAAATGGCGGTTAACGCAGATAACATAAACAAAGTTCTTTCAACTTTCAAAGTTAGTATGTTTATCGGAATTGTTGTAAACATAATTATTATTTCTGTACTTTTCAGACTTACAGACATGTTTATAAATAAATTAAAAGAAAAGTTTATCAACCAAGATAATTCTGCGACATTAAGTCATATTTTTCCAATATTGCAAAAAGTAATTAAAACATTAATCTTTTTCTTTATAACCGCATCATTTTTGCAAAGTCAAGGTTACTCCCTAACTTCACTTATCGCAGGTTTCGGGATTACCGGTTTGGCAGTTGGTTTTGCGGCACAACAAACTATCGCATCAATGTTCGGTACACTTGCAATTTTGACAGACAAAGTTTTCAAAATTGGTGATTTTATCAGAGTTAACAATATTGAAGGATATGTTGAAAATATCACACTTCATTCAACTAAAGTAAGAACTCTCGACAACTTTATGGTAACAATCCCAAATAACATAATTGATTCCAACATTGTAGAAAACATTTCTCGTGCAAAAAAGAGAAAAATTCAAGTTATTTTCGGAATTACGTACGATACAAGCGAAGTAAAAATACAAAAAGCAATTGCAATCATCAAATCAATTATGAAATCTCGACATGACGTAACACAAGATTTTAGAGTAAACATTGATGCTTTAGATAACAGTTCTATCAATCTAAAATTGTTCGGTTATGTAAAAACATCATCAATTATAACATTAGAAAAAGTTCGTAGTGAAATATTATTTGAAGTAATAAAGCAGTTTAGAGCAGAAGGAATTGAATTTGCATTCCCATCACAGACTATTTATATGGCAAAATAAAAAATGAATATTAAAATTATTGCATTAGGAAAAATTAAAGAAAAATTTTTGAAAGAAGGAATAGACGAATTTATGAAACGTCTAACACCTTATGCCTCTGTTGAAATTATCGAACTTCCGGCTATTGAAATAAAAGACGAAAACCTAACTCAAAGAGTTCTCGAGCAAGAGGGAGAAAAAATTCTTTCGCATATTAAACCTCAATCATACGTAATCACATTGGAAATTAAAGGGAAAATGTTTTCGTCAGAAGAATTTGCCCAAAAGATAGAAGAATTAACAAATGATGGAATTAGCGAAATAATCTTTATAATAGGTTCTTCATGTGGTATTTCTCCAATTGTATCGACTAGAGCAAACCTAAAAATGAGCATGTCAAAAATGACGTTTTTGCACCAATTTGCAAGATTAATCCTAGTCGAACAAATCTACAGAGCATTCAAAATCATCAAGGGCGAAACTTATCATAAATAGCCATCAGATACTTATATACAAAAAGTATCGTAGTCCATTTTGAAAATAAAAAGTTAAACGTTATAACAATTATTAGCCTAACTCAATTAATACTTCACTTTTAACGGATAGTTTTTAGGAATTTTCCAACCATTATATTGGATTAAAGCTCCACATAATGATTTATCCATCTTATTATCACTCTTTTTACAAGCATTATACAATCCGCTTTCTGTTCCATTCCACCCTGATTTATACGGTTCAAACCCTTTTTTATAAAAATAAGGGCTATCAGCTGTTGGAACATACATAAAACTAAAAGAACAAACTCCTCTGCTATTTTCTTCTGAACCAGCCATTTTAATACATCTGTCACGTGATGTCGTATAATAAATCCAATCTCGCATAGCAGTAGCTTGATTTGCTTTTAAACAAGAACCGTCTGCAAATTCAAATACCGGCAATCCGTTATCGTAATCAACTCCAACTGTTTTTACGTACGGTGCAAGATAAGTATTCCACCATTTTTCAACACCTGAAGAGCCATTTATAGGCTTTCCATTCTCATCAGTTTCAATATTATTTGTATCTTGATACCAATCAGACCTATCACCAAAATCAACCTCTGCACGAACAATAGCCTGATTTATTGTTGAATAGAATTTTTCTAATCTTGTTTCGACAACTTGCCTATTATGACTTTCTATTAACGTTGGCAACGTCATTGCAGCAACTACTCCAATGATACCGAGAGTTATTAACACTTCTGCAAGGGTGAAGGCTCTACACCAATGCCTGTAGTATGAACCAACACTGTCACAGAGGGCTACGTGCGTAGCACCTGATTTTCTTAGTGAATGGTGAGTAGTGAATAGTGAGTAGACCTTATCACTTAGAAATTTGAGAGAGGGTTCACAATTTATCAATTCATGACTTAACCCTCTCTCGCATGCGTAACTCGTTTCACTCGAACGCTTGCTCTCTCTCCCAAGAGAGAGAACTTTTTTACCAAAACATGTCATTGCGCACTTGTTGCGCAATCTATTTAAATTCTCGTCATCTTGAGCGGTGCTACGCACGTAGCCCACTGCAATAATATTGCATTCTTTTGCAAATATTCGTGTTTGCACTGCGAAAGATCGCAATATTGATAAAATTTCACCAACCATGCGATACTTCGGACTGTTGTCCTCAGTATGACAATAAACCCCTCTCTGAAATTTGTAAGTTCGCTCTTGCTCACTAACAAATTTCTTCTCTCCCCAGAGGGCGAGATTATTAAATGCTTCGATTAGGCTAAAATCTTGATTATGAGAGGGTTTTAGACTATTGCCCCCCCCCCAATGAGCTTGTTCTCTTTGAATTTCATACTAAATTCCTCTCTTTCTTCCTATTAACAGTTCTATTTTAACAGATTTTTTATTGTTTTTCAAGTGGTTGCCCAAATTCTTCCCTATTTGTCATAGGAAAGATGTCCAAAGGGCAGATGGGTGACATATCCCTGACGGGATAGCACCCACCTAACCTCCCTCATTAGGGAGGAAAAGAATTTCCTTGATACGGTCTATTAACAATTCACCAATCACTTATTCATACAGATACGGACTTTTCACGTTTCACTTCCCACTTTTCACTAAAAACTACTGCTTCTACTACCACCTTTACCACTGAAAAATTTATCTCATATAAAAAGATGTGTACTTTTTTATTATAATCATTATTATATAAGATATGAAGAAAATTTTATCAATATTTCTTATACTATTTTTTTCCGGCAACTTAGCTCTTGCAGACGGCGATTTGTGGGATAATTTCGGAGATCAAAACACTTACGGGCAACAAGCCGTAACGGATCAGGATTTTCAAAAAGCTCTTGAGAGCAAAAAAGGGAAAAAGAAAAAAGATAAAAATATTCCAAAAGGCAAAAGTTTTTCACAAAGCAATGAAACCGAAGCTATTGCAAACACATCTAAGGAACTTCCGGTTTTATTAATTCCACTAACCCTCAAAATTGGCGATGGATTAATTCCAATAGGACATTATCAAATTGAAGGAGCAAAAGAGAATAATCAAATATTTTTAAAACTTTATCAAGGGCATACACTTATGGCAAAACTTCCGGCAGAAGAAACAAATGATGACTTTGGTGAACAAACAATAAATTTTGTAAAACTTATCCCGCACGGTGACTACCACATCAAAATCATTTATGGTTGTCTTGATTTTAACGCTTATTCAGTAATTGACATTGCAGAATAGTATTGCTAAAATTAAGACAAGAAAAGGGGTAAAAATATGAAACGAGCAATTGTTATGGTTATCGATTCTATGGGTACTGGCGCAATGCCTGATTGCCGAGAATTTAACGATATTCCGGAATGTAACACACTAAAACACGTATGCGAATTTAACAATGGATTGCATGTTCCTAATATGGGAAAAATGGGATTAGGAAATATTCAAGACTACGAAGGGATTAAAAAAGAACCTAATCCGACTGCGCAATACGGAATTATGGAAGAAAAATCGAAAGGCAAAGATACAACAACCGGTCACTGGGAAATGGCGGGAATTATATCTAAAAAACCTTTTGCAACTTTTCCAAACGGTTTTCCAAAAGAACTTGTTGATGAATTTGTAAAAGAAACAAATTGTGGCGGAATTTTAGCAAACAAACCAGCAAGCGGAACCGCAATTATTGCAGAACTAAATGAAGAACACCACAAAACTAAATTCCCGATTGTTTATACAAGCGCAGATAGCGTTTTTCAAATCGCAGTTGACACTGATTTAATTCCACTGGAAACTCTTTACCAATGGTGTACAATTGCAAGAAAAATTTTAGATGAAGGTGACTGGAACGTATCAAGAGTAATTGCAAGACCTTACAAGATTATTGATGGCAAACCAACAAGAATTTCTAAAGACAGAAGGGATTATTCAATGGTTCCGCCTCATTCTGTCTTGAACGAAATAAAAGACAAAGGTGCAAAAGTTATTGGTATAGGAAAAATTGAAGATATTTTTTCTAAATCTGGAATTACTCACGCAATCCACACTGGATGTAACAAGGAAGGCTTGGAATTAACTCTAAAAGCAGTAAAAAATGAGTTGAATTTAGATGAAATCGCTTATGACAAAAACGCAAAATACTCTAACCCAAATTCTTTTATATTCACAAACCTTGTAGATACAGACATGCTTTTCGGTCACAGAAACGACGCAAAAGGATATGGTAAAGCTATTGAAGAAATAGATACATATGTTGATGACATAATTGATGCAATGAACGATAACGATTTGTTAATAATCACTGCAGATCACGGTTGCGACCCGACAGTTCCAGGAACTGATCACACTAGAGAATATGTTCCTATTCTTATTTTTCATAAAAACGGGAATGGCGAAAACTTAGGTATGATAAAAGGTTTTGACTATATCGCAGACAGGATTAAAAATTGGTTAGAAATATAATATTTTTAAAAATTTCATATCCAAACAATTGAAATTTAAAATCTTTTATATTATAATTAAGTTTGTGAAGAAATTCACGATTGTATATAACTATAAGGAGAAAGTAGAAATGACAGTAACAGTAAACGATTCTTGTATCGGATGCGGCGCTTGTGAATCAATTTGTGACGCAGTATTTTCAGTAGATGGAACTGCTCAAGTTGATGAAGCAGCTGTTGCAGATAACATGGATTGCGTTAAAGAAGCAGCAGAAGCTTGCCCTGTATCAGCAATCGAAGTTGAATAGTTTAATTATTTAACATAAAATAAGAAAAGTCCGGCAAATAGTCGGACTTTTTTGTTTATAAAAATTTATTGAAAAATTAATTTCTGTATTCACAAACAAAAACAATTTTTCTTCTCTTAATTTCATCCATATTCATATTATCAACAGGCGTAACGTTTCCATCAGAATCAACATTTCCCTCAATTGAACAAACATATTTATCAGTAATTGTTGGAGAAGATGATTTTTGAGATTGTCTTGCCTCTATATCGTTAAATCTTGAATTCATCCTGTCTTCCAGAATTTTCAAATCTCTTGATATATCATCAGAGGAATTATTATTTGACATATCGCTGTTATATCTGCTATCGCTATATTCTTCCTTATCTCGCTCTCTATCTTTGTAATTGTCATAATCCTCATCTTTTTTAGAATATTCATCAGAAGATTTTTTATCTCCTTTATATTTGCTCATCATCATAGGTGCGCTCAAAATCATCACAACACCAAGAATAATAACAAGTATAATTGCATAACCCATTGTAGACATAGCATTTTTTCTAATCATCTTAAAACATCCTCTTTTTGGAAATCATTATAACATATAAAAAAGACGGGTTCAACAATTAAAACCCGCCTTTACATTTTATTTTTTGATAAACTATGCTTTTACCTCATTAACAACAGCTACCAATGCTGCAAGAGCATCATCAGGAAGTTTGTCAATTCCGGCTTTTTCAGTTTCTCTTGATTTAACAAAAGCAATTCTGTCATTCATACGAGCAACAAATTGTTCAGCATATTCTTTGTTAGCAAAAGATGTTTCAAATCCCTCAATATCCATAATTTCGATATCAGAGAAATTTTCCCATTTATGGAAATTAGCTTTTCCTTCAACAATTGCTTCAATAATACCCAAAGTATGAGCAGGTTTAACCTTTGTTCCCATAAATTCACCAGTATTCAAGATGTAACAATCAACACCATCTTCAATCAATTGTTTAAACCTTGTGTAATCAACTGCCAACGGATAAACTCTAAACGGGTTAGCATAAGGTTCAACAACAAGAGCATTAGGATCAACACCTGCAGCTAATCTTTCTGCTGATGAACGTTTTGTAGCTAAAGTTGCACCCATAGCAGAACCCAAAGAAGCACCCGACAATTTTAACACAGGCGGAATTGTTGGATCTTTCATTAACCAGAAAATAGCATTAATAGGTTCATTAATTCTATCAACTCTGTTTGGTGACCACAATTTTGATTTCACTGCACGACCGTTACCGTTTCTAATATCTTCTGTTACAGAAACAACTTTTCCATCAGCCAATGCAATTGCCCCTGCATTTTGTTGAGTAAGAATATATTTGTTATCCTCACAACCAATCGGATAATCCGCAGTTTTATCGAAATATGCAGGTTCTAACGCAATTGAGTATTTATCATGAACGTTAATGATAAACGCATCATCGTGCAATACCGTAATATTATATTTGTTATTATGTTTTGCGTGAGTAATAGTTGATTTTCCAGAACCAGACAAACCAAACACCGCAACTTGGAAAGATTTTCCTCCATCTAAATTGTAACGTTTCATACCACCGTGACAAGATGCGTAACCGTTACGAGCTGCACAACCCCACGCTAGAGTAAGAGTACCTTTTTTGTGTTCACCAAAATATCTCATACCCAAAATAGCAGCACAATTATGTTCCGGGTCAAAGAATGTCAATCCGTAAGGAAAATCAGGGTGTGACCAATCAGGATCAGAGAATACATAGATATCGCCTTCAGGCAATTCTCTTGATTCTGAATACATATTAGCATAAGCTTCATTAATATATTGGAAGTTCAACATCCATGAATACATGATGTTTTCAAAACCCTCCGGAATTAACAAATGAGCTTTAATCATATAATCTTCATCAAGCCCAACAACCGCTTCTGTTCTATACATCAACCTATCACGAGTATTATAAACTGCTTCACGAATAATTGGTAATAAATATTTCAAATCACAATTTGGTTCACCAACTATTTTTCTAGCAGCAGCACATCTACCAACAACTGTACCATCATTGAACAACAATTGATTTGCTCCTTGAGGAAGTCCTATTTTTTCAGGTTTGTAAACCGGCATACCAGTTAATTCAATAGTTCCTGGACTACTTTTAGCTAATTTATAAGCCTCAGAAACCGATTTAATTTCCTCTACATTATTGCCAAAAAACGGTGCAGTAATAGTTGCACGTGCAGCTGACATCATCTTTTTCAATTCTTCAGAATTAGTAAAAAATTCCTTTGTTGCCATATTCATCTCCTTTGCTAAACACTCCATTTAGTGTATAAAATACATTAACCAACTTGATAGTAGCACAAAACTCAACGCATGGCAAGATTATTTTTGAGCTTATCAAGAACAATTTACTTGTAAACATCTTGCAAACTATGAACACCTTTTTTTTCAACAGGTAAACAATAAGTTACATTCGGGTGAAAATAATAATTCCCATTTGGACTTTTCATAATCACAAGACTAAACAAATCATATCCGGCTTTATTTGGAAATACAGAGCCATTGCTGTCAACAGCAAATAACGGTTTTTGCTGTTTTGCCGGTTGGTTAAATACTGTCAAATTTGTTTCATCATTCATTACAAAAACTTGATCATATCTATTCATCATATTTTCTGAAAATCCTGCACAAGTTGGAGTTTGTGCATATTTTTTATAAACCGGCAAACAACCTTTTTTTAAAGCATTATCTTTACAATATTTTGTTACTTTTAAATTTGTTGCAAAGTTTTTATAAAACCTATCACATCCATCTATTTTTGAAGGAATATTTTTGTCAGAACTGAAATAACAACCTGTATCACCCGACATATCATCTACGGTAAGCAATAGGGCTTGAGAATACGCAGAATACAGTTTTTTAAACGACACAATGGCAGCCTTATCAACAAAATACAAAGTCAAATGCACAGAAACAATCAATAATAAAATAAGATAAACTCCACTTAAAATCAAAAGTCTGATTTTATTTTGCATCTACAAAAGCTCCTTTGGTTCTATTGCAAAATCAACAATAACAGTTCCATTTGATGACAACGCACCATTTACAGCTTTTTCGATATCTTCTGTTTTTTCTACCCTAATTGCTTTTGCACCATAGCTTTCAGCTAATTTTATAAAATCAGGATTAGAAATCTTTGTACCATAATAACGTTCATCACAAGTCTTTTCTTGGAATTGGCGAACCATTCCCAAATAACCGTTATTCAAAACAAAAATTTTAACAGGTAAATTGTAATCAACACAAGTTGCCAATTCCTGAATATTCATCTGAAAAGAACCATCACCAGCTATACAAATAACAGGCTTGTTCTCAGCAACGCAAGCCCCAATTGCGGCAGGGAAACCAAATCCCATAGTTCCCAAGCCTCCAGATGTAATAAATTTATGGGGAGCATTGAATTTCAAATACCTTGCTGCCCAAACCTGATGTTGCCCAACTTCGGTTGTTATAACAAGATTTTTTCCAGCTAAACATTCTTGAATTTTCTCTAAAACTTCAAATGAGTGCATTTTTTCAGTTCTTTTTAAAGGTACTTTGTTTCCACTTTCAAGATTTTGTGCCTCTTTTAACCATTGTGAAAAATCTAAAGTCAGTGACAGACCTAATTGTTTATTCAATTTTTCAAGAACAATTTTGGCATCTTCAACAACTCCAATTTTTGCAGGAATAATCTTTGAAATCTCTTTTTCATCAATATCAATATGAATTAATTTTTTCGTTAAATCATCTTTTTTAAAACAACAAGTAATCCTGTCATTAAAACGAGTTCCGATAGCAATGACCAAATCACTTTCTCTGACTGCTTGATTAGCAGCATATTGTCCAAAAATCCCAATCATTCCGATATAATTTTCATCATCTTCCGGATAACTTCCTAACCCCATCATTGAAACAACAACTGGAATATTCAAAGATTTTACAAAATCAAATAAATCCTGTGTAGCTCCTGACTGGATAACTCCGCCACCGGCAAGCAATATCGGCTTTTTTGAAATTTTGATTGCATCTATAATTTCTACAACATTTGAATTTGAAACATCATTCTCAAATTCAAACTTTTCACCTACAAACTCTGTTTCTTCTAAAAAAACATTCTTTGTAATATCAATCACAACAGGACCTTTTCTTCCTGACATTGCTGTTTTAAAAGCATCTTTTACAGTTTGTTCTAAATCTTCTACATTTCTTACCTGATAACCTTTTTTAGTACAAGATTTAGTAATATCAATAATATCAACTTCCTGAAAAGCATCTTTATGCAACAATTCCGAAGAAACCTGTCCTGTAATAACAACAAGCGGATAATTATCTAAATAAGCGTTTGCAACACCTGTAACAATATTAGTAGCACCAGGCCCAGAAGTCACAAGAGCAACTCCACACTTTCCAGTAACTCTTGAATATCCTTCTGCAGCATGCACTGCTGCCTGTTCGTGCCGCATCAAATAATGTTTGATTGAATTTTGTTTAGATAATTCATCATAAACATTCAAAACAATTCCACCCGGATAGCCAAAAATAGAGTTTACACCCAAATTTTCTAATGTTTTTAATAAGATTTTAGCCCCTGTAAGTGTCTTTGTTAATGTCTGCATAAAACTAACTCCATAATTCAACAAATAAATTCTACCACAGGGAAATAGTTTATGCAAAGAGATACACTTCATATTTTATTACATTTTGGCAAAATTTTATTATTTGGAGTTTTAAAACGCATAAAAAAGGAGGATTTCACATGTTAACTGCTATTAACAACCAACAACAATCTTTTGGTGCAAAATTAAATATCAAAAATATTAATATGCCTCACAAAGAAGAAATAAGCAAAGAATTTGCAAAAATTACAAAACATTATAAAGAAGATACTTTAGATATTTCAGCAGAATTAATTTTTAGAGATGACGGCTCTGCTTTTAAAAATACAAACTTTGCCTGCAACGGAACAGATATTGGCTATTTGCCCAAATTAAAAAATTTCAAAAACTTTTGCAAAGAGCATTCCCCAAAAGAAATTGCAAAATCTTTGGGCAGAGTTTTCAAATTAGGAAAACTTACAGAAAAAACTAGCAAAAAACATTCAGATATTCATAAAAATATAAATAGTGTGAATGGATTGTTGCTTAAAGCTCAATTCAATCAAGGCAGTAGCAACAATAAAGTTTTGAACAATTTAATCAACAATGCAGAAGCAAGATTGGCAACATTAAAATCTCAACTTGCATCTACACAAGAACACCACTTGAACGTTACAAACAAAATAAGAGGAAATGACCAACTTGCAAACGCAATTGAACTAGATTAAAAATTTCAAATAAATATAAAATAAAAAGCTCCTTTTCGGGAGCTTTTTTATTAATTTGTTTTTATTAATTAGTTAATTGTAAACAAATCTTTTAGTTGCTTTTTCTTTGTATTAACTTTCTTTTGATGTTCAGCTGCTTTCTTTTGATTTTCTAATTTTTTTTGTTGTGCTTTTGCTTTTTGTTTAGCAACTTTTTCTTGTTGAGCCTTTTTCTTTGCAGCAAGTTTTTGTTGTTTTGCTTGTGATTTTTGATTTACAGATTGTTCTTTTTTAGCAACTTTGCTTGTTACATTATCTAACCATTTTGAAACAGGTCCTTGAGTTTCTGCCGCTGAAACAGTCATCATTGTCATAACCATAACTGCCAATAATGCAGCTAATTTCTTTTTCATATTTTTCTCCTTATTCTGAAATTAATTTGTTAAACAAGTCTTTCTTTTCTTGAAATTTTTTCTGTCTTGCTTTTGAAGCTTCTTCATTTGCTTTCTTTTGTGCCTCAATCTTATTTTTCCATTCTTGTTGCTGTTTCAAATTAGCATCTTGCTTAGCTTGAATATCTTTTTTCAATTGTTCTTTTTGCTTATTCCAAGCATCTTGTCTTGCCTGAGAATCTTTTTTCATTTGTTCCTGCTTTTTAGTCCAAGCATCTTCATTTGCTTTTTGTCTTTCTTGCAATTTTTTCTCTACATCAGTTATTTTCTGAGTATGTTTTTGAATAAACTGTTCTGTATATGTTGTTTGAGTTGTTGTTGATTTTGTTGTAGTTGTAGCAGCAATTGCAACAGATGAAATCATTACTAAAGTTAATGATGCGATTAATAAACGTTTCATTTTTTATAACCTCCTTCTTAATTCTGAATGTATTATACTAAATTTTCTCGTACATATCAACTATTTTTTTTATTCCTTCATGCGCAATATTGAAAATTTCCATCAACTGAGATTGTTCGTAAGGCGCACCCTCAGCCGTTGTTTGAAACTCAATAATCTTTCCGCTTTTTGTTAAGACAATGTTACTATCAACTTGTGCATGAGAATCTTCAATATAATCCAAATCCAATCGAACTTCCCCATCGACAATTCCGGCAGAAATTGCTCCAATAGGTTCAATAATAGGATTTTCTTTTAATTTGCCTTCCTTTAGTAATTTTTCAACTGCAATTTTCAAAGCTAAAAATCCTCCGCAAATACTTGCAGTTCTAGTTCCTCCATCGGCTTGAATAACATCAGCATCAATTGTTATTGTCAAATCCGGCATTTTTGTTAAATCAACGCAGGCCCTCAAACTTCTACCAATTAGTCTTTGAATTTCTTGAGTTCTGCCGGAAATTTTCGTTCTTTCTCTTTGGCACCTTGTGTTAGGCGCAGAAGGCAATAGAGAATATTCTGCAGTAACCCACCCCCTAGCATCTTCCTTGTCCATCCATTTGGGTTTTCCTTCTTCAACAGAAGCTGTTGTAATAACTCTTGTATCACCAAATTCTACCAAAACAGAACCTAATGCGTGTTTTGTAAAATCTTTTGTAAACTTAACCTCTCTCATTTCATTATTTGAACGATTTTCTCTTTTCATACTAACCTTTCAATTTTATTCTTTATTTCCTTCATAGTCCCACATATAAATTTGTCCGCAATATTTGCAAACTGCATGTTCATTCATAAACTGCAAATCAGGAATAAATTTATACCCATCAACAGTTATTTCAATATCACCATCTTTGTTATATTCTTGCAAAAACTTCTTCTCGCCCCTATAGTCAGGCGAAAACATTAATTCAAACTTATCTACAGATTTGCAATTTTTACAGATAAACATAATTAATACTCGTCATCTTCCAATCTTGCCCGTCTTATAATTTCAGGATCTATACCTCTTTTTTCAATCTTGAAAGTTTTTGCAACAGGTTTTTGTTGAGAAGTTGTCGCTTTTTTTACACGTTTCTTTGGCTTTTTAACAACCGGTTCATCTTCAGATGCAAGTTCATTATACCACAAAGTCCAACAAATACTTCTTATTGGTAAAGAAAATCCGATTGCCAAGAAGAAAATTAATTGTTTAACCAACTCTGTTCCAATCACAGAAGGTGTAACCCCATACTGTTCCAAAGGATCAATCGGAAGTGTATAAGCCCAAGCCTCAAACATTTTTGCTAACGGATTTGTCCAATTGAAAGCATCAAACAAAACTCCCAATCCTGACACCAAAATTACATAAGTAAATATAGTCAAAATCGCCATCAACAAAAACGTTCTACCGAATTTCCCTTTAATTAAAAACATACTTCTTTTGAAATATCCAACAGGAGATAATCCGTTTTCAAACGTAAAAACTTGAAACACCAAAATAAAATATACAAAGAACAAACCTGCAAATATCCAAAACACGGGCAATATTCCCAAAATAGTCATTATACTAATCAAAAACCAAATTGTGATAAATGAAAAACTTTTTTGAGTAGCAACTGAATTATGCGCCTTAAAATCATAAACTCTACCTGTATTCAAATATCCTTCTGTCATAGAGTTCAATGCAACAAAAGCAACCAAGTAATCCCAAAAAGCTTTAATCAAAATCAACACTCCAGGAATTACAGACACAACAATCAGAGTAATCATTGATGACATATTGTTCAAGGCATCATATTTTGCAGCAATATCTTGCATATTTTGAGTAAACCAAAATGTTAAACCAAAAATCAAAAAGATACCCAAAATTTGTCCTAAAACAGGGAAAGCCATATATAACATAAACTTATGAATATTTAGGGCAAAAATCTTTATACCTTCAAAAAATATTAACCAAACACTTCTATTCGCCATATCTCTCCTTTTGTTGTACAATCATTTTAGTACAAACATGATTAAGTGAAAAGTGAAACAAATTTTTCCCTCGCCAAGTTGGAAGGGAGAGGGTAGGGTGAGGAGCATAAAATGCTAAAAGACGAAATCAAAAATTTTTCTAAAGAAGATTTTGAAAACAATAAAGTAAATCTACATATACACACTACTTTTTCTGATGGAAAAGCTGATGCGCTTAATATTATTAGACAAGCCAAAGAAAAAGGCTATAAAAAAATAGCGATTTGCGATCACAACACATTTGATGCTCACAAACAAATTCAAGATGATATTCTAATTCCGGCAATTGAATTTGACGTATGGTGCGGATATGTTTTTTTACATCTTTTGGGATACGGAATTGATGTCAACAACAAAGAACTTCAAGCCTTTTGTGCAAAAAGTAAAAAAGAAACAGAACTTGATATTGTAAGAATTTTTTCAAAAAGAGATATCAAAAAGCTTATTCAGGCAATCCATAACGCTGGTGGCATTGCGGTATTAGCACATCCTGCCTGCTGTTGGGCTATCAGTTTAGACAGTTTTGTAAAAAAACTTATTTCATACGGACTAGACGGAATAGAAGTTTATTACCCATACAAACGCCATAGAGGAATAATAAAATTCCATACCGCTCACGCAGTTGAAGAAATAGCAAACAAGTATAACCTTATCAAAACAGGCGGAACTGATTTGCACGGAGAAGAATTAGGATAGTTTAATTTTCAGACTTAAACCGATTTTGTATCCATTGAGATGTTCCGGCACCTGCGATTACACCTAATCCCATTCCCAACAATGACCCAAATGCGCCATATTTTTTCGCTCCAATTGCACCTAAATAGCCCATACCGGCGGTTACTCCAACAACATTTAATGTAGATTTTCCGGCTTGTTTTGCAACAGATTTTGATTTTTCATGAGCATCATCTCCTTTTGCTGCGGACTTTATAATTTTTGGAAGTTCTAATAATCCCATAAAAGCGACACCTAAGAGCGAAGTACGCTTCATTGCACGGGCTGTTAACTCTTTTAACCCTAAAAAATCTTTTTTCACAATTATTTTTTGCACAGGAATTTCTTTTCCATACAAATTTTTAATTGCAGATTTTACATCCTTGCCATTTTCAATACCTAGAACTTTTTGAACCCATTTCCCGAACTTTGTATTATACAAGGTTACATCAGCATTATAAAGTTTTTCAACAATTTTTTTACCACGTTCAGATTTCACACGTTTCATAGCTTCATGCAACAAAGTTCCTCTAAAGAACGAAAAATCGTGCTGATATTTATGATAATTGTAAGGAGTAGTCAATCTCTTTTGCCTCAATACACAAGAAGAATGGTTATAAGCAGCCTTCAAATCTCTACAATCTTCAGGCAAACTAACAACAGTCAATGCACCTAACCCAATAGCTGCAGCAGTATCACCACTTTTCACCATATTAGGAATATCACACAATCTACGAGCAGGCGCAACACTATTTACCACTGTTTTTTCAGCAGGGTTGAATATATCATCTTCTTTTTTCTTCTGGGGATGATAGTCATAGTTACTATGGGAAGATAAATACACTTGCTCAATAGACATAGCTATACCTAACCTTACCCATATATAAAGTAATTTTTTACAAATAAATTGACTTTATGACACTTTATATTACTAAAAGTTAAGAATTACCACGGATAATCTGATTTGAACTCCCAGTTGTCATATTGCAAAAGTTTAGCACAAAACATATAATTTGGTGCATTTTTTCTGCATCCATAACTTGCATGGTTTTTCAGCCCATCTCTTGTTCCATCCCACTGATAAGAATATGGTTCTACTGTAGAAACGCAAGCTGCACCAGGTTTATTAAAACAAAAGGCAAAACGAGTTCTATTTAATTTTGATTCTTCTGTCACTTTTTTACTATCAGGATAATAAGTAATATCAACACCATTGATATAACGCATTTTCATAGCCGCCCCATCCGAAAAATACACTAATATAGTTCCTTCTGGTAATTTTTCACTAGTATCACTTGTGCTTACAACTTTATCAGATACTTCTAATACTTTTAAATACTTCCCTAAATATTTATCATAAAACTCTTTTAATTCAGGGACATTATCATTTTCAGGATAATCCCAATATTCAGAACTACCATTATCGACTTCAGAAAGTTTAATAGCTTGATTTATACTTGAATAAAACTTCTTCAATCTTGAAGAAATAACAGATTTTTGATGATGTTCAATTAACGCCGGCATAGTCATCGCCGCAACAACTCCGATAATGCCGAGAGTGATAAGAACCTCCGCTAAAGTAAATGCAAAACGCTTTATTTTCATATTAAATCCTTTCTTTTTGCTAGTCACACTAGTTGTAATAAATGCTAGTATAGCTAACAATTTAGAAATGGACAAGGAATATTTACAAAAATTTGCAAATAATCTAAAAAAATTAAGAAAAGAAAAAGGCTTAACACAAGACGATTTAGCGGTTTCAGAACAAATTTCCAGATCTATGATTAGTCTGATAGAAATAGCTAAAACCGATTTAACTGTTTCAAAAGTCAAGATTATTGCAGATACACTAAAAGTCCACCCAAAAGAATTATTCGACTTTGACTAATTATTCCTTAAATAAGCCTCAATAAATCCATCCAAATCACCGTCCATTACGGCATCCACATTTCCAACTTCGTAATTTGTTCTGTGGTCTTTTACCATTTTATACGGATGGAACACGTACGATCTTATTTGCGAACCAAAGTTAATATCTACGTTTTCGCCCTTCAATTCTGCTAATTTTTTTTCATGTTCGGCTTGTTTTATTGCCAACAATTTTGATGCCAAAATCTGCATTGCATTTTCTTTGTTTTGAAGTTGCGAACGCTCTTGTTGACACTTTACAACAATTCCAGTCGGTTTGTGCAAAATCCTAACTGCCGTTTCAACTTTATTTACGTTTTGCCCTCCGGCTCCGCCAGATCTCATTGTATCAATTTCCAAATCTTCCGGTGGAATTGTAATAGTTTTTTCAAAATCCTCTATTATAGGAGAAACTTCTACTGACGCAAAACTCGTTTGACGCTTTCCATTAGCATTGAAAGGAGAAATTCTAACCAATCTATGAACCCCTTTTTCTGCTTTTGCATATCCATAAGCAAATTTACCGGTAATCTTTATCGTTGCGGATTTAATGCCTGCCTCATCACCATCTAATTTATCTAAAAGTTCTACTTTCCACTCGTGACTTTCTGCCCATCTGATGTACATTCTCAACATCAAACTTGCCCAGTCTTGTGCATCGGTTCCTCCCGCTCCGGCATTAATAGTCAAAATCGCATCAGCCTCATCGTATTCTCCGCTAAGCATTTGCTTAACTTCAAACTTTTCTAAAGCTTTTTCCATAGCATTTAGTTGTTCTGCGACCTCGTTTATAAGTTCCTCATCGGCAATTTCAAGTGCAGTTTCGGTGTCATCAATTACACCTTGCCATTTTTCAAGAAATTCCAAATTGTCCTTTATATCACGAATTTGAGAACCTAATTCTGATGCCTTTTTCTGGTCAGCCCAGATTTCAGGTTTTTGCATCTCATCTTCTAATTTTTGCAAATCAGATTCTAATTTATCAGTGTCAAAGACACTCCTTTATTTTTTCAAATCTCGTTTTTAAAGTTGATAATTGTTGCTTAATTTCTGTATCCATAAGACAAGATTAACACGAAAATAATCTTAGTAAAATATCTATTGCAATCGTAGAAAAAACTGCTATAATTATTTTTGAGGAGATGTCATGAGTGGAATAATTGATAGTTACAAAAAAGTTTTTGAAAACAAACAAGCACATGTTTGGTTAGCAATTGTGGCACTAATTTGGAGTGTCACATCAACTCTATTAGACATAAAATTGGGAAACGGAGACACTCCCAAAAACAACATTATCGACTTAATATTTAGTTTACTTATTGGAGTGTACAGTTTGCAATTTATACACAATGCAATAAACAATATTAACAACGGACTTCTACCTTCTATCAAAGAAGTTCAACCAAAAATTATTTGGGGAATGATTAAATTAAATATAGTTTGGGGAATTTACGCCGTATTAGTTTTAATTTTGGCATTTATTTCTTATATCGCAACTCATTTATTATTTTTACCAATATTGATAGTTCTTGCATTATTAATTTTGTCTGCTCCCGTTTATTATATTTTCTTAGCTTACGCAGAAGATTTGAATACCAAAGGATTATACAACATTGCACAGATTTTCTCATTTTTCAAGGTAGCGTATAAACCTTTATACATCAATGTTTGCTTGTATATTTTAACAACTCTTGCAGCCCTTATTATTTATATAATGGTTTATGTCGTTGCGGGATTAATCGGAATTGATGAAATCGGAATGATTACAAAAGATTATTATGTAATGGATATTATTATGAATGCTATCGCAAGTTATATCTTGATTATAACTTGGTATTTTGCATATCCGTATTCCTTGATTCCATCTTACAAAGAAAATATCAGACCATTATTAAAAAAAACTGAATGTTTTTCACAGGAAGAAGAGGTTCAATAGTGGCAAGACTTCTTGAGGGTGTAAAAAACTTATATAAAGGCAAAGATGCAATAAATAGACAAATCTGCTTGTTCTCAATATGCGGAATTATCGGATTAGTCAACGCATATTTGGCACTCGGAATACAAAACATTAATGAAGTTACATTGTTGCAAAAAATCATCTTCGGAATTTTAAACCTACTATTTGGGTTGTTTTTTGTCGGTTATGAAACAATTTTCTTACATTCTAGGGAACTTCCAGATATTAATCTTGATACAATTAAACTCGGATTAAAGAAAATTCCATTCATTATCTTTTTGATTAATGTGCCGATTATTTTATTAAGTCTTTTTTCAAAGTTTCATTATTTTGCATTTTGTTTAGATACAATACTTGCAATTCCAATGGTAATAATGCTTGCAGGCTTTTCATACAATTATGATGACAATGATAGCTTTGATATTTTCAAAAAATTCAGAGTAACAGAATATTTTACTCTACTATTAGAAAGAATTTGGATTGTAATAATGAGTTATATGATTACTTTTTCACTCATTTTTATTACATTTTTTGTTTTGGGATTAATAATAGCGTTTATATATAAAGGTGATACAAGTTCAATTGGATTTCTTATTTCTTCTCAACAAGCAATAATCTCAAAACTTACAAGCTACATAACAGTAATAATCCTAACTTACGTTCTATCAATTGGAACTTTGGCTTGGGATTACGAATTAGTAAAATTAGCAGAAGATAAAGATTAATCTACAACCTGTATTCTACCATCATCAACAATATCAACAGGTTCTTTGTGGCGTGCCATATAATCTTCTACACACTGAGTAATGTCAAAATTGCAAACCCTATCCGCTTTGTCAATTTTTTTCAACATCGTAAACCCATCATGACCTTGCGCATAATAATCTGTTAGAGCAGTTTTATAAGTTTTATCGGTTCTCGGATTTTTTATATCAATCGGAGTTTCTTTGCCATCTTTTGCAACAAAAGTCGCACTTCTTAATTCACCATTTTTTCCAATTGTGTATTTCAAACCTGACACATGAACAATTCCAGGTTTATTATTCGGATTTACGAGAGATTTTGCGGAAACCTTCAAAGCATCGACAATTTCTTTTTCCGAATAATCAGCAACAACCATCTTATTTTTGAATGGAGAAATATCATCTAACCATCTTGTATCAAGTTTTCCTGCCTCAAAGTAACCTCTAATTGTTGCAGAACCGAATAAGGCAATGTCAGTACCTAATTCTTCTTTCATACAATCACACATAAAGTTTGCATGACCACTTGGGTCAATAGATGCGTTATTTGGAGGAGGTGGAGCAGAATTTATAACCCCTACCACTTTTGGTTTGCCCAAAATTTGTTCAAATACATGTTTTACAAGCGGACTACGCTTAAAGCCTCTTGTGCTTGTAACATTGTTTTGAACCTTTGTCATAACACCATTTTTATCCCATTCAACATTCAAAACACCAAAATAGTTTCCATCACGTCCAGCTTGCGTAATTACAACAGGTTCACCCGCTTTTGAATTAAACAAATTTACACCAGGTTTTACATCCTTAACTAAATTGTGAGAATGCCCACCCAAAATTATATCAATACCTTCTGTATTTTTGGCAATCTGTTGATCATAACCAAAACCAACATGTGATAACAAGATAATCTTATTTACACCTTGCTTTTTTAGTTTATCAACTTCTGTTTGAATATCTTTTATTGTATTTTCTACATTATCAACTTTTAATTCATCAAAAATCTTGCCATATTTCAAACGAGAGAATAAATCAACCGGTGCAGCACCAATAATTCCGTATCTGTTACCATCAACTTCTTGGATATATGATTTTTTAATCTTGTCACAGAGTGGGTTTTCAGGTTTTATATTAACATTACAAGCAAGCATTTTATAGCCCATGTGCGGAATTAACTCTGCAATATGCTCAGGCATATCGCATTCGTGATTTCCGACCGCTGATGCCATAATCCCCATAATATTCTGTGCTTCAACCATAACTTTATTTGCAGGAACAGGTTCACCGAGCTGAATATCGCCTGATGACAATTTTAGCTTATCAGTCGGAACAGATGGCGTAAAGCTATCAAAAACATTTGATGCAGCAATTGTTCTTTCCATGTTTATTGATTTGCCATGAAAATCATTAATGTAAAAGATGCTTGTACGACTGTTAGGTTCTGTTTTACCGTCTGGCGATTTGCTTTTAACCGCCTGCGCTGTAAAATTCAATTGTGAACTGTTAATGGGCGTTATCATTTAATCAGGTTCCCTCTAACATTAAAAAGCATAAAAATAATTTTTGCTAAAGAAAAATAAAAGGTTTACAAAAGTTTAAAGATTTTAGACTATTTTTCTTGCAAGAAAAATTCAACCGGTTGCTTAAAATAATTGCTAAATTTTAACGCATTAACTAAAGAAATGTTATGTTTTCCACTCTCTACATTTGAAATATAAACAGAACTGACATTCAATGCTTCCGCCAATTTCTCTTGCGAGATTTTTTGCCTTAATCGTTCAATTTTTATATTAAAACCAAATGTTTTTAGAAGTTTAATATCATCCATAGTTTAAATTTATAACCTTGACTTTATTTTATCTATAATGTATAAGATAAATATATAAACTATAGATTAAATCATTGAGGTGCTTATGTTTTCTTACACATTAAAAAATAAAACTGCATTCACATTGGCGGAAGTTTTGATTACACTTGGAATAATAGGAATTGTAGCTGCTCTAACCTTGCCTGCCCTTAACCAACATTATAAAAGACAAGAGGTAGAAACTCGACTTCAAAAATTTTATTCAACAATGAACCAAGCTCTAAAACAATCCGAACTTGATAATGGCGATATTACCACATGGGAATATAATATAAAATCAAACGGAAGAGATAATGACACAAATGTAGAATGGTATAACAAATATCTAGCTCCATATTTGAAACCGCTTAAAGTAGATATTGATAATAGTAATAATTATGTTCTCATATATTTTACAGACGGCAGCATGGTGCTTTTACGCAGAGCAGGAACTACGTACAATTATTTTCCAAATGCAAAAAATTATGAAAAGTTAAAGGATGAATTTATTGATATAGAGACAATAGGAAGATCTACAAAAATACTTGGAAAAGATTGTTTTTTATTTGCTCTTATGCCTGAGCCAAACCCGACACAAAACGGATGGGATTACCACAAAAACAAGGGAATAGAACCATACAGATGGCATGGAGCAGGGACAACACTAGACCTAAAATCAACAACAGGATATGGGTGTTCCAAAACAGGGACAAAACAGTATTGTACCGCAGTAATTCAAGAAAACGGGTGGAAAATTCCGAAAGATTATCCTGTCCGATTTTAATTCTCTCCTAAATTTATTTCCAAAACAGACTTTACATCTAAACATCTAGTTAAAATACAAAAGCACCCGTTAAAGGTGCTTTTATTATCTAAAATTGATGAGTTATTAATTATTCCATCTCATCCATAGCTTGAAGCTGTTTCTTCTTGTAATTGTGAATTACTGCATCCACAAGAAGCTCATAAGACTTCATATTCTCAATATTCGGGAACTCAGTCTTAAGTTGTTCTCTGACCATTGCTTCCAGCTTACGTTCGTCAGAACTTGATTTCAATTCGTCAACTCCGCTAACCATACTGATATAATCAGCCTTGTTTACATTACGGTGCATAAAGTTTAACCAACGCAATTTCGGGCTAATTTGCTCGCCGAATGTTTTTACAATTTTTAGATTTTTCAATCGTTCCAACATGAGTTGACTCCTACCAATTTATTTTTTTTCGAATTACCTTCTTTACACTATTGTAAAGTATCCTGAAAAAAATAATTTACTTTTTTACAAATATTGTTTACATTTCTTTATAATTTACTAAAATCAGCTAAATATGCGTATTTTGACTTTAACAATGTTAATAAAGCAAGTCTATTTTCTTTAACATTTTCATCCTTATCCATTACAAGAACATCGTTAAAGAATTTTTCTACAGAAGGATTAATTTCTTCTAACTGTTTCAAATACGCATCATAGCTCAAGTTTTCAGAAACTGTTTCAATTTGAGATAATAGCATGCCTTCAGCCGGTTCTTTAAACAATGATTTATTAACCTGTTTATTGCTATCTTCTTTCAACATTCTCAAAACTCTGTTTGCACTTTCCAACAACGCCGGAGAGTTCAATTTTGCAACAACTTCAACTCGTTTAATATAATCTGTCAAATCAACAAGCGGATTTTTATTTGCTGCACAAGCTTCCAAAACATTCTTAGGATATTTTTCTGACAAGAAAATAATCAATCTTTGAATAAAGAAATCATAAATTTCATCAGTAATTTTCCCTGAAACTCTGCTTACACAAGAGCCGGCAGCTTTTTTTAACTTATTAACAAAGCCTTCGCCTTCAGTTGAAATCGGCAATAATAATAACGCTTCATTAACCAAAGTTGCTAAATCTATTTTCAAATCATTTGCAAGAATTGTTCTTATAATACCTAATGCCGCACGTCTTACCCCCAATGGGTCAGAAGAACCTGTAGGTTTTTTACCTTCTGCGAACACTGCACAAATATTGTCCATTTTATCAGCAATACCAACTATTTGACCTTCAAGAGTTTTGGCAATTTCACCATCTGCGTTTAGAGGGAAGTAGTGTTCTTTGATACCTTCACAAACATTTTCCGGCTCTTTTGAAACCCTAGCATAATCAGCACCGATAAAGCCTTGAAGTTCCGTAAATTCAAATACCAATTTGGTTGCCAAATCCGCTTTTGCCAAAAGAGCTGTTCTTTCAACTGTAGAATTGTTTCCAATCATAAGTTTTGACAATTTAACAAGTCTTTGCGCCTTGTCATACATTGACCCCATACCTTTTTGGAAAGTAATACCTTTTATATCTTCTACATAATCAACAAGCGGTTTTCTTGTATCTTCATTAAAGAAAAATACTGCATCATCAAGACGAGCCTTGATTACACGGACATTCCCAGCTGCAATGTTTTCAAAATTATTACCTAGATAATTTGTCATAGTAATAAATTTGTTAATCAATTTGCCATCTTTGTACAACGCAAAGTATCTTTGATGAACAGCCATTACAGTAACAACAAGTTCTTCCGGCAATTTCAAATATTCTGTAGAAAATTCACAAACCGCAGGAACAGGATACTCAGTAATGAACGTAACTTCTTCCAACAAATCGTCTGTGTAATAAGGTTCAGCTCCTAATTTAGCAGCTTCTTCTTTCGCTCTTTGAATAATAATTTGTTTTCTTTCTTCCTGATCAACAATCACGTTATGTTTGCGCATAATTTCAATATAATCATCAGGAGAAGTAATTACGGCATCTTTTTCTGCCGCAAACCTATGACCACGAGAAACATTTGAGCTTTCTCTATCAATAATTTTTATCTTAACTTCTTCATTATCAAGAATTGAAACAATCCACCTGATAGGACGAGAGAATTTAACCTCATTTTCTGCCCATCTCATAAAGTGAGAACCTTGAAGTTTCAAAACAATTGTTGGAACATTATCTTTCAAAAGTTCAACAATTGATTTTCCTTTAATAATAATTTTGGCATGTATATAATCATTTTCAATATATAAATCAGTTGGATTAATACCATTTTTCTTACAAAAACCTTCACCAGCCTTTGTCAAATTCCCATTTTCATCATAAGCAACTTTTTTAATAGGACCTTTAACAATTTTTTCTTCATCTTTGCTTTGTTTCTCTAATCCAGAAATAATAACTGCCAAACGTCTTGGTGTTGCATAAACATTAACGTTTTCAAACTCAACTTTATTATTATTCAAAAAAGTTTCAAATCCGTTTTTCAACTGCTGAATAGCAGACGGAATAAACTTATAAGGTAATTCTTCACATCCAACTTCTAATAAATATTTACTCATCATAATATCCTTTAATTCTACTGTACTTCAATTATATACTTGAAAAAAGAGAATGTAAAGAAGTTTCATTTTGAACTCCTCTCTCACTCGATGAGAAATCCTGTCCTCAAAACAACAACTAAAATTTCCATAAAAAATTTGCGCTTGGCGCGATTCGAACGCGCGACCTATCCCTTAAAAGGGGAGTGCTCTACCAGCTGAGCTACAAGCGCAAAAATTAATTGCTATTCATTTCGTCTGTGGTTTTATAGTAGCAAGAACATTTTTTAATGTCAATAGTTTTTTGTTATTTTTTTTATTTATTTTTTATTTATCCTGCTCCAAATTACAACAAAACAAAAGCCCGTCAAGGATAACGGGCTTTTTGAATTACTTAAGATGAATATATTTTTTGGCACAATCAAACATTGAATTTACTAATGCAGCATTAGAATAAATATTCATTCCATTCATTTCTAACACTTGTTTCATACGCTTTTCCCACATTGAATAAATATCATCTTTATTCAAATCCAAAACTTGCGCAATCATTGCCAACTCTTTAAAATCAATCGGAATTGGCAAAGTACCTCTCAGCATGTCCACAATATCCAATCTTTTTTTTCGTGGAAACGATTTTAAAAAAGTTATAACAGACATGCCTTTTTCTTTCATGACACTTTTGAAAAACTCAACCGCATCATCAATCAACAAAGGTTCTTGAGGAATTTTATATTCTTCAAATTCTTCCGGTTCAATCTCCATAACTGTTGCAATTCTCTCAATTGTAGTCGAACGTGTAGAAAACGGAATTGAATTATCTATCAAGTTATACACGTAAGACAGTGTAACTCCAATCATTTCGGCAAAATCTTTTTTGTGTAAAGAATTTTTCTCTAAAAATTTTGCGACCTTTTCAGAACTTTTTTCTTGTACTATTGGTTTATTTTTCATAATCACATCCTCTTCTTTTGTAATAATAAAATAAATGTTTTTTATCAATTTGTTAAGCGAAAGCATGGTAAACAGGTATGGTAATCTTTATTTACGTTAAAATAATAAATATAAAGGATAAGGTAATATGAAATTAATCGTAGGACTTGGAAATGTAGGAGAAAAATACTGTTTTACCCGCCATAACGCAGGTTTTATGGTATTGGACAAACTCGCACTTGATAACAATTTTTCGTTCCGAGAAGAAAGTAAACTAAAATGTTTTCTCGCAAAATCAAATGACGTAATGTATATAAAACCAACAACTTTCATGAATTTGTCAGGCGAAGCTGTTCGTGCAGTTATGGATTATTATAAAATTGATGTCAAAGATATCTTAATTGTTTATGACGATATTGCTCTTGATTTAGGCAGATTACGTTTTAGAGCAAACGGCTCTGATGGCGGACATAACGGAATAAAATCAATAATTTCTCATGTCGGAACAAAAGAATTTGATCGTTTAAAATTCGGGATAGGACCTCAACCAAATATTCCGTCTGAAAATTATGTTTTACAAAATTTCCCAAAAGATCAACTTGATACCTTAAAAGAAACTTTAAAAAGAGCAGACGAGGCGATTAAATTTTATCTTGAAAACGATATTCAAAAAGCGCAAAATAAATTTAACTAGCCAACAAGATTATTGATATTCCTATGTTTAATATATAATTAAGGAAACAAAGATTTAAGGAGTTCCAAATGAGTTTACAAACCGCAGAACAATATGAAGAAAATGAACAATATACACAGGCTTATGAAGAATATAAAAAACTTCACGAAAGAAATCCGAAAGACTTGAGTATTTTAGAACGCTTAGGTCATCTTTCAATGCTCTTGGACAACAAAGACGAAGCCGCAGAATATTACACAAAAATTCTTCAATATGATGCAACAAATGTTCTAGCTTATGAACAATTGATGGATATTTACGTAACAACTGACAGATATAAATATTACGTATATAGAGGCAATATGCACTCTGTAGAACATCAACTGGAACACGCAATTAATGATTACAAAAAAGCCGTAAATTGCGCCCAAGAGGACAAAGACATGCTTGCAGCAAGATTTGTTTTGGGAACTCTATATGAACAAACTAACAACAATATCAAAGCAATTGATGAATATTTAAAAGTTATTGATCATGAAGGCACTCATGAAGATGTTTACATCAGATTGTCAAACCTTTATTTAAAAGAAGATGCAATTCCTAGTGCGGTAGAAGTTCTTGAGAGAGCGAGAAAATCAGGTTATGATACAACTAACGTAAAAGAAATGTTATCTGATTTATATCTAAAAAACGGAAACCCTGAAAAAGCTTTTGAGATAACAACAGACGAGCTTACAAAAGTTAAATGCTTGCTTGATATGGATAAAAAAGACGAAGCAATCCAAAAACTTAACCAAATGGAAGATCAATATAGTCACATTGCGCAATTCCATTCACTAAAAGCTCAATATTATTATATGACAGGCGATTATGACAAAGCTTTGGAATGCGTTGCGAAATTCGATGAATTAGAAAAAAATTCTCCTCTTACATATCAAATGCGTGCGCTTATTTATGAAGAAAAGAATGACGATTACAACGCTCACATAAATTGGGGTAAATACAATTTGGTTAGAGGCAACAAAGACATTGCAATAAACGAATATTTGAACGCTTATCAATTAAAAAACGACGATTTAGAATTACTAAACACTCTTGCAATGTTGTTGGAAGAATCTGGGGATAAAAACCACGCAATGGAATTTTACGAAAAAATTTCTAAACTTGATGAAAACGATAAAAAATCATTAGAAAAACTTGCAGAATTTAGAGAAAGCATAGGTGATTACAGAATGCAAGCCGAATACTTGTTAAAACTTTATCATCTTGATAAAAGAAATTCTACAACTGTAAAAAAATTGGGTGAAGCTTACGACAAACTAAGAAACAAACCGGCAGCAATCGAATGTTATGAAAAATTCTTAGAAATAGGAAAAGGTAGTCCTGAATATTCAAAAATCCAACATAAATTGGAAAAACTTAAAAACTCAGACATCCAAGAAGACGAAGGGTTTTTAGATAAATTTATAAACTGGTTTAATAAAAACAAAATGTAATAATAAAAAGGTTGAACATTTAGTTCAACCTTTTTTATTCTAATAAGTCATTTGCCAATTGTCATTCAATATTTTACCGAAACAACCATCTGCAGTAGAATTACAATAAGTTGTAAATTGAGTATCTCGTTCTGCAGAAGTCATAGGTGCAACAGTATTTGCATCTATTGGGTAATCATCTATAACACCATTATTATATACGTAAAACCAAAATAAATCTCTACCGCCAATATTTGGACCTTTTTGACCATTAATATCTATCCCAATATTTACTAATTTAGCTCCACTTTTAAGATAATATGGTCTTATTGAAACTCCACTAGCAAGCACATATGATTTTACATCCACTTTATAATTATCAATAGTACTCCCATCAAGTCCTTTATAAGAAGAAGCAAAACAATTGTTCATTGCATCACATTCTTTTACATTTTTAAAATATGTTGTAATGAAATTATTTACCGCATCTTGAGAACTCAACCCCGCCTCTGACAAATTGATAGCATTTCTGTCGGTTTGATATCTCAAAAGGGCTTGAGAAAATTCATTATATGTTTTATGCAATTGAGTTACATAACTTTGACGCTGATAATTTTGCATTAACGTCGGAACAGTCATCGCTGAAACAACTCCGATGATACCGAGTGTGACAAGAACCTCGGCAAGAGTAAAGGCTCCACACCAATGTCTGAAGGATGTACCAACACAGACAATTGCGCACTTGTTGCACAATTTATTTAAATTCTTGTCATCTTGAGCGGTGCTACGCACGTAGCCCCCTGCCATAATATTGTATTCTTTTGACAATATTCGTGTTTGCACTGCGAAAGATCGCAATGTTGATATCATTTTACCAACCATGCGATACTTCGGACTGTTGTCCTCAGTATGACGATTAACCCCTCTCTTAAATTTGTAAGTTCGCTCTTGTTCACTAACAAATTTATTCTCTCCCCAAGGGGCGAGATTATTAAACGCCCTAACCAGGCTAAATCCCTTGATATGAGAGGCTAGTCGGCTATTGCCCCCCCCCCGATGAGCTTAAATAAATTCTTTTTCATAAAAATTCCTCTCAATTCTGTATCAACATTATCATTTTAACAGATTTTTGGGAGTTTTTCAAGTGCAAATTATTAAAACAATGAACCTAAAGTCGCCACGTACATTTGATAAAAACCTAATGCTATGAACGCAACTACTACACCCATAACCACAATTAACGTCGGTTCAAATAGTTTCATCATCGCACTCAACGCCATATCAACCTTCTTATCAATAACTTGTGCTGCATCTTTAAACATTTTTCCTAATGTGCCGGATTTTTCACCTGCAGAAATCATGCTCATCAATGCCGGAGGTATCGCACCAGACATTTCAAACGCCTCTGACAAACTTCTACCATTACGAACCATATTTACGGCATTATAAACTTTTTTCTTTATAACAAAATTTCCGACAGTTTTATTAGAAAGCTCTAACCCTGACATAATAGGCAACCCAGCATCATAAGAAATATGCAAAACCGTCATAAAATTAGACAAATTTATGTATTGTATAAAATCGGAAATTACAGGGATTTTTAAAACAAAATTGTCCCATTTTGCTTTAAACTGAGGATTTTTAAACAAAATAGAAACACCACCGCAAAAAGCACCAATTCCACACAAAACAAGCCACCAAAATTGATTTATAAATTCACAAAAGCCTATCAGCATCTGCGAATAAATAGGAATATCAGCAGCCCCCATTTGCAAAACACCATAAAATGCCGGAAAAACCTTCATTGAAAACAACATCAAAACGCCTGTCATTATCACAATTAATATTGCCGGATAAATAGACGCATTTATAATTTTCCCTTTAATATCTTCCTGTTTTCTCAACAAAACAAGCATTCTTGCCAATGTTTCATCAAGTTCACCGGCATCTTCACCGGTCTTAACTAATCCGATATATACAGAACCAAAAGTTTCGTTATACAAAGAAGACAACGCTGTCGCAAAAGTCATGCCATTCATAATACAATGTTGCAAATTTTGGCAAATTACACGGATTTTTTCTTTAGGAGTATTAACCTCAACAGAATGCAAGGCGTCCATAATCGGAATTCCTGCAGATAGCAGCACCTGCAATTCAGATGTAAAGATAATTTTTTCTTGTAAGCTCAAATGCTTAATTTTTTTACCAGAAACTTGATTTTTATTTATTTCAACCTGCTCAGGAGCTGAAAGAGCTGTTTCTTCAGTATAAACCTTTGTTGGCACAAAACCCAATTGACGAATTTTTTCACGAGCTTCACGATAATTTGCCGCATCAATTTCGCCACTTATAATCTGACTATTATTTTTTAATGCACTATACTGAAATTTAGCCATAACTCAAATAACCTATATATAATCTATCTTATTTTTTCAAAAATATCAAGCTTTAAACAAAAAATTCCCCATCAATAATGACGGGGAATTTTCAAACTAACTAGCTGCTTCTGACGTTTCCGCCGGTTGTTCTTTCTTTGCCCGCTTTGCTTTTTTCTCAAAAGCAATTTTGTCATCAACTAGCTTAATAACAATTGTATCACCTGCTGAATATTTTCCAGAAAGAATTTCTTCTGCAAGCATGTCCTCAATCTTACGTTGAATTAACCTTCTTAAAGGTCTTGCACCGTAAGCTTCAGAATATCCGTTTTTAGCCAAATGATCTTTAACCTCATCTGTAACCTCAACAGACAACTCCCTTTCTGCTAATCGTTTAAACAAGTCTTTCAACATCAAATCAACAATTTGTCTTATTTCTTCTTGTTTCAAGTGTGCAAATACGATTGTTTCATCAATACGGTTCAAGAATTCCGGTCTGAATGCTTTTTTCATTTCTTCAGAAACTGTTTCTTTCAATTTTTCGTATTTATCTTTTGATTCGTCATCACTTGTTGAGAAACCAAGTTTTGATGTTGTTGTAATCATACTTGCTCCAACATTAGATGTCATGATGATAATTGTATTTTTAAAGTTTACATGACGACCTTTAGCATCTGTTAAACGCCCATCATCCAAGATTTGCAACATAATGTTGAATACATCTGGGTGAGCTTTTTCAATTTCATCGAAAAGAATTACGCTATAAGGTTTCTTTCGAACTAATTCAGTCAAATGTCCACCGTCATCATAACCTACATATCCAGGAGGAGAACCAATAAGTTTTGCAGTTGAATGTTTTTCCATAAATTCAGACATATCAACTCTTATCATATTATCTTCTGACCCAAATACTGCCTCTGCCAAAGCTTTTGCAAGTTCTGTTTTACCAACACCGGTAGGACCACAGAAGATAAAACTACCAATTGGTCTGTTTGGACTTTTCAAACCAACTCTTGCACGTCTAATAGCTTTAGCAATCGCAACAACTGCATCATTTTGACCAATTACTCTTTCATGAAGTGTTTGTTCAAGTTTTAACAACCTTTCACTTTCACCTTCTGTAAGCTTAGTAACAGGAATACCGGTCATTGTTCCAATAACTTCTGCAACATTTTCTGCAGTAACAGTCGGTTTGTTAGCCTCATGCTCTTCTCTATATTTTTGAGCCATTTCACGAATTTTATCTTTCATGTCGGCTTCGTCATCTCTCAATTGAGATGCTTTTTCAAATTCTTGATTTCTGATTGCATCTTCTTTTTCTTTAATAATAGAACGCAATTCTTTTTCAAGCTCTTTACCTTCCGGTGACAAGTTTGAAACTTTCAAACGAACTTTTGAAGATGCTTCATCAATTACATCAATTGCCTTATCCGGCAAAAATCTGTCCGTAATATATTTATTAGACAATTTTACCGCTGCAACGATTGCCTCATCAGAAATAATCAACTTGTGGTGTTCTTCATATTTCGGTTTCAAACCTTTAATAATCTCAATTGATTCTTCTTCTGTAGGTTCATCAATAATTACAGGTTGGAAACGACGTTCTAATGCTGAATCTTTTTCTACATATTTTCTGTATTCATCAAGAGTTGTTGCACCAATAACCTGAATTTCACCACGTGATAATGCAGGTTTTAAAATATTGGCAGCATCAATAGCACCTTCTGCAGCACCAGCCCCAATCAATGTGTGCATTTCATCAATTACAAGAATAATATTTCCAGCTTGGCGAATTTCGTCCATAATTTTTTTCAAACGTTCTTCAAATTCACCACGATATTTAGTACCCGCAACCAAAAGTCCCATATCAAGTTGAATAACTTTTTTACCATCCAAAATATCAGGAACTTCTGCATTAACAATTCTGATTGCCAAACCTTCAGCAACTGCAGTTTTACCAACACCAGGTTCTCCAATTAGAACAGGGTTGTTTTTAGTACGACGAGCCAGAATTTGAATTACACGTTCAATTTCTTTTTCTCTACCGACAACAGGATCAAGTCTTAATTCTTGAGCAGCTAGTGTCAAATCTCTACCGAACTCATCCAAACTTGGAGTTTTAGTTTTTCCACCGGTTGAAGATGATGCTCCGGATGTTCCGGATGAAACTGCTTGTGGTTTAGATTCTCCAAGCATTTTAACAACATTACTTCGAACTTTGTTTAAATCAACACCTAAGTTTTCTAAAACTCTTGCAGCAACACCTTCACCTTCTCTAATCAATCCTAAAAGAAGATGTTCGGTTCCAATATAATTGTGACCTAACTGTCTAGCTTCATCCCATGACAATTCAAGCACTCTTTTAGCACGTGGAGTGAATGGGATTTCAACTGCAACAAAGCCTGAACCTCTGCCAATAATCTTTTCGACTTCCGCTCTGGCATCTTTTAATGTTACCCCCATAGATTTCAAAGTTTTTGCGGCAACACCGGTACCTTCCCCGATAAGCCCCAAAAGCACCTGTTCAGTACCAACAAAGTTGTGTCCGAGCCTGCGCGCTTCTTCTTGAGCTAACATGATTACTTTTATAGCTTTTTCCGTAAAACGTTCGAACATTTATTTTACTCCTATCTCTCTCTTATAAAAACATTATAGACAAAAAACAAAAAACTTTCAATACTATATATATATTATTGAAAAAGTAACACAAAAAAATTTTTTAAAAAAATTTTAAAAGAAATGGTTGACATTTAAAATTGTTTCATGTAAGATAGATTTTGTCGAAAGAACCAAGCCCCCATCGTCTAGAGGCCTAGGACAACACCCTTTCACGGTGTAGACAGCGATTCGAATTCGCTTGGGGGTATTTTATAAAAAAGAAGAACACCCGAAGGGGTGTTATTTTTTTTGTGTTAAAATTATAAAAAAAAAGGGGAGATAACCATGCAAATTCAACCAATTACATCTTTTTCAAATAATAAAAACACAAGTTTTAAATCCAAACTACCGAGTGTAAATTGTGTTTATAATAGCAAAACGATTGGAACGAAAGATTATTGGGGAGAATTTGCCAAAAATTGCATGAAAGAAAACAAAACCCCTGAACTACAAAATTTGTTAGTTAAATTGACTTCAAATTTTGATAAAAATTTTTTATCACTAACTACAAGCCTAGTTCACAAAACAGGTTTAAAAACACCTTCTGGGGAAATTATTGGAAAATATTACCAATTCACTCTACATTCAAATTCTAAAAGCCTTGACCTTACTAAACCACATAGTAATGTATTTATTGTAGATAAGTTTGATAGCAAATGGGCATACGAAAACAACAAAATTGGATCAAGATATGTAAGCTCTTGCGATTTTGATTATGACAAAGATGAAAGTATCACAAATGTTCTCTTAAAAACATTAAAAAATATTGTTACTCCAAACACAAAAAGCAACTCCGAAATTTATAGCGGACTTGATACAAAAGAAGAAAATTTCCTAAAAGATTTTCGTGCATAACCTATCTAAAACGATTTAGACTTTATAATTATATTAAAAGGTTCAAAACCGCATCCTTATCATATTGTTTTATCATAGGGAACATCAATTGCTCATAACATGGACTTGCCATTATATATGCTTCATTACTCCATGGAAAAAATACTGCCCCAAATTCTCTGTCAAAAAATTCGCTTTGTTGTCTTATCTGTCGTGCTGCTTTCATTTTATCACTAATATTATTGTTACAATAAATTGTCTTATGCCCAAGACTTAAAAAACCGGCACGCTTCAAATCAAACGCAACCTCCCGAACATCTTCAAATTTTGCACTAGAAATTTTTATTCCATTAAAAGACAAATTGTTATTATTTTGAATTTTCATACTTTTGACGAAAACTCAAAAATCGAATTTTTTACCACTTTTTTAAGAAAAATTTACATCTTTACAAAAAAATTTTTTAGTGTATCATAAAAATATGATTATTATGAACCAATTACGACGAATTGTGAGAACTATGAAAGGCTTGTTGTAAAGCACGCTCATTTGTTGTCGTGAATAGATTTTTTCATTAACAAGACCTTTCCCCCCGAAAGGTCATTTTCTTATGTTAATAATCGTAAATATACCCCGCCAAACAGGCAAATATTTATATTGATGATACTTACAGTAAAAGTGAAAGGTAGAAGAATGCACAGAAATATCCGACGAAACTCAATAATAAAGGCGAATGCCCCTATCGTCAAATTAATGAACTTAATTTGGGGTCTATAGTACTTAATTATTGAGTGGCATTATGTCACGGAAAGGTTAAAATGATTCCGGCAATTTCAGCTAGTTATATATATTCAAAACTCGGGAACAGTAATTCGCTTGTTCCTATGGCAATAAAAGATATCGCAAACAGTGTAGGCTTGACAGCAGGTTCATACATCACAGGCGATGAATTAGAAGGTAAAGACAGATTTTTAGATGAATTCGGAACGCAAGCTATTTGGCTTTTTGGTATTCCGGCATATAAAAAGTTATTAGATTTCACATTATACAAAGCATTAAAAATTGATCCTAATTTTGATGTTAGAAATTTTTCTAAAAAAAGAAAAAAACTTATAAACAAAACCATCAATTACGCAGATTCTTCTATCAAAGAGAGCATTATAAATGCTACTAAAAACCCTAAATTCAGCAAAAATCTTGCAATGGGTAAATTTGTAGTATCAACCGCATTAACAATCCTTTCATACGCAGGTTTAACAAAATATAGACACTTACAAACCAAAAAAGCTGCTCAAAAAGAAATTCTCAAAGAGATGCAGCTTGAAAACAAAGACAATAAAGATAAATTTTTATATACAAAACCTGCAAACAAAGCAGCATTTAATGGTTTACACCAAAATAAAAACCAAGACCAACCTGCATTTACCGGAGGTATTTCAGAATTTATGTACAATCCGGTAAAAAATCTTATGATTTTAGATGGTTCAATTACCGCAGAAAGACTTGCAGAATCAAGGAATAAACAAGAACTTGCCGGTTATGCAATCAAAGAAGGTTCTTTCTGGGCGTTTATGTATTTTGCAAGCAAACCTATTCAAAAATTTCTAGAAAACAGAGCAGAAAAAAATACTCAAAAACCAGTTGCAATTGATTTGGATGCAAGAGTTATTGAAAGCGAAGATTTGGCAAAAGCTTTCAAAGACGGTTCTCTTGTAAAAAGTTCTGAAAAGGTTTTGAAACTAAATTCTTATAACAGCATGCTTGATTATATCCACAACAACCCAGATGATTTTGTTGTAAAAATGGCTAAAATGTCTGACATCATCCCAACACTAAAAAAAGCCACTCAAGCAGATGACGTTGATTACAGACAATTTATTGATTATGACGAATTTCAAGGAGTAGCAAGCAAACTAAAAAAATTAAGCCAAAAATTTGAAAACTTTAAAGCAACAGATATAAAAGACAAGTCAATTGAAGCTTTCTTGAAAAACGTAAAAAAAGCAAAAAGAAGTTCAATCATTCTAAACATCGGAGCTTGTATCGGAGCATTGGGTGTTTTGGCTCCAGCACTTATGGTTGCTATGAGAAAATTTGACAAAAACAACGAAGGTTTCCAAGTAAAAGAGGACTTGAAACAAGAGATGTTAGCAAGCGGAAAAATTCAAGGCTAATCAACAACTTCAAACAAGTCGCCAGGAGTACAGTTCAACGCTTTGCAAATATTTTCGATTGTATTAAAACTCACTGTATTAGTTTGATTGTAATACAATCTGGTAATAGTACTGCGACTAATTCCGGATATCTTTTCCAATTCGTATATTTTTATTCGCTTAGCTCCCATAATAGCTGATAGGTTATTCTTTAGCATAATTAGATTTTAGCAATATTAAATCGATTTGACATTTTAAGTCAGTAATGATATATAATATATCATTACTGACTTATATTATTTAATAAATCTTATTAATTTAAGGAGTTTAATTCATGAAAAATAAACAAATCACAGTGGAAAATACTAATAAAAGATTGCGCAACAAGTGCGCAATGACATGTTTTGGAGATATGAACCAAAATAACTTTACCGATAAGGTCTACTCACTATTCACCACTCACCATTCACTTATTCATAACGATACGGACTTTTCACGTTTCACTTCTCACTTTTCACTAAGAAAAGCTGGTGCTACGCACGTAGCCCTCTGTGACAGTGTTGGTTCATACTTCAAACATTGGTGTGGAGCTTTCACTCTAGCTGAGGTTCTCATCACTCTCGGCATAATCGGTGTTGTTGCGGCTATGACAATGCCGACATTAATAGCAAATCACAGAAAAACTGTTCTTAAAACACAATTTAAAAAGACATATAGTGAACTACAACAAGTTAATCAAAACTTTATAAAAGATTATGATATGAACCTTTGTGAATACAATTGGCAAATGTGGGATGAAACCAAAGGTGGTTACACATCATCCAAAGCGACAAGTGATGCTTTTATCAAATATTATAATGGTTCAGGTTCTTCCAGCAGTCAAACTCAAGGTTTTAATCAAATTAAAAACCTCACAGGAGATAAAACAGTAGCAGGAACTCTATTTGATGATGGTGGGGCAATAGATATGCAAAAGAGAACTTTTTATTTTGAATATGCTGTCACAAACGTAAACTGTCCTGTAATAACAGTAGATATCAATGGTTATTACAAAATGCCTAATCAAATGGGGATTGATGTATTTAGTTTCAGACCTACGCAAAATGGGAAAATCGTACCGCTGGGCAATCCTGACACTGTAAACGACCAAATAAACGGAAGTGCTGTTTTAAACAATCAACATTCTTGCACTTGTACTAAAAAAGAGAACAATTCAATAACAAATGGAGTTTGTTGCGCATATTGGGCAAGCATCGACGTAAACCCTGATGATAATTCAAAAACATATTGGAAAAGTTTTATACAATAGAAGTGTTTATAACTCCTTGTGCGGCAACATAACCGGTTGACCAGCAGTTTTGGAGATTAAAACCTCCACAAAAACCGTCAATATCCAAAACTTCTCCGCAAAAATAAATATGCGGAACAATTTTGGATTCCATATTTTTAGAATTTATTTCTTTTAAATCTACTCCTCCAGCTGTCACAACTTCTCCATCAGGGAAAGTTCCGGTCACTGTAACCTCAAAATTGTGCAACCTATCAAGAATTTTATCTCTTGTTTTACCATCAATTCTGTGACATTTCGTTTCAGCTTCAATTTTCAAATTATACAAAACATAATCCGCAAAAGATTTTGGGACAAATTCCGCAATCAAATTCCTAATAGATTTATGAGGATTTTGGTTTAAATAATCTTGCAAATCAATATCATCAATAAAGTTGAAACTTAATTTATATGGGAAATTGTCCCTAGCTCTCAATGACGAAATCGTATAAATTTTCGGACCTGAAATTCCCCTGTGTGTGAACAAAACATCATTTATCACTACTCCACTAATAGAAGAAAAATCTTCTTTTGTCAAAAGACCGACAAGTGCAGGTTTTGGAGCAACAATCTTATGCCCCAACATCTTAATCAAATCAAAAGTAGAATGTCCACCAGTAGAAATAACCACATAAGCCGCTTTATACGCACCCATATCAGTCACAACAGAAAATCCGTTTTCTAAAATATTTACTCTCAACGCATTTTCTCTCACAAATTTAACTTTGTTTAAACTATTCAAAAAGTGATCTCTAACATCTTTGGCACTATTAGATTGCGGAAAAACTCGCAGGTTTTCTTGTACATAAGTTTTAACTCCAATTTTTTCAAAAAATTCAATCGTATCAGATGTAGAAAATTTTGAAAAAACAGAATATAAAAACTTTTCGCCTCTGGGATAATTTTTTGCTAACTCTTTAAAATCAAATTCTGCATGACACAGATTGCATCGCCCACCACCTGTAGGCAAAAGAGTTTTTAGAGGAGAATTTTTTTCAATAACAGTAACCTCAAAATCATTTTGCAAAAAATACGCACATATACACCCCGCTGGACCGCCACCAACAATTACGACCTTAGATTTCAACTCTTGTACCATACAAAAACACCATCTCAGGATTTTCTAAATCATCATGCAATTGAGTAATTGTTTTATGCAAAACAGGATGTTCAAAATTTGGAATTAATTCCAACAATGGCACTAGCGTAAAAGCTCTCAAATGCAAATATTTATGAGGAATTGTCAAGTTTTCATCATTCACAATTTCTTTACTATAGAACAAAATATCAATATCTATTGTTCTATCTTGATAACCTTTCGCCTCAATATCACGTTTACGCCCTAATTGAGCCTCAATTCTTTGACATTCATTCAATAATCTTTGCGGAGAAAGAGTTGTCTTAATCTCGACAACTGCATTTACAAACCAGTTTTTAGTATCCATTCCCCACGGTTCAGATTCATAAAAAGCAGAAGTTCTAATCAAAGAAATCCCGTCAGCAGCATTCAAAAGACTTGTTGCCTGTTGCACAAATCCAATTCTGTCACCTTTATTTGAGCCTAAACTTAAATATGCTATAGCCATACCAGTATTTTAAGATTTTTTAAAAAACTTGTCAATAGGGAAAAACATGTGTTGAAAGGAGCGCATAACTTTCACTTAAATAAATCTGTTATTAACATCCAACAATAGATTTTATGCTATAATCATGGCATGCTTATTTATAGAATTTTATCAACAATCTTATTCATAATCTCGTTACCTGTATATGCAGCAGTTAGAAAAATCGAGGGAAAATCTTTCGGATGGAAAGAAAAATTCGGAGATTTTGATGCTCCTGATTTGGGTGACAAAGTTATTATGTTTCATGGAGTTTCTGTTGGAGAAGTCATTGCTCTTGAAAATTTAATCAAAAAAACAAAAGAAACCTTTCCTAACTACAAAATTGTTGTAACCACCGGAACAAAGACCGGTCAAGAGATTGCGCACAAAAAATATGATAATATCGCAGACTTTATTACATATTTTCCATTCGATATTACGTTTTGCGTAGAAAAATTCTTAAACAAGATTAATCCTAGCGTTGTTTTGATTGCTGAAACAGAGTTGTGGCCTACTTTTGCAGCATATTGCCATAACAAAAATATACCACTTTTTGTAATCAACGGTAGAATTTCTGATGCAACTTTCAAATCATACAGATTTTTAAAGGGATTTTTCAAAGAATTATTCAAAAACTATACTGAAATCCTTACACAAAGCGAAGAAGATAAGAATAAATTCATTCAAATTGGCGCACCTGAAAGCAAAACACAGGTTATGAAGAACCTCAAATTCGATGTAAAAAGAATTAGTGCAGATATAGAAATCGGAAAAGGATCAAACAGAATCATTATAGCAGGAAGCACCCACAAGGGGGAAGACGAGATTGTTTTAACCGCTTTTACCAAACTCAAAAAAGATTTTCCGGACATCAAACTTTTAATTGCGCCAAGACATTTAACGAGATTGAACGAAGTAAAAAGTTTAACAGAAAAAACTGGTTTGAAATTCGGTCAGCGCTCCAATAATGACACTTTTGAAAATAACGAAATCATTATTCTTGACACGATGGGCGAACTTAGCAAAATGTACCAAATCTGTGATTTTGCGTTCATTGGCGGAAGTTTTAACAAAACCGGAGGTCACAACCCGCTTGAAGCAATTGTTTATGACAAACCGGCGATTTCTGGCCCATCTATCCATAATTTCAGAGATATTTATTGGATTTTAGGTCGCTCAAAAGCAGGTAAAGTTGTAAAAACTCCGCAAGAATTAACAAATTATATGGCAAAATTACTTTCAGATAAAGAGTTTTATGCACAAGCTTGCGAGGATTGCAAAACTGTTTTTGCTTCTCAACAAGGTGCAATGGTATTTGTTATTGACAGACTAAAAAATATTTTATAATTGATTTTTTAAATTTGACCTAAACATAATAAAAAACGACTTTTGTTGAAAAAGTCGTAAGTTAATTAAGGAAACAAAATATAAAATTTTTATTATATTCTCGCAAACATTTAAAGCAAAACAGATGCGAGGGTTAAGTTTTTTTGTTTATTCGATATATTACGGGTAATACCCGAGTGCGTTCAACTGTATAAAGCGCCATTTCAATAATATTTGTAATATTAAGTTTTTTGCAAAAGCGCCTCTTAAGCAGTTGTAAGCTATGTGGAAGTAGACCTCGTCTACCCGAATGTTTTGAATGTAGATTCAGTGTTCTTTTCGATAACTTTTTGAACTGCATCCATTTCAGTTTGAATTGCATCTTGTTCAGTATCTAACTGTTTCAAACGTAATTCAAGGTTTTTATCTTCTGCTTGAATAACTTCAATCTTAGCATTGATATTTTGGATAGATTGATCATACTCATATTTATCATATTCGTATTGGTTCATAGCATCATCGTATTTAGCTTGATCAGTTACAGTGTTAGTTGTTACTGCATAAGTAACTTTTGTAGCTGGATCATCTGGGTTCAATGTAATACTGATGATACGTCCTGTAGAATCTTGTTCTAATCTAGCTTCAACACCTTTGATTTCTTCTGTTTCTTTTGCAGAACCAATTGTGTATGTTTTGATTGCGCTTTGAGAAGAACCAGTGTCGCTAAATACTGTAGTTTCAGCTTCTAATACATCTTTGTTAACGAAATATGGTGCCCATGTTCCTGTTGAAGTATTTTGGACATATCTAACCATATAACCTTCAGCAGATTTGCCATATTTTTCTTCTAATTGAGCTTTGTATTTCTTTTCTTCATCTACTAAATTTTTCAACTGTTCAGCAGACAAAGAACTTAAATATTCATCTTTGTAACCATCTGCATCAGCAACATATTTGCCTTCAGCATCAACATTAAAGCCTTCGCCTAATTTTCTTAATTTTTTAGCACCAACATAGTAGTCATAATTGCCTTCATCACCTTTTCTTGTGTAGATAGTAGAAGCTGTTGATACTACTGAAAAATCGTTTGTCCAAGAAGATGTGTAACTAATTTGATATTTACCATCTGCTTTTGCTATCATTGTAGAAATTGAATTGTTTAATGAACCGTCTGTGAAAGTGTAAGTTGTTTTTGTATAATCAGCTGTTGACGGTGGAACCGGAACTGTCATGCCAAGCAGCTGGTTATAATAGTTAGCAGATTGGTTAGCCAAAGTTGTTCTTTGTTGGTTGATCTGCTGACCTTCATATTCGGTATTTGATTTTCTTGCAGTAAGACCTAAAAATCTTGCCTGCGATGCAGCCATACCCATGACTTGTTTCCTTTCATTTTGTTTCCTTATGTTTTCATGTACGGCATAACAGTAGGAAATCTTTAATTATTATATCAGAAAACTTAACAATTCGTAACAAAAATCATCTATTTAGATGATACAATTTACGGAATATCAAGAGTATGGCGGAGTTTTACTCAGATTTTATATATAAATTCATGAACTCAATATCATCATAATCAATATACGCAGTCTGTCTTAGATTTCTGCCGGTATGAATTGTGACTTCGTTCAATTGCCCTACTTTTAGTATATTATTAGGAATTTTAATCTTCTGCCCGTCACCATTCAACTGTATTTCAGCGATTTTAACCCCGTTAAAAAACACTTCCGGCGGACTAGAAAAAGCATGCGCAACAGAATTTTGCCCCATTGTCTTTGCCATAAACGTATCAATACCTATAATAGAGCCAATTACAAGGAAATTTTGTTTAGTCAAAGCGTTTTGTGCAATTTGGAAAGATTTTGAAAAATACGCTCCGATAGATCTTCCTTTAAATTCGCCTGAATTGGCAGAGTTTTCTGAATAATTGTCATCACCTAAATGAAACATTTCAGACGATATAACAATATCTTGTACATTACTTTTTTCAATCCCGACAACAATAGGTTTAGCGGCAATTTTTTCATCAATAGTTAGAGAGAATGGTCTATATCCCTCTTTTTGCACAGATAAAATAGTTGGCGATTTAATATTCGCATTTAAACTAAAAGCTCCATTGTCGTCAGTTACTGTAATATAGTCCAATTTTGGCAAGACAACTTTTGCTCCTGAAACCGGCATATTTGTTGCGCTATCAACGACCCTCTTAGAATTTCCCATGCCCGTTTTCATAACTCCACCTTCCATTACAGTAGCATTTGCAACAGACACAAATAACAAAACAAATAAAATTAATACAAATATATTCTTCATAAGCCCTCACTCGTATCAAGCATTTTACAAGGGTTTTAAGGAAATTTAATCATTCTTTTTTGTATCAAAATTATTAATTAAAAAAATTTTTAAAATTTTATTTGAAATTTAAAATGTTTTTGGTATTATATAAGTATGACAATTGAATATATGCCGAAGTGATGAAATTGGTAGACGTGCTAGACTCAAAATCTTGTGTGGGCAACCACGTGCCGGTTCGAGTCCGGCCTTCGGCAAATAAAAAGAACTCCATAATGGAGTTCTTTTTATTTGAAATATATTAATTTATTAGTTGTCTTAAATCTAAAAAAGCGTATTTACCTATGTTGAATGTTTAATACCTTTGCATTTAATAAATTCAATCGCCTTTTCAATATTATCATACGGAATTTGGCGAATTACATCTTCTTCTAAATCCCACCATTCTAATTCTAAAAGTTCCGAAATTATCTCATCTGAAAAACGATATTTAATAACTTTTGCAGGAACTCCAGCTACTACCGCATAAGGTGGAACATCTTTTGTTACAACTGCTCCCAAACCAACAACTGCACCATCACCTATTTTAACCCCATTTTTTATAATTACATTATCGCCAATCCAAACATCATTGCCAATACGCACTGGAGCATAATTCCAAAATTCATTGTGACTTTTTGTATTCAACAACTTCCAACCTAAATTGTCATAATAAAAATATGGGCTTGTTGATAAATAACCTAAAGGATGTTCGCCGTGTCCAATTCTTACATTCTCCCCAATTGAAACAAATTTTCCTATTGTTGTTTTCGGACTTGCAATGAAAGGTTGTTTTGCGCAATAAGTATTCTTGCCAACATTTGCAAGATTAACCTTTTCTAACAACAAATGTTTGAGCTTCATAAACTTTTTCTTTTGTTTTGCAATATATCTTTTCAAACTTTGCAAATCATAAAAACTATAATAGTTATCTATAATTGCAAATAACTCATCAAATACACGAATATTTTTTGCAGAACGTGCAGACAATCTTATCAAATATTTGAAAAATTTTAGCTTTTTCTCTCGTTGAAAATAATTCAAATCAAGTGTGTTCAACCAATCAAAAATATTTTTAGCAGAAACACTATAATAATAACTATCATTTATATCATGCGAAATTTGTTCATCATGAACTCTGTGGAAATAAACACAATCTCTTACGTAACCAACTTTTTCACACATTGCAATTAATTCATAATGAACAGGAACATCATGTGCTTTATTACTAAAGTCCGGAAAACTAATTTTATTCTTCTCCCAAAAACTTCTTTTTATGATTTTTGTCCACTGCGGATAATTACGTTCAGAAAACAGTTTTTTCTTTTTAGCTGTATCGGTTGGAACAATTCCAAACTTCAAATCTTTATAAATTATTTCTAAACTATCATCATTTTTCCAGAAATACGCATTGCACATACACATATCAAGACTTGTTTTTTCTATAACAGCAACCATTTTTTCAAGATAATCAGGTGCATATTTATCATCTTGATCTAAAAAACACAAGTAATCACTTTGAGAATTTTCTATACCATAATTTAGTGCCAATCCAGGACCGGCATTTTCTTTAGTCAAACAAACAACTCTATTATCAATAGAGGCATACTTATCAAGAATTTCTAGGGAATTGTCAGTTGAACTATCATTAACACAAATAAGTTGAAAATCTCTATAAGACTGGTTAAGAACGGATTGAATAGATGTGTCTAAATATTCACCACCATTATACACAGGCATAATTATTGCAACCTTAACCATACTCCCCAACTCTCTTTTTACTATTTATAACTAATTTAATTATCAAATAAATAACAAATATTGTAAACTTACAAAAGATTATCTATTAATATTTATTAAGAAAAACCTTATAACAAATTAATAACAGAAATTATCCATTTTTGTTTATTAATCTTGACAAAAATTTTTATTTGAACAAAAATAATAATTGTTATCAGTTTTATGGAGAAACTATGAATTACTCAAGACAACGTGAGATAATTTTAGAAACATTAAAAGAAAATGTAGTTCACCCTACTGCAGAGTATTTGTATGGAATTTTGCAAGAAAAAGCACCTAATATCAGCCTTGCAACTCTATACAGAAACCTGAACCAGTTAGCTGAAAACGGAATTATCAAAAAGATTGACGGTTTAGAAGCACCATCACACTTTGATCATAACACTCACGAACATTTTCATTTTATTTGTGACAAATGTAAAAGAGTTTTTGATGTTTCTATTAACATCGCTCCTGACGTTGTTCAGAGGACTAAAAATGAAACAGGTTTCGACGTAAAGGGTTATGATATCACATTACACGGTATTTGTAATGAATGTAAAAGCATATAGAAAGGACAAAAAAATGGAAAAGTATATTTGTACAGTATGTGGTTATATTTATGACCCAGAAGAACATGACGGAATAAAATTTGAAGATTTACCAGATGACTATGTATGCCCACTTTGTGGTGTTAGCAAAGATTTATTTGACAAACAATAAATAAAAAAGTTAAATATTTAAAATTTACAACACTAAAAGGAGATGAAATAATGAAATTTCAAGAGATTAAAAATAACATTTTTTATTGTGGATTAAACGACTGTGACAGACGAATTTTTGATGAACTAATTCCATTGGAACACGGTACAAGCTACAATTCATACCTTGTTAAGGGTTCTGAAAAAACTGCGATTATTGACACAATGTATCCACCAAAAACAAAAGAATATTTAAAAAGATTTTCTGAAAACAATATCGGGAAAGTTGATTATATTATCGCAAATCACGGTGAACAAGACCACTCAGGTTCAATTCCGGCTTTGTTAGAAAAATTCCCAAATGCTATTGTTTTGACAAACCCTAAAGTTGCAGAAAATATTAAAAACATGCTTTTTGTTCCAGAAGAAAAAATTCAAATTATTGCTGATGGGGAAGAAATTTCTTTGGGTGATAAAACGCTAAAATTCATCTTTGCACCAGGAGTACATTGGCCTGATACAATGTTTACATATATCAAAGAAGATAATGTAATTTTCACTTGTGACTTTTTAGGTGCGCATTATACATTCACGGATATTTTTGCACCTGAAAGCAAAGAACTTGAAAAGAGCGCAAAACGTTATTATGCTGAAATTATGATGCCATTTAGAATGATGTGCAAAAAATATACAAAAATGATTAAGGAAATGAATGTTGATATGATTTTGCCAAGTCATGGACCTGTTCACAAAAATCCTAATTACATTTTGGATTTGTACACAGATTGGACATCTGATACGCCGAAAAATTTAGTTGCATTGCCTTATGTTTCAATGTACGAAAGCACAAAAGAAATGATTGACTACTTAAGCAATAAATTAGAAGCAAAAGGAATTAAAACATTCAAATTTGATATAGTAGATGACGATTTGGGAGATTTAGCAATGGCATTGGTAGATGCAGCAACAATCGTTATGGGAACATCAATGGTTCTGGCAGGTCCACACCCAATGACTGTAAATGTCGCTTACCTTGCAGCAGTATTAAGACCAAAAGCTAAATTTGCTTCTCTTTTAGGTTCTTACGGATGGGGCGGAAAACTATTCGACTTGATAGCACAAATATTAACCCCATTGAAACTAGATATCATTGAACCTTTACAAATCAAAGGAAAACCAAAAGAAGAAGATTTCAAAAAATTAGACGAAATGGCAGAAATCATCTACGAAAAACACAAATCAATCGGAATTATATAATGACAAATTGAGAGCGGATAAAAAATCCGCTCTTAATATTTGTAATATTTCATAAAAATTAGGCAATTATTTTTGTTTAAGAGTTTTACTAGTAATATAGAAAATTGGAGGAAAAAATTACATGATTAAAGCAATTAACTTTTTAGGAAAACCAGATACACCAGGAGCAGTTTCAAACATAGCAGCCCCAAAACCTGAAGCAAAGGCAGAAGCTCCAGCACCAACCCCTCAAGCTCCGGCTCAAGATACATTTGTACCATCAGCACCGAAAGCTGAAGAAGCTCCAAAAGCTGATCCAAATGATAAATTTGTAAAAGCAGAAGACAAAAAACCAGAAGAAGCTAAATAATTTACAAATGAAATCTAGTTTTAAACGAACCGCCCTTTAAATAAAGAGCGGTTCATTGTTATTACAACCTTACAGGATAATCTTTAGGAATTTTCCATCCATTTTGTTCAATTAAAGCTCCACAGTAAAAACCTGCAAATTGAGTATCAACATCTTTTGAACATCCATACTCAGTATCATTTTTATAATTATCTACATCCAAAAGTTTAGCACATCCTTGCATAAATGTTCCGGCACGTATTTCTTCTCTTGCTTTAAAAAAAGTAATAGTACCAAAAACATCTGCACCTATTATACCTTTTCCTTTAGTTGGTCCATCAATATCAAACCATATTTGCAAATGAGCTGCTTCAGAATTTTGTCCTCCAGCCCACATGTATAAAGAAGTTCCATTACTCAAAATAGCAGTAAGTCCCATATTATCAATTAACGGAGATAAATATCCCTTTTTACCACTCAAAGAAACAGGTTCTGTCCAACATTCCTCTTTATTATCATTTCCACAAATTTTTACTGTTTTTAATTCAGGTGCTAAATAAGTGTCAAAGAAACTTTTTGTGCATTCAAAAGAATTATCCTCATCGCAATTAGTCCAATCTTCTGATGAACCATTTTTAGCTTCTGACATTCTAATTGCGTTGGAAATTAAAGAATATTCCGATTTCAACTTATTTTCAACAACAGACTTTCGATAATTTTGGATTAATGCAGGCATAGTCATTGCCGCAACTACTCCGATTATTCCGAGAGTTATTAAAACCTCCGCTAGAGTAAAAGCTCCACACCAATGTCTGAAGTATGAACCAACACTGTCACAGAGGGCTACGTGCGTAGCACCAAGTTCAGGTGGACAGTTACACCTGTATGTTAGGCTTTCTAGCCCAACAGCATTACCAACCATGCGATACTTCGGACTGTTGTCCTCAGTATGACAATTCTCACTTGCTCCTCTAACAATTTTCTTATCTCCCATACAACCTCCTTTTATAAATTATATGTTTAATATTAAATTATATATTTAATTTTGTCAATATGATTTAATCTTATTGTATCCTTATAAAATGAGCATTTCGAACGATATAAAAAAACTCTTAATAGACAAGGATATAACATTAACTCAACTAGCAAGAGTTATTGCAGATAAGAAAGGTAAGAATTTTTCTATCCAAAATTTATCTCAAAAACTTAAAAATAACACAGTCACATTAAAAGAATTTGAAATTATACTAGACACACTGGGTTACAAAATAATTTATGCTCCCAAACAAAAATTTGACCAATAAAAAAGCGAGTTTACTCAACTCGCTTTTTTGTTATTTTGAACTCGTTTTCTTATGCTTTTTTAGCTGATGCTTTTGCAAAAGATTCTGAACTTCTTGATTTGATTTCATCTTCAACTTTTCCGATAAATTCATCAACGCTCATTGTTCCTACTTGACCAATTCCACGCGCACGAACTGCTACTGCATCTGCTTCAATTTCTTTATCTCCGATTACGCACACGTAAGGAATTTTCTTATCTTGCAGACTTTCTCTAATCTTGTAGTTCATACTTTCAGATCTATCGTCAAGGGTAACTCTAATACCTGCATTACGCATTTGTTTATAAACTTTTTCAGCATAATCAATATGTTTTTCGTTACTGATTGGAACAATTGCAACTTGTGTTGGTGCAAGCCAAGTTGGGAAAGCACCTGCATAATGTTCAATCAAGATACCGTGAAAACGTTCCATAGAACCAAAGATTACACGGTGAAGCATTACAGGAGTTTTCATTTGACCGTCTTTGTCTTGGTATTTGATATCAAATCTTTCAGGCAAATTAAAGTCTAACTGAATTGTTGCACACTGCCAAGTTCTGCCAATTGCATCTTTAACCTTGAAGTCGATTTTTGGACCGTAGAATGCGCCATCACCTTCGTTGATATCATATTTCATTCCACGTTTATCCATTGCTTCTTTCAAACCTGCTTCTGCTCTGTTCCAATTTTCAATATCTCCAACATAGCTTTCCGGTCTTGTTGAAAGTTCAACTTCAAATGACATATTAAAGATTTTCATTGTATCTGCAACAAAATCAATAATTTCATTGATTTCATCAACCAATTGTTCCGGAGTACAGAAAATGTGAGCATCATCTTGAGTAAAACCTTGAACACGAGTTAAACCAGATAAAGCTCCTGATTTTTCTTTTCTGTAAACTGTTCCCAATTCTGCCATTCTTAATGGTAATGAACGATAAGAATGTCTGTTTGCTTGATAAATCAAGATGTGGAACGGACAGTTCATCGGTTTCAAAATGAATTGATCCTCATTTTCTTGATCACTATCCTTTTGGATAAAGAACATATTTTCTCTATAGTGATCGTAGTGTCCTGAAATTTCCCACAATTTTGATTTTGCAATGTGAGGAGTATTTACTATTACATAACCACGTTTTCTGTGTTCTGTTCTCCAATAGTTTTCAATTTCTTCTCTAACTACCGCCAAATTTGGATGCCACAATACTAGACCTCCACCCAATTCATCTCTTGTTGAGAACAAATCAAGTTTTGCACCAAGTTTTCTGTGATCACGTTTTTCTGCTTCTTCAATAAAATGCAAATAGTCAGCCAAATCTTCTTTTGACCAAAAAGCAGTAGCATAAATTCTTTGAAGCATTTTATTTTTAGCATTACCTCTCCAGTAAGCACCAGCTACTTTTAGAAGTTTAAATGCGTTAGCTTTAATATATGATGTATTTGGAAGGTGAGGACCTGCACAAAGATCATTAAACAAAACATTTCCATCTTTATCTTTCGTCAAATACAAAGTAGGATTGTCATTTCTGTGTTCTTCTAATAATTCAGCTTTGTAAATTTCACCTTCAGCTTTAAATTCTTCAATCTGTTTGTCTACGTCAGGAATCACGTATTTTTCAAATGAAAGATTTTGTTTAACGATATTTTTCATTTCTTCTTCGATTTTAACCAAATCTTCATGCGTAAAAGCATGCCCGTCAGTTAAATCGAAATCGTAATAAAAACCATTCTCTACAGCCGGCCCGATTGCTAACTTTGCAGACGGAAACAACTTTTGAACAGCTTGTGCCATAACGTGAGATGTTGAGTGTCTTAAAATACTCAAAGTTTGTTCGTTCTTTTCCATTTTTTCACTTTCTATCCTTTTATACCGTTCAGCGTGCAATACAAACAACTGCTCCACCTTGTCATATTATGACGAACGATATTTCGGGGCGGATCCCCCATACTACAATCAATGTTATACTACTAATAAGATTTATTAGCAACCTATAGTTAAAGGCTTTACCTTTCTGCATCTTCGTACCTAAGCATCTTGCTATTCGTTACAAAAAGTAATACAATCTTTGCAGGTAGTGTTTAGTTTGTTGTAAAATCATGAAAGATTTTGAGTTAATATAGAAAGAGGTTATAAATGAATTCTACAGTATTAGTTGGCAGAGTTGGGCGTGATGCCGAAATCAGATATTTTGAATCAGGAAAAGTAAAGGCTAACTTTTCTATCGCTGTAAACAGATGGGATGCAAAAACAAAATCCGAAGTTGCTGACTGGTTTAACATTGATGTCTGGGACAAATTAGCTGAATTTGCAGGTGAATACGTAAAAAAAGGGGCGCAAGTTGTAATTGATGGAAGAATTGCAGTTAATAAATGGACAGACAAAGCTTCTGGTAACGATAGAGAAAACTTTTACATACTTGCTAATAGCATTAGGTTACTCGGCTCAAAAAGAGATATTCAAGAGATATAGTTATGATTATTAATTCTAATATTGTCGGAATTATTGCAGATGATTTGACCGGTGCTAACGACACCGCTTTACAATTTTACTTAAAAGGCGCAAATACTCAGATTTTATTGTCTGATGAAATTGAACCGATCAATGCAAAAGGTACACAAACTTGGGCTATTTCTACAGAATCAAGAAATGTTGAACCAGAAATCGCATACGAAAGAGTTTTAAAAGCAACTAAAATGTTTGCAGAAAAGCTTAATCCCGATTTTTATTACAAAAAAATAGATTCAACATTGCGTGGAAATATTGCCGTTGAAGTATTAGGGATTATGGCTGCATTAGAATATGATGCGGCAGTAGTTGTCCCTGCTTTTCCTGCAGAAATTAGAACCACAGTCGGGGGCTACCACTTGTTAAAAGGAGTGCCGATTGAAAGAACCGAAATGGCTCGAGATCCGCATTCTCCGATTTGCGAATCTCACGTTCCAACTTTATTAAAATCTCAAATTCTACCGGAATACAAAGACTTAATTGGAAGTGTAGAATTAAAAACCGTCATGAAGGGGGCTGGCCCTATCTTGCAAAAAATCAACGAATTGGTTAAAAGCGGTAAAAAACTTATTGTTATTGACGCAGTATCAACTATCGATATTGAACAAATCGCACTTGCGATAAAAAAATCGGATAACAAAATTTTACCAGCCGGAACTGCGGCATTTGCTCAAGCTTTAGGAGAATTTTGGTTTGCAGATTTGGATTGTGAACATATAATAAAAACTTTCCCTAGATTGCCGAAATTCATAGTTTCAGGTAGCGCAACTCAAATCACCGCTAATCAAATCGAAAAGCTTGAAAACAGTGATGAATTTGAAGATGTTTTGACTATAAGCCTTGATTTAAAAACCGTTCTCAATGGAGTTACTGATGAACTCGTTAAAAGAATTGTTTCTAATTTAAGATTTGACAATGCGGTTGTAGTACACACATCAAAGCTTATCAAAGACTTTGACGGTTTTTCAGAAGATTCATTGAATGCGGAATTAACCAGAGCAAAACTTGCAAATGTTATAACAGATTTCTTAGCTGAATTAACAAAGAGAGTTGTCGAAACCAAAGAAGTTATTTTAATTACACTTGGAGGCGAAACATCTTACAAATGTTGTAGTGCAATTGGAGCGTACCAATTACAATTGATTGATGAAGTTGCTCCGGCTATTGCGTTAACTCTGGATCATAACGCTCAGTGGATTGTGACCAAATCTGGCAATTTGGGAAATGCCAATACTTTAATAGACATTTTAAAATATTTTGAAACACACGGTGGATTACAAGATGCCTAAAATAGCTATTACAACAGGAGATCCAAATGGTATCGGTGCTGAAATTACAATAAAAGCGCTGAATAAGATGGATTTACCCGCAAACAGTATTGTTTTAATCTCAAATAAAAAAATTATTGATTATTACGGGAAACTAAGTAAAGATTATGAAATTATAGAAATCCCATTCAATTCTGAAATTAATGCCGGCAAAGTTACGGCAGAATGTGGAGAGTTTTCATTCCAATCTGTAAAAAAAGCTTGCGAAATCGGGGCAAGAGCTATTGTTACTGCTCCTGTTGCGAAAAATTCATTATATTTGGCTGGTCACAAATTTAACGGGCAAACTGAAATTTTGCAAAAATATCTTGCACACAATAACCAATCAGCAGAAATGTTATTTTTGGCAAATAAGTTTAGAGTACTACTTTTAACTCGCCATGTAGCATTAAAAGAAATTAATTTAACCAAAGAAATGGTTGTTGAAAAAGTTCTGAACTTGAGAGAATTTTTCAGACAACACCTCAAAATCGAAAATCCCAAATTTGCACTCTGTGGATTTAACCCACATGCCGGTGAGGATGGAATATTGGGGCGTGAAGAAATAGATATATTAATTCCGGCAGTTGAAGAATTGCATCAAAAAGGGATAAATATAACAAAACCACTTCCTGCAGATACACTGTTTGTAGAAGCTGCCAAAGAATATATTTGCCATTTAAAAGAAACAGAGCAACAGTTGCAATCCAACAATAATGAAGATATTACGTCAGACTTAAATGCCCCTCGTAATGGCGGTTTTGATTGTTATATTGCAAATTACCACGATCAAGGATTAATTCCGATAAAAACCGTTGCTGGCGAGAAAACAGTCAATATGACAATAGGCTTAGACATAATAAGAACTTCTCCGGGACATGGAACTGCGTTTGACATTGCAGGTAAAAACCTTGCTGACGAAACAGGTATGATAGAGGCGATTAAAGCAGTTTTATAATTATACAAGAAATAAAATTTAGAAAAACATAAAAAACTGATATAAAATCAATAGGAAAAGATTTTACATACAAAAAGACCCCTTAAAATAAGAGGTCTTTCTTATATTTTTTACTATTTTCTATGCAATAGTTTTTACTTGCTCTTGTTGTTTATCATTCCAAAAATCAACTAACATGCTGCAGAAGAAAATACTTGAATAAGTACCGATTGCAATACCTAAAATCATACAAAGAACAAAATCTTTTGTTGTTACACCACCCCATAGATACAATGCTAACAATGTAATCAATGTGGTTAAAGATGTATTAATACTTCTTGTTAATGTTTGGTTTACAGAAGCATCAACAATTTCACCAAAAGACATTTTCTTAGAATAATATCTCAAGTTTTCTCTAATTCTGTCAAATACAACAATTGTATCATGTACTGAAAAACCAATTACTGTCAATATCGCAGTAATAAACAAACCGTCAATTTGTACATTATACAAAAGACCTAAAATTGAGAACACACCAACTACAAATATTACGTCGTGGAAAACGCCTAATATCGCAGCAAGAGCATAATCAAATCTAAATCTAAATGACAAGTAAGCCACAATCCCTAAGAATGCCAACGTTACAGCAATCAATGAATTTTTGAACAGTTCCTTTCCCATAGTAGGTCCAACTGAACTTACAGAAATCAATTCAGGATTTTGATATTCCGCTTTCAACTGATCTGTAATAACTTCCGTTGTATTTGAATCTTTGTCAATAAATTTTGTTCTGATAGAAATTATTGAATTAATGTTTGATTTTGTGTTTTCTTGTTGTGAATTATTTACGTTCAAGATTTGAATATAAGGATTTTCAATACCTACTTTTTCTAGCTTTTCTCTTGTTTTTGTAACATCACTGTTATTTAGTTTTTGTTCCAATCCATACTGCAAAATTGTACCGCCTGTATAGTCAATACCAACTTTCAATGGAGCGTGGTTCGCATAAGTTACTGAAGAATATATCATTGCGATAATACCAGGAACTAGAAGAATTGTAGTTAGAAGCATCCACCACCATCTATATTTTACGATATGAACCAAGTGTTTTTTACCTGTATTTATCATTGTTTTACCTTTCTTATTTTTTCAATTCATTAGTCCAAAATACCGAAACGAGCTTTTTCTCGTTTTGTTTCAGACGCTTCATAACTTTGACCGATTTCATCTTTTCTCAAGCCGAATAATGCTGGGTGTTTAAGTTCTCCTGTGCCAAATATCAAGTGCATAAAGTTTTTAGTAACAGTAATTGCACTGAACATTGAAACAATAACACCAATTGCAAGAGTTAAGGCGAAACCTTTAACAACGCTTGTACCTAAAAGATAAAGAATTGTACAAGTAATAATTGTTGTCATATTTGAATCGAAAATACTTGTAAATGCTCTGTCAAAACCAGAGTTAATAGCAGTAAATAAATTTCTGCCATCTCTAAGTTCCTCTTTCGTTCTTTCAAAGATAAGAATGTTAGCATCTACCGCCATACCGATTGATAGGATAAAACCTGCAATACCGGCAAGAGTTAATGTTACAGGAATTGTTTTGAATAAAGCAAACAAAATTAAACTGTAAATAATAAGAGCGATATCTGCAATCAAACCTGGAACATGGTAAAAAGCAATCATAAATAACATAACTGCTGAAAGACCAATAATCCCGGCTTTTTTAGATTTTGCAACACTATCAGCACCTAAAGTAGGTCCAACTGTGTTTTCCTCAACAATTTTTGCAGGAACAGGCAAAGCACCGGCATTCAACAAGTTAACCATTCTTTCTGCTTCATCATAAGCAAAACCACTATCTCCACCTGAGATTTGAGCTTTACCACCATAAATAGCTTCGTTTACACGAGGAGCTGATTGGATTTCACCATCAAAAAAGATAGCCATTTGTTGACCAACTAAAGATTTTGTCAAATCAGCAAACTTTTTAGCCCCCGCAGCATTAAACTCCAATGAAACAACCCACTGTCCAGACGCATCTGTGCTTAATGTTGATTTTGCTAAATCCTGACCTGTCAAACCGGTTGAAACCCAAATAGGAGAACCATCTGCAGCTTTACCTTCTTTTTTAAATTCCAATTGAGCCGTTTCTCCGATGAAAGCTTTTGCTTCTTTCAAATCAGTTACGTTTGGAATTTCAATTAATAATCTTTTTTCGCCAACTTGTTGAACTACAGTTTCTGCAACACCCAATTTGTTTACACGTTGCTCAATTGCAAATTGCAATCTGTTCATTACTTCTGGCGTAATTTTGGCAATCGAATCAGTTGTTTCTGCTTCAAGAACAAGTCTTGAACCTCCAACCAAATCCAATCCTAATTTTGTTGGCTTAATAACGATAAGAATTGATGAAATAATTACTATCGCCACGATAAACCAAAACATCAAAATTTTGTTTTTCATTTTTCTATCCTTTTCTATATAATCTGATATTATTTTCAATTTACAATTATTATATTTATAATAAATATAAAAATTATTTTATTATTCTTCTTGGCTAATTTTAATTTCGTCAAGAACCATGAATAAATCTTTTTTCTCAATTTGAGTAAGTTCAACTAAAGGTCGTCTTACAAAATCTTCAATAATTCCGTTATGAGCAAGAGCTGCTTTTACCGGAACCGGATTTGGAGCCATAAATAATTTTCTAAATGCAAGGTATAATTTTTTGTGCATATTTACTGCTGCCAAAAATTCTCCTGACTTATAATTTCTAATCATTGATTTAACTTCTTTGCCAAAAATATGAGATGCAACGGAAATAACACCCCTTGCACCCAATGACATCATAGGAAGTGTCAAACTATCATCCCCTGAATATACTGAAAAATCTTCAGGGCAACATAATTTCATCTCAGTAATCATATCCATATCACCGCAACTTTGTTTAATAGCGACAATATTTTGATATTTTTCCGCTAACGCAGCAACTGTTTCCGGCAACATATTTACACCGGTTCTTCCCGGAATATTATACAAAATAATAGGCAAATCAACACTTTCCGCAACCGCAGAAAAATGTTCAAACATCCCTTTTTGAGAAGGTTTGTTATAATAAGGTACTACAGAAAGTATTGCGTCAACATCTTCTTTTTGCGCCCACTTTGCTGATTTAATCGCAGTTTCTGTCGAATTAGAACCTGCATTCATAATAACTTTTGCCTTATTTGCAACTGCTCTTTTTACAGTACTTAACAATTCAAATTCTTCTTCATGAGAAAGAGTAGGACCTTCACCGGTTGTTCCGGCAACCAAAACTGCATCACTACCATTAGTAATCAAATGTTTTGTAAGTTCTTCAGCCTTGTTATAATCAATTTCTCTCTTAGAATTAAACGGCGTAACCATTGCGGTTATAACTTCACCTGCATCATATCTTAATGCCATATAAACCTCTTTCCCTTTCAAGTCTATCCCTACTTATCGTTATAGTATAAAACAAAAGGGCAAAAAATACATAAAATATTAAGTTATTTATTGAAAATATTTGAAACATTTCCTCTTTACCAAAAATTATTATTAGTTTATAATTATCTTATGGAAAGAAATTTAGTAAAAATTCAAAGGCTAAATGTTGATACCTTCACTATTGATGAAGCTATTAAATATGCTAACACAATCTCAGGACAAGTTATCACAATTAACCCTGAAATGATTGAAAATGCAAGCCAAAACCCTGACTTTGCCGAAATTATAAATTCGGCAGAACTTGTTATTCCTGATGGAATAGGTGTTGAAATAGGGTTAAAAATATTAGGATATAATGTTAGAAGAATTGCAGGAATTGAGTTTTCGCACAGAATGATTGAAGAATGCGCAAAAAACAGTCAATCCGTTGCATTAGTCGGCGCAAAACCGCAAATCGTGGAAAAAGCAAAAGAAAATCTTGAAAAAGAGATTTCCGGCTTATACATAACATACGCACATGACGGTTATTTTTCTAATGATGAAGAAATTATAAATGAATTAAAAATAAGACAACCTCGACTTGTTTTATGTGCATTAGGCTCGCCAAAACAAGAAGAATTTATAATCAAAGCTAAACAAGTTTTGCCAAACGCACTCTTTGTCGGTGTTGGGGGAAGTTTTGATGTTTGGTCAGGCGTTGTAGAAAGAGCGCCAGAAATTTATCAAAAATTAGGACTTGAATGGCTATATAGAACGGTAAAAGAACCGAAAAGATTTAAGAGAATTTTCCCAACATTGCCGTTATTTGTGTTAAAAGTTTTACGTGAAAAATTCATTCCGAAAGGAGTTTAGTATGTTAAATGATATTGAAATTAAAAATTTGGAAGATCTTTGCAAAGAAAATAGGCTCAATGTTTTGAAAATGGTTTACAATGCGCAATCAGGACATCTTGGCGGTGCGTTGTCTGCTGTTGAAATCATGACAGTTTTGTACAATAAAGTCATGAAAACTTGCAAAAAATGGGGAGAAGGTGAAGATTTTGAAAACAGAGATAGGTTTGTCTTATCGAAAGGTCACGCTTCTGCTATCCTATATTCAGTTTTGTCACAAGTTGGCTATATAAAAAAAGATGAACTTATGGGATTTAGAATTTTCGGTTCTCGTTTGCAAGGTCATCCATGCCCAATTTGTGATGGTGTTGAAGTTGCAAGTGGTTCTTTAGGACAAGGCTTATCAATTGCTTGCGGAATGGCTATGGGATTGAAACTCGACAAAAAAAATGCAAAAGTATATTGTTTAATGGGAGATGGCGAACTTCAAGAAGGCAGCGTATGGGAAGCATTTATGCACTGCACACATCAAAAATTAGGCAATATCATTGCAATAATTGACAGAAACAGACTTCAAATTGACGGTTGTACAGAAAATGTAAAAGGGTTAGACCCGCTACCAGAAAAAATCAAAGCCTTCAATTGGGATGTTTTGGAAATAAACGGTAATAACGTAAAAGAAGTATATGAAGCTTTTGAAACCGCTAAAAAATCAGACAAACCTTTTGCGATAATTGCAAATACAACAAAAGGCAAAGGTGTTTCATTTATGGAAAATAACGCCGGTTGGCACGGGAAAGCTCCAAACAAAGAACAATTTGAAGCAGCTATTGCAGAATTGAGTTAAAAATGATTATAGATAAAATTGAAAATATTGAAAAATATTCCCAAATTCCGATAAGTGTTATTAAATTCATAAAAAACTTAACTCCAGAAACACCTGTCGGACACTACGAGCTAGAAAATGAAATATTTGCAAATATTGACGAATACACAACAAAGTTATTTGAAAATTGCAAATTTGAAGCTCATAAGAAATATATTGACATTCAAATTCTAACAACAGGAACAGAACAACTTGATTACATAAATATTGAAGGTCTAGCAGTTAGCGAAGAATACGACCAAAATCGAGATGTTATGTTTTTTGAAAATCCTACAACTGTTCCTGATAGCGTTATTTTGGGAAACAACAAGTTTGCATTTATATACCCTCATGAGGCACACAAACCACAAATGGCAATAAATAACATTCAAACAGATGTAAAAAAAGTAGTAGTAAAAATCCCTGTGTAATCAGGGATTTTTCTTTTTTATTTTAAAACTTTTTCTTTATAATTTTTCACATCTTCGTTTGGAAAAACTGCACTCAAATTAGGTTCTACAAACTTTTTGATAACAACATTTTCAACAAACTTGTCTATCGGTTTAATCGCAATACCTAAAGCAACAAAACCACCCAATGTTTTCAACATTTTTGTTTTCATGATTTTGCTTTTCTGATATTTTTTGATAATATCTTCTGCAGCATCTCTCAATGCAGTTGCTTTATAATCAGGGTCTTTAGAGTATTTATTTTTCAATTTATTAAATTTCTTAAACAATTTATCCGAAAATTCTTCCGGTTTTTGTTCTACTGCAAGACTTCCATAAATTTTGAACATTTCATCAATATGTTTATTGGCAAATGTCAAAACTCTATCTTTTTGCGACATTGCTAATGATTCAGGATGTCTACTATTAAATATAGCATCTCCCAACATTTTTATCGGATTTTTCAATTTTGTTTCTCTAATTAATTTTTCACGCTTGATAGAGATTGATTCCTTAAACAAATCCTTAAATCCGTCAACATTTCCGGCAAATGAGTCAAGATGCCGTCTGCTTGTAAAATTTTGCAAGAAATTAATTACTTCTTCTTGAGATTGAAGTGACATACCGTTTTTGCCGGCAACACCCAACACTGACGCAGTTTTTTGACCTGCAATTACAGCTGCTGTCGGGAGAAGAACACTTGCAAGAAGTTGGAATATTGCTTGTTCTGTACCTCTTTTTGCATTCGGATCGTACGATGTTTTGGCGTTTTTATACTTGTCATAAATATCTGCTCCGAAGTATAACATTGCAGGAAACCACAATAATGTACCTAATTTTGGCGCAACTTCACTTATTGCAGCTCCCAATTCATTGGTATAAGCCAATCCTCTGGCAGGCCATTTCATCAAAGGATCTGAATATTTTTTATCATTAGTTTTTTTTTGTGCGTCACTATTTTCCTTCGCTGAAAAGTTAACGTTTGAGGTAAATCTGTAATTGTTTAATCTAATCAAGTCTGCCATCTCCACACAAGTAATATTAGTATATATATAATACTTGAAAAAATTTTTTCTTGCTATTTTCTGATGTTTTGTAAATATATTGTAATATATACGACTAGCTAAGCGTTATAATAAACTTCTTTTACCAACATTAAAATTTGATTAATAAATTTTCTGTATGCAGCTCTATCAGCTTCTCCTGACAAAATAATATCTGCTTTTGCCGCCGTTGGATGAATATGAGTTTTAGCCTTTGTTGATGCGTTTTCATAAACTTCATCAGCAGAATCACCTAAATCTCTTTCAGCAGCACGTTTATAAAATCTCTCTTTTTGAATATTGTGAGAAACCGCAACAAAAATTTTAAAATCAAAAGCATCAACAACCTTGTCGGTTAATGTAAATAAACCTTCTGAAATAATAATTTTTGAAGGCAAAGCAAGTTTTACGTTATCTTTGCGAATTGCAGTTCCTGACATATCATATTCCGGAAGATAAACTTTGTTTCCAAAAAGTAACGATTTAATATGTTTTTTCATCAATTCCAATTCCAAAGCTTCCGGCACATCCAAATCATAATGTTTTGCAAACTCTGCAAAACTTCCGGCCTTTTTAACCATATCAGAACGATCATAATAATAATCGTCTGTATTAATTCTCGTGATTGCGTTTTCAATACAATATTCTTCGGCAAAACTTTGGATTGTATTAATTATATCAAGAGCAATAGTAGATTTACCACTCGCTGTTTCACCGGCAATCCCTATTGAACAAGATCTAGTAATATTATTTGATAAAAATAATGCCATTTTTTGAATGGCAGAACTTTTAACCTTACGGAATATTGAATTTTTATGATTCATTTCATCTAAAAAAATTTGATTTAATCTTTTTTCTACATAGAGAAAAAGATTGTTGTTAGAACGAAGAAAACCTGATTGTGATTGAGTTTGAGTTTCTGTAAAATTTTTAGTTAAAGTATTTTGCAATTTATAAATCCTTATTTCTCATACAATAAAAATTGAACAAAAAAAAATTTGCCAACTGCTTTATAATATGTTACCAAAAATACACAAAAAAAGAATAAAGTATGTATAAATGTAAAAAGCAATTTTTTATAGAAATTTTCTTTTATATATATAGGAAAAATATTGGAAAAATTCGGTTATGTCAAAATTTATAAATATTTTGTTGAACAAAGGAATAAAAGCTCCTCCACTATCTTGGCGTACAAGTTGGTTTGGTTCAGCTTTTAATATCATATCAAATTCCGTAAAAAATTTTATAAAACCAAACAAACTCGGAAAAGAGTTTAGCAATGTCATGTGGTCAAAACCGGATGCACAAAAGGTTAAAACTGTTTGTGACAAATTTGAAAAAGCTACCGGAATAAAAATGCTTATGACAAATCCGCATGATGCTTTTTGTTTTGGTGATTTTGCAAATGTTCTTTTACACGATATAAAAAATGGCAGTTTACCAAAAGATTTAAAATATGTTGTTTTCGGTCATGGAGAAGGAACGTCTTTAATTCAATCCGGTAAAGACAAATGGCATATTTTGGCAGACCCAAATGTCGGAATTTTTGAATATATAAACAAAAATATTCCAATAGGCGAAAAAGTTTTGGTAAATTGTTGTGAAACAACTCCAAAATCAATGAAACACCTAATTCCCAAAGACAAACCAGCAATAGGCAAACCAACACACACGGATGCTTCCAGCTCATATTATCATCCGTTGAAAATTGTTCAAAGCGGGCAAAACAAAATCATTGGCGGTTATGCAAACGGAATTATGACATTGTATTAATTAGGGAAGCATTCTTTAATTAAATTCATATAAACCTCCAATAAAATAAACCTTAAATATCATTAATTTATAACACAAAGATAATTGCAAATAAAGTTTTAGCAACTATAATATGGCAATATATTAGATTAGAAAAGTGAGTTGTTTTATGAATAAAGTTTCTGTTATTATCCCTTGTTACAACAAAGCTCCTTATGTAAAAGAGGCGATTGAATCTGTTATTAATCAAACATTTTCTGATATTGAAATTATTGTAGTTAACGATGCCTCAACAGATAACAGCGCAGAAATAATTAAAGAACTTAAAGAAAAATATGACAATATCTTATTCATAAATAACAAAACCAATCAAGGGGTAGTTAAAACAAGAAATACCGCCATTAACATAGCCACAGGCGAATATATTCTTCCTCTTGATGCTGATGACACAATCGAAAATACTTTTGTTGAAAAAGCAGTCAAAATCTTAGACAAACATCCTGAAATCGGTGTTGTAGGCTGCCGTTTTGAATTTGAGAACAAAGACACATCCTCAAAAGGTTTAATTAAAAATTCAAAAATAATGTATTTGGAAGAACTTTTTGTTTGCACTGTTATGTTTAGAAAAACTGATTTTCTTAAAACAGGCGGCTACAAAGAATGTATGGATAAATTGGGTTGTGAAGATTTAGAGCTTTTCTTATCGTTTATAGAAAATGGTTTGAAATTCTACAAAATTAACGAACACCTTTTTAATTACAGACAAAATACTGAAAACTGTCGAACTCATGCACAATTAAAAAATACCTTTTTAATCAAAAAGCAATTAATCACACTACACCCAAATTTATATCTAAAAAAATCTAATATTTGGATGTTTTTCAGTAGTCCTAAACGTATCCGAAAAATTAAAAGCAGATACAAATTATTTTTTGTACTTTGGATTGTTTTTGCAAGCTTAGTCGTAATTGAAGCTATTGCAATAATTGCGCTACTTTTTATTGGTAAAATAATATAATAAAAAAAAGTACAGTTCAAAACTGTACTTGTAAAGGTTTGTTTCATCGTTTTTATTTTAATTATTTTTTAAAACCTATTGGCTGACGCTTGTTTTCTTTATTAGTAAAGCTATCAATTGCCTTATTAAAATCGGCATCTGTTATGCGTAATTTTTCAATATCTGCATTTTCAAATGTTCCGTTTTCCATTTTTTCGTAAATTCCAGCCCTTTCAAAAGCGTTTTCGTGCGCAGTATTTACAATGTGTGCGATATCAGCACCTGTCGTTTTTTGTGCAAGAAGTTTTTTAGTCAAAGCATCTTTATCTAAATCATCTGCAAGAGCTTTATTTTTGGTATGAATATTGAAAATCTGCGTAATCGCTTCTTGAGTGTCAGGAGCTTTTACTTCAATATGTTTTCCAAAACGTCCAGATCTTGTAATCGCAGCATCAAGAGCATTTTGGTTGTTTGTAGCAGCTACAACATAGATATCATCGCCATTCTTTTCAACATCACTCATCAATGTCAAAATTTGATTTACTACTTTGTCACCATAAACATCTGCACCGCCACGTTTTTTAGCTACCGCATCAAACTCGTCAATAAAAATAATTGAAGGCTGATTTTCTCTTGCCGCATCAAACAATTCACGCCAATTCTTTTCAGATTCACCTACCCACTTTGACTCCATTTCAAGTCCGTTCAGTTTGATGAAATTTGATTTTGTTTCGTTTGCCAATGCTTGCGCAATCAATGTTTTGCCTGTACCCGGAGGTCCATACATCAAAAAGCCATGATTTACTATTGAATTTTTATAAGCTTCGGGATATTTTATCGGGTATAAAATTCCTTTTTTCAAATCTTTGATTACTCCATCTTGCCCGCCAATATCTGCAAAAGTTATGGTTCTTTCACCGGCTTTAACGTTATTGAACAATGCTGATACAGATTTTGTATTAGCACTCTCAATTGCTTGTTTAGCTTCTTTAGATTTATCAAAAACTTGTGAAAATATCGGTCTGCTTACACTCAAATCAGTTTTCGGAGCAGTTTTTATGCGAATCCTTTTATTCCCTATCTCAACAACATCTCCGGCAACCACGTAAAAACTTTCACCTGTTTTTATTGGAGTTTTATTTCCACTAGTTTCACGTAAATACATATTAGCTTTGTTTGGATTAAATGCTTCTAATGTATCTTGCGGAGTTCTTGTAAAAATTGCCGCTCCTTCAATTCCATCTTCCGGAACAAAGAAAAATCTTTTAATAACATGCCCTAAATCTCTTACAGACTCTTTTAGAACTTTTTGTGCGGTTTTCAAATCCTTTCCGGCAATAATCATATCACCTGCAGTTGATATCTTAAACAAATCTGCCAATCTATCTTCTAGGGGAAATTTTTTAACAATCGCAAGTGGTGAATATTGCAATCCGGCAAAATTAACTTTAGAAGATGTATTCATTTTTGGCACAGACATATTAACCACATTTTGTGGTTTTGATGTTTGTACTGCATTAATTTTTTGGTTGTTTGAATAAGTGTTGTTTGTACGATAATAATTTTGTATAGCTGGTATTCTCATTAATACACCTCCTTGTTTTACTAACCTACTACAATTGTAGTATTAAGTCAATAGGTAGTTTGATTATTGCGCACTTTACTAAAACTAAAATTCTATGACAATTTGAGAAAAATTTCGTTATTTAGTATAGTTTTATGTTTTTTATACCATTTTTATTAAAATTATCATTTTGTGACTATATTTTTATAAAACAAATCAGGCTGTAATTGTAATATTTACACTTTTTAAAACTCGTTACTTTTCTTTACACTTTTATGATTTAATTGATTTATGCAAATTTTATTAAACATAATCGCAATTTTATTTAGAATTTTTTCAAACTCATTTAGTAATGTTTTTCAAAAAAAGTTGACAAAGAGCGGAGAAGCAGCGACTTGTATAAATTGCATCAACTATATATTAATGAGTTTAATATCTATTCCACTCCTTCTATTAGTAAATTTTTCTCTAATTACACCTGAATTTTGGCTATACGCAATCGCTGGCGGAATAACCGGAGCTATTGGGAATTGCTTTATGGTATTAGCGCTCAAGCAAGGAGAATTATCTGTTTTAGGCCCGATAAATTCATACAAAGCAATTGTTGGAATGATTTTTGGCATATTTTTGTTACACGAATATCCAAACATTTATGGACTATTAGGCATTGGTTTAATAATCATAGGGTCATACTTTATATTAGAAAGCCCCAAAGCATTATTAAGAAAAGATATTCAATACCGAATTTATGCACTTATTTTCACCGCAATTGAGGCAGTATTTATCAAAAAAGTAATTATATTAAGTTCAATCGCAAGTTCTTTTATAATATCAAGTTTTCTTGGCGCAATATTTTCGTACTTAATTATGCGAATACTAGAAAACGAAAAATTACATATTCCAACTAAAAAGAATAGCATTATGTATATCTCAACAACTCTTTGTTTTGCCATAATGACATTTACAACCGCATACGTTTTCAAATATATGAATGTTGGTTACGCTCTATCTTTGTTTCAACTATCTATAATCCTTAATGTCATTTTGGGATACAAATTGTTCAATGAAAAAAAATTAATCAAAAAGCTGCTAGGCTCTTTGATTATTCTCATCGGCTCAGCAGCAATATTGATATTTGGTCATTAAATTTTTACTAATTTTGACTTTCTATCTTAATTTTTCCATCTTCTTTGACAAACTGTTTTTTGTTAAAAAGTTTGTTTACCAAAGGTTCTGATGGAGCGTTACGTTTTTGATAACGTTCTTTTTCTGTTTTAACGTCATTATAATCATTTATTTCTTCCATCCTAAAACGTTGTTGGTTTATCATCTCCATATCATGAACCATGATAACGTCTGCAGTAGACGGATAAGCAAAAGATGGATTAGTCAAAAAAGCAAATAACAATAAAATTATGTACATTTTTAAATTCCCCTATTTTATACGAAATACAACATTCGCAACTGCTGTAACTTTTTTATCAATTGTTGAAGTGTCATTTATGCCCATATCAGAGACATCTGTTGAATCCAACGGAGTAATTTGAAATACCCCCATATTTACGGATTGAATTTTACCTGGTCTGTTATGAGTTGCCTTCAACATCCCTGTTGCCCTATCTTTTGCATCTTTTGTAGCATCTTTCAACAAATCAACTTTCAAATCTGCCAATTTTGAATAAAAATACTGCGTACTAGTAACATTTATATCAATACCTTTATCTAAAAGACTTTGAATATCTGTAGAAACTTCTTTAATCTTTTGAACATCATTTGATTTTATAACAATTGGTTGAGATAAATTATAATAAGCTACATCATTAGTCATAGTCCCATTTGGCAGGTACTTATAAGAATTGTATCCATTTGATGCACTCACATCAATATCAGTAATTCCTTTATCTTGCAGATATTGTTTTACAATAGGTAATTGCGCTTTGACCTTATTATACGCAGTTTGACGATTTGCACTTCTGTTGGTAATCTCAAATTCCATTCTTGCAGAATCAGATTTAACAATTTTATATGCAGAACCGGTGACCGTAATTTTATCATTAGATAAAGTTCCAGTTGCGGTTTTAACTGCTAAAACTAGACCAAAAGCAAGAATAATAGCTAACCAAACAAGTTGAAATTTTTCCATTTTCTCAAAAAACATACACATTCTCCTTAATTTACGAATTTATTATAACGAATATAAAAGAATTGTCAATTGAAAAAAAAAGAAAACAATTTCCTTGATACGCTCTACTCACTATTCACCACTCACCATTCACTTATATTTAACGATACGGACTTTTCACGCTTCACTTCTCACTTTTCACTTAAAGCACCTTTGATACAGACTTTACATCCATGAACTGCCTATTTACCTAATTTAACATGCAACGGCACATTCATTTATACAAGGCAAATCAATATTACATCTACTATAGCTTGATTGCTTGGTTTCTATATTTATTATCCCATTATGAGCCGTAATAATCTGTTTTGCCAAATACAAATTTAAACTACTTCCGACTTTATTAAACTTTTCTGCTGACGTTGTGTACATCTCAAACATGTTATTTATTGATATAGGATTTACATAAGGGCTTTCATACAACAAAGATATACTTACCGAATTTGATACAATATCTTTATCTATCTCACAACAAATTACGGTATCATTGTAAGCGTTTGCCACGCAAAAATCTATCAAGTTTTCAAACGCCTTTTTCATCTGCATTTTATCCGCATATACTGACACAAATTTATCTTTTGATGACACTTTTACTTGAATATTTTTATTTCTTAAAGTTTTTCCTGTCTTTGAAAACGCATCATCCAACAATTCTTGCATTGAAATTTTTTCATAATTTAAGATTACATCATTGTTTTCATATTTGTATGTAGATAAAATCGTAGATAGCATATCATACATACTATAGCAAGAATCAAGAGTTAAGTTGAGAATTTCTTTTTGCTCATTATTAATTTCACCTAAATTCCCGTTTACCAACAATTCCAATGCTCTGATTTGTGCAATTGTTGGAATTTTCAAATCATGACTTAAAGTTGAAATATAAGTTTCTCTTTGACGTTGAGCGGCCCTTTCACTATCAATATTTCTGCCAAAGACAACAAACTTTGAAACATTATTATTTGTATCCAAAATTGGGACTTTTCTAATAATAAACCAATTTTGTTTTCCATTTTTTAGTTTAATTGGTCTTTCTGTAACTACAGTTTTTTTAGTTTTGATAATGTGTTCATTTTCTGTCTTCATCTGCTCCATAGTTTCCCCCTCAAAAATATCTGTGGACAATTGTTGAATTTGTCCATCAATCCCTAACTCAATATCAAAATAATTTAATGTTTCTGTATTACAAGCTTTAATATTAAAATCCGTATCAACAATGTATGCAATAACAGGCATATTATTTAGCATTGTTGTTAAATTTTTTGCATTGTTTTGAATTTCATTTTTCAAATCTTTTTCTGTTTTTTCTTTTTCTGCAAAAACTTTATTTTTACAGATATAAAAAAACAAAAATGAATTTATTGCACTAAGAATTAACGCAAATAAAAATATATTTGTAGAATATTTAAAATCTAAAAAGCAACATAAAGATACAATCAAAAATGTTGTCATAAAAATTAAGTATGTTGTGATTTTAAGAGTTGAAACTTTGTGCATACTTTCCTCTACTTCTAATTACATTTAAATCTTAAATTAAGATTATAAAAAAAACATTCCCCACATTGGCTATATATTTGTGCTATCTACAATCACATTTTTTCTTGCTGACAGGGCTGCCAAAAATCATTCGCACACCTCCAAAAGGTTTCTTCATAGTACAGTTCATGCCTGCAGTCATTTCGTTTAAATTATACAAAATCCCATTTATCTGTTGTAATGAACAATTAACTTGTGGGAATGCGTTATTCATTTCTTTTGAAAGTTGTTTTATATTATCAGAAACGGTTTGAACATTTTGGGCAGTAGTATTCATTCTTTCTGATGACATAGCTCCACTGACGCTATTTGAAAGCCCTGTCATATTATCTGCAATATCAGTAGCACTTTCTGAAACCTTAACAAAATTCCCTGTTGTTTCACTAAAATCTTTTGAAGCTTTTACCATATTGGGACTTACTCCAACTGCCATATCGTTTAAAGTTGAAAACAAATCTCCTATAGTTTGCAATGTTATATTCAAATTTTTTGCACTTTCTGCCATATCCAATTTTATTTGCTCTAATGTTTCCGGATCCTGATTTGCAAAGAAAGATTCTACATCAACGGTTGTTTTACCAGAAATCCTATCACCATCCTTAAGATAATAAATCGAAGGATCTTTAGGGTACATTATATCTATATAATCAAATTTTCTACCCCATCTGTTTTTCTCTTTTTTCAAACTAGCTGAAATATTCACAGGCAACTTCAAATCATATGGATGAAATTCCATCGTTACAATTGTGGATGTATAAGTTTTATTAGGTCTAACTTTTACAACTCTGCCAATTTTAAACCCATTATAATATATTGGTGCAAAACTATGAAACGGGCGTAAGTTAGAAAATTCAGCGGTAACATAGGTATTTGTACGATAATTTACATATCCCCAACCGATAGCACATAAAAATAAAATTATAACCAGTGATTTATAAAAACTACTCATCAATAAAACCCTCTATTACCCTACAAAAAAATTTTTAAACAAATTACACAACCCTTCCAAATTATGCACCTGAAAAAGTTGTAAAACATATAACATCAAATAATTAAAAACTTTCAATATTATCGCCATATTTATGTTTTAACAAAAAAGATAAATATAAGTATTAGCAAGCAGTATAACAACAAATGGGGAATATTTTTTGATTTCCCAAAATCCTAAATCTAGCGGATTTATTTTTCATATTTTGCAATATTATTAATATTACAGAGGGCAAATGTCCACCAAATTTATCATAATCCATATCTCTGTGGCTCAAACTCAAAATTTGCTAAACCGATAGAGGAAGGAGGTGGTAAAATGGTTATTAGTACAGAAGAACTAGCAATTATCTTCCTAATATTGCTAGCTCTTAAATAACCTAAAGGGGACATTAAAGAGATGTTAATCATCTCTGTCCTCTGTTTTTATTATAAACTATTTTTCAGATTTTTCAAGTGTTAAAAAGAAAATTTTTACTTTTTAATATCTTTTTCTTAAATTTTTCTTTGCTTTCACATATTTATAATTTATCAATGTTTTTTGATCTTTTAATTCTTGAATTTCAGTAGCACATTGTTCAAACAACTTTTGTTTTTCATCAGAAGAAATTGTTGTATCATTTGTTAAATCTACTACTTTATCTGAAATTGCCCTAATTTGAGCATCTATAACTTTGTATTTAGCAGATTTCGCATTTTTCAATCTTCCTAACTCTAATTCATATTCCGGCGACTTTGCCAAACAACAATTTACAGACAACAATATTAAGCCCAACAGAATAGCTAATTTCTTCATTTTTTTTCCTTCTCTACAAATAACAAACTATGCAATTTCTTCAATCCAACTCCAATATATGTTGTAACAATCATTGTTACGACAAAATATAAATATGTTGTTTGAACAGGATTATAAATCCAATATATATTGTGATTTGCTCGCTCTGTAATCGGTATTCCATGAATTTTCAAAAATATTACTGTTATTATGTACATTACCAACAAGTGATTTGCCATAATATGATAAGTAACATTTCCCATATCTTGAATAAATTTCACATTTTTAAAATAAGGATACAATATTTTTACAACAAATAAAGAAGCCCAAATTCCAGTCAAACTGGTCAAAACAGGAACAATTAATTGGTTATCAAATCTACCCCAAACAAGAACATAGCTCAAACCAATTCCATGTTCAGGAGTAAAATCTCGATTAAACAACCACAAAATTGATTGCAATATTACAACTCCTCCAAACCATTTTGGTGTAAAAATATTATAATTATCCTTAATATAATGGGTGTAAAAATAACCGATATATACAAAAAACAGCGACATCATTGTTCTTATAACAACTAACATCACAGGAGTTATTGAAAAAATTTTATCAAATGGAATTGCTAAAACTCCTAATAAAGTAAAAATTGCTAAATGAATATATTTATTTTGTGTTGTCTTTTTCAAAATTCTAAACACAAATAAAAATGTTATCAATGTCATAAACAATTGAGTTACAAACCATAAAGGACAAGACAAATCAAATTGATGACCATTTAAAAACGGAGTTACAAAAAAGTTTTTAAAACTCAAAGACATTCCCCAGAATTTTCCGGTTAATTTTGCTATCACAATTGTCACACACATATAAAATAAATTGTACCAAAAGTATGGTACTAAAAGACTTTTTATCCTTCGTTCAAAAAACAAAGCGACATTATCCAAATATTTATCCTTAAATAAACAACCGGAAATAAAGAAGAACAAAGCTATTTGAAAAGAATAAGGCGGGAATATTCCCAATAACGAAAACTCCAAATGCCCTGAAACAACAAGCATTATAGCTAATGCTTTTAATATATTTATTTCATCTGAAAATATCTTACCCATAAACAAATAATATCATAAATATTTTGCGATATAATTATAATAAAGCAAATAATTTAAAGAGGTAAAATGTTAAATCAATTTTCTAGAACAGAATTATTAATAGGACATGAAGGAATAGAAAAGTTAGCAAAGGCTAGAGTTGCTGTATTTGGAATAGGCGGTGTCGGAGCTTATGCAGTAGAAGCTCTTGTCAGAAGCGGTTTAGGCACAATCGACATAATTGATGATGACAAAGTTTGTATCACAAACCTAAACAGACAACTATATGCCACTCGAAAAACTGTTGGGAAATACAAAGTTGACGTTGCAAAAGAACGGATTTTAGACATTAATCCTGATTGTGTTGTAAATACTCATCAAATATTCTACACTCCCGAAACCGAAAATCAATTTGACTTTTCTCAATATGATTATGTTATTGACGCAATAGATACAGTTGTTGGCAAACTTTCTTTAATAGAAAAAGCAAAAACTGCTAATACTCCAATCATTTGTGCAATGGGAGCAGGCAACAAAATGGATCCGACAAAATTTGAAGTTGCAGATATTTCCAAAACTTCTGTTTGTCCGCTTGCAAAAGTTATAAGAACAGAGCTTAGAAAACGCAGAATTAAAAGGGTTAAAGTTGTTTATTCTAAAGAAACTCCAATCAAACCAAAAGAAGATATGTCAATTAGTTGTAAAGCGCATTGTGTTTGTCCGCCAGGCACAAGAAAATGTACTGTTAAACACCAAATTCCAGGAAGTAACGCATTTGTTCCTCCGGTTGTCGGTATGATTATCGCAGGCGAAGTCATAAAAGATTTGATAAAGTAGTACTATTAACAAAATTTACACATATTTTTTTTACTAGCAAAAATTTATTTTACGAGTTTTAATCTATAAGTAGTGAAATAAATTTAGGGAAAAATACATGATTATACAAAGAGTACAGGGACAATATCTTACAAATTTTAACAATACTTTACGCACAAACCCTTCTTCAAAAAAAGCACCAACAAATAATGATACTCGTGCAACTTATGCCAAAGTTCCAATTGGGCATACTTATGGTGCAAATATTCATTTTGGAGAGTATTTTGACCCTAATAGAACCGTTCCACATATTGATTATGAAGAATACATGGCAATGAAGCCACACCGCAAATTATTTTTCAGAAAACGTTATGAAAATTTTGAAAAAGATAACTCAATTAATAAAAATGAATTATTCGACCAAAAAGATATTAATCTTCCTCTAAAAAGGGAACACACAATGGATGAATTTATCAAGACGGCAAAGATATATTCAAAATATAAGGATCAACCTATTATTTGCTTAGGTAGAAGTCCTAAATGGTTTTTGAACGCTGCATTATGGATGAAAGACGGTATTGACGATTACAAATTCGTTGCGTTTTCTAAATACTGGTATTGGCCTGATAAAGTTGAAGGGATGAAGAAAATGTCACCTCAATTCTGCCCGACAGACAAAGAAGTTGCAGAATACCGCAAATATTTAAACAGAATTAAAGCAGACCCAAAAACAATTGTTGATAACTTTGAAAAAACAGGTAAAAAGACTGTCATCACAGACTACATTTCTACAGGTAAAGGAGTTGCATCTTTCTTAGATGTAATGGGAAATTATGCAGACGATTTAGGAATTTTAGAAAAGTTCTCTAAAGCGATACAAATTGTGGGAATTGGTAGCAAAGAGTATATGGAAGAACGCAATCCGTATGAAGAATATATTCCAGATCCGGAAGTATTTATGCCTGAAAAAATGCAACCTTATTACAAAAATGTAAAACAAGAATTTTATGACATTGATTATTGCATGTTTAGAGAAATGTTATTAAACCAAAACACAAACGAATGTCGCTCAACATATTATCCTCACCAAGCATGGGCAATGTACAAACCTGATAGGTTTAAAACCGGACTTGTAAAAGATTTGAAGAAAATCAAAACACTTGTAAAAGAAAAGAAAACGAAACGAGAAATGTTTTCACACTTTACCCCTGCAATGTTTGATTTCAGAAACCTATTAAACTTTAGAATACTTGATGGTTTGAACTCTCGTAAACTTTTAAAAGCAGTACATAAATCAAAAGTATAGATTATTCTACAATCTTGCAAAAACCATTTTCAAATCAGAGAGGAAGGGATTCGAACCCAACGGATTAAACAAATTGAGTATGAATACTAACACTCTGACCTCCATGAATTTTTTCTATTGATATTTTAATGTACTAACATCTTTGCAATACCTCATATATTCATGCTTGCAAGTTTGTAATATGATAATCATAAAGGTAGTACCACTTACCTCCACCCACACACGTATTTTACTAAGAAATCGATATGCAGGATTTATATACACATCTTGATTATATTTATTACAATTCTATGAAGCATTATCAAATTTTTCCAAGAAATTGAAAATATTCAACATTTATAAGATGAAAACTTGTGAAGGTGGGAACCGCTACTGGCTTTTCCCACCCTAACGGTTGTTTCAAAAGAAAGTCCCAAGTTCAATTATTCTTCTTTATATTTACAAGGAATATCCATTTCTTTTAAGTAAGCAAGTCCCCATTTGTTTAATTCAATAATAGATGGGATTAATCTCTTTCCACGTTCAGTCAATGAATATTCTGTTTTAGGTGGAACAACAGGATACAATTTTCTTTGAATAATTCCGTCTGCTTCCAATTCCTTTAATTGCTGTATTAGCATTTTAGGAGTTGCGTGAGAAATTAATTTTTGTAATTCGTTGTACCTCAGGGTTTTATCAATAAGATGACCAATTATAACCCCCTTGTATTTTCCTCCTATAATTTCCATTGTAACTTCAAGTGGACATTTATATTCATCTTGTCTTTGTTTACTCATTTAAAACTCCAAACTAACCTTTTTGTAACTATTATACTTTAATGTATATATTATACAAAATAGTGCATTCTTGAAAAAAAGTAAATAATAATTTAATATTGTCATAAAAGGAGATGATTATATGAAAATTACTCAAATTAGAAATGCTACATTAATTATAGAATACGACAATACAAGATTTTTAATAGATCCTTGGCTTGGACCAAAAGGTTATATGCCGGGTTTTGAAACAGCAGTTAATTCTGAAATTCGACAACCGAGAGTAGAATTACCTTTTTCTATTGATAAAATTGTAAATGTAGATTCTGTTATCATCACTCATATTCACCCGGATCATTGGGACGAATATGCAGAACATGCAATAGATAAAAATCTTAAAATATTTGTTCAATCAGAATTTGATAAAAACTTTATATTATCAAAAGGTTTTAAAGATGTTGAAATTTTAGCAGAACAAGGTACAAGCTTTAGAAATATAACTTTATACAAAACTCATACACAACATGGAAAACGAGAAATTTTAAAACCTTTATGTGATTCAATTGGAATGCCTTACGATGCAATGGGTATTGTTTTCAATGCTGAACAAGAAAAAACGCTTTATATTGCAGGGGATACGATTTGGTGCGAAGAAGTAAAAGAAGCCTTGAATAAATATTCTCCAGATATAGTTGTAGTCAATGCTTGTGCCGCAACTGTATTAAATGGTGAACGCTTAATTATGAATATTGATGATTTAAAAGAAGTTTTAAAAAATTCTAAAAATGCAACCGTAATTGCAAGCCACATGGATACTGTAAGCCATTTAACCGTTACAAGAAAAGATTTAGAATATTTTAAAAACAATCATAATATAGATAATTTACTGATACCAACTGATGGTGAAGTTTTGGCTTTTCTTCAATAATTGGTTCAATTTCTATTAATTGTTCTTATTCTATTTCAAGAACTTGTAACTTATGCCACAGAAAATTTAAAAAAAATTTTTCCTAATTTTTCGCACTCTTTCGGAGCAAAATTTCAAAATGAACTCCCCGAAATAATCAAACCTCTCATTAAATTACACCCCACTTGATTTTTACCGAAACTATTCTATTTTCAAATCAGAGAGGAAGGGATTCGAACCCTCGGTGGAATTGCTCCCACACAACCTTTCCAAGATTGCACCTTAAACCGCTCGGACACCTCTCTTTGTTTTGTACTGCAATTTTATCATAAACATTTATTTTATGTTAGAATAAATCTATGCAAAAAATAGTAAACAGAATTTCTACAAGCCTTAAAGGCACAATAACAATCCCCGCAGACAAATCAATTTCCCACAGAGCAGTTATGTTTTCATCACTTGCAAAAGGGAAGTCAACAATTAAAAACTTTTCAAAAGGACAGGATCCGCTTTCTTCCCTCAAAGTTTGCCAAGCTTTGGGAATTAATGCTGAATTTAATGGAGATTTAATAATCTCATCTAATGGGAAATTATCAGCTCCAACTTCAAACCTCGATTGCGGAAATTCAGGCACAACTATAAGATTAATGTCTGGCATTTTGGCTAGTAGAGATTTTTCATCTGTTCTAATCGGAGATGAAAGTCTTTCTAAACGCCCTATGAAACGAGTAATTGAACCTCTTTCTCTTATGGGAGCAGAAATAATTTCAAATGACTTCAAAGCTCCATTAAAAATCAATGGAAAAAATTTACACCCAATAAATTACACCTCAAAACTTGCTTCCGCTCAAGTAAAATCGTGTATATTACTTGCAGGTTTGAATACTGACGGCAAAACAAGTTTTACAGAGCCTTATATTTCACGTAACCACACAGAAATCATGCTTAAATATATGGGAGCAAATATTTCAACAACGGGAAACACTGTAACGGTAGAAAAATCCGCACTTGAACCCAAAACTATCGAAATTTGCGGAGATATTTCATCTGCAGCATACTTTGTTGTTGCAGGTTTAATAGTCCCTAATTCTAAAATCATTTTAACGAATGTAGGCTTAAACCCTACGAGAACAGGTATTCTTGAAGTTGCTCAAAAAATGGGAGCAAATATAAAAATTCTTGACGAAAAAATAATTTCAGGCGAAATTATTGGAGATATTCAAATTTCTTATTCGAATTTAAAATCTTGCACAATCGAAGGAGATATAATTCCTCGCCTAATAGATGAATTACCTGTAATTGCAGTATTGGCAACACAAGCCGAAGGAACTACAATAATTAAAGATGCTCAGGATTTGCGCAACAAAGAATCTGACAGAATAAAAGCAGTTGTAACAGAACTAAAAAAACTCGGAGCAGATATAGAAGAAACTCCAGATGGATTTATTATCAACGGGAAAACCTCTCTAAAAGGAGATTGTGAAGTTGAAACGTACCACGATCATAGGTTAGCTATGAGCTTATTTGTTGCAGGACTGATTTGCGAAAAAGCTATCAATATCAACGGTTTTGAATGGGTTGACATTTCTTTTCCAGAATTTGACAAATTATTTAATTCATTAATTCAATAGAAATATAATTACGAATTGTTAACAAAAATTTTTCAATATTAGCAATTTTTCATGCCAAAAATTTTTTATATAAACAAGGTTAGGTTATATTTGAAAGGTTAGATTATGGCAGGAGAAATCGGCGCAAATTATTTGTATGGAATTAATAATCCATATGCACAAAATTCGTATTCATCAGCAATAAATAACGATTTTATGGCTCAAGCTATGTTAGGAGCAGCACAACAACAATCTATTCAACAAGCAGCTTTGCAAATGCAGCAACAACCACAAGTTGATACTTTCCAAAAACAGGGTAGCACTATTAATTCAGCCCTTTCTTACGCAAGTGTAGCTGGTTTAGGGACTGGTGCTGCAGCCTATTTATTGACAGACAACAAACCTGTAAATGGAGTTTTTGCAGATAGCGTACTAAAATCTCTTGAAGAAACGCCACTAAAACTCGCAGAAGCAAATGCTAAAACTCTTATTGAAAATGAACAAAACAAAATTTTGAAAAAAGCTGGTGTTCCCAAAGGCATCAACTATGAACAACTTAAGGCCTATAGCGAAACACAAAATCCATCAACTTTTTCTAACATAAGCAAAAATTTGTCACAACCTAAAGCTCAAGAACTTTTATCAAAAGTTGAGCCAAAAATAAAAGCAATCGATATTAATGCTATCTCAAGCAAGGCAGTTAAAACAGCACTAGAAAGCACTTTGGAATTCAAAACAGACAAACTTGCAAACCTTCAATCCCAAAAAGCTCAAATTGCAGCTCTTTCAGATAATGTTGATTTAAAAAAATTCTTCCAAAATAACGCCAAGACCTTTGGACTAGAAGGCGACGAAGCTAAAATTGAAAAAGAAGCAGAAAAACTTGCAAAACAATATAAAACTAAAGATGGTGCAATCAAAAAATACGATTCTTTAATCAAACAACAACAAGAAGTCGTAAATGCGGCCAGAAAAGACTTAAATACTAAAGCTTTTGATTATTGGGATGAAAGTACAAAAGCTTTCAAAAAAGATGCACCGGAAGCATTAACCAAAGCATATAAAAACGTAAAATGGAATAAGGCCGGCAAATTCGGAGCAATCGCAGCCGGAATTGGTCTTGTATTTGGTGCATTATTCGGAAACAAATCATAACCACAGAACATTTTAACCTTAATCTCCCCCCACCCCTTACAAACAACCGAACTTAAAAAGCCATCCGTAGCACTACGAATGGCTTTTTAAATTAATGAATTTCTTGTTTATTTGTTGGATTTGAAACAAGTTTTTTCGGAATTTCAAATCCAAATGTACAATTCTTATTCTCATCGCTATGCGCATAAACTTGACCATTATGAGCATCAATAATTTGTTTTGATAAATACAAACCCAATCCAGTACTTGTCTTAATTGATTTTGCATTTCGCGAATGCTTATACTTCTCAAAAATTTCTTTCATCTGTTCTTTGTTAATATATTCAGATTTATTTCTTACTTCCATTTTTATATTTTCATCATTTTCAGTAACAAAAACTTCTATGTCAGAATTTTTGAATCCGTGCTTAACTGCATTTGCAAGAAGATTAATAATAACCCTTTTTATCTGAACTTTGTCAGCAATGACAATATTTGATGTCAAATTGGTGTTAACAATCAATTTTTGATTTCTTTCTCTTAAAAGATTTGACATACTACGAGTTGTTTCATTTAGCAATGCTAAAATATCAAATTTTTCTGCATTTATTTTTGTCAAACCATTATCATATAAATAAGTATCCAAGATCGTGAAAATCAAATCATACATATATTTGCAAGAACTTTTAATCTGTTCAAGCATTTCTTTTTGCTCATCTACTAATGACCCAAAAGCTTCTCCTAAAAGTAAATCTAATGCCCTGATTTGAGCAATTGTCGGAGTTTTCAAGTCATGGGTTAATGTGGCAATAAATGTATTTTTTCTTTCTTCCAACTCTTTCACATCATCTATAATCCTAAAGATTACTACAATACTTGAAATATCATCATTTTCATCAAGAACTGGAACTTTTACAATTCTAAACCAATGTCCCCGACCATTTATCAAACTTTCATATCTTTCACAAGTAATGATTTCTTTAGTCGCTAAAAGATGCTTGTCTTCTTCCATACAATTTTCAGGGTTAGAAACAAATTCATAAGAATTTCGACCAACCAACTGTTCTCTGCTTGCTGAAAATAAATTTGCCAAAACTTCATTCGCAAGAATTATTTTTCCATCCACAGATTTTAAGAAAACAATAAATGGAGAGTTGTTAATAATTGCAGTTAATTGAGAATGTTGTCTTTCCAATTTCTTTTCCAAATTTGCCATTTCAACTTTAGAAAGATATCGCATAAACAAAGTAACTATGGCTATAATAGCAGTAATTATACAAGCATCGCTCACAGAAAGAAGTACAGTTGGAAGTATTTTAGGAGATATCAACATATAAAATATTGCGATATCCATTAACACCAAAATAATTGCTTTTTTCTCTTTCAACATTTGCGAAACTCCATGCAGTTGCCTTCATGATTATTTTATACTATGGACAATTTGCATTTAATATTACCCAACAGTCTAAAATATTAGCAAAATAGATTTTTTAAAAACTTATCTCACTTTAGCATACCTATAAGTATCCTAAAAAGTTTTTTTATTTTTTGCAAAATATTAACAATATTTAACAAGAAAAAGACATGTATGTAATATACATGTCTTTTTCGCAATTTTCACATTATTTATTTTGTTTTCTTTGCTCTTTGCAATTTCCCATACTGATCAACTTTTGCATCAAACAAGTGATTATAATAAGCTTTTGCATCCTTTGCTCGATAATCTGAATTTAATTTTTTATTATTTGCAATTTTATTTTCAGCCTTATCAAGAATTGCAATAATATCACGAACCTCAAACATACGAGAATTATCTGCATTACGTTTCTTCAACATGTAATTTACAAACTTTTTATTCTGTCCGTTGATTTTTGAATACAAAGTTAAAACATCTTTATTTGAAGATTGATTTTTGGTTTTACCAATCATTCTATCGACTTTTCTTGTATCTGCAATTGATGCAAAGATTTCTGGTAACATTTTCAACCTGATTTGTGTTGCATTTTTACCAAAATCATCGCTTTGGCGACTAAATGTTTTTTCACCCAATTTATTTTTTACAAAAGTAATTACTTTTTCTTTCAAAATTTCACGTTTTGCGGTTCTACTAATAGGTAAAATTTCTGGTTTAGCATAAATTGACTTTTTAACAAATTTTTCTGGCTGAACAAGCGGTTTTGGTTCAATTTTTTCAATATTTTTTGGAATTACTACTTCCGTTGTCGTAGATATTTTTGGTTGAGTATCAGATGTAACCGCATCTCTTAATTTATTTAGACTATTTTTTATTCTAATTGACATATTCTTAAACAAAGAACGTCTTTTTATATATCCATATTGAATTTTTTGTCGATTTGAAAGCCTAGTACTCTCTGTTTCGAAAAAGGCATCCGTTATATTATTGTTTAGCGCATCTATTCTTTCTTTTCCGGTAGTTTTTGAAATAATATTCCAAGCATTATCTCTAAAAATGTTTAATTTTTTAGTTGAAACATTATCCAAAATATCTACAAATTCATCTAATTGGAAGTTTCCATCTAGTTTGGGCAACGATTTTCTAACAAAATTTTTGGCATTTTTATCCGCATCAATAGTATCATATAATCTTGCCAACAATTTCAATTTTTTATCTTGCTCATAACTAAAATCACTATCAATTCCACGAATAGTCGGAGTAAACCTTCCTAACAATTCTTCTCTTAACGGAGCATTTTTCTTATTTGTAGAAATTAAAATATTGGCAACGTCTTCTGCTGCACCATTTTTCATCATTTCATCAGTAGGAAAGAATACTTTTGACATCATTCTAGCCAATTTATGATTTTCTTGTGTCAATAAATTCAAACTACTTTCACCGTTAACAATAGCTCTATCCAACAAAGGATATTTTGCTCGGTTTTTATCCGTATTCAATTCTTTATTAAAATATTGTCCATCAAATTGTTTTCCTGCAAATTTTTTATCAAGTTCAGAAACTACATTCGGATTATCTTTATTTAATTTCAAATAAGACCTTATTTCGTCATACTTTTTCATATATTCATCGGCATGTTCTGATTTTAATAAATCAGGAATCAATGTATTTCCATCCGGTCTTTCATACTTAAATAGATCTTCATTCAATTGAGCAACAAAATTCAATCTTTTTTTGTTATTTCCTGCCCAATCAATAATAGTATTCAAACTTTCTAATGAATCCGAAAACTTGTTACAAATATATGAGTGCATTTTAGTCGGCTTTTTAATTTTTCCAACAATCACATTCACAAGTTTTGGGTTATCTTTCTTTACAGGCTCTCTGTAAAAATTAAATCTATTAAAATTAGTAGCTAATTCACTCAATAGCGATAATTGTTTTTTAGAAGAATTTTTTGTTAATTCAACAATGTCATTTATATCTTGATTAAGCAAATTCGAAACTTCACGTTGAAATATTCTCTTTTGCGGAGAAATCCTTCTACCAGAAATAGCTCGAATTCCATTTATTATAATACTCATTTGTACCTCCATTAATACAAAACAAATAAAAATAAATTTTGCTACTTTTCCCATAAAAGACCTTAACATTTCGCAAATTATAACTCAGTATAATCAATAGGAAATTTATTTATCGACAAATTCTTTCAAAAACACATTAATATCCAGTTTTAAAACATTTGAAATCAACCCCTAAATAAATTTATAATAAAAAAGCTCCTATAAAAGGAGCTTTTTTATTTGGGACCAGAGGGATTCGAACCCACGACCAAGGGATTATGAGTCCCCTGCGCTACCGCTGCGCCATAGTCCCTCAAGAACAAGCGCATTGTTTCTTTTACAACTTAACATTAAATTATAAAAAAATCAAGCTTTATATTTCTACTGCTTTTGTTTCAATTATTTCGTTCGCTCCGACAATTTGTGAACACAAATCCGCCTTTATCACACAATTTGAAGCAATTACACAGTCAGAAAGCTTTACACCATCAGCAATTTCAACATTATCCCAAATTATACAATTTTCAATCATACAATTTTTTCCAATTACACAATTATTTCCAATAGTAGAATTCCCCTTAAATTGCACTGTTTCGTCAATTTTTGAACTACTTTCTGAAATATATGCGCCATCTTTTTGCTTATTAATTTGAGCATGCTTGAAAAAGCATTTTTTATCAAATAAGTCATGCATAGATTGGATATATTGTGAAATTGTACCAATGTCACTCCAATATTCTTTAACCTCAAACGTATTTATAGCATGCTCTGTTAACAATTTTGGGAAAACATTCTTTGCAAAATCATAAAATGTATTTTCTGGAATATAATCAAAAATTTTATAATTAAAAATATAAATACCTGTATTTATAAAATTTGATTTTGCTTGTTCTATTGATGGTTTTTCCTGAAACTCTGTGATAAAACCTTCATTATCTGCTACAACAACGCCAAAATGCGGAACATCTTTCATCGGAATTTGTTTTATTCCAATTGTTGCAATCGCATTTGATTTTTTATGAACTTCTATACCATGCTCCAAGTCTGCATTCGATAAACCATCTGCAGATAAAACAACGAATGTAGAATTTTTATCAAAAAAGAATTGGCATTTTTTTACCCCGCCTGCTGTTCCCGACAAAGTTTCTTCTTTAACATAATTAAAATTTATACCTAAATTGTTGTTTTTATATCGGCTAATAATTTGTTCCGCCAAATAATAGGTATTACAAATCACATCAGTAATACCAAGTTCTGCCAAATTTTCGAATAAAATATCCATAACAGGCTTGTTAGCAACAGGCACAAGCGGTTTTGGAACCAATTTTGTCAACGGTTCAAGTCTTGAGCCAACCCCTGCAGCCATAATCATTGCTTTAACATCCTTAACCATAACTTTAATTGTACATTAAAAAGAATAATATTGCAAATTAAAAATCCTGATGTATAATAGAGTGGTAATGATAAGGGCTTATAGCTCAGTTGGTAGAGCAGTTGACTCTTAATCAATTGGTCGAGGGTTCGAGCCCCTCTGAGCCCAAAATAAAAAGCTTCCATTAAAGGAAGCTTTTTATTTAATAAAATTTAAAATAATATATGAACAAATCCACCCCCTTGACAAGTATAGTATAATTATAATATGGGCATGAAAAAAATATTCTGCACAGTATTATTAACTTTTTTATTTTTACTTGCAGGTAACATAAACACACTAGCTATAGAAAATGACGAAGACGAATTGTTCAACAATCCTGTTACTATTCAAGATGGAATTTCTGTATCAATTTTTGACTGCGTTGCATCAGCCTTCAAAAACAGCCCCCGAATAAGAAAACAAAAATATAATCTTGACATTGCAAAAAGCAATCTTGGAATAGCTAAATCGCAATATTTCCCAGTAATTAATGCTGGAGCAGGATTTTATAACGAAAACAATTCTGACAACATATACTACAACTCACACTACAGAGAACTGCCAACTGTCGGTGTAACTGTTAACAAACTTGTTTGGAATTTCGGAAAAACAACCGCATACATAAAAATGGAAGAATTTTACAAAATCGGTGCTGAATATGAGTTTATGGATAGCTTATGTTCAACTCTTTTTGATGTAAAAGCCAAATATTACGCACTGTTGAGAGCAAAGGCTTTATTACAAATTGCAGAAAACAATGTTGTAATCAACGAACACATTGTAAAACTTGCAAAGAAAAACCCAGATATCACAACTGCTAAAACTCATTTGAGTGAAGCTAAAATTCAACTGATAGATGCACAAAAAGCTTTTAATAACGCAAAAATAGATCTTGACAACTCAATGTATCTTGATGGGCAACCAAATTACACAATCAAAAATACACCAACATTTGCATTCGACAATAATTTTGTTTACCAAATACCTTCCACAAATAATTTTGCTCCTTTTTCGCCTCAAGAATTTAATTTTCCAATGGACGAAGCTGTGCAAATTGCATACGACAACAGCCCCGATTTGAACGTATTAATTTCTACAAAACATGCAATGGAACAATCTCTTTTATATATAAAAAAAGCTTATTTCCCTGATTTAATTGCAAATGCCGGTTATAATTTTTACAACACAAACCAAACAACTAATAATGGTTTTCATGTAGGCGTAAACCTTAATTCTTCGGTTAATATTATGGAATTAAAACACAGTATAAAAGGGGCTGATGCTCAAGTTAACCTTGCTGATAACGAAATTGCTTTATTTAAAAAAGATTTGTATTTTGAGGTAAAAAGAGCTTTTAACAACGTAGAAAAAGCCGAAAAAGAAATACCTATTGCTAAAACAGAAATTTTGCAATCCTTAAAAAACTTTGACATTGTTGAAAAAAAATATATTGCAGGAGAAGTGAATTATCTTGCAATGCTTAATGCAAGAAGGGATTATACCTCTGCAATGACTACGTATGTAGAAAGTTTATACAATTACAATATTGCATTAATTCAAGTTGAAATGGCAATGCACTATCATATTGTTGATATTCACCACAAATCAGAACATGCAATGCACTACCACTCAGCAGAACTTATTGAACATTTGAACAAAGTTCTCGGTTGTGATGAACATGAGGAGAAGAAGATTAGAACAAGAAAGGGCAAACAAGATTTATAATTTTCTGTTTGTATTAAAATTAAATTATGCTTATTGGATTTTTGAATAGATTAAACGAATTAAATGAAAATTTATTTGCCGGATTTGACAGCTTAATAGAAGGCTTTGGAATGCCGGATTGGTTATGTGATGCTATTGTAGACAGTTTTCACGTTCTACCTTTATTATTTATAGTATTTCTAGTAATTGAATTTGTTGAATTTTTTTATTCTGAAAAAATCAATTTTTTTATGAAAAAATCCGAAAAATCAGCTCCATTAATTGGAAGTTTAGCTGCAATTATCCCTCAATGCGGTTTTTCTGTAATTGCAAGTACATTATACATAAGAAGATTTATCACAAAAGGTACTTTAATCGGAATTTACCTAGCAACTTCTGATGAAGCAATTCCTATATTGTTGGCGCAACCAACACAAACCCATTATATATTTCCAATTATAGGAATTAAATTACTTATCGGAATTTGTGCAGGATATTTGATTGATTTAATTTTAAAAGATAATAAATATATTCCTATCGTAGAAGAAACTGATGAAGATATCCATGAAGGTTGTTGCCATCATAGCGTTTCTCATAGAAGAAAAAGAGAATTAATTTACCATCCTATAAAACACACTTTAAACATTTTTATATTTATTTTAATCATCACAGTCATTTTAAACTTTGTTTTAGCAGTATATGCAGAGCATTCTGTTCTTCATCTTTTATTAGGAAAAGTTAAATTTTTAGAACCTGTAATAACGGCATTTGTAGGATTAATTCCAAATTGCGCCATATCAATTGCATTAACGATGCTTTTAATCAAAGGGTCGATAAGCTTTGGAGCTGTAATGTCAGGATTGTTGTCAAACGCCGGATTAGGAATACTTGTATTATGCAGACATAACGAGAATTTTAAAGATACTTTAAAAGTAATCGGAATTCTTCTTGGAATAAGTATTGTATCTGGTTTGTTAATTCAAATACTTTACTAATTAATCTACAATTTCTTTAGGTTTAGCAATTGCATCACGAACTTTTGAAGCTGCAACTGCGGCTAGAGGCATTGCTAACGCTGTTGTGACGTACGAAATTGCGCCAAATTTATTTGCAAGTTGAATTTTCTTAAACATTTCAGGAGATAGAACTTTTTTAGCCATTTTGTTGCCTCTATAAGTTGCCATCAATTCCTCTGCAACAATTGGTACAAAAATTCCAAAAGTTATTTTACCAACGTTATTTTTAATAAATGTCGTAGTTTTATCAAGTATTCCATTTGGTTCTTCTCCTTCAACTTTTTTACGTTTTAACAGTGCAACCGTTCCAAATAAGCCACCTAAAGCCATACAAGGAAATCTAAGTTGTTGAAGAACTTTCCCAAATTTGCTAAAATTATGATTTACGGCATGCCCCATCTCATGAAAAGCTAATACTCCGCATTTTTCTTTGTTTATATATATTTCTTTTGCTAATGGCGCATAAAAAGCATTTTTCCCTTCTTTCGTATCTACAATCGGACTTAATTGTCGTTGCAACCATTTAGGTAAATTTTCAAACGGATTATCTATACGAGTATTTTCATTTACTCCTTTAATTTTTACATCTTTAGTTTTTAATTTAAAATTATCAAATGCATCATCTATACCTTTATTTAAAGCGGCATTATCACAGGATTGTGATATTTTTGAAATTTTATCTGGAACATATTGTGCCAACGAAGATTGCGCTAAACAAGTAGCAGCATAAGCACCACAACCTGCCAATACTGCTCCGGCAGTTTTAATCCTACTTGCAGTTTGATAACTTCTATCGTCATTCATTGTAATAATTGACATTCCAAACATTCCTTGTTTACGCTATTTATTCGAATTGAATAAAATCTGTAAATATAAATATTTGTCTTTTTATCAATATTTAATTAACAAAACTTTACTTCTTTATAGTACATCTTTCAAGTTTGCGGACAAAACGAACAATTGGCTTTTCAATATCTGCTGTTATTGAATCAACAAGAATTGTTTTGCAACCCAAATTTTTACCACACATAACGTCTGTTAAAGGTCTATCGCCAACAAAACAAGTTGTTTCAGAAATAAGATTATGTTCTTTCATAAAATTTTCGGCAACTTTTTTATCTGGTTTATGCGCCTCAAAAACGATAGGAACATCTGTACATGCTCGCACCTTTTCTATATAAACTGGATTGTTATTGTTAGAAACAATTCCTACAAAAAAGTCTTGTTTAACTTTATCAAGCCATCTTAGAGTATCTTCCGTATAATACCCTCTTTTAGAGCCCATTAAAGTGCTATCAAGATCAAACAACAAAGCTTTTATGCCTTGATTTTTCAAATCTTCTAAATCTATTTCATAAATATTTTTTAAATCATAATCAGGTTTTAAAAACATTGTATTCCCTTTGGCATTATCACGTCAGGGTAGCCCCCGACCTACTCTAATTTTACTTTATCCCAACCGTTCTAACAAGAGCGAATTTAGGATCTTGAGGGCTTTGAGAAAATTTGACATAAACATCAGCATTTGTATTACCTAAGTCTAAATCTTCTCCATTTTCATCTTTTATGCCTTCAACTTTTGTAACAAATTGTTCTTTTGGAGTGATAATTTCTACATCATCACCTACAAGCATCTTATTTTTTACTTTTACCAAATGATATTCTGATGGAATAGTGATATTTCGTTCTTCTGACCTAAATTCGCACAAGAAATCAGCTCCTGCCAAACCTTTTGAAATATCATAACTATAACTGTCGCTATTATTATCACCTAATGCAAAACCTGTTGTATAACCTCTATTTCCAACTTTTTTAAGTTCTAAGAAATATTTTTCCATATCTGCGGAAGGGTTTTGCATTACCTCATCAATTGCCTGTCTATACGTTTTAGCAACTGCAGAAACATAATACAAGCTCTTTGTTCTGCCTTCGACTTTGAAAGAGTCAATTCCGGCATCAATCAATTGAGGTAATTGTTTTACAAGGCATAAATCTTTTGGACTTAAAATATGAGAGCCTCTGCCATCTTGGTTAATTTCTAAATACTCATTAGGTCTTGTTTCTTCAACAAGTCTATAGCTCCATCTGCAAGGTTGAGAACAATTTCCGTGATTTGCCTTTCTTTCACCTTTTGAGAAATAATCACTCAATAAACATCTTCCTGAGAAAGATACACATTGCGCACCATGAATAAAAGTTTCTAATTCAATATCTGGAACGTGTTTTCTTATTTCTGCTACATCTGCAATTGGCAATTCTCTAGCCAAAATACATCTTGTTGCGCCTAAATCTCTCCAAAATTTAACACTTTCATAATTCAAAGTATTAGTCTGAGTGCTTACATGAACAGGTACTTCTGGAATATGTTTCCTAATAAGATTAAAAATACCGTAATCGCTAATAATAAACGCATCCGGTTTAGCATCTTTAAATCTGTCAATACAAGCTTCTAATTGCTTAATATCGTTATTAAACGCAAAAATATTAATAGTTACGTAAGCCTTTGCGCCGAGCGAATGAGCTAAATCAACCGCTTGTTTAAGGTTATCCATTGTAATAAGTTGACCTTTTCTCATTGCACGTAAGCTAAAGTCTACTACACCTAAGTAAACTGCATCTGCGCCGTATCTTACGGCATATTCTAATTTTTCCAAATTGCCCGCAGGCATCAAAAGTTCTACATCTCGCATATCTGTATATTATCCTAAAGATTATAAATAATCAACCGATTAGGTGATGACCAAAAACGATTAATGAATATGATAATAATGTAAAGGTTGAACTGAATAAATTTCAGTATCTGCAAAAAGTCTTATAGTTTATAGGAGAAGAAAGATGCAAACAATCGAAAACGCAGCAACTACAATAAAAGAAATTTGGGCATATCAACACCCTGTAATGCACACTTGGTTTGTTTTAAGTTCATTATCCTTATGCGCTATGTTCGCATTGTTATATTTTGTAATATAATAATTTTATGAAAAAATTCAGGATATTTTTAGGTTATTTAACGTTAATTCTAATTGCAATCAGCATGCTTTACCCATTTTTTGCAATGATAAGCCTGTCTTTTGTCGATAATAACGAAATATTTGCCCATGCCGGCAGAATTTTTCACCAGAATCTTACCCTGAATAATTACAAAAATGTTTTCACAGAAATTCCAATTGCGTTGTATTTTTTTAACAGTCTTGTTGTAGCTACTATTACAACTATTGGTCAAGTAATTTTTGCAGCACTTGCAGGCTACGCATTCGCAAGACTTAATTTCAAATACAAAAACGCTCTTTTTTTATTAATCCTAATAACAATGCTAATCCCACCACAAGTAAATATCATACCATTATTTTTTCTTATGCGGGAATTACATCTGATTGACACATATCAAGCACTTATTTTACCTGCATTATTCGGCGGTTTTGGAATATTTTTAATGCGTCAATATTTTTTAGGCTTACCAAAAGATTTGGAAGAAGCAGCTAAAATCGACGGTTGTAATTTATTTCAAACATTTTTTAAAATAGCTCTACCATTAGCACTTCCAACAGTGGCAACTCTTGCTATTTTCACATTTGTAACCACCTGGAATAGTTTTATGTGGCCTTTAATTGTCACAAATTCTGAAAGTATGCGCACATTACCTGTAGGACTTGCAATTTACAAGGGAAGTTTTAGAGAACTTACGCTATGGGGTAACCTTTTAGCATGCTCTGTAATTTGTACAGTGCCTGTAATTGGAGTGTTCTTACTAGGAAAAAAATACTTTATTTCAGACATTCTTCAAGGCGGAGTAAAAGAGTAATTAGATGCAAAGATGCCTAGAGGCAAAGTCCGCATCAGTGAATAAACCTTTATCGCCCTTTCGACTATAGCTTATATCTCAAAACAGAATTGCTACCTTGTGATGAAACAAACAACATTCCATCAGCAACATGCAATCCATAAGGTTTTTGGACATTAGAAATCTGTATTGAAATCGCTCCGGCAGGAGAAATTTTTACAACATTATTACTGTTATAATTGGAAACATAAATATTCCCAGAATTATCGTTTGCTAATGCGATTGGACCATTAATTTTTGCATCTTTTACAAATAAAATTCTCTTTCCATCAGGAGTAATTTTGTAAATCATGTTGTCAGAAAAACAAGCAACATATAAATTTCCATTTTTATCTGTAGTTACACCGGTCGGACTCGCAATATTGTTATACATTCCGTTTGACTGGTCAATTTGATGAACATCTGTTTTTGCGACTTTATCCTCTTGCACCTTAATCGTTTGCATATCCGTATTCATCGAATTTGCTAGACTTTGCGCCTTTGAATAAACCGTACTTTCTGGCGGAATTAATGATAAATAAGATTTTGCTTTATCTAATTCATTTAATTTAACACTCAAATCCGCTGCTTTATAAACAGATTCATAATCAGTCGGATTTCTTACAATAATTTGCTTGAATATCGCAAGTGCAGTATCATTTTGTTTCAAATACTCAAGAATTAAACCCAAATTGTAATACGCATCTATATAATTCGGATCAATTGCAATTGCCTGCCTAAAAGAAGCCATAGCCCTGTCATACTGTCCGATTTTATAATAATCAACCCCCTGATTATATTGTAGTTTTGCTTCCGTAGAAGGTTCATAAAAATCGTCAGCTTTGGCAATTCCAAAACCTGTTAAAGACAATATACATAATGTTATAAGCAACTTTTTCATCAAATAGCACCTGCCTTTAAATTAAAAGGTTTGATGGGAAGAATTTCTTCCCATCAAATCCTTCTATATTATTTCTTCTAATTTTTCAACTATTTTCTTGTTTTTGTCCGCAAATTCATGCCCTCTTGCAATTATAGCTAATTTCAAGATATTTGCAAGATTAATAGCATTTAGTTCCTTGTAATTGTCAGGCAATCTCAAGCTCCAGTTTGCATCACCTGATGTTCCAGGTCTGTTGTAAACATCGTAGATATTAAAGTAATCTGTGAAGAAAATTTGAATATTTTCAGCCTTAGATGCAAATAATTCAACCAATTTTGTTTGAGCCAAAAATTCTGCATCATCTGTCAAATGAACAATAATATCATCTTTGTTTTCTGCCTCTGCAAATAAATCATCTACAAGGTTTTTAGCATGCAAATATCCGATGTGACTGTGAATATTTTGGTCAGCCCACATCTTGATAGGTTCATTATCATGAGTTCCGACCATTGCCCAGCAACGTTCGTCAATATTACAACATCTGTATGGATCTTTCGGTTTGTCCGCCTCAACAAATTGAGTTAATTTCATACCCTGCAAACCAAATTCTTTCATAACTGCAGCTACAGGATTTGTAAGAGTTCCCAAGTCCTCGCAAACAATTGAATCTTTGTCCAAACCTTCTTCTTTAGCAGCTGCAATAACAATTTTTTCAATCAATCTGCCATAATCTTTGATTTGTTGCTTGTCTAAAGTTTTAACTCTTTTTTCTTTGTCAGCAGTTAATTCAGTATCTAAATCTTCCATTCTTGCAATTGCATATTTTGAAAGTTCAGGATGTTCTGGAGATGAATACAATCTGCCTGCCCCTTGTTCAATTTTCGGTTTTTTACCTTGTTTATAAACCCAAGGATCAATCAAGCCAACAATGTGGTCAATTCTTACACCACCCGGATTTTCACGGAACATTTTTTTGTACAAGTTTTTCAATAATTGTCCGCCGTCATCCAATGAACCATCAGCATTATACATTCTTTCTGGATCCATTACAGGAAATCCCCAAGCTTGACCATCTTTTGAAAAATAATCTGGAGGACATCCCAAACACCAGCCTTTTAAGAATAATGATTGATAAGCCCAGCAATCACGATCTGAAAAAGCAACTTGTCTGTCGGCAATCATTTTAATTCCGTGTTTTTTAGCGAATTTACGAGTTTCTTCGTTTTGTTTAGCGATTACAAATTGAGTGAATTTATAAAGTTCAATTACATCTGCGTATTTGTTTTCTATTTCTTTAATTCTCTCACCAAACTGCATTCTTTCTTCGTTAGATTGCGGATTAAATAAATTCTTATCTGTTTCTGATGTCCATAATGGCCAGTAATCATTGTTATATTCAACAGAAAGAGCTTCATACAAACTATCCTTGTCTAACCAAAAATCATTTTCTCTTTTAAAATGTTCAAATTCTTTTTGTAATTTTTTGTCAGGATTAGCTTTGAAATTACCAAAAGCCTCTTGTAAAGCTTCATTTTGTCTTTTGTAAATGTATGAATAAGCAGTTTTGTTTGTATCTTTGTTCGGATTGTTATTTACAATGTCATTGTAAGTTTCTTCTGAAAGAATATTTTTCCAAGCCTTTGTTGTCAACTCTTTTAAGTTTATAAACAACGGATTGTCAGAAAATATTGTTCCAGTGTATGGAGAAGAATCGCAAGATTTTGTCTTACCTGCAGGTCCAAGCTGAATTGCATCAAACAGCCCTGAAACATATTCAATGAATTCTTTTCCGGCATCTGTATTTATGCTACCAAAACCGGTATTTTGTCCTTGAACAGAAGGAAAACTACCATTGTGCATAATAAATGCAAGATTTTTCTTTCCTAAAACTTTTAAAGCTTTGCGAATAGTTTTTTTCGCATCGTCTGTCAAAACATTAGATTTGTTTTCTAAAGTACAAGCCATTTTTACCCCTTCTTATAAAAATATTAACTATAACATATCTCTCTTTGTGTAAAAAATCGTATCATGAGGGATAAAATTTTTCAAGTTCAACATTCCTCCCTATAGAGAGATGGCTAGGGTGAGGGTTTAATAACAAAACTCTCCTCCAAATACATGAATTTCCCTCAAACTAATACTTTAGAATTAGTTAAAATTAATTAATAATTATTGTAAAGCTATTGACTTTTTCTATAAAATACTTTAAAATGTGAATACAAAAAGATTTCGAAGAATAGTTTTTATGCAGTCTATTTTAATGGATTTAATGATATAGAGAGATAAGAGCGTAAGACAATTTGAGAAATCAGAGAGTTTTACAAACAAGAAAGGTGAAAAGATTATGACAAAAAGATTCGGTTTTACACTTGCAGAAGTGTTGATCACATTAGGTATCATCGGTGTTGTAGCTGCTATGACAATGCCTACTTTGATGAACCAAACACAAGGTGCGCAATACAAAACTGCTTACAAAAAAGCATTATCAGCTTTGTCTCAAGCAGTAACATTGAACGTTGCTTTGGATGAATGGAACTTCGCTGATGCTGATAACTCTACTTACAAAATTCAAGACATGCTTTCTAGCAGAATGAACGTTGTAAGAACTGAAACTGGTAACACTAACCTTAAAGATGCTAAAGGTAATACTTACAAAATCGGTTATAGCGCTGCTGGTAAAAAACAAGGTATTACACAAGCAACTGATATCGGAACAAACAACGTAACATTGTTCTTCAACGACGGTATTATGTTCTCATTTGACCCAACAACTCAAAAGAACTGTACAAAAGCAGAAGGCGCAACTGAAAAAGTATGTAAAGGTGTAATCGACGTTAACGGTGTAAAAGCTCCTAACAGAATTGTACAATGTGACAACTCTGATGCATCAGCAGAAAAATGTGAAATCAAAAACCCTACAGATATCTATCCTGTAGTATTCTATGATTCAACAGTTCTTCCAAACTCTATTCCAGCTAAAGCAGTATTGTATAGCAAATAGTAACAAGTTAGGATAAAAAGATTAACGAGCGACTTTGAATATTCAAGGTCGCTCGTTTTTATATCTATCCTCTCTCCTAGGGAGAGAGGACACCACAACTATAACAATTGTAAACAAATCTTAACAATTTCTGTCAAATTAAGCAATTTTTTGGGAAAGAAATACTTAGTATATACATAAGGAATATCAATAAGGAATAGTTTAAAAGTTTTTTAAAACTCTTTCTCACACACAATAGGAATTAATATCACAGGGAGGACACCAATGGCAATAGGTGCTGAGGACTATATCGACCAACTTTTGGTCAAAAAATATGCAGAAGAAAAAGTTGACAACCATGATGGCATGGAATCTATGGTTGATCCTGAAAAAATGATGGGCGCAATGAATGATTACGCCAGCATGTACCGCAATATGATGAACCTTAAACAAAGGTTAAACATTGCGTGCTATGCAATTAATGCGAGAACCGCAAGATACAACAAAACTTCCCAGTATCAATAAAAAGTTTCTGTTCTTATTTTTTTCCTGTATAATTGCAGGTAAAGAAAGTGAGAACAAAATGGTGGGAAAAATTATCCTTGCTTCTTCTTCTCCAAGGAGAGCGGATATTCTGAAAAAACATAATATTGAATTTAAAATCATTCCGTCACCGTATGTGGAAGACCACTCGACGACGGATTTTTCTTATGATTTTATAGAGAATTTGGCGTATAACAAAGCAAAAGCGGTTGTTCCTTTAGTGAATGAACAGTCTTTAATAGTCGGAGCAGATACAATAGTAGTACTTGATGGAAAAATTCTCGGCAAACCGAACGGGTATGATGGGGCTTTTGAAATGCTAAAAAATTTGTCCGGCAAAACTCATCACGTTGTAACTGCAATTGTAGTAATGGATTCTGACACCCAAAACTACAAAAAACAATCCACAACAAGCGAAGTTACATTTGAAAACTTAACCGACGAACAAATAAAATATTATATAGACAATTTCAAACCGTTTGATAAAGCAGGTTCATACGGAATACAAGAAATGCCAAAAGGATATATCAAATCTTACACCGGCGATCTTGAAAATATTATCGGAATTAGCTCAAAAACATTGCTTGAGATGATTAGTTAAAACAATACTTCAATTCTTCCCTATTTGTCATAGGGAAGATGTCCAAAGGACAGATGGGTGAAAGCTTATAACCTATTCCCTTTCGGGAAAGCACCCATCCTTTTACCTCTCACAAAACGTGACATTTAGTCACCTTTTGTTCGGCACAGTCCTCTAGGGAAGGCGTCTTCTTCACTATTTTCTACAAATTAGCTCCACAGCATTTTTTGAACTTTTTACCGCTTCCGCAAGGACAAGGATCATTTCTGCCAATCTTACTCAAATCAATTCCTTCCAATGACGGTTTTTCGATATCTTCTTCTATAATACCTAATGTCTTTGAAAACGCTTTTGATTTATACAAAACAGTAGTTGAAGAAAAGATTTTATTTTCCAAATATCTTGATTTGTAATGTTGCAAAAGCTCATCCAATGTATAATTTGCGTTAAGCAATTTATTTACAACATCCATAAAGTTTTCATGACATTCTGCAACCCTTTTGATAATATTTGCAGAGAATTTATCATTTTGTAAGAAAAATTCCACGCAAGCCTTTGCGTTTTCGACACTTTCAAAGTTTTCGAAAACCTTGTTGAATGTTTCAAAAAACGGCACTGCATATAAGCCCAATTCTTTATCAAAAATAATACCTACGTCATAAGTTTCTTTGTGCGAAGAAAATCCACCCAAAGAGTTTTCCAAGAAATTGTCATACGAGTTATTAAACTCGGAAACATCAAAGAATTTATACGTTTCAGGTAACTGTATTTTATCTTGAATATCTATTTTTTCGCCACCTTCTGCAAAATCATTAAATGCACCTATTAGATCATCTGCAAATTTGTTTGTTGTAACAACTTCATCTTTTCCAAAAAACTTAATAAACTTGTCATAAATTTCTTTTACATTTTTTTCAATTTCTTTTTGTTTTTCAGGATTGTCAAAATATACCAACTCAGGGTTTTGTATAATTTTTGCAACCGAATATCTTAAAGCATCATCTTTTCTTGATGACGGCAAAACACCTGAAATTTCTAGCAAATAATACGCTTTTTCAAACTTAAAAATTCGAGCAACAACATATTGCCCAGCCCCAATACCTCTGAAGCTTGTCATTTTTACAAGAGAAACAACACTGTAATTTTTTTCATTAATAATATTGTTTAGATCAAAACCGTTCTGCAAAACTCTTTTTACTTCAAAAATTGAAGACATCGAAGTCATCAACGCTTTTACAATTTTTTTAGTAGATGCGGGAACTTTTTTAGTATTTTCCAAATACAAAGTCAAAATACTCTTATTATCTAAATTCCTTTCAAATATATAATTAAAGCACGCAGACTGCAAATTCATACCATTGACAGTCCTAATATATTCTTCAAAATCCGGTTTTACAAACTCATCATTTTGAATAAATTCCGCCAACTCTTTTATTACGTCGTTAATTTCTTTTAAGTCTTCTAAAATAAGCATATTTCTCTCCCTCTTATATAAAAAGAGAATACCTTAAAAGAATTAAAAACTCAATACTATAACAGGTTAATATTCATTACGGAGTATGAATAAGTGTTGTTTCTTGATTAAATTTGCATTCTGGACACATTGATTTAGCTTTTGCTTTATCTGCTTTCGCCCCAACACCATCACCTAATGCTGCTCTTGCAACACCTCTGTTGTAATATGCGTAAGCTGGTGAGAAAAATACGTCTTTGTTTTGCCTATACGCATTTACCAAATTATTTAATTCTGCGTATGCAGTCTTGTAATCCTTATTTTTCAATTGATAAACAGCTTTTTCATATCTTAACAAATATTTAGCAGCCTCAATATTTTCTTCATTCATTGCGCTATCAAATTCACCAAGCATTTTTTTGTAAGGCATATAATATGTTTTTACGCCAACTATGTCACTTGAATAGGTATCTGACAGAGAATATTCATTCGCTAATTTGTAATCTGCAACTGCTGCTTCATATTGACCTAATTTCAATTTTGCATAAGCTCTTTGCGGATAAACATTTGATGCAATCGGAACTATCTTCAAATAAATATTAGAAAGACGAATAACTGAATTATATTTTTCAGAACGATTCAAATTTTGAATAGTTAATGGAGTTAAAACATAACCTAGAAAAATAATCGCCAATAGCAAAACAACATAAATACTTTTTTTAGGAGTTTTCAAATATGTTTGAAAAGCCTGTTCATCAATATTTTTCAAAGTTGGTTTAAACACAGTTTTTTTAGCTTCACCAATTGTTTTAAAAATTTCATTTTCATATAATTTATTAACTACGATATATGACAAATACAAGGCAAGTAAAGGAATTATGGATAATGCCAAAACAGAAATAATAAACTGCTGCTTCATAAATTGAAGAAAGAATGGGAAAATTACCAAATAGATATATAATAAGATTTCCACTCCGACAACACAATTCATAATCGTAGTATATTTACGATAAATTTTACCTGCTGATTGAATATCTTCAGCAGAAAGTTTGTCTTTGTAAAAATAGCCGATATTCCGCATAATTCCGGCTAAAATTGTATTATTTCCAACATTGTACCAATTACAATATTGAGAATTAATAAATACACTTTTTCTAAAAATGTCAATGTTTACAGTTTTTTTTACTGTTTTAAAAATTTCCATAATATCCATAATATTCATTTTAACATTTTTCTATAAATTTTGCAATTGTAATTTACAAAAAATTTTCAAGAGTTATAATTTATTTGCAAAACAAATAAAAAACTTCGGGATGTAGCACTCTGCCGAACAAATCGATTGAGTATCGATTTGTGAGAGGGGTAGCGCACCTGAGCAAAACGAATGTTTTGCGATTACAAGTAAATGTCGGGATGTAGCGCAGTCTGGTAGCGCACCGTGTTCGGGTCGCGGGGGTCGCAAGTTCAAATCTTGTCATCCCGACCATTTAAAAAGCCCTTGTTATAAGGGCTTTTTTGATTTTTGAGCTATTCTTTTGCAATATACAAGCATGGTTTTAACGCAAAATTTGGTAAACTCGGCGAGGTAAAATTGGGATATGTGGTGAGAGGTAATTATAAGTTTTCAAACACACAAATTAGAATTATTTAGATAAAGCTAAAGAAACTTGTAAATACACTCTTCCATCATTAATTGCAGATATTGATACAAAGAAAAATAATAAAAAGAGTGTTAAGTTGATTTATACTCCAAACCAATCAATTGGAGCTGATACTAAAAGAAAGTTTAAAGTTTTCCGATAAAATCAAACAACACATAAACCCTATTCTTAGCATCAAATGTAACAAATTATAACAAAATCTACAAAATTCTATTTAAACTCCGATAATTTTATGTTACCTTGAAACGCAAGATAGTGGGATTAATGAGTTATAAGGAGGGGTTATGAAAGTACTTGTCACAGGTGCTAACGGTTATATTGGAAGAAATGTTGTTCAATTATTAGCAAGTATTCCAAATATTGAAGTTATTGCATCTGATATTAGTAATTCAAATCTCCCAAAATCTATTAATTTTATTAATTTGGATATTTTAAAAGAAGCTAACAATCCAAACTTATTTGAAATACTAGGTTCTCCTGATAAAATAATTCATCTTGCTTGGAAAGATGGGTTTAATCATTTTGCAGAAAGCCATATTCAAGAACTTAGCTATCATTTTAATTTTCTTAAAAATATGATTAATTCTGGTGTTAAATCTATTTCTGTTATGGGAACGGCTCACGAAATTGGTTATTACGAAGGAGAAGTTAATGACGAAACTCCTTGCAACCCGCTTTCTTACTACGGAATGGCGAAAAATATGCTTAGGCAATTATTATTTACATATACTAAAGATAAAAATATTAGTCTAAAGTGGTTGCGAGCATTTTATATCACCGGAGATGATAAATTTAACAACTCAGTATTAACTAAAATTCTTGAAGCTGCTCAAAAAGGAGAAAAAGTATTTCCGTTTACAGATGGCACAAATCAGTTTGATTTTATAGAGTTAAACGAATTATCTAAAATGGTCGTCCAAGCAAGTATTCAAGATAAAGTTAGTGGAATAATAAATTTATGTTCCGGAGAACCGAAACCAATAAAAGATGTTGTTGAAAGTTTTATTGCAGATAACGGATTAGATATAAAGTTAGACTATGGCGCATTTCCTTCCAGACGATATGATTCGCCTGTTATTTTTGGAAATACAGAAAAGATTAAATTGATTATGAATACTGGTGCAATAATTGAATAAATTATGAATGGAAGTGTTAAGTAAAAATATTTCTCTCTGTCGAAAATATTAAGAACGTAAATCTTTTTTTGTGCAAATTCCTAATTTATGCTAACATTAATATATATGGACTTGTTGGAAAAAATTAAAAATTTAAGTAAGAAACAGAAGGCTTATGTTGGTGCATTTTGTGCAATTGTAGCTCTTTTAGCGTGGGCTTTTATTTCTGCCGGAGTTATCACGCACAACTTTAACAGAAGCCAGCTTCAAACTGATCAGGATAGGCAGGAAGCTTCTATTGATGGCATTATTCTTACTGAAACTAAAAATGAAAAGAAATATTGGGAAATTTATGGTGAAACCGGTAATTATGATAGTAAAAACGGGGTTGCCATGCTTGATAATGTTATAGGTAATTTCTATGATGATGAAAATCAGGTTTCTATGAGTTTTGAGTCATCTAAAGGCACTTATAATGAAAAAAAAGAGCAAATTATTCTTTACGAAGATACATTTATTGTTCTAAAAGATTTAACTACATTAAGGGCTAACAGGCTTATTTGGTCTGGAAAAGATATTCCGACTATCGCAGAAGGGAATGTTCGTATTACAAGAAAAAATGAATTATTATCAACCGCAGAGAAAGTTGAGATTAGCCCTGATTACGAAACTTTTAAAATTATTGGAAATGCTGTATCAAAAGTTTACAGTGATAAGGAGATTAAGTGAAAAAATTAATTTTAACTTTAATGATATTGTTATTTGCAGCTGGAATTGTAGTTCAAGCCTCTGATTTGATTATTGAATCAAAAACACAAAGCTATAGCGAGCAAGAAAATAAATTGAAATTTAATGGAAATGTGAAGGTTTCTGTTGATGATTTGAAAGTTGTTGGAGATAGAGCGGATGTTACAATGAATGAAGATCAAAAGCTTGATACTGCGACTTTTTACGACAAACCTTATGCTTATGAGGTTAAAAAGAATAAAAAAAGAGAAGTAAAAGCGAATATTTTGAAAATGTCATTAATTACAAAAGTTGTAAAGGCTCAAGGTGATACCCAATCTATTGTTTTTGATGGCAAAACTCCTGTTGTTGTCATTAACGCAAACGAACAAGAATATGATACAAAAACAGGGATTATGACTGCAACGGGTACAGTTACAATTAAATATAAGGATTTGGATACATTTTCAGATAAGGCAAAAGTTAGAACCGACAAAAATGGCGATTTAAAAGATATTGAATTAATTGGAAATGCAAGAATTAAACAAGAAAGCAATGATTCTTATGCGGATAGATTTTATTATAGTGCTGGTACTAAAGTATTAACTGCTACCGGAAACACTACATCAAAGGCGATTATGGATGACGGTGCAACTTTGGTTTTGAAGGCTAATCGTCAAGAATATGCGCAAGATAGAAATATTTTCAACGCATCAGGAAATGTCCGTGTTTGGTATCAAGATTACCATGCGGTAGGACCGAAACTAACTCTTTATCCGAACAAAGAGGGGAAACCAAATGAGGCATATTTTACAGGGCGTTCTAGTATTACTCAAGGTGTAAGGACTATTTATGCGGATAAAATTAAGATGACGATGAAACCAAAAGATTTTCATGCTGACGGAAATACAAGAACGGTTATAAAAAATATCGGTTCAGGCGACAATGGAAATAGTGATGGTGGAATAGGATTAGGTTTGTAAGATGAGTGAAAAAGAAAAAGTTGATAAGGCTATAAAACTATATAATGACGGGAAATATCAAGAGGCAATTGATGCTTTTAGTTCTGTATTAGAAGTTTGTCAGGATAATGCTGAGTTGTATAATAATATTGCTCTTTGTTATGCTAATTTAGGTGAATATGAAAAAGCAGAAAAGTATTATTTGAAAGCACAAGAGTTAAACCCGAAATTGGCACAAGTTTATATAAACCTTGCAGATATTTATTATAGAAGAAAAGATATGGCAAGTGGAATAGGGCTGGTTACGACTGGTTTGGTAGAATTACCAGATAATCTTGTTTTACGTCATTATCTTGCAAGATTTTATATGGAAGATGCAAAGTTGGACTTAGCTATTGACGAATTGGAAAATATTCTTGAAAAACAACCTGATAATTTTGATGTTTACTATGATTTAGGTAGAGTGCATTTTGAATTAGGAAATTATGCTAGTGCAATTGAAAACTTTGAAAATGTATTAGAATATAAGAGTGAAAACCCTTGGATTTATTACTATCTTGGGGAAGCTTATGAGGCTAATGATGAGATAGATAAGGCTCTTTCAAACTTTCTTAAAGCTATTGCAAGAAATGATTCATTTTCTCCTGCGTATAAAAAAGCAGGCATTTTGTTCTTTGCAAGGGGAGATTATGAAGATGCAATTGAATATTTTGAAGATTATATGAATTTAGATATTGCACAAGAAGAAAAAGCTAAAATTAAAGAATTGGTAGAAAGAATAAAGAAAAAACAAAATGCGTAAATATTGGGTTGCTTTATCATCAATAGAAGAAATTGGCAGTTCTTTTATTCAAAGACTGTACCATTATTTTGGCGATATTGAGAGCGCTTTTAATGCAACTGATTTATCTCAAATTGAGGGCTTGAATATTAAAAAAGCTGAAAAGTATTTGCGATTACGGGATAAATTAGATGTGGATAAAATTGTTGCTGAGGTTGAGAATAGAGGGATAAATTATCTAACATTTGATGATGAAAAATATCCGAGAATGCTTAAAAATATTGATGATCCTCCATCTGTTATTTATTATAAAGGAGATTTGTTTGGTTGCAATTTAGATAAGACTTTGGCGGTTGTAGGTTCCAGAAGGGCAACTGGATATGCTAGAGAGGCTTTAGCTCAAATTATTTCAGAATTAAATGGTACTGATATTTGTATAGTTTCTGGGTTAGCATCTGGAATTGATACAACTGCACATGTTTCGGCTTTGGATAATAATTTAAAAACTGTTGGTGTTATTGCAAGTGGTTTTGATTATACTTATCCTGCGGCTAATAAAGAGTTGTATAAGAGAATTGAAAACGGTTGTGGGGCGGTTTTGTCAGAATATTATCCGACTTTTGAACCGTTAAAATTTAGATTTCCGCAAAGAAATCGGATTGTTTCAGGTTTGTCTTATGGAACTTTGGTCGCTGAGGCATCGTTAAAAAGCGGTGCATTGATTACAGCCAATTTAACACTTGAACAAGGCAGAGAATTAATGTGTATTCCTGGATTGATTACCAATCCAAATACTCAAGGAATTTATAAGTTATTGAAAAATGGTGCAACTTTAGTTACTTGTGCAGATGATATTTTAGAAGCATTGGGGTGGGAAATTAAGGTTGAGCAAAAGAGTTTGTTTAGTCTTCCCGATTTGAGTGAGGATGAAAAAGTTATTTATGATACATTAGAGATTGAGGAAAAATCTGTCGATGAGTTGCAAGCTTTTACAAAATTAAGTATTGATAATTTGCTTATGTACTTGACAACGATGGAGCTTAAAGGGATAATTAAACAAGTCGACGGGGATAGATATAAGAGAGTTAATCCTGTTAATCGCAGTTAAAAGCGGTAAGAGGATAGGTGGTATAAAAAATGGCAAAAACGGCTGAAAAAAAAGAAAAATCATTGGTAATAGTTGAGTCTCCTGCTAAATCTAAGACTATTAGAAAGATATTGGGTGACGGATATCAGATTGAGGCAAGTTACGGACATGTTAGGAATTTGCCAACGAAAGATCCGTCAACGCAGAATTTGGGATTTGATGTGGAAAACCATTTTACACCTAAGTTTGAGGTAATTCCCGGAAAACAAAATGTTGTAAAAAAATTAAATGATATGGCAAAAAAAGTTGATCGTGTTTACCTTGCATCCGACCCCGATCGTGAGGGAGAAGCTATTGCATGGCATGTTCGCCAGATTTTAAAAGTGCCAGATGAAAAGATTTCTAGGATTGTGTTTAACGAAATTACGCCAAAAGCTGTAAAACATTCTGTTGAAAATCCAAGAAGTATTGATATGGATATGGTTAAAGCTCAACAAACTCGTCAAATTTTAGATAAATTGGTGGGTTACAAGCTTAGTCCGGTTCTGTGGAAACAAATCGGAAATAGAAATTTGTCAGCAGGTCGTGTTCAGTCTGTTGCATTGAGAATGATTTGTGAAAGAGAAGATGAAATAGAGGCTTTTGTTCCGCAAGAATATTGGTCAATTCATACTGTGCTTGATAAAGATGGAAAAATTTTTGATGCTGAACTTTCAAAAATTAAAGGAAAAGCAATAGAAAAAAGTATCAAGAATAAGGATGAAGCACAAAAAATTGTTGATTTTTTATCAAATTATCCTGATGAATTTGATGTAAGTAAGGTTACTAAAAAGTCGACAAAACGTAAGCCTACAGCTCCTTTTATCACATCAACTATGCAGCGTGCAGCAAGTTCTAAACTAGGGTTTGGGGTGCAAAAAACAATGCAAGTTGCGCAAAAACTTTATGAAGGTATGGAAATTGATGGTACTCCGGTTGGTTTGATTACATATATGAGAACCGACAGTGTCAGAGTTTCTGATGATGCGCAGGCTATGGCAAAGGATTATATTTTGAATAATTATGGTGAAAAATATTATCCAGCCAAACCGAATGTTTATGTAAAAGGTAAGCAAAACGTGCAAGATGCGCACGAAGCTATTAGACCGTCTTATCCTGAAAGAACTCCTGACAGTATAAAAAAATATCTTGATAATGATCAGTATAAATTGTATAAACTTATTTGGGAAAAATTTATGTCATCTCAAATGACATCTGCAGAAGTTGCGAATAAAACAATTGAAATTTCGGCAGGAGATTATACCCTAAAAGCCGGAACGAGTAAGGTTACTTTTGACGGTTTCTTGAAAGTTTATAATGATGCAGATGAAGAAGAACAAAAAGATGAGGCAAAAATCCCAGATTTAGAACAAGGTGACAAGGTCAAATGCCAAAAAGTTGAACCAAAACAACACTTCACTCAACCTCCTCCTAGATATAATGAAGCGTCGTTGGTTAAGGCTTTGGAAGAACACGGAATTGGTCGTCCGTCTACTTATGCAACTATTATTACGGTAATTCAAACTCGTAAGTATGTTGAAAAAAAAGATAAGGCACTTCGTCCGACACTTTTGGGTAGAACTGTTTCAAAACAGTTGTGTGCGCAATTCGCTGATATTATGGATTACAAATTTACGGCAGGCATGGAAACAAAACTTGATGAAATTGCAGAGAAAAAAGCCGTTTGGGACAGTGTTTTACAAGAGTTTTACACTCCTTTTATAGAAGAAGTTAATAAAGCTCTTCAAACAGGCGAGAGAGTGAGGATTGAAAGTAAAATTAAATGTCCAAATTGCGGGAAACCAATGGTTTTGAGAACAAGCAAGTTCGGAACTCAATTTTTGGGCTGTTCAGGTTATCCTGATTGTAAAACAATGATGTCTTTGAATGCGTTGTCAGAAGAAAATTCTGAAGATGAACAGTCAAATGAACCGCAAGTTTGTGAAGAAAAATGTGAAAAATGCGGTTCTGATATGATTTTCAAAACAGGACCGTATGGCAGGTATATGGAGTGTACAAATGCTGAATGCAAACACAGAAAGCCATATAGAAAGTCAACAGGGGTAAAATGTCCAAAATGTGGCGAGGGTATGATTGTCGAGAGAAAATCAAAGCGTGGAACAGTTTTCTATGGTTGTGATAAGTATCCGAGCTGTGATTTTACATTATGGAACGAACCTACTGGGGAAAAATGCCCAGAGTGTGGTTCTTTGTTAGTTAAAAAAGTCTTGAGAAAAGGAACAGTGATTTCTTGCTCAAGTATGAAATGTAACTACAAACGAGATGCAGATGAACAACCGGCAGAAAATACAGAGCAATAAGTCGATGAGGTAATTGTGATTGTAGGTTGGGCTTTCTGGTCCAACGTCAAAATTATTAAAAGGAATTTATAAAAATGAATCCGGAATTGTATGAACGTTATTTAGCAAAAAAAGCTAAAAAATTAGGAATATCAGTAGAAGAATTAAAGAAGCAGGGAACATCTTCTCCTGTAAAAGAAACTGCTACAAATACAACTGAACCGACTCCCACTGTTCAAACAATGTCGACTTCTGCCCCGTCACAAACTACAATTTCTCAATCAACGGTTCAAACTTCATCTCAATATACTCAACAATATTCGCAACCTCAAAGTAATGTACCGACTTATTCTCAACCTGTTCAGCCGACTTATGGTCAACCGGAAGTAAAACAAGCTCCTCCGCAATATGTTCAGCAAACTATTCAACAACAGTTGGAACAACAAAATGAGCCAATTTCGTCTGTATTTTCTCAACAACCTGAACCACCAAAATATCAACCATATTCTGGTATGCAACAAGAAACAGTTAAAACGGAAGTCCCTTCATATATTTTTGGTCCTTCAAAAATGACAGAGCCTCCAAAATATAGTAATAATCCTATTATTCAGCCGAAAACGCCAGATGATCCTGTTATTAATGATAATCGAGAAAATAAGTTTGGATTGATAGGTTATCCTTTAGGACATTCTTTGTCGAAGGTTATTCATGAAGCAGGTTTTAAGAGCTTGGGAATTAAAGCGACTTATGATATTTTGGAAACTCCGCCGGATACTTTGGTTGACAGGGTAAAGTTTTTAAAAGGCAGTGGGTATAAAGGTTTTAATGTAACAATTCCGCTGAAATTACCGATTTCGTTGTTTGTTAATGAGGTTGATAAATATGCTGATTTGGCAAGGGCGGTCAATACAATTTATATTGAGAAGGATAAATCTTTAAAGGCGTTTAATACTGATGTTATCGGTTTTAAAAGAGCTATTCCGAATGATATTGATTTAAGAGGTAAAAAGGTTGCGCTATTAGGAACAGGTGGAGCAGCTCATGCTGCGTGTGTTGCTTTGACAGAGTGTAGGGTTAAAGAGATTGCTTTTTTTACAAGAAACATTCCTAATTCTATTGATTTGATGAATTATGTCAGACGAAAATTTCCGTCAATAGATTTTAATGTTTATCAAATTGAAAATATCAGGGATTTGAGTGAGTTTGCAATGTTGGTAAACACAACCCCTATTGGAATGTTAGGGAAAGCAGGAGATATGATGCCAGTGGACATGCGTGCGTTGGAGAGTTTGAGGCACGATGCGATTGTTTATGATGTTATTTACAACCCGAAAAAAACGATTTTAATAAAAGAAGCGGACAAATTAAGATTAAGAACTATAACAGGTTTGGATATGTTGATTTATCAGGCTGTTGCAGCGCAAGAAATATGGTTTGGTCAAACTCCTGATTTCAAAGATATGAAAATTGCAGCATTGGAAGCGCTTTAAGTTTAAAATATACATTAATTAATGCGAATGGGTGCTATCCCGTGAAGGGAAACATTTAACCTTCCTTGCAAAGGAAGGGGGACCGCTTGCGGTGGAAGGATTGTTTTTTTTGTCTTGCGCAGACGGCGGGAACTTTTTGTGTAAAGCTTTTTGTTGTTTGTTTCACTAACAAGTTATTGTTCATTTCGCTATCGTGGGATTATTTTCTTCTTCTTGAAACCTCTTGAAAAACTCTAAAAAATTTGTTAAAATAAAGATGTTGATAGCGAACAGAGAGGAATTTTTTATGGAAAAGAATTTATTTAAGCTCATCGGGGGGGGGCAATCGTTTGAAAATCTCGCATAATCATGGTCTACGCAGTGCAGCTTTTACATTGGCTGAAGTTCTTGTTACTCTCGGTATTATCGGTGTAGTTTCAGCAATGACTGTTCCTACATTAATGCAGAATTATCAACGCCAATCTTATGTAACTCAATTACATAAGGTTTATAATGAATTAACTCAAGCGTTTTTACAATTTAAGAATGACAGAAATGCTATATGGTTGTCAGAGGCAGGGCATGTAAGACATCAAGATATGATGCCATTTATGAAACAATATTTTAAAGTTGTTCAAGATTGTGGAAAAACTTCAACTCCTTGTTTTGCAAGTTCATATAAAAATTTAAGTGGCTCAACTTTTGAATTAACAACAAAAGATGAAGATGCTACTTATTATGGAGTGTTAGCAAGTGGAGCTAGTTTCGGAATTAAATCTGATGGAATTGATACAGGAACAAATTACACGGATGACTTTTTGTATAGAATTGCAATAGATGTAAACGGACAGAAAGGGCCAAATATTTATGGCAGAGATTTGTTTATTCTTTATATCTTTTCAGATGGAGTTGTTGATGCGTACAGGGTTAATCCAGATTGCCGAGAAAATAATAATTGTACTTTAGGAGCAAATCCTAGCGAACACAGAGAAAAATTGTATGAATCTTGTGCTTCTTCAACTGGTAATACTTGGTATGATGGATGTTTTGCAAAAATATTGAATGACAACTGGCAAATGAATTATTAATCAAATAAAAAGGCTCTTTTATTAAGAGCCTTTTTTAATATTAATATTTTTTGTTTAAATCATTGTAATGACCAAAACCTAGTACATCTTTTACAAATTTTATACCGGCGAAAGCCCCAAGTCCGATTGCGCTACCTTTGCCAACAATTCCTTTCCCAAATAATGCGCCTAAGCCTAAGCCTAAAGGAACTACACTGTCAATAAGCATTGTTCCAAAGCCCTTGAAGTACCCAAGTGCAGAGTTTACAAAATGTCGGAAGTTACTTTCTACTTCAAAATTAAATACACCTTTTTTTAAGTTAGATGCTGTAATACTAGGGCTTGTGAGATATTGAGTGTTGCTATAAGCATCCATACAAGCATCTGCATCTTTACTTTTTGAATAAACATCTGACTGAAGTTTACCTAAAACATGTGCATCATAACCAATTACGCCCAAAGCAGCTACGCCTGCACCTTTGATTACGTATTTTGAAAAATTGTTTTTTACTGATGATAATGCTGTGCTAATACTCATATTTCACCTATTTTGTTTGAGTTTTTTCTGTTTTTTCTTCTTTTTTGGCTTCTGTTTTCTTTTTGTCGTCTTTTACTTCAAATTCTTTTTCGACTTTTTGTCCTGACATTTTAAGCAATGTTTCTGTTGCTTGCATTGCATCTTGTCCGTATCCGCCTTGAGAATTTTGCATCTGTTTTAATAATCCGACAGTGAGTTCATCTCCTGTTACTGCTCTTGAGTCAAGTGCGCTCAATGCCAAAATTCTGATTGGAGTGTAAGGATCTTGAAGCATTTTATTGACAAGTGCATTTAAGGCTTTGTCATCTTTTCTTGAATTATCTTCTTCAAGTCTTGCAATAACCTCTTTAGCACCCATCATGCGAACTTCTTTGTCTTGGCTATTCAAATAGTTTTCAAGGTTTTTGATATATTCATCTGTGAGCTGAACTATTTCTCGTTTTTCTGTCTTTTTGTCAGTTGTTTTATTTTCTGTCGAATTTGTTGTGGAATTATTTGTTGCATTGGTTTGACCGTTTGCACCATTTGAATTTGCGTCAACCCCTTGCTTTCCGTTAACTCCATCTGCAAATTGAGAAGTATAATAATTTGAAGGATAACATCCGTTAGCCGGAGTTCCTCCATAATTTGGTGCATTTACATTATAAACCGGTGCAGTTGCTCCAGGTGGGGTTACAGACGGATTGAAAATTTGGATATTTACGCCTGAATAGTTTGGAACTTGTACATTTTGACCTTGCGTACCTTGTGATTGCGGTTGAATTTGTTGACAAGTTTGAGGAGCTTGTTGTTGGATAGGTGCAGTCTGATATTGCGGTGCATATTGTTGAACCGGTTGTTGTATATTTTGTTGACCTAACGAACTTTGCATATAACTACCCTTTACTACTACTTATATTTATAAAGTATTTTTTGTGTAATTTATTGCGTTTTCTTTAAGAAATGTTACATTGCTTTTTTATTTTTTACATGATGGCTATAATTTATTTATGGGAAGTTACGAAGAAAATTATTTAGCCAAAAGACCACAGCATTTATGTCATATGTGCGGGAAATGTTGTCGTGTAGTTACGACTTCAACCCCTTATGCTCAATTGAAAAGTATGGCGGAAAGTGGGGATAAAGGAGCTACTGATTTTTTGTCTTTGTTTGAACCTTATCCGTCAATTGAGGCGGCAAGAAATGTTGATGCAGATGTGGTTGATAATATTATTAATCGTTTAAAAAATGATGGAAAATTTGATAAAAACAATATAACTTTTTATGGTTGTAGATTTTTGCAAGATAATAATTTGTGTTCTCGGTATGAAACAAGATTGGATTTGTGTAAACATTGCCCGTCTACTCCGTGGTCTATAGTTCCGCCGAATTGCGGTTTTGAGGGGTGGTTGTTTTGGCAGCGAGAAGAAATTAAACAAAAAATCCGAAAATCCAAAGAAGAACTTCTTGAACTTAAAATTTTACGAATGAAAACAATAGATAAAGAAGTTTTGAAAAAAATCGACGCAGTAGAACATAAAATTCAAAAAAGTATTGATTTCTATAAAAAATATGGCTCTGAAAATTGGTAGTGAAATATACCCCCTCCTCGAAACCATAGATTTTGTTGTACCTCTCACAAAACGTGACATTTAGCCACCTTTTGTTCGGCACAGTCGCAAAGGGTGGACATTATTTTTATAGTTAAGGAGGAAATATAAAAACTACTGCAATAATGCTTTATCCAATTTTCTCTTATAAAATTCAGTGTTGATATTCAAATTTTCGCCGATATCAAGCAACATTTCAACAAATCTCTTATTTGAGGATTTTTTGTTTTTAAATGCTTCAGAGGCTATAATGTCACCAATTCTATGATAAATTTTTGTAAAATAGATATTTTGAGCTTCTGCAATATCAACATTTAATTCTAATTTGCGAACATTATCAAAAATTTCTAATACAACATCAGCTTGTTGAATTTCGAAACTATGAACTAATCTGTTGATATTTTGTAGAATTTTTTTGCTAAATACAAGATTTGATGGTGATTTATCCAACTTAATATCAATCTTTTTAGCCTCAAAATTAATATCTGTGGCCTGTTGTATTAAATCATCTTCAACAAATCCACCTGAATGTACTACGATATCATTGAATTTGTGACTGAGTGCGTATTCTGCAGAAATTTTAAATTCGTCAGGAATGCTAAGTCCCAAACCTTGAAGATGATAAATTGAACCTTTACCTTCGTCATACATTTCTTGATATGTTTGAGAGAATTTTTCCAACTTGCCTTTAAGCAGAATTTGCAAAATTTTTCTTCTTTCCTCAATAAATATATCTTTAAGCGTGAAATATTCTTTACCAAAGTATTCATCTAATGCACGAATAATTTCAGTTAAAGTATTCATTGTGTATATTTTAATCAAATCATTTTTAATTCTGTTAAATTCTGCATCATCTGAGTATTCTTTAATTGTACAGTGGAAATCTCCTCCGGCATATTGCATCAAAGCAAACATTACATTTGATTTTTGAAGTGTAATTTTTGACTGAATTTCAATATGACCAACTATAAATGTAGACGAATTTTTCTGAACTTTTTTGTATGCTTTTCTTGTAATAGTATAACAATATACATTTTCTTCATCTTCAAAATCTTGATATAGTGAAGATAATGCCCATAAAGTTGCTATCTGTTTTACTGTTATAATTGAAGGTTTTACAAATCGTTCAAAAATATCCTTACCTGTTCCAAATTCTGGGATGTTACTTTTTGCTTGAGATAAAATTTCTAAAAACTTTTCTTCAAGGTTTTTGCTTGTAAATCTTGCAGCAAGTTGCATTGCACGAGCTGCATATTTCATTATTTGAACGGTTTCAATCCCCGAAATTTCAGAAAAGAACCATCCGCAACTAGTGTACATTAACATTGCTTGACGTTGAATTTCCAACAATTCCATTGCATGAACTTTGTCATCATCTGTTAAATCCGGTTTAAAGTTTTCTTGTTGAAATTTTTTCACGTTCATTTCATTACGGTCTAAAATAACGTTAATATATTTATTTCTTACGTTCCAAACGTTATCAAAATATTTTTGACCTTCATTTTCAAAAACAACAATAAGTTCATCTCTCAAGTAATCAAGAGCATCTCTTAAAGGTTTTCTCCATTTTTGATTCCAACCCGGATGACCGCCTGTTGAACAACCACAATCTTCTTTCCATCTGCCAACCCCGTGGAAACAACTCCAGCTAGATGCTTGTTTGATGTCAACTTCGCAATTACTTCTGTATTTGTCTAAATATTCAGCGTAATTTGTAATTTTAAAACCTTCGTCTTTTGCACGAATTTTCAAGACATAAGACAAAGCCATGTCCCCAAATTTTGTGTGGTGCCCGTAGCTTTCGCCGTCTGTTGCAATATTTATTAACTGAGGGTAATCTCTGCAATCAGAAATGCCTTCTTTTAATCTTTTGATAAATTTATTTCCGTCTTTTAAAAGTTCGTCAAAAGCAACAGAACGAGAAATTGCACCATCATAAAAGAATAAATCAATAAATTTACCTGGAGCTGATTTTATGTAGTATCTGTATGAACGAGCAGGGTCTATATTTCCCCAACTTACGTCTTGCCAATCTTTATCACCTTCTTGACGAAATTTTAACGCTTGATATGGAGAAAGAACTGTGAATTTAATGCCGTTTTCTTCCAAAAATTTCAAGGTTTCATCATCAACCGCAGTTTCCGCAAGCCACATACCTTCCGGTTTTCTGCCAAAACGATATTCAAAATCTCTGATACCCCATTTGATTTGGGTTTGTTTATCATTTTCGTTGGCGAGTGGCATGATTATGTGGTTATAAACCTGCGCCATAGCATTTCCGTGTCCTGAGTGTTCAGAAACACTTTCAATATCTGCTTTAATAATTCTTTCGTAAGTAAGAGGAGCAAAATGTTCCATCCATGACAAAAGAGTTGGTCCAAAATTGAAACTCATGTGTTCATAGTTATTTACGACATCAAGTATTCTGTTTCTGTTGTCAACAATTTTTGAAATAGAGTTTGGATTGTAGCACTCTTTATTAATCCTTTCATTCCAGTCGTGAAAAGGTAATGCGCTATCTTGAAGTTCAATTGCTTCAAGCCATGGATTTTCTCTTGGCGGTTGGTAAAAATGTCCGTGGATAGTCAAAAATATGTCGTTTTTCTTATTGCTCATCTCTTAACTCCAAAAATCAAATATCTTACTTTGTTTCGTCTTTTGGTTTTGTGCTGATAACTGTGAATTTATCAACATCCATCCAAGGATCTCCTAATGCTGTAGAAAAAACTCTTCCTTGAAATTCAACAATGTCGCCTGAATTTAGGTCAATGTGTTTTTCGGCTTCCGTTCTGTTTAAGAATATTTTTAATTCAGATAGCGGTACGTTGTGATCTATTACATCAGGTCTTTGGATTAGGAATGAAATATATTTTTCAGAACTTCTGAAAGCGGGTTTGTAATCCAATCCTAATGTCGCAAATTTATCGAATTTAGCTCGGATTTTTACGTTTTTGTTAAAGTAAAAATTAGGTCTTGCTACCAAGTCCAAAGGACTTATCGAAATATAAGTTTTAGTTGCGTTAGTATTTTGTGTTTGATGGGATTGAATAACGTTTGTGTTAATAGGAGTATAATTCATTGCCGGATTAGCAAAAACGCTTATCCCCGTAGCAATAGCTAATATTAAAATTAAACTTTTAATTTTTTTCATCAAGATGTCCTCTCTCAATTTCTTACAACAATATATTAACACAATTTTTAATTTTTGTAACTACCCAAATAAATAATAATATAAAAAATTCCTCACTGTCTGAATGCAGTATAGGCAATCCTTCCGCCCCCCTCTTTTTCAAGGAAGGATAGATTTACATGTCATTACGAGGAACGAGCGATATAGTAATCCCATTCATATAAAAATTTTATTCCCTTCCCTTTAATGAAAGAAGGGTTAGAGATAGGGGATATCCCGTAGGGGGATGTAAGTTAAAAATAGCACCCACCTTACTCCTCCCTCGTTAGGGAGGAAAATTTTTGCATGTCGTTACAGATGGCTACGTGCGTAAAACTCCACACCAATATATGAGGTATGAACAGATGTCGTTACAGATGGCTACGTGCGTAAACTCCACACCAATATATGAGGTATGAACAGATGTTGTTACAGTGGGCTACGTGCGTAAAACTTCACACCAATATATTAGGTATGAACAGATGTTGTTACAGATCACTACGTGCGTAGCACCCTACAAATACACATTTTTTAGATGTTCGATTTTTATTCCGGGTTTTAGGGTAATTCCGACTACATCTATTCTGAAATCTTTTACTTTATGTTCTGTCAGGTAATATTGAACACCTTGTTTAATATGTTCAAATTTTGTTTTTGTAATAGCTTCTGCAGGAGTGCCGAATGAATTGGTTTTACGTGTCTTTACTTCAACAAAGACAACCGTATTTTTATACTCTGCAATAATATCGATCTCACAAAACCTTGAATAATGCTTGTTACGCTCCAAAATTTTGTATCCATTTTTTTCTAAGTATCTGCAAGCTAAATCCTCGCCGGCATTACCGATTTTTTTGTTATTCATTATTGCTTAATACTTCCTCTTGCAAATTTTGTTATATCGTTAAGAATTTCTACATCTTTTATTTCGCAATTTTTTGTCCATCTTGAAGGGCAGATATCAATTCCGCCACGACGTGTATATAGCGCACAAACTAACAATTTATCCCCTTTATTCAAAATATCTGATAATCTTTTGAAAATCATTTCACAACATTCTTCGTGAAAATGATACTCTGAACGAAAAGAACTTAAATATTTTACCAGACTTTTTTCAGTAATATGTTTTTTTGATTTGTAATACAAAAACATATCTCCAAAATCCGGTTGGTGCGTAACTCGGCAGTTTGAACGCAAAGAATCAAATGTTAAATAATATTCTTTTGTTTCTTCATTTTCTTTGGTTTGCAAAACTTCAGGTGCTTCCTTAAATTTTTCAACAGTTATGTCTTTTTCATTGACAAACTGCATAATGTTTTGAAAATTTTGAAATATTTGAACTTTTTGTGTTTTATTGTCAATAAAGTTTATTCTAACCTCAGTTTGAAGTTTTTCAGATAAATCTTTTTCTATTTTTGATTTACAAATTTTAAGGCATTCTTCAATATTTTGCCCAAAACGGCTCATATTGAATGAATTTAGATATAATTTTAGAGATTTAGATTCAACCAAAAATTCACTATTGCAAGAGTATTTGAGTTTTATTAATCTGGTCACTGGAATGCCATTTTCTGTCATTGCTGAAAATTCATAAGCGTGCCAAATATCCCAACCACAAAATGGAAGTTTGTCGTTTTGCAAATTATATTGTTTCCGGTTTTCTTCTCTTGGAATAGCGACTAGCAATGACGGGTCATAATTTTCGCTTCCGCTAACTCGTTTTCCTAAAAATTTTGATGCAATTTCGTCTGTTTTCATAAGATTAGTTTAGCATGAAAATTTTGACTTATTTTGATGGATTTTTTCTGACATTTCTTTTTAAATAATCCATGTTTCCATGTGTAATAATCCATTCGGAGCAACCATAGCCATTATATATACTAAGTCCTGAACCTCCCAGTTCACAATTATTATATTCTCCGGCTGGAGTCTTTTCATTGGAAGGTCTTCTTCCTGCATATAAATTCCCATCCATACCAAATGTAAACCAGAAAAAATCTACCCCAAATTTATTGGGTCTTTTATTTCCATTTATGTCAATTCCGATTTGTCCTGCGTATGTTTCTTCCCCAGAAATAGATGCCGGTAAACTTAATATCCAAAAACTTGTTCCATTTGCTAAAACACCTGTAACAAGATTGTTATAAGTGTCCCAGTTACTTACTTTTTCGTTGTTTAAATTTAGATAGTAGGTATTTCCCATACATTTTTTGTCGACATCGCAACTTTTAACCTTTTTTATATGTTTGCTTATTTCTTTGAACATTATTTGAGAATTTTCTTTTGCACTTAAACTGCTGTCAGTTAAAGCACTCAGGTCAGGATTATCAATTGTAACCATTTTTAGAGCTTGCGCAAAAATTGAATAACTCTGTTTAACGGCAGTAACAGTCGCTTTTTCTTTATAACTTTGGATTAATGAAGGTATAGTCATTGCCGCAACAACTCCAATTATGCCCACTGTAATTAGTACTTCAGCCAAAGTAAATGCAATTTTGCTTTCTTTTTTCATAAACAATCCTCCAATTATATTTATTATTATACCATGTTTAACATGTATATACAATACGTATAACATTATTAGAATAGTTCAATTAAGCCGTTATAATTAATCTTGAGGTTATTTTTATGAAAAGTTACATTCAGCAACAATTAGGTAAAAGGATTCAAGAACTTCGCAAGATAAAGGGGCTTAGTCAAGAAGTTTTCGCTGAAAAAATCGGTATTGCGACAAATACATTGAGCAGTATTGAAACGGGTAACGCTTTTATGACTTCACAAACGCTTGAAAAAATACTTGAAACTTTGAATATAAGTGCAGAAGATTTGTTTTCTTTTGGTGAACAAATTGGTGTGGATGAAATGTTTTCTTACATCCATAAAAAATTGGATTTGATAAAAAATAATCGAGAGTATTTGAAAATATTTTACAATATATTAAAAGGAATATAGTAAAAAAGATGAGAAATTATTTTCTCATCTTTTTATTTTGAGTTTAAGTTTTTTCTTGATTATGCGATGTCTTCGTAGGCTGCCGGATTGTTTAATAAATCGTAATTTATTTCGTTTTCGTTGTCGGCAATGGCTGCAACGACTACCGCATCAGATGTTACGTTAACTAAAGTTCTCATCATGTCTGTAATTCTTTCAATTGTGAACAAGAACGCAAATCCTGCAACCAATTGTTCCGGACTTAATCCCATTCCGTTAAGTATTAACGCAATTGTAATTAAACCTGCACCCGGAATACCTGCACAAGTTGAAGATGAAACGATTGCTAATAATGCGATTTCAATTATTAGGAATGGAGTTAATGCTACACCATAAGCTTGTGCCAAGAAAATTACTGCAACTGTTTGTAATAAAGCAGTTCCATCCATGTTTAAAGTTGCGCCCAATGGAAGTACGAAACTAGAAATCTTGTGAGAAATTCCTCTCTTTTCGCAACAAGCGATTGTTAACGGTAATGTAGCTGAAGAACTTGCTGTACCGAAAGCAACCATCATGGCTTCTGCAATTGCTGAATATAACATAACGATATTTACTTTAGAGAAAAATCTTAGGAATAATGGATATACTACGCACAATTGAAGCATAAATCCTATAAATAATACCAATAGGTATTTTGAAATACTGTTGAAAATGTCGATACCAAAGCTTGATACGGCACTTGCAGTTAATGCAAATACACCTGGAGCTGCAAAGTACATAATCCAATCGGTAATTTTCATTGTAGCTGCAAATACAGATTCAAAGAACGACACGATTGGTCTGTTTACATCTCCGACTTTTGCAAGTGCAACTGCAAACATAAGAACAAATACGATGATAGGAACCATGTCCCCAGATGCAAATGAGTGCATTGGATTGTTTGGAATAAATCCTAAGAATATGTTAAGGATATTGCCTTGTTGTTGCGCCATAGCAGTTGCAACTGATGTTTGAACTTCGCTAGCTGCATTTTCTGTAATATAATGCGCCGCTCCAAGTCCTGGTTGGAAAATTAAAGCTAATGTTGCACCTATTACTACTGCAGCAACAGTAATAATTCCATAATATGCAATCATTTTTGTTCCGAATTTACCAAGTTGTTTGTTGTCGCCAATGCTTGTAATACCAATGATAATTGCCGAAACAACAAGTGGAATTACAACCATTTGGATTAATCTGATAAATACTTGACCAATAAAAGTTAAAACTGTTGATACAAGCGGATATTCATGTCCGTGTAAAAATATTCCGACCGCAACCCCCAAAATAATACCAAAGAAAATGTGCCAGTTTCTCTTAATTCCAAGACCTAATGCGATTAGAATTTGCATGTGTAATTTCATATATAAATCCTCATTAAAATATCGTTACTTGCCAATTATACAACTTTTTTTGTAAAATATCAAACATTTTTGAATAAAATCATAGGATTGAGGGAGAAATATTTTTATTATATAGTTGTTGTATGGGATTGAGTAGAAAAATTTTTCAAAAAACAGGTTATTTTTTACAAGAAATTGCAAGAAGTAAAATTATACTTCAAGCCGTAATGGTTGGCTTAATTTCCGGGTTGTTGGTTGTGTTTTTTAAGGTAAGTATAAATAAATTATTTGGATTTATTCAAAATTTTATTTCTCAATTCGATTTAAGTCACAAATTATTAATTTTCCCTTTAATAACGACTTTGGGTGGATTAATTTCCGGTGTTTTGGTATTTAAATTTGCACCGGAAACTAAAGGGAGTGGAATTCCATTTGTGAAAATGGTTATGGCTCGAATGGGGAATATTACAAGGGTTCGAACTATTGTTGTTAAATTTCTTGCCGGTGTTGCAGGAATTGGTACTGGATTGTCACTGGGTAGAGAAGGTCCAAGTGTTCAACTCGGGGCTGGGGCAGGTGCTTTAGTTGGTAAGATTTTTAAAATGAAGGGAACGGATCAAGGTAAACTAATTGCAGCCGGAGCAGGTTCTGCAATTGGTGCAACTTTTAATGCTCCGATTGCCGGAACGATTTTCGTTTTGGAAGAATTGGTTAATAAGTTTTCTGCTTCATTGCTATTTCCTGTTCTTGTTGCAACAGTTACTGCATCTTCTGTTGCAAGACATTTTTTAGGAAATAATCCATCGTTTACAATTCCTTATATTACGCACGATTTGTCTTTCGAGGGAATTTCGGTTTGTATTATTTTAGGTATTGTTGCCGGATTTTTAGGGGTTGCTTTTGCAAAAATAATATATAAAAATAATGAATTTTTTGAAAAAATGGATAAAATTCCAAATTGGTTGAAACCTGCAATTGCGGGATTTGGAATTGGTGTAATTGGTATTTTTATTCCGTATGTGTTGGGTTCAGGAAATTTGTCTGTAGATTTGTTGTTGCAACATAAATTAGCTTTGTCTGTTGTCGTTTTGGTATTTGCAGTGAAGTTTTTTGTAACCCCTTTTTGTTTTGGTTCTGGAGCTGCTGGTGGAATATTTTTGCCAATGTTGATGTTGGGATCTTTTTTAGGTTATATTGTGGCATCAATATTTAATATGTTTGGTTTTCACGTTGATGTTGTTGTGATGGCAATGATAGGAATGGGGGCGTTTCTTGCATCTGTTGCAAGAACTCCGATTACTGCTGTTGTAATGGTGTTTGAGATGACAGCTGGATATACTCATATTTTACCGATTATGTTGAGTGCTGCAATTGCGGATTTGATAGCAGAAAAACTAAATCATAGACCGATATATGCTTCTTTGATAGTAAATCAGGTTAAATCTCCGGAAGCAAAACTTTTGAGTAGCTTGTTAGTGAAAAATTATATGAAAACAGATTTGGTATGTTTTTCTTCAAATATGACAATTAGTATGGTTCAAGAGAAGATTAAAAATTATTCTTTCAAAACTTACCCTGTTAAAAATGATAAAAATAAGTTGTTAGGTTTGATTACAAAGTCTGATATTGAAGATGCGATTTTTCAAGGAGTTGATACGAACACAGAAATTAATAAGCTGATGAACCCTTCTCCTGTAACCATAGAACCTTCAGAAAACTTGTATATTGCATATTTTAGATTACATTCAAATAACGCTCAATGTTTAGTAGTTGTGGATAAAAACAATAAAATCAAAGGTTTAATCACTAGACAAGATATAAATAAGGCAATATAAAATTAGACTTTTATAGGACTCTATAATGATGCAAATAGGACATATCTGACTTTTCTGCAACCCTGATAAAATACAATATTAGTAAATTGTATAATAACATATTTTTTATATTCGTAAAAAAATACTTATATCTCAATTGAGTAAATTGAGAAAATAATAAGGAGTAAAAAATATGAGTATGTTTTGTTTTCAATGTGAGCAAACGGCATTTCATAAAGCCTGCACCCAAAAAGGCGTTTGTGGAAAAGACCCGGATATTGCAAACCTACAAGATAAATTAACCAGTTCTGTTATTGAACTTGCTAACTGCGGGAATATCAATGATGAGAATACAAAGCTGATTATCGATGGTTTATTTACAACAATTACTAACGTAAATTTTGATAATAAATCAATAGAAAATTTGACTGAAAAATTTAAAAATAGAATTTCTTGTGATTTTAAATTTGATGTTAAAGATATTTGGGATTGCAGTGAAGATTTAAGAAGTTTAAAATCTTTAATTTTATTTGGATTAAAGGGAATGGCTGCATACGCTTATCATGCATGGATTTTAGGTTATAAAAGTGAAGAGGTTAACAACTTCTTTTACGAGACATTAAAAGAATTGGCTAAAGAAACTTCGTCAGATGAATTGATAAAACTTATTTTGAAAGTGGGACGTATAAACTTAAAATGTATGGAATTATTAGAAAAAGCAAATACTAAAACGTTTGGGAATCCTGAACCGACAAAAGTTACTACTAATATTGAAAAAGGTCCTTTTATAATTATTTCAGGGCATGATTTAAAGGATTTGCAATTATTACTTGAGCAGACCAAAGATAAGGGTATAAATATTTATACGCATGGTGAAATGTTGCCTTGTCATGCATATCCGGAATTAAAAAAGTATCCCCACCTAAAAGGAAATTTTGGAACCGCTTGGCAAAATCAGCAAAAGGAGTTTGATAATGTTCCGGCACCTATTTTATTTACAACAAATTGTATAATGCCTCCAAAAGGAAGTTATAAGGATAGAGTTTTTACAACTTCTATTGTGGAATATCCTGGATGTATTCATATTTGTGATAAAAAAGATTTTTCTTCTGTAATTGAAAAATCCCTTGAGCTTGGTGGTTATAAAGAAAATAAAAAAATGACCGGTATAAATGGCGGTGACATTCTTACAGTTGGTTACGGACATAATACAGTTCTTTCGATTGCGGATAAAATAATTGAATTAATTAAGAACAAGAAAATAAGTCATATATTTCTTGTTGGAGGGTGCGATGGTGCGAAAATTGGAAGAAATTATTATACCGAATTTGTTAAAAAAACACCGAAAGATAGTATAATATTAACTCTTGCTTGTGGGAAATATCGATTTAACGACATTGATTTAGGAACAATTGAAGATATCCCAAGAATTCTTGATATGGGACAATGTAATGATGCGTATTCAGCAATAAAAGTTGCAATTGAGTTGGCTAAAGCTTTTAATTGTTCAGTTAATGAGTTGCCTTTATCTATTGTTTTATCTTGGTACGAACAAAAAGCGGTTTGTGTATTGTTAACTTTACTTTCTTTAAATATTAAAAATATAAAACTTGGGCCAACTCTTCCGGCTTTTGTTTCTCCAAGTATATTAAACTTTTTAGTTGAAAAATTTAATATACAACCAACTACAACTCCAGAAAATGATTTGAAAGAAATTATAGGTAGCGAATTCTAAAGAACGGGTGGCGGAGTTTTCAACTCCGCCACCCGTTTTATTATTTCATTGATAATGATTTAATTATCGTTTTTTCACCTTTTGTAGCTTTAGTAGATTTAGTTTTTGATGGGCTAAACCAATCAAATGTATAGTTCAAGCCTAGTTGGAAGCCAACACCTGTTCTACCGCCATTTCTAAATACGATTTGGAAGAACGAGTTTAATCTATCTTTCCATGTTTTAGTTACACCTAAGCCATATTGAATATATCCGTGTTCCATTTTTACACTTGCTAAATCAACATTTCCTGCTCTACCACCAACTTGGTCATTGATATTATACATATATTGGAATGTTGCATATACACTCCATGATTCTCTTGCATAAATAAAGTTCATTCCAGGAGCGACGTTAATTCCATTCAACAATCCAGAATTCATACTCATAGAACCAAAATCCGTTCCCCAATTTTGACGACCAAAAATATTATATGACATAAATGCTGTTGGTTGGATGGTGAAATGCTTAGTTGGATGGAAGTTGTAAGCTAATTTTGCAGCAGTGCCAGCGAACCAATTTCCCGCTCTATCTGTATTCCCAGCAACAGACATTTCATTATTATATCCTCCGCCATAAGCAACAACAGAACCAATGAAATTATCTTTCATAAATGTTCCCATCAAGCCACCTTGACCGCCGTTTTGATACATCCCAACACCATTAAATGTTTGGTGAGCACCATTATAGCCAATATAAGCTGTTGGCATTAATCTCCAACCATGTTTCAATTTGATAACAGGGAAATCTGCACCAACTAATGAACCATATGAATTATTACCGACTTTTAATCCTTGAGTTAAGGACAAATTTTCAAAGTTTACATATGATTTATACCACAATCCACCATCTTCCTTTTTATATTGATAAGGTGCAAATTGAGGAAGTGTTGAGGCGTAAATATTAGCATTTTTACTTTGAGCTAATAATCTTTCGCTATCAAGTGTCACGTGATTTAACAACATATCGTCAATCATCAATTGATTGTTGAAAGACGCCAAAGTTGCAACTTGCCCTCTAAATACTTGAGGATTGTAACGAGTCATATTGGATGTGTACCAACCGCCACCAGCAGATTGAAGATTATAATAACCTATTGGAGTAAAAATTTCTTTATCTGTTGAAGTAAAATTAACCTTATCATTAATTGAATTTGCATCAAATACTCTAATTTTGAACTGTCTATCTATTGGAGCAAGACCAATAAAATTAAAATCAGCAACATTTAGTGTACCATCGGTATTCGAGGTCAAATTATTGATAATAAAAGCATCTCCAACTTTATTTCGTCCATCAATATCGATAGAAAGGTTGTTCTTGCCTTCAACAATCATATCATTTGAAATCTGATATTTGTTTAATACACTGTTCATTGCATTTAATGCTGAATTATTTGTCATATTCAAATCACTTACAAAGAAATGATTATCTGCAACACCACTACCGATATTTAATGCAGAACCATTTTTAATTTCAACCGTTCCGCCTAAAATATAACTATCTTTCCCATCAATAGTAATATTTGAGTTGTTATCAAATATTGAAACGCCTTTATTTTGTTGCAACATTCCACCAAAAGCAGAATTATTTACATTATCAGTTTTAAAAATTCCATCAAGTTCATTCTTAATCAAACCATTCCATTTATCATTAGAGTCAAGATTAAATTCTGCACCATGACTAATTTCAACAGTTGCTCCTTTTTGAATATCAACAGAAACAGCTTGTGCAACGTTACTTGGTGATTTGATGTTTATATAAGAATTTTTTAACAAGTTTAAGTTTCCGCTTGTAGCAATCAAGTCACCAGTCATTGTAGAACTAGTACTTTCAGTCCTTTCATAATTTAAAGTACCACCAGCTAATGAAACTTCACCATTCCAAATATCATTATCTCCAATAGTTACCCAGCCATTATCTGTAATTTGTAATTTTGAATTTGAATCAATATTTGTTTCAACACTACTATTGATAAAACTATCTTTTCCAACAGTAAATGTAGAATTTTCTAGCATTAATTTTCCGCTATTTGCTTGGAATATTCCATTAGCATTCGACAAATCTTTAACTGTTAAAGTTCCATCAGTAAGAAGAACTCCGCCTTTAGAAGCCCAATCAGTAGTTGCACCCAATGTTACATCTCCGCCACGAACAGCCAACAATGCATCATCTTTAATTTTTACTGTTGTTGCTTCTTTTATCACATCTCCTGCAGAAGCAGTCAATCTTCCACTAATAATATCTATAGTTCCACCATTAGCAAAAATTCCACCATTTGAAGTCAAACCATCAATTGTCAAAGTTCCACTTCCAACGGTATTTTCATCTCCGATAGAAATATTTCCAGCCCAAATATCATTATCATCTAGAGTTATACTTCCACCGTTTAATTTAATTTCTCCCTTTGAGTTAATATTCACTAAAGTATCTTTTTTAATATAACTATTGTTATTCAACGACAAAGAAGCCTTACTAACATTTCCGATGTTCAATGAACCTTTTTCTACTTTCAATGTACTATTGTAATTCTTCAACGTATTCCAATTTAAAACACCACCCGCAATTGTTGTTTCTCCTCCAAAGAATGTTGAAGAAGCATTGACATCAGTTTGACCTGATTCTTGAGTATAAGTTCCTGTATAACCAGAATTATCCGCATTTAAAATTAAAGTTCCTTTATTTTTTATTTCGCTAGTTGCATTTTCACTACTAATACTTCCATTTAATGTATTTGTGCCACTAAAAGCAGCAGCAGAGTCATTTGCCATATATATCGTATCAGTAGATTGTTTAAATTCTGTTTGGCTTAAACTTATATTTCCTGCGTTATAAATTGCACCACCTTTTCCACCATCATTAGTTTTGTTACCATCAAATATTGTATTAGAGATTGTTAGGTTCTTAATCCCATTATAAATCGCCCCACCGTTATTTGCAGTGTTATTTGTAAATGTGCTATTAATTATATTGCTGGTTATATTTCCTTTTTCATAAGCAATAGCTCCTCCGTCAGATCCAGATTTATTGCTATTAAAAGTTGCATGATCCAATTTAATAGTTACATTTCCGGTGCCACCAGTTGTAACATCGATTGCTCCACCATAACCAGTAGAATTATTTTTTGTAAAAGTTGTATCATTTATCTCAATTTCAAAATTTGATGGTCCTAGATTATTAACTCCGATAGCTCCACCAGTTTTATTTGTATGGTTTGATTCAAAAAGAGAATCACTTATCTTTAAAGTATTATCTCCTACCAGCTTAGAAGAAGTTCCATAAACATATATCGCCCCGCCGTTATTTTCGTAGACAGGATTAGATTCAGTAGAATTATTAGTAAAAGTAGAATTTTTAATAGTCGTAGAAACAGGATTTCCATTTGTCGCAACAAGAGCCATAGCTCCACCTCCAACAGCCTTTGGAGTTTTTGCAATATCATTATTAAAAGTTACATTGTCAAGAATTAAAGTACCTTCATTATACATTGCTCCGCCCCAACTCGAAGCGTGTTGAATACTATCCAATGTAATGTTGTTTAATGTAAGTGTTGTATTAGGTTTGACATCAAATGCAAGAATATTACTTGTATATTTCTTACCCTCTCCCAAAATTGTAACAGATTTTGGAGTATTCGTTCCTGTTGTGATAATAGCAGTAGCTGATATATCACTACCCAATTTTACAGTAACAGAAGACCCCGTTGCATTTTTTAGGGCATCTGTTAATCCGCCAAAATCATTAATTAAATCTTCTGCCAATACAATTTGCGTACTTAATACCATAGCAACAGAAATTGCAATCAATTTAATCTTTTTACTATTCATAATATCCTCAAATTCCAGCCTACAAGTCTATTAATTTTATTATAAGCAGAAACTTTTAACAATATTTTGATAAAGTTTTGTTAAAAAAATATATAAATTTTTAGCGGATTTTAAAGAATATCAATAATCTTGGTATGATGCTCAACCTTTAAATTATCCAAAAATTTTACAATGCGACTTCGGTAATTAATGCAGATTTTTCGTCCAATTTCGGAATTTTTATTGAAAAAGTATTCTTTGTCCCAATATTATCAAGACTGATTGTGCCATCGTGTGCTTCTAAAATTTTTCGACAAAAATATAAACCCAAACCAACTCCACTATTTGATTCTAAAGGGTTTCCGCAAACATATTTGTTAAAAATATTCACTTTCAAACTCTCAGAAATTTCTTCACTCTCATTTTTAAAATCAAAAACATAAAAACCATTTTCCAACTTAATGGAAATATCCACAACGCTATTTTCAAAAGCATAATTTATCGCATTGTTGAGTATATTACCAATAACTCTGCGTAATTGATTTTCGTCTGCATACATCAATTTTTCATCTTCTGTTAATTTGGAATTAAACCGAATTTCTACATTTTTAATTTTACCCAAATCTCTAACCTCTCTTATTGATTTGGTCATTAAAGAAAGAATATCAAATCTAGAATAAACAAGTTGAATAATTCCGTTATTTTGTTTCCAAGTTTTCAAAAGAGTACAGAGCATATTTTTCATATATTTCGCAGATTCAATAATCAATGCCATAACCTCTTGATGACCTTCGTCTATTTTCCCATAATACTCTCGATACAACATTTCAAGAGAACTAATTTGAGCCTGCAATGGATTTTTCAAATCGTGTGATAAAGTAGCCAAAAATAAATCTCGTTGATGTTCTAATTTTTTATCTGCATCAATATTTTTTGCAATAGCTACTAAGCCATTAATTTCATTATTGGAAGTTAAAATTGGAGCTTTATGAATTTTGTACCAGTGTTGTTTTCCATCAGAACCTTTTACAACCTTTTCTTTTCGTAAATGCTTCTTGTTTTGCAAAACATAATTATCTTCATTTTCAACTTCTGGCAAAGCATCTTTCATATCGATTTCAACCCCATCAGAATAAGAATCAATACCATTCAGAACAAAATTCCTAGATTCATTATTTGCAACAACAAGATTTCTATTTTTATCTTTCATGTAAACAAGAAGAGGTAAATTCTCCAACAACGTATTAAGTTGATAATTCTTTTCTAGCAATCTTGTTTTCAAATTTTCTTCTCTTGTTACATCTCGAGAAACGGATAATACTCCACAAACAATTCCATCTCTAACAATTGGAGTCGTTGTTTGTTTAATTATTTTATTAACTCCATGTATCTTATGTCTGAAAGTATAACAGTTTGTTTCTAAATCTGAGATTGCTTTTTGAGTATTATTTATTACAACTTGAGCACACTCATTATTATGGAAAACTTCATCAACAGACTTCCCAATAATTTGTGTTTTTTCATTTCCTTTAACAATAGATTTTATAAAAGCTTTGTTATAAGCGATATATTTTAAATCTAAATCTTTGACGGTTATTATATCTTCGCAATATTCAAAAATTGCATCTAATAAATGTTCTTTTCCTTCAATATCAATCATAATTTGGATGTAATTTTACCACACGAGTATAGTACTACTATATTAGTAACCGTACAATTATCCAAGTGACTAATATTCAAAATTATTGATTAGTATCTATTTTAAGTTCAATCTAGTGGAAACCTTTATCTGAAAATACATCAAAGTAGTAATCATTATTGCTTGAGAATAATCTATCAACATGTCCAGCAACTTTTAATTCCATTTTATATCTCAAAGTATTGTTATTTTTCCATTACCTGTTATATCAGAGTCAATATAGTCAATTGTACCTCTAATCTTAATTTTGCCAAGTCGTTAAGCAATATAAAAAATGCAATATATTATGTTCTGTAAGAATGCAATTTTTAGAAAAAGAACTCAAGCGTGCAAAGCAAGAATATGAAGAATTGCGACAAGAACATAATAGTTGTTGTGAAGAATTTAAACAAGAAATTAATTTAAGAATTGATGCCTATAATAAACTTTCACGAGATTTTTGGAGTGGAAAATATTGTAATGCCAAATTCTGTACACAACTACAAGCCAAAGAGCAGGAGTGTAAGAACCTAAAAGAAGAACTTAGAGGATGCAGAATAGGTATTAGAAACATCTCTATTGAAAATACAGAAATATGTAAAATTTCAGAAAAGTATAAACGAGCACTTGATGAGATTGAAAATTACGTACGAGATAATAGCGATTTTGATAAAAGTGATAAACTCACTTCTAATACAGGTGCTTACGATATTTTAGAAATTATCAACAAAGCAAAGGAGCAGTAATGTATAAAGGATACTATCAATTCTATTCGCCTGCATTTTGCTTGTGCTTGTGGGATTGATTATTTTTACTGATGAAGAATTTAAGAAAATAGAGGATAACAAGAAAAATGAAAAATAATACAGAGAAAAACGGAATACATAAAATTGTTTCATACACGCAGAAGGTTTATTGCGTTCACTATAAGGGCAAACCATTTAGCTTGAGCTATGTAAGTCGGGAGGAACAAAGAGCGTTAGGAATATCTTATCCTAGTGTTGGTACAGTTTCAAGAAAATGTTATTTTACAGAGGGCAACGCCCAAAACGGGATCAAACACTTGCCGAAATTTTTAAGAGAGCAGGTTGAGATTATAAAATATGTGCCGGAAAATTTTCAAAAAGAAAAATTACCATTATTTGAAAATCAATAAAAATCTAATGACATCAGTTAAACAGGTCGGGAAATAATCGGGAAAAACAAAAAACAAGGCTTTTAGAAAAAATCCAAAAGCCTTGTTATAATTGGTTGCGGGAGCTGGATTTGAACCAACGACCTTCGGGTTATGAGCCCGACGAGCTACCAGACTGCTCCATCCCGCGATATTCAATTTGTACGTGAGTGGAATACACTCAACATCTATATTATGCTCCGTAAAAAATAAAAATCAAGTACCTAGAATTTTTATGTAAATTTTATTTATACCTACAATTATTGTAGGTATGTTTGTAGGAGCGGTGTTGAGCGAAATTTTTATATTAAAATAATATTATGGAATATGTAAAAGTTCTCAACTTAAATAATTTAATAGAAGCTTGTTTTAATGTTTATCAAGAAATTGGTTATCAAATTGGGGAACCGCGTACGATATTATTACGAAAAACAATTTCTCATTTAGAGTGTATAAATGTTTTATTAGCAGAACAGTTCCCACATGAAATATTGATTATTCTTAGAAGTGCTTTAGAAAGCACATTATTATTCTGTTACTTAACTGTATATCCAGAAAAACAAGCGGAATATATTTCTGATTGCCAACTTATTGAACTAAAAAATACTTTTATATCTTTGAAAAATTTAAAAAAAGATATGGAAATTGGTACAGGATATGAGGTTGAGTGGGATAGACTTACTGCTGAATTTGAAAAAGGATTTAAACAAAACTTATCAAAAGAAAATCAAGACTATTTAATTAAAAAATCAAAAATAAATGAATGTAAATTAACAAATGATAACTTTGATAAGATTGATAAATTTTTTAAAACTGATAAAAGAATAAGAAAACCATTTTTTATGGATATGGAAAAAATGTATTCTGAACTTCCGCCACTTAAAGAAATTAAAGCAGAATATAGGGACTTAGTTTTTAGCGATTATAATTTAAATTCACAAGTTACACATGGACATTATTTTAGGTGGACAAGTGGATTATATACAGATGATAAGTTTTTAAATAATGTAAAATGGCAATTAACCAAAATCGTTATGTATCCATTACTGTATTTGAAAGGACAAGTACAAATTAGTCAAGAGTATATTAGAAAACTTAAACAAGCAACAGACCCTTTAGTTATTATAAGGTAATAATATAAATACCAATAACACTGATTATATCAAGCACGGAAGTAAAACTAAAAAGCGTCTTATGAGCCGCCGAGCTACCAATATTTGTGATACAATGAAATAAACAAGAGGTTATTATGACAAGAAAAGCTCCAAAATTAGATACATTAAGAGCCTTATTTGCAAAATCCGGGAATTGTTGTGCATTCCCTGGATGTAAAAATAAAATTATTAACAATAAAAATAAATTAATTGGAGAAATTTGTCATATTGAGGCAGCGGAAGAAGGTGGAGAAAGATACAATCCAAAACAGACTGATGAAGAAAGACATCATTAGAAAAGTTAAAAGCAGAACAACAAACAATAGAAAAATAAAACAACTGGCACAAGATTATGTAAAAAATTTTATAGAGCAAGGTAAATCAGAATTTACATACGACGACTTAAAAGACTTTACGGTTACTGTAAAATTTAAAAATGGAATAACTATTCCAAAATTAGAAAGATATTCTTATAAAGAACATGCTCTGTTATTGAATATATTAGAGGAAACTTATAATAAGTTAATAAATAATTTTGAGTTTAAGGAATGGCAAAAAAGATATTATTAAAAATTTTAGGTGGGGCGGAAAGAAAAAGAATAAAATAAGATTGTTATAAAATTACTCTTATTATCGTATAGGAAATAGTAATCCATATAAAATTATTAGTGAATATACCGAGAATATTATCAAGACAATGTTTAAACCTAAATTAAGGCTAAAGTTAAGTTCAAGGGAAAACGATTTACAAAAGAAGATGAAATTTTGACTTATGCAACAAGGGGAATGGAAGAATATAGAGGTTTTCCTGAATTTATGAAAACAGTAGAACAATTACAAAAAATCCGACCAAATATGCAAGTGATTATTGGTGGAGAGGATAGAGTTTGTTATGGTTGTCACTTGAAAAATGATACTTTTAAACAAAAAATGTTACGAGAACTAGATTTAGATTTAAGCAGAATTCATTTTGTTGGAAATTTACCATATGCAGAATATATAAAATTATTACAAGTTTCCAGATGCCATGTCTATTTGACTTATCCGTTTGTTTTGTCTTGGTCTTTATTAGAGGCAATGGCTACAGGTTGTTGCATAGTTGCATCGGATACAGCACCGGTAAAAGAATTGATACAAGATAGTTTTAACGGTATTTTAACAGATTTCTATAATATAGATTTACTTACACAAAAAATAAATTCGGTACTTGAAGAACCTGAAAAGTATTCAAATATACGAATTTCAGCTAGAGAAACAATAAAAGAAAAATACGAATTACAAAAATTGTTAAATGAACAGATTGATTTTTTAAATAGCTGTAAAATACGAGTTTGACAAAGTTTTATGTATATAGTATCGTGTACGAGAAAGTATTCAAAAAAATATAGACCTTTGACTAATAGACAGATATTTTATTTGGTGTACATTTGGGAAATAGTTAAGAAGCAATAAGTGTCGTATAGAATAGTTTCTGCAAATTTTAGTGAAGAGGTAATGAAGAAGTGATGATAAAAATTAAAAATTTAATAGTTATTTTAATTGGATTTGCTTGTGTATTAGTATTATCATATTGCACTGCTTTAGTAGTATTAAGTTATATAGTTAAACATTTTAATTCTTTTGATTTTAACCATATTACACTTATATTGGGTCTGATTATAGGATTATTATATAGTATGATTGCGTTCTTATTTTTTAGAAGTTCTTATAAAATATTGAATAGAGAAATCACAAATTATTATACAAATGAAGTTATTATATATTTTTACCAACCAATTGTTAGAATTAGTATATTTATTGAGTTTTTAGTAGGCGTTTTTATTGGAGGATATATATTACCATTTTTCTTCTTTGATGTAAATAAAATTAAAATGGTAACATCTGAAACTTTCTTCCTTTATTTAATATTAGGTAGTTTTTCTTTTATATTCATCCTTTTTTTAGGTACATACAGCGTATTTTTAACGAATAAACGCATTATAGGTATTTGTTGCTTTGATATGCTAAAAAAAACTGATTTATTATTATCAGAAATAAAAGAGATAAAAATAAATAAAAAAAATATAATTTTAATTGGGAATAATAATTTAACATTCCCATTAACTTCCTACCCGAATAATATAGAATGTTACAATAAAATATCTTATCTTTTAGGAGGTAAATTTTAATGACAAGTGGAGTAATGTACGAAAAAAATGTATCTGCAAAAATAGTTACTAATCCTGAATTTTCAATCCCAGACGTATCCCCAGAAGAAATTACTGTTTCAAGTGTTAGTGCAATTAGGGGAGCTGTCCTTGCTGCTGGAGAAAGCCGGTAGGGTGGGAAAAGCCGGTAGCGGTTCCCACCTTCACAAGTTTTCATCTTATAAATGTTATATATTTAAATCATCTATTCTAAATTTAAATCATTAATATTATTAACATCATCTAAATTACACCAATTGATATCATACCAACCATTTTCAACAAATTTCAAAAATGTTGAATATTTCCAATTTTTTGGTAAAATTTGATAATGTTTCATAGAATTGTAATGAATATAATCAAGATGTGTATATAAATCCTTTTCATCTCTTATTGTATGTTCCCAATATCGTCTTTGCCAAATTCCTTTTTCACCTTTTTTTAATTTGCTCTCAGAAATTTTATTATGTTTATTTAATCTATGCGAAAAATAGAATTTTATAGAATAAATGATCTTAGGATATTCTTTTATGTTTTTTAATTTTAAAATCATATGTAAATGATTTTGCATAACACAAATTGCAATTATATTGAATGCAAAATTTTCAAGTGCATTTTTGAAGGATTTACGTAATAAATCAATATTTTCAATTAAAATATTTTCTCGATTATTAGTAACAATCGTAAAAAATACGTAGTTATATCCTTGTAGATAAATTCGTTTGTAATTTGACATAAATTTATTATATCATCTTTTTATTAATTAGATTATGAAGGTGGGAACTGCTTCCGCTTTTTCCACCCTACATTCTGTTTAAGAGAGCCTTTGAAATACCATAATACAATCATTATAGCTAGTAATGTTTAGCATCAAATGTAACAAATTATAACAAAATCTACAAAATTCTATTTAAACTCCGATAATTTTATGTTACCTTGAAACGCAAGATAGTGGGATTAATGAGTTATAAGGAGGGGTTATGAAAGTACTTGTCACAGGTGCTAACGGTTATATTGGAAGAAATGTTGTTCAATTATTAGCAAGTATTCCAAATATTGAAGTTATTGCATCTGATATTAGTAATTCAAATCTCCCAAAATCTATTAATTTTATTAATTTGGATATTTTAAAAGAAGCTAACAATCCAAACTTATTTGAAATACTAGGTTCTCCTGATAAAATAATTCATCTTGCTTGGAAAGATGGGTTTAATCATTTTGCAGAAAGCCATATTCAAGAACTTAGCTATCATTTTAATTTTCTTAAAAATATGATTAATTCTGGTGTTAAATCTATTTCTGTTATGGGAACGGCTCACGAAATTGGTTATTACGAAGGAGAAGTTAATGACGAAACTCCTTGCAACCCGCTTTCTTACTACGGAATGGCAAAAAATATGCTTAGGCAATTATTGTTTACATATACTAAAGATAAAAATATTAGTCTAAAGTGGTTACGAGCATTTTATATCACCGGAGATGATAAATTTAACAACTCAGTATTAACTAAAATTCTTGAAGCTGCTCAAAAAGGAGAAAAAGTATTTCCGTTTACAGATGGCACAAATCAGTTTGATTTTATAGAGTTAAACGAATTATCTAAAATGGTCGTCCAAGCAAGTATTCAAGATAAAGTTAATGGAATAATAAATTTATGTTCCGGAGAACCGAAACCAATAAAAGATGTTGTTGAAAGTTTCATTGCAGATAACGGATTAGATATAAAGTTAGACTATGGCGCTTTCCCTTCCAGACGATATGATTCGCCTGTTATTTTTGGAAATACAGAAAAGATTAAATTGATTTTAGATTTGAACAAAGATAACAAAATTAGATGAGATTTTAAATATAAATTTAGTCATTAGATACAACAATGGAACTTCTTCAAAAGAAGTTCCATTGTTGGTTTATATTTATTTAGTTCTTATTATTTTAGTTTTTCATAGAACCAAATTTTATTTGGAGTAGTTACTTTGGCATTATTTTCAGCGTGTTCTAAGCCTTTGTTTACAATCTTAGCATCTTTTTCACTTGTAATGATACCATCTAATTTCATACCATCACCTTTGTTCAAGACTACAACTTTACCGTCACCAGTAGTTGCAAGTGTTCCACCAACTGTCATATTACCTTTTTGGTTATACAATTCAGTTTGGCTGCCTGATGCGTTGATATTACCTTCATATCTCAAGCCTTCAGAGCCTGAAATGTTTTTAATTAGGTTTTGACCTGCACCATCTGCTTTAAACCCACTTGATAAATTGATGCCTGTACCTTGATCTCTTGAAACTGCATAGAAACCGTTATTATCATCTAAAGCACCATTGCTATCGTTGTGAACAGTACCACCTAAATTCAATTTACCAGTGTTTGCAATGACGTTCAATCTACCGTTATTTGTGATTGTGTTATTTACAGTCATATCGCCTGAACCGTAGTTTTTAATATTGATGTTCTTATCACTTGTAATTGAACCTGCGCTTGCGAAATCAGCTTTACCAGCACCAGCTCTGTTGATAATACCTAAAGAACCGTCTGATTGAATATTACCAGAGATGTACATATCTCCACTGTAGTTGTTAATTGCAGTTTCGCCATCATTTCTAATTGTTCCTTGAAGGTCAAGACCTTTTGAACCAGCTGCAGTTGTACCAGTATGTTTAATAGCTAAGCTATTACCATTACCATTGTTAATAATTTTACTAGAAGATGCTGCAGAAATACCTGTTGAGTTATTTCTTGACCAGATAATTAATCTACCATCTTCATTTGTAATATTACCGGCTTTTGTTCCATCTTTTGTTGTTGCAAGTTGCATTTGACCTGCATCATTGTAGAATGTAACATTACCTGTGTTATTAATGTCGCCAACAATTGTCATACCGCCAGCACCATAGTTTTTAACTTTCAATTGACCTTCGTTTGTAACAACTGCATTTTTAGAGATTGTCATACCTGAACCAGTATTTTTAATAGCCATATTACCATTGTTGTTAATTTTACCATTAACTAGCAATGCGCCATTTTCGTTGATAATTGATGTTTCAGCATTACCTAAAGCGTTATCATTGGTTACTTTACCATCTATAGTCATACCATTTGCACCTTGATTTCTAAGTGCAACTTTGCCTTGACCATCAATATGACCATTTGAGCCAACTGCTAATTTCCCAGCTGTTTCAGCATTTCTAATACTGATTGTTGCATCATCACCAGTTGTTACATGTCCATCAACTGATAAATTACCTTTATGGTTTACAACATATAAACCGTTTTCAGCATTTATACCACCGATAGAAGCACCGCCGTCACCGTAGTTTACGACATCAACTCTGTCAGCTGCAACTTTATCAGCAGTATTAGCAATTACTAATTTACCGCCACGGTTAATAAATCTGGCTTTTGTACCAGAAACTGCGCCAGTAACATTCATACCGCCAGCACCTTCATTTACGAAGTTTGCGTTAGCACCTTTTGCAGTTCCAGAGAAAGCTAAACTTCCTGTAGAACTATTATTTGTAACTGCGATATCACGATCAGATGAAAGAGTACCACCGATAGCAACATTTCCACCCTTGTTTGAAACATTAAGGTTTGCACCCTCGTTTTTAAGAGTTCCGTTAATTGTCATATCGCCGGCTTTGTTAAATACGTTTAATTCGTGTGTAGATTGAACTAAACCTGAAATTTTTGTTCCGTTAGAACCGCTGTTTGTAATAAATACACCGCTATTGCCTTGAGCGGATGTAATACCTGATGCGTCAGCTGCACCGTTAATTACTTTACCTGCAATATCAACACCGGTTGATGATTTGATTTGTATGTTAGAACCATTTTTTGTAAATGCTGATGCAGTTTTAATACCATTCGTATTTACTAAGTTGTTAAACAAAGCTTCAGCTTGAGTTGCTGCTGTAGCTCTATCTGTAAATGCTTGTGTAGATGTAATACCGTTTACAATTGCACCATTAGCACCAACATTAATTTGTCCGCCTCTAAGTTGAACACCTTCTCTTGCTAGGATTTTACCATCAATAGAAATATTTCCAACATTGCTTGATTTATTCAACAATGAAGAAATGTTATTAATGTTTGCAAAATTGTTGCTTGCATATTCACCTTTCAAACTATTATAAGCATCATTTGTCGGTGTAATAACTGACAAAGAGCCTACGTTCAAAACACCTGATGCACCAACTGTCATTCCGCCAGGAGTAATAAATACTGCCTGTCCATTATAGAAGTTGCCATCACGCATAGTATTCAAAATACCATCAATTTTAACCCCGTTTTGAACAAGGTTAATGAAAGTATTAATATCCCTGCTATTACCATATTTGTAAATCAAGTTTGCAATATCACCGGCAGAAAGATTGAAGTTGTCATATTTTCTATAACCAACTTCGCCATTTAATTTGTCTGGGGTAATATTGAAGACACCATTATTACCGTTAACTCCCGTAATATCCGTTGCTGCAAAAGCACCGGAAACAGAAAGAGTTGCGGCAATCGCTGCAATAATTAATTGCTTTTTGTTCATAAGTAATACTCCTTATTGTTTGTTAGTCAAATTTTTTGCACATTACTATACTAAATATTAAGTCTGAAAAAATATTTATTTGCGTATTTGTAACGAAATATTAAATCAACTTTTTCATCACTATCAACTTCTATACCATAAGCTATACTCCTTTTCTTATTTAATTAAAAATCTCCATGATTGCACATATTTATATAAAGTAATTTACGGAACAAAAATTGCAGAACTTTAAAGAATTTTAAGAAATATTAACTTGAATTTTACCCCTTAAAAGCACCCCACGCCTTAATTGTTCCACGCTGATATTTAATTAAGTAGTATTGACCTTTTGGTTCATACTCAATAGAAGCTTCCATGTAAACTTGTGGAACATCAGGTGACATACCGACTTTAGCACGTTTTTCGTTTGTATCTTTTCGTGCTTTTTCTTCTTTCTTCAACTCTTTTTTTACTACTTTATTATTAAGCCTATCTTGCTCTGTCGCATCTTCTTCAATTTTAATAACAGGAATAACTGCAACAGGATTTTTAGATTGAATAAGGATTAAAAAATCTCTCATATCAGATAATGCAAGCTCATAATATCCGGGAGTAATAACTCCTCCTGCATTATCATAAATCGGGTCAGATATAATCAATGTCGGATAATCAGAATCTTTTAATGAATACCTGTAAATTGCTTGAGTACCGACGTAATATCCGGAAGTTTCCTGCGGTTGTTGCGGATATGGTCTGACATTCGGATGTTTTAAAACATTTTCTGCAAAAATACCTTCAAGCATTATTTTAACCTTTGTATAAGATTATTAATTATATTTTGAATTTCGGCAAAATTTTTACCTAAAGCATGCTCTGTTCCAACAAAAATTAAAGACATATAATTTTGCGAATTGCCCAGATTATTACTTTTTAAAGCAAGTCTGTAGCTTTCTCTCATCAAGCGTTTTAACCTATTACGTTTAACCGCCCTCTTATGAGTTTTTTTAGAAACAACAAACCCTACACGTGTTAGAGTTTCATTATCTTTCTTTTTAATTCCTGCAAACAAAGTTACTCCTCCTTTATGGAAAGAGTTTTTTACCCTGTATGTTGCAGAAAAAGCTGCTTTATTTTTTAATCTAAATTGTTTTGGTAACATATAATATTTTCACTCACAACAATACAGCATGTCTAACATTAAGACCTGCTGCATTTGAAGTATTTTTCAATTTCATCCCTTCACAAAAAATAAAGTAACAAGGATGATTAAGCACGTTTTTTAGCAGAGATAGCTAATTTATGACGACCTTTAGCGCGTCTTCTGTTCAATACTTCTTGTCCGCCCGGAGTTGCCATTCTAGCTCTAAAACCGCTTACGTGTTGTCTTTTAATTTTTGTTCCTTCTAGTGTACGTCTCATTTTTCTTTATTCCTTTTAATTTATATTTGTCGTATAATTCCAATGTAAATTAAAAAAACTATTTAGTCAACTACAAAAGAGGGGCAGGTTAAATAATATGAACAAAAAATGTAAAATTGGATTTATCGGATGTGGCAAAATGGCTAGTGCTATCATTAAAGGCACGATTTTATCAAAATTTTTACCAAAAGAAAATATTAAGGGTTCTGAAGTTAATTGCGAAATTGCAGAACTTGCATCACAAAGGTTAGGAATTGAAGTCATCACTGATAATCGTGCCTTAGTTATGGAAAGCGATATCATATTTATCGCAACAAAACCAAACTATGCAGCATCTGTTTTAGAAGAAATTAAAGATGAACTAACTCCTGACAAACTTCTTGTATCTATTTGCGCAGGTGTTTCAACTTCTAAAATCGAAAAAATTATCGGAATGCAAAGAGTTGTCAGAGTAATGCCAAATACACCGGCACTTGTTTTGGAAGGGATGAGCGGAGTTTGCAAAGGAGCTTATGCAAATGAAGAAGATGCAGAATTTGTAATTGAACTTCTTTCAAATATCGGAAAAGCCGTTGAAGTAACAGAAACACAAATGGATATCGTAACTGCAATTTCTGGTTCCGGCCCTGCATTTTTCTATAAAGTTATCGAAGATATGGCTCGTGCAGGCGAAAAATTGGGACTTGATTATGAAAAATCACTTGAACTTGCGACACAAACCGCAATCGGTTCAGCAAAAATGGTTATGCAAAGAGGAGAAGTTCCGGTTCAAACCTTAATTGATAATGTTGCAACAAAGGGCGGTTGTACATTCGTTGGAATTTCTGTAATGAATAATGAGCATTCGGATAAATTATTCTATGATGTAATTGACCAAACAACTAAAAAAGCTAGTGAATTGGGGAAATAGATACTTTTTAGATACGAATTTAAGTCACATGTCATTACGCACTTGTTGCACAATCTAAAATCACATATATAATTAAATATTTATAGCTAAATTTAAAAAGTCGCTTAAGGATAAAACTTTAGGCGATTTTTTTATCCCTAACATTCCTTGTTTCAACCCCAAAACACATGCAGGGCAAGTTGTTATGACATAATCTGCGCCTGTATTGATTGCATTTTGAGCCTTTTGTTTTGATATTTGCATAGAAATTTTATGATTTTTTATTGCAAATTCTCCGGAAAAACCACAACATTCATCGTAATCTTTCATTTTTACATATTCAACATTTTCGCAATTTTCAATAATTTTTAACCAAAAATCATCGTTTTCAAGGTGACAAGGTTTGTGAAACGTAACTTTAATAGGTTTTTCAAACTTAAATTTTATATTCTGATTTGCGATTAATTCTCCTAAAGAAATAAATGATGGGATTGCGACGCTCTTTTCATTCGCTCGCAATGACAAATCGTAGGTTGGGCTTTCTTGCCCAACATCGTTTCTTGTCGGTTGAAAATACCATTTCAACGTACTTTCACAACTCGCACAATCCGTCAATATATAATCAAAATCACAATTCATCAGCTCTAAATTATGCTTTTTAACTTCTTCAAATCTTTCCAAATTTCCGCTTGACAAAAATGGCAATCCACAACAATCGAATTTTTTTTCAATAATTTCAACGTCTGAATTATCAAACAATTTATGTAGAAACTTATCTGTTTGAGGGAAAATATTGTTTACACAACCTTTAAAATAAAGGAGTTTCAATTTATTTGCCTCCGCCCCTACATCTCTATTACTCGCTTCGCTCGCAATGAGCTGTTTCTCCTCACGCAAGGGATGGGAATTTATTATAATTTTAAATAGCTTCAAAAGATTTCCGAAAACATATTTTGATTCAAAAAAGAAAATAAATTTGCCCCATAATGTATTTTTTTCATAATTGTATTTTGCGGTTTCCAATATTTTGCAAACATCTATTGAACTAGGACAAAAATTAGAACATTTGTCGCATTTTAAGCACAAATCTAAATATTTATTGATATTCCTGTTGAGCTTTAAATCCCCTTTCAAAACCCCATCAAGCATCACAAATTTTCCACGAGAAACTGCGCAATCATTACCTGTCAACTTATAAATCGGGCAAACAGATTGACATAAGCCACATTTGGAGCATTTGTTTATTTCTTCTTTGAAATCTTCCAACTTTTTCATGACATCATGATATCACGAAATTAATATGAACCGCTTCCTGTATATTTCCAAGGATAATCCTTTTTAAATTCCCATCCATCAATCATTAATAAAGAAGTACAGGCGTGACGAGCAAGCATTGTAGCATCATCATTTTCACTTCTCGCAGTTTTACAAGTATATGTCTGCCCATTATGAGAATATCCATTTAATATCATTTCTCTGGTCAAACCATCTTCCCAACCATCAGGCATAAGTTTACCGGTACTTGTTGCAAAATAAAAGATATCTGTTCCCATTTTATTAGGTTTTTTGAAACCATTAACATCAATTAAAACATAAAAAGCATTTGTAGAATTAGGCTTACCTGAAAATATAGTCCCATTTGAAGAAATAAAATTTATTCCAGTATCAGATATACCTGTCCAGTCTGAAATCATTCCATCTTGCAACATAGTAACTCCCTTGTAGTAAGGTGTAATATATCTATTCACAAATGCTTTATTTTCTTCAATATCAAATCCATCAGGATAATCCCAATATTCCATATCCCCGTAATCAACTTCCGCAAGTTTAAGAGCTTGTGAAAGTTCCGAATAAGCTTTTTTCACAGCAGTTGCAGTTCGCTTTTTCTCATAATTAGCTACCAATGACGGCATAGTCATAGCTGCCACAACTCCGATAATGCCGAGAGTGATTAAAACTTCTGCCAATGTAAAAGCTATTTTACGAGAATTGTTCCAATGGGCTACGTGCGTAGCACCTTCTGCCAATGTAAAAGCAGGTTGTTTGAGTAAAAAGTCCGTATCGGCAAAATTGTTACCCTCTCTCGCATGCGTAACTCGTTTCACTCGAACGCTTGCTTTCTCTCCCAAGAGAGAGAAGTTTTTACCAGCACAGACAATTGCGCACTTGTTGCAAAATCTATTTTTCACAAATCCAACTTTAAAAAACTCTCTAATATTTTTCATAACAACAGCCCCTTAACTTTATTAAAGATTAATAACGTATATATTCATTATTACACGTATTCATTCAATTGTTAATGAAGAGCTGAATTTATTTAAGTATAACTTAATCTACAAGTAAAATATTAAACGTATAAATGGAGTATTGAACAAAATGATCATAAATGATTTAAAAAAGATTTTATTAGACGTAAACGTATCACTAACCGAATTAGCCGCAGCACTAAGCAAACGGTTGAACAAACCTTATTCTCTTAACAATTTATCTAACAAACTCCGCAATGAAACAATATCTCACAGAGAAATGTTAATTATTGCAGACATTTTGGGATATGATTTAAAGTTTGTTAGACACGCCGAAAAGCACTAAACTATCGCACCATGAGAAGCATCTTGAACATTTTTAGCATATTTATACAAATATCCTGACTTAACCTTTGGTTCAAACGGCTTCATACATTTTCGTCTTTCTTCCAAAATGTTTTCTGCAACCAACAATTCCATTGTTCTATTAGGAATATCAATTTTTATCTTATCACCATCTTCTACCAACGCAATAACTCCGCCATTAGCAGCTTCAGGGCAAATATGACCAACACAAATTCCCCTTGTTGCACCGGAAAATCTGCCATCGGTAATAAGTGCGCATTTTTTACCCAAACCTTTGCCTACCAAAAGTGATGTTGGAGCTAACATTTCTCTCATGCCAGGCCCGCCCTTTGGTCCTTCATAACGAATTACGATAACATCTCCCTCTTTGATTTCATCATTTTCAAGAGCTTTCATCGCATCTTCTTCACTATCAAAAGTTTTCGCAGTACCTTCAAAAGTATAACACTCAGGAGCAACACCTGATGTTTTGATTACACAACCGTCTTTTGCCAAATTTCCGTACAAAACCGCCAAACCAGCTTGAGTATATGTTGATTTATCATAATCAGGAATAATTTCTTTATTTCTATAAACTTTTCCATAAAATTGTTTATCTTCATCTCTTTGTTCACAATGTTCGCCAATTGACTGCATAAGAGCAGGAACTCCGCCAGCGTTATGAAAATCCGCCATTGTCAAAGTTGATGATGGATTAATTTTTACTATCTGGTGAATTTTTCCGCTCAATTCTTCAAAATCATTCAAAGTAATATCAATACCTCCAGCATTAGCAATCGCAAGAATATGCAAGAAAGTATTTGTAGAACCACCAAGTGCTAAATCCGCAACAATTGCATTTCTTAAGCTTTTTCTTGTAATAATATCTGATGGCTTGATATTCTGTTTTACTAGTTCAACAATTTGCATACCACTTTCAAAAGCCAAACGACGTTTTTGAGAAGAAACTGCTGAAGCAGATGCACAATATGGTAAACTCATTCCCATAACTTCTGTCAAACAAGCCATTGTGTTTGCGGTGTACATTCCTTGACAAGCTCCTGCTGACGGGCAAGAAGCTTCTTCTAACGCCAACAATTCTTCTTCAGGAATTTCTCCATTTCTATATTTCCCAACCGCCTCAAAAGAACCTGTAACCATAGTTAATTTATGATGATTTCCGCACTCGCCATCCAACATCGGACCTGCAGTAACAATGATTGCCGGAATATTCAATCTCAAAGCACCGATTAACATACCCGGAGTAATTTTGTCGCAATTAGACAAAAGCACAATCCCATCAAGCTGATGAGCAGCCGCAACACTCTCTACGCAATCAGCGATTAAGTCACGAGAAGGTAAAGAATATCGCATTCCGCTATGTCCCATAGCAATACCATCACATATTGCAGGAACTCCAAAAATAAAAGCTTGTCCACCACCGGAATGAATACCTTTTTCAATTTGTCTTTCCAAATCTCTCATCCCAATATGTCCCGGAACAAGATCCGAAAAAGAGCTTGCAATTCCGATAAAAGGAGCTTTCATATTTTTTCTGCTTACTCCTGTAGCCATCAAAAGCCCTCTGTGAGGAGTTCTTGCTATTCCTGCTTTTATATTGTCACTTTTCATTTTTTATTCACCTTTGCAATATTAAAATCTTCATCCCACTCAATAGAACCATCTAAATCTATATTGTGGTAACTATACGGGTTTAAAACTAACTGAGAAAGCATTTTCTCTCGATTGGTTGTGGAAAGAGTAGAAGTACGAAATATCGTATTCATCAACCTTTTTATAATTTTCGGTATCATTGTCGTACTGCCGGCAATTGTTCCTTCTTTAGAAATCGCCTTAATTCCGTCATAGTAAACCTTTTCATCAGCGAAAGTAAATTCATAACACCCCGCCCCTACATCTCTATCGCTAGCCAAGAGCTGTTTCCCCTCCCGTAAGGGGTGTGGATAGTTAGTGCAAGGTAAACTATCACTTATCAAAATTATTTTATCAAAAGGTTTTGATTTAAAAACAAGTTTCAACGCTTTGTCAGAAACGTGTATTCCATCACCTATAATTTCAGTATAAATATTATCATCCACAAGCGCAGAAAGTGCAGTTGTTTCTCCTCTATGAGCAACACCAGACATCGCATTAAACAAATGTGTAACACCTGTACATCCAGTCAAATCACCACCAACACAATGCCCTGCCTGAACTTTTATATTTTTAGAGCGAAGGTATGATATTAAGTTTTCATTTGACGAAACAGACTTTGCCTCTGTACCTCTTTGCTTCTGCGCATCTATAACTTTTTCCGGAGCAAGAGTAACTATTTTTATAAAATCGTCTTCTACTAATTTATAATTTTCAATCGTCGGAGCTAAAAAGTGTTTTGGATTATGTATTCCTTTTTTTTCAGGATTAATAAATATTCCTTCCAAATGAATACCTAAAATTTTTGCCATATCAGAGGTTTGTTTTTGACTTGCCTCTTTAATTACCGCAGTCGCTTTTTTTATATTTTCAACACTATCAGTAACAAGGGTTGGAAATATTCCACCAATCCCATATTTCAAAATTTCTTTTGACAAATACAAAACATCATCAACAGACGCTTTGTTAAAATCAATTCCAAAACATCCATGAAAATGTTGTTCTATTATAAGTTTGGTTTGCATGTTAGCCCCTCACCCTACCCTCTCCCCAAATGGGCGAGGGTAAAGGTTATTAAATTACACTACCTTCAAAGACTTTATGAGCTTCTTCTCTATCATCAAAGTGAATTGTTTTATCTTTCAAAATTTGATAATTTTCATGTCCTTTCCCGGCAATCAATACAACGTCATTATTATTTGCAATTGTTTTCAATAGAGCAATAGCAGTTCCTCTATCAGGTTCAACAATTACATTTTCAGTATTAACAGATTTCAAACCTGCAATGATATCAGTAATAATAACCTGCGGATCTTCGGAACGAGGATTGTCACTCGTAATAACAATTTTATCTGCTAATTTTTCCGCAATAGCGCCCATTTTTGGTCGTTTTGTAGCATCTCTATCACCACCACAACCAAACAAACAAATCAATTTACCATCAGCAGGAGTAATCTCTCTTGCTGATTTCAAAACATTTTCCAATCCGTCTGGAGTGTGAGCGTAATCCACAATTACCAACGGTTTTTTAACTACAACTTCAAATCTGCCTGCAACACCTTTAACATTTTGGAGAGCTTTTAACGCAACTTCAATATCAATTCCCATTGCAAGAGCTGAAGTTACTGCAGCAAGAACATTATAAACACTAAACATTCCGTTCATATGAAGGTTTACTTTATGTTCTAGTTTTCCGCCATTATTTACGTGATCTCCTGTAACAAGAGTAAATTCTGCACCACTCAATGAGAAGTTAATGTCTTTTGCCATAACATCACTCTGTTGTCTTACTCCGTAAGTGAAAACCCTTACACCTTTTGGTACAACACTGATAAATCTGTCACCATATTCATCATCCGCATTAATTACCGCAAACGCAGTTTTTTCTTCAGGAATTTCTTCCGCATCTTCCAAAGGAGCTTCCAAAGACTGGAATAACAAAGCTTTTGCCTTAAAATAATTATCCATTGTGATATGATAATCCAAATGATCTTGAGTTAGATTTGTAAAAACAGCACCATTAAATCTGCAACCTCCAACACGGTTTTGATCTAATGCGTGTGAACTTACTTCCATTACAACATTGTCTATTTTTTCTACATCCTTAATCATTCTCAATGTAGCCTGCAATTCAGGAGCTTGCGGAGTAGTATGTTTTGCATCACGATATTCGCCATTAGATGAAAGCTTATAACCTAAAGTTCCAATTAATGCGCATTTTTGGTTATTTTCTTCAAATATTTTTTGAATTAAGTGAGTAACTGTCGTTTTCCCATTTGTGCCTGTAACTCCAATCAAATTAATCCCTTTTGAAGGACAAGAATAAAATCTGTCTGCAATATCAGCAATTTTGTGACGAGTTGAAGAAACAACAACTTGAGGAATTTTAGTACCTTCTACCTTTCTTTCAACCAAAAGAGCTGCAGCTCCTGAACTTATTGCATCTTGTGCAAACTCATGCCCGTCAGTATGCTCTCCAACCAAACAAACAAAGATATCACCTTTTTTAGTTGTTTTAGAATTGTATGAAATTCCGGTTATATCAATATTTTTAAAATTGATTAAGTCTTTGTAGTCTAAATATTCAATTAATTCGTCAAGTTTCATTTATATCTCCTTTAGTATTTATATTTTAATTAATTTTTTCCGACAGGTGTAATCTTATCAGGTTTTAAGTTCATAATTCTTGCAATCTGTGTTGACACCTCATGGAAAACAGGACCTGCAACTGTATTCCCCCAAATAGCACCAACTTTTGCACTATCTACCATTACGTAAATCAACACTTGCGGATCTGATGCCGGTAAATAGCCAATTGTAGAAGTGTATGTGTAAGGTGTATAACCAGCACCACCTTCTTTAGGTTTTCTTGAAGTACCTGTTTTCGCTGCAACATTATAACTATCCATCTTAATAACAGATTTACCATTATTAACACTTGCTGCCAACAATCTGGTTACTGCTTGTGCTGTTTCCGGTTTTATAACCTGCGTATGATGAATTTTGTTATCATATTCTTCTTGCGAATACTTAATTACATGCGGAGTAACTCTAACCCCATTGTTAGCCAAAGCCTGAACCGCAGAAATCATCTGAATTGCTGTAACAGAAGTACCATATCCGTACGCCATTGTAGCATGAATACCTTGATCCCAATGCGCCCAATATGGCAACAAACCAACTGATTCTCCAGGTAAATCTATTCCTGTTTTTGAGCCAAAACCGAATTTTTTCAAAACTCCGTAAAACTCTGCCGGTGACATCGTTTTAGCGACATTTATAGATCCGATGTTGCTTGAATGTTCAAACAAATATTCCAACGTAATATTTCCTGGATATGGATGAACTGCATAGTCATAGTTTTTAATTTCCCATTTTCCAATTGTCGTTTTACCCGTATCAAGAACAGTCGAATGTTCTCCAATTTTACCCAAATCCATTGCACTTGCAACAGTAATAGTTTTGAATGTAGAACCTGGAGGGAATACATCTGTAAGTGTCCAGTTTTTCAACTGTTGAGGAGTAGCTTTACGGTAATTGTTAGGGTCAAAAGTCGGATAAACAGCATAAGCCAAGATTTCGGCGTTTTTAGGGTTCATTACAATTACGGTTCCACGTTCTGCATGCTTTTCATCAACCATTTTTTGAATTTCTTTTTCGCAAACGTGCTGAATTGCCGCATCAATTGTCAATGTAACATTTTCACCTTTAGGGTTAGTTGTCGTCGCAACCGGATCGGTTGTAAAGTCATAAATAATTTTTCCATCTCTGGTTCTTTGATATTTTACAGTATTAATAACATGTTCAAGCCTATCTTTTGCGGTATATTCAATACCATTTGCAATATCTGCATCAAAATTATAATACCCTAAGACATGTGCAGCGAGAGTTCCTTGCGGATATTCTCTTGTGTTTTTCTTTCCTAAACTTATTTCTCTTAGGTGAAGTTTTGCAATCTGTTTTGTAGTACTTCTATCAATATCTTTTTTTAACGTAATTACAGGGCCAGGTTTTTTAAGCTTTTGCAACAAAGTATCTTTAGGCATTTTCAAGATAGGAGCAAGCATTTTAGCAAGTTCTTCCGGTGAATGATCATAATCTGCAGGGTGTGCATAAACATCTGAATAAACCTTGTCTGTCGCAAGTTTAATTCCGTTTCTATCATAAATATCACCACGCATAGAAAAAATTCTACCAACACGCTGACTTCTTGCTCTAGCTCTATATTTACCGACATCTACGACTTGTATAAAAAACAGGTATATAATCAACAACGTCATAAAACCAGCAAAAAAGATATGCAAAAAGCCCAAAATTTGATCAAAACTCTTGCTACGTTTTTCTATTTCATTTTCCGGCTCACGTCTTCGCAATCTATCTCTCATTATTTTATCCCTAAAACTATCCTTTTTAATTTTAGCATAAGTAATCTGAAAAAATGAAAATATTAAAGATTATTAAATATTATTTAATAATTAACAAAAATTTTTATTTTGGCTTTTTAGAAGAACAAGAGGGAAAAACATGAGAATTACAAATAACAAACCAACATTTGCTTTTACCGGATTTCAAAATGTGACTTCTGGTGGTAATATGAATAGAACAATTAATGATAGCTATTTAGTTTTATCAGCAGAACTCAATAACAATGATAGTCCTGATTTGGATAGATTTAAAAAATATTTGTCAAAAGATAATATATTAACTGTTAGTAATAAGAATGTTCCATCAGGTCGTTATAAATTTCTTCCAGAAGGAACTTCTATATTTGAAATTAATGGTTGTCCTTTAGAAATTGATTCGGAAATTTTAAATATTTTTTCGCATGAAGAATTAAAACAAATAGAAAAAAAATCATTTCCACTTGTTCAAAATTTACTTGATTTATTAAATCGAATTTCTATGACGACAAATACTAATCAAACTGCGAATTATGTAAAAAGTATTGATGCGACTGCAGAATATTTAAGCAGTGTTCCACCAATGAGCCCAGAAATGAAAAATGAAATAAAACAAAAAATAAGCCAAACTTCTACTCAAAATAAAACCAAAATTAACAAATTTGTTGCTGATAATATAAGTAAATTTCTAAATGAAAAAATGGTACGCTATTTTAAATAAGCTATGCTATAATAGCAGTATGAAAAAATATGTTTTATTATTGGGTTTAGTATTATCTGTTAACAGTTGTTTGGCTTTTGATGTTGTTTATCCGAAAAAGAATGAAACAATAATAAATTCAAATTCCACATTTTTTATCGGCTCGTCTGACAAACCCCTAAAAATCAACGGGCAAGATATTCCACTACACGAAACAGGAGCTTTTGCTTATGTTGTAAAACTTCAAAATGGTTCAAACACCTTCACGCTTCAAACCGATAATGAAAGGCAAATTTTTGTAATAAACAAACCAATAATCAAAACAGAATGTAATCTTCCACTACAGTTTTTCAAATATCCGGAAATAAAATATTTTTACGTAACAACAGAAGGCTCACCACTGCGCTCAACTCCAATTGATGCCGGAATTAACAGAATGGCTCATCTGCAAAGGAACATAAATTTACTTATTGATGGAGAAAAAGGTGGATTTTATAGAGTTATTTTAGGTGACAATCAACACGGATGGATTGCTAAAACTAACGTAAAACAATTCTCAAACTTTGAAATAACACCTGCCACGATGAGTGGCTATGATTATATTGACAGTGATGAATTTTTTACATTCATTTTTCATTTAGACAAAAAAGTTCCATTCGAAATAATTGAAAACAATCCTCTTTTAATCAAATTTTTTAACGTAAAAGATAATGAAAACAATATTTATACAATGGATTTGCCACTTGACGAAATGATGGATGGCAAAAAACTCATTGGTTATAGTGGAGAATATCAAGGAAATGATTTTGTTTTAAAAATCAGAAAACCATTACAAATACATACTAAAAAACCTTTAAAAAACATTAAAATTGCAATTGATGCAGGACACGGAGGAAACGAAACTGGCGCAATAGGTTGTCTTGGCGACAAAGAAAAAGATATTAATTTATCTATCGCAAAATTTTTGGAAAAAGATTTGACAAAAAAAGGCGCAAAGGTCATTATGACAAGAGATGATGATATTTATATAGGGTTAAAAGATCGTGTGGATATTGCGAACCGAGAAGATGCTGCGATTTTTATAAGTATTCATTGTAATGCCTTGCCTGACGGAGCTGATCCAAATAAAAATACGGGAACAAGTATTTATTACTATTACAATCAAGCAAAACCTCTTGCTGACGAGATTATAAATTCTGTCGTTTCAGAACTCGGAATAAATAATGACAAAGTCCGTCAAGGAAGTCTTGCCGTTGTAAGAAACACAAACGCTTTGAGTTTGTTAATCGAAACTTCATACCTCATAAATCCGCAAGACAACGCAAATTTAATTAATCTTGATTTTCAAGAACAATACGCAAAAGCAATAACAGATGCTTTAGAAAAATATATTCAAGAATAAAAAAATCCCACTAGACAGATTTGTCATAATGGGATTTTTATCTAAAAGTGTTATTGAAATTATTCTTCCATTGAAGGTAAATTCTCAACATATTGCGAAACTTCGTTAAATTCGGCAGCATTCGAGATTTGCTCAAAATAAACATCATCTCCGATTTCTCGATATCGATAAATCATCAATTCCGGTTCATCATCTTCTGCGTGTCCTTCTTCGACTAACAAAGCATAATACCTGTTGTTGTATTCAACCATATCAAATAATTCGCAATTTAATGTTGCACCTTCATTTGTAGTCACTTCAATAATTTCATCTTTAATTGCCATTTTTAATTCTCCTTTTTATTGCAATATATCTATACTAACGTTGATGCGGCTTTTTCACCAGCCCACCAACCGACAATACCACCGATTACAGTACCGATAGCAGTACCAATACCCGGAACAACTGAACCTACTGCGGCTCCAGTAGCAGCACCTCCGGCAATACCACCAAGAACGCCACCACCTGTTACAATAGCTTGTTTCTTAGCAGCTTTAGCTCCGCCTTTATCATAAGCTTCTAAAACGTCAAGTCCTCCAACAACAACTGCTACAGGTTTTGCAACTTTTCCAACTGCTTTTAATGTTGGAGATGCAGCTTTCAAAGCTTTAACCATACTCTTAGCCATAGGTTTAACTGCTTTACCCATACTTGCAGCTTTTCCTGCACCTTGCTTAACTGCGACTTTAGCTTTTGACATCAAGCCCTTGCCTTTGCCTAAAGCAGTTTTTACTCCTGATTTAGCTTTATTTATCATATTACCGGCAAGATTTTCCGCAGATGTTGCAAAATTTGTTGCTTTTGCTTTCAAATTACTTACTAAAGATTTCGCCTTATTCATCGCTGATGTACCAAAATTTAAAACTTTTCCAGCTTTTTTATTTACAGAAACTTTAGCTTTTGACATCAAGCCTTTACCTTTGCCTAAAGCTGTTTTTACTCCTGATTTAGCTTTATTTATCATATTACCGGCAAGATTTTTCGCAGATGTTGCAGTATTCATCGCTTTAGCTTTCAAATTACTTACTAAAGATTTCGCCTTATTCATCGCTGATGTACCAAAATTTAAAACTTTTCCAGTTTTTTTATTTACAGAAACTTTTGCTTTTGACATCAAGCCTTTACCTTTGCCTAAAGCAGTTTTTACTCCTGATTTAGCCTTATTTATACCATTATTGGCATAATTTTTAGCAGAAGATGCGGTATTCATCGCTTTAGCTTTCAAATTACTTACCAGAGATTTCGCTTTATTTATTGCTGATGTTCTTAGATTAGAAACCTTGCCAGTACCTTTTTTGATTTTTACATTTGCTTTGTTTTTAAGTGTCGCTATTTTATCTTTTCCTGCTTTAACAGCATTATGGTACTTAGCAGAAGCTTTACTAGCGAGTTTAGTTCCGGTTGCTTTCATTGAATGCGCCATTGCTTTAGCTTTTGTTGCCGCTTTGTGAGTTATGTTCGAAACCTTGCTCGGAATGTTTTTAGCTACTTTAACAGTTGCTTTTCCGGCTCTTTTAACCTGATTTTTAGCAACTCCATAAGCATCATTACCCATTTTCCAAGCAACACCTGCAACAAGTCCACCTACCGCAATATCTTTAGTAGAATATTTATTTGATTGTGAAGCGGTAGTGGCCGCATTTTGAGATTTTTCCAGCTCTGCACCCTTAATCGTTTTTTCTGCTTTTGCAGTCGGAACATCCTGAGAAATTTTCAAACTCGCTCCTGCCATAATCGAATTTGGATTTTTCAATTGGGGATTTAATTTCATTAATGTATCAATAGATACATTGTACTGTTGGGCAATAGTTGACAGTGTTTGCCCTTTTTGAATTAAATGATCTGCCATTTTCGCCTTTCTTGCACGTTGCACTTTTATAAATTGAGATTTAAAAGCTTTATGTAACACAATAGGTATTGTGTTACATAAGTTTTCGGTGCGTAATTGATAGCAAAGGAGGCTATATGAAATTTGTAGAACCAATTCGAGATAAGGAACAAATTAAAAAAGTTAAACAGGTCTTAAAACAAAGTAATCAGCGGAATTACCTGTTATTTGTTCTTGGAATAAATAGTGGATTAAGGATTTCCGATATTTTAAACCTAAAAGTAAAAGACGTAAAAAACAAAAAATATATTGAAATCAAAGAACAAAAAACTAAAAAATATAAAAAATTTCCCATAACTAAAACACTAAAATTGTGTATTGATAAATATATAAATAACAAATTATCTGAAGATTGGCTATTTGAAAGCAAAAGAGGTTCTCATCCAATAACAAGAGTTCAAGCATATAGAATAATTTGCAACGCTTGCAATAACGCAGGCATTAATTTAAACATCGGCACACATACTCTCAGAAAAACTTTCGGATATCACTTTTATCAAGAAAAGAAAGATATTGTTATATTGCAAAAAATTTTCAATCACTCTACACCTGACATAACTCTGAGATATATTGGGATAAACCAAGATATAATAGATTTGAATTTAATGACTTTTTCGCTCTAACAAATATTACAAATTGTAACACAAATGTACGATTTTATTAAAGTTCTCAAAACATATTGCCGAATATAAATGTAACACAATACCTATTGTGTTACATAGGCTGCTATATTAAAAGAGTTTTAAAATTCAAAAAGAGGCTAAACAAAATGTTTAACCTCTTTTTTATTGGATTTTAAATAATCATTATTTTGTTACATAGTTCAAAAGAGTTCTTACACCTGCACCAGTTGCACCTGCAATAAATTCTTTTTGAGGTTTTTCAATATATGCAGTACCTGCAATATCAATATGCGCCCATTTTGGACCTTCAACAAATTCCTGCAAGAATACTCCCGCTGCAGAAGCTCCGCCCATTCTTGAACCTGTATTTTTCATATCTGCAATTTCTGATTTCAAGCTATCGAAATATTCTCTATCCATAGGAAGTTTCCAAAGCTTTTCACCTGCATCTTTTCCTGTTTCAATCAAACTTTCAATAAAGTTGTCATCATTTCCCATAATTCCTGAAATATGAGAACCAAGAGCAACTACACAAGCTCCTGTCAATGTAGCAATATCAATAACTTCATCAACATTAAGTTCACAAGCATAACACAAAGCATCAGCAAGAGTTAATCTTCCCTCTGCATCAGTATTATCAACTTCAATTGTCTTTCCGTTTTTAGCAGTCAAAATATCACCAGGTTTGTAAGAAGAACCAGAAGGCATATTTTCACAAGCAGCAATCAATCCGTGAACTTCTACATCCGGCTGAAGTTTTGCCAAAGCACGCATTACGCCTAAAATACATGCTGCACCTGACATATCATCTTTCATTGTCAACATAGAAGATGCCGGTTTAATATCAAGTCCGCCAGAATCAAAACAAATACCTTTACCGATAAGAGCAATTTTTTTCTTAACGTTCTTACCAGTATATTTAATATGAATAAATTCAGGAGGATTAACACTACCTTGACCTACTGCCAAATATGCACCCATACCCATTCTTTGAATTTCTTCTTTATCAAAAACTTTTGTTTCAACACCTTCTAATTCAGATGCAATTTGAGCAAGTTTTTGAGGAGTAGCAATTTGGGCAGGAGTATTTGCTAAATCTCTAGTGAATTTCATTGCTTCTCCAAAAACAATTCCTTCTTCAACATCTTTTTGTGAGAAGTTAGCAAAAGTTATTTCATCTAAATGATGAGCTTTTTCTGATTTATATTTATCATAAGCATAATCAGCAATCATAGCTCCAATCGCAGCAGATTTACCATAATCTGCGTTTACATCAAAATCAAATGCAGCTTTTTTAGCTTTGATTTGCTGCAATTTTTTGATAGATTTTGCAACTGCTTCTCTCATTTTGTTATGGTCAAATTCCTCCTTTTTACCAAAACCGATAATCAAAATCTTATCAGCAGGAATTTGTCCTAAAGTGTGCATCAAATAAGTCTGACCAAATTTACCTTCAAAGCCGTCTTTTTCAACAGCATAAGTATTAGCAAGCTCCACAGAAGTTTTTTCACCTTCAAATTTATTAATAACCAAAACTTCTACAGGAGTAGACTTAACGTCTTGTGAAACTTTAATTTCCATAATCTTTCTCTCCTTTTTACTACGAAAAGTATATCACTTTAAGGAAGTTTTGTAAATTGGTATATATGTATCATTTTTTAAATATCTACTATACAAAAACTCATAATTATGTTAAGATATGTACAGATGTAGTAGGTAAATATTTTTTGGAAATATATGCGATAAAATCAAGTTAATCTATAAGTAATTTGTGACCCGATAGGATATATGTATCGGGCATTGCGTGTATTATTAAAAAATAGAAAAGGATAAGGTATAAAACTTTATGGACTTTTTATTGATTATTGCGGTTATTGCAGTAATAGCTCTAATCGCCGTGCTGTTTGTCCAGCAAAGCAAAACTAAATCCGTGCTTTTGTCTGTAGAAAAAGACAGACAAGCTCTGGAAGAAAAAGAAAAACTGCTCCTAAAAGAAGCTCGTATCAAAGCTATTGAAGAACTTCAAGATGACAGAGAAAAACTTAATGAAGAAGAAAGAGAAAGAAGACAGGAGCTTGCAAGACAAGAACAAAAATTAGCAAAACGTGAAGACATGCTTGAAGATAAAATTCAAGAATATACTGAAAAAGACCTTCAAGCACAAAGAAAGATAGATGAACTTCTTGAAAAAGAAGATTATTTGGCGGAAATTGTTCAAAAACAAACAACTGAATTAGAAAGAATTTCCGGCATGTCAGCTGAAGATGCTAAAAACATGCTTTTAGACCAGCTAAAACACGATTTAGCACAAGAACAAATGCAACTTGTTAGAGAAAATGAAGCTAAAATTAAAGAAACTTCTTTGGAAAAAGCAAAAGAAATTCTTTCTACAACTATGCAAAGATGTATGATTGAGCAAGTTGTAGAAACAACAGTTTCTGTTGTAGCATTACCAAATGACGAAATGAAAGGTCGCATAATCGGTCGTGAAGGTCGTAACATTCGTGCTTTAGAAACTCTTACAGGAGTTGATTTAATCATTGATGATACACCTGAAGCCGTTGTATTATCAAGTTTTGATCCTGTTAGACGTGAAATTGCGAAACTTGCACTTGAAAAATTAATCGTTGACGGGCGTATTCATCCGGTTCGTATTGAAGAAATGGTTGAAAAAGCTCAAGAAGAAATTGACAAAAAGATATGGGAAGAAGGCGAAAATGCGGCTCTTGAAATGGGCGTTATGGGCTTAAACAAAGAGTTAATCAAAACACTAGGTCGCCTATATTACAGAACAAGTTATGGTCAGAACGTTTTGAAACACTCTCTTGAAGTTGGGCATATCGCAGGCATGCTTGCAGCTGAAATCGGTGCAAACGAAAAAATCGCAAAACGAGCAGGACTTTTGCACGATATCGGAAAAGCCGTAGACCAAACTCAGGAAGGTACACATATCCAACTTGGCGTTGAAATAGCATCAAGATATGGTGAAAGACCAGAAGTAATTCACGCAATTGAAGCTCACCACGATGATGTTGTTGCAAACACAATTGAAGCAGTTCTTGTAAAAGTTGCTGACGCAATTTCAGCAGGCAGACCGGGAGCTAGACGTGATACATTGGAAATTTACATCAAACGTTTACAAAAAATTGAAGAAATCGTAAATAGTTTTGATGGTATTAAACAATCTTTTGCAGTTCAAGCTGGTCGTGAAGTTAGAATTATCGTTGAATCTGAAAAATTCGACGATCTTGCATCACAAAAACTTGCCAGAGATGTTGCAAAACGCATTGAAACAGAACTTGATTACCCTGGACAAATTAGAGTAACAGTAGTTAGAGAATTTCGAACTACAGAAATAGCTAAATAAAATTAATAAGGCGATATGGCGTTAAGGCAATAAATTCTTAACGCCAAAAACCTTTTATATAAAAATGGAATGCTAAGATGATGAGTGATGATAAAACAATAAAAGTTATATTTTTCGGAGATATGGTTGGCAGACCGGGAAGATTTGCGCTAAGAGATTTCTTGCAAAACACAAAAAATACTGCACCTTCCTTTATCATCGCAAATGTTGAAAACGCATCTCACGGTTTTGGTTTAACAGAAAAAAATTATAATGAAATATCCGAATATGGCGTAAATTGTATGACTTCAGGCAACCATATTTGGGATAAAAAAGAGATTTTTAACTACATCGATAGGGCAGACAAACTAATCCGCCCTATTAATTATCCTAATGGAACTGCCGGTTGCGGAAGTCGTATTTTTGAACTTGCAAATGGTGTAAAAATAGGTGTTATAAATGTTTTGGGGCGAGTATTTATGGCTCCGGTCGATTCACAATGGGTTGTTGTGAAAGACGAAATTGAACGTATTAAAAAGGTTACTCCTATTGTAATTGTTGATTTTCACGCTGAAGCAACTGCAGAAAAAATATGTTTTGCAAGATTTTGCTCAGAATTAGGAGTAAGTGCTTTTTTCGGCACACATACACATGTTCAAACTGCTGATGAACAAATTATTAACAATATGGGCTACATAACAGATGCCGGCTTTTGCGGCACAAAAGAAAGTGTAATCGGGATGGAATACGAAACCTCATTACACAGATTTACAACTGTAGTCCCAGAACGCTATGACGTAGCTGACGGTAATGCTGTCCAAGTTAATGCTGTTGAAGTTGAAATTAATCCAACAAGCGGGCATACTGTAGCTATAAGAAGAATTTTTTGTTACGTAGATAAAGAAAAAAAGGAAGCGGAAAATGAAAAGTGATTTGCATATTCACACCCTTTATTCCGACGGAGTATTTTCGCCGGAAAAGATTGTCGACACCGCAATTGATGTCGGATTACAAGCAATTGCTTTGACAGACCACGATAACGTTTTGTCCTATCCGGTCGCCAAAGAATATTTAAAAAAAACAGGTAGAGAAAATAAACTTGAAATCATTCAAGGTATTGAGGTTAACACACTTTACAAAAATTACGAAGTTCATATTTTGGGATATTTTATGGATGTTAATAACAGTGATTTTCAAAATATGCTAAAAATGCAGCAACAAGCTCGTGTCAAACAAACTAAAGAAATTATCAATTTATTAGCTAAAAAAGAAGGTATTCGCATAAAATTTGAAGATATTAAAAAACAAGTTGCAGAAGGCGGAAGTATCGGTCGTCCTCATATTGCAAAAGCGATTACAAATGCAGGTGGAACGTCAAGTGTTATTGAGGCTTATGCAAAATATATACATGATGATTCTCCAGTTTATGTTCAGAGAAAAACTGTTACTCCACAAGATGCAGTTGAAATCATTTATGATGCAGGTGGAATTCCTGTAATAGCCCACCCTCATGATTTGGATATCGCAGAAGAATTGGTTAAAGAATTAATGCAATATGGATTGAGAGGAATTGAAGCTTACCACAGAAAGCACTCGCCGGCTTGCGTTGAATATTTTTCGTCTATGGCAGAAGAATTAGGTTTAATCGTAACGGGTGGCTCCGATTTCCACGCACCAAATATTATGAATGGTCAAATTGTTTTGGGTAAAAACTTCGTACCTGAATGGGTTTACGAAAAACTTATTGCAGAAAAAAAACGTATTGATATGGCATAATTAAAGAGGTATTATGACGAAAAAACATTATTGGAAACTTGAATATTCTATTGCTTTATTTGTGTTTTTAGGAGTTTTGCTTTTAATAATGCCGTTTTCTATTGAAAACACTCGTCAAGCAGGCTTTATTTCTAAGTGGAATGAAAAATTTAACCGTATTGAATACATGTTTTCTGTAATGAATGCGCACATTACGGATGATATGCTCAAAAGCCTGAACAGAGCTAAAACACCGCAAGAAAGAGAAAAACTCCTTCTTACACTTATCAAACCATACTTGAGAATTGATATTGATGGAATGCCTGTAAAACATTACCATCCCAAATATATGAATGGTGCAAAGGTATATAGAGGACAAACGTACTTTTTTGACGAATTTTATTTCGCAGAAAACAATTCAATTGTTGGAATAAAAGATATTCAATCTAACAAAACTGATGACGTTTTATTCTTAATGATGTTTGATATGAACGGAATCTTACCTCCAAATAAATGGGGAAAAGATATTTTCGGTATAAATATTTATGATGGCGGAGAAATACAACCTTTCGGATTTGATATGGACATGCCGGCACTCAAAAAAGATTGTTCCGAAACGGGAACAGGAGTTACTTGCTCTTACTATTACAAGATTGGTGGTGGATTTGATGAATAATATAAAAAGAGTTTGCGTATTCGCATCTTCTTGCAATTATCTTGACAAATCTTACTACAAAACGGCTGCAGAATTTGGTAAATTACTTGCGAAATCTGGGTTTGATATGGTTTATGGAGGAAGTTCGCTGGGATTGATGTGGGCTTGTGCAGAACAAGTTAAGTTAAATGGTAAACAAATAATCGGAGTAATGCCTGAAAAATTGTACAACATGGGAGTTTTCACCGATAGTTGTGTAAACCTTACTGTAACACCTTGTATGCGTTCCAGAAAAGCCAAAATGGATGAACTATCAGATGCTGTAGTCGCACTTGCCGGAGGTTTTGGAACACTTGAAGAATTGTCTGAAATGATTGTTCAAAAGCAACTCGGCTACAACAACAAACCAATTATAATTCTCAATACAAATGGTTTTTACGACAAATTGATAGAATTTTTTGAAGAAATTATTTCTCAGAAATTCGCCTCAGAAAAAAGTAGGGAGATTTTTTTTGTAGCAAAAACTCCATCAGAAGCAATTGAATACCTAAAAAAATATAATTATACAGATATAAATGTCACAAAAGAAGAACTTTATAAAAGATAAAAAAATAGAGCCAATTGGCTCTATTTTTTATACCTCTTTTGCTATTTTCATATTAACTTTTTTAAGTTTTTTTTGTTCTTTAGCAAGTCGTTTTGCTTCTTCTTTCTTTTGAATTGCGTTATTTCTTATTTCTAACAATTTGTTTAACCAACCGGTTGGTTGCCCAAATTCAGGAGCTAATTTGTCAGCTTTTTTACCATTTCTTTTTGTTTTCAACCCTGCAAAGAAAGATGAATTGTTAGCTTGTTTTTCAATTTTTTGAGTAAAATTTTTATACAAATATTCGTCTATTTCTTCTTTATGAGGAGCTTTTACAAGAGTATCAGCCAAATTGTTAAATTCTTTAAGGTTTTCTCCAGATAAACCAACTAAACCAGGAGCATAAGCATCTATCCTACGATAATCAGCTTCTAATCTGCCTGTATTACCTGTCACATCTTTATAAAAAGCAAAACCTACATCGGTTCCCAATTCTTTATTTTTTACTACTAATTGTGTTCTTGACTTATCAAAAGTTAAAGTAGTTTTTGGATGTAAATTTTCCACAAAATGGTTAAATTTGGCTAAAACAGCTTCGCCCATTGTTCTTACATCATGCAATTTTCTAATATCAACTTTTTGATAAGATAAATTTGCTTCATTTACAACTCTATCCATACCCATTTGAGTTAATCCTCTAACAAGCTTTATAACAGGTTTATCGACATAGCCGTTAAAAGTTGGTTGTGAATTGTGTTGTGGAGTTGCTAAACTAATTGATTGTACGTTCATTTTTTTATTTCCTTTTCTTTATTAGTCACACTTGCTCTCTTTTTCTTATTTTGCGGACTAATATTGAAGCATTGAAACATTTTTAGGGGAATCAACCAATTTTTCTCTACCTTTTAATGCGGTCAATTCAATTAAAAAAGCAGTACCTACAAGATTTGCACCGGCTTTTTTAACAAGTTTACAAGCAGCCTCTGCTGTTCCGCCTGTTGCTAACAAGTCGTCTACAACCAACACATTTGCACCTTGTGGAAATGCATCTTGGTGAATTTCAATTTTATCTGTGCCATATTCAAGAGAATATTCTTGAGAATAAGTTGCTGCAGGCAATTTATTTGGTTTTCTAACCGGAACAAATCCAATCCCCATTTTATAAGCCATTGGCATACCTAAAATAAAGCCACGACTTTCAATACCAGCGATATAATCGATTTTTTCATCCTTAAATTGCTCACAAAGATAATCAACAATTACCCTTAAAGTTTCTGCATCCTTTAGAGCAGTTGTGATATCACGAAAGATAATTCCTTCTTTCGGAAAATCTTTTATATCTCTGATTTTGCTTTTTACATCGACTATTGTTTGTGTTGCCATTTATTTTTCTCCTTTTATTACTTTTTTAATTTATCATCTTTGATTAATTTTTCCAACAATTTGAAATCTTTTATGTTAAAATCCTTAAAATTTATATCACCATGAAAACTCTTTTCCAATAACAACTGTTTTAATTTTTCTGTATATTCTTTTGTGAAAGCTTTAGTTTTTCCCAATTCATTTAAAATTAAATCCTTTATACTTGCTTCTTCTTCACGAACCAAACCGTGAGCAGTTTTTCCCCAATTCATATCTTTTTTCATAAACAAAATTTTAAAACAGATATAAAGCACTAACGGAAACCAAATTATCAATAAGTAAACCGAAGTTTCCAAAGCCTCAAAAGTCGCATCCAATCTTGGCATGTAATCATATCTTCTCAAAGCATATCTTGCTGCAAAGAAAAATCCAAAACCGATTAAACAACCGATGATTATTGAAGAATAAAGCATGTGAGGAGGAGCTTGTTTTGCCAGAACTTTAAATCCCCTGATTAAGATTTCCATTAAAAACCAACCCGGCATAATAAATTCTGAAATATATGCCATCATATCAAGCCCTGCACGAAGTGACATATCTTTTGAACAAAGAGCAGCTCCTGAATATTCAAGATAACGCCTGATTGTTCCTTCCAACCATCTTCTTCTCTGTCTATACAAAGGTTTTACGTAAATAATACCTTCTTCATAAACAATAGCATCAGGGCAAAATCTGATATCCCAGCCTTTTATGTGCATTCTTGTAGACATATCCAAATCATCTACAATCGTATAATTGTTCCATCCGCCAATATCCTCAATAGCTTGGCGTTTAATCAATTCTCCATTACCTCTTAATTCTACTGCACCTTTTACAGAATCTCTTCCAACTTGAAAGTATGTATCAAGAGTGTATTCGTTATTTTGGCAACGAGTTAAAAGATTTGTATTTTTGTTTCTGATAACTTTTCTAGCTTGAACTGCTCCAACATCTTTTGGTTCAAGATGAGGTATCAAAGTTGTTAAGAAATCAGCATCAACTGTCGCATCTGCATCAAAAACCAAAATGGCTTCACCTTTAGCAATTTTAAAAGCATCATTCAATACAGCTGATTTACCGGGAAAAGCATCTTTGGGTCTGATAAGAGCAGTAACTTTATCATATTTTTGTTCCAAATCTTTTATAACAGATGCAGTATTATCAACACTTCTGTCATCTATTACGATTACTTCAAAATTTTCATAATCCATATCCAAAATATTTTGAACAGTGTTCGCAATAACGCATTCTTCGTCATGCGCAGGAATTAAAACAGATACAAAAGGTTTGTAATTTTCGTTTATAACTTGCGGATATTTTTGAAGCTTACGTTTTTGGAGCTTATAAGAAAGATTCATAAACCCTACGTACAAGGACATTAAAAAGCAAAGTATCGCAAGTCCCCATACCGTATTAAAATAACTTTGAAATATATATATAAAAACTCCCAGACCAAAAACTATACAAAATAATAAAATTCTTTCTTTCATTCACACACTCCAATCCTTTAATATTATAGCAAAAACTATTTTAATTTCCTACAAATGTATGTTTTAAATGTAAAAAAGTGTTAAAAATCGTTAAAACACTTGATTTTAAAAACTATTCAGCTATAATAAAACTTGTACAAAGAGAAGAAGGAGTTTAATAATGAACAAAGAAGAATTAGTACAAGAAATCGCTAAAAAAGCAAGTGTAACTCAAAAAGAAGCTGCTGAAGTATTGGCTGCTTTGATTGAAACAGTTCAAAAAACAGTTTCTAAAGGTAAAAAAGTTACTTTAGTTGGTTTTGGTACATTCGAAGCTAGAAAAAGAGCTGCTAGAATTGGCCGTAACCCACAAACTGGTAAAGAATTGAAAATCCCTGCTACAACAGTTCCAGCTTTCTCAGCAGGTAAAAAATTCAAAGATGCTGTTAACAAATAGTTTCTTGAATTGAGAAAAAAATTAAAATGCACTTTCTAAAAAGAAGGTGCATTTTTTATTATTCATTTATTTGTTTTTCAAACTTTATATTGTAACCTAAAACTCCTGCCAAAAACTTCAATTCATCATATCTCATTGAGTTTCGAGCAAGCTTTTGCGATATACCATAAACAGTATATTTTTTGTCAGATTTTTCCGACAAATAAATAATGTCCTGAATGGGACTTGAACCCACACGGATTTCTCCATACGCACCTGAAACGTACGTGTCTACCATTCCACCACCAGGACATTAAGTTAAAACATTATTTAATTTTCTTGAAAAACTCATCCGAAATCAATTGGGAATATTTGTTTTTTTCGTTAGCAGAAATTAACAATCTTGGACTGCCATCTTTAGTTTGCGCAACCGATACAATTCCACCAACATCTCCAATCGGAAGTTTTTTAACTCTTGCTTCAAATTTAACATAAGGAACATCTTTACCATAAGAGTGCATTGTTCCTTTTTTAGTAACTCTCAAGTCATCAATAGAAATTGCTTGGTACTTGATTTTGCTAACCGCTTTATATAATTTTTCTTCAACATTATCCGATTTCAAATCTTCTTCTGTCAAAATTTGCTTATCACCAGAATCTACAACAAACATTTTTTGCCCGCTTGCTTTATGTTCCGCTACAACTGCGTTATAGCCCAAAATTCCGGCAGCTTTTTCTATTTCAAACTCATCATTAATATGAGAAAAATCTCCAACCTTTTTAGCTCGTTCCAACATTTCATCTTTGGTCGGATTGAAATAATTGTTTATATATCCACTAATCAAATCTTTCCCTCCAATTGCCATAAAACCGACAACCGCAAGGGTTATAATAATAGCTCTCAAAAAATTTTTTAAACAACCCATATTGAAATCCTTATCATGTTATACTATCATTATAACTATGAAAAAAGCAGAAATCAATCTTATTAATACGGCAGATATTAAAGTCGAAGACCTTACTCCGGCAATGCAGGAGTACTTAAAAATCAAGCACCAAAACCCAGATAAAATCTTATTATACAGGTTAGGTGACTTTTATGAAACCTTTTTTGAAGATGCCGTTATTATGTCAAAAGAATTAGAATTAACTCTTACCGGTCGTGAACAAGGAAAATTCGGAAGAATACCTCTTGCCGGAATTCCTGCAAAAGCAGTTAATCCATATATCGAAAAATTGGTTCAAAAAAATTATAAAGTAATTATTTGCGACCAATTGGAAGATCCAAAATTTGCGAAAGGTCTTGTAAAACGTGGCGTAACAAGAATTATCACCTCTGGAACTTTAACAGAAAGTGACTTCTTACAACAAAATTCTAACAACTATATTTGTGCTTTATTCAAAGAAGAAAAAAGCGGAATTTGGGGATTTTCTTACGCTGATATTTCAACAGGAGAATTTAAAGTCACTCAAGCTCCATTTGAATTGATTTTGGCAGAATTAACAAGAATTGCTCCGGCAGAAGTTGTCGGACCATCTATCAAACAAAAAATCATGCCGTTTCAGATTGTACCTGATGAAAAAATTGATTTACCTGAAGAAATTACCAAAATATATAACTGCTCAAAAATTCCTGCATCAGTTTTTGATGCAAATTTTGCCGAAAACAACTTAAAAGCTGTTTTTCAAGCTAATAGTTTAGAATCTTTCGGATATGACAGATACAAAATAGGATTTAGAGCCGCAGGAGCTTTATTGGCTTATGTTTGGGAAACATTGAAAGACAATGTTCCAAAATTTGAAAGAATTGAACCGTATGAACTTTCTGAATATATGATTTTAGACGGCAGTACAAGAAAAAATCTTGAATTAACAGAAACTTTACGTGACAAAAACAAATTTGGATCACTTCTTTGGGCTATTGATAAAACAAAAACCAATATGGGCGCAAGATTGCTAAAAAATTGGGTTTGTCAGCCATTAAAAAGAGTAGAAGATATTTTAACTCGTCAAAATTCAATTTCCGAACTTGTTGAAAAAACAAACTACAGATTAGAAATCGGAAATATGCTAGAAAAAATCTATGATATTCAGCGTTTAGCAACAAGGATGTCAAATAGTTCTGCAAATCCAAAAGATTTTTTGAGCTTGAAAACCTCCCTTATGATGCTACCTGATTTGTTGGATGCAACTAATAATCTTGAATACAACCCTCTTGCATCAATCAATCAATACAGAGATGAAATCGCTGAATACACTGCATTAATCGACAGAACTATTTCTGATAACGCACCTGTTTTAATCAAAGAAGGCGGAATATTAAAGGATGGAGTATCTGGCGAACTCGACTATTTCAGAGAACTTCTGACCGGAGGCGAAAATTGGTTAAAAGAATTTGAAGAAAAAGAAAAAGACAGAACCGGAATAAAAACTTTAAAAATCGGTTTTAACAAGGTTTTTGGATACTTTATTGAAATATCAAATTCGTATCTAAACCAAATTCCAAACGGATATATAAGAAAACAAACACTAACTAGTGGAGAACGATTTATCACCGAAGAACTCAAAAAACACGAAGATGATGTTCTTTCCGCGAAATTCAAATCAACTGAATTGGAATACAAATTATTCTGCGATTTTCGAGAATATTCAAAAGAATTTGTTTCAAAGATTAGAGAAATAGCCGAATGTATCGCAAGATGTGATGTTTTCACTGCGCTTGCCGATGTTGCAGCAGAAAACAATTTCTGCAAACCAATAATTGACAATTCAGATGATTTTATCGTTAAAAACGGACGTCATCCGGTTTTGGAAAAGATTTTACCTCTTGGAGAATATGTTCCAAATGATTTAGAATTAAAGTGCAATTCAACAGATACTACGCAATTTATGATTTTAACAGGTCCGAACATGGCCGGCAAATCGACATATATGCGACAAAACGCATTAATTGCAATACTAGCACAAATCGGCTCTTGGGTTCCGGCAGATTATGCTAAAATCGGTGTTATAGACAAAATCTTTACCCGAGTTGGAGCATCTGACGATTTGACTTTAGGTCAGTCAACATTTATGGTTGAAATGATTGAAACTGCTTGTATTTTAAATTCGGCAACAGATAGAAGTTTCATATTGCTTGACGAAATCGGACGTGGCACAAGCACTTATGATGGTGTTGCAATTGCGTGGTCAGTTGCTGAATATATTGCGACAAAAATCAAAGCAAGATGTATATTTGCAACCCACTATCACGAATTGAACGTAATGACAAAAACTTATCCACAAATCAAAAACTATAGAATTACGATTACGGAAGAAAATGGCGAAATCGAGTTTTTAAGAAAAATTGTACAAGGTGGTGCAAGCAAGAGTTACGGTATTCAAGTTGCTAAAATGGCAGGATTGCCATCTAGTGTTGTGAAACGTTCACAGGAACTTATGACAAGGATGCAAAAGGATTATTCAAACAACCTTTCAACTCGGAAAAAGAGTGGGGATGTTCCGACAGTCGAAGTTCCTCAATTGAATTTGTTTAACTAAGCATTTTTGTCCTCTAACAACCTAATTATATTAATATTCAAAGCTTGAGCAATTTTATTAAGAGTTTTAACAACTATTGGGAAATTTTAGATTGTAAAAAATTCTAAAAAGTCTTGGTTCATCAATTCTTTATTTTCAAAACTACTCAAAATATTCAAGATAAACGGATCATCAAGGTTGTAAGTTTCATACTTTTCAACACCTTCTGCTGCCGGGTAAATGATATCAAGACCTTCAAATACAATGTTACTCATAAAAAACTCCTTATTATCTTATTAATAATAATGTTTTTTATTTTGTCAAGATTTTAAATCAAATCGTCATCTTGAGCATAAGCGAAAGCTCACAATACTAGCAAAATCATTCACAACCATGTGATACTTCGGACTAAAGTCCTCAATATGACAATTATTTTATCAACATTTTATAATGTTCGTTATAAAAATCTCCAAATCGATCTTCCAAAATCGCTTGCCTACATTTTTGAGAAAAGTCAACCAAAAATTTGATATTATGAATTGACAACAATGTCGACGCAGTACTTTCGCCACATCTCCACAAATGTCTAATATAAGCTCTTGAGTGGTTCTTACAAGCATAACAATTGCAACCCTCAACCAAAGGGCGGTCATCATCATGATATTTTTGAATTTTAATATTTGACTTACCTTCCCAAGTAAAGAACGAACCGTGACGAGCGTTTCTTGTCGGAAGCACGCAATCAAACATATCAATTCCACGCTTAATTCCGTCTAACAAATCTTCCGGTGTTCCAACTCCCATCAAATATCTAGGTTTATTATTAGGCAATAATGGTGCAGTAAATTCAACAAAATGGTTCATTATGTCTTTTGTTTCACCAACACTCAAACCACCGATTGCGTAACCTACCGCATCGTAAGATGAAATTATAGCTGCACTTTCTCTGCGCAAATCATCATAAAAAGCCCCCTGAACAATCGGGAACAAAGCTTGACGAGGGTTAGTTTTTGCTTTAAAACACCTTTCTAACCATCTGTGAGTTCTTTCCATTGCTTTTTTAGCTGTGTCATAATCGCAAGGAAAAGGTGCGCATTGGTCAAATGCCATAATTATATCAGCCCCGATATCTTGTTGAATTTCCATAGAAACTTCAGGGTTTATAAAATGTTTTTTACCATCTTTTGGATCACGAAATTCAACGCCATCTTCTCCAATTTTATTCAAATGAGAAAGTGAAAACACCTGAAATCCGCCGGAATCTGTTAATACAGGTTTGTGCCAATTCATCCAACTATGAATACCACCAAACTGTTTAATTAGCTTGGTTCCGGCTCTCAAATACAAGTGGTAAGAGTTGGACAACATTATTTGTGCGCCTGTATCAACAATTTGATCGGCAGTAAGTGTTTTTACAGCAGAATTAGTACCGACAGGCATAAAAATTGGAGTTAAAATAGCTCCATGCGGAGTATTTAAAATTCCGGCTCTTGCACCTGTTTGCTTACATTCGTGTACTAATTCGTATGAAAAATTTTCGTGAGCATTATCTCGCATTAATCTTCATCTACGCTTTCTGTAATTAATTCCATCATATTTTTGTAATTTGGACAAAGTTCTTCCGGTTTAAAGTAAATATTGATTTCTCTTTCAGCACTTTCAATACTATCTGAACCGTGAACAGTGTTATACGCTTTTAATTGAGCGTAATCTGCTCTAATTGAACCAACATCAGCTTCGCAAGGATCAGTTGCACCCAATACATGTCGAATACCTTGAACCGCTTGATAACCTTGAAATACCATAGCGACAATCGGTCCACTTGTAATATATTTTACAAGATTTGGATAAAAAGGTTTTCCAATATGTTCAGCATAATGTTTTGCGGCAATTTCTTCTGTTACTTGAAGTAACTTCATACCGATTAATTTATAACCTTTTTTTTCAAAACGGCTAATAATCTCTCCAACAAAACCTCTTTTTACTCCGTCAGGCTTGATAGCCACAAATGTTCTTTCTTCTTCGTGCATAATTCCTCCAATTCGTATAATCATAATAGCATAAACATAAGTTGTTTAACATTTTCCGAGTTTTTTAATACTCTTAAACAACATAGTCAGCATAATTGAGCAAAGCATAATTGCAGCACAAGCCAGCCCATACCAAAATCCTCTAATATTCAAATTGTATTTGAACGCAAGCGTGTATCCTAAAGGAATAGCTATCAACCAATAAGCGATAAAGTTTGATAGCAAAACAATTCCGGTTCTTTTCATTCCTTTGAAAATACCAGCAAGTGCGACCTGCAATCCGTCAAATACTTGGAATACCGCAAGTACATATAAAATAGGAACGGAAATTTTAACAAGAGTATTGTCCTGCGTAAATAATCCGACAAGAAAATGTGGGAATGTAGCAAAAACAAACGCACTGCACATCATAAAGCCTACGCACATAACAATTCCAACAAACGAATAACGTTTCAAATCTGTAACATTTTCAGCACCATTAGCAAATCCGACTTTTACTGCAATAGCATTTGATATTGCTAACGGAACCATAAACGAAATTGTTGTCAAGGTGCATACAAGGTTTTGTGCCGCAGCATACACTCCAGAAACTCTTCCCATAATAATTGCAATACTATTAAATGCAATAAATTCAACAAGAATTGCACATGATATCGGAATTCCGATTTTTATTAAATTCTTATAATATTCAAAATCTTTGTAATCGTTGAAATTCATCATTCTAAAGCAATAAATTAACAACGCAAAGCCCATAAAATATCTTACAACAAAACTTGCAATCGCTAATCCTAACGCACCAAGCGATGGAATTATTCCCCAACCAAATACCAAAAGAACATTTACTGCAATATTTAAAAATACAGCTATTGCAGTAACAAGGTTAGGGAAAACCACAACCTCAAAAGCCTGTAAAAATTCTTTCAAAGCAGCGTGTAAATAAGCTCCAAAAGTAGCAAATGCAGTTACAAACATATATTGTTTAATCATTGGCACTAATTTTGGATCAAATTTTAAATAATCAATTACAGGAATAAACGCCAAAACTGCAAACATTACAATTACCGACAAAAGCATCGCAAATCTCAATGTCGGATAAAAATATTTTTTGGCTGATTTTTTCTCTCCCCTAAAATTTGAAAGTAAAGGAGAAACACTAGAAATCAAACCAATACCAAAAGTTTGAATACAATTGGTAATAGCAGTCGCAATACTAATTGCGGCAAGAGTATCCGTAGAATGATGTCCGGCAATCAATACATCACCCGCACCAATCAAGATGAAACCTAAGTTTCCCATAATAATAGGCAGGGCAATATTTAATAATTCTTTGGCATAGTGTTTAAATTGTGTACTCATACGAACATAATTCTAACACAAACATTTTTATAATCAAAACATCACTGTGTACTTTATTTTTTTTCAAGCATAATCTGTGACCACGGATAATCATCTTTTATCTGCCATCCGTCAATTTGAATTAACCTTGTACAAGTATGTCGCCTACCTTTTGAACTGACTTCTGAATTATCAGAATTTCCATACTTACAAGCCCTTAAAAGTTCTTCTCTAGACATATTTTGTTGTCCCGGAAGTGAAGCATAGAAATCTCCGTTTGCAAAATCAAATAGGAATGTCCTTTTTCCATCAAAATAACCTTCCGCAGAAGATGCTTGCGTATTACAATATTTAGCCTCTATACAAAAGAAAAAGTACATATTTCCACCGGTTTGATAAGCATTAAAACCGGAACCATCCGCAAACGCAACAAACATACCACTATCAGTACTAACTTGACTAGTCGATTTAATATATTTGCCTAAGTTAGCATTATACCACTGTTCCAGCCCCTTGCCATTATATTTTGTATTTTCAGGAAAATTATAAGTAGTACCAGGAATAAAACCGGTATCACCAACCCATTGATATACAGCTTGGCTCATCATTGAATAAAATTTTTCCAACCTTGTTGCAGCAACTTTTTTCTGATGGTTATCAATTAAAGTCGGCATAGTAATAGCAGCTACAACACCAATAATACCGAGAGTAACTAAAACCTCTGCCAATGTAAAAGCTATTTTACGTGAATATTTCTTTTTTAACATACGGCAAAAAATATTTTTCATACTAAAAATCTCCAAAATAACGTGTTATAGATTTTATTATAACATATTTTTATTAAGACTTCAATATGAATTATAAAAAATTAAGCATTGTAATCTAATTTATTTCCAACATTTTTATTTTTAATAGCTTGCGCTTGCATTCTTAAACTTTCAGCTTTTGATGCAACTTTATAATCCTGACCTGATGGATCAGATGGAGCCATAGCCGCTCTTATTACAGTATTTGCATCATTAATCGTTTTTTGCGGATTATTCGGATTAAGCGCAGGCATCTTAATATCAACATGACCGCCAACCGGAATACCATCATTATTCTTTTCAATAACAATAGAACCTGCTAACGAACCCCCTGCTGCTTTGTGCGCAGCTTCATGTGCATAAATTTGATCATAATTTTTTCTAATCAAAGCATCTTTTTGAGCTTTTTGTTGCTCTCTTTGCTTTTCTATAGGATTAGAAAATTGGTAAAATAAGTTAATTCCAGCCATATTTATACCCTCATACACATTACCTGCTATAATTGTAGCACATTTTTCAAGATATTGCAAGGGGGGGGCTTATTTACCACGGATAATCTTTACTAATCTGCCATCCATCAAAATAAATCAGTGATGCGCAGTAATATTTATTAGTTTTGCATTTATCAACAAGTTGCTCTCTACTATAAGGAATATAAGTAAATTCAAGAGGAACAGTACCTCCATTCCATAAAGAAAAAGTATGCCTAGCGTCAACTGCACTTTTTGCATTTGTAACATCAATATCTTTACAATATTTATATTCTGGGCAAAAAATAATATAGGAATTATTAGTTACATCTTTTTCATCTGGAGCGAGATACAGTTTTTGAAAATAAGCTCCTGAACCATTTGCATATTCAACCAACAACCCCTTAGTTAGCTTTGTCATATTTACAGTTTTTACATAAGGCAACCAGTATTGTTTATAGAATTTTTCCATATCATCTGGATTATAAACTTTTACCTCTTTTGGTTGCATCTCAACAAAATCGCCTTCAATAATATCTTTGCTACGCATTTTTGCAGCCTGTTGCATCATACTGCTGAAATGTTCTAATCTCGTTACTGCTAACTTTTTTTGATAATTATTAATTAAAGTCGGCATAGTCATCGCCACAACAACTCCTATAATTCCAAGCGTAATTAAGACTTCCGCAAGAGTGAAGGCTTTTTTACTTTTAAATTTCTCAAATTTAGGTTTTATAAACATATCAGCTCCTTTTGTTCTCTTTAAGACTACATACATTTTATATAATAACATATAAAATAATTTTGTGAACAATAAGGCTACAAAAATTTTACAATTAGGTAGAAATATTTATAAATTCAGAAAAGAAAAAGGCTTTTCTCAAAACACTCTTGCCGAAATGTTAGAAATCTCAAGAGAACATCTTGCAAAAATTGAAACAGCAAAAAGATGCGTTAGTTTAGGCTTGTTATTTGATATCGCAGAAAAGTTAGATGTCCCAATAAAAGATTTTTTTGATTTTTAAATCATTTTAATATTAAAAAAGCCCGAAATATTCGGGCTTTTTATCTGACTATTTTTTATTCTTACCGGTTCTTTCATAGAAATCTTCTATAAATCCTGTATTGAATTTTCCACTGATAAACACAGGGTCTTCAATAATAGCTTGGTGAAACGGAACTGTAGTTTCTACACCGGTAATAACATATTCTTTTAAAGCTCTATACATTCTGCGACGAGCTTCATTCCTTGTTCTACCCCAACAAATCAATTTTCCAATCATTGAATCATAATATGGCGGAATTGAATAATCTTGATATGCGTGAGAATCAACTCTTACTCCAAATCCACCCGGAGTAACATACCCAGTAATTGTTCCAGGATTTGGCATAAAGTCTTTTTCTGGATTTTCAGCGTTGATACGACATTCAATAGCATGACCTCTCAACATAATATCATCTTGAGTAAAATCAAGTTTTTCACCTGCCGCAACCATAATTTGTTCTCTAACCAAATCAACATTAGAAATCATTTCAGTTACACAGTGTTCAACTTGTATTCTTGTATTCATTTCCATGAAGTACCATTTTCCATCGTGGTCAAGCAAAAATTCGCAAGTACCTGCGCTTTCATAATTTATTGCTTTTGCAGCTCTTACTGCTGCTGCGCCCATTTCTTTACGAGTAGCTTCATCAATAGCAGGTGACGGAGCTTCTTCCAACAATTTTTGATGTCTTCTTTGAATAGAGCAATCTCTTTCACCCAAATGAACAACATTACCAAATTGATCGGCAAGAATTTGAACTTCAATATGACGAGGGTTTTCCAAGAATTTTTCAGCATAAACATCAGGATTACCAAAGAAGTTTTGAGCTTCTGATTGGCAAAGGCTCATATTTACATCAACTTCTTCATCAGATCTACAAATCCTCATACCTTTACCACCACCACCAGCAGTAGCCTTCAAGATAATTGGATAGCCAACTTTATGTGCAAATTCTTTTACTTCTTCAGGAGTTTTCAAAATTCCAGTACCCGGAGTAACAGGAACATTGTTTTCAATCATTGTTTTACGAGCAGTAGCTTTATCACCCATTTTCCTCATAGCTTCAGCAGTCGGTCCAATGAATTTAATCCCGTGTTTTGCACAAATTTCAGCGAAATCCGCTCTTTCTGACATAAAACCATATCCCGGATGAATTGCATCAGCACCCGAAACGATTGCAGCTGAAATAATTGCAGGAATACTCAAATAACTTTTAGCACTTTGAGCAGGTCCAATACAATACGCCTCAGTAGCTAACCTTACGTGAAGTGAGTTGGCATCAGCTTGAGAATAAATCGCAACAGTCGGAATACCAATCTCTCTGCAAGCTCTTATAATTCTTACCGCAATCTCACCACGATTTGCAATCAATACTTTTCTAAACATTTTTCCTATCCCTATAAAAAGTGAAAAGTGAATTAAAAATCCACCTTTCACTTAAAATTCTTACTTAATTATTCTATATACATCAAAACTTGACCAAATTCTACAGGTTGACCGTCTTCTACGCATATTTCGGTAATTTTTCCTGAAAAATCTGATTCAATTTCGTTCATAAGTTTCATAGCTTCAACGATACAAACAACATCTCCTTCTTTAATTGTTTGACCAACTTTTACGAAAGCATCAGCATCTGGAGATGGAGCTGAATAGAATGTTCCTACCATTGGAGAAGTTAAAGCTTTTCCTTTATGAGCTGCTTCTTGAGCTGCAGGAGCTACAGTCGGAGCAGGCACATTTGCAGGAGCTTGAGGAGCTGCAACTGCAACAGGAGCAGCAGCTACGCCCATAACTTCGTTTCTCAAAGTAATAGCTTGTTCTCCATCTTCAAGAGAAATTTCTGTCAAAGAATTATCAGCTAAAACTTTTGCTAATTTTTCTACGTAATCTATATCAAATTTCATTATTTTTTGCCTTTCATTTTAAGTGAAACGAGGAGAATGAGAAGTGAAAAGTCCGAATATATGATAAACATTTAAGCTTCTAAGCTAAAGTTTTCACATTTCACGCCCAACTTTTCGCTCGCACTATGCTCTATCAAGATACTCGTTAGTTCTTGTATCAACTCTAATTTTATCTCCATTAGAGATAAAGAACGGAACGTTAACTACTGCACCTGTTTCAAGAGTAGCAGGTTTTGTACCGCCTTGAGCAGTATTGCCCTTTTCAGAAGGTGGAGTATCAGTTACTTCAAGAATAACATGAGCAGGAAGATCAACACCTATAATTCTTGCATCGTGCATAAGAACTTGAACAACCATGTTTTCTTTCAAATATTTAATGCCATCTCCAATTTGGTCTTCAGTCAATTGAAGTTGTTCATAAGTTTCGTTATCCATCATAACATATTCTTTACCTTCTTTGTAAAGATATTGCATTTCTCGTCTATCAAGCATAGCTTTAGCAACTTTTTCACCAGCACGGAATGTTTTTTCAACAACCTGACCAGTTTCAACGTTTTTAAGTTTAGAACGAACGAACGCAGCACCTTTACCCGGTTTTACGTGTAAAAATTCAACAACAGACCATAAACCGTTGTCCAATTGTAGCGTCAAGCCTGTTTTTAAATCGTTTACTGAAATCATATTTTTCCCCTTATTAGTATAATAATCTATTTTTATATGTCGATAATATCATAAACATGTAAAACTTCAAATAATTGTAACAATTCAAAAGGAAAATATTAACAATGGGAGAGCATAATTCAATTTTTTTGTATTTTTGTTATAAAAAATAACAAAATTTTAAATAAATACCCAAATAGATAGTTATAAAATTAAATATTTGTGATATATTGTTCATGGATAGAGGAATATTTATAATGTTTAGATATATGAAATTAAAAAACTACAAATCATTAGTTGATGTTTATGTAGACTTTACAACAAAAAAAGATGAACCTAAAAAACTAGTTTTGCTATATGGAGAAAATGGAGCAGGAAAATCTAATTTAGCTTCTTCGTTTTTTACGTTGACTGAGTTAATTAGAACAAAATCAAATAAAATATTGATGGATAAGGTTACAGAAGACATGTTGAATAAGTCAAAAGCCGAATCAATAGAAAAAATAATTGAGTTAATAAAAAGTGATTTCAAGGATACTTCTGCTATTATTCGAGATTGTAAAACTGTAAACTCTTCTGGTAATATGGTATTAGAGTTTGGGTTTCGTATAAATGGTAAAAATGGTGTTTATAAGATAGAAACAGATGATGAAAATATTGTATATGAAAGATTAGATTTTGTATATAATAAAAATTCAGTAGTATTTTTTGAAATAAGTTGTGACAATGTAAGGATAAATGAAAACGTAATAACTCAAAAAAGTTATTTAGGAGAATTAAAAGAGCAAGTTGAAAAATATTTTGGGAAACATTCTTTTCTATCTATTTTAAATTGTGAAGTAAATGATAAAAGGAAAGAGTTTATAAAAGAAAATTTAAATGATTGTTTAATCGAAGTAATAAATTTCTTTGGAAGAATATCGTTGCAAGTGAATATAGATACTGGGATAAAAGGAAAAGTAACGGATTCTAATTCAATGTTAACTCCTCCGGAACTTGTTTCAGGTTTAATTTCAAAGAAGGACGTGAAAAAATTATCTAAAACAGAAGATGTTTTGGATATTTTCTTCACAAATTTGTATTCTGATATAAAAAAAGTATTTTATAAGAAACAAGAAGTAAAAAATAAGATTGAATACAAATTGTTTGAGAAAAAGTTAGTATATGGTAAGATAATTGAGTTAAGTTTTGAAAGAGAGTCCACAGGAACAAAAAAATTGTTGAGATTATTCCCGTTCTTGATTGATTGTGCAATTGGAGAAACGGCGATTGTAGATGAATTTGATTCTGGGATTCATGATATTTTGGTTAAAACACTAATTGAAGGCGTATATCCATCTATTAATGGTCAGTTAATCATGACAACTCACAACACATCTTTACTAGAAGCAGATATTCCTAAGGAAAATATTTATATTTTCCTAGTCGATGTAAACGCAGAAAAAAAGATTATACCTATTACAGATGTAAGCGAAGATAGAATTCATCCTAATTTAAATCTAAGAAAACGTTACTTAAATGGGGTATATGGAGGAACTCCAACTCCAATGGATATTGACTTTGAAGAATTAGCTGATGATTTGGATGAGGAGGATTAATGGCAACACATCCTCCATCATACCTTAAAGCAATAGTAATAGCTCACGGCAAATCAGAAAAAAACATTGGAGATTATGTAAAATCAAATCTCAAACTCAAACTTGAGATTGTAAGCGATAAAAAAGGTGCAAAATCAATCCAAATAAATAGCCTTTTAAATTTTTTGAATAGAACTGAATTTAAAAGTTTTAGAGGATTTCTTACAAAATACAAATATGATCTTCCAATTAATATAAAAAAATTACCAGATGATTTTAAAGTTTTTATAATTATGGATACTGACGACTGTAGTGAGGAAAAGAAGAATGCATTTATTAGTCGAACATTATTTAAAAACCATTGGTTAAAAGATTACATTGTACCTATTTATAATATCGAAAATTTGGAAACCGCTATGAGAAAAGCAAATATCCAAATTCAATATAAAAAAGATTATATAAAAATTTTTCCTGTTAACCAAAATGGAGATGTTACTAATGTCAAAGAAATTAAAAATCTTAGTAACAAGCTAAAAAAACATAAAGATATAACTAATTTACCGAACTTTTTCGATTTTTGCCTTGATTTATTGAAATAAAAACTTATCTCTTTTTCAACTGCAGAGAAATATCGTATCCTAAAATATTACAAATTTGTTGAAATTCAGAAAGCTTTAGACCATTACGGCTTATTTTACAAGAAAACGTACTTTGTGGAATTTCTATTCCATTTTTCTCTCTCAACATATCTAACAAAACTTTTTGCGTAATATGCCCCTTTGCCATAACCAGACGCATTATTTCATCGTTATTCCAATCTGTAATATTCATATATTAAGAATACCTAATATTATCAAGACAAAATTACAATTGATAGTTTTCCATATAATGACAATTTGAGTTACGAAAATTACCAAGAAGGTGAAGAATAAATTCTTTTTGTGCTAAAATCTTTTTATGGCAGAAGGACAAATATACAAAATTCACTCTGATTTTTATTATGTCGATGACGGAAATTCTTTTCATGAATGCAAAATTAGGGAAGTTCTAAAAAAACAACGTGAAAAAATTCTCGTTGGTGATTTTGTAGAGTTTGAAAATAACGTTATTAAAAATATAATTAAAAGAAAAAATTATATAAAACGCCCTAGTGTAGCCAATATCGACCAAATTATAATAGTTTCTGCCTTGAAAGAACCTGATTTAGATTTACATCAGTTAAACAGATATATTTCACTTGCAAAATATTTTAACATTCCAACTGTTCTTTGTTTTAACAAAGACGATCTTAAATGGGAAAAACACTTAAGCTCAAGTATTAAAAGCATCTATGAACCACTCGGGTACAAAATTGTTTATACATCTGCAACAGAACACAAAGGATTAAAAAATTTTGAAAAACTTTTAGAAGGCAAGACGAGTGTTCTTTGCGGAAATTCAGGTGTCGGGAAATCAAGCCTAGTCAACGCAATCAATCCTAACCTTAATTTAAGAACCAAACAGGTTAGCGAAAAAACACAACGAGGAACACATACAACACGACATTGTGAAATTATCAAACTTAATGATACATCTCGAATTGTTGATACACCCGGTTTTAGCAATGCGAGATTTGATTTTCTGCTTCCTGCAGATGTTGACTTATTATTTCCTGAGATTGCGCAATTCAGAGATGAATGTAAGTATTCTGACTGCCTTCACATAAACGAAGATGGTTGCAATGTTTTAAACAATATAGAGAAAATTGCTCCGACAAGATATGAAAGTTATCTTGCATTTGTTGACGAAGCAAAAGAATATAAAGAGAGAATTAAATACGAAGGCAAAAAACAAGAACACTCTAAAAAAATTGTCCACAACAGACAAATTGCCAAAATCAGTGAAAAGAAACGCCAAAGTGCAAGAAATACACTTAAACAACAGATTTATAAAGAAATAGACGAAGGACAAGAATTATGAAAATGACTGAATACATAGATTTAATAAACAAAAAAATTGACGAATTTATGCCTATTTGTTATCCACAAAAAATTTTCAAATCAATGAAATACACTGTAACACTTCCAGGCAAAAGACTTCGCCCTGTTATGTGTCTTGAAACTTGCAGAATGTTTGGCGGAAATTATGAGGATGCAATCCCAACAGCATGTGCTATCGAGATGCTTCATTCGCAAACTCTTATCCACGACGATTTACCTTGTATGGATAACGATATGTACAGACGTGGACAATTAACAAACCACATGGTTTTTGGAGAAGCTCATGCAGTTTTGGCAGGAGATGCGCTTTTAACTTTTGCTCCACAAGTTATATTAAAAAACTCAAAAAAATTAGGAGCTGAAAAATTAATAAAAATTATGGAAGAATATTTTCAAGCTGCCGGAGCTTATGGAGTAATCGCCGGTCAGGTCGTTGATATTGAGAGCGAAAAATTAATGCAAGCTTTTGAATACGGAAAAGATGATGAACAATTACCAGAAATTCTTGATTATATTCACACACACAAAACTGCAGATTTATTCAAATTAGCATTGAGAACTGGGGCTATAATAGCAAATGCAACAGAAAAACAGATTGAAGACATAACTGAATTTGGTCAAGTTTTAGGCGTAGCTTTTCAAATCGCAGATGATATTTTAGATGAAACCTCTACATTTGAAGAAATGGGCAAAACTATGGGTAAAGATAAAGAAGAAGGGAAATTGACATACACATCTCTTTATGGATTAGAAAAAGCTAAAAAAGATTTGAACGAATTAATCGACAAATGTTATGACATCTTGAACAGAAATAATTTAAAATCAGAAGTTTTTGAACAAATATTGGAAAAAATCAGAATTAAATAAATATTATTCCATTTTTAAAAAGCTTGTGTTATACTGAACACATACACAAAAAAAGAGAGTAGGATTTTAATGACAACAAGTATTACAAATACTGGATACGAAGCACTTTCAGCCGGAATTTTGGCTGCGTTTTTTGCACAGGTAATAAAGTTTTTTATTTTTACAATTAAGGCAAAAAAAGTTAATTTCAAAATTTTCACAACAACAGGTGGAATGCCGAGTTCTCACTCTGCAGGAGTTATGGGACTAGCTACCTCAGTTGGAATTATTGAAGGCTTTGGTTCTGTATTTTTCGCAATAGCAATCGGTTTTGCATTAATAACAATGTACGATGCTGCAGGTGTTAGACGTGCTGCCGGCAAAACTGCAGCTTGTTTAAATAGAATGATGGATGATTTTTACAAACATGATGTTCAAGCCATCGGCGGAAAATTAAAAGAACTTTTAGGGCATACCCCTTTCGAAGTTATTATGGGCGCACTTTTTGGGATAGTATTTTCATATTGCTACCATTATTACTTTTTATTAGGATAATAAAAATTTGTAAATAGTATTGCCTTTTTTTGTTATTTGTGTAATAATCTCGGTATAAGGGCTTATAGAGAAATCTATATCCGGAAGTTTGTACCCTTAGTGGAAAAGAAAGAGATACTCGTTAATGAGTGTTAAGCAACAGGAATTTAATTACAAATTTATAAAAGAAAATGCAAGTGCCGGAAGTTGGCGCAGAGGATATGAATACCACTTAAAAGATATGGTATTTGACTCGTATCCTGAAAAAAACTTTTACATGGCAAAAGTAAAAGGGAATTTTCAAGATCATTATAATACAGATTTAATTTTCAAAAAGAACAAAGTTGAGGCAAGATGTAATTGCCCGCTGAAAGAAGAATGGTGTAAACACGCAGTAGCCGTTGCTTTAAAAGCGATTGATGAACACGCTTACGAAGATTGGTTAGAAACAAAATATGGTATGGAATTTGAATTTCCTGACGAAAATACAGCTTTAACAGAGGAACCGCAGGGAAGTTATTTATTTCATTTTAATTCTAAAAGAAAAGCTAACTTTTTTTCAGTTTTGGTTCGTTCAAGAGAAACAGGTAAAGTTGTAAGACAAATTGAACCAATCTTGAGAGCATTGATTGAAGCTCAAAAACAAAATCCGGATTTTGAATTAAACAATTCTCAAAAAGTTGAAGTGGCAATATTCCAACAATTGCTAACAGTTTCAAGACAAGACAAAAAAGCCGGTTGGTATGATATTCCGATTACAAAATTCGGACCTATGTTCACATTGTTGTCTAAGGCTGATGAGGTTCTTGACGAAAAAACAAAAGAAAGATTAAAATTTACTGATGAAGAATGGAAACTTGTTCTAAATGTAAACACGGGTGCGCAAGGAACAATTCTTTTGTCATTAGAGTGGAAAAGACCGGATAAAGATGATGTTTATCCGTTTGAAGAAGTTCGTTATTTTTCAAGACATTTGAAATGGGGAAGATATAAAAACATAATTTTCCCTACAAATATTGCAATGAACTCTTTACCTCAAAATATTTTGAAATCATCATTCACTGATTTGAAAGATGCAGATGGCGGGAAATTTATCTACGAAGAACTTCCAAAACTTCAAGAAATTATGGATGTTGAAATTGCCGATAATATCAGCCAATTAATGTTGACCGAACGCCCTCCTTTAAACATTGTAACAATGGGAATTGACTACGATCAATCTTTGAAGGCTTCATTAGATTTTGAATATGATGGAGTTGTTGTTCCATATTCTAAAACAACAGCAGAAAAAGCTCCTTATATTACAATTAAAAAACCTGGAGAAGACCTTGTTTATTGGATAAAACGAAATCTTAAACATGAACAAGAAGCGTATCAAATGCTATTGGCTTGTCGTTTCGTTCCGATGCAGACTAATAACCTTGCTTTAGAAAAAGAAAATGCAATTGATTTTTACAACTATTACATAAAACAGGCCGGTGAAGGTTGGAAATTTGTAGAAAAAGATGATATGAATTTCTTCAAACTTATGGCTGATCCATTCAAACTTTGCGCCAAAATCGACTTTTCAGAAGAAGCAGAAGATAGTTTTGAAATCTTTTTGTACGGTCAAGTCGGAGAAGAAATTATTAACTTTGATGAAGTTTATGATACTATTCAAAGTGGCGAAAAATATAGCAGAATAAGAAGTTTAGGCTTTGTAGAATATCCGGCTCAAGATATTTATTCTATTATGCGTGCTTTCAACTCATTTGATGTTTACAGAAACAATGACAACAAATATATTGTAAAAACATATCGAGCAGGATTAATTAACGAACTTAAAAACCTTAATGTAGAACTTGTTTTAAGCGAAAAATTTGAAAACTTCTGGAAACAGATGTCAAACTTTTCAACATCAGAAGATTTGAAACTTCCAGAAGGTATTAACGCAGAATTTAGAGAGTATCAAACAAAAGGTTTTGGTTGGCTTTGGTTTATGTATAAGTACGGACTGAACGGAATTTTGGCGGATGATATGGGGTTAGGAAAAACTCTCCAAGCTCTTGCCGTTGTACAAAAAGCCAAAGAAGAAGACGGGCCAATGCCGGTTCTTGTAATTTGTCCGACAACAGTTGTTTTCAATTGGGAATCCGAAATTCAAAAGTTTGCACCAACGCTTACAACTCTAAAACTTGCTGGAGTTGAAAGAAAACAATTTTTTAAAGAAATTCCAAATTACGATGTTGTTATCACAAGCTACGCTCTTGTTAGACGTGATATTAACAAATTAAAAGAATACAATTTCAGATACGTAATTTTAGATGAATCACAAAATATTAAAAACGCAATGTCGCAAACAGCTCAAGCGGTAAAAAAATTACAGGCATCACACAAACTTGCACTATCAGGGACTCCAATTGAAAACAAACTTGAAGAATTGTGGTCTGTTTTTGATTTTCTTATGCCTGGATTTTTGTTTAGTATGGCAGAATTTAATTCTCGCTATGTTAACCCAATTATGGAACGTCAGGATAAAACAGTTGAGAAACGTTTAAAACTACAGATTTATCCATTCATTTTACGTCGTATGAAACGAGATGTAGCAAAAGATTTGCCGGATAAAGTTGAAAATATTGCATACTGCGAACTTACAGATGAACAAAGAGATTTTTATTTACAAGTTCTTGATAGTACAAAAGAAGAATTGTTTAAATCTATTGAACAAAATGGTCTTGAAAAAAGTAGATTATCAATTTTCTCTGCGTTGCTAAGATTACGCCAAATATGTTGTCATCCAAGACTTTACGACAAAGAAAATGTTAAACACATTATGAAGTCAGGCAAGTTTGAAAAATTGAAATCAATGCTTGAAGAAATTATTGATGAAGGGCATAGAATTTTGCTATTTAGCCAGTTTGTAAATATGCTTGACATTGTAAAAGCTTGGTTGGAACGTGAAGGTATTCCATATGAATATTTGACCGGCAAAACCAAAGACAGACAAGGGGCAGTTGAAAGATTTAATTCAAACCCGCATATTCCAATTTTTCTAATCAGTTTGAAAGCCGGCGGTACTGGTTTAAACTTGACCGGTGCAGATTATGTAATTCATTACGACCCATGGTGGAACCCTGCAGTTGAAGATCAGGCAACTGATAGAGCTTACCGTATCGGTCAAACTAAAAAAGTTTTTGTGTATAGATTGATTACTAAAAATACTGTAGAAGAAAAAATCCAAAAATTAAAAACAGTTAAACGTAACTTGGTCGATAGCGTAATTTCTGTCGATAGAAATATAGTTAAATCTCTAACAATGGATGATATTAGAGAAATCTTCTCTGTTGATTAATTAGCAAACACATTTATAATACTTTAATACAACATTTGAATTATTTTTAACATATACCCTTGAAATACTCTGAAATATTTGTTATAATTGATATATGAGCAATTATGATCAATTATACAAAATTTTAGACAAAGAAAAAATTTCAATCAAAGAGTTAAGAGAATTGACTAACAATGAATTAGTAACAGCAATTTCTCCTTCAAAATCTGACAAAATTCTTTATCACAAGTATGATGTTCGCCTTGAAAATGGGGAATTGTATTACGTATTCTTGAAAAAATCCATTTTCGAAATACTTACTCTCGCTAGTAACAGAGAGATTTAAACTCTATACGTTTCCTGTTGAACTGTTTCTATCATCTTCAAGTTGTCTTATGTCAATATTATTATCATCTGCATAAGTATTCATCATTGGGACATCAATTTCAACATTAACGTCTGCGTCAACCATTTCAATGTCATTTTTCGCAAATTCTTTGGTCTTACCATCTTCCATTTTAACAGCGACTTTTCCGCTCATAAATTGAAGATAACAAACTTTGCCTAAACCGTCTGGTGTCATTACAGATGAACCAACCGGCGGCATACCTTTGGCTGCATTGATATAATTAGAATACTCATAAGTTAAGCAACACAACAATCTTCCGCAAGTACCGGAAATTTTTCCGGGAGCAATAGGCATTCCTTGATCCTTTGCTAATTTCACATTTATTGTTGCAAATTTTCTCAAAAAGCTTGAGCAGCAGAATGGTCGACCACAAACTCCTGCACCTTCTAAAATAGAAGTTTCATCTCTTACACCAATATGCCTCAAATCAATTCTTACTCTCGTAAAAACTTGTGTTAAATCTTTTAATAACGCTCTAAAATCAACTCTTTCAGGAGCAGTGTAATAAAAAGTTATTTTTCTTCTATCAAACGTAATTCGGCATTGAACCAAATTCATATTCAATTTGTGTTGTTGAACAAGTGCCTGACATTTGAAAAAAGACTGAACTTCTTCTTTTTTTATATCTTCAAGAGTTTGTAAATCCCTCTGTGAAAGAGTTCTGATAACATGAAAAGCTTCTGGCTTATTTTTTGCGTGTTCCCATAATTTTTCAATTTGAGAATTTACAATAAAAGCTTTTAAAGCTTCTTCACCTTTTTCAGTTCTTACAAGCACCATTTGCCCGTCTTCAATATGAATTGTTTCAGGCACATTGAGCGGATAAAAAGTGTTTTTGAGGTATTTTACTGCATACTTAAACATATCTTTCTTCTTCTTTTAACTTTCTATTCATTAATTTTTCTAATAATGCTTGCGGAGTAATATCTGTGTAAACCGCCTCATAAATAGCATTTGAAACAGGTACTTCAATATTTAATTTTTTAGCTAATTCACAAATCGCTTTTGAAGTTTTTACACCTTCTGCAACAGAACCCAATTCAGCCAAAATATCATTAATTTTTTTACCTCTGGCAAGCATTGAACCAACTGTATAGTTTCTTGACATCGGACTTGAACAAGTTGCGATCAAGTCACCCATTCCAGATAAACCGTACAAAGTTGAAGGATTTGCTCCTAAATTAATACTTACACGAACAATTTCAGCCATACCTCTTGTCAAAAGAGTTCCTGCACAGTTATCACCCAACCCCATAGTATGAGCAAAACCTGATGCAATCGCAATTACGTTTTTTAACGAACCTCCAAGTTCTACACCTATAACGTCAGTGTTTGTATAAAGTCTAAATTTTGAAGGAACATTCATTGCTTTTTGAACAAATTCAGCAACTTTTATATCTTCACAAGCTACAGATGCTGCTGTCGGCAAACCTGCCAAAACTTCTTTTGCAAGTGTTGGACCTGAAAGAATTGCAAGCTTTTGTTCCGGTAAAACATCTTTAATAACTTCTGACATTCTCATCAAAGAAGGAACTTCAATACCTTTTGATGCGTTTACCAAAATTTGTTCAGATTTAATTCCTGCCGCTTTTAATTTTTCGCAAACATCTCTAGTTCCAGATGTTGCAATAACTGACAAAATTATATCAGCTCCGGAAATTGCATCTTTCAAATTTGATGAAATTTCCACTTTTTTATCCAATTGTACTTCAAGAGGTTTTGAAGTATGTTTATTTATTCTTAAATCATCTGAGATATCTTGTTCTCTGCCCCAGACAGTTATTTTTTCAAAATTGTTTGTTAAAAGCCAAGCTAAAGTCAACCCCCAACATCCTGCTCCAAGAACTGTTAATTTCATAATCTCTCCTTTATACCGTCTGATAAGTTTTTAATAATTTACGAAGAACTCCGCCATGTTTTTTCAATTCCAATCTTGCCTTGTCGGGTTCTATTTTCATAAGAATTGAAACAATTGCCGTTTTAATCTCCCAGTCACACTTCAACAATGTTGCAAGTGCCACACTATGAGGAGTTGCAGCTATTTCAGCAACAATTCTTATTGCTCTGTCTTTTAGTTTTTCGTTTGTTGCCTTCAAGTCAATCATAAAGTTTTCATAAGTTTTACCAATCTTTATCATTGAACCTGTTGTAAGCATATTCAAAATCATTTTTGTTGCAGTACCTGCTTTCAATCTTGAAGAACCCGCAATAACTTCCGGTCCAACTTCTGCACAAATAACAAGTCCTGCTTCTTCTGCGATTTTTCCTTTTGAATTGCAAGTAATACCAATCGTTTTACAATTAACATCTTCTGCTCTTTGCAAAACTCCTAATAAATATTTTGGATTTCCACTAGCAGAAATCACAACCGCAATATCATTTTCTGTCAAAATTTCTGCATCTTTGTAGCCAAGTTCAAAATTATCTTCTGCGCCTTCAACTGCAGTTCTAAAGGCACTATCACCACCGGCAATTATACCTTGAACCATATCAGGCGAAACGCTAAAAGTTGGAGGGCATTCTGAAGCATCTAATATCCCGAGTCTACCTGATGTTCCAGCTCCAAAATAGAACAATCTTCCACCTTTCAAAAACTGTTTTGCAATAACATCAATTGCCTCTGCAATGTGATCAGTTTCTTCTTCTACCGCAAGTGCAACCAATTTATCTTCCTCGTTCATTTTTTGAACCATCTCAACAGTAGAAAGAATATCAATATCCTTCGTATTTTCGTTTCTGTACTCGGTAATTACTTCACTCATTTTTCCACTCCACAAAAGGGAAAACCCTTTATTATAATAACACTACACTAATTTTAGCAAATTTGCCATTTCTATAGCAGCTTTTGCAGCATCAGAACCTTTGTTTCCGGCTTTTGTACCTGCTCTTTCAATAGCTTGTTCGATATTATCAGTAGTTAGAACCCCAAATATCACAGGGACTTCTGTTTGCAGACTAACTTGCGCAACACCTTTAGAAACTTCTGCACAAACATAATCATAGTGAGAAGTAGAACCTTTAATTACTGCACCTAATGTAATAACTGCATTATATTTACCAGTTTTGGCAAATTTTAAGGCTGCAATAGGAATTTCAAAAGCACCCGGAACTCTGACAACATCAATATTATTTTCATCAACGCCATGTCGTCTAAGCTCATCAATAGCTCCTGACAAAAGTTTTGCCCCGATGAAATCATTAAATCTTGATAAAATTATACAAAATTTCTCATTACCTGCGACTAACTGCCCTTCAAAAGTTTTCATTTTTACTCTCCTTTGAGCATATTATACGATATACAGGCGTTTTTTTCAACTGTACGTAAAGATATATCACATGGAAATTATACGATAATTAACGGAGCAAAAATCTTGTAAAAGATGTAAATCGCAGCAATTACCAATAATCCACCACTAATTTTTAAAAGCCAGTCTGAAAACTTGTAAAAACCTTTCCAATTTTTCAAATGAGATGTTAAAAAACCTGCGAAAATTAAAATTAAACCCTGTCCTAAAGAGAACAAAAACAACATTATTATTGCATGCCAAATACTCGCAGAAAGTGATGCAAACGCCATTATACCTGCCAAAATCGGAGTAGAGCATGGAGTTCCGGCTAAAGCAAAAATACCTCCTAACAAAATCGGGTACAAATACATATTAGTCCCTTCGTTTTTCGGCATTTCCGTAATCATTACAGGAAGTTCAAAATCCAATACCCCCATCAGTTTTAAACCCATAACCATAATGATACCCGCAAGAAATATTCCAAAATATCCACCTGCAAACGAAATAAAAACCTTACCAGTAATAGCACAAATTATACCGATTATTGAAAACACAATTGCCGTTCCCAATACAAAAAACAATAATTGTACAAATGTTTTAAGCGGTTTTTCTTTGGAATAACCGCCAATATAACCAATAATTATTGGCAGCATTGCAAGTGAGCAAGGAGAAATTGATGCCACCAAACCACCTAAAAATGAAAGCGCAAACAATACTAACAAACTACCGTTTTGAGTAAAAAGACTGATATAATTTTCCATTTACTTTAGCTCCTGCAAATATTTATCCATTTGCTCTTTTGAGATAGCTCCCTCAATTCTTCTGACCTGTTGACCATTTGAATTTAGCAAAATAATTGTTGGAACTAGAGTGACATTATATTTTTTAATTTGTTCATCACTGAAAGAATTTCTATCTTGAACTTGAATTTCTGTCAAAATAATTTCGTTATTATATTTAGGAAAAATTTCTTTAAAAACTTTATTCATAGTTTGACAATCCAAACACATTGCCGATGTAAATTTTACAACTTGGGGTTTGCCATTTTCAGTTGTCTTTGCAGTTGTTGAATTTGATGCTGTCAAAGCCATATAAAGCATAATTGGAATTGCAAAAATTAAAGAAATAATAATAATATTCTTTTTCATGAAAAGCTCCTTTCTATGTAATTTTAGCATAAAATAAAAAGAAAATTTTTCTAACCCCAAATGGGGAATACTTTAGGATAAAAACACATAAATGAGCAACAATTACACATCTTCCGGCACATAAAAATCCGCTTTTGCTAATAATTCTCTTGTATGTTCATAACAACAAGAATTGTGACAAATTTCCTGATATTCCCTCACAATACTCAAAACGTCGTCAACCGACATTTTTATAATCCTTCTTTCACCTTCAATAATTCTAGCCATATTCTAAATTCCTTTCAAAATTATCTACGGAATAATCCGAGAATACTTTTGACAAATCCATTAACCTATTTAGAAAACTATTTTCAAATAATAAAAATTTATGAAATTTCATATAAAAAAAGCTCCTCTTTAATAGAGGAGCTTTTTTATGTTTTCTAACGCATTATTTTTCTTCGTTTTCGTTACCTAATTGAAAATCAGGTGCGCCAAACATACCTTCGATTTCTTCCAAAATCGCAGATGGTTTACGAGCTTGATTTCTTTGAGCAACTGCACGCTTTCTTTCTTCACGTTCTTTTTCTTCATTAGCATTAGATAGGTGATGGAAACCAGTACCAGCTGGAATTAAACGACCAATGATAACGTTTTCTTTCAAACCTCTCAATAAGTCTTTCTTTCCATCTACCGCAGCTTCTGTCAAGATTCTTGTTGTTTCTTGGAATGATGCTGCTGAAATGAAGCTTTCAGTATTCAAAGATGCTTTTGTAATACCTAACAACATGTATTCACAAGTTGCAGGAGTTCCACCTTTTTCTTCAACTTCTTGGTTTTCTTTTTCGAATGTTTGCATTTCAACAAGTTCACCAGGTAACAATGTTGTATCACCAGCATCAACAATCTTAACTTTCTTAGTCATTTGTCTTACGATGATTTCAACGTGTTTATCAGCAATTTCTACACCTTGAGAGCGATATACTCTTTGTACTTCGTCTACTAGGTATTGTTGAGCTGCTTCTGGACCGCAAAGTCTGATTACGTCGTGTGGATTCAAAGGACCACTTGTTAAAGGTTGACCTTTTGTGATTTTTTGTTTGTTCTGAACAACAATATTAGCATCAATTGCATATTTGATTTCAGTTCTACCATTTTCTGTTACTAAGAACAATCTTGGTAAATCATCATCAGTTTCAATTTCTGCAATACCGTCTTCTTCAGCCAAAATAGCACAATCCTTAGGTTTACGTCCTTCAAGAAGTTCTTCTACTCTAGGAAGACCTTGAACGATATCACCTGTTTTTTGTCTTTCAAACACCAATGTCGCAATGTTATCACCACGTAGAACCAAAGCTCCTGCTTCTACCTGCAACATTGTACCAGGACTAATCAAGTAAGGACGACCGTTTCTGATTGTAATTTCGCCTTTATTAACTGCAATTACCATACCTGAAACAGTTGATGTTTCTCCGCTATCAGCTAACACACCATCAAGTCTAACAAAATCGCCTTTCTTAACACTTGCTTTACCTTTAACAGAAATTTTTGTTTCATAAGTAGTACTTGTTAACAATAATCTTCTTGCATCTTCTTTATTACCTTTAATAGATGCAACACCATCATTAATAGCAAGAACTTGAGTTTTTGCAACCGGTGTTTTAGGATCAATTGTTTGACCGTCTTTTACAAGAAGTTCTGTTTGAAGAGAAGACATAGTCTTAGCATTACCTTCAAATTCACGACGAACAATCAAGTTTTCAAGAACAACAATTCTCAAGTTGTCTTTTTCGTCAAGTTCTACCATACCTTTAAGGTGTGACAAGTAACCTTGCATTTGAAGAACCAAACTTGTTCTTGTAATTGTTGCACCATCCAAATTTCTAACTCTTGCACCATCTTTGTATTGCAATTGAGTAACAGGAACGATATCAATTAATTCATCTGATGTGTTGAATTTGATTGAAACATTTTTCTGTTGAACATCCAATACTTGAACCGGTCTTACAAGAATTTGAATTGGTTGGTTAGAAATACTATCTTCATCTAATGAAAGGTTAGTATCCAATTCTTCGTCCAAGTCATCAATATCAATGTCATCCATTGAAGAATCCATAATTGTAATGATAGAAGTTTCTTTAGCTTTAATTCCATCAGCAATTACTGTTCCTTTCTTAACAACTTCACCTTCATCAACTTTAAGTTCTGAAACGCTTGAAAGTGTATGAACTTCGCCAGGACGAATTGTAATTTCGTGAATAATATCGTTGTATTCTTTAAATTCAACAATACCATCAATGTGACAATATACGTCTTTTACAACTTCTGTACCGGCAGTAACGTGAGTTCCGTTTTCAACCATCTTCAATGAAGAATCTTTATTAATTTGGTGAATTTCTTCTGGAATAAATACTACAGAACCAGGTTTTGTAATAATTTGATTTTCGTCAACTTCAACATCAACGTATCTAATTTCACCAGAAGAAGCAACTGCACAATCATCGTCGATAAGTTCGGCAATAATCATACCGTTTTCAACGGTTGTATCAACTGGAGCTTTTACGATATATTTTTCACCAGTCTTGTCTACTGTCCATAATTGTTCTTTTTTAGTTTGTTCAAATGTCGCATTTTCAGGCATCAATGAAGCGATTACAATTGTTAATTCTTTACCTTGAACAATCTTCTTAATATTTTTACCTTCAAATTTAACATCTTCAATAACTAAATCTTCACCAAAACGAACTTCTCCGCCGTGTTCAGAAATAGTTAATGTTTCAGCAAGTTTTTCACCTTCTTTGATAGCTTGACCATCTTTTACTAGAACTTTTGAACCACCCGGAAGGTTATAAACATCACCACCAAGAACCCAAATAATACCTTGTTTATTTGTTGTTCTTGAAATGTTACCTTGTCTGTCTTTCTTTTCATCAGCTACAAAATCTTCGTACAATACTTCACCTGACAAGTCAGATGTAATATCTTTTGTAGCTTTTTCTGTTAAACGAGAACCAGAACCCTGAGCTGCAGGTTCAAATTGAGCCAATTTGAAACCTTTTTTAACTTTCATTCCATTTGTAAAGAATACTGTTGAACCAGCAGGAATGTGATATTTTTCAGTTCTTTTAGCACCTTTCAATTCGATATCTGTTTCGTAGTTAGAAATATTTACGATATCACCGTGACGAGTTCTCAATTCTCTTGTTTTAACGCTTGAAATAACTTCACCGTCTTGTTTTGCAATAACTTCTTTAATTGCATCTTTAACGCCAACCGCACCACCTGTGTGGAATGTTCTCATTGTTAACTGAGTACCAGGTTCACCAATTGATTGAGCTGCAATAATACCGATTGCTTCACCAATATCAACAAGTTTTTGAGTTGTCATTGCCCAACCATAACATTTTTGGCAAATACCATATTCAAGACCGCAAGTCAAACCAGAACGAACTTTCAATTCTTGAAGTTTCAAATGAGAAACTTTCTTAATATCATCTCTGTTCATTGTAGTTCCTGCAGAAACAAGAACTGTTCCGTCTGTATCTTTAATGTCTTCTGCAATTGTTCTACCTAACAATCTGTCAATTAATGGAACAATTACGTTATCACCATCTGTAATAGGTTTCATGTTAATTGATTTTGTAGTGTGGCAATCGTCAGCACGAATAATTACATCCTGTGCAACATCAACCAAACGTCTTGTCAAATAACCTGAATCGGCTGTTTTCAACGCTGTATCTACAAGCCCTTTTCTTGCACCATAAGAAGAAATGATGTACTCTGTAACGGATAAGCCTTCTTTAAAGTTAGATTTAATCGGCAAGTCGATGATTTGACCTTGTGCGTCAGCCATCAAACCTCTCATACCTACCAACTGAGATACCTGTGACAAGTTACCTCTGGCACCTGAGAACGCCATCATATATACTGGGTTCAATCTATCAAAGTTTTCAACTACCTGAGAAGTCAACTTCGCAGTTGTTTCGGACCAAGTATCGATAACCTTTGTATATCTTTCTACTTCGGTGATTTCACCTTTTAAATATCTGTTTGTTGATTTTTCAATTTCAGATTCAGCTTCTTGTAGCAACTCTTTTTTAATTGCCGGAACTTGTAAGTCTGCAATAGAAATAGTTGTTCCGGATTTTGTAGCATACCTGTAGCCGAGATTTTTAAGGCTGTTAGCCAATTCTGCGGTTTTTGCTCCGCCAAACTCAAGATACATTTGTGAAAGCAAATTGTTCAAACCTTTTTTGTCCATTTGCTTGTTAATGAAATCTACAGTTTTTTTAGCATGTGTGTATGTTGTTTCCATTATACTTATATCCTTTTTTAATAAATAATTGCATTTTTTCTTAATGTCTTAGGGCATTTCTGCCCTAAAGACTTATTTACGCCAAAGCATTTCTTACAGCTTCGTTGAAGATAATTCTTCCTGCTGTTGTTTCCAATCTTTCGCCGTGTTCATCTCTTACGATAATTTTGTCGTGAAGGTCAATTACACCTACTTCTAGAGCGGAAATAGCATCTTGGAAGTTGTAGAAATATCCTTTAGGTTCCATTTCAGGATTTTTCAAAATAGTCAAGTAATACATACCTAAGACCATATCCTGAGTAGGAGTGATAATTGGTTTACCCGTTGCAGGAGCTAAAATGTTGTTTGTAGCTAACATTAACATTCTTGCTTCTGTTTGAGCCTCAATTGATAATGGAACGTGAACTGCCATCTGGTCACCATCGAAGTCGGCGTTAAACGCTGTACATACTAGAGGGTGAAGTTGGATTGCACGACCTTCTACCAATTTCGGTTCAAATGCCTGAATACCTAATCTGTGAAGTGTCGGGGCACGGTTCAATAGAACTGGGTGTCCATCAATTACTTCTTCCAATATATCCCAAACTACTGCTTCGGAACGTTCAATCTTTTTCTTTGCAGATTTTATGTTTTGAACATATCCTCTTTCAATCAATTTGTTTACAACAAATGGTTTAAATAATTCAATTGCCATTTCTTTTGGCAAACCGCATTGGTTCAATTTCAATTGAGGACCAACAACGATAACTGAACGGCCTGAATAGTCAACACGTTTACCTAACAAGTTTTGACGGAAACGACCTTGTTTACCTTCAATAATATTAGATAATGACTTCAACGCTCTGTTGTTTGGACCAACAACTGTTCTACCACGTCTACCGTTATCAATCAAAGCATCCACTGCTTCTTGTAACATACGTTTTTCATTTCGTACAATAATTTCAGGAGCGCCCATTTCTAACAATCTTTGTAAACGGTTGTTTCTGTTTATTACACGTCTGTACAAATCATTCAAGTCAGATGTCGCAAAACGACCACCATCCAATTGAACCATTGGTCTTAAATCAGGAGGAGTAACAGGAAGTACATCCATAATCATCCAAGTCGGATCTGTTTCTGATGAAATCAATGAATCCAATAATCTCAAACGTTTGATAAGTTTACTTTTCTTTTGAACTGAGTTTACAGTACCTGCAAGTTCAGTTCTGATTTCTTCTGCAAGTCCTTTTACATCAACTTCAGCAAGAAGTTCTTTAATAGCTTCTGCACCGATACCTACTTTCAATTCAGAATCTTCGTGTTCAGCCATATAATCTTCATATTCTTCTTCTGATAATAGTTGAAGTTTTTTGAAATCACTTTCTCCGGCATCAAGAACTACATAATTGTTGAAGTAGATAACTTGTTCTAAATCTTTCAAAGTCATATCAAGAAGTAAACCTAAATAAGAAGGAATACCTTTTAAGAACCAAATGTGAGAAACAGGGGCTGCAAGTTTAATGTGACCCATTCTTTGTCTTCTTACTTTTGAATCTGTAACTTCTACACCGCATCGTTCGCAAATGATACCTTTGTGTCTTACTCTTTTATATTTACCGCAATAGCATTCCCAGTCTTTTGATGGCCCGAAAATTCTTTCGCAAAATAAACCATCTCTTTCCGGTTTCAATGTACGGTAGTTGATTGTTTCCGGTTTAGTAACTTCGCCGTAAGACCATTTAAGTATTCTTTCCGGTGAAGCGATACTAATTCGTATATAGTCAAAATAATCTATGCTTGTTGACATTGTTTGTCTTTCTCCTTTTTATATTTTAGTGAGTGGTGAGGAGTGAGTTGTGAATAGTTCTTTTCATAAATAATCTATTCACTACTCACCATTCACTATTCACTTAATTATATATCTCCGAATGTAGTTGGTGTTTCAAAGAAATTGATGTTTAACAACTCAGAATCCATATCTGAAAGAACTCTACGTGGAGCTGATTTTCTCAAATCATCCATGTCTGTCATTAAATCAACTTCTTGACCGTCTTTTTTCGCTACCGTAATATCCAAACCGATACTTTGCAATTCTCTTACAAGTACTTTGAATGATTCTGGAATACCCGGTCTTGGGATGTTATCACCTTTAACGATTGCTTCATAAGCTCTATTTCTTCCGTTAACATCATCTGATTTAATTGTTAACATTTCTTGTAGAGTATATGCAGCACCGTAAGCTTCCAATGCCCAAACTTCCATTTCACCAAATCTCTGACCACCGAATTGAGCTTTACCACCCAATGGTTGTTGAGTAACAAGTGAATAAGGACCTGTAGAACGAGCGTGAATTTTATCATCTACAAGGTGGACAAGTTTAAGAATATAAGATAGACCTACAGCAACCGGTTCATCAAACGGTTCACCAGTTCTACCGTCAATCAATCTTACTTTACCGTCTTCGTTAACCCAATCGCATCCAGATTCTTTGATACCTTTCAAAAGTTCAGCCTTTGTAGCTCTTTCTGATTGATTATCACCATATCTTTCGTCGAATGAAGGAGTTTCATAATAGTTGCCTGTCAAGTATGCAGCCAAACCTAACAACAATTCGTAAGTCTGACCAACGTTCATACGAGAAGGTACACCTAATGGGTTTAATACGATATCAACAGGAGTCCCGTCTGGCAAGAATGGCATATCTTCTTTAGGTAAAATTCTTGAAACAATACCTTTGTTACCGTGACGACCTGAAAGTTTATCACCTACAGAAACTTTACGTTTTTGAGCAATGTAAACTCTAATTACTGTATTTGCTCCAGGAGGCAATTCATCACCTTTTTCTCTATCGAATACCTTAACGTCGAGAACTCTACCGCCTTCGCCGTGTGGAACTCTTAGTGAGTTATCTTTTACATCTCTTGCTTTTTCTGCGAAAATTGCTCTTAACAATTTTTCTTCAGGTGGATGTTCAGATTCTCCTTTTGGAGTAACTTTACCAACTAGAATATCGTCAGCATAAACTCTAGCACCGATACGAACGATACCACGTTCATCCAAATGTCTCAAAGCATCTTCTGAAACGTTAGGAATTTCACGAGTAATTTCTTCTGGTCCTAATTTAGTTTGACGAGCATCTATTTCTAGTTTCTCAATGTGAACTGATGTGAAGATGTCATCGTGTACACATCTTTCAGAAAGTAAGATAGCATCTTCGTAGTTATAACCTTCCCAAGGCATATACGCAACAATTACGTTTTTACCTAATGAAAGTTCACCACAGTTTGTAGAAGCACCATCCGCAATTACATCACCTTCTTTAACCTTGTCACCTTCGTGAACCAAAGGTTTTTGGTTAATACAAGTATCTTGGTTACTTCTTACATATTTCATCAATGTATGAACGTGAGGTTTGTTATGAATATCACGGATGATAATTTCTTCACCCACAACTCTTTCAACAACACCGTCACAATCTGCAACTTCTACCATACCAGAGTCTTTAGCAGCTCTTTTTTCCATACCTGTACCAACAACCGGTCTTTGAGTAATCAAAAGAGGTACTGATTGACGTTGCATGTTTGAACCCATCAATGCACGGTTAGCATCATCGTGTTCAATGAACGGAATTAATGATGTCGCAACTGAGATAATCTGAATAGGAGAAACACCAACAAAGTCAACCTTGCTTGATTCGCCCATTGTAAATTCAGATCTGTATCTGATAGGAACATATTCATCTTTAAATGTATTATCAGGATTTAATTGTACGTCAGCAGGAGCGCATCTATATTCTTCGTCTTCGTCTGCTGTCATATAAACAACTTCGTCTGTAACCTTACCGTCTTTTACTACAAAGAACGGAGCTTCAACGAAACCGTAATCATTAACTTTTGCGTGAGTAGCTAATGAACCAATCAAACCTGCGTTCGGACCTTCCGGTGTTTCAATCGGACAAATACGACCGTAGTGAGAAGGGTGAATATCACGAACTGCAAAACCAGCTCTTTCTCTCATCAAACCACCAGGTCCTAAAGCTGAAATACGTCTTTTGTGAGTTAATTCAGCCAATGGGTTAATTTGGTCCATGAACTGTGACAATTGAGAACTACCAAAGAATTCTTTCAAAGATGCAACAAGTGGTTTTGTGTTCAACAAGTTCAATGGTGTCAATGTTTCAGAATCTTGCAAAGTCATTCTTTCTTTAACAATTCTTTCAATTCTTGAAAGACCAACTCTGAATTGGTTTTGCAACAATTCACCAACTGAACGAATTCTTCTGTTTCCTAAGTGGTCGATATCATCAACAGTTCCTTCATCGTATGTCAAATTAATCAAATATTCAATTGATGCAACGATGTCTTGAACTGTCAATGTTCTTTGGTTTTTAGGAATGTTCAAGTTCAATTTTTTGTTTAATTTATAACGACCTACACGACCGATATCGTATTTCTTTTCATCAAAGAAACGTGATTCCAAAATAGAACGGCCACCTGCTGCAGATGCAGGATCGCCAGGTCTTAATTTTTTATAAACTTCAATTAAAGCATCATCAGTAGTTTCTGCAGTATCTTTATCCAATGTTTTCTTTAAGAAATCAAAGTGAGTAAATAAAGATTCCATTTCTGAAACAGTGATACCCATAGCTTTCAACAATGTTGTAGCCAAGATTTTTCTGTTTTTATCGATTTTAACGTAAATAATATCATTAGAATCTGTTTCAATTTTCAACCATGCACCACGATTAGGAATCATAGTTGCGTTATATAAACGTTTTCCGGCAGGGGAAATATCACGTTTGAAGTAAACACCAGGAGAACGAACGATTTGAGAAACGATTACACGTTCTGCGCCGTTTACAATGAAAGTACCTTTGTCTGTCATTGTCGGAATATCGCCGATGTAAACTTCTTGTTCTTTAATTTCACCGCTATCACGGTTAACCAATCTTACCATTACACGCAATTGTTTTGCATAAGTTGCGTCATGGATTCTAGCTTCTTCAATGGTATATTTCGCATTGTCGAAAGTATAATTTGGTAAGAAGTGTAATTCTAATCTGCCTGTATAGTCTTTAATAGGAGAGAAAGAAAGCAATTCTTCTTTCAAACCTTCTTTTAAAAACCATTCAAACGATTTTTTCTGCACTTCAATAAGGTCCGGTAAATCATCCAAACGAGTATGTGGAATACCCATTGGTGTTACTCTTTCTGCATATTTTGTGTTAGACATTAATTCACCTCGTCTATGTGTACGTACTATATAAAAAATTGTATTATTTTTATTCTTATCCATGCCCTCTTTGGAGCAATCTGTTTGAAAATAATTTACAATTAAGAAATCTAACTTGAGGCTGTAAACCTTTCATTCTACTGAACTTCAGCTAAATGAACTTCTATGTTTCTTCTAAAATTAGGCATAGTTCACCCGACTTTAAAATTACATGTTCTTAAATAATAATACATCAATATTTTACGTCAAGAAAATATCGGTTATTTTTAAAAAATATGTTAAATTTTTGTTACAATATGTTAGACTATTGATTTTAGAGGTCTGAAAGCTTGATTATACTTGCAATACAGTGTCAAGACTACAAATAAAACTTATTCATTGTATTATTAAATACATTAGAGGAAAAAACATGAAAAAAATAGCAATTTTAATATGTGTTTTAATGTTAGGAAAAGCTGCAATATCAGCGGATATTCAAGTTACAAATATTCAAGACAAAAAACCAACTTCTGTAGTTTTGACAGGCAACCTTGTTTTTGATTGGCTTGACATCGCTCAAATTGATAGAGATACTGCAATCGAAAAATACAAATCAGAACTTTTTGGAAACGATACAGTTTTTAAATACAATAAGAAAGAGTTCAAAAAAGAGTATAAAGACTTTTTGAAAGATGCAGATTACAAGCGTCACTACATGCTTGTAAAAAACAACGTAAAAGAAACCGATGACGAAAATCTTTGCGGTTTTTATAAGAGAAATCTTTTAATAAGTTATGCCGTTCAATATAAAAACAATTTGCGTTCGGTATATTACTATGATGCACTTGGAAACCTTCGTTATGTAGACAAATTTTCGGAAAACTACCCAAATTTCCCATACATGTCTAAACAATATAGAGCAAACGGAGTGCTGGTTAGCGCAATATATTTTATGTCACATGATATGCAATATATGTACAACCACAACGCCGAATTTCAAGGAGCTTGGTATAAAGACAAAATGTATGATCGCCACGCAAAACAAATTCTTACTAGAACAAATTGGTAAGGATATAAGGTAGAAACAAATACACAAAGGCGGGATGCTTATCCCGCCTTTGTGTATTTTAAAATATTACTGAGGTTTTACAATAGATAATACATAGTTATTTGTAAACACTTTATTAGCAACTTCAATAATATCACTTTCTGTCACGCTATTTATCAACTGAGAATACTGTTCATCAAATTCATAACCTCTGCCTGACACCTCAAACCAACCAATAGTTGTTGCTTTATCAAGATTAGTTTCCTGACCGATAATATAGTGTCCTAATAGTTTGTCTTTAGCCTCTTGCAATTCTTTTGAACCAACAAATTCAGTTTTCAATCTAAACACTTCTTCTTTCATTCTTTTCTGCGCATAATCAAGGTTTTCAGGATTTGTACCTATATAAGTAATAAAAGAACCTTTCAAAATATGCGGAGAGAATTGAGAACCCAATTGATACGCCAAGCCATCTCTATCTCTCAAATTTTTGAACAAACGAGAACTCATGCCTGAACCTAACAAAGAATCTATGACTTGTAAAGTTGCATAATCCTTACGATTTAAAACTCCGGAAGTCTGCCAACCCATTATTATCCAATCAGTTTTAAGATCTTTTACTTTGGAACAAGCTTGCTTTTCTGTAGTCAACGATTGTACTAAATGTTTGTTATAATCAAACTTTTCACCTTTTTTATTATTAAATATATTTGTCAATTCTGCAATCGTTGTTTCTTTATCAACATTACCATTAATTGAAATCACAACATTTTGCGGGTAAAAAACTTTGTCATAATAATTTTTCACATCGTTTTTTGTAACTCTCGGCAAATTCTTTTCTAAAATATTATTAGAATAAGAATATGGCGAACCCTCAAAAATCAAAGCTTTATAGTTATCTACCGCAAGATTTAGCGGAACATCTTTACTCTTTTTTATAGAATTTAGTTCATCATTTTTCGCTTTTTCTATCTCAAATTCATCTAGTGTCGCATTATTTATAATTTCATTCAAAAGCTCCAGTGTTTTTTCGTAATCATTTTTAGTCGTAAGAACTGTCATATTAAAACTATCAGCCTTAGCTGACGGAACGATTTTTATCCCGTTATCTTCCATTGTTTGAGCAAATTCAACTGATGAATATTTTTTTGAACCTTTTGTCAAAACTGCAGCCGTCAAATCAGCAGTTCCGGGAATATGTTCAATAAACTCTCCACCTTTAGCAAAAATACTTATTGCAATAATGTCGTTAACCCTATTTGGAGTTAATAATAGTGTTGCTCCATTTGAAAGTTGATATTTTTGGGTATTGGAATTTTCACTAACCAATTTTGCCGGTTCTGTTTTCTGCGTAATATTAGAAACTTTTACTTCTTTACAATTTTCAGGCAAAACTATTGATACTGCACTTTTTTCCCTACCTAAATATTTGTTTGCAACATCTTTCACATCTTGTACTGTAACTTTTTTTACATTATCCAAATATGTTTCATAATACTTTGTATCATCTGTGGTTACAAACGTATAACCGATTTCACTTGCAATATTTGAGATAGATTCTCTTTCATAATATGTATCTCTTTCTATCACATTCTTTGCAAGCTGAAGTTGAGATTGAGTAACTCCATTTTTCTGAACATTTTTTATTTCTTCAAAAATACTATCTTGCAATTTTTCACATTTTTCAGGGTCAAAAGTTGTAGAAACATAAAAAATTCCATCATCTTTAAAACCTGTATTTGCCGCACCAATCGTGTTTGCAAGTTGTTTGTTCTCTTTTATATTTCTATAAAACACGGAAGATCTTCCATCTCCCAAAATCGTAGACAAAACATCTAACGCATAAGAATCTTTGTCATCTATTTTAGTGCCTCTGAAACCAATCAACATATAACCGGATTGAGTATCAAAATAGGCAACCTTTTTTTGTTGAGCAGTCAAGATTTTTTCTTTTGGGTAAACATTTTTAATAGGTTTTTTGTATTCAGAATTGAAATCACTCTTAACTTTTTCTATTGCAGAATTTGCATCTACATCTCCAACAATTACAGTAACCATATTGGAAGGATTATAATATTTATTATAATACCCCATTATTTCATCCCTGTGGATAGAACTTATAATATCAGCCTTCCCGATAACTTTTCTTTTATACGGATGATCAGAATAAAGCATATTAACCAAATTGTCATATACAAGAGTATTTGGAGAATTTGCATCCTTCATAATTTCTTCAATAACAACTTTTCTTTCCTTCTCAAGTTCTTTTCTCGGAACTAGAGGATGAAGTAACATATCAGAGTGCATTTCTAATGCTAAATCAAAATCTTTTGATGGAATAGTTACATAATAGTGCGTAAAATCTTTGCTTGTAGCAGCATTTGTAATCGCCCCTTTGGTTTCTAAGATTTTATCAAATTCTCCGGGAGCGTGATTAGTAGAACCTTTGAAAAACAGGTGTTCCAAAAAGTGCGAAACCCCATTGTTTTCGTCATTTTCGTTAATTGACCCTGTTTTTATCCACGTATCAATTGTTACAATCGGATTAGACTTAACCTCTTGAATAACAACAGTTTGACCGTTATCGAGTTTATATACATTAAAATCCGCAGCAAAAGCACAACCTGCACAAATAAATACTGCCAAAAGAACTAATAATTTCTTCATATTATCCCCTTCAAAAATTTATTATTATCTATGTAAACATAATACAATAAATTTTTAAATTAGAAAATAGATTAATTAAAAAGCAATTCTTTTTGGATAATCTTTAGGCACTTTCCAACCGTTTCGTTGAATTATTGCAGTACAATAAGCACCACTACCATTCTTGCAACCATAAGTTGAATCATTATATAACGAAGCCTCATTTCCATCCCACTTATACATAACAGCTTCCATCCTTTTTCCATACAAATACTTCCACATCCAATTATTAGCAATAGGATAAAATTCAAACCCAAATGCACAATTTCCGGCAATATTTTCTTTAGCAATACATTTTTCTGCATTTTTAGGGAAAAATGTAATATCTCGATTTTCATGCCCTGCAAATGCAAAAGCACTACCATCTTCGAAGAAATATAACATCCTTCTTTGTCCACTAAAATCCGTTACATCCTTTTTATCAATAATTTTTAAATATGGTGCAAGATAATTATTGAAAGACTTATCATTATCGTCTGTTCTATTTATAGTATTTCCATCTTCGTCTTTTTGATCATTATTAAAATAAGTCCAAGTTTCCACATCATCATTATCTTTTATAGACATTGCAATTGCTTGGTTCATTGTTGAATAGAATTTTTTCAGCCTTGTTTCAACAACCTGATTACGATAATTTTGTATTAACGCAGGCATAGTCATAGCCGCTACAACTCCAATGATACCGAGAGTAACTAATACCTCTGCTAAAGTAAATCCTATATATTTTCGCATAAAACCTCCATATAACAATATATTATTATATTTATAATAACATATGATAATTTATTTATCAATATAGTATTGCTAACATAATAGAATGCTAGATGAAGAATTTCTTAAAAGTTTTGGGTTCAATTTGAAAATGTGTAGATTGAAAAGAGGGTTAACTCAAGCTGAATTGGGCGAAAAAATTGATATTTCGGAACATCGTTTGAGTGAAATTGAAAGAGGGAAGTGCAATATAACGTTGAAAACAGTTAATAAAATTGCCAACGCTCTTAATATTGCATCTATAAGATTTTTTGATTTTAAAGATTAATGTTTAAAAACTTTTCTTATCAGCGGATAGCATAATGCAAGCGCACCTGCGCCTAACACTACAAGAACAGATGTTGGAGTTTTTCTTTTTTCAATGCTTTCAGCGTTCTTCATTCCTACATAAATATCATGATTAAGAACCTGAAAATCTCTTGATGCTTGTACATGCGAATACAATACCGGCTTGTAATGGTCATTTGGCGGTACAATAACACCTACATTTAAAGGCGAATTTTTCATATTCGGATTTACACTAACACTATTATCCATACTGTTTATAAAACAAAACATAATTCTAAATTGCCTAAGAATGAAGAAATGTAAAAACACCCAGATATAAAGAGAAATTATAACAATTATAAATACTAATACCTAAACCAATTCTAACTATAATTAATTACGCAACTCCCCATTTTCGATTTTATAAATTCTTACATCTTTCAAAAACTCATCTTCAAAAAGAATTGTATCTACTGATGTTATAACAGTTTGAGTATTTTCATTTATTGACTTCAAAAGATAATTTTGTCTTAAATCATCAAGTTCTGCCAAAACATCATCCAACAACAATATAGGTTCATCACCAGTTTTTGCCGCAATAATATCTAATTCAGATAATTTCAACGCCAAAACAATTGTTCTTTGTTGACCTTGAGATGCAAATTTTGTCGCTTCGTTATTATTTATATAAAAAATCACATCATCCCTATGCGGACCAACACAAGCTTGTCCTCTGCGCATTTCTTCAACTCTACGTTCTTCAAGAGATTTATGAAAAGCTGCTGCAATGTCTTTTAATTCGTTTTCATCAGCCAAAAATGAGCAATCATAGCTTATTTTCAAATTTTCTGTTTCACTAATTATACGATGTTTTTCTTGTGCAATTCGTTCAATTTCTTTTAAATATTTTTTTCTTAAAAAAATTATATTGCTACCTGTAACCACAAGTTGTTCATTATAAACATCCAGTAAAGTGTCATTTGAATTTCCAGTTTTCAAATAATCCTTCAATAAATTATTTTTTTGAATCCTAATTTTGTCATATTTTGAAAGTCTGTCATCATAAGCGGGATAAACCTGAGAAATCGCTCTATCCAACCAATCCCTTCTATCAGAAGGATTTCCTCTCAGCAACAACAAATCCGCAGTTGAAAAAAGAACTGTTTTCAAAACTGATTTAAAATTTTTAGGAGTTGTCTTAACCTTATTCAGCGCAAGCTCTCGTTTTTTCTCCCTTGAATAAGTAAAATCAAGTTCAACATCGGTTTCTACCTTAATCATATTACAATTAATCTCAGCCTTTTCTGCCTCAAAATTAATCAATTCAATATTATTGGAAGTTCGAGGAGATTTTAGAGTTGAAAGAAAATAAATACTTTCAAGAATATTTGTTTTTCCTTGCGCATTTTTACCAATTATAAGAATTTTTTTAGAACTCAAATCTAGTTCCAAATCCTTGCAATTTCTATAATTAGTAAGTTTTAAATCCCTCAATCTCATAAAAAAATTATACCCCAAATATATGATTTCTTAATTTATTATAGACTAATGTTAAAATTTTTTATATAATAGGTACGCAACTTGCAATATAAGGAATAACTATGTTACCAATTATATCAGAAGAAAATGCGGCTACGGCTTTTAGTGAGATTTTTAAAGATATGCCAACATGGCGTAAAAAAATGATCCACTATCTCAAAGATGAAAATCCTGAGATAAATACCGCAATCATTGAGGCTGCAAATCGAACTTCTCTTGACCCGAAAGCTGTTGCTCTTGGTGCATATATGACATACGCCTTAATTGAGCTTGCAATAAAAGATAATGAAGATATAATGAATTTTCAGGGAGAATAATTATGTTAATTGAAGAATTACTAGAAAAACTCGTAGCTGATGGCGGTTCTGACTTACATATTTCAGCAAACCTTCCACCAGCAGCACGTATCGACGGGAAACTAAGAAGATATGATTACCCGCCGCTTAGTCCAGATGACGTTGAAACTCTTTTGTTCCCAATGTTATCAAACGAACAAAGACGTACTCTTGAACAAAACTGGGAACTTGACTTTTCATATGGTATTGAAGGTTTAAGCCGTTTCAGGGTTAACTTTTACAAAGACAAAGGTAATTATGCTGCTGCATTCAGAACAATTACATCAATTGTTCCATCCTTCGACAAATTAGGTTTGCCGGAAGTTGTTAGAAAAACAGCAGATAAACCAAGAGGTTTGATCCTTGTAACAGGACCTACCGGTTCAGGTAAATCTACAACATTGGCGGCAATGATTGATTATATCAACTCAAACAGAGCAGAACACATTCTTACAATTGAAGACCCGATAGAATTTGTTCACACATCAAAACAAAGTATCATTCACCAACGTGAACTCGGAATGGATACAAGATCATTTGCAAACGCATTGAAATCCGCACTTCGTGAAGACCCTGATATTATTCTGGTAGGTGAAATGCGTGACCACGAAACTATCGCTTTAGCACTGACAGCGGCAGAAACTGGTCACTTGGTATTCGGAACATTACACACATCTTCAGCTGCACAAACAATTGACCGTATCATCGACGTATTTCCAGAAGGTCAACAACAACAAATTCGTGTACAACTTGCGAACTCACTTGTTGCAGTATTTGCACAAACTTTGTTACCAAAAATACAACCAGACGGAACTAAAAAAGGTCGTGTAATGGCTCAAGAAATCATGCTTGTAACTCCGGCAATTGCCAACCTTATCAGAGAGGCAAAAGCTGCTCAAATCTATTCAACAATACAAATGAATCAAGGTTTGGGAATGCAAACTCTTGAAATGGCACTTTCTAATCTATACAAACAAGGTGTTATTACAATTGAAGATGCACTTTCAAGAACTTCAAGACCTGATGAATTAAAACGCTTAATGAGTGGCGTTTAATAAATAAATAAAAATGCAATTAATAAAAAAGCCGAACATTTCTTTAGTTCGGCTTTTTGTTCGTTTTAAATCCTACCAAGGATAATCCTTTGCAATCTGCCATCCATCATACATAATTAATGCTGCACACATATGAGAACTTTCACCCAAATTAATCAACTCCATAAATATCTTCCAAATGTTTAACTTATTATTTATTATAATAAATTTTTCTGAATTTTTCAATATTAAATTGTTTGTGTTAAGATTAAATCATAAAGACTTTATAACCAAAGAGGAAGTATAAAATGGCACAACAAACACATGAACCAAGTTCTACTAAAGAACAAATAAGACAAACAAGAATACAAAAACTTGCAGATTTGGCTGACAAAGGCGTAAATCCATACCCTTATAAATTTGAAAAAACTGCAGATGCAGCTGAATTACAAGAAAAATACAAAGACCTTGAAACAGGCGTTGAAACAGAAGATAAATACTCTGTTGCCGGTCGTGTAATGGCTATCCGTAACACAGGTATGTTTATCGACCTTATGGATGCTTCAGGCAAAATCCAAATTTTCTCTCACAAAGAAAATTTATCAGAAGAACAAATCAAAATTTTAAAACTCGTTGATATCGGTGATATTGTTGGTTTTACAGGCACAATAAGAAGAACTCCACGAGGAGAACTTTCTATCAAATCAACAGAATTAACTCTGTTGTCAAAAGCTCTTTTGCCTTTGCCAAATAAACAAATCAGCAAAGAAAAAGCAGAAACATTAAGCCACTATCACGGTCTTACTGATGTTGAGCTTAAATACCGTCAAAGATATGTTGACTTAATCGTTAACGAAGAAAGCAGAGATACTTTCAGAAAAAGAAGTATGATTGTTCAAAAAGTTAGAGAATTTTTGGCAAAACAAGGTTATATGGAAGTTGAAACTCCAATTTTGCAAACAATGGCATCAGGTGCTAATGCAAGACCTTTCACAACTCACCACAATGCGCTTGAAATGGATTTAACTTTGAGAATTGCTCTTGAATTATATTTAAAAAGATTAATCGTTGGCGGAATTTCAGAAAAAGTTTTTGAAATCGGAAAATGTTTCAGAAACGAAGGTATCGACACTCGTCACAATCCGGAATTTACTATGATTGAATTGTACCAAGCATACGCAGATTACAACGACATGATGACTTTGACAGAAAATATGGTTGCATACGTTGCTCAAGAAGTTTTGGGAACAACAAAAATCAAATATGGCGAAAATGAAATCGACCTAACTCCACCATGGGATAGAAAAACAATGTTAGGTTCTATCAAAGAAGCTACAGGCGTTGATTTTATGGAAATTTACAGTGCGCAACAAGCTATCGAAACAGCAAGAAGCCTTCACGTTCAAGTTGAAGACGGCATGAACTGGGGACAAGTTGTTGAAGCAGTCTTTGAAGAAAAGATTGAACCATCTTTAATTCAACCTTGCCACATCATTGATTATCCAAGAGAAATTTCTCCACTTGCAAAAGTTCACAGAGATAACGACAGATTAACCGAACGTTTCGAAACTCGTGTAAATGGATGGGAAATTGCAAACGCATTCTCAGAACTTACAGATCCAATCGACCAAAGAATGAGATTTGAAGCACAAGCTCAAGCAAAAGCAGCAGGAGATGAAGAAGCAATGGAAATTGATGAAGACTTCATCAACGCACTTGAATACGGTATGCCACCTACAGGCGGTATGGGAATGGGAATTGACAGACTTGTAATGTTATTGACAAACTCTCCATCAATTCGTGACGTTATCGCATTCCCAACAATGAAAGCAAAAGACTAAACCCACTGCGATGTGGAGCATATAAATAAAAACGACTGTAGTAATATTACGGTCGTTTTTGTTTATATTAATACCATCTACTTTTTATCATTTCCAAAAGAAAAGACCGATATAAATCGGTCTTTTTATGAAAGATGAAAGGAGCTGAAATCTTTTAGTAATACGTAATTTTCCAACCATCATTAATAACTCTTGCAGCACATGTCAAACCCGATGCCGCTTTGTTACAGTTATACGTATTATCATACCCGCCCGGAACTATATCTTTTCCCTTTAGTACAAAGGCAAAAATATCACGTCCCAGTTGATTAGGATAAGTATTTCCGTTTACATCAATTATAAATACGACAGAATCCTTTTCGACATCTACCCCAAATTCTGATTTTACAATATCTTTAGGGTAAACATTCATAATAACATTCATTCCATCAACAAGAGTAAACATATATTGATAAAGTTTTGCATTTTTCAAATATACTTTACCGCTCAAAAATCTAGTCGGATACTGCCAACAACCTGTAGCATTTGAACATTCTCTAACAACCTTAAAATAAGGGCGGTAATATGAAAATGCAAGTGCTGAAGAATCTTGAGAATACTCATCCAATCCCCAATAGTTTGGAGAAGCTCTATCTAAAATTACAAACATTGTAACTTGATTGATTGCCGAATAGAATTTTTTCAATGCGGCAATATTTTTTGTATCGTTAATTTTGGCCAACAAACCAAACATTGTCAGTGATGCAATCACGCCAATTATTGCCAGAGTGAATAACGCCTCTGACATAGTTAATCCTGAACGTTTTTTTAGCAGAAATTTATAATCCATAAGACCAACCGCCTTTCATCTTTTGACAAAAGACCTTTAACAATACATATACTTTATATATACCCAAATCCAAAATTTCACTAACCTAATATTAAGATTTTTTAATATTTTTATATAGACTTTTTTCATTGTTTATCATAAATTACAAGTATGTTAGAAAATTATACCGAACTACTAGATAATTTAAAACACCATTCTCATTTTAGGGATATAAAAGACTTTGATGGCAAAGACGAAAAATATATTTACTACAAAGGGAAAAAACTTCTTAATCTTTCATCCAACAATTATTTAGGATTTGCTGATAACAAAAAAATTACGAAAGAATTTTTAGATTATGCAGGGGATAAATATTCTTTTGGCAGTGCATCCGCAAGACTTTTAACCGGAACTCTCCCAGTATATAAAGAACTTGAAGATTTGATATCTTCAATCTTCCACAAAGAAAAAACTTTGTTATTCAATAGTGGTTACCATGCAAATGTTGGAATAAACAGTTCTATTGCCGGCAAGGGAGATGTTATTTTTTCTGACAAACTTAATCATGCAAGCATTATCGACGGTATGAGATTGTCTGAAGGAAAATTTTTTAGATATCCACACAAGAACACAGAAGCTCTTGAAAAACTTTTAGAAAGAGAAAGAAAGAATTTCAACAACGCTATTATAGTTTCTGAAAGCGTATTTTCAATGGATGGTGACATTGCAGATCTTGAAAAACTTGTTGAACTTAAAGAAAAATATAATTGTATTCTAATTCTTGATGAAGCACACGCATTTGGAGTTTTTGGCAGAAATGGACTTGGCGTAACTGAAACATTAGGAATTACAGACAAAGTTGATTTGATTGTCGGAACTTTCGGCAAAGCAATCGGCTCAATGGGAGCTTTTGCAACAGGAAGCAAAACTTTAATCGAATATCTTACTAACAAAGCTCGTTCCTTCATATTTTCAACCGCACTACCCCCGATTAATATAGCATTTTCAAAATGGATTATTGAAAACAAATTACCTCATACATTTGAAAAAAGAGAAAAAATGCTTTCAATAGGCAGAAAAGCCGGTAGTGAAAGCCATATTATCCCTGTAATTATCGGTGGAAACAAAGAAACTGTAGATACTTGCGAAATATTATTCCATAACGGATTTTTTACACTTCCGATAAGACCTCCAACCGTACCTGAAGGTACATCAAGATTAAGATTATCGTTAACAACAGATATTACTGAAAAGGAAATTTTTGATGCAATTTCATTGGTTAAACAAACAAAATAACGACAAACTCATAATATTCTTTGCTGGCTGGAGTTTTGACGAACAACCATTCAAATTTTTGGCTTGTGACAATTATGATGTTTTAATAATGTATGATTACACATCGTTAGATTGTGAAATAGAGGATTTTTCTCAATACAGAGAAATCAACCTTATTGCGTGGTCAATGGGAGTTTTTACCGCATATTTACTAAAAGATAACTTACCAAAATTCAATAAAAAAATTGCAATAAATGGAACTCCGCTTCCAGTCGATGACAAATACGGAATTCCGACAAAATCGTTTTTACTAACCCTTCGCCACGCAAAAACAGGTTTGGAAGGGAAGTTTTACCAAAACATTTTTGATAAACCGGAAGAATTTGAAAAATACACTAAAACTCCTGTTACACGTTCAATTGAAAACAGAGAAAACGAATTAAAATCGCTTTACACCCAAATTAAAAATACGACAATAAATTATGTACATTTTTATGACAAAGCATATATAAGCAAATTTGACAAAATCATTCCAACAAAAAATCAAATAAACTTTTGGCAAAATAATGCCAAAATCGAAATACTTGAAAGCGGACACTTTCCATACTATAATTTTAAAAGTTGGAAAGAAATATTATGCAAATAAACCCAAAATTAATAAAAAAGCAATTTGAAAAAAGTTTTAATTCCTATAATCAAAACGCAATAGTACAAAGACTTATGGCTGAAAAATTGGTCAAAAATCTTTCCTTAATAAAAACGGATTTCAATTCAATTTTGGAGCTAGGTTGTGGCACCGGAATTTTGACAAAAGAAATTGTAAAAGCTATTAAGTTTAAAACCTATAGCGCAAACGATTTAGTCGAAAAATCAAAAAAATATGTATCAGAAATTATTCCTAATGTACAATTTTACTGTGGAAACGCCCTGAAAGTCAAAACACCAAAAAGTGATTTAATTATTTCAAATGCCATGTTTCAATGGTTCAACAAACTTGAAAATATTTGTTTTCACTGCAAAAAACAATTAAATTCAGATGGGATTTTAGCTTTTTCCACTTTTTCTGACAAAAATTTTAAAGAAATAAAAAATTTAACAGGACTTTCTTTAGACTATAAGACTTTCGACGAAATAAAAAATGTAGTAAGCAAAGAGTTTGAAATTCTTTATGCAGAAGAATTTGATCACATTTTATCATTTAATACTCCGCTTGAATTATTGGCACACATGAAAAATACAGGTGTAAACTCTCTCACAACCCAGCACTGGACATTTAAAGAAGTAAAAGAATTTTGTGATAAATATAAAAAGGAATTTCCGCAAATCACATTAACATATTCCCCAGTAGTCATAATCTGCAAAATGCTTTCAACTTCCTTATAAGATTTAAAAAGGAATAAATAAACCAAATTACGTATTCATGTTTGTAAAGAAAAAAAATATAATCTTTACATAATTTCATGTTTATTATTACATGTGGTTAAAAGGATGGAAAATCAATTGTTAAATAACTTTGAAAGCTTTGATAATTCTGAAACATCAGCAAGAAAATCAGCTCTAATTCAAGAAAGAGTAGGGCTTGTATCTACTCATATGTACAAGCAATTCTTGGATTATCAACATGCAAATGTCAATACAAACGAGATTTTTTTAAGAATGATTGACAACTTGCAAATCGTTGTTGACACACTAAAAGAGGCTTTTTCTTCTCGCAACATAACAACTCAAAATATTTATGTTGACACAGACCCGCAAAAGTCGGTTGTCATCGTCAACATTCTTTGGCACAAAATGAGTTTTACAACAAGATGCAATTACCAACCGCAAGCTCTTTACAGAGAAGACGGTCAACATCTATTTTCAAGCAGAATTATGGCTATCAAAGGTAATTATTACGAGTTAATGAAAGGTGTTACCGATCACGATGAAGAAATGGGCAAACTCCTTGATAACGAAGTTGCCTCACTATTTATTCCACCGGAATCAACGCAAAATTCTATTATGAAAATTAGGCACCTTCCAAATAGAGAATTTTACCTAAACCAAGTTGATGCACCTAGAGAATTTGTTCTAAAAGTTGTAGAAACAATCTGTGGTGGCGGTTTCTACCATGAAGAAGGAGCTAGAAAAAGTTTCAATATTTAATAATTTTATTTAGGGGGGAAATTTAACCTTCATCAATAGAAATTTTAGACGAAACTTCTGCAACAATACGTTGCACATCCGCTCCACCAATAGCAACTTCCAAAATCAACGGACTGTGAATTAACACAGTTTCTGAATAGTCCATTGTATCAACATCTATAACATTAAATTCAATAAAATCTTCGCCAGCATATATCAATTTTCCATATTCACCACCGGTTGCCCACTTGATAAACATGTACTGATTTTCATATTCTTTCAGCTTTTCCACTAATCTCATCCTACATCCCCGTAAAATGTCTTACATATTATATTGTAGTGATTTATTTTTATAAGTCAATTATTTTAATTAATTATACAAAAAAAGAAGCTGTACTCTTGGTACAGCTTTGAACAATAATCTTGGGAGGAGATTTGGGGATAGTTGTACATGCATGATAATTCAAGCATGATTTTTTGAGCATACATGTTGTCAAAATTTTAACAATTCTTTACAAAACATTGATTTTATAGTACAATAGTAGTTAGAGGTAAGAACATGAAAATACTTGTAATAAACGGCGTAAATATGAATATGCTTGGTTTTCGAGAAACTGAAAAGTACGGAACCATGACATTAAAAGATTTAGAAAAAGATTTATACGCATTCTCATTTGAACTCGGAATTGATTTAGAAACATATCAAAGTAATATTGAGGGCAAAATTGTTGAAAAAATCCATTCAGCAAAAGATGGAGTTGATGGAATAATAATAAATGCCGGAGCATACACTCATACAAGTATTGCCATAAGAGATGCTATTTCCGCAGTCAATATCCCGACAATAGAAGTACATATGACAAATATTTATAAGAGAGAAGAATTTAGACATCATTCATACCTTGCACCTGTTTGCATAGGACAAATTTCAGGCTTTGGAGCAAATAGTTACAAATTAGGACTAAAAGCTGTTATTGATTACCTAAATAAATAGAGAATTAACCAATTGCCGGTTCAGAAACTCCTAAACGACTACAAAACGTACCGCAAAACAAATTACTATTTGCGATAATAGACCTTATAAATTTCAAAAAATAACTATTTTTGAAATTCTTCAACGAAAGTTTTGCCAACCGCTAATGCTTTTAACTCAGGTTGTTCAACACCTGCTGCTGCATAGCGTTTTTCAGCTAATTCTGCAACTTCAAGAGCCTTCTGAGCCAAATCAGGATTTGCTGCGAAAATTTTCAAATCGTTTTCAAGGTTATCAACTTTTACTGCTGAACGATCTGCCGGATTTTCAGGAATTTCATTAATTTCTTTAGGTTGGACATCAACCGGCTTTTGAGTTTGAGCATCAACAGCTTCTGGTTTAACCTGTTCAATTTTAGATGTTGGTTGTGGAATGCTTGGACCTTGCGCGTTTTTAGGAATTTCGTTCATAGTCACATCCTCTTTTCTTTGTTCGGGGTTACAGCACTGTGCCGCAACTTATTTTATAACTCTATATTCTCGTTTGTTGTTTTAAAACACAAAAATAAAAATTTTTGCTAGTATGTAAAAAAAAAATTACAAAAATTAATATATAATCTTTTATTACAAACTGTTTATGCTATATTTAAAGTACAATGTAGTCGATTTTTAGTATATAAAGGTTATATAAACTATACAACATTATTGAAAGTATTGCAACCATGAATTTTACAAATTTGTTTAGCAACATAAATCCTAAAGAAGTTTTGTCAAACCTACCAGACGCAGTGTTTGTAATAGATTTAGACGGTAGAATTGTTTGGACAAATGACAAAGCAGCAATAATTTTCGAGACAAAAAATTCTGAACTAAAAAACAGAAATTTTGATGAGTTCGTTGCAAATGGTACTGAATTAGCACAAAAATCGTATTCTAAAAAAAATTCTGTCGTAACCGGAGCTTTTACTCCCGACGGAAAAGAGTTTTTTGTAGAAATGAATGCTAAAAAATATGTTGAACAATTTTTTATTACGGTTCGTGATGTTACTGCAATGACAAATGTTTTGACCATTGCCGAAAGAACAGGGCGACTTAACAAAGAAAAAAATGTTATGTTTGTCAAACTATCCAATGAGTTTAAATCTCCTATCCAATCAATTATAGGTTTTTCTCAAGCCTTGATAGATGGAATGGGAGGTAAAATCAATGACAAACAAGAAAAATATGTAAAAATTATTCATAAAAATTCGTCTGAATTGTTATATTTTATAGACAAATTTTTAGAATTTGCGCAAGCTGAATCTTCTTTGTTCAACTGCGAAAACCAAACTTTTGATCTTATTAACACAATTCAAACTATTGTTAAAAATAATGAAAACATATTAAATGCAAAGAATTTGGCAGTAGAGTATGATACAGAAGATTTTAACAAAATGGCTATTCATAACGACGAAAATGCCGTAAAAATAATTTTGCAAAACATTATAGAAACATCTATAAAATTGACAGATGTCGGCACTATTTTTATCAAAGTAACCCATCCAGATATGGATGTCGTAAAAAAATCCGGAGCTAAAATTGGGAAAGCCTCAAGTAGCCTTTCATACGTACAAATATCAATTTCTGACACTGGAATGGGACTTGCTGAAGCAGAACTTGACGGAATTTTTGAGCCTTACACACAATTAGATAAAACTCACAAAAAGACTATAGTTCGCTCAATAACTTTAGGCACTGCATACACTATGCTTAAACGAATGGGCGGCGCAGTCTGGATTAATTCAGAAGTAATGAAAGGTTCTACTTTTAATATAATTTTGCCAATTGAAAAAGCTAATTAGAACTTAAAAGCAAGTGGGAGCGTAATAAAGGGAATAAAGATGAGCAATGTTATTTTAAGAAACGTAACTAAAATTTATGATAAGAAAAAAGTTATAGATAATATCGACCTAAATATCAATGACAAAGAATTTGTTGTTCTTGTAGGAGCTTCCGGCTGCGGGAAATCAACTCTTTTAAGAATGATTGCCGGACTTGAAGATATTACATCCGGAGAAATTTACATCGGGGACAAAAAGGTTAATGATGTTCACCCAAAAGATAGAGATATTGCATTTGTTTTCCAAAGTTATGCACTATATCCACACATGACAGTAAGAGAAAATATAGCTTTTGGATTAAAAATGCGAAAAATAGACAAAGCTACAATTGAGAAAAAAGTTCAAGAGGCTGCAGAAATCTTGGATTTGGGCGAGTATTTAGACAGAAAGCCAAAACAATTGTCAGGCGGGCAAAGACAACGTGTAGCTCTTGGGCGTGCTATTGTTAGAAACCCAAAAGTTTTTTTAATGGATGAACCGCTATCAAACCTTGATGCAAAATTAAGAGTTCAAATGCGTTCAGAAATCAAAAAATTACACGAAAAACTTCAAACGACATTTATTTACGTAACTCACGATCAAACAGAAGCTTTGACAATGGGTGATAGAGTCGTTGTTTTGGATAAAGGGAAAATACAACAAGCAGCAAACCCTGAAGAAATTTATAACAATCCGTCAAACACATTTGTTGCAGGTTTTGTAGGTTCTCCTCAAATGAATTTTATTAATAGTGAACATTTTCCAAATATCAGTAAAGAAAATGTTATTTTAGGGATAAGGCCTGAAAAAATGGTTACGGGCGGTGATTTAAAATTAACTGTAGATGTCGAAATAACAGAACTTTTAGGCAGTGAAAAAATCGCATATTTTAATATTGGTGACAAGAAATGTTCTGCAAAACTTTCTGCTGACTATGACATCGGCAAAACTCTTAAATTGAGTATTAACCCTACAGACATCTATTATTTTGACAAAGAAACAGGAGCTAGAGTTTAAATCAATTTTCTCTATCTTCTTCGACCCAAACAATAGTTATATTTATGGGTTTGGCAAACGGGTTTGTGTTGCGCAAACCTGAAAATGAGCTTTGTGCAACTGAGTCGTAAAATTTTATTTTATCATATAATTTTTTTGTGTAATTTAACAAATCCATAATTCTATTTCCTACTTCTTCACATTTATTATGAATTTATTTTTCAGTTATATAATCCGAATAAAGTAGTATATTTAGCCTCTCGTAATAACCCAATCGGCTAATTTAAACATCATTCCGTTTTGCAAAAATAAAAACGGAGGGAATTTTTATGACAGAAAAGATATTAAAAGGCTCAAAAACTGAACAAAATTTAATAAACGCATTTGCAGGGGAATCGCAAGCCAGAAATCGATATAGTTTCTTTGCCAAACAAGCTAAAAAAGATGGATACGAACAAATTGCAGAAATTTTTCTTATTACCGCAGAGAACGAAAAAGAACATGCAAAACTGTTTTATGAACATATTGGCAACACAATCGGTCAGGTTAATTCAAGTTATCCATTTGAATTAGGGACTACAGAAGAAAACCTTGAAAGTGCTATTAATGGAGAAAAAGAAGAATGGTCTATTCTTTATCCGGAGGGAGAAAAAGTGGCACGAGAAGAGGGTTTTGATGAAATTGCCGAAACATTTCACCATGTAGTGGAAGCTGAAAAACACCATGAAAAAAGATATTCAAAATTATTAGAAAATGTAAAAAATAACACAGTTTTTTCAAAACCAGAAGAAACCAACTGGATGTGTAGAGAATGTGGTTATATTCATCACGGTAAATCTGCGCCCAAAAAATGTCCTAATTGTCATCACCCGCAAGCCTATTTTCAAGTATTGTGTGAAGAATATTAATAAAAAACTCTCGATTTTATCATTCTACAAATCAAAAAACGTAGTAACACCACACATTTTTCTCTTGTAATAACATTTACATTTGTTCTTTTTAATCGTATAATCAGGTTATGAGCAGGAATTTAAAGGTATTAATAACATTATTTTCTATGACAGCTCTATATGGAGTTTACTACTGGGGAATTCCTGCAATTATTGACCTGCCAAACAATATTGATTTAATTGAACAGGCAGTTTTAAAAAAGAGTGGTTATAAAATATCGATACAAAACCCGTCTTTAAAAATGGGGTTAATTCCGGCAATTAAGATTAAAGCAGATGATTTTGCGATACTTAACGATGACAATTCAAAAGCTTTTGATGTCGAAAAACCTTATATTAGCATCAGACTTTTACCACTGATTTTTAAAGAAATTGATATCCACGATTTTTCAGCAGAAAATATTCAAACAAACCTAGTTTTTGACAAAGATAATAAATTAAAATTAGGTCAATATGTTATTGAGCTACCAAAAGAAAAAGCAACGCTAAAACTATCTCATGCCAGAATACACCTTAATTCATACGAAATAAATCTTAATGATAAAGTTCAAACAAAAAAAATAAGTATGAATGGACAATATTTAACTATAGACAATTTTGAAAACAATAAACATATTAATTTTTCAACTATTGCAGAAATTCAAACCGGCAAGAAAAAAGCTTTTATTAAGTCTGATATTGATTTAAAACTTCCTATCAACAAAATTTCTAATGATCAGTGCGATATTTCAGGACATATTGCGAATTTAGATCTGTCAGATTTTTCAATTTACGCAAAAGCATTATCAAAAAACAAAATAAAAGCTCTATCAGGTATAATTAATTTTACTGCTCAAACAACCGAAACTCTCGATAATCACAAGAAAATTCAAACAAATTTATATATCAAAGATTTAGGAATATTCGGAAAAGATAACGCAAAGTCAATTCATCATGTCGGAAAAATTGCATTAAAATCAAATATAACAACAATTAAAAACGGGTTACAAATCAATGATGCAAGTATTTCTGCACCAAACATAAGTGCTTTCACTACAGGGGAAATTACAAAATTAAACAACAAAATTCCAAACCTAAATTTAAAAGTTACAATAAATAATTCCAAAGCAGAGGATATAATTTCACTTCTACCGGGAGAACCTGATTTATGTCCGGATATGAATTTATATTTACTAAAACAAACAGTGTTTAAAGGAGATGTAATCGGCAATTTGGAAATTAAAGGGAAAGCCACTACCCCTGATGTTAGAGGGAATGTGATGGTATCTAATGCTTACATGGTTCAACCAATTCCGAATACTGAAAAAGCTACAATCAAACTTGCATTTCTTGGAGACAAATTAAATCTTGATGTAAAAGTTCCAACCAGCCCAACTCAAACCGTTTGGGTAAAAGGGCCAATTAACTTATACACCAAATATTCAGAATTAATGATTACAAGTACAGATAGCGTAGACCTTAAAACTGCACAAATTGTACTTAATCCGCTACACAAAATCCTCCATTTTGAACTAGGCCCTGTTCCAATTATGGATATCAAAGGGAAAGGCGGGATTAACCTAAAAATCATCGGAACTAAAGAAAATCCGCACGGTTGGGGCCAATTTTATTTTAGAGATGCAATAGTGTCATTCCTTGATATTCACAATATGACAATTAACAACGCATCCGGAACACTTGATTTTGACAACCAAAATACTCTATTCCAAAGTAAAACTGCAAACCTTAACGGTAAACCTATTTCTGTTAAAGGAACTTGCTCTTTGTTGGGGGTACTTAATTTTAATGTAGTAGCTAACGGACAAGATATCGGAAAACTTTTAAACACTATCAAAACTTCTCCAATGCTTACTGATATCCAAAAACTAACTACTCCTATTGATTATGTTAGAGGAAATGCTAACGCATCTATCAATTTGACAGGCAAAGTCAAAGATCCGCACGACATCATTTTCAACAAAAACTTATTTGCGAAAGGCTCTATTGAACTTTTGTCAGACACAATTAAACTTAAAAACGCTCCAATTGCAATTTCTCAAACATCAGGTACAATCCAATTCAACAATATGGATGCGAATTTTGACCTAAAAACGAAACTTAATAAATCGCAAATCAAGGTAAACGGCAAAATAAAAGACAATAATTGCGATGCCCAAGTTGTCAGCCATAGTTTTAATCTCGGAGATGCAGTAAAAACTTTACCAAACAATATTAAACTACCTTATAAACACGATTTAGCAACGATTAACACTAGTTTTGTCGGCAAATATAAAGGTGACGTTGAAAACATAGATTATGACAACATTTATTTAAAAGGAAATATTTATTCCAACAAAGGTGCTAAAAGCGCAATTATCATTAATGACAATAGTTCTTTTGAACTTAAAAACTCTAATTTCAAATTACATAAATTACAAGGAACTTTCAAAAAAAGTCCATATTTTATTTCTTTGAACATTAATAAAATGTTTGAAAAAAACAGACTTGTAAATGGTAATTGCAAAATCAAATCACTTGATTTGAACCTAATTAATGACAACGCACTACAGTATATTCTTCCGCCCAAAACGGCAAACACTCTCAAAGATATTGAATTTTTAAACGGGAATGTTGATATATCTGCCAAAATTGTAAATAACAACCTTAATGCCTTTTCAATCCTTGATAATGTAAGCTTGTTGTATAAACCTAAACAAGCAAAATTAATTCTAAAAAGCGGAAGTATTCTGTTAAGAAATAATACACTCCATCTTAACAAAATCAATTCTCAATTAGGACAAATGCCAATATTTGTTAATGGTAAAATTGCAAATGCTCAAATAAATCCAAACCTAAATTTATACATAAACGCAAAACCTACACAAGAATTTTTTGATCAATTCTTCAATTACAATGCGCTTTATCCAATCAAACTGAAAGGCGATGCAATTTTAACAACAAAGGTAAACGGAGATTTAAACAACCTTAACACAAATTCTACTCTCAATATACTTGAAAATTCCAGCCTATATTATATGGGAGCGTCAATAGGAGATACAGAAAATCCTGTTAAAATAACAATCAACAACACTCTTTCTCCAAACAAAATCAGAATTAACAACCTACAATATGACAGAATTATTACCTCACAAAACAACAAACCTTACGCAAAAACTCAACTTAATGCGTCAGGCACACTTAATTTACAAAAAAATAACATAATCGGGTTCAATAATTTTAAAATAAAAACACAAAACCCGACTGATGCAAGAATTTTTAACGTAATTTTCAGAAAACCGTTTATGAAACAAGGCGTATTTACATCAGATCTTGTTCTCAACGGAACATCTTTAAATCCTAAAATCAAGGGAAAACTTGACGTTACAAGTATTGATATTCCATTTTTTGATTCAACAATTAGAGATGTTAACCTTGATTTCAAAAACGATAAGATTTATGCAAAAAGTAGGGGAACTGTTTTAACCAACGACATTAACCTAAACGCCGTTATCAAAAATAAATTAATTCCACCATATATAATTGAAAACGCAACACTTAAACTTCCTGATTTGAACATCAATAAAATTACAGATACAATGCGTGATATGGAAGCTGAATCTATTAGAAACAATACGCACACATCAACTTCAACACAAAACCAAAACCTTGATATTTCACAAATTATTATACAAAAAGCAAATATTGAAGCTGACAAAGTAAAAATTAGAAACATTAATGCAGACAATTTCACTGCACAATTCAACTTAAACAAAAGCGGTTTGTTAGATGTAAACAATTTCAAATTCGAAATAGCACAAGGCTCTGTTTTCGGTCAATTCAAGCACAATTTAACTAACCATCACACAAACCTTGATATTACATTGGATAAAGCGAATGCTGCAATTATGTCTGAAGCATTGTTCGATTTAAAAGGTCAAGTTTATGGGAATGTAAACGGACATTTTGCTCTAAGTTGTAAAGGCGACACACAAGATGATTGTTTCAAAACATTAGGCGGAAACGGAACTTTCAAAATCGCAGACGGAAGAATGCCAAAACTCGGTTCTCTTGAATATCTTTTAAAAGCTGGGAACTTATTAAAAGGCGGATTTACAGGGCTTTCAATAAATAGTTTAATAGACTTGGTTACTCCGCTTAAAACAGGTAATTTTGAAAGTATTTCCGGCAACTTGCATATTACAAATGGAATTGTAAATAAAGTCAATATTTATTCAAACGGAAACGAGCTGAATATGTATATGACAGGCTCTTATAACATAATTACCTCTGTTGCAGATATGAATATATATGGAAGTTTAACAAAAAATATAACAACAGTGTTTGGCAAAATTAAAAACGCATCGCTTAATACACTGTTCAACACAATTCCCGGTATAAATGATTCGACAGAAAAATTGTTATTACAAGAAGATATAGCCAAAATTCCTAACATCAAAAACGCAACAGATATTTATAGAATATTCTTTGTTGATATTAATGGTGATATCAACGGCGAAAATTACGTTAGAAGCTTCAAATGGGTTAAATAGGATAAACTCAGTTACTAAAGCAAAATAGTTTTTTCACTTCTCTCGTTTCACTTCTCACTTTTTATGGCACTGGATCATTACCACCTTCGTGAAACGGATGGCATTTACAAATTCGTTTTATCCCCAACCAACCACCTTTTAACACTCCATATTTTTCTATCGCTTGCCTTGTGTACTCGGAACACGTCGGATAAAAGCGACATACAGGCGGAGTATGACGAGAAATCTTTTGGTATATTGAGATTAAAAATAAGATTATTTTTTTCATAAATTAACCCTCTCCCGCATTTCTAATACTCACTTATGTTCGTATAGAATTGCTCCCTCTCACAAAGAGAGAGTGGAAACTATTGTTCCATCTGATAAGATTCGCCAATTGTATCAATTGCCTCAACCTTAATATCCGTAATCAATTCTGAATAAGAAATTACAACAATCGTCGGAATATGTCGTTCTAACAATTGATATAGTGGCAATCTAATTCTAGGAGAACACAAAATTACTGGTTGTTGACCACATGCCTGATGCGCTCTCATCAATGTTGTAGCTGTTGTTTCAATCAATTCCTGTACCTGCATTGGATTAAGCAAGAACATTGTGCCAAGCTCGGTTCTCTGGCAACTGTCATCAAGCGTTTTTTCCCATTCAGGAGAAAGCGTCAACGCATACAAAACTTTATCATCCCCAACATTTGACAAACAAATTTGACGACCTAAAGCAGCCCTCAAACGTTCTGACAAAATATCAGGTTCTTTCGAAAATCTTGCATAATCGCAAAGTCTTTCAAACACAAAAATAATATCCTTGATAGAAACTTTTTCTCTGATAAGGTTAACAAAGATTTTTCTCAAATCACTTGTAGAAATAATTGTCGGAACAAGGTCGTTAACAAGCGTAGGGTCTTGAGATCTAACAAGTTCCATAAGTTTAAGAACATCAGTTTTTGTCATAACCTCATCTACGTGTTTTCTTACACATTCTTGCAAGTGTGTAACAATTACATCTGTTGAATCTACCGCCGTAACAGAACGAGCAGTTTTAGCATCTTCAGGCGAAATCCAATATGCCTGAGTTTGGTAAGTAGGGTCAATACCGATAATCGCATCTTGAGGGACATCTTTTTTCATAGCATCCCATTGATCCGCAATAACCATCAATTTACCCGGATAAACATACCCAGTAGCAACAGTATTTCCACGAATAGAAATCATATATTCATTCGCATCAAGAGCAGATGAATCCATAATTCTTATATTTGGCAAAATGTAACCTAATTCATCAGTAACTCTCTGACGTAAAGCAGCAATTTTAGCAAGCAATTGACCTTCCTGATCAGGATCTGCAATTACAAGCAAGTTAGAGCCAACTTGCAAACTTAAAACATCAACCCCCAAACGTTCATACATTCTATTTGGGTTAACCAAATCTTGCATATTCTGACGAACATTTTCTAATTGTCCTAACTGAGATTGAACATCTGCGTTAATCAAAGTAGAGAAACCAGCAACAAACAATCCCACCGCAAATAACGTAAACGGTAACCAAGGTAATCCTGTCCAGTGACCAGTCAAAGCCAACAATATCAAGAAACTTGCAGCTAAGAATAAAGCGTTCGGCTTACTAACAATCTGAGACGTAACATCTGTACCTAAAGAGTTTGCGGCAGAAGAACGTGTCATAAATACACCGGCTGCAATTGACATCAAAAGAGAAGGTAACTGAGAAGCCAAACCGTCACCAATTGTTAGGATTGTATATTTAGAAACCGCATCTGCAATAGGCATTTGGTTCATAATACAACCGATACACAAACCACCGATAATGTTAATCAAAACAATAATAATACCAGCAATTGTATCCCCTTTTACAAACTTCATAGCACCATCCATGCTACCAAAAAGGTTTGATTCTCTCTGCAAGTCTTCACGTTTTTTAGTTGCCTCTTCCGGTGAAATCAACCCTGCATTAAAATCCGCATCAATTGTCATTTGTTTACCCGGCATCGCATCCAAAGCAAATCTGGCAGCAACTTCGGCGATACGTTCAGCACCTTTTGTAATTACCATAAACTGAACTACCGTAATAATAAGGAAGATTACCCCACCAACTATCATATTACCACCGGTTACAAACGTACCGAATGCGTGAATAACTTCACCAGCCTCTCCTTTTGACAAAATTAATCTTGTTGATGCAATTGAAAGTACAAGCCTGAACATTGTACCAATAAGAATAATTGACGGGAAAGATGCCAATTCTAATGTTTTCTTTACATACAGAGAAATCATCAACAAAACAACACCCAACGTAATATTCAAACAGATACATATGTTAACAATCCAGTTTGGAAGTTCGCACAGCAAAAGAACAATTAGCAATAATACAAATATTGCCATAAAAATTTCACTTAAATTTGTTCCTCCGCCCCCTTGTTGGGCTTGTTCTTGTGCCATTAAATTTCTCTTAGAGCCTCACTTATTACTGCCAATTGAGTTTCAATTGTTGCATCTATCACGCCATTATTGGTTGTAACTACACAACCACCTTCCATAATTGTTTCATCTGGAACAACCAGAACTTTTGCATCCAGTCCCGCTTCATTCAACAATGACGGAACTTCTGATTTTAATAAAGATACTTGTGCCGGATTTACCCTTAATGTAATTTTAGTTTCCTCTTTAGATAACGTTTTTAACAAAGCTAAAATGTTATCTAATATTGCATTCGGATCTTGTTGTAATTCTTTTTTAATAATTTTTTGAGCAATTTCAACACTTATTTCTAAAATATCAGGAGCAATATAGTCGAAAACCGCTTGTTTTGCGCCTAAAAAAGCAGTTATGGCATTTTTTACATCAAGAATATCTGCTTTTGCTTGTTCCAAACCTTCTTGATATCCTTCTTTTGCTGCTGCTTCCTTAATACTTTGTGCTTCTTCCCTTGCACGAGAAATAAGGTTTCGGTCATCAATTCTCCTGAAACCTCTGCGTCTGTCGCCTCGTCTGCGCTCCTGACGCTGCTTAAAATCTATATTATCAAGGTTAAACAAGTCTATTTTTTCTTCTTCAACCTTAACTTCCGGTTCTTTTTCAACCGGATTTTCTACTACAATATCCTCCGCCTTTTTACCGGCATTCTTTTTAATAATCATGATTAATTATATTATACACTATCTTCTAGGTGTGTGGCAATAATATTTGCAACTTTGGGCGGAATTTCGTAATATTCTCCCTCTAAAGCACTGAATACGAACTTTTTCACCTTACCACGTTCCATCCTTAATGTTTGTTCAAGTTGAGATCTATCTAAATATTGCGAAACATTTTGAATTTTTGAAATAATTGTTGAAGGTGTCAAATTTTGTCCAACAGCAGGTAGATTTGCTTTTATTTCTTGCAAACATCTCATCGCAGAATATGGATCAACCTTTGATTGCAAATCAGGCATTTCCATAAACTTGATTACAGAACCAGCATCATCAGGATTAAATTTGTTCAAAATAGTTTGAACTCTTTCCTGTTTCATTTTTTGGAACAACATTGCCAAAGTAGCCAATTTCAACACTTTTGTATTAGCACCAAGATTTGACGGCATAGGAACAGATGCTCCGCTTTGAGCTGGAACTCCTTGTTGCATTTGAGGACTTTGAACCTGTGCGGCTTGTTGTTGTTCTGCCTGTGCTTGTTGCATCATTGCATCAATATTTGATTGATTTTCAGCTTGCTCTTTCAAACCTTCATCAATCAAATTTTTATCTTTTAATTCTTCAATACAATCAATCCAAGTCTTTTTAACATGGTGTTCTATCAATTGCAAACACTGATCCTGCGGTAACCCTTGATGAAAAGCATTTTTAGCAATCTCAAAAATCGTATATGCAATTTTTTGCATAACAGGATCCCAATACTGTTGCGGAATACCCGAACGAACCAAGTCAACAGACTTGTGAAATGACCATTCAGCAATAATTTGAGTAATCATTACCGCCTGATCGAGATTAAAACCTAAAGATTCATCATCATATAAAGCCTGACCGGCAACAGTCGCAAAATTTAACAATGTATTAGCAACATAATTCTTCTGATTGTCATTAAAATCAGGAGGAATTAGCTCCAACGCCTGTTGAGCCAAATTTTGTGCAAAACCTTTATAATCAAAACCCTGTATTGCCATTTTTTCAATATAGCTTACAACCGCTTAAGATACGCTTTTAAAAACATTCAAACTATTTTAACAAGCTTTGTAGTAGCGCTTTACATTACTCACGCACTCGAAGTATTTCTTAAAATAACTCCAAGCACTAATCAACTTGTCTTCTTCGCATCTGTTTTGCTTTATAAGCCTTCCTTTCTTTTATTATCGCTTACAACTGCTTAAAATGCGCTTTTAAAAACATTCAAACTATTTTAACAAGCTCTGTAGTACCGCTTTACATTACTCACGCACTCGAAGTTTTTCTTAAAATAACTCCAAGCACTAACCAACTTGTCTTCTTCGCATCTGTTTTGCTTTGTAAACTTCCCTTTCCTCTGTCTTGATGGCGGAATAGGTATCCCGCCCTACTTAACTTTTTGTCTGATTAGTAAATCCGACCTACCTGGCTTGAATAACGAAATGGTATATTCACAACTCACCATTCACTATTCACTAATCTACCCTTGTTCAATCCAGCTTTTAATTTTTTCACCGGCTTCTTCATCATCCGTATTTGCAAGCTCTGCTGACAAATTAGATAATGTATCAGCTAATTGTGCTGGATTTTGTTGAGGAATTGCACCTCTTTGTTGTTGTTCAACAAGTCCTTGAGCCAATTCGGATTGTCTTTCAGTCAATTGTGCAGCTCTTTGATTAATATCTGACAATTGTTGTTCTTGTTGTGCAGTTTTTTGTCTAAGTAGTTCAACTTCTCGTCTGTTTGCTTCTTGAATTTGTTGAACTCTGTTAGAAATAGCTTTGAATACAATAATCAAACCGATTGCACTCAATGCTACCGCAAGCCACCATGGGTTACCTGTTTCATCTGGTTTTGGAAGGTTCGACGGTTTGTCACTTGCCAAATACGGATCTGTAGAATCTGAAAATGCAATAGAAACATTATCTGCACTAACTTTTGGACTTGCTGCTTTTGCTATCAACTCTTTTAACTCTTCCAATGTTGTATTTGCCGGAAGCGCATTTTTATCCAACGTAACCGCAATTGAAATATCTTCAACAACTCCTGGTTTAATATACTCATTTGTTTGAGTTTTTGTAACACCATATTGAGTTTCTGTTGCAGTTCTTGAATAGTTTCTGTTTTGATTTGAGTTTGCAGTACCATTAGGCAAACCATTTGGAAGATATACACTTACTGCATTCAAATTCTTATTAGAATCACTGGTTTGATCTCCCAATCCTTCTCTGAAAGACTGTTCACTTACTGAAGCTTTTCTGTTCGGATCGTAATCAATTGTGAACTTTTCAACCGGAGCTTGACGTAAGAACGTACTAACTGTCGCAACATAGTTTCCTTGACCGATTAATCTATCCAATTGTTGATTAACCTTTGTTGTCATATATTTATCATTTTCTTCCAAACGCTGTAACATCTCATCTTCTGCATCCATAATACTGTGATAAGTATTGCCATTTGTGTCAGTAATAGCAATATTTTCTGCTGTCAACCCAGTTACACTGCCCAACAAAAGATTTGTAATAGCTTTAACTTTCAATTGATCCAATTTTGTTGCATCTTTTGCTAAAGTAATCTGCACTGTTGCAGTAACAGGCTTCTGCATAGATGTAAACATTGTTTGTTCCGGAATAGAAATAAAAACAGATGCGTTATCAACACCATCAATTCTTCTGATTAGTCTTGATAATTCACCGTTAATTGCTCTTGATAATCTGATTTTTTTATCTTCTTTAGTTGATGTAAAATCACCCTTATCAAAAATTTCCAAGCCGACGTTTTGATCCATCAAACCGCTTTGAACAATTTGAATTAATGCTTGATCTCTATCTGTTGTATAACAAGCTTTTCTACCTGTTTTGCAATCACCTTTTTTCAAGTAAAGAATAGATTTTGTACCATCAAGTCGTCTACTAACAACAATATCGTATTTGGCAAGAAGTGCCTGAATTTCAATAGCTTTTCCGGCATTGTCAGTTGTTAACAAATCAACATTTTCTTTTAACGGTTCACCGGTAATCTCAGTTCCGTTTGCAGACTTTTTAGAGCCACCAATAATACTAACGGTTACAATCAATGCCAAAAACAGCACCACTGCGCCAATAATCCCATATAATAAAGGTTTATTCTCTAATAGTTCTTTAAAATCCATCTTCTGCCCTCTTTGTAACCGCCTGCAATTGTTTTTAAATACAAGCTTTTCCCAAGTCTGTTAAATTATTCCTAATCTAAAGTTATTCTACACCTGAATTTGCATAACTTTATCATACGCTTGAATGACTTTTCCGGTAAGTTGAGTTGCAACGTTAATACTAATTTCTGATTTTGCCATTGCAGTCATAACATCGTGAATATCAACATTTTTACTACCTGACATCACATCTTTTAACAAATCATCCGGAGCATTCAACTCTGTATTCAAGTTTTCAACCAAACCAGACATAACCTGTTTAAAATCCGGAGAGGCTTGATTTTCAACTCTCGTCATTCTAGCAGAAGGCATATCAGAAAACCCTGTGTCAAGTTTTGTGTGCTGTATTCTTCCTGCCAAATCGTATTGTGGATAAAAACTGCTCATATATGCCTACCTTTCTACATTTATAATAGCGTATATTTTCTTAAATTTATATAGCAGGCAAACAAAAATCATCCAAATTCAGTAGAAAAAACACTAAATTTCAATCCTTTTTACTACCTGACTTTGCATGATTTTAATGATTTTATAAAAAAAAGCAAGTTTTAATCTAAGCTTCTTCAAGCTCACGTCGAATATCATCAACTGTTACATGAACAATCGGAGAATTTGCATCTTTACGCAAAACAACATTTTTTATACCAGACTGAACAATAAACCTCTTACATAAAATACAAATAAAATTATGTCCCCAAATATACATTGTAGATCCTTTACATCTATCCTGACCGGCTTGAATAATAGCATTTTGCTCAGCATGAATTGAACGACAAGTTTCATATCTCGTTCCTGATTGAATATTATTTTTTATACGATAACATTCTCCTCTCTCATAACAAGATTCAACTTTAGAAGGCGTTCCGTTATATCCTGTTGCCTTAATCTTTTTATCTTCACCAACAATAACTGCTCCAACTTGCGCCCTCAAGCAATTTGAACGACTTGCACAAGTTTTTGCTAAATCTAAAAAATAGTCTTCCCAAGACTTTATTTCCATAAAAATTTCCTCCACAACAACTATTGTTTATAATTTCTTATACCGGTTGTAATCATCGCAATACCATATTTATCACAAGTTTCGATAATTTTTTGATCTTTCACAGAACCACCCGGTTGAATAATCAAACTAATTCTACCTTGTACCGCAGAATAAATACAGTCCTCAGCATGAATTGTTGCATCGGATGCCAAAACAGCCTCTTTTGAGTTGTCGCAAGCATAGTTCAGGGCTTGTTCAACTGCAACAATCGCATTTGTCTGTCCTTGAGAAATCGCAACTGTTTTAAAATCTCTTGCAATAACCGCAGAATTTGTTTTAGCGTATTTTACAACTTTCCAAGCGAAAATTGCATCTTCAATTTGTTCTTTTGTCGGCTTTTCTCTTGTAACAACTTTAAACATATCTTTATCTAGTTCGCTACTATCGCTATCTTGAACAAGTGTGCCAAATGGGGACATAATAACATCTTCTCTGGCTAATTGTCTATATTCTTTCAAAGGCGTATTTAATTTAACCAACTTGATATCAGGGTTATCATTAAATATTTCAATTGCCTCTTTGGAATAATCTGGAGCTACAATAACCTCAACGGCCATAGAATTTAAGTGTTTTGCGACTTCACTATCAACTGTTTTTGAAAAACCAACTGTTCCATAAAAAGAACTGATAGGATCGCAATCAAAAGCTTTTGTATAAGCATCATAAATTGAACGTCCCAAAGCAACTCCACAAGGCTTTGTATGCCTTATAATAGAAACAGCATTCACATCAAAAAATTCGCTCACAATATTAGCAGCCTCAGTAACGTTCAAAATATCGTTAAAAGACAACTCTTTGCCATCCAATACTTCGTAATCAACCATTCTTTCAGTTTTGTAAATAGCACCTTTTTGGTGAGGATTTTCACCGTATTTCAAATCACGAACTTTTTCAAAACTCAATGTTTTAAAAGGTTTTTCTCCGGTTTGCTCTGCCAATAAAGAAGATATAGCCCTATCATAATTAGCAGCAAAGTTAAACGCTTTTGCCGCAAGTTTTAACCTTCCAAATTCGTTAGCATTCAAAGCAACATAATAATCAACTTTATCAATAATAACAGTTACATTTCTATAATTTTTCGCACCAGCCCTTAACAATGTCATTCCGACAACATCAATATTTTTAATTACATCATCAATATTGCTATTCTCAAGCACAAGTTTTTCAAATGGGCAAATATTTACGACGACCATATCAAAAGATTTTACTGCAAAACGTTCTAACTCATTCATTTCTCTAGTATCAGAACTGTTTGCTAAAATCCCAGCCAAAATAGTTTCATTCAAAGCTTCATAATCTTTCATCAAAAATCCGGCAGTATTAGAAAATTCCGAAAGATTAATCACATCAATTTCTGCACTACGAAGCAATTCGTAAGTATCTCCACCTGCAACAATTTCATAATCAAACTTTTCTGTCAAATTTTTTGCAAAATCAATCAAACCTACTTTGTCATATACACTTAAAAACGCACGTCTTTTCATTTTATTCCCCATATTCTAGTATTTTTCTTTATTATTATAACACCGGAATAGAAAATATCATATTTTCTTAGCATTTTGTAACTATTTTTCGTTTTTCTTGATATAATTTAATTAATATATTATAATAATTCTGAGAAAGAGGTTTATTGATGGTAAGTAACAGAATTACAGAAGGCGTAGGAAAGAAAATTGTTGAAGCATTAAAACAACAATCAGATATTGAAATTCAAAATGTTGTTGAAAACCCTGTTCCGGTTGCAGAGGAACATCCGGCACCGGCAGAAAACGAAATCATTTATAATGAAGAAGAACCAATATATGAAACAACAAATGAAGAAGTTGTTGTTAATCAGGAAAATACAGAAGAAGAACCTGTAAAAGAAGAACCGGTTGAACAAGAAACTCCGGTTGAAAAACCTTTTAATTCAATCAACTTAACTTCTTTTGAAAACCCCGCCCCTGATTTTTCAAGCAAATTCACATCTCCACACGTTATGAATTTCACTCAAGCTGCGCCAATTTCACAAATGATTGAAAAAGAAAATTTTGCAAATGAACTTGACGGATTTGATATTCCTGCAAATATTGCGGTTCTAAAACAACTCATCAACCAACTTCCTGCAGGTGTTTCAAGGCAAACAGGCGCACAAATCATCAAACAAACTATGGAAGCTTTGGGAATTTCAATGAAAAGTGTTTTGCAAGAAGCTCAACAAGTTCAAGAAAGCTTAAACAATTCTGCAAGGGAATGCCAAGCATCTATTATGGAATATAAAAAACAGATTAATGTTTTGGAAAAACAATCACAAAAATTCCAAAAACAATATGCTGCGTTGAATGAAATAATTAGTTTATTTGTCCAAACAGGAATATAATTTATAAAAACAATATCAAAAAAGAACCGGTTATAATTTCATCCGGTTCTTTTTTAATTAATAATATATTATTATAAATTATTAATAATCCATACTCCAACCATTTTCAATAATTCTAGCACTACAACCTTGCCCAACTCCAGTTAAAGATTTATCAATCTTCTTACCTTCTTCGCCGCATAATTTTGAATTATTTTTCCAATAATAATCACTGCGTTTTATATCACTCAAATAATAATTTACATATATAGCGTAATCAAGGCCATAGTATGGATAAAGAGTACCATCAGATGAAAGAACAAATAGGTATATATCTTTTCCATATGCATTTGGCGGCTTTTTCCCATTTACATCTATACGTATGTCTCCAGCTATAGATAATAACTTTCCGTTTTTAGCTCTTATGCTTGATAATTCACCTTCTGTTGTTGCAGAAGGATACTTATTAAACGTTCCTACCATCATTACGCCATCTGGGAATTGCAAATAATACGTACGATCCGCGCGATATGAGCCACCATCCATATTATAATAATGAGAAGAAATTTCTTCTTTTTCATTTTTATTTTCATAGGTATTTACAATCTCTACATATACACTATTTGGGAAATATTGTTTAAATTTTTCAAAAAAATCTTTACAATCAGTTCAAGTATAAATATCAGGATTATTAAGAGAGCAATACCTACCATATTCATTAATTGGCTTTATACTATTAAATAAAGAAGTGTCATATAAAAAATCTACATTATCTTCTGCTAGCATTGCTTTAAAACCATTTGTTAAAACAGAATAACTTTTCTTTAACTGAGTAAGCCATACATGTCTTTGATAATTTTGTATTAAAGAAGGCATAGTCATAGCAGCCACAACTCCAATAATGCCTAGAGTTATCAAAACCTCCGCCAATGTAAAGGCTGGTCGTTTAAGTGAATTGTGAGTGGTGAATAGTGAGTGGACCTTATCGAAAAAATTATTCCCACCTCTCTGAAATTTATAAGTTCGCGTTAGCTCACTAACAAATTTCTTCTCTCCCAAAAGGGCTAGATTATTAAAAGATTCGATTAGGCTAAAATCTTGGTTATGAGAGGACTTTAGACTATTACCCCTCCAGAACGCAGAATTTGTAAGATTTTTCATCTTTTTCATTCTCTCTTCTTATTATTAACATTACTATTTTAACAAATTTTTTGAAGTTTTTCAAGAGATTGCAAGAAGAAGAAAATAATCCCCACGATAGCGAAATGAACAATAACTTGTTAGTGAAACAAACAACAAAAAGCTTTACACAAATGTATGATGTAGGAACAAATGTTTACACAGAGGGTTAAAAACAGGCATTGTTTGAGCGTAGCGAGTTTGACTGTTTTTTAGTTGAACTTACTAGTTATTAGTGAATGGAGCGTGTGGGTGGTTTTGTGGAACTTTTTACACAAAAAGTTCCCGCCGTCTGCGCAAGACAAAAAAACAATCCTTCCACCGCAAGCGGTCCCCCTTCCTTTGCAAGGAAGGTTAAATGTTTCCCTACGGGATAGCACCCACCTAAATTACCTCTCACAAAACGTGACATTTAGTCACCTTTTGTTCGGCAGAGTCTCATTAGGGAGGAGAAACAATTTCCTTGATACGGTCTACTCACCATTCACCACTCACAATTCACTTATTCATAACGATAATGACTTTTCACGTTTTTATATTTCATCAATATTTGTCATTATAGATTTATATAAAAAAATAGAACCTATAAGGTTCTATTTTTTCAACTTATTTATGAAGAATACTTAAATGAGCTTTGAATATTCTTATCCATCATACTTTGACAAGAATCGTACTCTGCATCAATCATTTTCAATCTATTTTGATATTCTTGCATTTGCATATCTAATTTTTGTTCAAGAACTTTTAATTTCGCCTGCCGTTGTTGGAGAAGTTTGGTTGTAGGAGATTCCGGATCATAATCATTTCCCACTTGCATCAAATCACTCACAGACTGCGACAAACCCATTTTTGTCTGGGTAATCAATTGGATTTTGTATTCCAAATCCAGTCGCTGTTGTTGAAGATACATTAATCTGATTTGTGAGGTAAGTAATCCCATTTTATCTTCCTTTATCTTGTTTCATTAAGGTGATTACCTTGCAGAAACGTGTGTTGATTGTTTTCTGCAATCAACTGTTCCATTTTTTGAAACTGATGACGGTGATAGTTTAATCTATATTGCGCCATCTTTCGTTTCTTATTCATCGTCAAAAACTCTTTCAAGCCTTCAACAAATGAATTTGTCATTGATTTTATAGGATTCTTTCTTATCAGAAAGTTTTTCGAATATATTAAGAAGTCTATTAACCTTTTTATATTCGTTTCTAAAGTATCTCGAAGCATTTTTCTCCTTACACTTTAGACCTACATGTATATTAAAACAATTTACACACAAATATTGCCATGATTGGAAACATTTGCTTAACATGTCTTAATCATGTTGTCCATCGTACTTTTACTATTACGGATATGTTTTCTAAAAACTTTAGTAAAAACAAAAAACTTGTAAATAAAATTTACAAGTTTTGAATTGCTTTACTATCGCCTTCAATAGATTCTTTCAGCATCTTTTTAACAACATCACCCTGTGTATCCAACATCTTGCACACAGTTTCAATGTTTCTAACCTTTTGCGAAAGAATTGTGTCGGCATTTGCTGTAATATTACCTGTAACATTTTGATAAGCCGCTAATGCAGCAGAGGATGTTCCTTGCATCAAGTTACCCATTACAATTGCCGGAAGTCCGTATTCGCCCAAATAAGGAGCAGCTGCCTGCATAATTCCACCCCAACCGGAAATAATTCCGGCTACAGGCATAACCAAATTCTTCATTGAAAAACCGTAACCATTTGCAGCACCTAATCCGTAAGCAGCAGCACTTGCAACATCAGCAATTCCTCCAACTCCAGATGCGTAACCAGTTGCAACCCCGCTATCTGTTCCCCAACCGCTTACAATTGAAGATGCACCACCTGTTGCATAACCATCAAGCCCCCACGATATAGGCGCAGCTCCTGACGGAAATCCTGAATAGTTATACAAAGAATCTATTCCGTATGATGAACCGCCATTAAAAGATGATGAATAAGATGTTCCGGGAACATTCATCGTTTGAGATGCACCAAACACAGTTGCAAAAGATGATGGAGCTAACAAGCTTGCAATATTATATAAAAAACCACCTGTCGCACCAAAACCTGAACCCAACCCGTTACCGGAAACTGTCAAATCTCTCAATTGGTCATAAGTTTCCCAAAGTTGTGCTTTTGCATCTCCGCTCGCTGAGCCGAATTTGTTTGCTATTACAAGATAACTGTCATTTTTGTAAGCCATTTGAACCTCTTAATTTTATTCAAAAGTTTTGTATGTAGATTCGATATTTTTATCAATAACTTTCTTAACAGATTCCATTTCTGTTTGCAAAGCCTCTTGTTCAGTATCAAGTTGTCTTAAACGAAGTTCAAGAGTTCTATCTTGTTGCTGAATTTTTTCTGTTTTTGCGTTAATATCCGCAATTCTTTTTTCATAAACCTGCATATCATAATTATACTGGTTCATTGCGTCATTATAAGCATTTTCATCAGTTTTTGTTTCTGTACTCAAGGTATAAGTTGCAGATGTATCTTCAAACCTGATTGTTTGCGGTCTGCCAGAATCATCCAACTGGACAAATGCTCTTTGTTTTTGTTCAATTTTTGTACTTATATTTTCTGCATCATACATTGTTAACTTATTTTGGTTTTCAGTAGGTTTTGAAGGATCTGGCGCACTTTGTGCAGTTGTTTGCAAATCTTCTAAAGTCGCAAAATAAGTTTTTCCACCTGATGTCCATGTATAAATATTATCTGAACTTGAAATCTTTTCTGCAGGAAAATCTTTACAAATTTGTTCGTAAGCAGCTTTCATATCCTTATCTGTCGCATCATATGGGAGAACTTCATTATTCCCGACATAAGCCGGAACATTTTCTGCAATTGAATATGTAGGTAAGTCAGATTTTCCTTCTACTGCTTTTTTCAAATCTGTTGTAGATACAAAATTTAATTTTCCATCATCATCAGTGTAAGTATAAACATTATTTACATCAACTTTTGCGAAATCAGGATAATCCTTTACAATTTGAGCATAAGTAGTTCTTTGCTCATCAACTGACGCATCATATTTTGTAAGCTCTTTTCCTCCAACAGTATAAATTCCTGTCGCATCATCATAAGTAACTTGATCTTGTGCCACTGTAGATTTTGCTGCTTTCGTATTAAAACTTACTTGCGGATTAGCTTTTTTAGTCTGAACACCTGTATAAACATCTGAATAATGATAATGTGAAATCATATAGTTGTAACCGTCAGGATCATTTATCAAATCAGACATCTCTGTAATTGTTTCAGTATTAGTTCCATCTTGATAAGAATATTGCAAAGTAGTATAGTCCTGAGTACTTGGAGCTGTAGGAACTTCTAAGGCTAACAATTCATTAAAAGTATTAGCACTCTGATTTGCCAATGCCGTACGAGCTTGGTTAATCTGTTGTCCTTCATATTCTACGTTTGTTTTTCTTGCGGTCAAGCCCAAATATCTTGCTTGTGACGCTGCCATGCCCATAAGCTGCTCTCCTTTATCTACCTGCTCAATTCATGTATAATGGAGTTTTTTAATAAGTCAACATTATATATAAAATTATACGGTACAAATCTAAAAATTAATACTGAAATTACTACCAAATCATCCATTTGAAGGAGAAAAAAATCTAAATTTCATACAGTAGAATTATAAAAAAAATCAATCGATTATTAAACGCAACTGTCATTGCGAAGCGAAAAGGAATAAGGAGGGGAAATAAAAAAATTTTGAATATACGCTGTAGCAATCCCATTCAATTCAAATTAATAAGATTACTACGTCACTAAAAACTTCCTATATCAATGTTTTTTGGATACTCATAAGCCATCATACATGAAAAATATTTTATCCTACTTATAGCAATATTTTTTATCACTATAGCTTCAATTATCAATCAATGCATTATATCGTTCTTTATGACCATCTGGAAAAATTCTATAATACATTCCTGCGATACGTTTAATCTCATATTTTTCTAATATTTTACCATTTGCATCCATCAATTCCGCTTTTGGTCCGTCTTTATTACTATCCTCTTCCTTGTAAATATTCCCATTAGAAAACTCTCTTATCGCAGTTTTAACAAAATTTCCATCTTCACCTTCTTCATTTTTTTCTATTTTAGTTTTGTATAATAAAGTACCATTACGATCATATGTCTCTTTTAGGCTTTTTGATCCTGTGTCGTAAATTACTTTATTTTTTGCTATGATATTATTTTCTCTATCATATTCTATTTCTGCTATAGTACCATCTGCTTTTGTTATTTTTTCTTTTCTTCCTTTTATTTTACCAGTACCGTCTACTTGCGCACTAAGAGTCCGACTTTCGATTATTTCTTTAATGTTACCATTTTCATCATACTCGTAGTTCGTTTTATCCATAAAAAAATCTTCATTGTCTGCAAATAGTTTATTTACTGAGGCTTCTTGTTCCGGTGAGCCTTTTCTAACATCGAAACCAAGACTTCTTATGTATGTATCTGCATTTGTGGCTCCTATGCTATATACTTTTCCGTCTTTATAATATCGTGGGGAATTCGAATTAAAATTTCTAATTTTTTGAATTCTTCCTTTTTCGTCATAATCAAATTCTTTGTATCCAAAGAAATTATCCATCTTTGGAGTTTTGGATGGAGTTTTGGATGCAATTTTTAATGTTTTTGATCTTTTGTCATATTGAATATGTTGCTCATAGAAACCTCTTTGTTGTACTTCAGAGATAGTTCCTTCTGAATTTTCTCCATTATCACTATTATTAAGTAATGCGGAAAATATTTTTGATATATTTTCACTCCATTTAAAATTTTCAAAGAAGCCAAAAGCCCTAGTTTTTCCTAATTTTTCAAGTTCTTCTTTGCTAAAATCTTCACTATCAATTATTCCATTGTTATTTTTATCTCCAAAAACAGAGATAGGAGTATTGTTTTGTTGTTCTTTGTTTGTTTCTATTGCTTTTTTAGAAAATGTAAAACTCGGACTTTCATTATCAATTCTGACCATTGTACAATCTCTCCTAAAAATTTTATACACTTTTATAAAAACATGATAACAGAAAATATTGACACAATGCCACACGTAGCATAGCATAGCATAGCGGTATTATAACTGGGTTTAAGGCTTTTTAAGCCCACCTTTACATTTTTTCATATTTTTAATTGAACATAAAAAAGTACGAGAAAGAAAATTTCTCGCACTTTTAAATTATTGTATAAAAAGATTTATTTACGCTTCGTCTTCTCCGCTTTCAGCTTTTTCAGCATTGATAGTCAAAGCAATTCTTTTATCTGTTGGGTTGAATTTCAATATATAAGTATCAATCTTGTCACCAACTTGCAAAATGCAATCTTTTTGGTTTTGCAATTCTACAACTTCAGCGTGTGGTAACAACGCTTCAACACCAGGAAATACTTCTACAAATGCGCCAAAATGTTTAATTCTTGTAATTGTACCTTCAACCTTGTCGCCTTCTTTGATATTTTTTTCAGCCTCTAACCATGGATCCGGTTCAAGATTTTTCAAACTCAAAGAAACACGTTGCTTATCGTGATCAACCGCAATAACTTCAACATCAATTTTGTCGCCAACATTCAAAATATCTGTCGGATGATCAATCCATCTCCAAGACAATTGAGATAGCGGCAATAATCCATCAATTCCGCCTAAGTCAACGAATGCACCGAAATCTGTAATTCTAACAACGTCACCTTTTACAATCTGACCGGCTTCAATTTGAGAGAATACATTTTTTCTTGCTTCAACAGCTGTATCATCATAAACTTTTTTATTAGAAAGTATAAAGTTGTTTTGTTGAGGGTCAAGTGTAAGAATTTTAACTTCTAACTTACTTCCAACTTCCAAATCACTTTCTTTAACTCTTAATTGAGATGAAGGAACAAAACCTCTAACACCTGAAACTTCAACCAACACACCGCCTTTTACAACACCGGCAACTGTACCAAGAATAGTTTCATCAGCTTCCTTAGCTTTTTCAAGTTCTTTCCAAGCATAAGCAAGGTCAACTTTTTTCTTAGATAGAAGGAATTTTCCATCCTCATCTTCTTCTCTGATAATCAAAAATTCATACTCATCACCTTTTTTGAATTTTTGTTCAATATTTTCATCTTTGTCTACGGCTTCACGTGTAGGTACAACGGCAATAGTTTTTGCGCCAATATCAACCATAACGCCTTGACTATCATAACCACATACGATGCCTTTTACTAAATCACCTTTTTGAAATTTGTAATCATACTTTTTCAGTAATTCTTCAAAATCTAACTCACTTGATGTCATTTTTACTCCATTTGTCATAAGACACTAATCTGTCAACTTTGTGAACATTGTAACAAATTTTTTAAAATTTGTAAAGTTTTATGTAAAGTTCCTTAACAAAACAGGAACTAAAGGGCTATTCTATCTTTTATTTTTTCAATAATACCTGCAACTGTATCTATCAAATTTTGTGTTGAGCCGGCTGCACATTTTGCGCCAATTATTTGATTTTCTTTGTTTAATTGAATACAGTCAACTCTATTTGGTTTAGTTATGATATAAAGTTTTGAATTATCATTCAAACCAATAGAGCGCGTCATTTGCAAATTATTTCGTTTTGCATATTTCGCAATATTAAATGGTTCTACTACCGGAATTTTTGACATAATCTTTCCTTTCTTTTACTCATACAAAAGCGGGACATGAGATATTTTGCTACATGTTCCGCTTTTATATAAAGTTATATTAACTTATAAACTTACGCTTTCAATGATTCTATCAAATCAGAGATTGTTTTTTCTTGAACTTCAATTTCTTCAATTCTTGATTTTGTTTGTTCTATCAATTCTTTCGGCGCATTTGCAACGAATTTAGGGTTGTTAATTCTGCCTAAAAGAGATTTCTTTTCGTTTGTAAGTTTATCTAATTTCTTTTGTTGACGAGCAATTTCGGCATCCAAATCAATCAAATCCGCCAATGGCAAAATAATTTTTGATGCTGAAACAACGGCAGTTGCACTCTTTGGTGGAACAGGGGCGTTTTCATCAGCATAAGATATATTTTCTACACGTGCAAGACGTTTGATATATGCTTCAATTTTTTCAAAAATCGGTTTTTCATCTTTTTCTGCTCTAATTTCAATATCACATTTAATTGACGGAGAAATATTGAAACTTTGACGAACATTTCTCAATGATGTAATTGTTTCAAATACCAATTCCATCTCTTGAGCTTCTTTAGTAAATTCCAATTCTTTTCTATAAACAGGGAAATCCGAAACAATAATCGCTGACTTCATTTCATCATCACCCAACTGTTTCGCAGGTTTTGGAATTAATTGCCATACACGTTCTGTAATATGAGGCATTACCGGATGTAACATTCTCAAAGACATATCAAGAACATATCTCAAAACTCTTTGAGTATTGGCTTTCAATTCGCTATCTTGAAGTTGAATTTTCGCAATTTCAACATACCAATCGCAATATGAATTCCAGAAGAAGTCATAAAGAACGTGAGCAACTTCACCAATTCTAAATTCCTTGATATTTTCGTTGATTTCTTTTGCCGTTTTGTTTAATTTATCCAAAATCCATTTATCAGCAATAGTTAGATTAGAATAATCAACATCTTTATCATCAACTCCATCAAGGTTCATCAACACAAATCTTGATGCATTCCAAATTTTGTTTGCAAAATTTCTTCCGTATTCAAATCTTTCTTCACTCATCTTGATATCTTGTCCGCCATAAGTACAAAGTGAAGTCATTGTAAACCTCAAAGCGTCACAGCCGTACTTGTCAATAATTTTAACCGGATCAATTGTATTGCCTTTAGATTTTGACATTTTTTGACCTTTTTCATCACGAATAAGCCCGTGAATATAAACAGTCGAGAATGGCGCTTTTTGAGTAAATTCCAAGCCCATTGTAATCATTCTTGCAACCCAGAAGAAAATAATATCAAAACCGGTTACAAGGGTTGTCGTAGGGTAGAATTTTTTAAAATCTTCACTTTCGGTATTTGGCCACCCCATAGTTGAAAACGGCCACAAACCTGATGAGAACCAAGTATCAAGGCAATCTGTATCTTGTACATAATTTTCAGGGTCAGGATTTTCTTTAGCAACAACCATTTCACCTGTTACTTTGTGATAATATGCAGGAATTTGATGTCCCCACCAGATTTGGCGAGAAATACACCAATCACGAATATTTTCCATCCATCCAAGATAGTTCTTTTCCCATCTGTCAGGTACAAATTTAATTCTACCATCTTTTACCGCAGCAATAGCTTCTTTTGCCAAAGGTTCCATTTTTACAAACCATTGTTCAGAAAGTAATGGTTCAATAGTAGTTCCGCAACGTTGGCATTTACCAACATTGTGTTCATGTTCTCTTGTTCTTAGCAAGAAATTGTTATATGAAAGCATACCAACAATTTTTTCTCTTGCTTCATATCTATCAAGTCCGTGAAGTTCTTGAGGTACTTCGCCACAAGCCTTCATTGTTCCATCATTATTGATAACCCAAATCGGTTTCAAATTGTGACGTTGCCCAACTTCAAAATCGTTAGGATCGTGTGCAGGAGTAATTTTAACTGCGCCTGTTCCAAAGTTTTTATCAACATATTCATCTGCAATAATAGGGATTTCTCTACCTGAAAGAGGAATAATAACAGTTTTTCCTACCAATTCAGAATATTTATGGTCATCCGGATGAACCGCAATTGCGACGTCACCAAAAATTGTTTCCGGTCTTGTTGTTGCAACAATAATTGCACCACTTTCATCTTTTAATGGATAAGAAATTTCCCACATATGACCTTGTTCTGTAGCATATTCAGTTTCAACATCAGAAATCGCACTATTACAACGAGGACACCAGTTTACAATATATTTTCCCTTGTAAATTAAGCCTTTTTCGTACAATCTTACGAATACTTCTTTAACCGCATCAGAACAACCTTTATCAAATGTAAAACGTTCTCTTGAACGGTCAAATGATGCACCTAAACGTTTGCATTGATCCAAAATTGCGCTTTTATGCTCATTTGTCCATTCCCAAGTTCTTTCAACAAATTTTTCTCTACCTAAATCGTAACGTGTTAAACCTTCTTTTGCCAATTGCCTTTCAACAACATTTTGAGTAGCCAAACCAGCATGGTCAGTACCAGGAACCCAAAGAGTTTCATATCCGGCCATCCTGTGATAACGAACCAAAATATCTTGCAAAGTTTCGTCTAAAGCGTGTCCCATGTGCAAAACACCGGTAACGTTTGGCGGTGGAATTACGATAGAATATGGCGGTTTTTGACTATTTGCATCAGCCTTAAAATATTCGCCATCTTCCCAAAACTTGTAAATACTTTCTTCAGTATCTTTTGCATCGTAAACTGTAGGTAAATCTTCAATTTTTGTTGCTATCATATATTACATCCTTCTTATTTTTGCGTATATATAGAAAATAGCACAAAAACAAAGATTATGGTATAAGTAAAATATGAAAAAGATATTTCTTTTAATTTGTTTAACTTTTTTACTATCAATACAACAAGCGAACTCTGCCAGCATTAGCGATTATATCGACAAGCCATACGCCGGAATGGCTTATTCAATAGCATTAAAACAAGATATACCATTCCTTCTTATTTTTGCAGAACCTAGTAATGCAATTGTTTTACTCAGACTAATGCCACTAGTAAATATGGTTTATAATGACTACAAAGGACTTTACAATTTTTGCATAATTAATACGAGTGTTGAAGAAAATAATGAATTAGTAAACTATTTTGCGCCTAAAAAATTACCAGCATTGTACCTTATTGACACGCAAAATATGACATATACATTGATTGAGTCAAAATACTATAACAAAAACGCATTAAATAGAATATTAAAGGAATTTAAAAAAGAAACATTAATTACACCCCAAAAACAATAAATTTATAAAACTTGTCAAAAAAAAACGAAACGCACATGCGTTCCGTTTTTCATTTATTTTTTATTAAACAATCCTACTTACGCTTTTGGAGCAGCGTTAGCAATAATGTCCATTTCATCTAATGATGCGTAAACTGCGTGGCAACCGCAATCTACATATAAGATTTGACCAGTTGTTCCTGTTGACAAATCTGAAGCCAAGTAAAGACCAGCTTTACCAACATCTTCCAATGCAACGTTTCTGCCAAGAGGAGCTTTTGCAATAGCTGCTTTAAGCATTTTATCAAAGCCTGAAATACCTTTAGCAGCAAGTGTTTTAACAGCACCAGCAGAAATACAGTTAACTCTAACACCTTTTTTACCAAGGTCAGCTGCCAAATATCTCATTGAAGATTCAAGAGCTGCTTTAGCAACACCCATTACGTTATAGTTTGCAACAACATATTCAGAACCCAAATATGTAAGAGCGAAAATTGAACCGCCTTCATTCATAATAGGTTCAGCATGATGGCATAAAGAAACTAGAGAATAAGCACTTACACCTAAAGCTAAATCCCAACCTGCACGAGATGTATCAATAAATCTACCTTGCAAATCTTCTTTAGCAGCAAAAGCAACCGCGTGAACAACAAAATCCAATTTACCGTAAACTCTTTCACATTCTTTAAATACAGCTGCAACTTCGTCATCTTTAGTAACGTCGCAACTCATAATAATTTTTGCGCCCATATCTTCTGCGATAGGTCTAACACGTTTTTCCATAGCTTCACCTGCATAAGTAAATGCAATATCAGCACCTGCATCGTGTAGTTGTTTTGCAATAGCGTAAGCAATCCCGTGAGTATTAGAAACTCCGAAAATTACACCTTTTTTACCTTCCATTAGTTTCATAAGTTATATCTCCCTCTTTTTTACTAACTAAAATACGTGTCTATCGTAGCACGAACAGAAAAAAATGGCAATAACAGAAGTGAGAAGTGAAAGGTGAAAGGTGAGAAGTCCGTTTAGTTCGCTTCGCTCAAAAATAACTTTGGTGCGATAGCACCTGTATTGGTCTTTTCACTTTTCACTTCTCACTTTTCACCCCCCTGAATTATTAACAATTGTAACAACATGCAAACATGCTGAAATTAGGGAGTTTCGGAAGTTTTTATATATTTAAGAGAGTAAAAAAGAGAGCTAACTATGGGCGTTTCAAACGTAAACAATCTAAATAAAATTGATTTAACAAAGCTTGCTCTAGCGCAAAAAAGCAGACTAGCTAAGTCAAACCAACCTGCCTATATGCAAATGACAGGCTCAATTTTTAATGCTCCTGAAGTTAAACAACAACAAGAAACTACAAACTTAAATACTCTTAACACTAAAAAAAGTTTAAGTGAGTTAACTAAAAAAACTTCTACTTCTAACTCAACAACAAACAAAACAGAAAGCAAAGACAAAGAAGAAAATGTCGATCAAGGCAGCGTAAAATCTCAAGGTAATCAAGCTAAAAAAGGAACTACACAAACAGAAAAAGATTCTCGTGAAGTTAAAACAATCAATTCAGAATCAAAAAAACTTAACAAAGACATCAAACAAGAAGATAAAAAGTTCCAAGCTCAATTAAAACAACAACAAGCTGCTTTCCAAAAAGATAGCGCAAAACTTGAAAAACTATCTCAAGAAACAGAAGAAACTCAAACTGAAATTGACAACGCTCAAAATGAATTGGATAGTTTGTTAGGATCTTCAACTTTTACTATAAGCAGAGGCGATGGCACTCAAGGCGGTCAATCAACAAACCCTAATCAAGATAAAATCGACCAACTTCAAAAATTCATCGGTTCTAAATCAAACCTTGTTCAAAACAATGGCAAACAAATTTATTCATTACAAAGAAGTTCTTCAAGAACACTTTCAAGAATGAATAGAACAAATGCAAACTTTGTAAAAATCCACAAAAAGAACACAAAAGCAATTCAACAAAACCAAAACGAAACAAGTAACGTTGTAAAATTTGCAACAAAACTTGAACAATGGAGTGCAATTGCAGAACAAGGTGGTAAAGCTCTTGACTTTGCTGGACAAGGGATGGTTGCAGCCGGTCAAGCAATCGCATCAACAGCTTGGGGGGCAGCGGTAGGTGCTGCAATGATTGCAACCGGAACAGTAATGTCAAAAGTTGGTACAGTTGCCGAAATGTTAGGTCAATACGGACAAACTGCAGCAAACATCACAAAAACCGCAGCTTACGCAGCAGAAGGCAATTTGGCAGGAGCTATGACAAGTGCAGCGGCAGCAATCCAATCAGGTGCAGCAGCTCAAAAATCTACTAAAGGCTTAAGTAACAATTTCAAGGCTATTGACCAGCGAGCAACAGATGCAACAAACAAAGCGGCAGCAAATGCAGCAGCAAAACAAGCAGTTAAAAACATGGATGCCGAACAACTTGGCGGCATGACTAAAAAAGAAATGAAAAAATCTATTAGCGGAGAATTACAAGGTCAATTAGCTAACAACGAAATCAACTCAAAAGATTTGTTTAATGATGTAAAAAATAAATCAATCAAATCAAATGATGCCGTTAATGGCGCAAGAGATAAAGCCGCTGCAGCATTTAAAGAAAATGTATATGCAGCAAAAGGAAGTTTAGATGTTCAAAATGGCGTTGTTACCGGTCTTGACAAAAAAGCAAGAAAAGAAGTTGGCAAAAAGACAGTCACAGGTTTCACTAACACTGCATCAGTTGCTAAAAAATCAACTCAAAAGTTCGACTTCCAAAAACTTTCTCAAGGTTTGATGTCTACAGTAGCGTTATTATCAGCTCAAAACACAAACACTCAAGGAACTCATAAAGGCTACGCAGCTCAATGGGATTTAAACGCTGATCCTAAAATGAGAAGAATTAGAAATGCAAGAATGGCATCTGTTCGCCACGCTGCTTACGCATAACATAAAAAAAGAAGCTAATCATTTCTGAAAAGCTTCTTTTTATTACTTCTATTATCTGGCTTATTTTACATAAGACAAGTCATTTGCTTGATTTCTCATTGCAGTTTGTTCTTCCAACAACAAGTTCATATAAAGTAACTTGTTAGCAGTCATCTGATCAAGGTTTGTAAATTCAGCCCCTGCACGTCTGTCTGTTGCAGAAACAACCTTAACATCAGCATTGATATTCAAATCACCATAAGAAATGTTCACCGGAACAATATCTCCGACTTTCAAATCATTGTGGTGAGTTACTGCGATACCACCTCTTGAGATATCAATTAGAGAATCAATTTGTGTATTTTCTGCCAATTGAACAGGGTTTCTGTTATCTTGAGCAGGGAACCTCATATAGTGACGTTTATCTATAGAGTTTACATTATATTCAACAACACGTTGTTTATATGTTTCTTTTCCGTAACTTGAATCTCTTGGATCAGTAGGTCTATCATCATCAGTATCGGTATCGATATCAATATCGGTATCGATATCAATATCTGTATCTGTGTCTGTATCCACATCGGTATCCGTATCAATGTCGGTATCAATATCTGTATCTGTGTCTATGTCTGTATCCGTATCAGTATCGGTATCGCTATCAATATCAGTGTCTGTGTCGGTATCTGTATCGCTATCAGAATCAACGTCAGCATCTGTGTCATTGTCCGTATCAGTATCAGTATCGATATCTGTGTCCGTATCTGTATCCGTATCAACATCGGTATCTGTATCTGTGTCAATATCGGTATCGGTGTCTGTATCTGTATCCAAATCTGTGTCAGTATCAGTGTCTGTATCTGTATCAATATCCGTATCGGTGTCTGTGTCAGTGTCCGTGTCTGTATCGGTATCAGTATCTATATCTGTATCAGTGTCGGTATCAACATCGGTATCCGTATCAACGTCAGTATCCGTGTCCGTATCTGTATCTAAATCCGTATCGGTATCTGTATCAATATCTGTATCTGTATCGGTGTCTGTATCATTGTCAGTATCAGTATCCGTATCAATATCTGTATCAGTGTCGGTATCGGTGTCTATATCCGTATCAGTATCTATATCTGTATCAACATCGGTATCTGTGTCAGTATCTGAATCCGTGTCTATATCAGTATCTGTGTCTGTATCGGTATCCAAATCAGTGTCCGTATCAGTATCTGTATCGTTGTCAGTATCAATAGGTTCATTTTTATCTTCTGGAACTACTAGGTTGTCATCGTCTTCCTCTGTTCCTTGTTTATTAGGGTCTTTTGTTCCATCGTAATTTGGGTCATCCCCTTGAGAACTACCACCATAATAATAGTTTCTGTCATTTTTATCTTCACCTATTGCTGTAACATCATCAGGTCTAACTGCTTTCGCTCTGATTGAAACCGGTTTTGTCGGATCAGTTCCATTTTGCAAAGGATTAGTTGTATTATCTTTTGTCAAAGTAGATTTACCATCAGGTCTGTGTTTACCCATATTAAAGTAATAACCGCCCGCATAAGCATTATCTGCAACTAATGTTAAATCTTGATTTTTTCCAGGTCTGCCTTGACCTTGTCCGTAGAATTTACCATTTTTAACTACAATTGTAGAATCTGCAGCATGCTGGTAAGCCGGAGCTTCATTTGGATCTTTGTAACTACCTAAATCAAGAGCAGTAAGTTTAGCTTTTTCCAACTTAACACCGTTCGGTCCGTAATAGTCCTGAGGATAAGTAGGAACTTCACCCAAATGTTCAATGTACATATTCTTACCACGAGTAGTAATATTTACATTTTTAGCAGTTGTTTCTCTTATATATACATCACCTGAAAATTCAGCGTTTACGTCACCTGTTCTTGAAATAATAGCACAAGCATTTGTATCAAGCTTAGTTCCATCAGCTTTATCCAGACCTTTTACATTGATATCTTTGATTGCCAAAATATCAATACCTTGTTGAGGTTTGTTGACATCAGTTACTACATGAGGATTTCTTGCATCATCGCCATAGAAAATATGCTCAACACCATTTTGTCTAAATGTTAATGCTTTGTCCTTAGAACCAACATTTCCACTTGAAATCATTGAAATTCCAGTACCCTCAACATTAGGATTTTGAGAATTTGTAGAAGCATTGATAATATCGTAAGCTTTTGAACCTTTAATTGAACTGTCTGCAAGAAGAATAACTCTACCGTCAGCCTTAATTTGGTCAACTCTCATATCATTATTCAAACTTGCCATATTAACTAATGACTTGTTTGTACCCTTTGTGCTTATTGTTTTAATGTTGCCATCTACATTTACATTTATTGATTTTGTCAAATCTCTACCATTTGGTCCAATACCTGTACAAACGCCACCGTCACAAGGACCAACTTCCTGACCAACCATACCGTTTTGAACATCTATATCAAGATTTTTTGAAGCCTTGATTAGTGTTTCTTTTGTACCGTAGTTCAACAAGTTACCATCATTAATTTTAATATTAACGTTACCTGTAGAGTTTAAGTTATTGCTTCCTGTATAATCTCCGAGAATAACATTTGAATTTTTATTTGTTATATTAATTCCATTAGCATTAACATGACCTTTCACATTAATACCGTTTTTGCCGGAGTTAATAATATTTGCGCTATGAGTAGAGTTTTTAACCAAGCCTCCATTTGCAATGCTTACACCATCATTACCTGTATTTGTAACAATGAGCTCGCCGCCTTGATTGCTCAACAAACCAGTAGATGCAATTAAAACACCTGAACCGGTATTATCAACCAACAACTTACCGCCTTTGTTTGCAACAGTGCCTGATACATTAACTTCACCATTTTTGTTAACCAATAACGTATCACCGTTTCCATTCAATGATTTGCCTGAAACGTTAATACCTTTAGAACCTAAGTTTGTAATTTCTGTACTACCAGCACCAAAGTTTTTCATTGTACCGGCAATATCAGTTCCACCATTTTCGCCATAAGTTCTAATTATAATACTTCCGTTATCATTAGCAAAAGAATTAGCACTCATATTATCTGCATTTACAAGTTGATTAAACAAAGCTTCAGCTTGAGTATTTGAAAGAATTTTTGTAGCATCTTTAACACCGGCCATAATTTGAGCATCAGGTGAAACTTGTAAGTTTGCAGCATTGATATCAACAAAGTTTCTAGCTAAAACCTTACCATCGATTTTTACAGTTGCATTACCTTCACCCAATTTTGATTTGTAATCAGCAATCAAAGAAGGTCTTTTCAAATCACTTTTATATTTTTCGTAACTATTGCTATCAGGTGTTAAAACAGTCAAAGAGCCTACGTTCAATACACCGCTTGAACCGACAACCATTCCGTTTGGTGAAATAAATACGGCATGCCCGTTATTAAATGCACCATTTTTACCAACTGCGTTAACAATACCCTGAATGTTAATTTGATTATCAACAAGGTTCACAAATGTTGACAAATCTTGTCCTTGTAAGTAATAGATCAGATTTGCAACATCACCTTTACTTAAATCAAAGTTTTGATATTTTCTAAAACCGATACTACCTGCTGGATTTTTAGCAGTTGGAGTGATATCAAAGACTCCATTGCTACCAGTAACACCTGAAATATTTGTTGCCAAAACTTGCAAACAGAAAGATTGTTGTAAGAAGAAACAAAATGTCAATGCCGAAGCAACTGCTTTTCTTTTACCGACTTTTATCTTAATCATGCTTTTCCTTTCAAATATTTTCCCTAATTTAAAAATTATTTTATATAAAATTCGACTAGCGTTTTAATATTATCAAGAGAATAGTTGTATTTCTATTTATTATTACAATTCCTTAATAAATTTGCACACAAATCTACTTTCCTCAAATACTAAAATCCGAGAAAAATTTTTCTTGCCATATTATTAACAAATATTAACGTTCCTACAATTCAGGTCGTTTCATAATAGTATTTGTCAATGTGAAATAACAAATATAGAATACACTTATTAAGCTCAACATTTCAACTAACGCAGGCAAGTGAATAAATTTGTCGAACACATAATACAAAGCCACAAATGGGACAAAAGATATTACCATCCTTCCCATGATTAATTTCGGGAAAACTAATCTCAAACCAGGAAGTACAATGATTATACTTAATAAGAAATATAAGAAGTTTGCACCCAATGTTGCAATACCAACACCTACCAATCCCATCTTAGGAATTAACAGAATGTTTAACGCTATATTTGCAATACCTGATATCAACTTAATTATAAAATCAAAATAAGTTTTATTCGCCAAATGATATTGTAGAGTTGTGTAATCAGTTAAGGCCATGAAAAATGTTCCAAATGCAAAATAAGGAACAAGTTTAAATGCAATTAAAAACTTGTCATTTGATGACATCATTTGAACATAATCCGTTGCATATAGAGAAATTACAATAATCACAGGCAATGCAATCATTACATAATATCCTGTAAATCTTGAAATCAACGGTCTTACATCAATTTTTTCTTCATACATATTGATAATTCTTGGAATTGCAGCAACTGTGATTATTGAAAAAATAGTCATCAAAAGCGGCAACGTCAAACCATAAGCAACTCCTACAATTCCAACTTGAGAAAATCCATGAATACTATTCATGATAAATTTATTACTTTGATTAATTATCCATGCACTTAAAGATGTTGCAGCAATCGGAACTCCATATTTCATAATTGGCAAAACAGAATTCCACTCAATTTTTTGTAACTTAAACCATGACAAAATGTTACTCTGGTAAATTAACAACAAATCAATCAATGATATCGAAACTCCCATACCTAACAACAACGCAACTGCTCCTAAGTGGAAGAATTTAACAAAAAATATTGATAATAAAATTGTCAAAAATTGGTTAATAATAGTTGAAAGCGTAAATGACATTGCTTTTAACTGCGCTCTCAACAACTGGAATAATAAAGCTCTTATTGCAACCGGAATAATTAAAACCAAAATTGCAAAGAAATATTTTACCGGAATATGGAAAAATGAATAGAAATTGTGTCTAAAAACAAATGACAATACAAACATCAAGAACAAATTTGTTGCAAGCATTGTAACAAGAGTAGTCAAATATTTCGGCATATCTTGCGACATTTGATGGTGTTTAAAAAATCTTAAGCCGGATAAACCAACCCAGTCAGAAAAAATGATACACAAAAATGACAAAACAGCAATTGACAAAGAATACAACCCATACTGTTCAGGTGATAATAAACTCGTATAAACCGGAATAATTATGGCGTTCCCAATCATACCAACAATTTTAGATGGCGAATATTTTACCATATCTCTAAAAATAGCTTTTAACTGCTCTTTTTCAACTTCTCTGTTTTCTACAAATTCCATTACCATTTCCTATTCATTTTATTATTTATAATATTTGCTTATTATACTATTTTTTCTTAGTCTTGTAAAACGCCAAACAAATCGTAATCATCTGCTCGATTTATTAAAACATTCACAATATCTCCAGGAATAACGCTATTATCTTTTACCTCTGCATAAACCATACCGTCAATTTCAGGAGCATCATGTTGAGAGCGCATCAATACCAAACCATCATCAGTATAACCTTCTACGATACAAGGTACAACTTTTCCAACATAACTTTCATTAACTTCTCTGGAAATTTTCTTTTGCAAAGTCATTAATTTTTTATGTCTTTGTTTTTTAATTTTGGCAGGAACTTGATCATCCATAGAATAAGAAACTGTGTTCTTCTCACGAGAATATTCAAATACTCCCATTTTTTCAAATTTAACTCGTTTTACAAATTCATAAAGTTCATTAAACTGCTCTTCGGTTTCTCCCGGATAACCTACAATAAACGCAGTTCTGATAGCCACATCAGGAATTTTATTTCTAATCTTGTTTACTAGAACCTCATAATCCATAACAGGTCTGCGCATAGCCTTTAAAATTTCTGCATTACTATGCTGCAACGGAAGATCAATATATTTAACAACTTTATCTAATTTAGCAATAGCATCAATTAATTCATCACTAACTTGCGTCGGGTAAGCATACATAATTCTAATCCAACCCAAGCCTTCAATTTTGTTCAATTCTTCTAAAAGCTTAGGTAACATTTGTTTCCCGTACAAATCAATTCCATAGCTTGTTGTGTCTTGCGCAATAAGAACAATTTCGGTCACACCTTTTTTTACTAATGAATTAGCTTCTTCCAAGATATTTTCGATGGTTCTTGAGTGATATTCCCCTCTCAATTGAGGAATAATACAATATCCGCAATGATAATTACAACCATCAGCAATTTTTATGTAAGAACTTGCACCAACCGTAATCTGTTGTCTTTCAATATTTTCAGGGTAGATATATTCGGGTTTTTCAGAAACATGTTCAACGTAATCTTTTTTGTCGCCCGTAATTCTATCCACAACTTCAATAATTTCTTTGATATCAGACGTTCCAATCATACCGGAGATTTCTGGAATAGCCTTTTTAAGTTCCCCTTTATATTTTTGAGGGAGACATCCGGTAACAATAACCTTTTTGCCATCCTGAACCATTTGTAAAATAGATTGAACAGATTCTTTTTCAGCATCATGAATAAAAGAACAAGTATTTACAACAACAATATCTGCATCTTTTTCATCCAACGTAATTTGATGTCCTCTTTGAGCCAAAAGCCCTAACATAAGTTCAGAATCTACTAAATTTTTTGCGCATCCGTGATTTAATAAAGCTATTTTCATTTTATACCTCTTTTAAAATCACTTTAGCATGAATAAAAATTTTTGTAATCAGTCAAGTTGTCAAAATTAGCGAAAGCGTGTGGCAGATTAATTTCAAATTTTTTAATTAATATGTCATTTGCCAATTGTCATTCAAAAGCTTTCCAAAACAACCGTCAGGCGAACCTTCATGATTTAAGCATTTTGCATTAAATTGAGTATTACGTTGTTCTGTAGTCATTGGAGCAACAGTATTTGCATCTATAGGAGCATCATCTATAACACCATTATTATATACGTAAAACCAAAATAAATCTCTACCGCCAATATTTGGACCTTTTTGCCCATTAATATCTAACCCAAGATTTATCAATTTGGCTCCACTTTTTGCATATAAAGGTCTAATAGAAACTCCACTAGCAAATACATAAGATTTAGCGTTTACAGCATAGTTATTAATTGTTCCACCATCCATTGCCTTGTAAGAAGATGCAAAACAGTTATTCATTGTATCACATTCTTTTACATTTTTAAAATATGTTGTAATGAAATTATTTACCGCATCTTGAGAACTCACCCCCGCCTCTGACAAATTGATAGCATTTCTGTCGGTTTGATATCTCAAAAGGGCTTGAGATATCTCATTATAAGTCTTATGCAATTGAGTTACGTAACTTTGACGTTGATAATTCTGCATTAATGTCGGAACAGTCATTGCAGACACAACACCAAAATCCCAAGAGTAACTAAAACTTCAGCAAGAGTAAATGCTAATTTATTTTTCATACAAACTCCTTTCTAAAATCCTGCATTATATATTTCTATTATACACTATATAATGCACTATGTCAATATATTTTCTATATTTGTCATTAAATAGTATGATTATTTAATGAACGATGAATACAAACTTGAAACAGAAAATTTAAAAGAACAAATAAAGTATCTTTCTGCATTACAAGGCATAACAATGTCAAAACTTAAAGATGAAGTAAATTCAAAGTTCAATAAAACAGATAGTGTTAGAAATTTAGGAAATAAACTCCGTAACAAGACTTTCAGGGTTTCAGAATTAGCGGAGATTTTAGATATACTAGGTTATGAGATTATTTTGAGGAAGAAGTAATACAATCCTTCCTCCCTTCGAGGGAGGATTAAAGGTGGGTGCTAATTTTAATTATTATGTTTCCCCTAACGGGATATCACCCATCCCAGCCTTCCCTCTTTTAGGGAAGGGGTAATTTTTCCTCCCTTCGAGGGAGGATTAAAGGTGGGTGCTGATTTTGATTGTCATGTTGCCACTTCGGGAAGTCACCCATCCCAGCCATCCCTCTTTTAGGGAAAGAGTAATTTTTCCTCCCTGCGAGGGAGGATTAAAGGTGGGTGCTAATTTTGATTTTCAAGTTGCCCCTTCGGGAAGTCACCCATCCCTTTACCTCTCACAAAACGTGACATTTAGTCACCTTTTGTTCGGCAGAGTCCTCTTTTAGGGAAGGAGTAATTTTTCCTCCCTTGTGAGGGAGCATTAAAGGTGAGGGCTGATTTTAATTATTATGTTTCCCCTAACGGAATATCACCCAACCCTTTACCTCTCACAAAACGTGACATTTAGTCACCTTTTGTTCGGCACAGTCCTCATAAGGGAAGGAGTAAATTTGCCATACCTTATAAGAGGCACTCTAAAAAACTTAGTTTCCAAACTTCCTTTTCATCCCAAATTTTATCAATTTGTTTTGAATATCAAACGGCAATTTTGACATAAGTTCTGCAAACATTGCATCTTTTCCAACTGTATAAGAAGGTTTCGGATTATCCATTAAATCAATCTTTGAGATTAAATCTACAACTTTTTCAACATTTAGACCATTTTGCCCGTTTTTATGAGCATTTGCAACCATATATTTCATTTCTTTGTCATAGTCTTTACAGTTATTTATACTCTCTTTATTCAATTCAATCGACTTATCCCACAATGGAGTTGCAATTACACCTGGTTTTATGGAAACCACTTTCAAATTCGATTCCAAAGTCATTGCATTAAACAAAATATCCAATGCTCTTTTTGAAGCACAATAAGGTGCTACAAACGGAAATATCCCAAAACTTGCCATTGAGCTTATATTAATAACCTTTGCATCTTCCAACAATGGTAGCAAATTTTGAGTAAAATCAATATGAGAAAAAGTATTAACCTCAAATTGTTTTCGCAAATTATCAACAGGAATTTTTTCCATAACGCCAGCAACAACACACCCCGCAACATTTATCAAAGTATCTATTTTTTCTGTCTTTGATTTAATATACGCAGCAGCTTGTGAAATACTCTCTTTTCTCTCCATATCTATATAGAAAGGAATTGCACCAAGTTTTTCTAATTCCGTAACGTATTTTTCATTGCGATAACCCGCAAAAACTGTATTATCTTTCACGAACTTTTGTAAAAGAGCTTTACCAATACCTGATGTTGCGCCTGTAATTACGTATGTCTTTCCCATAAATCACCATTAATCTGACATATAAGAACTGAACAATGGCAAGTACAACGCCAAAGCAAGTGTCAATACAATACTACCAATTACAATCAACATTATCGGCTCAATCATTTTTGTCATTGTGTCAATAATGCCATCTAATTTCTTATCAATAAAGTTTGTAGCTTGTAATAACATATCGCCCAAACGGCCTGATTGTTCACCTGTTGCAATCATAAACAAAATCATCTTAGGCATAACCCTTGTTGAACGCAAAGCAATTGACAAGTGTTGACCTTGCTGAACTTTTAATGTTGCAGTTTCAATTTTTGTTTTTAAAGTATAGTTTGTCAAAGTTACATTTGCCAAATACAAACATTCAATAATTGGAACACCGGCATCATACGCAACCTGCATTACAGCAACAAAGTTTGCAAAGTTTGAATATTGGATTAAATCACATAATAGAGGAACTTTCAAAACAAACTCGTCAATTTTTCTTTTACTAGGTTGCCATCTCATAATGAATGTAAAGAAACCTGCGATTGAACCCAAGATAATCGGGACAAAGAACCAATATGTTTTCAAGAAAATACCTGCACTCATCAAAGTAGCTGTAATCCAAGGCAAGTCTTTTCCCATACCATCAAACATTTCTTTGAATACCGGAAATACGAACATCAACATAACAAGTACAATAATTACCGCCAAAACGATAACGAACATCGGATACATCAATGTACCAATAACTTTACCTCTGATGGCAGCTTCTTTACCTAACAATTCTAATAAACGTTGCAATGTTTTTTCAAGTTCACCTGAATCTTCACCGGCTTTTACAAGACCAATATAAATTTGTCCGAATTGATCAGGATATTTAGCAATTGTATCTGCAAAAGTTGCACCAGCCATAATCTGTCGTCTTAACTCTTTTGCAACAAGTCTAACTTTCAACTTTGCGGCATCGTTTTCAATAAACATCAAGGATTCAATAATTGGAATACCTGATTGAGCCAAAATTTGTAGAGTTGAGGTAAAATCCATTCTATCTTGCAAGCCAAGTTTTTTAATTTTACCACCTTTGACTTCGGTCTTTTTTTCATTATCCTCTTCGCCTTTAGTTTTTTCCTCATAAACTTTAGTTGGAATAAAACCTAAGCTGCGAATACTTTCACGAGCTTCACGCAAGTCTTCTGCGTTAACTTTACCTTTAACAATATCCTTATTATTTTTTAGTGCTATATAGTTATATATTGTCATTGTTTCTCCTATTCGTTAACCACACCAAGAACTCTGACAAATTCATCAATAGTGGTTTCGCCATTTAGTATGTGGGTTAAGCAAGATTGATTTAGGGTTTTCATACCATTTTTAACTGCTGCTTCTTCAATTTCCAAATCGTGTGCGCCTAAAGCAACAAGTTTTTTGATTTCTTTATTAATTGCCATGATTTCGTAAACACCAAGTCTGCCTTTGTATCCTGAAAAATCACATTTGTTACAGCCTTTTGCTCTATATATAGGCTTTTTCATAAACTCTTGAATTTCTTTTTCATCTGCAATAATTTGCCTTGCCTCGTCATGATTTGCGAAATATTCTTCCTTACAATCATCACAAAGTCTTCTTACAAGACGTTGCGCAATTACGCCTGACAAAGTTGATGACACAAGATAGTCTTTCGCACCCATTTCAATCAAACGGGTAACAGTTGCAGCTGCAGAGTTTGTGTGAACCGTACTTAATACAAGGTGACCTGTCAATGCGGCAGAAATCGCAATTTCCAAAGTTTCATAGTCACGAATTTCACCGACAAGAATAATATCAGGGTCCTGTCTTAAAATCGCTCTCATACAAGATGCAAATGTGATACCAGCCTTTGCGTTAATCTGTGACTGGTTAATCCCTTCCAACTTGATTTCTATCGGGTCTTCAATTGTCGTAATATTAACATCTTCATCATTCAAACTTTTCAATACTGAATACAATGTTGTTGTTTTACCTGAACCGGTAGGACCTGATGTTAAAATAATACCATTCGGACAACTTACCATATTCTTAATTTTCGCAATATCTTCTGCAGTACCGCCGATAAGACTAATATTTTTATCTGCAGCATTCAAACTTACCGCCGGCGCAAGTACACGGATACAAACCTTTTCTTTACCGGAAACAGGAAGTGTATTGATACGGAAGTCATAAGAACCGTTTTTATATTTAATTGAGAACGTACCATCCTGAGGACGTCTATGTTCTGCGATATTCATCCTTGACAAAACTTTGAAACGAGCAATAACAGAAGTTTCTACCTTTGGCGGAATGTCAAGGACTTTTTGCAACATACCGTCTTTTCTGTATCTTACAATATAACCTGCCAAACGAGGTTCAATGTGAATATCGGAAACTTTATTATCAATAGCATTAGTAATAATTTGGTTTACAAATTTTGCAACAGAACCGGTTGAATCCTTTAATTGCTTATCAACCATGTCGGCAAGAGATTCTTCAACCTCAAATTCTTCCGCTTCACTCTCGATTTCTTTAATTACCTTTTCAGTTTCTTTTTTTTGCTCACTGAAGAAAGTATTCAAACAGTTTTGAAACTCAAAATGGGTCATCAATAACTGTTTAGGATTTTGTCCTGTTAAATAAATAATATCTTTTAAAACATCAGGTTTTACCGGAGTTACAACCCCTAAGATAAGAGTTTTTCCATCAGAAGAAATCGGAATGATTTTATTTGTTTTAATAAAATCTTCCGGTAAAATCTTAATGAATTTATCCTGTGATGCAAGTTGTTCCGGAGTAACAAGGTCATATCCGGTTTGCAAGTGCAAAATTTCTTTTAATTGATCTAGTGTGATAAATCCCAACTTAAACAAAGTTGAGCCAATAGGTATCTTTTGACGCTTGCTCTCTGCTAAAGCCTGCAACAATTGAACATCATTAATATAACCTTTTTGAATTAAAAGTTCACCGAGTTTTACCTGTTTTGAAGTGCCATCATCAATTGAATCTTTTTGCATTTCTTGCTTTAAGTTAGCAATCAAATCAAACAAATCTTGATCCGGCACTTGAATAAATTTTACCTGTTGCGGATAAAACTCTTTTAATTTGTGGTTTATTACGTCTTTATCAGAAGATGAATTTATTGCGACAAACAGAAAATTATCCTTAACACTAATTGGAACAAATTTATATTGTTCCAATAGTGCGCTATTTACTTTATTCAGTATCTGAAAATTGACACTGTTTTTTAGTCTGTTTAAAAGCTCATTCATCTTTATATTTATATATTAACTTTATAATGTATCTGTGTTTCCAACTGCATCTTCAGTATCTGTAATGATTTTTGGAGTAATCATAATTACCATTTCATTTTTCTTCTTTTCAGAAGTTGTTGATCTGAACATAGAACCAATTACAGGAATATCACCCAATACAGGAACTTTACCAATTGTCTTTTGTTCTTCTTCGTTAATCATACCTGCAATTACAAGAGTTTCACCATCTTTAATTCTAACATTTTTCAAATCAAGATTTCTGTGAGAAAGCAATGTGGCTGCAGTATAAGGTCCAATACTATCAGTTGCTGACAATTGATTTAAAATTGTTGAATATTCAGGTTTGATATTCATTGTAACATAGCCGTCAGGACTGATGAACGGTGTGATAGAAACTTTGATACCTGCGTCACTACCAATATTATATGTTCTGGTAGCTAATGTACCACCTGTATATGCGCTTTGTTCAGAATCTACAGATTCTACGTAATCTTGAGTAATATCAATTGTTGATTCTTCGCCGTTTGTAATCAAAATACGAGGATTAGCTACAACACGACCTTTTGAGTTTTTAATCAAATAGTTAATTGCATAAGTAATAGTTAAAGGTCCATTATATTTACTAATTGTATATTTAACTTCAGGAGTATCACCTGTTGTATCTATGACATCATAAGTATTACCTTTAAAGAATACCGGATTTAATGGGTTTGATCTAGTATTTTCGCCATCAAATGTTGCTGAAAAAGCTTTACTCCACAAATTCCAATTGTTTGACAATGATTTGCTACCATCTTCATTCAATTCAACAACTGAAACTTCCAAATAAGCTTGAGGTTGTTTTTTATCAGTTTCTGCAATAAAGTCTTTAATCATATCTAATTGACTTTCTGAACCACCAATAATATTTACAGTACCTAATTGCGCATAATAAGCAACTGTCAAGTTTTGCAAACCTAATGATGTTACAGAACCTCCAACTTGTCCGTCAAGAGTACAAGCCACAGTACCTGCATTCAAAGTAAGTCCACTACTAGAACCACCTGAACTTCCACCTGAACTACTTCCGCCAGCAGATGAACCTCCAGAAGAAGAACCGCCGCCACCTGATGAATCAGCCGCAGCACCTGTCATTATTCCGGCAGCACCGCCTGTTGCAGCTCCCCCGGAACTTGAAGGAGATGAGCTATCAGAACTGCTTGAACTACCAGAAGAACTGCCGCCAGAAGAAGTAGAACTTCCACCTGATGAAGAACCACCAGAAGAAGCACCTGATGCTGCAGGCAACAACATGCTACAAATCATATCAGCCATTTCAGCAGGAGTAGTATGGTTTACTTTAAATGTAGTTGTTTTAGGTCTTTTATCAAATTGTGCTACAACCTTTTTCGCAATTGCAACATCTGTTTTTGTACCAAAAACAATTAATTCGTTTGTCATTGGATTTGTAGTTACAATATCTGTATCTGAAAGTCCAGGTTTGTGCATAGCAAAGATATTCTTATTCAAAAAATCTGCAAGAGCAGCAGCACTAATATATTTTACCGGAATTAAAGTCATATCCTGTTTTGCGAAATTAAATCCGCTTGTACCGGCTTTTGCAACAATAATAGTTCTATCATCAACAACATAATTCAAATCGTTGATTTCCATAACCATTTCAAAAGCCTTATTCAAAGGAACATCTACGAGGTCTAATGTAACTTGTCCTGATACAGAATCGTGGAAAACAATATTCATGCCAGCTTTATCTGCAAACATTCTCAAAACTTGCTTTACATCCGAATCTCTCAAGCTAATACTAATTGCCGGATTTTTTCTAACAAAACTAACATCACCTTTTAATTTTAAAGAATAATCTCCGCTGTTATCTCTCAAAGCCGGTCTACCATCTCGACCATATTGAGTAACACCAACATTTTCCATTGCCGAAGCCATCATAGCACTATTTGTAAAAACAAATGATGCTAACATCAAGCTTGCAATAATTTTGTTTGTAATTTTATCTCTCATATCTGCTCCTGCTTTTTATTTTAACGTTTATTCCTGTTACTTCCGAATTTGCTATTCAAATTTGATACTGTATTGAAGTTTATACCTTCACCTGTAAACAGTTCGCCAACACTTGCTTTATATACGTTTGAACCATATTGAACCGTAACAGTTTCTTTCCCGATTGACAATATTTTATATCCGTTAATAACATCACCAGTTCTAACCAAGTAATCAGAACCACTAATATTTAATATTGCAGACGGGTTAAATTTATCATACATAATACCTGAAACTTTTGTAGTCATTACTTCTGTTGCCGTAGAATCAACCGTAATAGTTTCCGGAGGAGGCATCAAATAATTTGCATATGCCGGTTTTTTAGGTTTTGGTTTTACAACAACTTTTTCTCCTTCAGGAAGAAACGGATCCGAACGCCCCATATCTTCAACCGACATTGCGACCATTGCATTATTTTTAGTAGCTTGATCTGCAACAATAGAAACATCATCAGGAGCAATAGCTGCATTTACGCCATCATTCCCAACTTTAACCGTATCTTGTTGTTGCTCTTGATTTGCCTCAATTGCGGTAATATCATCACCGGAACTATCAGAATTTCCCTGAGTACAACCTGATGTGTTAATCATAATAACCGCAAGCAATAGCACAACTAAACCTGCGCCTATTTTTTTATTCAAGCTCCAAAAGCGGTCTTTACTACCTTCTTCATTAAATCTATCAATAAAATCTTTGCTCACTTGCCACCTATTTCTACTTATTTCCTGTCTTATTATAATGAAATAATATAATTAGTATATCAACCATTAAGTGGATTTAATTAAAATTCACTACAACAGTTAATAAATATTGTAACATATTTTTCAAAACTTGGCAAAACAAGTCAAAAATATTAAGACATCTCAACAAAAATTTATTGAAAATTATTTGTAATCGCATGTATATATTCTAAAATTTGATCAAAATATTTCAAATCAGAGTTTCCATCAAGAACAAAATCTGCAGAATTTCTGCAAGGGATAACGTATTTTTCGCCAACATTCAAAAGATATTCCCAGTGCTTCATTGCGTTTTCTCTATCTTGATTTCTTTCTTCTTGCGCACGTTTCAAAAATCTATTAAATCTGATTTCATTATCTGTTTCAATATATATTTTTACATCAAACACATCTTGAATATCTTCATAAAGCGCTGCAATACCTTCTACCACAATAATTTTATCAGAATCTATTTTGAGTGCATGCGGAATGGAAACTCCAGTTCCATTCGGAACATAACGAGGAGCATAAACCGTTTTCCCCTCCGCTAAATCTTGCAAATCACGTCTTAACAATTCAAGTTGAAAACTCTTTGGAGAATCAACATCATAACCATTATCACGTAAATTATCAAAACTACCATATTTTTTAATCAGTGCAGAAATGTCATTAAAATAATTATCAGTACTTAAAACAGAAACCGGCATATCAAGTCGTTCAATAATATTTTTTACCTCTCGGCAAACAGTCGATTTACCCGATGCAGACTCACCCGCAATCCCAATTAACAAACGCTTGGCAGGTTTTGTAATCAGTCTTTTGGTAAATCTCGAAATGAAACTTGGATCAACTTCTTTAAATATCGGAGTTTCACATCGTTTATCGTAAGCTAAAATTTGCTTAAATTTTGTTTGGAGGTAAAAGGCGAGTAGCTCGCGACCGGTCTTAGAATTGAAGTCAGGCTTCAAAATCTTGTCATCGGAATTAAGTTCTTTGTCAATTAATAATTGCATTTCGTCATCCATAATTAAATATTAAATTTATTATGAATGTAATAATACATGAGAAAAAAATTTTTTGCTAGTGTCATGTGAAAAAATATTACAATTAAATTCGCAAGGTAATAAGATAATAGGGCTATAGGACAATAGGGATTTTTGAAAAGATTGTAAAATATTAATTTATATATATGTAACACCTTATCGCCTTATCGCCTTATAGTCATATATCCTTATCACCCAATTATCTCACCTAAATATTAAATTCATATAAAGATTGTAAATATCACACTTGCTTTTAAAATTTCTTTATTTTATAATGTAATTGTGAAATAATTCACGAATGAAATTCAAACAAATATTTTATTGTAACACATTTACTAAACGTGCATATTGCACAATATACAAGGAGAAAATATATATGACAACAAAAAGCAAAAAGACTGTCGAAAATCTTGAAAAGACATTGAACAAGTCTTCTCTTGTTGACAGTGCCGAACAATTGGAATTGCTTATCGAAAGAGCTAAAAAAGCTCAAAAGATTTTTGCAACATTTACTCAAGAACAAGTTGATGCAATCTTCAAAGCAGCTGCAACTGCCGCTGACAAAGCTCGTATTCCTCTAGCTAGATTAGCTCATGAAGAAACTGGTATGGGCGTTTTAGAAGATAAAATCATTAAAAACCACTTCGCATCAGAATATATTTACAACAAACACAAACACGCTAAAACTTGTGGTGTAATTAAAGAAGATAAAGCAAACGGTATTAAAGTAGTTGCTGAACCTCTTGGTGTTATCGCAGGTATCGTTCCTACAACTAACCCTACTTCAACAGCTATTTTTAAATCATTAATCGCTTTAAAAACAAGAAACGCAATCATCTTCTCACCACACCCTAGAGCTACAAAATCAACAATTGCAGCTGCTAAAGTTGTTTACGAAGCTGCAGTAAAAGCTGGTGCGCCAGAAGATATTATCGGTTGGATTGATGTTCCATCTATCGAATTGTCTAGCCAATTGATGCAACACCCTAACATCGCTTGCATCTTAGCTACAGGCGGTCCTGGAATGGTTAAAGCTGCATATTCATCAGGAAACCCTGCTTTAGGTGTTGGTCCTGGTAACGCTTGTGCTTTAATTGACGAAACTGCCGATATTCAAATGGCTGTTTCTTCAATCTTGATGTCAAAAACTTTCGATAACGGTATGATTTGTGCATCTGAACAATCAGTTGTTGTTGTTGATGAAGTTTACGAAGCAGTAAAAAAAGAATTTATCTACAGAGGCGCATACCTATTGAACGCTGCTGAAGAAAAGAAAATGATTGATCTTCCATTTATCGATCCAAAACGTGGAACTGCTCACCCTGACATCGTAGGTCAAAGCGCATACAATATCGCTAAATTGTCAGGATTTGAAATTCCAAAAACTTCTAAAATCTTGTTAGCAGAAAGACCTTCAGTTGATTGGGAAGATCCATTCTCAAGAGAAAAACTTTCTCCAATCTTAACTATGTACAGAGCTAAAGATTTTGAAGCAGCTGCAAATGTTGCATATGAATTAGTATCAAAAGGTGGCGCAGGTCACACTGCAGACCTTTACACAGATGCTAGAAGCCAAGAAAGAATTGACAAATATGCTAATATGATGCCTGCTTGCCGTGTATTGATTAACTCTCCATCTGCATTAGGTGGTATCGGCGACTTGTACAACTTCAAACTTGAACCGTCATTATCATTAGGTTGCGGTTCTTGGGGTAAAAACGCCGTATCTGGTAACATCGGTGTTGAAAACTTATTGAACTACAAAACAGTTGCTGAAAGGAGAGAAAATATGCTTTGGTTCAAAGTTCCGCCAAAAGTTTACTTCAAAAGAGGCGCTGTTGATTTAGCTCTACGTGAACTTGAAGGCAAAAAACGTGCATTCATCGTAACAGATAGATTCTTATTCAATTCTGGTGCAGTTGATAGCATTATTAAAGTATTGGATGAAGTTGGTATCGACCACGAAGTATTCTTCGATGTAAAACCAGATCCAACATTGTCAACAATCAGACAAGCTATGGAAATTATGAAACCATTTGAACCTGATGTAATCATTTCATTAGGTGGCGGTTCTCCTATGGATGCTGCTAAAATTATGTGGTTATTGTATGAACAACCAGATACAGTATTTGAAGATGTTGCAATGAGATTCTTAGATATCAGAAAAAGAATTTGTAAAATCCCTGAACTTGGTAAGAAAGCAACAATGGTTGCAATCCCTACTACATCAGGTACTGGTTCTGAAGTTACACCTTTCGCAATCATTACTGATGACGAAACTCACGTAAAATATGCAATTGCAGATTACGCTTTAACTCCAAATATGTCAATCATCGACCCTAACTTCGTTGATGGTATGCCAAAAGGCTTGACAGCAGCATCTGGTATCGACGCATTAGTTCACGCAACTGAAGCTTATGTATCTTGTATGGCTACAAACTTTACAAATTCAAACGCTTTGGAAGCAGCTAAATTAATCTTCAGATACTTGGAAAGATCATACAAAGAAGGTGCTAACGATCCTATCGCAAGAGAAAAAATGCACTATGCAGCAACAATTGCAGGTATGGCATTCGCTAACTCATTCTTAGGTTTGTGCCACTCAATGGCTCACAAACTAGGTGCTATGTTCCACGTACCACACGGTGTAGCTAACGCATTGTTATTCAGACAAATCATCAAATACAACGCAGTTGATTGTCCTAAAAAACAAGCAATCTTCCCTCAATACAAGTTCCCTAACGCTAAGGCTAAATATGGTCAAATCGCTGACGAACTTGGTTTGGGCGGTAAAACTGATGATGAAAAAGTTGAATTGTACATCAAAGCTATTGAAGATTTGATGAAGAAAATCAACTTGCCATTCTCTATTAAAGAATTTGGTGTATCAGAAGAAGACTTCAACGCTAAATTGGATGAAATGGTAGAACTTGCATTTGACGACCAATGTACAGGTGCAAACCCTGCATATCCATTGATGGAAGATATTAAAGCAATTTATATCGACGCATTCAACGGTGTTGTTAGAGATTACTACCCTACAAAATAGGAATGTAAACTGTTATTAACAGAAACAAAAGAACCGTCAGAAATGGCGGTTCTTTTAGTATATAGCCCCTTCCCTTTTAAGGGAAGGCAGGGGATGGGTGCTATCCCGTTAGGGGACAATTATATTAAATCAGCACCCACCTTTCATCCTCCCTCACAAGGGAGGGAAATTGCTTCTTCACATACTGGAAGAGTTGTGGGTTCACAAGGTATCCCACCCTACTCACTTGTTAATGTTATTTTTGAGTTTTAAAGAAATAGTAATCATTTTTAAACATAAATCCATCTTGTATAAATTTGTAATAACACTCATAACTACACCAAGCAGGATCACCACTTTTAAAAGAACAGTATGCACTATCATGGTAATTAAGCCAATGTTTATAAGCTGGCTCATCCCCCATATAAACTCCATCTCCTGCAAACCCACACATGGAAGGACCATAGTTACACCTTTTTTTCATATTTTTTAGATTGTACAAAGCTATTTCAAAGTACGTTCTTCCTCCAATTGGATTATTTTGGTACCCTTTTGGATATATCCCAAAATAAAAATCCTTTATTGCATTATAGCTACTATTTTTTCTTAAAACAAATACAGTTCCATCTTCTAAAACCATGTACCGCCCCATATTATCAAAGCTTGAATTGTTACCACATTCTCGAAAGTCTGTATTACTAAATTTACACATTGTTTTAACAACCTTCAAATTACTTGCATAATATTTATTGAAAAAATCCTTAGCAGAGAGAGAATAATCCCAAGTACTCCAGTCTCCATTTTCGCTCATTGCTTTATCTGTTGCTTGCGCCATAACGGAATAAAACTTCTTTAATTTAGTAGCTGTCGTAGTTTTTTCAAAATGACCTATTAGCATTGGCATTGTTAATGCTGCTACTACTCCGATTATGCCTAATGTAATCAGTACTTCCGCTAATGTGAATGCTTTTTTCATAATCTTCTCCTTACGGTATTATATCCAGTAACATTATGTTACTATATCCAGTAAAATTGTCAAATGGATGAAAATGATTTTTATGAATTATTGGGAAAGCGAATTAAATTTTTGAGAGAAAACGCTCGTTTGACACAAGAAAAACTTGCTGAAAAAGCCGGAATTAGTTTGGATTATTTGGGTAAAATCGAAGTAAGCATAAACAAACCGGGAATAAAAACGATTTTGAAACTCGCTAATGCCTTAGAACTTCCAATTAAAGAATTATTTGAGTTTTAATTTCATACCTTGACATTTTGTTATGTCTTTTTTATTATAGAGTAACGAGGTGGCGACATGGCCAAGTGGTAAGGCAGGAGCCTGCAAAGCTCTTATCCCCCAGTTCGAATCTGGGTGTCGCCTTTTTTATTGCTTATTTTTTAGATGGGGGAATAAAGTTTTGATGTTTGATTTTGGAAATCAACATCAATTAGCAACTGAATTATAGATTGCGGGTTTATTCCGCAGTCTTATAAAATTATAAAACTTAACTGCTTTATTCTTATTCACTTGACATAAATCGTATATACTGTTAAAATTGCATTATGATTAAGAAATGTTGGTTATTTATTTTGGTAGCTTTGCTTTTGGGAATTACTCAAGCAAATGCTATAACTGTAAAATTTAATGGCTTCATCGCTGACGAAGCAAATTTATTATCACCTGATGTTGAAAACGATTTAAACATGACGTTATGGGATTTGCAGAAAAAATCCGGTGCGGATTTGGTTGTTGTAACACTACCTTCTTTGAATGGAAGAAGTGTAGAAGATGTTGCAATTGACATTGGTCGTTCTTACAAACTTGGTGCTAAAGGGAAAAATAATGGTGTTGTATTTTTGACAGCTCCGACTGAACGCAGAATGAGAATTGAACTCGGCACTGGGCTTGAAAATAAAATTCCTATTTCTGCACTTGAAAATATTCGTGATACAGACATCCTTCCATATTACAAAAAATTGGATTATGAAAACGGAATACGTCGTGGCGCATACGTTTTAGCTCAAACTGTTGCAAATGCCGAAAACGTAACTATTAGACAGCAGGGAGCTTGTCCTCCAAAAACAAGTTCTTCCGGTTCAAGTCGAAGAAATGAATATCCTTGGTGGGTTTGGCCAGTCGCTATTGTTTTGAGTATTTTCTCACCAAGAAGAAGATTTAGTTCCGGTAGCTTTGGCGGTTTCGGCGGAGGCGGCGGATTTGGTGGCAGCGGTTGTTCCGGCAGTTGGTAAACAAATCTAAGTATTAAAATTTTTAGAAAAGGAAATGATATGAAGAATTTAGATAAATTAATCGAAAGTTTAAAAGAAAAATTAGGTGATAATTTGGCATCTGTAATTGCATTTGGTTCTCAAGCAAATGTTGAAGATGCGAAAAACAATCTTAATCTAATGATTGTTACTAATACCTTGAACGCAGAAGATTTATATTCAATGTCAAATCCTATAAAAAAATGGGTTAAAGCGAAAAATCCAATTCCTGTAGTTATGAACAAAGACGAATGGTATTCTTCTTTTGATGTTTACTCAATCGAATACGCTGATATTAGAGAAAACCACAGAATTGTTTATGGCGAAAACCTAATCCCATCAATATATATAAACAAACACTTTTTACGCCTGCAATGCGAAACTGAAATTAAAAGTTTGTTATTGAAATATAAAAATTGTTTCTTAATGAATATAAAATCTGACCGAGAAATGAAAAAAGTATTGTCAAACGTTATAAAAACTTTGCTCGTTATTTTCCGTTCAATTTTAAGATTGCACGATTGCGCAGTTCCATATAGAGCTGTTGACATCATTGAATTTGTATCTAATTATATCACTTTCAACAAAATTGTTATGTTGAAATTAGCTAAAGTTAAATACGAACACGACGATTACACAAAACAAGAATTATTGTATATTGAAGCAGAACTTGTAAAAGATATCCAATATATTTTAAAACAAGTTGACGCTATGCGTTTTTAGAAAATTTGTGTTATACTTTTAAAACGGGCGATTGGCACAGTTGGTAGCGCGCCACATTGACGTTGTGGAGGTCATGTGTTCGAGTCACATATCGCCCACCATATTAAAATATGGACAAATAAAAAAAGGAATTAATTTATGCAACACGCAGTTATTACAGAATTAGAAACAAGTTTAGCATTTGATGCCGAAATCGACAATCCGCCATCAGTTAAAGAAAATTTTACAACTGTATTTATTGATGGAAACGAAGTTAAACGTCCTGACGCTGTGCAACATAACGGTTTAATTAATATTGTTCCACAGAACCCTTCATCAAAAATTAAAAGTTTTATACAAAACTGGGCAAGCTCAAGAAAGAAGATCCGAATTATGCTTGATAACGGTTCAACAATGTACCTGCTTGAAGGTTGTTACATAAGAAAAATGGCTACTGAAAATTTCTCAATAACCATTTATTACAATTCTTTTAAAGAAGCTTAGATTTTTATTTTACGTGTTCTACGTAATTTTCAATATCTTCATCAGTTGTCAATTCCGTAGTGGCAACTAAGATTCTATTCTTATCTAATTGCAAACCGCCAATAACACCATTTGCCTTCAGACATGCTAAAACATCTTCTGCATCATCTACTTTAATAACAAATTCGTTATAGAATTGTTTGTTAAGAGTTTTAATTCCTTTTTGTGCAAGTTTTTCAGACAATTTATGAGCCATCTTTGATGATAAATAACTTGCTTGACGGAACCCTTTTTCACCAATAACAGTTAAATACAAAGTTGCACAAAGCCCTATTAGAGCTTGATTTGAGCAAATATTACTTGTTGCTTTTTCTCGTTTAATATGTTGTTCTCTGGTTTGAATTGTCAAGCAATAGGCAGGTTTTCCGTCAGCATCAACAGTTCTGCCAGCCAAACGCCCAGGTAATTGGCGCATAAATTTTTCTTTACAAGCCATAAATCCTGCATGTGGTCCACCAAAACTCATTGGAATACCAAGAGTTTGGACATCACCTACAACAATATCAGCATCATAAGGTGGTTTCAAAATTCCTAAAGAAGAAACATCAACACAAACAATTAACAAACAATCCGGCTTATTGATTTGAGTAATTTCTCCGTAAAAATCAGGATTTTGGACCAATACACACGCACAATCAGCCGTATCAGCCGGAATTTCTTCAATCAATTCAAGCTCAATTTCATTTGCCCAACAATATGTTTTAATAACATCAACATATTCCGGATTTAAACGATTTGAAACGAGAACTTTATTCTTTTTAGACACTCTGACTGCCATAAGTAAACTTTCAGCACAAGCCGTTGCCGCATCATACATTGTGGCATTTGAAATATCCATGCCCGTAATACGGCAAATCATAGTTTGAAATTCATACATAATTTGAAGTGTACCTTGCGAAATTTCCGGTTGGTAAGGAGTGTATGCCGTAAGAAATTCAAAACGATTTGCAACTTGAGAAATACAAGCCGGAACAAACTTGTTATAAGTCCCTGCCCCTAAAAATGATACGTAATCAGTATTATTCTTTTTGGAAAGAGCTTTAATTCGTCTTTGAGTTTCTGCTTCACTTAAAGCTTTTCCCAAATCAAGAGAAGTCATTCTGGCTTTTTCGGGTATTTGAGAAAACAAATCTTCAATTCCTGCAACACCAATACTTTCAAACATTTCTTGTTTAACTTCGTCTGTATGTACTAAAAAGTTTTTCATATTATATTATTCCAATTCTTCCTTATAATCTTCGTATTCCAAAAGGTCATTTTGTTCTGTAATATCACCTGTAGCTTCAATTTTAACAAGCCAACCTTTTTCATAACTGTCTTCATTCAAAATTTCCGGAGTATCAACGGCAGTTTCATTAATTTCTAAAATTTTTCCGCTGATTGGCATGTAAATTTCAGATGCAGCTTTTACAGATTCAATAGTTGCAAAAGTTTCACCTTTTTTAAACTCTGTTCCAACTTCCGGCAATTCAAGAAAAACAATATCGCCAAGTTGTTCTACTGCGTAATCTGTCAAACCAATAGTGTAAGTTTTATCACCATTGTCTAATAAAAATTCGTGAGATTTTGAACATAAAATTTTTTCAGTAATACTCATTAATTTCTCCTTTTTATATTTATAACTTAATTTTATTTCTTTTTGAGATAAAAGGTCGTTTTACAATTTCTGCATCATGCAGTTTCTCCCTTATCATAACCTGAACAGTCGTTCCAGTGCAAATATCTTTATCATTTTTAACATAAGCAAGCGCAATATTTGCTCCCAACATTGGAGAAGGGCCACCACTTGTAATAACACCAATTTTTTCGCCGTCTTTATAAACCTCGTATTCATGTCTTGCAATCGCTCTGTCTAACATTTTCAAACCAACGAGTTTTTTGCTTGTTCCGTTTTTAATCTGTTCCATAATAACATCTTTTCCGTTATAATCAACTTCTTTATCTTTTGGAACAGACCAACTTAAACCTGCCTCAATTGGAGTTGTATTTTCGTCTAAATCGTTTCCGTACAAATGCAAAGCTGCTTCAAGTCTAAGCGTATCTCTTGCACCAAGCCCGATAGGCTTAATTCCAAATTCTGCACCATCTTCCAAAATTTTGTCCCAAAGATATTCTGAATGATGATTTTCTACCAAAATTTCGTACCCGTCTTCTCCGGTATAACCTGTTCGAGATGCCAAAACCTTAATTCCTGCAATTTTAGCAACCTTTATTGTAAATGATTCTTGTTGTGTATCCAATCCCATTTTTCTTAACAATTTATCAGCCAAAGGACCTTGCACCGCTAATAATGAATAATTATGAGATTCATTTTCAATTTTTACATCAAAATTTTTACTATTCATAACCATCCAGTTCAAGTCCTCGTCAATTCTTGATGCGTTACAAATAACCAAATATTCAAGTATGCCAAGTTTATAAATAATCAAATCATCAATTAAACCACCATTTTTGTTCGGCAATTGACAATACACGGCTTTTTCGTAATTCAATTTAGAAATATCTTGAGGCACAATACTATTCAAAAATTCCAATGCCTCTTTACCTTTTACAAAAACTTCTCCCATGTGCGAAACATCAAACAATCCGACTTTTTCACGTACAGTTTTGTGTTCCTCAATAATGGATGTATATTGAACAGGCATATGCCAACCTGCAAAATCAACCATCTTAGCTCCCAATTTAACATGTTTGTCGTGCAAAAAAGTTTCTTTAGTCATTAAAATATCCCCCTTGTTAGAAATATTTTCCTAATAAAGAGGGATATTGTCAAGATTTTATTTAGTTTTATAACTCTGCAATTTTTTTATAGAGTTCAATTTGTTTATCATTAAGACTTTTTGGGATTACAATTTTAATTTTCGCATTAAGATTTCCATATCCGCCACCCTTTTTAGGTAAACCTAAATCTTTCAATCTCAAAGCTTGTCCGGATGAAGTTTTTGGCGGAATTTTAATCATGATTTTACCATGCAAAGTCGCTATTTCTTTTTTGCACCCCAAAACGGCTTCAGGAGGAGTAATTTCAACCTCTTTTGTCAAATCGGAGCCATCTACCTCGTATTCCTTATCTTTAATATTTATTACAAGATATAGATCTCCTTTTCGACCATAAGCATCAACCTTTCCTTCTCCCTTTACTCGAAGTTTTTGACCTTCCGTAATATCAGGAGGAAGTTTTACTTTTATTGATTTTGGTTCTGTTTTAAAGCCAGTACCTCCACATTCTGAACAGTACCCTCCGTTGCCGGAACATTTTTGACAACGCTCAATATTATTGAATTTTACGTTTATAGGTTTTTTATCAAAAATATCTTTTATTGTAATATTCAAATTCATCGTCACATCGAGGTTTTCGGCTTTCGGTTCTTGAGCAGCACGTCGTCTTGAAGAAGTTCTTTGACCTGCAGATTGCGTACCGCCAAAGTCAAATCCTCCAAAGTTCATACCTTGTGCGCCTCTAGCTCCGCCACCCATCATATCGCCAAACAATGAGCTAAAGAAGTCTGAAAAGCCACCCATATCTTGACCGTTGAAGTTAAAGCTTTGATAACCGCCTTGACCGCCACCAAAACCGAATTGTTCAAATCCCGGAGGTGGAGTATAGCTTTGTCCGCCTTGCCAATTTGCGCCCAAACTGTCATACCTTTGACGTTTTTGTTTGTCGCCCAAAACCTCATAGGCTTCGTTTATATCTTTAAATTTACTTTCTGCCTCTTTTGTTTTATTTACATCTGGATGATATTTACGAGCAAGTTTTCTATATGCAGATTTTATCTCGGCATCAGTTGCATCACGTTTTACACCCAACGTTTCATAATAATCTTTGTATTCCATTTTACATTATCTCCTAATCATATAATAATATAAAAAATACTAAACCTCGATTTTATTAATGATTTTTTAATTTTGTTATTCCATTGCTTTTGCAACTTGATATAGGGTGAATTGCTTATCTTTATTTAATTTATCATAAATCATATTTATTTCTTCTTTAAAATTTTTTGATTTATAATTTGTATATCTGAATAATTCATACAATTCTACATCTAAAACATCCGCAATTTTTTCAAGAGTTGTTATTGACGGGAAATTTTGCCCAACTTCAAGTGAGTATGGCGGGGTAGGTACCCCGCCCTACTTTTATATAATTGTTCCCTAACTGGATAGCACCCATCCCTAGTACCTCTCACAAAACGTGACATTTAGTCACCTTTTGTTCGGCAGAGTTCTCAAAAGGGAAGGAGCTATATACTAAAAGAACCGCCATTTCTGACGGTTCTTTTAATTTTTTACATTCCACCAAAACCTGATTGGTGGATGGAGCGGCTACGCTCCTAAAACATTAAGCCTGCTTCTCTAGCTGCATCAGCCAATGCTGCAACACGACCATGATATAAGAAACCTCCACGGTCAAATACTACGCATTCAATGCCTTTAACTTTTGCTTTTTTAGCAATTTCTTCGCCAACAAGTTTTGCAGCTTCGATGTTTCCACCGTGAGCCAATTTTTCTTTTAATTCTTTGTCGTTAGAAGATGCTGATGCCAAAGTTACATGATTATCATCATCAATCAATTGAGCATAGATGTGTTTTGTACTTCTATATACTGCTAATCTAGGAAATTCAGCAGTACCTGCCAATTTAACCCTGATTGACTTATGTCTTTTTTGTACTTTTGGTTTTCTAATTTCTTGTTTAATCATTTTATTTTCCTTTCTTACTGCTTTAACGGGCTTTAAACCCTCCGCATGTAAATTATAAACCACCTCACCCGTCACTTTGTGACGCCTTCGCTTCATTTGAGCTAAGGATAGTAAGGACTATCTATCTTATACCCCACCTCGAAATCATAGATTTCTGTCCTCCCACAAGGGTTGGACATAAAGTTTCAAATGTTTCCATAAAAAACTTTTGGCAAGAATATAATTTTCACAAGATCCCGAATCAAGTTCGGGATAAGATATATGTACGGCTCCCTAAAGTCGCTTACACCTATCTTACTTTTTACCAGCTTTACCAGCTTTACGTCTGATGTGTTCGCCTTCGTATCTAACACCTTTTCCTTTGTAAACTTCAGGAGGTCTTTTTGATCTAATGAAAGCTGCAACATCGCCAACTGTTTGTTTGTTAGCACCTTTTACAGAAATCTTTGTGTTAGCTTCAACTGTAATTGTAATACCTTCTGGCGGTTCAACAATTACTGGGTGAGAATAACCCAAAGCCAAGTTAAGGTTTTTACCTTCCATACTAGCTCTGTAACCAACACCTTGAATTTCCAATTTCTTTTCAAATAAATGAGTTACACCATGTACTGCATTAGCAATCAAAGTTCTGAACAAACCGAATAATGCGTCTGTTTCTCTTGTTTCGCCAACTTTTGACAATACAATGTGATTATCTTCCATTTTTATAGCGATTTCAGGTCTAACTTTAACAACTTCAGTTCCGTTAGGACCTTTTACTGTAACTTGGTGATCTTCTATTTTTACTTCAACTCCGTTAGGAATTTCAATAGGTTTTTTACCAATACGTGACATTTTTAATTTTCTCCTTTTGGTATATTATGTACTTTTCCCAAACTTTTCTACCAATTATGTTTGGATTTTGTGAAAAGTGAATAGTGAGAAGTGAAAAGTTCAAATCGGTGCTTCGCACAAATATAAACATAGTTTCAAATCTTTGCGGTATTCACCTTTTTACGAAGTCATCTACCTTTCTCCAGCTCCAAAATCTATTGGGGCGAAGGAGCGGTTTTACTTCCTAGTAAACGTAGCAAAGAACTTCGCCACCGATGTTTTCTTTACGAGCTTTTCTGTCTGTTAAAAGACCTTTGCTTGTAGAAACAACTGCGATTCCCATACCACCCAAAACTTTTGGAAGGTCTTTAGCTTTGCTATAGTTTCTCAAACCTGGTTTAGAAATTCTTTCTAATTTAGTGATAACAGGTTTGTTTTTAGCGTCGTATTTCAATGTAATTTCAAGAACATTGAATTTACCTTCAGCTTTTACGATGTAATCAGAAATATAACCTTCTTCTTTTAACAATTTAGCTAATTGTTCTTTCAATTTAGAAGCTGGCATAGTTACGTTAGCGTGAGAAGCCATCATAGCATTTCTGATTCTAGTTAGCATATCTGCTATAGGATCTGTCATTGACATAATTTTATTCCTTTACTCTTGCGGACTTACTGAACTCTTCAGCAGTATCCATTCTACTCGTCACTTGTCGAATTAATTTTGCTCCACATCAGGGAACGTCTTTCGACAGTCTGACAAATTGATATTAACATAAATTTAGTTTAGTTGCAAGCTTTTAATTATTAAAATGTTACGAATAGTATATAAACACCAAAAAAGACCGCATCCCTCGGTCTTTTGGTTATTTATATATTTTATTTTTATAATTGCAATGTTTGCCGAAACACACCTCACAATCAAAATCTCTGGCTTTATTTTTTTGCCTGCTCCATCCTATTTTAATATAGTTTGGAACACACCCAGCACCCAATCTGAGTTGGTGAAACGACTCTCCGCACAAAACTCTTGTAAATTCAACAATAGTTTAATGGGGAAAATGCCGTCGGCATTACCAGCTTGCTTTTGTAACACCAGGTAACAAACCTTGGTGAGCCATTTTTCTTAAACAAATTCTGCAAAGACCGAAATCTCTGTGATAACCGTGAGGTCTACCACAAATACTACATCTGTTATGAAGTCTTACTGCAGGGTATTTGCCAGCTGCAACAAGTTTTTCACGTCTTAATTCTTTGTTTATCATCGCTTTTTTAGCCATGAATTTCTCCTTTTATGTTGTATTAATTTTCGTTATTACCAGTCATTCTGGGCTTTTATGGAATTCTTCGCAATCGCTCAGAATGACATAAAGCCGAAGAATTTTAAACTATTTGTTCATTCCTTTAAAAGGCATTCCTAACAATTTCAATAATTCTCTAGCTTCTTCATCTGTTTCAGCTGTTGTAATTACTGATACGTTCATACCTTTAACCAAATCAACTTCTTCATAAGTGATTTCTGGGAACAAAGCTTGTTCTTTCAAGCCTAAAGTATAGTTTCCACGACCATCGAAACTCTTAGGTGAAATACCTCTAAAGTCACGAATACGAGGAAGAACTACGCAAATAAGTTTTTGTAAGAAGTCATACATTCTTTCGCCACGCAATGTAACCATTGCACCAACTGGCATTCCTTCTCTTAACTTATAAGATGCGATAGACTTTTTAGCTTTTGTAACTACACATTTTTGACCTGCAATTTTAGTCAATTGAGCTTCGATAGCTTCAGCAATTTTTGAGTTGTGAGAAGCTTCGCCAACACCCATGTTCAAAACGATTTTGTGAAGTTTTGGAACTTGGTTGATGTTTTTATAGCCAAATTTTTCTGTCAATGCAGGAATTATTTCTTCTTGGTATTTTGCTTTTAAACTTCTTGTTTTTGTTGTCATTTTCGTATTTCCTTAATTCTTTGATGCTTTAATTATAACACGAATTATAATTTTGCATCTAATTGTTCACCACATTTTTTACAAACACGAACTTTTTTGCCGTCAACGACTGCGTGTTTGATCCTTGTCGGTTTTTCGCAAGCAGGGCAAATAACCATAACATTTGAGGCATCTACAGGTGCTTCAACTTTAATCAAACCACCTTGTATTCCTGCCATTGGTTGAGGTTTTTGAGCTTTTGTTACCATGTTCAAACCTTCAACTGTAACAGTTCCTTTTGCAACGTCAACTTTCTTGATGTTACCGTCTTTACCTTTATCTTTGCCTGCAATAATCATTACTCTATCAGTATTTTTTACATGCAATTTTTTCTTAGTCATTGTTTTATTCCTTTAATTATTACTTTTAGTAATTTATACTTCTTAGTTTTCACTGAGAATTAGATAACTTCCGGAGCCAAAGAAACGATTTTCATATATCCTTTGTCTCTCAATTCACGAGCAACTGGTCCGAAAACACGAGTTCCACGTGGGTTGCCATCTTTGTTGATAATAACCGCTGCGTTTTCATCAAATCTGATAACTGATCCGTCTGCACGTTTGATATCAGCTTTTGTTCTAACAACAACTGCTCTTACAACTTCAGATTTTTTTACAGGCATATTAGGGTTAGCATCTTTTACTGCAGCTACGATTTCGTCGCCAACTGCTGCAAATTTTTTATTTGAGCTGCCCATAACACGGATACACAAAAGTTCTTTTGCGCCAGTGTTATCTGCTACTTCTAATCTTGTTTCTTGTTGTATCATTTTAATTTTCCTTTATTGTTTTTAAAGAATGTTTTTACTTTTGACAGCGCATTAATTTGATTAATGATGTCTTTTATACCTTACTCGAAACTCCGTTTCGAAGGTTCCGTGTCAAACACGGTACACGATTAACGTGCTTTTTCAACTACTTCAGCCAAAGCCCAACGTTTATCTTTTGAAGTTGGTCTTGCTTCAACAATTCTTACGATATCGCCTTCATTGCAAATATTTTCAGGATCGTGAGCTTTGTAGTTTTTATTTGATTCCATAATTTTTTTGTATTTTGGATGTGGTTCATAGTCTGCAACTTTTACAACAATTGTCTTGTCCATTTTGTTGCTGATTACTACACCTTGTTTTTCTTTTTTAGGCATGTTGTTTTTCTCCTTTGCGAAAGCTACCTCAACACCACACTAGGCTTGTACAGTGCTTCCTTTTTCATTTATTACAGTTTTCGCTTGAGCTATAAGTTTTTTTGTTTTAGAAATCAATGCTGTGTTTTCTAATTTGTGAGTTGAAAGTTGCAATTTGTAATTAAACAAATCCTTCTTCCAATCAATTATAGCACTTTGCAGTTCTTCAACTGTTTTTTCGCGCATTTCATTTAATTTCATTACTTATTTCCTTTTATTTGTTTTCTAATTTTGCTTTTTCAACAACTTTAACTTTAATAGGTAGTTTTTGAGCTGCCAATTCTAATGCGTGAACTGCAACACTTCTGTCGAAGTAATCAAGTTCAAACAAAATTCTGTTTGGTTTAACAACTGCTACCCAGTATTCTAAGTTACCTTTTCCTGAACCCATACGAGTTTCAGCTGGTTTTGCTGTAATCGGTTTGTCCGGGAAGATTTTAATCCAAACGTTACCGCCACGTTTGATTTCACGAGTCATTGCACGACGTGCAGCCTCGATTTGTCTGCTGGTAATCCAACCAGGCTCAACAGCTTGAAGTGCATATCCACCAAATTCTAATTGTGTTCCTCTGGTTTCAGTACCTTTCATTCTGCCTTTCATCATTTTGCGGTATTTAGTTTTTTTAGGCTGTAACATTTTATTTTTACTCCTGTTATATTTTCGTTACTTATTTTTCTTCGGCATTTTCTGAAGAAATTCTACGTCTAGGTCTTCTTCCACCTTTTTCTTCTTTGCCACTTTTTGCTTTGATGTTTTGATCTGCTTTTTCGCCAGGCATTAAGTTGCCTTTGAAAATCCAAACTTTAACACCAATCTTACCCATAATAGTATCAGCTTCTGTGAAACCATAATCTACATCAGCTCTTAATGTTTGTAGAGGAATTCTTCCTTCTTTTGCCCATTCAGAACGAGCGATTTCAGCACCACCTAAACGTCCAGATACCATTACTTTAATACCTTGCGCACCTGCTCTCATTGTACGTTGCATAGCTTGTTTCATTGCACGTCTGAAAGCGATACGTTTTTCTAATTGTTGAGCAATTGCTTCTGCTACAAGTTGTGCATCTGCATCAATTCTTGCAACTTCAACAACATTGATGATAATAGGTTTTCCAAGATATTTTGAAACTTCTTTCTTCAAATCTTCGATACCTTGACCACCACGACCAACAACGATACCAGGCTTAGCTGTAACAACTGTAACAGTTGTGTTTTGAGCTTTTCTAGCAATTAAAATTTTAGAAACACCTGCTGTATAAAGTTTTTTCTTAATAAATTTTCTGATTTTTGCATCTTCTGCAACGAATGCGCCGTAATCTTTTACCTTAGCGAACCATGTGCTAACCCAAGGTTGAATTACGCCGATTCTAAATCCTGTTGGATGTGTTTTTTGTCCCATTTTATTTACCTTTTGTTATTACTACTACTTAGTGATATCACTTACTTTTAAAGTTAAGTGAGAAGTGCGTTTTAGTCTTGAATACATACGACCTTGCGCTCTTGTTCTTGCTCTTTTGTATGTAACGCTTTCATCTGCGAAAATTTCAGAAACTTTCAAAGATTCAGCTCCTACACCATATTTTTCTTGTGCATTTGCAACTGCAGCTTTCAAGTTCTTTTCAACTACTCTTGCTGCAAAATAAGGCATAAAACGTAACATATCTTGAGCTTCAACGACAGATTTACCTCTAACTTCGTTGATTACTCTACGAAGTTTTCTTGCTGTCATTTTTATATCAGTTTGTCTTGCTTTAGCTTCCATTTTTATTTTCCTTATATTAAAGTTTTACCTTTTTGGGTTTTACTATTTTCTTTTAGCAGTTTTATCAGAACCTGCGTGTCCTTTGAATAGTCTTGTTGGTGCAAATTCTCCAAGTTTGTGACCAATCATTTGTTCTGTTACATATACTGGAACGTGAGTTTTCCCATTGTGAACAGCGATTGTGTGGCCTAGCATATCAGGAATAATCATTGATGCTCTTGACCAAGTTTTAATAACTTTTTTCTCAGAGTTTGCATTCATTTTTGCTATTTTGTTTTGTAGAGCTTCTTCTACATAAGGGCCTTTTTTTAATGAACGTGCCATTCTATTACCTTTCTTAATTTTGTTTGGTAGTTTATATATAAAGTTCAAGGGTTGAAAAGTTGAATAGTTTTACCCTCAACCCTTTACACTTTGTAACTATTTTTTACGTCTTCTAACGATTAATTTGTCAGAAGCTTTACCTTGTTTTCTTGTCTTATAACCAAGAGCTGGTTTACCCCAAGGTGTTTTTGGATGTCCACCAGGACCAGTTTTACCTTCACCACCACCGTGAGGGTGATCGCAAGGGTTCATTGTAACACCACGTACTGTAGGTCTGATACCTAAGTAACGTTTTCTACCGGCTTTACCGATTGATAGGTTTTTAAATTCTGAATTACCTAATGTACCGATTGTAGCCATACATTCTTTTCTTACCATTCTCATTTCAGAAGAAGGAAGTTTGATTGTTACATAGTCGCCTTCTTTAGCCATAACTTGAGCAGCATTACCAGCTGATCTTACCATTTTGCCACCACGACCAGGAATTAATTCAATGTTGTGAACAATTGTACCTAAAGGAATTAATTCAAGAGGTAAAGCGTTACCTGTTTGAACCGGTGCTTCAGGACCAGAAACTATTACGTCACCAACATTCAATCCTTCAGGTGTCAAGATATATCTTTTTTCACCATCTGCATAGAATACTAATGAAATTCTTACGTTTCTGTTTGGATCGTATTCAATAGTTTTAACTGTTGCTGGTACTCCAAATTTTTCACGTTTGAAATCAATTATACGGTAAGTTCTTTTTACACCGCCACCTTTATGACGACATGTAATTCTACCAGTGTTATTTCTTCCTGCTGTTTTCTTCAATGATTTTAACAATGATTTTTCAGGAGTTGAAGTAGTGACTTCTTGGTAGTCACTTTTTGTCATCCCTCTTTGTCCTGGAGATGTTGGATTTATTTTTCTAATTGCCATTTTTATTTTTCTCCTTTGGCTTTTGTAATACTTTTGGGACTTATGCCAGACGCCCCTTCTAATAGGTGAATAAGTTAATAAGTGAATAAGGCAATAAGTTCGTTTCGTGCTTCGCACAATTAAACTTCTATATTCAATTTTCAACTCATCACATCATTTTGCTATTCACAAAATCCGCTTTCTTTGCCAAGCCTACGCACTCGGCTCGTTCGCGCTACGCACCAATCAATTCTTCGATTGGATCACCTTCGATAGTTACGATTGCCTTCTTAGAAGAATCTGTTCTACCGAATTTATATCCCATTCTCTTTTCGTGAGATGGCATATAAACTGTTCTTACTTTTTTAACTTTTCTACCAGGAAAAGCTAATTCTACTGCTTGAGCAATTTCAACTTTTGTTGCGTTTTGTACAACTTCAAAAGTATATTGACCCAAAGTTGTAGCACCTACTGATTTTTCAGTAATGATAGGTTTTTTGATTACATCATATAATTTTTCTGTATTTGATCTTGCCATTATTGTAACCTTTCTGTGATATCATTTACAGCAGATTCAGTCATTACAACAAAATCAGCTTCAAGTAAATCTTTTACATTTAAGTTTGAAGGTAAAATAATTTTTACGCTTGGGATGTTTCTTGCAGCTAATTCAAGATTTTTATTTTCATCAGCTTTAACATCTGCAACGATTAAAGTTTTACCTGAAACATTTAATGCTTTAAGTGCGCTTACCATCAATTTTGTTTTAGGTTCAGCAATTGTAGAGAAGTCTTTTACTACAACCAATTGTTCACTTCTAGCAGACAATGCAGATTTGATAGCCAATTGTCTTGCTTTTTGAGGCATGTTGAAAGCATAACTTCTTGGTTTTGGCCCAAAGATTACGCCACCGCCTGCGAACAATGGAGAACGTAAAGAACCAGCTCTAGCTCTACCAGTACCTTTTTGTTTCCATGGTTTTTTGCCGCCGCCAGAAACTTCAGCTCTTGTTTTACAAGAAGCAGAACCTTGACGAGCATTATTTAATTGTCTTCTTAATGCTAAGTGCATTACATGTAAATTAGGTTCAACGCCGAAAACTGCTTCGTTCAAAGCGATTTCGCCTAATTTTTCTCCATTTGTACTTAATATTTCTTTTGACATTTTTGTTTTTTCCTTTATTTATTATATCTTTCGTTTAAGACTGCTTACCGCTTGCTTATTTGCTTTATCTGGCAAGACCAGCCGGTTTTTGAGACTTTTCCGTGTCTTGAGATCTTTACCCCTCTCCCGTATCTCTAACATTCACTATCGTTCATTTAGAGTTACGACCTCTCCAAAATGGCGAGGTGAGAGATAGGACTAGTTCCACTTAGTTCTAGTTGGAACGATTGTTACCAATCTACCTTCGCATCCAGGAACAGAACCTTTTACTAATACTAAGCTGTTAGCTGCATCTACTTTAACTAATTTCAATTTAGTAATAGTAACTCTTTCATTACCCATGTTACCAGCCATTCTTTTGCCTTTAATAACACGAGAAGGAGTTGTACCTGCACCGATAGAACCAGGTTCTCTGTGGTTTTTAGAACCATGTCCCATAGGTCCTCTTGAGAAGTTCCATCTTTTTACTGTACCTTGAAAACCTTTACCAATTGATTTACCAGTTACATCAACTTTTTCTACGTTATCAAGAACTGACAATTCAATTTTGTCACCAACTTTGTAGTCAGCAGGATTGTCAACTCTAAATTCTTGTAGATGTCTGAAGTTTTCAAGATTGTTCTTTTTGAAGTGTCCAATTTCAGCTTTTGTCAAGTGTTTTTCTTTAGCAGCAATTGTACCTACTTGTATAGCGTTGTAACCATCAGTTTCAACTGTTTTTACTTGAGTAACAACAATCGGATCAACTTTGATTACAGTTACAGGAATTGCCAAACCTTGTTCGTCAAAGATTTGTGTCATTCCAAGTTTTTTACCTATTACACCTAGTGTCATTTTTTACCTTTCTAGCTCACCCTACTTGGTGCAGACACTTTCCTGCCCCTGTTTCGGGATTGCATTTTTCTCTTGCGAGCGCTACTTCTTTACCTTTTTTCGGGATTTACACCCGACACGTACCAAACGTGTGTAGTTCACATTACATGCATAATGCTTATTTAATTTTCAATAAAAGTAAATTATAATTTTACTTCGATATCTACACCAGCTGGAAGATCAAGTCTACCTAGTTCTTCAACTGTTTGTTGTGTTGGTTCGTATATATCAATAATACGTTTATGAGTTCTCATTTCAAAATGTTCACGAGATTTTTTATCTACGTGTGGTGAACGCAAAACGCAATATATACGTCTTTTTGTAGGTAAAGGAATAGGTCCGGCTACTTTAGCTTCAGTTCTTTTTGCTGTTTCTACAATTTTATCTGAAGAAACGTCAATTAATTTGTGATCATAAGCTTTCAAACAAACTCTGATTCTTTGTCTAGTTGTGGTTGCCATTTGCATTCCTTTTTCTTTTTATTATGTAATACACCGCTTGAAATCGCTATTCAACAAATATTTCGGATATTAGTAAATACTTTATTCCAAGCATAACAATGGTAAAACAAACATAATACACTGTCAACACGACTAATTTATTTTTGTATATAATTTGTTACAATATTTTCAAAAATTTTTAAGTTTCAAGCAAAATTGTTACATTTCGCAATAATTTTTAAACAAAAAAAAGAAGGAATTTCATAAAAAAATCCTTCTTTTTTCAAAATAATTTTTAGTTATTTATTCTTCATCTTTATCGTCATCATCAGATTCTTCTTCTGTTTCTTCTTCAGAATAATCATCATCTGACATATCATCGTCTAAAGCTTCTGAATCCAAAATAATTTCAGTTTCTTCAATCTCAACTTCATCAGAGACATCTTCATCGCCTTGCGCTTCTTCCTCAGCTTTTTTAGCATCTTCTTTAGCTAAAGCTTCTTTGATTTCTTCTTCATCTTTAGCTCTAATCACAGGAATTGAAAGCATCAATGCAACTTGATCTCCATCTTGTTCAAGATTAAGTTCAAGTGCTTCTTTGTCCATTTCAACATATTTAGAAAGAAGTTCAACCATTTCTTTGCGCATACGTTCCATCAATTCAGGAGTTAAATTAGTTCTATCCTGCATCAAAACAACACGTAATCTATTGCAAGCCGTATCTTTTGAAGCCTCTGTTTCTTCTTGTTCAGTTTGACGGAAAAAGCCTAAGACTTTATTATATAAGTTTTGTAATATCATCTTATTTCTCCTTTCCTGTTAAACCGGAGAAGAATTTCTTAATTTTAGCCATAACCCCTTTTGGTTCGTCTAAATCTAAGAAAGGAACATCTTCGCCAATAATTCTTCTTGCAACATTATTGTATGCTTTACCTGCCAATGATTTTTCATCGTTTACAATCGGTTCACCTTTGTTTGTAGAAACGATAATGCCTGTATCTTCAGGAATTATACCTATCAATTCAGCTGAAAGAATGTCAACAACTTCATCAACACTAACCATATCTTTTGATTCAATTAGATTTGGTCTAACTCTGTTTAAAAGCAATTTGTATGACTTAATTTCTTCTTTTGATTCCAAAAGACCAATAATTCTGTCAGCATCACGAATTGCAGACATTTCAGGAGTTGTAACAACTATTGCTTCTGACGCACCAGCAACTGCGTTTTGGAAACCTTGTTCAATACCTGCAGGACAGTCAACAAGAATAAAATCGAAATCTTTTTTAAGTTTTTCGCAAATATCTTTTAACTGTTCTTCTGTAACCGCTGTTTTATCTCTGGTTTGCGCAGCTGCCAAAAGACAAAGATTAGGATTTTTCTTGTCTTTTACCAATGCTTGTTTAAGTTTACAACGTTCTTCAACAACATCTACAATAGTGTAAACAATCCTGTTTTCTAAACCAAGTAGTAAGTCTAAGTTTCTTAATCCGAGGTCAGTATCAATCATTACAACTTTTTTACCGGCTTTAGCTAAAGCTGTACCGATATTTGCATTAGTTGTAGTTTTGCCTACTCCACCTTTACCGGATGTTATTACAATAACTCTACCGCTCATTATTTCTCCTTTTTATGATTCGTGTATTTTATGTATAATAATTTGTTTTTTGTAAATGCAAGCTTCTTCCGGAATAAAAGTATCCGTTTTTTGAATATACGGAATATTAATATTATCCGGTCTTCTTGCAAACGTATCAGCAATTCTCAATTGAATTGCATTCATTTTCAATGCTCTTATTTTTGCATATTGATTACCTGCAGAACCTGCATGAGCAATACCGCCCAAAACTCCCCAAACTGTAATATCTCCTTTGGCAATAATTTCAGAACCCGGATTTGCATCTCCAATAATTACAATATTTCCGTCAGAAGAAATACTTTGACCTGAACGCAAAGTTCTTTGAATATAAAGAGTTGGGAGTTTTTCAGTTTCTCTCAAAGATTTTCTCAAATCGTCAAGGTTATAGTCAATATCTTCGATATCCTCACCTTCAATTTTGTTCGCATCTTCTAATTTTGAATTAAAATCGTCAAACACATCTTTCAAGTCTGTTGTTTCTACTGCTACGACAGGTATTTCAGCTTTTTTTACTTCCTCTTTAACTTCTTCTGATTTTGTTTCTTCAAGAGGTTCAACAACAGGAGTATCAATAGTTTCCATTTGATTTTCCGGTTGAATACTTTCCGGCTTGATTTCTTCTAGTGGCTGAACCGGTTCTGCCGGAGCATCTTTTTTAAGAACTTTCAAATCATTTTCTTGTGCAAAAGTTTTGATTTCAGTAGTTTCGTCACCAAAAATTTTATCCAATGCTTTTTCTAATTCTTTGTTAACTTTTTCTTGATCCGCATTAAATTCCGGAGTTGGAACTTTATTTTCAAGAATAGAAACATTAATTCCTAATTCTTCTGCAGATTTTGCTGTAACATCAGAACTTGTTGTAATAAATTCAATTTCAGAATCCATAGATTCAACAAGCGCTTTAATACTTGTTAACTCTGTAGTTGTTAAATTAACCCCACCTAATTTTAGGCAGACATTTTTACTCTGAGCGTCGGGCAAGTCCAAAACTCTGCTTAATTCATAAATAATTTCAGAGGTTTTTTGAGCATTGCTAACGTCAACAATAAAACCATTTTCAATGTATCCCTTATCCATTGCTAATCCTTCCGCAAATGTTTCACCTATTCCATGACAATACATGAAACATCAAAGAACATCAACGAATTATGTCGAAATGTAATATTTTGCCTAAAAATTAAAAATTATACAGTTGCTCTTTCGATTGAATTAGCGTGCTTATTAACCTCTTGCGCCCATATATAATTTGTTCCGGTTGTATCTGTCGGATCCGATGGAGGACAATATTTTGAGTTAATTTGAGATAAAGTAGTCAAACCTTGATTTACATATTTACGTTTAAGCAAACCACCCATGTAATCAATACATTCAGCAACTGAATTAAATGTTCTAAATTTTGTAGAACCAGCAATTCTTACTCCACCAATATTATTTTTTGTTTTAGCTAATCTGCTTTTTCCGTTTCCTGATTCATGAATACAAATTCCTGCCAAAACAGATGCACTAATTCCATATTTCTTTTGAGCATTCAAAAAAGCTTGTCCTTGTCCTTCAAGCACTCCTTTTCCTTTCAAATACTTATTCAAATCTTCAGCAGTACCTGTATATAATTCTGTTGCATTTTTATTATATTTACTATTTGATTTTTGAGTTTTTTGCCCCTTTTTAGTTTTTGAAGTTGTATTTGTTCCATTGTTTAAAGAAGATGTCAAACTTCCAAAATTATTTGTATATTTGTTCAACAAATTCATTTGTTCAAACATTGCCGGTAATCCAAAATTCATCATCGGATTAAACATTGGCATTGAATAATTTGCCATAGAAAATATATTTCCCCCCATAGATGGCATTGAATAACCTGACATCATTGAGAAAGGTGAAAATATTGGCATTGAAAAACTAGGGAATGAGAACATTTGTGGCATAAAGAATAATGAGTTCATCATCCCAAATTGAAACATAGGATTAAATGAATTGCAGCCACAACCACCCATAAAAGGATTTAATCCCATCGGCGGTGCCATATAAATATTGTTAAATCTAACTGCATTAAACATTTTATATAATTATCCCTGATTTATTCCCCGTATATATATAAAGTATTTATTTTTGAGAAAATTGATTAAATCATAGACACATGTTAAATTTTGTTAATAAAAATAAACTATTAACTTATGTAAAATTTTATTTTTATTATATTATTTATTATAGGGACAGAGAATTTATGATTTTTAATGAAACCAAAACACACGAAATTACAGTTGACGTTGTTATTATGACAATGAAATATGATGCTTTGCACGTATTACTTGTAAAACGTACAACAGAACCATTCAAAGATAAGTGGGCTATTCCGGGAGGATATGTAAGATTATCTGAAAACCTTGATCAAGCGGCACTTAGAATACTGAAAGAACGTACAAATATCGACAACGTCTATCTTGAGCAACTTTACACTTTTGGAGATCCGCTTCGTCACCCTAATGCAAGGGTTATTACATGCGCTTATTTCGCATTGGTAAGAGCGGAAGATTTCAATATTGTAACTACTCCGGAATTAGGTTGGCATAAGATATCTGATTTACCACCTTTAGCGTTCGACCACAAAGATATTATTGAATATTCTTTGAAACGTACTCGTGAAAGATTGGAACTTTGTCCTGTTGCATATCAATTATTAAATGAAAAATTTACACTAACAGAAATGCAAAAAGCCTATGAACTGATTATGGGCAAAAAACTTGATAAACGTAATTTTAGAAAAAAAGCTCTTGCAACTCAAGGTTTGATTGAACTTGATGAATTTACAAAATCATCTTCTAAACGACCTGCAAGATTATATACTTTTAAAGATATTAAATTAAATTCAAAAAGAGCTCATTTTATTTCTAAAAAAAAGGAGAAAAAATAGATGTTATTAACTTTAGTATGGGCTATTCAAATAATTTCAGCACTATTGCTTATTGTATTAATCCTATTACATTCCCCCAAAGGCGATGGAATTGCCGGTATTGGCGGAGCTTCACATGTTTTCGCATCTCAAAAGAGTGCTGAAAAAGGATTGAACAAACTTACTGGTATTGTTGCTGCAATATTTTTAGTTTGCACATTCCTACTAGGTTTTGGGATAATTAAATAAAAATAAATTTCATCTCCTCAACTTGAGGAGAATATAAAATATCGGATGGAATTTCCATTCTGCCATCATTTATTTATATATATATGGAATAATCAAATGAACATACTTGTAACAGGTGCATCTAAAGGTATTGGAAACGCTATCGCACATGAGCTTCAAAATATTGGAGAAGTTTTTGTAACAGGCAGAAATGAAAAGGCATTAATCGAATGTAATGCCAAAGGTTTTTGTGTTTGCGATTTGTCAAAAGATATTACTACTCTTACAGATTTTATAGAAAAAAACAATATTGATGTTTTGATTAATAATGCAGGAGAATATATTTATTCAGATTTGGATAAAATGAATATTAAAAATATCCAAAGACTTTATCAAACAAATTTAATTGCACCTGCCTTTCTTGCCTCAAAAGTTATCCCAAATATGAAAAACAAAAAATGGGGAAGAATTATAAATATAGGTTCAATTTCTGGGGTAATGGGAGAAGCTTACGCAAGCATTTATTCTTCATCAAAAGCCGGATTAATAGGATTGACTAAAGCACTAGCTTTGGAATTAGCCGAACACAACATCACTGTAAACACCATAAATCCGGGTTGGGTAGAAACAGAACTTGGCATGGCATCAATTGATGATAGCGAATTTTCTCGAGAAGAAATCGTTGAAACTATTCCACAAAGACGTTTTGTAAAACCGGAAGAAGTTGCAAAACTGTGCAAATATTTAATTTCAGAAGATGCAAAAGGAATAACAGGACAATCCATCAACCTCTGCGCAGGATTAAGTGTGGGAATTTAGATGACTAGAAGTATAGTCGGCTATAAAAATTTATCATCTATCTTATTTAAGAAATTACCACATTCACAATATCTTGTGCTGAAATTTTCAAACAATCCAATTTTTCACAAGTTGTTTGTCTATGCGCCCACAAGCAAGGTTTTATCGGGCAATTGTCGTTCGCTTTTATTGGAGTAACCAAATTTGATTGTGGAATTAGCATCTTATCATCAGTTGGTCCAAAAATTACATAAGTTCTTGTTTTCATTGCAACTCCAACATGCAAAGGAGCAGAATCAGAACATACAAACTTTTCAGCTTGTCCAATCAAAACCGCTAAATCTTTCAAACTCTTAGTTTTACCGTAATAATTTGTAAAATTAGGAGAATTTACATCAACTTTTGCTAATATTCCTTCAATAACCTCTTTATCATCAGGACCTCCGGCTAACATAACGTGTTTTCCCTGCCCTAATAACAAGCTTACCGCATCCGCCCAAACATCAGCTCCGACAGTTTTTATCATCCCTTTATTAACACTCATTTTACTAACTCCAGGATGAATAAGGACTGTATTTGAAATTTTTTCCTGCGATGTAACATTAATTTCCGGCAACTCTGTTTTATGTTCCGTAATTGGCGAAATTAAATCATGGTACATTGCACAAGCATACTGTTTTTTATTCAAAGGAACTGCCTTTGTCAACAAAATTTGGCTTAATTTTCCTGTGTCATAACCATACCTTTTTTTTATTCCGGTCATAGACAATAAAATACTAATAAGCTTATTTCCACCTGACGAAACAACCATATCAAAATGACCTTTTTGTGCAAGAAAAACAAGTTTTAATAACTCAAAATATTTGTTTTTCCCTTTTACATCAATCAAAAACAAGTCATCAATAACATCTGTCAAATCCTTTACGCTCTTACTTCTTGGTTCAAGTGCCAAAGTAATTTTTGAATTTGGAAATTCTTTTTTTAAAGATATAAGTGTTGGCAAGAAAAATATTTCATCACCTATTCCACCAAAGTTTATTGCTAATATATTCATAGAATAATTATATAACAAAAAGATATTTCATGCTATAATGCGGTTATGGTAAATAAAGTTACAACTGCAACCGTAATCGGGCTTGACGCATACAATGTCACTGTAGAAACCGATGTATTAGGAGGTTTGCCCGCTTTTTCTATTGTCGGATTGCCTGATACTGCAATTAACGAGGCCAGAGATAGGGTTCGCTCGGCAATAAGAAATTCCGGATTTACCTTTCCGGCAAAAAAAGTTGTAATCAACCTTGCTCCGGCGGATCTAAAAAAAGAAGGTTCAAATTTTGACCTACCAATAGCAATAGGTTTACTCATTGAGGAAGAAGTTCTTAATGAAGAAAAATTAAATGGTTTTGCATTTATTGGGGAATTATCTCTTGATGGAAGTTTGAGAGAAGTCACAGGAGTTCTACCTCTAATTTTAGGTTTAAAGAATTTTGGAATAAAAAATATTTTTGTTCCGGCTATAAATGCTCAAGAAGCGGCTCTTGCTGGCGACGTAAACATATTTGGCGCTAATTGTTTAGCTGAAGTCGTAAATCATTTTTCTGACACCCCTATTAAACCAACGATAATTGACATTAACAACTATTTATCAGAAGGTTCAAAACAAGATTTTGTATATGATTTTAAAGATGTAAAAGGTCAACAAAAAGCCAAACGTGCGCTTGAAATTGCGGCAGCAGGCGGTCATAATATGCTTATGATTGGTTCTCCCGGTTCTGGGAAAACCCTTATGGCAAAATGTTTTGCATCAATTTTACCACCTCTGGAATTATCAGAAGCTTTGGAGCTAACCAAAATCTACAGTATTTCAGGTCTTTTATCATCAAAAGAGCCTCTAATGACCAAACGACCTTTCAGAGCGGTTCACCATACTGCATCAGCAAACGGGATTATCGGAGGCGGGACAATTCCAAAACCCGGAGAAATCACTCTTGCGCATCGAGGAGTTTTATTTCTTGATGAAATGGTTGAATTTCCGAGAAATGTTCTTGAAGTTTTACGACAACCGCTAGAAGATGGTGAAATCGTAATCTCAAGAGCCAAACATTCAATAAAATATCCTGCAAAATTTATGTTACTCGGAGCTATGAACCCTTGCCCTTGCGGCTATTTAGGCGACAAGCAAAAGCAATGCACTTGTTCTGATTTTCAAATAAACCGTTATCAATCAAGACTTTCCGGTCCATTACTGGATAGAATTGATTTGCAAGTAGAAGTTCCAAGATTAACTTCAGAAGAATTGTTGAACACTCAACCGGCAACCGAAACCTCTGAAGATATCCGAAAAAGAGTGGTTAAAGCCAGAAAAATTCAGGCAGAACGCTACAAAAACGACGGAATTTTAACAAATTCAGAATTAACATCAAAACTTATCAAAAAATATTGCCAAATAGACAAACCCTCAGCAGAATTACTAAAAATGGCAGTCGTAAAATACCAACTTTCAGGCAGACGATATGACCGAGTTCTAAAACTTGCTAGAACTATTGCGGATTTAGATTGCTCTGAAAACATTCAACAAACGCATCTTATGCAAGCTTTACAATACAGAATGTTTAATTGCCAGTCAAATTAAAAAATCCTGCAACTAACCCAACAAATGCAGATACTGCAATATAAAACAATGGATCTCTTTTTTCAGTAATACTTGCGATAAACAATCCGACAAGTAAAACCATTCCGCAAGCATTAATATTATTTATAAACATATCAACACCAACGGCTGCCAAAAGTCCACATCCGGCAGGTTTTAGAGTATAAATAACGGATTGAACATATTTATTATGTCTGAATTGATCTAACAATTTTGAAATTATGATAATTAAAATCAATGATGGCAAAATTACAGAAGTTGTCGCTACCAATGCTCCTGAAACACCACCAGTCATAAAACCTGCAAATGTCGCAACATTCACCCCAACAGGACCTGGAGTAATTGAAGATACTGCAATCATATCCGCCAATTGTTTTGTCGTGTACCATTTTTGAACATCAGCAATATGATACAAAAACGGCAAAGTTGCATACCCGCCACCAAACGAGAACAAACCGATATGGAAAAACTCTAAAAATAATTTTATATACGTAATCATTTTTCCTTATCTCCAAACTCTATTTTCTTCTGTATAGGCAACCATAACCCGATAAAAATTGCCAATATAATCAAAGCTGCCGGAGGAGCTTTAAAACACCCTGAAAGCATGAATGTTAAAAAGAAAATCCAACAAGTAAATTTGTCAACAACACTTTTCCTCCACATTTCTTTAACGGCAAGAAAAATCAGAATTAAAACGGCAACTCCAACTCCCCAAAAGATACTTTGAATAAATTGCATTTTTACAACTTGTTCCAATATTCTTGCAATAATAATAATTGAAACAAAAGCCGGAAGAACAATTCCGATAGTGGCAGTAATTGCGCCTAATGTTCCTCTCAACCTATAACCCGTAAAAATCGCAGTGTTAGCCGCTATAATTCCAGGAACACTTTGACTAAGCGCATAATATTCACACAACTCATCATCATCAATCCAATGTTTTTTCTCGACAAGTTCAGATTGCAAAAGCGGTAAAATAACATACCCTCCGCCAAGCAACAAAGTTCCAACTTTAAAAAACGTCTTGAATATTTGATAAAGTGTTTTTTCCATAAAACTATTATATACTAAACAAAAACCAATATAAATAATTCAAAAAAGTCGGCTTTTCAAGCCGACTTATAAAATTTACTATTATGAATTTAATGTTGCTTTTAGTCTTGCCATAGCTCTTGCAACTGCAGCTTCCGCTCGTTTTGCATCAATTTCAGCTTCACTGTCTTCCAGTCTTGCTTTAGCACGACTTAAAGCCTCTTTTGCTCTGGCGACATCAATCTCATCTCCACGTTCAGCCGTCGTTGTAAGAATTAGTGCTTCATCGTCTTTAAACTGCAAGACTCCACCCATTGTCGTAAAATATATAGGCTCATTTGCTTTGATAGCCTTAGTTACACCAATGTCCAAAGCCGCCATAACAGGTACGTGGTTTTTCAAAATACCGATTTCACCATCAGTAGTTTTTGTGTACAATTCATCTATATCTTCATCAAATACAACTCGTTCGTGTGTAATTATTTTTAAGTGCATAGCATTTCCTTCATATAGCTGAGGTGAAAAGTAAACAGTTAATTTTAACTATTCACATTTCACTACTCACTATTCACCTATTTCAACGTTTTTGCCTTTTCGATAGCTTCTTCAATAGTACCAACCATATAGAAAGCTTGTTCCGGCAAATCGTCATGTTTACCTTCAATAATTTCTTTAAAGCCTCTGATTGTATCCTCAAGTTTTACGTATTTACCTTGAATACCAGAGAACTGTTCTGCAACAAAGAACGGTTGTGACAAGAATTTTTGGATTTTTCTTGCTCTGTTAACTGTTTCTTTATCTTCTTCTGACAATTCATCCATACCCAAAATCGCAATAATATCTTGCAATTCTTTGTATTTTTGAAGAATTTCAAGAACACGTCTTGTAGTATTGTAATGTTCTTCTCCAATAATATTCGGATCAAGAACTCTTGAAGAAGATTCCAAAGGATCTACTGCCGGATAAATACCCAAAGATGCAATCTGTCTTGACAATACAGTTGACGCATCAAGGTGAGAGAATGTAGTAGCCGGAGCAGGGTCTGTCAAGTCATCAGCCGGTACATAAATTGCTTGAACTGATGTAATAGAACCATCTTTTGTAGATGTAATTCTTTCTTGTAATTCTCCCATTTCATTAGCCAATGTCGGTTGATAACCTACAGCTGACGGCATACGACCTAACAAAGCTGATACTTCTGAACCTGCTTGAGTAAACCTAAAAATATTATCTACGAAAAGCAGTACATCTTGTTTTGAAAAATCTCTGAAATATTCAGCAGCAGTCAAAGCAGAAAGACCAACTCTCATTCTGGCTCCAGGTGGTTCGTTCATCTGACCGTAAATCAGGGCTACTTTGTCAATTACGCCAGATTCTTTCATCTCGTTCCAAAGGTCATTACCTTCACGAGTTCTTTCTCCAACACCACCGAATACTGATACACCAGAGTGTTCCATCGCAATGTTATGAATAAGTTCCATAATCAAAACGGTTTTACCTACACCGGCACCACCGAACAACCCAATTTTACCACCTTTTTGGTAAGGTTGAAGTAAGTCAATAGCCTTAATACCAGTTTCTAAAATCTCAATATTTGTATTTTGGTCTACCAATTTTGGAGATTCTCTGTGAATTGGCAAATATGTATCTGTTTCGATTGGTCCCATTTTATCAACAGGTTCACCTGTTACATTCAAAATTCTACCTAAAATAGGTTTTCCAACCGGAATTTTGATAGGTTCATTTGTATTGAATACTTTCATGCCCCTTTTCAAACCATCAGTAGATGACATTGCAACAGTTCTAACCTTATTTCCGCCAAGCATTTGTTGAACTTCAGCAACAACGCAAGAACCATCATCTTTGCTGATATGAAGGGCTGTATAAATTTCCGGCAACTCACCTTGTTGAAATTCAACGTCAATAACCGGACCGATAATTTTTGTAATTAATCCCTCTTGTTTCGTTAATGTTTCCATTTCCTCTCTCCTTTTCGATAAAATAATTATAATACAAGAAAAAATTTTTGACAATTAATGCAAATATAATATATACTATCATTATGAATATTTTACAAAAAATTGTATATTACTTTTTAGAAAAACAAGAGAAAGCTTTAACAAAAAGACTAAGCAGACATTTAAGAACATCAAGTTCAAATTCGACATCAAAAACAGTCGTATCAAAAGGCGTTACTATGACATTGAACGCAGAAACCGAAAGAAACAAAGACTTAGTTCTAAAAAATGTTTCTGACATTATAAAAGGTTGTAACTCAGATATATCAAAACTTTTAGCCTTTATAGAAAGCAAGGGTACTAAAGTTATCAGACTTGAAAATGCAGACAAAATTCTTTCAGTAATCAAAGAAGAAGAAGGACTAATCACTCCACTGGAAGGAATTGAGGCACTCTACATAAATACTGTAACTCACTCTGGCTTCTCACTCAAATCAAAACCAATGTTTGTAATGCGCAACGGACAAATTGATCCATATTATATGGCACATCAATTCTACAAATGGTATGCCCTTCAAATGAAACTTCCGGGCTTTGATTTTATGTCACAAAAGATTTTTAAAATCTATTTAAACTCTGATGGCGCAATACTTTCTAACCTTACACTTGATGAAATGACTGGCTTGAAAGAAGCTATTGCCAGAGATCAAGAAGCAACAACTTTCGCACTAGATTTAGCAAAACAAAAAGAAGGCTCAAAAAAGGTTCTTGAAAAAATGCAAGATGGCGGAGCTAACGTCTAAGAATAGTTTTCAATATTTTTAAAGAAACAACCTTTCCGAAATATTCAGAAAGGCTGTTTCTCGTTATAGTAAAGACTTATCAACATGTTTATTATTTATATTGTAAGTTTTGGGGTGGGGTAATGTCGACATTAGAAAGCAAGGTTTCCGAAACTATCCCATGAAAGCAATATGTTTCGGGCTTTTGCTTGCTCTGTCGTAGTCAGGTGAAAATAGTATATTATAAGTCTTGCGAAGCTTTGCTCCAAAAGCTTTTAACATGTTCGGATTTTGAACCATATCAGCTTTTTGAGTACGATTTAAATCGTTTTCAAAGTTTATTTTCGCATTTGGATTTTGCAACGATAAAATCGCTACATTCGGGGTTATATTATTAAGATTGCCTTCTCCAAAAGAGATAGGTTTTACTGTGTTCAATTTTACTGGATTAATTGTAATCATTTTGTTCCTCCTTTCGAGGTTTTTGTTATTAAGTGTTTATTTAACACTTCATCTAACACTTTTACTATAAACCATATCGTTTTATTTGTCAACCCCTATGATAAAGTTTTGTTAAGCGCAACTGAAAGCCAGTATTATCAATAGTTTTCCTATAAAGTGGCAAACTTACACTTATTCAGTATGTTTATATTTTTTATCTTTAAATAAACTATTTCGCATGCTCATTATTGTATAATTTTATATTATCCTATTGGTTTTTGTATATTCCCTACTTGGGCAATTGTAAAAATAACACTTATTCCGTTTAATATAATTATTAAATCTTTTTCATACTTCCAGCTATTCTTAATTCCAATGAGCCTGTTTTTCACAGGCTCTTTTTTTAAGCGTGCCGCTTAACCCGCCCTTTGTGACAATACCTTTCCATACTTCATATATTGGTGTAGTCTTTTCACCCTCTGCGACAATATTGGTTCATACTTCATACATTGGTGTTATGTTTTACGCACGTAGCCATTTGTAGCGATATTGCTTCCTACCTAATATATTGGCACAGCATTAAAACAATCTTTGTTACATAATATAACCAAACTTACTAGCAAAATATTTTTTTAGGTATTTTAAATATTTAGGAGGCATAACAATGAAAGTAAGTACAATTTCCGCAAACACATACACTGAACGATTCAAATTAAAAGCACTAAAAGCACCGAAAAGAGGGCAAGAAAACCCAATTATAGAAAATGGAATAACTAAAAAAGCTATTGAAATAATGAAAAACCTCAGTGAAATAATTGAAAACGACTGGGCTAAAATAAAGAAAAGCGGAAATCTTTTAGACTCTCCTCAATACCTTGTTGCAGACAAAAAGGGGAATTTTGTCACTATAAAGCCCGTATATCAGAGCCAAACAGAAAAATACATTCTAATGGAAGTAGAAAACGACAAAACAATTGACAGGGTTCTATTTAATCGGAGAAAGCCATACGAATACACATTTGACCATGCAGTAATAACACCATACGGTTCTGCTTCAGGAAAAACTTACAATTCTACCAAAGAGCATGACAAAATCGTTGAAGATCGAGTAAATTCATACATTGAAAACTTTGGCAAAAAAGCTGTTAAACAAGCAGAAGAAAGAAATTTGAGAACATAATTGTACCTAACATTCCTTAAACATTAGGTAAATCACCTTTTACTTCTGCAATTTCATTACTTTCAAGTTCAAAAACTTTATGCAAAGCTTTTACAGCTTGTTGTGCATCACACTTATCCACAAGACAACTAATTTTGATTTCACTTGTAGAAATCATCCTAATATTAATATTTTGCTCAGCCAGAGTTTCAAACATTGCAGATGCAACACCAGGTCTGTCAATCATACCTGCTCCAACAATTGAAACTTTTGCAATATTTTCATCAACCTGAATATCGCCTGTAGCTCCAATTTCAGACTTCAAAGCCTCTAATGCCTCGACAGTTTTGTCCAAGTCAACAGAATCAATTGTAAATGCAATATCGTTTGTGTTAGAAACTTTTCTTGCATAAGATTGGATAATCATATCTACAGAAATATTTTCTTTTGCAAGTCTACTAAAAATTTTAGCTGCAACACCTGGTTTGTCAGGAACATCACAAACTACAATTCTTGTTTGAGATAAATCCGCAGCAACACCAGTAACAGGTTTGTATATTTCCATTTTTTCCACTCCTAAAATTAAAGTTCCTAAATTGTCTAATTTAAAACTACTTCTAACACGCATCGGCACATTAAACTGTTTCGCAGTTTCTACACTTCTCGGATGTAAAACATTTGCACCAGCATGAGCCAATTCCAACATTTCCTCATAAGAAATTTCATCTAATCTTGAAGCATTTGGAACAACTCTCGGATCAGTAGTATAAACACCTTCAACATCGGTGTAAATATCACATCTTTCAGCATTCAATGCGGCTGCAAGTGCAACTGCAGAAGTATCAGAACCTCCTCTACCTAAAGTGGTGATTTCGCCATCTTCAGTAACACCCTGAAAGCCAGCAACAACAATAATTTTACCTTCTTTTAAATTTTCTTTTAATTTTTCAGTTTTAATATCTACAATCCGAGCTTTTGAATGAACATTTTCAGTCATAATCCCAACTTGCATAGCGTTAAAACTTACCGCATCATAACCTTGAGCCTGAATAGCCATAGCTAAAAGCGCAATGGAAACACCTTCTCCGGTAGAAAGTAACATATCCATTTCCCTGCCTGACGGAGTTGCACAAAGATCCTTTGCCATCTTAACAAGATAGTCTGTTGTATGCCCCATAGCTGAAACTACAACCACGACATCATTTCCATTTTGTTTTTCTTTAATTACAATTTTCGCTACGTTCTTTATTTTTTCGGTATCAGCAACAGATGTGCCACCAAATTTTTGGACAATAATTTTTCTCAAGGTTTATTCGCTTTCTGAAGAATCCGCCAAAAGCCTTTCTAACTCAAGCTTTTGTTCAGGGTACTCAAACTTTTCGGGTGCAATTTTTTCAATCGAATTTGCAAACGAAATTGTTTCTTTTACATTATATTCGCAAACGTTATCTTTGACAAGTATATAGCTTACATAAAACATTAAATTTAACATTACTACATTTTCTGGCTCTGTTTTCAAAGCTTTTCGCAATTTTCGCTGCGCTTCCGCAAATTCATTTCTTTGAATTAAATATCTGACATAATCCTCAAAAGCTTTTATATAATGAGGATTTAGGCGAATTGCACTTTCGTAACAATCTTTAACTTTTGTATCGTTATTTTGAGCTTCATAGCATTTTGCCATGTAATAAGAACCCAAAAAGTTTTCATCTTCTGCCCTAAAATAATCTAAAGCAAACTGATATTCGCCACGCTCATAAGCAAGAATTGCAGAAACTTTTGGAGCAAGCCTATCTTTCGGTGCTTTTTCTAATACTTTGTCAATCAAATTTTGAGCTTCGTCAACTTCCTTTTTCTCAGCACAACAAAGAGCCAAAAACGATTGAATTTCAACGCTTTCTCTATCCATTTCAAAAGCTTTTAACAACTTAGATTTTGCATCATCAAGTTTATTAAACTTTTCAAAACTTTTTCCCCACTCAAAATACAAAGCAGGGTTTCCTAAGCCTAATTTTTCTGCATCAGCAAAAGAATTATACATATTTTCAAAATCAAATTTTTCAGTATAAAGCTGTCCTAAAAGAACGTAAGCTGGCATCATCTTTTCATTATAACCAATAGATTTTTTCGCATAATGAATTGCACTATCCAAATCATCTCTCAAAGCCTTTAATCTAGCATATTCAAATGTATTATTAGCATTCGGGCAAACATTTGCCAAAAAAGATAATTTCATATCTGCTTTGTCGTACATTCCAAGTTTGATATCCATTACTGCACAAAGGAAAACCGCCGAAAAATTATACTTATTATATTTAATAGCCTCAATAAATTTTGCTTGCGCTTCAGCGAATTTGCCTTGTTTCATCAAAGCCATGCCCCAACCTGTAAAAGTGTCGGTATTATTGGCTTGAACTTTATTGGAATTTTCAAAAGCCTTCACTGCATTTTCAAATTTTCCGATTGAAACCAAAGCAAACCCCAATCGTTGCCAAATCACTTTATCTTGCGGATTTAGTTCTGCCGAAAGTTGATATGCCTCAACGCACTTATCCAATTTCAATTGTTTTTCATAGACAGCACCAAGATATTTATATACAAGCGCATCTTTTTGAGGAAGTTCCAAAGCCTGTAACAAAATCTTTTCCGCTTCATCAAAACTTCCTTTTTCAATTAAAACTTTTGCTCGCTTAACAAACGTATAAGTCGGCAATGACTGGATAACAGTTTCTTTCCTGTAATTATCAATCGAGCAGTTCAAACTTTTAATCTTTTCAACAACTTTTTCTAACCAACCAAACAATCTGCCACCTCTCTAAAAGCGCCACTTCCTGCAACATTTTCAGTTATTTGAATACCATCCACAGCCTTAATTTTGTCAACGGCATGCGGAACAGTAATTTTATATTTCGCAAAATTTAAACATTCCAAATCATTTGTATCATCACCAATATAAACAAATTCATCTTTTGTTAAATTATATTTTTCAACAATATTTTTCAAAACATCAATTTTTATACGAATATTTTGGTGAACTTCTTCTATTTGAAATTTTTTTGCCAAAATTTCAATTGCAGCATTACCTTCACCCGAAACTATTCCCATCATATAGTTATTTTTTCTCAAAATTGAAAATCCCATAACATCTTTAAAATTCAATTTACGAGAAATTTTTCCATCATCTGCAATATAAACGCAATTATCAGTAACAATCCCGTCAAAATCTGTTATAACCATTTTTATTGTTTTTGGTAATTTAAGCATATACAAAACGCCCCTTATCTGTTATAATTGTACCATAAAAGAGAAGGGGAAAAACACATGCTCTGGTATTTATTAAATTTAAGCATCATTTTGGTTTTTATCATATTGTTTTTAATCACAAGACAAACAAACAAACGCTGGTCAAAAATCAACGACTATTTGGGCATGGTCACAAACACTGTAAACTCGGTTCGTTACGGGAATTTGTCAACAAAAATTGAAGAAATTAATCATCCGACATATCAAAACGTAACAGATAGTATCAACCGAATGGTAGAAACTCTTAACGATAGAGAAAAAATGATTGTAGAATACCAAAACGAATTAATGCGCCAGAACAAATTACTTGAATCTGTTATTAACTCTTTGTCTGACGGGATTTTAATAATCAATGACAAACATAATATTTTACGAGCAACACCACAAATTATTGAATGGTTTGGCTCAAAAGGACAAGATATTATTGGCACTAATATATTTGAATATATTCAAATAATTGATGACACACCTATTGAACGCGTCAAAAATAAAGATGTTTTCATCAAACACACTCCGACAAATAATTTTATTATGCACTCAATAAAACTGTCGCTAGATGATGACAAAAAGCGTTACGTAATCCTGATAAAAGACGTTACGACAGAAAGAGAAATCGAAACTTTAAAAGAGGATTTTGTCGCAACATTAACCCATGACTTGAAAGTCCCAATCGTTGCAGAATCAAATATAATCAACTTTTTACTAAACGGCACTTTTGGAGAAATTACCGACAAACAAGAAATTGCTCTTCTTAATATGAAAAAATCTAACCAAGAACTTGTTGAGCTTGTACAAATCATCCTTGAAACTTACAAAATTAAAGAAACCGGCATAAAATTATTAAAAGAAAATATTATGCTTAACAATTTTATTACAAACATTGTAGTAAGCACTCAACCAATTGCGAACAGTTCAAAAATAACTATTCATTTCACACCATCAAGAGATATCAAGGTAACTGCAGACCCAATGCAATTGGAAAGAGTTATAAAAAATTTGATATCCAATGCAATTTCGCATAGCAATACAAAAGACAGAATTGACATAAAAACAGGTGAAATTCCAGGATATATAACTATTTCGGTAATTGATTACGGACAAGGAATTCCACCTAAAGAAGTTAAATTAATATTTAATAAATATTATTCTGCTGCGAAAAAATTCCGCAAAATCGGCACAGGATTAGGATTATATTTATCACAACAAATTATAAAATCTCATGGAGGAGAAATTACCGTAAATAGTGTCGAAAATGTCAGAACAGAATTTTGCATTAAATTACCGTTGTAGGTAAGCGGACTAGATGCAAAAAGGCAAAGATACGAAATCTGCTAAGCTCAAAGCGGCTAAGAAAGTTTTAATTCAGAGATTATCAATATTTATAAGAGATTGCGCAATAAGTGCGCAATGACAAGGTAAAACATCCTCCCTTTTGAGGGAGGAATGAGGTGGGTGCTGATTAAATATTATTCAAAGTAAAACAAAAACCAATCCCCCTTTTATTCCCCCTTTACAAGGGGGATAATACTCATAACCTTCTCTTATTAGGGAAGGGAATAGTTTTTTGCCAAATATATTAGAAAAATTTTACAGGACTTACATATTTCAAGATACATACATTAGCACCTTCATTACAGGTTGGCTCTAATGATACGCCTGAACAATATGGTGTAGTTGAATTTATGTAGCCCGATGTACAAGCACTTTCTTTAAATGGAACACTTTTCTTTATCCATAAGACTTGACGGTGACCGGTTGTTGTGATTACTTCTTTTTGGACACTGGTCATCAAATGTTGGCGACTTGTTCCTCCGTATTCTTTTTCTCCTTCTGTATGATACAATGGAATAACTTTACCTGCCATTGTAATATAGAATGGGAATACATCTTCCCATAATGTGGATGATCCTTTTTCGCCATCAATATCTAAATATACTGTATATCCAAATTCATTTACATTTACAGTTGTTCCGTCTGCCAATTCATAAGAACCGCCTTGATTATTACCGGCTAACAAAGGTAATGGTGCCGGATTTTGACGAACATTATATAGTTTAAGACCGTTTCTCAATACGATATCTGCTTTTTTGTCTGTAAAATCTGTTAAATTAGATGCGATTGCATCACCATTGCATTCTTCGGCAGTGGATTTAGTGTTTGTATAATCTAAAAATTTATCGCAGAAATTTGCGCCTTTTCGTGGTAAAGTTGCGGTTTCCGGTACACAAGCACAAGAAGTTTTGCTCCATCGAGAGCCTTCTTGATTACAAGGAACGGGGTTATAATCACAAGTTGGATAACCTTGCCATTCTCGTTGATTTTGGCAGTATTCTGTGCGAATTGTTGCCTCTGACGGTTGGTTTGAACAAACATTTTCGGTTGGAGTGTCGTCTTCTTCTGTAATTATGTATGGAGGATAAATATTACCTGACTTAGGTTTACACAAAAAAAGATTATCAACCTCGTATTGCCCCGAACAAGAATGTTTTTTTGTACCTGAAATAAATTTTCCCGCAAATTTCGAGCAATTATAATTTTCTAAAGGTGGATCCCAGAAACTAATACCTGCAGAAATATCATAGTCATAGTTATACTGATACGGTAACATAAAATAATAACCAGTATTTTTATCACCTGCAAATATTCTTCCACAATTTTGAGCCGTGTTTGGTTCTTGAGAAATATCATTTGTACAAGGATGATTACATTCTCTTTCATCGTAAGTAGTTAAATTTTGGTATAATAAAACTAAATCATCATTATAACATTCTCCTTTATGAGTAGGAATAGAAGTAAAAGTTCTGTAGTAATTATATTTTCCAGAACACTTTTTATAATTATCTGTTGTTCCATCCGAGAAATGCAAAGTTTTTCCAATATTTAAATCACCTTGAAACCCCAAACAACCATTTTCTTGAGAAGAACAATCTCGATACATATCATCTAAACTATCAAAATCATAACCTCTCTGCGATGCGTACCACACTACCATACCACCATTATGCTCCATTGTAAGAGGAGCCTGTGTTCTATAAACTGTTTTGGAAAAAACAGGAGTTGAATATAGCATATTAAATAAATTGAAATTTTTATAAAACACAGTTTGCATATAATCATCGTCAGTGGATTTGAAATCACCTAACATTTGACCTGTGACATTTCTAAGTGTTGAATACCCCATATAATAAGTATATGAGATAATATTATCTAATTTAGCCTTTGTAATTTTTATGCTTACGCCTGCAACAACCGCAATAACTAACATTACAATTACAACTTCGGCTAAAGTATAGGCTAGTCTAGGAGTTGCCCCCCCCCGATTTTTTAATAATATTGCATGTCTTTTCCATAACCCAATTACTCCTTTTCAAATATATGTTTTTATTTTAACATATATTTGAATATTTTTCAAGATTTAAAAATAAATTATATATAAATGCGATTACTACGTCACTTCGCTCCTTATAATGACATGTAAACTTCAAATCCTCCCTGCGAGGGAGGATTTAGGTGGGTGCTGATTTTATTTTTCATGTTTCCCTCACGGGATAGCAACCATCCCTAGCACCTCTCGCAGAACAGGATATATTTCATAATTTTTTCAAATATGGTGTTTATTATATAATTTTATTATGATACAAAAACTTTTATCACTACTCGATTGGATTTATAAAAAGAAATGTTATTTTTGCAGAAACTCTAATGAAGCCGTCAAAATGTGTTCAAAATGCTATGACGATATGGATTTTTTACCAATCAGAGTTGATAGAATTGTGGAGAAGAAAAAAGTTTATTGTGCCGGAATTTATTCAAAAAATCTGCAAAAATTGATAAGAGGCTTAAAATATCACGACCAAAGAGATTTAGCCTACTATCTAGCAAAATTTATGGCAGAATATCTAAATAAAATAGAGGGAATTTCTAAATTTGAAATAGTTCCAGTTCCGATTTATCCCAAAAGAGAGAAAAAACGAAAATACAATCACATGAATTTAGTGGGAATTGAACTTTCCAGAATAACTTCTCAACCTCTAAACACAAATATTATCAAACGAATTAAGGACACAAAACCGCAATATAAATTAAAAAGAACAGAAAGAATGAAAAATTTATCAGAAGCTTTCAAGGTTGATAAAAGCTACTACCACAACAAGACGTTATTATTAATGGACGATATTTGTACAACCGGTTCTACTTTTGAAGAAATGATAAAAGAATTTGAAAAAAACGGAATTACGAACATAATCTGCTTTGCAGCAACAACCCCATTTGAATAAGGATTTAAAATGATACTAGGCGAATTTTCAAAATATATTCAATCAAGAAACAATGACATAACCTCTAACAAAGCAACCGGTACAAAAATTCTATGCGACTGGATTGAGCTTGTTATAAACAAAAATCCGAAAAATAACGTTGACAAAATTGTACATAAAGAAATCATGCTTGCAAAAAACAAATCAAATGATTTTTTTATAGTTGGCAAGTCTGAAAGTGGCAGGGTATTGGTAAATGCACTATACAATTATGCTTTAAGCTATGAGCATTACATTATGAGTAAATGGCTTGAAAATAAAAAAGCCAACGATTTCAAAAAATAATTACCCTGTCGGAGAATTTAACTCACTTTTTTAAAAAGTAGAATGATGTTAAATAAAAAAGGAGTTAAAATTATATGACAAATGCAATTTTTCAAACACCGGTATGCCAGCTAATAGAATTACATAATTTATTTATTGAATTAACCGCAAAAAACTGCAATCAACGCTGCAAACATTGCTATATAGATTTCCCTTTAACCAAAAATGTTAAAGATTTTATTTCTGTAGATGCAGTAAAAATGGCTCTTGCTGATACTAAAAAAGAAAATATTCAATGTATATACTTAACAGGCGCAGAACCAATGACACACCCTGATTTCAATTCTATTTTAAGATTATGCCTAAAGCGTTCCAATGTCTGCATTTTTACAAACGGAACTTTTTTAAACGAGAAAAAAGTTAGATTTTTAAAACGAGTACAAGAAGAAAGCTCAAATGAAATAATTTTCAAACTAAGTATTGATCATTATGATGAGGTAAAAAATGATGATATCAGAGGGCGAGGAGCGTACAGGCAGACTATCTTTGCAATAAAAAGTCTTGTTAAACACGATTTTAATCCGCTATTATGTATCACAAATTATTATCACGAGGACAAATCTGAGTTACTAAAAGAGTTTAAAAAACTTTGTTTAAAAATTGGCTTTGAGGCAAACAAAAATAATTTCACTATAAATGACTATTACGATAAAGAACAACCATTTGAAATCCCTTCAGAAGTTAAATATCAAGATTTTGACTGCAAATATGGAAGAATTTTAACCGCAAAAGGAGTTTACAGTTGCCCGTTTTTGGCAAATGATCATAGAGGTAGATGTGGTTCTGATTTTAAGGATTTTGCAAGACACAACACAATTGAAACTTCGTTCTGTTCCACGTGCATAAAAAATTCCGAAAAACTTTTCGGAATTAATTATAAATTATTTGTGTAATTGTTGAAAATAACGAAATTTACGTCGTCTTAACTGTCACCCTGAACTTTGTGCTACTCACATAACACTATTCAGCTTCTGGAGAAGTGCCGCCATCTGCCGGTTGTGGAGAAGGTGGAGTTGACTGACTGTCTGCTTGTTGTTGGTTTGCCTTAGCTTCTTCTGCAGCTGCAGCTGCTTCCGCAGCAGCGGTTGCCGCATCCTTTTGAGCATATAGCTTAAATTGAAGATTTACTAACAAAATTCTTTTATTCTTTTGGTAAGGCAAGATTTCAATACTTGAAATATCCAAAAAGTGTTCATGTTTATAAAGTTCTCTCAAGAAACCTGCAAAGTTACCATAACTTGCAATCATTTCAGCAGTGACACGGCAAACATGGTATTTTGCACCTGCATTTTTTACAAAGTTATCGTCTTGAGGGTCATAATCATATTTTACAGAACGAGCTTTAATTTTGTTATCTCTCATTACTTGCAAAATTTCGCCAAACTCATCCGAAATCGCAGCCTCTGTATCTAAACCATCACTAATTGGTTTGAAAAACATTTTTAGAACGCTTTCATCTTCAGCTTCTTTTTTAGCTGCATCATCTTTCAATTCTTGTAATTTTCTTTCTGCATCAGCCAAAGACGCATTTTGAGTTTTATAGTTATCTTGAATTTCAACTATATTTCCGACCAACGGAATTGTTTTAGCTAACACACCGATGAATACTAAAAGAGCAACCGCTAGTATTGCAACGGCTATTTGAAATTTTTTCAAGTACACAGTATATTTTTCCACGATTTACTCTCCTAGTTTCCTTGTTTTCAGAAATTTAATAATGGTTTGTTATTCAACAACCCACCTTTATTCTGCTTAGTTTCTTCTTCTTGAGGTTGTTGCTGCTCTTGATTAGCATTATCATTTTCAGCCGGAGGATTTAATTCCGATGCTGTCATATTAGTAATTTCAAATTCATAATCAGTAGGTTTTGTCGGGTCAACACTAACCGCATCGTCAACATTATCTGATTTCATTTGAAGTTTGTGAAGTCTTAATTGAGTATTAATTAAAGAATCCTTCATATTTCTAAAGAATAAATAAATATCTTCAACATTCTTAGCTTCACCTTTAATATCAATTTTACCATCATCTTTTGCAACGAAATAAGTTACCCAAAGATTTTTCGGAACAGATTCTCCCAATGCTGTATAAGCCATCAATTTCGATCTGTTGTTGCCCAAAACCTTTTTAATTTCAGCGTTTACGTCAAAATCATTTGTTTTATTTTGAGCATCTTGAATTTTCTTAATTTCAGCATTTGTTTGTTCCAACCTGCTATTTACATCATCCAATTGAGCTTGTTTTGACTTTTGTATCATTGGGATACCAACAAAGGCTGCCAATGTCGGAACTAAAACAATTGCCGCAATTAAAGCTGCAACTCGAGTCGCCATATTTGGAGAAATATCAAATTCCGTAGAACCCAACACAACATGCACCGGAGCATCAGGGTCGTCAGATGAAACATCTCCAACTTTTGATGAAGTAAAACTGAATTTTATAGGCATTGAAACGGCATTTCCAACGGCAATACCAATTGCTTCAAGAGAAATCTTATGCGCCGTTTCTTCTAAAACCTCTAAACTTACAGGCAAAACATCCTGTTTTTTAAACGAATTATTTTCCAAGAAACTTACATTACCTTCAACCGGCAATCTATTTGCTAATAATTCTGCACTTACCATATCTGTTTCAGATACAATGTACAAATAATTTGCAGGATAGCTCATCAAAGTAATTTGAGCTGATGCACTAATTGCATTATAAATTTCATCTCCTTCAAAAGATTTGATAGCCAAAGGTTCTTCGTAATAATCAATAATATTTTTACCAATTAACGAACAAATTGAATAGCCGTTTTGAGAAATTAACATCAAATTCCAAGAAACATTTTTTTTCATTTGCTCTTCTGCCAAACCAGAAAAAGCCAATGCTTTCAAAATAGAAGTCAATGACATTTCTACACCGGCTAAAGTATAGCCCAATTCTGTCAATGCGTTTTTGACATCCTCAATAACATTCTTCTGAATAGCAGAATAAAACAATTTTCTTGTATCACCTGATTGAGTTCCAGTTGCATCTGTCCAACTGATAACAGGTTCATATCTTTTAAATATATAAAACTGTTCAACTTCCGAAGTCAAAGCCTCTGTAACACCATCATCACCTAATAACAATGGCAAAGTTGTACTTCCGAACAAAACCATCGGCAAGTTCAAAACTACGCTACTTTTAGCCGGAACTCCCAATTCTGCAAACAGTTCCGATATAGCGTTTTTAAATTCTTCCATATTCGCAATTTCACGAACAGCTTCATTATATTCCAAAGGGCGGAAAGCATAATTCTTTACAGAACGGCTTGCTATATCTAATTGGATAAGCTCCAAACCTACCCCTGGAGTGACTGAAAGGTACACAGATTCCTTCTGTCCCATTCCTAATTGTGATAAAATATTGTTTAAATCCATAATTTCTTTTTCTTACTTATTTACTCACTTACTTTTTTATTATACAATATATTTTATAAAGATTGCAATATTAACATAAATTTACACTAAATGTAGGAGAGTTTACATTAATGAACGAGCTAATAGAAAAAATTAATAAATTAAAAAAAGAAAAAAACGCCGTTATATTGGCACATTGCTACCAAAATGTCGAAATTGATGAAGTTGCTGATTATGTTGGCGACTCTTTGTATTTAAGTCAAATGGCAGCAAAAACAAATGCGGATATCATAATTTTTGCAGGGGTTTATTTCATGGCACAAACTGCAAAAATTCTTAATCCTAGCAGAAAAGTTTTATTACCTCGTTTGGAATCAGGTTGCCGCATGGCAGACATGATTACATTGGATCAATTAAGAGAATTTAAAAGCAAATATCCTAAAATGCCGACTGTATGTTATATTAATTCAACTGCAGAAGTTAAATCAGAATGTGATATTTGCTGTACAAGCTCAAATGCCGTCAAAATCGTTGATAGCTTGAAAGCTGATGAAATTTTATTCCTGCCAGACACATATTTGGGTAAATGGGTAGAATCTCAGCTCGGCAATGTTAAAGTTAATACATACACTGGTTTCTGTCCAACACACGTTCAAATCAGACCAAATGACGTTACAGAGGCTAGAAAAAAATACCCGAATGCACTCGTTCTTGCTCATCCAGAATGCCACCAATCAGTTGTTGCAATGGCTGATTATGTTGGTTCAACCACCGGTATTATGAAGTTTGCAGCTCAAAGCGACAAAAAAGAATTTATTATTGCGACAGAAAAAGGGGTTGTCGACAGATTAAAAAGAGATTATCCTGAAAAAGAATTTTATCTTATAAAAGATAACGTAATTTGCCCGAATATGAAATGGCACACTTTAACAGATATTTATAATGCTCTTGATAGAGAAGAACATGAAATTACAGTTGATACAGAAATAGCATCAAAAGCTTTGAAATGTATTGACAGAATGCTTGAAGTTTCAGCGATAGGAGCAAAATAATGGCAAACGATATAATTTTTGGGAAAAATTCCGTTATGGAAGCACTAATCGCAGGCGATAGAGAAATTAACAAAATACTTATCTCAAAAAATATTCATAGCGATAACAAACTTAACAAAATCAAAGAATTGGCTCGAGAAAGAGGAATTGTTTTTCAATTTGTTGCAAAAGAAAAATTCCAACCTTATGCAGAATATAACCATCAAGGGATTATCGCTCAAATCTCCCCCATCAAATATATGGACTTGGATGATTTTTTAGATAAAGAAAAATATGAAAACGCAGCTCTTGTAATTCTTGACGGAGTAGAAGATTCGCATAATTTAGGTTCAATTATCAGAACTTGTGTTTGCGCAGGTGTTGCCGGAATTATTATTCCTTCAAGAAGAAATGTGCAGGTGAACGCTACAGTTGAAAAAACAAGTGCAGGCGCAATCAATCATATTCCGATTATAAAAGTTAACAGTTTGGTAAATGCAGTTCAAAAATTAAAAAATTCCGACTGGTGGGTAGTTGCGGCAGACGCAAGTGCGAAAGATAATTATTATGATGTTAATTACAAAGACATGAACTGCGCAATAATTATGGGAGCAGAACACACCGGAGTGTCAAAATCACTACTTAAACTTTCCGATTTTATAGTAAAAATTCCGATGTTTAAGGATTTTAACTCTCTTAATGTTTCAAACGCATTAAGCGCAATCATTTTCGAAACAGTTAGACAAAAACTAAAAAATTAACTATAATAAACACAACAATTTGTATTTGCATATCAGGAGAGAGAAATGAAAAAAGAACTTGAAAAATACGGCTTACTTACAGATGAAATATCCGATGAAAATGTAAATTTTCATGATTTGGAAGAAGATGACGAAGATGTTTTGGAAACCGTTGAAGATCCGAAAGTACAGGAAAATCTCTCAACAGTAAACTCTGATGACAGTGTAAAAATTTATTTGCAACAAATCGGAAAAATTCCACTACTTTCACATGAACAAGAACTTGATTTAGCAAAGAAAATTTATGAAGACCACGACGAGTTTTCAAAAAATTTGCTTGTTAACGCAAATCTTCGTCTTGTTGTAAGTATTGCAAAAAAATATATAGGTCGTGGGCTTTCGTTCCTTGACTTAATCCAAGAAGGCAATATGGGCTTGATGAAAGCAGCCGGTAGATTTGATTACACCAAAGGATACAAATTTTCAACTTATGCAACATGGTGGATTCAGCAATCTATAACTCGTGCAATCGCAGACAAAGCAAGGATTATCAGACTTCCTATCCACATGATTGAATCTTTAGGAAAAATTCGCCGAGCAACAATAGATTTGACAACAGAACTCGGACACACTCCTACAAAACAAGAAATTGCGTACAGATTGGGAGTTCCGGTTAATAAACTATCTGCAATCGTAAAATCAGCTCAATCAACAATAAGCATGGAAACTCCGGCAAGTTCATCAGAAGATTCTTCTAAAATTGCCGATTTCTTAGTTGATGAAGATTCTATCGCTCCTGATAACAGAGTTTCTCAAGAAAATTTATTTGAAGATATCAGAAAGATGCTAAACCAACTTAGTCCCAAAGAACGTGACGTTTTGATTTTACGCTATGGATTAGATAACAACGGCTCAAAGAAAACTCTTGATGAAATCGGCTCACAATACGGTGTTTCAAGAGAGCGTATTCGCCAAATCGAGAACCGTGCAATTTCTAAATTAAAAAAATTGTGCAAAAACAAAAAACTTGCAGTAGGTTTAAAAAATTATTTTGGAGAATAACCAAATAATATTGCAAAAAATTTTAACAACAAAAAAAGACCACCCATTTAAAAGAGTGGTCTTTTTAGTATTTTTAAACAATTACTTATTCAGCGTCTTTGTTAATATCCTTGATGCTCAAAGCAATTCTGTGTTCTTGTGGAGTGAATTTCTTAATAAGAACTTCAACACTGTCACCAACTTTGAATTGGTTAAATGGATTTACGTTTTCGTTGCTCATTTCAGAAACAGGTAATAATGCTTCTACTCCAGGGAAAATATTGATAAATGCGCCAAATCCGGTAACTTTATTAACAGTTCCTTTGATTACTTGACCTTCTTCAAATTGACCTTCAATTTGTTGCCAAGGATCTTCACCCATTCTTTTCAAAGACAAAGAAATTCTTTTTAATTCATTATCAATTTTGATGATTTTAACTTCAATAGTTTCGCCCAAAGAAATTACGTCAGATGGGTGTTTAATTCTTGACCAAGAAATTTCAGAGATTGGTAACAAACCGTCAATACCGTTGATGTCAACAAAAGCACCAAAATCAGCAATTCTTACAACTTCACCTTTAACAACTTGACCTTCTTCTAGTTCTGACAAAATATTATCAACAACTTGATCTCTTTGTTCTGCAACAGCTTGTCTTTGAGATAGGATAAGTTTGTTTTTCTTAGGATCTGCTTCTAAAACTTTAACTTCGATTTTTGTATCAATCAAACCGTCAAATGGAGTACCGGTTCTCAATTGAGATGATGGAATGAAACCTTTCAAATCAGCAACATCAACTAAAACACCGCCTTTAACGATTGAAACAACTTTAGCAAGAATTGTATCACCTTGTGTTTTTGCATCGTTAAGTTGAGCCCAAGCTTGAGCATAAGCAAGTCTTTTTAGAGAAAGAACCATACCGTCTTCGTCGTTTTCTTCTTTCAATACGTAAAATTCTCTTTCTTCTCCAATGTCCATAGCATCAGCATTATCAGAAGAAGATATTTCTTTGTTAGGCAAGAATGCTTCTGTTTTAGCACCTTTTACGCTAACCAAGTATCCATCGCTTTCTTTTTTCAAAACTGTACCTTCAACTATATCGGCTACAGAATAAGATTTTGAGAAAGATTCTTCTAATAATCTTTCAAATTCATCCATTTTGTCTAATGTTTGTGTCATTTTTATTTATTTTCCTTTCTTAAGATAAATTTTATTTTATCGGTGGAACAATTCTCCACCATACTTTGAACTTTTCCCTTCGCTAATTTCGTCATCTTGGCGCCTAGCGAAAGATCCTCTTTAATAAATTAATGGGGATTCTTCGGATTCAAATTACTATTGCCTTCAGAATGACGACTAATAGTAATCCCTTTTGTAACGGACTACGCCTCTTTGCATCTAATCCGCTTTTCCACTCTTTCAATAACATTTTGCGGAGTTGATGCTCCGGCAGTTATTGAGATATTTTTTGATTTTTCAATCAAATCTTTATACAAATCCAACTCATCATCATTTTCAATATGAATTGTTTTTGTGATATCTTTTAGAATTTCTGCCAAGTGAGTTGTATTTGCGCTTTTTTTAGAGCCAACAACAATTACCAAATCACTTTCTTTAGCTAATTCTTTAGCTTCAGATTGGCGCATTGAAGTACTTTTACAAATCGTATTTGCGACATGGACCTCTTTTGCAACAGAAATCAAATAATCAACAATGCTTGTCAAAGTCGAAATTCTTTGAGTAGTTTGAACTACAACCCCAACTCGTTTGTGTGCTTTAATTTGAGCTTCATATTCTTTTAATTGTTCAACAGATGCAGCCACAACAACATTATCACTATACAATTTTGCATTTGCCTTAATCGCAATAACTTCAGGATGTTCAGACTTTCCAACAACTACAACAAAGTAATCTTCTTTTGCTAATTCAATGGCTTTTTGTTGAACTTTTTTAACGTCAAGACACGTCAAATCCACAGGTTCAAATCCTGCTTGTTTAATTTTTTCAATAACTTCAGGGCTTTCACCATGACTTCTGATAACACAAATCCCATCACCATGCTCAGGAATTTCGGTCAAAGTTTTAATCCCTAATTTCTCAAGTTCATGAATAACCTGTGTATTATGAATAAGTTCCCCAAGAACAAACACATTTTTGTTTGGGTTTTCGGCTTTTAATTTTTTAACGGTTTCGACGGCTCTTTTAACACCGTAGCAAAAACCTGCATATTTCGCTAATTTTATATTTTTTTCAGGCAATTTGTAATTGTCTTCTTTCAATTGAACTCGTGTTATAAAAAGATTGCGATGCTACACTCGCAATAACAAATATATCACTGTAACTCCATTAAAATATAAAAACACCCAAAATGCAAGCCCCTGAAAAACATTCAGAGGCTTGTTTTTCCTACAAATTCTTACCTGATTTATGCGAGAATAATACCGTTCTTATCTTTTTTGAAAAGTTCTTTTGTATCAAAATCTTTTGGAATTGAGAAATTGTTAATTGTTTTTGCAGTAACCGGTTCTGTTTCGGCACTTGCTAAATCGTTTTCTCCACCCAAATGCAATCTATCTCTCAAAAATTTGAAACTTGGATTTGTTTCAGCTTTAAACAAAATTGTTGCCTCAACAATGTTTTGAAGATCTGTTTTCAAGCCCATATTGTACATTGCTTCTGCAGTTGTAACATCGCTTTCAACCAATGTTTTGAATGTATTCTTGTAATAAGTTCCAATTAAATTGTAAACAGTTTGCCTACTTTTACCTGATGGAAGGCTTTTCAAATACTCAATCTTTTCCATTGGAGTAGCATTATCAAACAATCTTACATAATAGTCACGACGTTCAGTTGAAGAAAGTTGGGCAATTTCTGCTTTTGTTAAAGTTCCGTTTGCGAATTTTGTTTGAAGGTCTGAGTTATCAGAAATACCGGCAAGCTCCATAACTGCTTGTTTCAACGCAATTTGTTGCGCATCTGGAGATTTAATAGACGGAAGAACTTCATTAACCGCAACAGCAATAGCTTTTTCATTGCCAGACTTGTAAACTGTGCTTAGAGCTTCAACCTGAGCTTTTGCATCAAGACCTTTTATTTGAGAAGTTAATGACTGAGAATATTTATCAGCCTCTGCGCCTTTAAAATGTTTATTTATACTGTTATATGTTCCATCAAAGGCTTCAGCTTGTGCATCAGCATGCAATGTCCTGATAATATCGTTTTCTGCAACATATTTAGCAGCTGCAGCATTTTTATCAGTAGTCATATTCAAGACTCTTGCTTGCGCACCTTTTACGAAATCTCTTGCCTTATTTGCTGTATCTATAGCAACTTCATCATTAAAATAATCACTATTAGTAATACAAGCTTGAGCTTTTACCGCAGTTTCCGCATCGTGAATAGTTGCGTTGGCTGAAGTTGTATTTTTCAAAACTTCTGTATCATTGATTTGGGCGTTAGATTCAGCGTTTTCTAACTTCATTTCATCAAATTTTGCACTGCTATATTCTGGTTTTGCTAATACATAAGATACAGTATTTGCAGAATTTATACCAGTTGCTTTTAAATACAGATTATTTGAATTTGCGGCTTTTACTTTTGCTTTATTAAAATCAGCTCTCTGCGTTGCATCCATTTCTGTATAATTTGAAGATGCAGCAAGCAATGTTTCAACTCTACCCGCTAATTCAGGGCATTCTTTCATATATCTTGCAAAAATCTTTGAAGATGATAATGAACGGTTATACCTGATAAAGTGTGCAATATATTCAGTTTTTTCTGCTTTAGACATACCATCCGTCTTATTTCCGATATACGCAATAACAGTACCAGCCTCTAAATCAGAGCCATGAACATATTCTTTTGTTTGAGCTTTATAATTTTCAACATCTGCAGCAACTTTCTTCTCGTAATCAGTTTGAGGTTGCGGCATTAGTTTTCCAAAATTTCTTAACTCTTTATTTTCTTCAGAATTTAATGTTTCTTTTAAAATACTATACGCTTTTCGTTCTTCTGGAGATAAAGTTTCCCCTTTTTTAATTTTTGCAGAAAGCGTATTAAATTCTTTATCTAATTCCAAAATATTTTGAGCTTTTGCTTCCTTAACAATTTGTTGATTGCTTGGTTCAGCCATCATTTTGTTGTATCTTGCATATTGTTTTTGTTCAACATCTGTTAGTTTTTCGCCGTTTTTAACTTTTTCTTTCAATGCAGAATGCAACAATTCATCTTCTGATAAATTGTAATATTTAACATATAGCCCAACACTTTTTGTATCAAGAATATCACCAATCTTTTCGCCTGTTTTTTGTTCAAGAATTTTGGTAACTTCACTGTTCAACATTTTTGATTGAGACAAATATTCTTCATCGTTTTTGTTTAAATTAGAAGGGTTAAATTCTTTTTCTTCAAAAAGATATTGTTCAATTAATTCTTTTCTTTCATATTCATCTTTTTTCATGAAATCAACAATAGAAACACCTTCTGCATTTGCAGCCTGAATAGCCCTCATGATGCCATCAATTACAATTTCTTTTGCATTTTCAGGAACTTTATCATCATATTTATTTTTTACATTCTTTAATCTTTCGTCACTGTTAATAAAAGTCTTTACTTTTTCAACTTCAGTTTTCTTTTCTTCATCAGAAAGTTTATCCCATTCTTCTTTAGAATGAGCATTTGCAATAACTTTATCTTTATCTTTTACACCATAAATATATATATTTCTTGCAACTTCTGAATAACAGATTTCTGTCTTGCCGACCAAATCTTTTTTGTTATATTCAGCCTTAATATCTTTAATTTCAGGAGTTGAAGTAGAAGTTTTTTCAACTTTTGCATCTTGTTTTTCTGTTTTACTTTCAACTAAAGTCGGTGTTTTTACAGAAAAATTATCAATAATCTCATATTGTTCAGCTGGTGATAATGTATCAAAATTAGGATTTTGCGCTTTAATTGCATTATACTGATCTAAAGTAATATTTAACTTCTTTAACAAAGCAAGTTTATTAGTATCTGTCATTTGAACAGATACAGTCTTAGAGCCAGATGTAGTGTTGGCAGCTTTTAAGCCGGAATTAACACCTGTAGATATTTTTATATTTGAATTATCTATATTAAAACTGTTCATTTTATAGCTCTCTTTTTTATCACTACTCATGTAAAAACATGCTAAAACGTTCAATTTCAGCATGTTTTCAAATATTTACAATTCGTAATATTTATTCAATTATAGGCATTATCATGCCGTCTTCAACTAAATATTTTGTATCTCTTTCTTGTTTTTCAACTACTTCTTTCAAAATATCTACTTTATTTTGATCAAAGAAACGAGCAATTTTTGAAGTCAAAACATCATCTTGAATAAAGAAAGTTTTTCGTTTACCGTTTTTATCTTTACCAACCAACATCACTTTTCCATATTCAAAATTCTTTTCGTTAGCCATTTTAGGATTTATAGTAACAACGTCTCTATAAATCCCCCTAACTTGCAATTCAGGATATCCATCTTTTTGAAGTGTCATATCATCAGCAGTTTCCCCAGCGCCATCAGGAGAATAAATTCTCAACATATATCTTTCTTTGTCACCATCTAATACACCATCAGCACAAAGTTGACCAAATGATGAAACCATTGGTTGTGCATCTTTCATAATATCACCATTCGGTACGTTTTGGAGTTCTCTATATGTAAGACGAAGTCCTTTATTGTAGTTATACATCTTAGCTTGACCGTGATTATCTGCAGAATTTATTGCATCTTCAATATATTTAATTTCTTCCTTACTAACCGCTAATTCATCAGAAAAATCTTTTTTCAATTTCAATGTTTTAGAAGAAAAAGTTCTACCCTTTGAACCGTCATCTCCCATAATAGTAAGTCTTGAATTATTAATACCAATTACTTCACCCAATTCACTATCAAGATTGCTTCTATCATTCAAAATCATTGAGTAAACAATTTTATCAAATCCGGTTCCACCCTTAGTATTAATCAACTTAACTTGTGGAGTATAGTGTCCTAAACCGGCACTATACTTAGGTGCAAACGTTTTTGATGCAAAAACTTTTTGAGATGATTGCTCTACTTCATCAACCATTTCAATTTTATTTGGTTCTTCGAATACAACAGTATCCAATGGTTTTGCTGAAACAGATGCTGAATTAATCGCCAATATCGTTGCTGCAAGAGGAACTGCTAACTTGTGATGAACAGGATTTGAAAAACTATTCCCATTCTCATTATTTTGTCTATTTTTCCTACCTTCAAAATTTACCTGATTGTAACCGTTCGTATATGATACCGGTGAAATTGGTCTAATTGACATGGTTTTTACCCCTACTATTTTTACTTATTTCATTTTTAAGACCTATACAAAAAATTTTTTGCTAGGTTAATTATTCATTAATTCCCTCTAAAGGTTATTATAACAATAGATTTCGGGTTTTGTAAAATGATATATACGATATTAATATTTCTTTACACTTGCGCCGTTTTTTTGTTTGTTGTAATCTACATGGTGATATTAAGACTAATTACTACAAGCGTTGTAGAAATACATACAGAAAGAAGGAGAACTCAAATGAGTGAAAGAAAATTAGTTGGAACAGGCGAAATGTTCAAAAAAGCATTAGCTGGCAAATATGCTATCGGTGCTTACAACGTTAACAACATGGAAATTTTGCAAGGTATTGCAGAAGCTGCTGAAGAAACTAGATCACCAATCATCTTGCAAGTATCAGCAGGTGCTAGAAAATACGCTAACCAAACTTACTTAATCAAATTGGTTGAAGCTGCTCTAGCTACAACTACAGTTCCTATCGCTTTACACTTGGATCACGGTGCTGATTTTGAAATTTGTAAAGCTTGTATCGACGGTGGTTTCTCATCTGTTATGATTGATGGTTCTAGATTCCCATTAGAAGAAAACATCAGAGTAACTAAAGAAGTTGTTGACTACGCTCACAAACACGGCGTTTCTGTTGAAGCAGAACTTGGCAAATTAGCTGGTGTTGAAGATGACGTAAAAGTTCACGCTAAAGATTCAACTTACACAGATCCAGCTGAAGCAGTTAGATTTGTAAAAGAAACTGGTTGTGATTCTTTGGCAGTTGCTATCGGAACTTCTCACGGTGCTTACAAATTCTCTGGCGAAGCTAAATTAGACTTCGAAAGACTTGCTGAAATCAAAAAAGCTTTAGAAGATGCTGGTTTCCCTGACTATCCATTAGTATTGCACGGTTCTTCATCAGTTCCTGCTGAATTTGTTGCTAAATGTAATAAATTTGGTGGTCAATTGCCTAACGCTCAAGGTGTTCCAGAAGATATGCTTAACTACGCTTCTAAACACGGTGTAGCTAAAATCAACATTGATACAGACTTGAGATTGGCTATGACTTCAACTATCAGAGAATTTTTCGTTGAACATCCTGAAAAATTCGACCCACGTGAATACATGGGACCTGGTAGAACAGCTGTTAAAGAAATGGTTATGCACAAAATGCGTGACGTTCTTGGAACTGCTGGCCACGCTGATGACTAGTGTTGTTGGTTCATACATCATATATTGATGTATTGTTCTCGCACAAATAATAAAAAAGAACAGGTGATGAGCCTGTTCTTTTTGTTTGTTATTATTTTTACTGTTTCTTATGCAGCAACGTCATCAAATGCAACTTTTACTTTATCTCCAATTTTCAACATTGGGTTTGTATGAATACCGTCTTTTGCAAAAGCAACACCGTTTCTTTCCATAATTTTAATCATTCTGTCGTAAACTTCTTTGTCTGTTGGTTTGTAATTTGCATCACCTTGATGCTCTGCGATTAATTCACGCTTAGCATATTTCCAGTAATTATCAGCGTCCTTAGCAACATATTCTTTAATTTCTTGTTCTGTTACTTGTTCTGTTTTGTCTGCCTTATCAGATTTTTCTGTTTTGCTTGCGGCTTGAGCTTCGTCTGCTTTGTCTGCTTCGGCGATTTCTTTTTCCTCTTGCGCTTCTTTTGCTTTTTCCTCTTCAGGAATAGCGACTACGTTATTTGCTTCACCGGTTTTTGCACTATCTTTTTCTGCAACCTTTGTAGTATCAGCTTTTTCTGGAACACCGACAGGAACTGGAGTTACCTTATTTTCATCTGTTGTAGCAGCTTTTTCTGCAGGATTACCTGAAACATCACTTTCTTCAACGATTTCTACATCAGTGCTATCTGTAGGTGCTGGTGTAACAGGATTTTCTTCTTGTTGAACTTCCGGTTTTACTTCTTCAGCTTTTTTGTCATCATTGCCTCCAAATACGGCATATAGACCTGCACCAACCAAAGCTGCCGCACCAACTGCAATTGCAGCTTTGCCTTTTTTACCTTTAACTGCATTTTTAATAGAACCCCAAATTCCTTTTGATTCTTTTGCTGCAGTTTCTGCTTCTGATTTTAATCCCGGAGTTGCTCCTGATGTAGCACTTTGGGTTGCAGCTGCAGGTTCAGTTGAAACTGGTTCAAGTATTAGACGTTCAAAATCAGTTGCTTCACGTGTAACTGTTTGAGGTACAACATATGGTTTCTTACCTGTTTCTGCAATTTCAGGAATTTCAATTGCATTAGCATTAGTACCCGCTTTTGCAGAACTTGCTTCTAATTCTCTAAAATATTTTGAAACAGAAGATTCTTCTTTTGCAATACCTAAATTTCTATCAATAATTTCCGGTGAAGTTTTAACACTTGCACTAGCTTTTTCTGCCTTATGAGCCATATCAAGAGCGGCTTGAGCCTCTTTTGATAATGGTCTTGTTGACAAAGGCAAACTTGCTTGTTTTGTATTTACATCTGACAATTTTTGAGCAATTTCATTTGCTTTTGTCTTATGTTGTTCCAAATATTTTTTATGGGAATTAATTTGTTCTTCTAATTTTTTGGCTCTTTTAGGATGTTTTTCTCTATCTAAACGAGCTAATTGCCCTTCTTTATCCAAAAGATCTTTTTCTTCTTTCACAATTCTTTTTTGAATTTTTTCTTGGTCAATTTTTAGTTGTCTTTCTTGTTTTGCCAATTTTTCTTGTTGAGCTTTGTTTTCTTGTTCTTTATTCAATTGAGCAATTGCATCAGATGTTGAAGTTTGAACAGGAGTTGTTGCAGTTGGTTGAGAAAAAGTCGGTGTTTCAAATTTTTCTCTCAACTTTGGATCACCTGTTGGTTGTGCCAAAGTTTGTCCAACTTCTAATTTTTTGTGAGTTTTTTTATGTTGTTTCAAATTTGTTGTTTGACTACGTTTTCCATTTTGTCCATCAATTCTCATTTCCATAATTCTAATCCCCTTTTCCTCGTATCTCGTTTTCGTATTACAAATTTAGCCTACCTGATATCAATATATCAGTAGAACTTTCGAATAAATAATGTAAGTGATTAAATATCCCCTATGCTTTTATAAACACATTTTGAATAATAAAATTGATACAAAATATATATTTTTTAAATTTCAATTCCAAATAACTCACACCCAACAAGCGTTTTTAGAACTTTACAATTTGTAACAATAAAAAAGGAACGACCATAAATCGTTCCTTTTAAATTTTCCATACTTCCTTATTTGTGTGAACTATTTTTTCAAAAAGTCCGGAATTTCAATATTTGTAAAGCTCGGAGAAACATCCGGCATTGAACTTCTTCTAGCAGGTTGTGGCTGAGAAGAAAGTGTTGTATTAGAAGTTGTTGAATTATTGAATGTATTTGCAAAGAAATCAGATGCACTCAATTGTTTAACCTCTGTTTTTTCTTCCGGTTTTTGATTTTTCATTTCAAATCCTGTTGCGATTACAGTAATTTGAATTTCACCTTGAATATTTTCGTTAACTGCTGTTCCAATAATAACAGTTGCATCATCATTAACTGCATCGTGGATAATATTTGCAGCATCTGAGATTTCGTGCAATGTCATATCTGGTCCACCTGTAATATTAACAATTACACCAGTTGCACCGTTGATTGAAGATTCAAGCAATTGAGAATTGATAGCAATTTCAGCAGCTTTAACAGCTCTGCCTTCACCTTGACCACGACCAATACCCATAAGTGCTGAACCTGATGCTTGCATAACACATTTAACATCAGCGAAGTCAACGTTAATAAGTCCAGGAACTGTGATAATATCAGAAATACCTTGAACACCTCTTAATAGAACTTCGTCAACAATAATAAATGCTTCTGTCAAAGATACTTGTCTATCAACAACTTGCAACAATTTATCGTTAGGAACTACAATCACTGCATCAACCGCTTCTCTAAGTTTTTCCAAACCTTGATTAGCTTGATTTTGTCTTTTCTTACCTTCCCAACTGAAAGGTTTTGTAACAACTGCGATTGTCAAAATTCCTAATTCTTTAGCAATTTTAGCGACTACAGGAGCTGCACCAGTACCGGTTCCGCCACCCATACCTGCAGTAATAAATACCATATCAGCACCATCTAATGCTTCTGTGATTTCTTGTTGAGCTTCTTCAGCAGCTTTTTCACCAACTGAAGGATCACCACCAGCACCTAAACCAGATGTAGATTTTGAGCCTAATTGGATTCTGTTTTTGGTTTGACCATATTCCAAAACTTGCAAATCTGTATTCATTAGCCAAAATTCAACACCTGAAAGACCTGCTTTAATCATTCGGTTAACAGCGTTTCCGCCGCCACCGCCAACACCGATAACTTTAATCTTAGTTGGGTTTACAGGTGGTCTTTGAACTTGGTCATTACCTGTTGATTCATCTTTTTTCGCAAAGATATCTGATACGAAATTTTCCACTATTTTTACCTCTTTTATATAATGTATAATTATCTATCTTTATAATATACTAACATACTATTTTAAATAGGCAAAAAGTACAAGAAAATATTTGCAAATTATAAACAAAAGTTAATATTTTTCATAAGCCGGTGGCATTGCCCAGTGCAACTTATTTTGCAAAATAGAATAAAATTCTGTTCCTTCCAACAATGCTAATTTCGCACTATATTGAGATTTTTTTATTTTCACTTCACTATCAAACTCATAAAGTTCCTGTCCATCTGTTGACAAAACATATTGCATTTTTTTGTCTGTACAAACAGAGATTTCTTCGCAATCAGGAACTACAATTGGTCTTGCCGTCAATGTATGCGGACAAATCGGAACTATTACAAACGCTTTCAACATCGGAGATAAAACAGGGCCACCGGCTGACAATCCATAAGCAGTAGAACCTGTCGGCGTTGAAATAATAATTCCATCTGCCAAATAATCACAAACAAATTTTCCGTTGATTTTGAGCGAAAACCTTGATGTTCTGCCTAAATCACAACCTTTTATTACAAAGTCATTAAGAGCAGTATATTCGCCACTTTCGAGCATAATTCTATCTTGAATGAGAAAATCTCCGTTCAATATTTTTTCAACAGACACTTCAATTTCTTCCTTAGATGATTGAGATAAAAAACCTAAGCGACCTAAATTTATACCAAAAACCGGAGTTTTGTATTTTGCATAAAACCTTGCTGACTTTAAAATCGTTCCATCACCACCAATTACAAAAACAAAATCAAAGCCATCTTTCAAGTTATCAATATTCAAAACCTCTGCATCAATTCCTTTTGCAGAAAGAATTTTGTTCAATTTATCCTTAACCTCAACTGAATGAGAAATTTCCTGATTGTAGCAAATTGCGAACTTTTTCATAGCTAATTTATAACATAATTTTAGACTAGGAGCAAGTACATCATTGAATTAACAAATCTAAACTAGAAACTAAAATCAGACGGCTTGAATACTTTACCATCAATTATATAATTGCCTGTTAAAAATCTTTCTTTTATAACATTACCATTTGTATCCAACAAGCGAGCAAGCCCCGTAGACATTCCTGACATGTGAGCAAATTTAAAACGAGGTTTTCCATTTGGATAATATTTAGTACCTGTTTCTATTTTTCTCCCTATCTTCTGAGCCTCATCACTTGAAATATAGCGAATATCTTTATATTTTATTCCTGGTTTAGAATACAATGTTTCAAAACAAAGCTCTCCATCTTTATTGAATAGAACTTCTTTTAAAAGCCTGTCTTCATCCTTACCTTTAATACTACTATCATAATAACTGTGCCATTCTTCTTTTCCATTTTCAAAATATGAAATACGTTCTTTTAAATTTAAATTATTTCTATCTTTTATCAGCTTTTGTTTAGTTCCAGAAAACGGGCCAATAAATTCTTCTACAATGTCACCTTTATTTTTTAATGAAACTTTCGAAGATTTTTTCGTCAAAGCATATATTCCAATAGTAGCAAGAGCTGTTAACACAGTTGCACCAGCAATATATTTTGTAGTATTTAAAGATTTTCCTTTTTCCGTATTATTTTCTTGTTTTGACATAAAACTTTGCACGGGGCTTAATTTGTTATTTGAAATTTGTGACATACCAGTAGAATAATTGCCTATTGCTCCTATTTGCATTTTTCAACCTTCCTAATTTTAATTCGCCTACATGTTTATTAAAAAACAAAAGTCAAAAAAGTTGACACAGTGCGCCACATAGCATAGCATAGCATAGAGGCATTATATCTGGATTTAAGCCTATTTTAAATTTGTTTTTACATTTCTTAATAATTGAGATAAATTAGCTATTGTAACGTTAAATCCATTACGGGATAGCACCCATCCCAAACCCTTCCCTCAATATAGGGAAGGGAAATGCAAGTGGAGTGTAACTAAACTCTCCACTAATATACAAAATAAGAACCAATGTTGCCACAGTAGGCTACGTGCGTAGCACAAAAAAAGAGGCACGGGGGGTGTGCCTCAATTCAACTATCTCTCTCTTTCTCATATTAGTAACTCTTTTGTGGATGAAAGTTATTGTAAAGGAGCTCTCCACAATGAGTCATTAAATTTATTTTGGTTCGCAGTAACGTCAACAGACAAAGTAACGTTGCTTGGAGTAAATACAAATACTAAATCGCCAACTTTTTGTGGTTTGCCATCAAGAGCGTGAGCTGCGCCACATACGAAGTCGATTGTTCTTTGAGATTGTTCTTTATCTAAAAGATGAAGGTTTAAAACGATAGTTTTTCTATTTCTAAGATGTTGAACAATAGTTGCAGCATCTTCAAAAGATCTAGGCTCCATAACTTTAACTTCATACCCTTTGTTAAAGCTTGGGTGATTAACAACTTTCAATTCGCTTGGTTTTTCTACAACCGGTTGATATGAATAAGCAGGATCAATTGCCAAATTGTCTTGTACTTGATAATCTTCGTCTGCTTCTTGAGCCATTTCATCAAAAATTGTTTCTCTTGGTTCAAAACCTTTTACTAAAAAATCTACTACTGATTTAATTTTGTCTGTAACTACTGCCACCGTTTTTCCTCCGTTTATCTTACTTTATAAATAATTTTCTACCAATTCTTAACATCGTTGCGCCGTGTTTTACCGCTATTTTGTAATCCTGACTCATCCCCATGGATAATTCTCTCAACTCGCAATCAAATCTTTGTTCAAGCTCTTTTTTAATATTAAATACATCCTCAAAAAGTCTGTTCAATTCTTCTTCTGACGCACCGAGAGGAGCCATATTCATAATACCTGCAATGCTTACAGAAGATAGTTCTTTGATTGAAGGAAAAACTTCAAAGATTTCTTTTTTAGAAAATCCAAATTTTTGCTCTTCGTTCGCATTATTAACTTGAAGAAGAATATTTTGAACTTTCCCAAAAAGTTTCGCTTCATCTGCAATTGCCTTTGCAAGTTTTAACGAATCAACGGAATGAATATAATCAAATATCGGAACTACTTTTTTTACCTTATTAGTTTGAAGATGCCCGATAAAATGGAACTTTGAGTTATTTCTAACTTCCGCCGGCAGGTTTTCGATTTTTTCAACCGCCTCAACCGCTCTTGATTCGGCAAAATCTCTAAGTCCTGCGTTATAAGCTTCAATCATAGCTTTTTCGTCAAAATACTTTGTAACTGCGATAATATTCGGTTTATAAGGTGCGATATCTTCCTGTATTTGTAAAAGATTCTCTCTAACCGTGTCTTGCATAAATAATCATCCTACCTTTACAAGAAGTTGAATATAGTATTAATTGTACCCTATACATCAATAGTAGACAACTTTTTTATTTTCAAACCTTCCTCCTACTATTTTTTATCCTGAAAACCATGATGATGACATGGTTTGCGGTGATTTTACATTTCTTCAAGTTTGGTTAATATTTTGTAATATTGTCACTTTTACGGCATGCTTATTTTATTTTGGGCATGCCCTTGATGTACATTATTAAAATATACTATTTTCATTAAAATGTTATCCTTTATTTGAAGGAGATTTTTATAAAAGTGAAAGGTGAAACGTGAGAAGTGAAAAGTCCATTTCGCTCGCTTCGCTCGTTAGTTAATTTTGGTGCGATAGCACCTGTAACGGTCTTTTCACGTTTCACTTCTCACTTTTCACTTAAATCTTGCAATCCTTCTAATTTTCCACTAAAATCCAACTATGCTCAATACTGCGTTTAAATTACACTCTCAAGGTAAACTTGATGAGGCGGAAAAAATTTATAGAGAGATTTTAGATAAAGAACCTGAAAATGCACAAGTTTACAATCTTTGGGGACTAATCAAATTAACTAAAAAAGAATTAGATATTGCTGAAAAATTTATCCTAAAAGCTTTGTCAATAAAAAAAGATGCTTATTTTTATGAAAACTTAGCAAGAGTTTATGAATATAAACAAGACTATGAAACAGAAATAAAAGTTCTTGAAAAAGCTTGTGAGGAAGTTCATTGCGGATTTGAAATATATTTTATTCTTGCATTGGCATATAAAAATAATATAGAGTATAAAAAATCTGAAAAAGCGTACCTAAAGGCACTTGAGCTTAATCCGAAATCAGAAAAAGCCTGTTTTAATTTAGCAAGCCTTTATTTGTTTTTAAACTCACCGGAAAAAGCTATTGAATATTTCAAAAAATGCCTAGAAATCAATCCAAATGACAAAGAGGTTTTATATTTTCTTTCACTCGGCTATTTCAGAACCAAAAACTATGAAACAGGTACAAAATACTTTGAAAACAGGCTTTGCAGAGGAACTGCAATAACTTCGCAAGAAGTTACTTATCCACACTTAATGCAAAAAGCTCCACTTTGGCAAGGTGAAGATATATCTAACAAAACGCTTTACACATACTATGAAGCCGGATTTGGCGATATGATTATGTTTGCAAGATATATTCCAACCCTCCAAAAAAGATGCAAAAAACTTTTAATCAAACCGCAAAAAGAGTTGTCACAGCTATTTAGAGATAATTTCCCTGACGTTGAAGTTATGGATTTATTTTATGAAGAAAACAAAACCGATTTTGATGTACATATTCCTTTTTTAAGCATTCCGTATGTTTTGGGCTTAAAAAATGACGAAATTTTTATGCAACACAACAAATATTTGAGCGCAACTCCTGACAAAATCCAATATTTTAAAGAAAAATATTTTAATAATAATAAATTTAAAATCGCAATAAAATGGCAAGGAAACACTTATTACGAAACCGACAGAGTTATAAACGTAGAGGCTTTTGCACCACTATTTGAATTACCTAATACCAAAATCTATTCTGCCCAAACTTTTGAGGGAGCAGAAGAATTTACCAAACTTGCAAATAAGTACGATATAACAGATTTGAGCAAAGATTTTAAGGATTTTTCATACACGGCAGGGGCGTTAGAAAACGTCGACCTTGTGATTTCAAGCGATTCATCTTTGGCACATCTTGCCGGTGCAATGGGTAAACCCTGTATAATACTTTTACCTTACAATTACAATTGGAGATGGCACATGGATTTGTCGCATTGCGATTGGTATGATAGCGTAAAACTTTTCAGATTAGGCGAAAAAGAAAACTGGAATGAATTAATGAAAAGAATTACAAAAACTATTTAAAAATACCAAGTATTACTAGTTACTTTGACCTGCTCTATAGCCACAAGCTGCATAAATTATTGGCAAAAATCTTCCTATATTTAATTTTTCAACCATAGGAATTTTTGCTAATGCTAAAGCTCCAATTCCGTCATCAATATTTGCTAAGGCATCTTTAAACGTCAGTTTTCTATCCGGATACTTGTCTTTTGGATCTGTAACTACATTTGACAATGCGGCAGCACCGTACATTCCAACCAAAAGTCCGCCAACTACTGACAAAATCTTATTTCTTTTATTATTATATTTTTCACTATTTTCACAAAGGCTTACCACACCTCCAACAATCCAAGTTGGAATAGATGCGTTCATAAACTGAAACAAACCTTCTTTCAATCTATTTTTTTGAACATTTTTATCTTCAGCAATCAAACCTGCTCCAACACCACCAATAATAGAGCAAGCAGAAACTCCTATCATATCCCACATCCCATATTTAAGTTTCAAAGGATTTTTTACTTCTTGTTTTTTCATCATAAATAAAATTGGCAAAACAGTTCCAACAGTAGAGCCAATCAATGCTTTGGTTTTATCGGCCTTAGAAATATCACGATTGTAATTCCTAACACGATGTTTTGAAACTGTCTTTACCGGAACAGTTCCAAAAGATTGAGGGGCATATGAATTATTTACAGAGATAGTGTTCATCGGTCTAATTATAAATTAAACCAATAAATAAGCAATAATTGTTTACGATATGTTACAAAGGTAATAAATAAATAATTACATTGTCGGATTAGTAGAGCCGAACGACAAACTTGAACCCATATTACACCAACATATGAAGTATGAACCAACACTGTCACAGAGGGTTACATACGTAGTAGAACATTACACCAAAATACGAAGTATGAACCAACACTGTCGCAGAGGGCTACGTACGTAGTAAGACATTACACAAACATATGAAGTATGAACCAATACTGTCACAGAGGGCTACGTACATAGTAGAACATTACACCAAAACACGAAGTATGAACCAATACTGTCACAGAGGGCTACATACGTAGTATCTATTTCTTTTCAAAAATCATAACGTATTCGTGTTTAAAGATAAAGAACCCGCCGGCTAAAGCTCTGTATCTCCACAAGTTTGCGGTTTTCCCTTTAGCTCGTTCGTTACCTTGAATATCTTTTACGATAATACCTTTCAATTTGAACCCTAAAGCCATCATACGAGCCATACATTCAAAACCAAGAGGCTGAACTTCTGAATTTTTATAACTATCGCCAATGATTAGAGCTGCAAAACGGCCTTTTTCTAGCATATCATAGCCATTTTTAGCAACCTTAGCAAACAAATCGTAAAAATCTTCTGTAGATGCACAGTTAGACAAATCTTCTTTTTTATCAGAAAACTTGATAATATCATCATAAGGAGGATGAAGGATTAAGAATTGAGCTTTTTCTTCACGCATAATATCTAAACTTGCTTGAACTTTTTCTCTCATTTCTTCTGAAGCAGAATCTGCACAGATAATACGAACATCTGTAACCAATTGTTTTGGAGTGAATTTTTGAGAAACACTTTCAGCTAATTCATCTTTCAATTCAACACCAATACAACGTCTACCCATATTAATAGCTTCAATTCCTGATGTACCAGAACCAAAGAACAAATCTAGCACCACATCATTTTTCTTTGTAAATCTTTCGTACAATTGTTGGGCGATTTGAGGAATATAGTTCCCGTGATATTCGTTAGAATGACCGCCTTCTTTCAATCTTGTAGGAAATTCCCACAAAGTATCAGTTTTAACGTGATCATAAGCTTTCCAGTTGTTCAAATCAATATCACTGTATCTGGTTGTTTTGACAGGTTTAACTACCTGCAAATCAGCTTTCTTCGACGGTTTTAATTTTGTATTTGTTCTAACTCTTGCCAAGTCCTTAATCTCCCTATCTATAAAATGCCTTACCGGCTTATCGTCCTATTGCCCTATCATCTTACAGAAATGTTTCAAATTTGTAATCAAACATTTAGATGAATTTGTGTTTGATGTAGATTGATAAAAGGATTGAGGGATTTATTATTATGGCGAGGATAAAACAACTTTCAAAACACTTAATTAACCAAATTGCAGCAGGTGAAGTAATAGAACGTCCTTCATCTGTAGTAAAGGAATTAACCGAAAACTCTGTTGATGCAGGTGCAACAAAAATCAGTATCGAAATCAACAATGATTGCAGAGATATCAGGGTTGCAGACAACGGTTGCGGAATTTATCCTGATGATATAATGCTTGCTTTTTCCAAACATGCAACAAGCAAAATCGCAACAGATGAAGATTTGTTCAATATTCACACTCTTGGATTTAGGGGCGAAGCTTTATCTAGTATAATTTCAATTTCAAAACTAACTTGTACGACAAGAACTGCAGATTTTGACACAGGTACAAAAGTAAAATGCGAAAACTCAGAAGTTAAGCAAGTTGAAACCGGTTGCGCAATCGGAACAATTATGGATATCAGAGATTTGTTTTACAATATCCCTGCTCGTTTGAAGTTTTTAAAAAGCTCAAATACGGAATTTTCATACATACAAGAACTTGTTCAATCAATCGCATTGGCTCACCCAGAATGTTCTTTTGAATTGAAGAAGAATGGAAAAATTGTTTTAAAAACGTCAGGACAGAACAATCTTTTACAAACAATTAAGGAAGTATATTCTACAGACATAATTTCAAATCTAAAAGAAGTTTTAAAAACAGACCAACTCGCAGGAATGAAAATTAGCGGATACGTAAGTACACCAAACTACACTCGTTCAAGCAAAAAAGGATATCACATCTATATCAACGGAAGAACAGTAAAATGTCCGGTATTCCAAAAAGCGATTGACACTGCATACAAAAGTTTAATCGCAAATGGGAAATACCCTTTTGTAGTGCTAAACTTAGAACTTCCTCCGGCTGATGTGGATGTAAATGTTCACCCGACAAAAAAAGAAGTCCGCTACAAAAATACAAACCAAGTTTTCAACTTTATTTTCGCATCAATTCAGGCAGGTTTAACAAATTATATAGAACGCCAGTCAGCAAGAAGTTTTGACCCTCAAAGTTTTACTCCGCAACCGGTTCAACAAAGTAACGTAGTTGATTTTGTTCAGCCGAAATTGGAAAGTTCTGGCGAAATATATTTTGACAAAAAAGATGACACAATTTATGTTTCCGACAAACTTATGCAAGAGGAAGAAGAAAATTTTTCTCAACAAAAAGAAGAAAAAACAGAACAACGTCAGTTTTTTGTGCCTGTAGAAAAAGAGCCAGAACCGGAAGAAAATATTATAGGACAGTACAAAAACACATATATTTTGGTTGAAAAAGAAGATGGGCTTGAAATTATCGACCAGCACATTGCGGAAGAAAGATATATTTATGAAAAACTTATGGCAGAAAAAAATATAGTATCTCAAATGTTGTTTGTATCTGATGTAGTACCGGTTTCTAGCACGGAAGCCGAATTAATAAAAGAAAATATCGACAAGTTTGAAAAATTCGGATTTGGAATAGAATTTTTAAAAGAAAACGAACTTATTTTCAGAAAAGTCCCACAAATGATTGCAAAAGTAAACCCAAAAGAAATTTTGGCAGATATTTTAGCGAATATTGAAGGTAATATTGATAGACTTGAAGAACATATCTTGATTACAACTGCGTGCAAAGCCTCTGTAAAAGCCGGTCAAAAATTATCAACTTGGCAAATGCAAGAGATTGTAAAAAAATGGCGCACAACCAAAATGCCATATACTTGCCCACACGGTCGCCCAGTTGTAAAATTCTTCCCACATAAAGAAATAGCAGGATTTTTCCAAAGAAACGTATAAAACATTGGAGGAATAACCATTCTACACTACTTACTATGGTTCACTTTATCTCACAAAGAGAGAGGGTAATAACTTTAACGATACGGGCTTTTCACTTTTCACTAAACATCCTAAGCCCTATCACCTTATTGCTTTTTCTGATACAGACTTTGCATCTAAGCTTCGACGTTAGCTGAAAGGCAAGTTTTTTCGTAGTGCAAACTTTCATTAAACTTGTTAATTCTACCCATAACCTCTTTAAACATAGGCAATGGCAAACTTTGTTTTCCATCAGACAAAGCATTTTCCGGATCGTGGTGAATTTCCATCATCACACCATCAGCACCTACAACCAACCCTGCTTTTGCCATAGGCTCAATCAAATATCTTTGTCCTGTCCCGTGACTAGGGTCAACAATTATAGGTAAATGCGAATATTTTTTGATAACCGGAATTGATGCAATATCCATAACGTTACGAGTAAACGCACTGTCAAAACTTCTAATTCCCCTTTCACAAAGAATTACGTTAGGGTTCCCATTATACAAAATATGTTCTGCTGCCAACAAAAATTCTCTTATCGTGCTTGCCAGACCACGTTTCAAAATAACAGGTTTTCTACATCTACCTACTGCATGCAAAAGTTTGAAGTTTTGAACATTCCTTGCTCCGATTTGCAAAACATCAACGTATTCGCACATCATATCCAAATCCGAAGCATCCATAACTTCTGAAACTGTCAACAAGCCTGTTTCTTCACTAGCTCTTTTCAAATATTTTAAAGCCTTTTCACCGTAACCTTGAAAATCATAAGGAGAAGTTCTCGGTTTGAATGCACCGCCACGCAAAAATTCACAACCCATTTCTTTCGCCGCAAGTGCAGTTTGCAACAAACCATCATAATCTTCTTCAACTGAACAAGGTCCAACCATCATTACCGGTTTATTGTTTCCTCCGATTTTTACTCCATTAGAAAACTCAATAACCGTATCATCAGGTTTTCTATCACGAGATGCCAATCTAAAAGGTTCTCTGATAACTTTAATTTCTTTTACCCCGTCAAAAGCCGCAACCCTGCCGGGTGTAACAGTTGTTTTATCGCCAATAGCATCAATTACGGTATGAACTTGACCTTGATTAAATCTTATATCAAATCCGTTATCTTTCAAAAAATCAATGACACGCTGTATTTGAACTTTGGTCGCATTACGCTCCATAATTATAATCATATAAAATTTTCTCCTACTTAAAGTATTTTGTAAAATAAGTGTATCACGAACAATTAAAATCTACAAATTATTCTCATTTAATTTTTGCTTCATATTTCTCGCAGGGAAATAGTCCGGTAAAATATGCAAACAATCCTCTACAGATTTTTTAGCTTTTGTGAAATCTTTGTCTTGGTAATAAATATAAGCTAACAAATAATGTAGTTCTGGATCATGATAAAAATAACTTTTTGCACGGTTTAAAAAGAACATCCCTTGTTCTTTCAAATTGTTGTTATATAACACTCTGCCAATAAATTTATGGACTTCCGGATTAATTGTGTACATAAAATCAGAATATCTGATTATTTTTTCAACAAAAGTTCCCATACAGTAAGTTATTAAAATATTCAAGTCAATTTCTAAGAAATTTCTCAACTCAAAATATGACGGATATTCTTGGATTTCGCCTTCTATTAAAGAAATTTCAAACAAAGCCCAATGCGCTCTGATATTAACATCTTCTATTAAAGAAAACTGTTTTTTCGCATATTCCAAATCGCCTTGAAGAAAATGAAGATAAGCATCTTCCAACACGCATCCATTTTTAATGAAAAATTGCTGACAGTCTTTAACAAAACCTGTCAACAATTTTTCTCTAGCTTTTTTGTAATCTAAATCCATATATTAGTAATTATTATTGTTGTTATTATTCAAGTTATTAAAACCTGACATCATAGAATCCATCATCATAGTTTGCATAATTCGAGGATCAATATTTTCACCTTTTTGAGCTTGGCTCATCAACATAGGTATCATATTCATCATACTATTGTTATTATTGTTATTATTATTACCTAACAACATACTCATTTCTGCAACTCTTGGATCCTGATATTGAGCCATCGCTGCATAAGGATTTTCTGTAGCTGAAGTTTGCACAGAAACATTTACACCGGCTTCCTTCAATGTATTAATAGCTTTCAAAACTTCATCATCAGACACTTGTGCAATTTTAATTGTTTCTTCTGCTTCTGTTTTGTTACTATCAAATTTTTTAATTCTTTGGATGTCCCTATTTTCAAGGTTGTCTTTTTTGTTAATTGTTTCTTGAATATTATTAAGTTGTTTTTGACGAACCTCGTTATTCAATTCCGGAGACAAACCGTTGCCATAAGGCGCTCTAATAAATTTATCTAAATCATCAAGTTGTTCAACTTCTTTTTGTTCTTGCGGATGACATGCCGGCCCATCTGTCAAGCAATCTCGCCCTTTTGTAGCATAATCAACCAAATATTGGTTTGGATGAATACTTATAACTTTATTATATTCTTCAACCGCTTTATCTTTCATATTAAGATGAGTGAAAACCATTGCTAAATAATAATGTGCAATTGCATTATTTGGCTGTTTTTTTAACAAAGAATAGCATTCTTGCATACAACCTGAATAATTACCCATTTTGTATTTAGCTGCAATACTTTTAGTTGTAGCATACGGGTAATAAACTGTTTTAGTATTAATACTATTAAAATCGACACTTCCTCCAGACTGAGATGTTTCAACTGCATCTTGTTTTGCTTTTGCTTTTTGAATATCGGATTTAACTGCGTTTTGATAGCTAGAACTTCTTGATGCGTCATCAAGAGGTTGCAACTTATCAACTCCAACTGCAAACGCACTCATTGAGCTTGCTGCAAGTAATAATGCTAATGTCCAAATAAACTTGTTATTCATACTTTTATCCTTTTTTCTCTCTCTTTAATTATTTTATTCCACAAATCAAGCTTTTTATCTCATTATATAACATTTTTGAGATAAATCATAGTGTAAATATATGATTTATCTTAAACTAAATTTACAACCGCAGTAATTTTGCCTATATAACTCGAGTTCACGGGAAATTTTATTTGTTTTCAAAAAACCATCTTTCTTTTTAAAATCAATTGCAAGAAAATTTAAACCTTCATCTTGTGCAATTTTTTCTCCGATTTCAGAAAGTTTTTGAAAATTTTTGTGCGGACTTATAACAATTGAAGTTGTAAATTTTTCAATTCCTCTTGATTTGGCAAACTCTGCTGTCTTTTTCAAACGAAGTTCAAAACACTTATCACATCTTTTGCCACGTTCCGGCTCGTTTTCTAATCCTATTGCCACCTCATAAAATTCATTTGGGCAATAATCTGCCTCAACTAATTCACACCCAAAATGTTTGCACAAAGTTCTTTCTGCCTCTAATCTTTTTTGATATTCATTATCGGGATAAATATTTGGATTATAAAAATATACTATAACCTGATATCCTGCATCTTGTAAAAAAGACACAGGATATCCTGAACAAATTGCGCAACAAGCATGTAGAACTATTTTATCTTTCTTCTGCTCCATACTCTTTTACCCAATCTTTAAACTCATTATAAGTTTTTACACCAACATAAACATTTCCATTAATCATTGTTGACGGAGTACCGTTAATACCATGTTTATAGGCATAATCAATATCATTTTTAATTTCTGACAATGTTTCTAAGCTATTTGCATCTTCTTGCAACTTATCAGTATCAAAACCTTTGTTTGCAACAAGTTTAAGAATTTCTTCTTCGGTTTGAGGTTTTTTCTCAAATAAGATTTCATTCATTTCCCATAACTTACCCTGTTTTTCCGCTGCAACAGAATATTGCGCATCTATACAAGAACCTTGATGAAAAGGAGCTTGTAAATAAGCATTACAATTTGTATCAAGTGGCAGATTTTTGTGAATAATCTTGATATTCTTCATTTCTTTAGCCAACTTGTGCATCATAACGTTGTGAACGGGACAAATCGGACATTGATAATCAGAATATACATAAACAGTAACTTTTGCATTTTCATCGCCTAACAAATTACCTTTTACCGCAAATTGATTTTTCTTATGTCTAAATTCCTTAAATTCCATCTGCCTTTTTACTTGTGGAGCAAACTTAAAACTAACTCTTGTATAAGTTAAAAATCCGACAGCCACAGCCATAACGGCAATAAAAGCGATTAAATATTTTTTAATTTTAATTGCATCAAGAAAATCTTGTACACTTTGTTTAATGGAATGAATAAAACCTCCATTTTTAAAATCTGTTGCAATACAACCGATTGCCAGATTTAAAATATATGTAAATGCACAGAGAACGCAAAGTTTTTTGATATCAAACAAACTCAATGACAATAAGACCATTGAAACTATAAAAGCAAACAAACCTAATGATGCAATATAGTCCATCGGATTTTTGAATACTTCCAAAAATTTTAATAATTTTATATTTTTCAGTTTTGGCGCAAATAACATCAAGAAAACAAAAGCATAATAGAACATTCCCCAATATGCAAGAGGAATTCCTAAAAACTGTGCTTCCGGAGTTTTGGCAATCCCATCACAATCAATAAATTCGTTCACAGAACAAAAGCTTGAAAGTGCATAAGGGTTAAAGTTTGAATTATAATATATAATGGCAAGTTTTATTGTTGTAAGTATGCCCACACCTGCAATTGCTGCAATTGAAATCTTTTTCTTCATTTCAGTTTCCATATATAAAGTTCTCCTATTTCGTATTTTTATAATACAATTTTTACAAATATAAATCAATACCACAAAGCAGAAGTTTTTAATCCGTCTTTTGGGGGATAAAATAGAAGTATTTAGAACTTGAATAAAAATGATAAGTATGTTATAATTAAAAACACATAGGATTTATTGAGAGGTTGATTTGAGAAAGAACATTTTTGAATTATTTTTGGAAAAAGTTTTAAACATTCCACTTTGGATTAAACAAGTTATTTATTTGAAACTCGCACAAGAAATGCAAGATTATAATTGCGAAGATTTTTTGAGAAATCACAAACAAGATATCTTTTCAGCATTTGTTCCAACTCTTACATTCAAGGGTAAAACAGAACTGATGGAACATAAATGCGGACTTGACAACAATATTTACAATTTCCTTCAAGGTTGTGCAAATGAATATAGCATGATTGAAATTTCTGTAAATACTTTCTTGTCAATGGAAGAAGTTGCAAAATATTATGAACTTTGTCTTGAACAAAACTTTATTAAAGTTCCTGACTCTAAAGAAATCCATGCAATGGCAGGTTATATTGCAGGAAAATTTAGAGTTGGCGAATATTTCAAACAAAAAGGGAGTTTAACCGTAGACCAATTACAAAAAGCAATTCTTGCCCACAGAGATGAAGAAAGTTCAGATGACCCGAAAAAATTTGGAGAAATTCTTGTTCAATTAGGTTATGTTTCAGAAGGAGATTTGAAAGCAGTTCTTCAATTGAAAGAAGAAGCAAAAAAACGTTTTATTCTTGACTATAATACTGTTCCAAAACCGGAAACAACTTTCTCTAACGAAAACCAAAAATATGAAGAGGAAATTGCAAAACTTAAAGACGAAAATCTTAAACTTAAACGCAAAATGCTTCAATTATTAGAATTGGTAAAGAGAAATGGTCAACAATAACACAGAACCGGAATTATTAATAGAATATGAACGAGATGGACTTGTAGATCAAGAACATTATGGCTTTATTGTACTTGCAAACAAAAATAAAGCATTTGATTTTACAGGAGATGCAAAAAACTATCCATTTTACCTCCGTTCCTGCGCAAAACCGTTACAAGCAAGCCTTTTAATAGATTATGGGATGGATAAATTCTATGAAATGACTGAAGAAGAAATCGCAATTTGTTGCGCATCCCACGCTGGCGAAGAAATCCATGTTAAAACAGCCGAACATCTTCTAAAAAAAATAGGATTAGATGAAAGCTACTTAAAATGCGGATTACACAAACCTTTATCAAAAACCGAACAAACAAAAATGATATTAAACGGTTTATCAGAACATCCTTTGCAAAACAATTGTTCAGGCAAACACGTTATGATGTTGGGTTTGTGTAAGATGAAAGAATGGGATTTGGCAACATACGACAGCCCGGAACATCCTTTACAAAAAGCTATCAAATCAAAAATTTACGAATTGTGTAAAGTTCCTAAAGAATATCCCATAACGACTGATGGTTGCGGAGTTCCGATTGTTTCAATGCCATTAACTAATATGTTGCATGGGTATTTGAACTTGTTTTGCAATCCCAAATATGAAAAAATCAAAAATGCGTTCTTAAACCACTCATACATTATCGGAGGCGAAGACAGAACTGATACAAAAATTATCGAAAATTCTCAAAACATTGTTGCAAAAGTTGGCGCAGGTGGCTTGTGCATCGTTGTTAATACAAAATCCGAAGAAGCTTTTGTCGTAAAAATTTCTGATTGCGATATGAAAGCAAGAGAATTAGTCGTTTGTCAAACATTAAAAAATTTGCATTGGGCAGATATTCCAATGGATTTGGACATTAAAACTTTGCACAACCAAAAAGTCGGTGAAGTTAAGATTTTGGTTTAATTTTATAAACATTTTTTACAAATACGATTTTCTCTTAATTACTTAAATAAATACTTACTTGCGCAAGTCAAACCATAGTTTGTACCGGTTTCACAATCATCCCTGTAATTGGCATAATCCGTTGTATTTTCATCAGCTGGCATTATTTGATCTGCGTAAAGAAAAAACAAAAACAAATCCTTTCCCCATGTATTAGGTCTTTTTTGAGGACCATTTACATCAATAACAAACCAACCACAACGTTGTTTTACACTGCTAAGAGCGTTTGTACAATCCATTGCATCCAACCATATTGCAGCAGATGCTCCATCGTCCAAAACCAAACCGGAAGTTGTGTTTTGGTTAAAATAACCAGCATACAATGGAACGGACTCTCCATTTAACTTTTTGGCATCCTTATCTTGCACAAAACATTTACCTAAATTGTCACCATCGTTACTATCACAATCTGCAACTGTTTTTAATTTCGATTTAAAAATATCTTTTAAACAAGCGTGCTTTGTACTATCTGGGCAATCTACCACAGCATTTTTAAATTCCAAATCATTATCTGCTGCAATTTGTTGAAATGCCTGCTGAAAAAGAGAATACTCCCTTTTTAATTTATTAATATTTGCTTTGTTATTGATATTATTAATCAACGTCGGCATAGTCATTGCTGCAACAACACCTATTATACCGAGAGTGATTAAGACCTCTGCAAGAGTGAAGGCGGCTAAGCGTCTTAAAAACAGGTGCAGACCATGATTATGAGAGGGTTTTAGACTATTGCCCCCCCCCCGATGAGCTTAAATAAATTCTTTTCCATAAAAAATTCCTCTCTGTTCTCTGTTAACATCTCTATTTTAACAAATTTTTTATTGTTTTTCAAGTAGTTGCCTAAATTCTTCCCTATTTGTCATAGGGAAGATGCCTGAAAGGCAGATGGGTGAAAGCTTGTAACATTCCCCTACGGGATAGCACCCACCTAAATCCTCTCCTCACAAGGGAGGACTTTATTTCACTTAGCTACTTAGCTGCTTTTAATACAGTCTTTGCTCCTAAACAACTACGTATATATCTCCTTACGTATTAAAAATTCTATCTCCAGCATCGCCCATGCCAGGAACAATATATCCTTTTTCATTCAAATGATCATCAACTGCCGCAGTAATAATTTCGATATCTGGATAATGTTTTTGAATATTTTCAATACCTTGAGGTGCTGCAATTATACAAATAACCTTAATATTATCAATTGGAATACCTTTGTCTGCATACAATTTTATCGCCTCGATTAAGGAATTTCCTGTTGCAAGCATTGGATCTGTAATATATATATAGAAGTTTTCAGGATTTGGAGCATCCATAGGAACTTTATTATAATACCAAACCGGCTTTAATGTCTTTTCATCCCTGTACATTCCAATATGCCTAATACAAGCTTGCGGTAAAATATCAATTGCTTCATCCGTGAAAATTAAGCCTGCTCGCAAAATTGGAGAAATAATTAAGTTTATATTTGGATCAACAGTTTTTGCAGTAAATGTTGTTAGAGGAGTTGTAACTTCTTTATCTACAAGTGGCAAATTTTTTGCGGCTTCATATAAAAGACACCTTGTAATTTTTCTTGTCGCAATTCTAACCCCTTGACTGTCAGTATCTTTGTCACGCATAGTACACAAATTTAAAAGTACAACAGGATTATTGATTATTCTCACTTTTTCTTTGTTCATTTTCAACTCCTTTATTCTTAATATCAGAAACTTCTTTCATCATTGTATCAAAAATGTTCATATTTGATTGAATTTCATCCAAATTAATTCCGGTATCGCCTTCATCCATGCCTGTTTCTTTAGCAAAAACAGACATTCTCGTAGTAATTGAACCTATTTTATCAAACATTTCACTTAACAACCCCATTGCGTCATTAAGTCTTGTAGGAGGTTGCACGACAATTAATTTATTAATAGCTAAACTCTCTTGTGATGGAGGATAAACTTCCAACGATTTTGAACCGCCCATACCGTTAAATTCTACTGTAGCAACAGAACCTTTCGGTAAAGTTACACCTTTATCCGTTATAACAATTTTTACATAAACATCTTCTCGAACAACACGAATTTTTTCGATATATCCGACTTGAACCCCCATAAATTTTACAGGCGAGCCAACAACCAAACCATCAACATCAGGCATAAATATTTGATAAGTTACTAGTGATTTTTCCTTGTTATAATTATGTATCCTAATTCCGGTAACCGCAATACACAAAATAAAGAACCATATTGCAAATTCTATCAAAACATATTTATGTATTCCGCTGAAAATTTTCATATCACGATTATACAACAACTCATGATTTTTTGCTACTTGCCAAAATATTTTTTGTATTATACTATAAATATATAATGTAAAAGTGAGGTTTATTAACTTATGATGGATCAAATAATTAAAATTGCGTGGGACTTAAACGATAACACTGATAACAGATATAAATTGGTGTATGAAATTGCTGAATTAGCTAAAAAACTAGTAGACGAAAACCAAGCTAAAAAAGCTCACGACGATTTCAATTTTGAAGAAAATTTTGACACTACTTACAAAAAAGAAAATCCTGTTGAACATGCCATTATGGTAAAAGCAGCAGAAGCTGATGAAGATAGATTAGTAGGTTAAGATAAAATTTTTATGGCACAAGTGAATACTTGTGCCATTTTATGTAAAAAATCATATTATTATTTGAAAAATCACTAGAAAAAAGGGGTTAATTATGGAGAACAGTGTCGCATTTATTAATGGAAAAACAAATAACTTCAAACCAGAAATCGGAATTATTTTAGGTTCCGGTTTAGGAGAATTAGCTGATGAATATTGTGATATTGCAGTATCCTATAATGACATTCCAAATTTTATAAAATCCACTGTTCAAGGACATAAAGGAAGATTGGTTTTTGCAAAAATCAACAACAAAAATGTTGTTATGATGCAAGGAAGAAATCATTATTATGAAGGTCATTCTATGCAGGAAATAACTTATCCTGTAAAGATTATGAAGGCATTAGGAATTAAAACTCTAATCTTGACTAATGCAGCCGGAGCAGTAAACGAAAGCTACAAACCAGCAGATTTAATGTTGATTACAGACCATATTAACCACATGGGTTCAAACCCTCTTATTGGCCCAAATGACAACAATTTGGGCGAAAGATTTCCTGATATGACAGAAGTTTACAAGAAAAATTTGATTGAATTGGCTGAAAAATGTGCCGTTAAATTAGGAATAACCCTGCAAGAAGGTGTATATTGGGCAAATTCAGGCCCTAGTTATGAAACTCCTGCCGAAATCAAAATGATTAGAAAATTAGGTGGAGATGCAGTAGGAATGTCAACTGTTCCGGAAGCAATTGTCGCAAATTATTGCGGTTTAAATGTTTTGGGCATAAGTTGCATTACAAACGCCGCAAGTTCAGAAACAAGTGGAAAACTTTCTCACGAAGAAGTAATTGACTCAGCCAACAAAGCTAAAGTAAAATTTAAGTCACTAGTTCTTGAAGTGATTAAGAATATTTAATTATGAAATATTGTAAATTTTTTGTAATCATGGACTTGTCAAAATTTTATGTTCAGTAAAAAATACATGTCGGGAAGGACTAAAAATATGATAGTAGGAAGATTAACGTATGACACTGTTAAACAACGACATAAAGCACTAGGAGAGTTATCTCCAACTCGTGTTCCTCTATCTTCCGAGTTCATGTCAAAAAATTTAATAAACGAGAGACCTTTAAAAAGTAATCTAAATGATTTATCTTTTAAAGGTCTTTCTTTTAGTGGAGCAAATCAACCGACTAAACAACCGGCAAAAACCGCTAAAAAAGATGATAAAATCAAACCGCTACTTTATACAGTAGGCGCACTTTTAGCAACAGGATTAGCTCTAAGATTTGCTCCTCGCTACAAAGAAGCAGGCAAATATAGCATTAACGAGTTTTTGCAATTTTCACGAGAACACATGGGAATTACGCAAGACAAATTAGGAAAACCGATTAAATCTTCTATCGGTGAAGAATTGTTGAACCACGTAAAAGATTCAAATTTGACCAACGAAATGGTTAAAATAGACGGCGATAATATCTCTTTCAAAAAAAAGACAATTCCTCAATTAATCTGGGATGGATTGATTTATCCGTTTAAAGTTTTACCGGCAGATATTCTAAACGGCTCTGTTGAATTAATTGGTAAAATCAAACCATTCAAAGGTTGGGCGCAAAACACATTACAAAAAGATTTCTTTAAAAATATAAGACAACGATCAAAAGTTGATGCACAAACAAACTCTTTAAGAGGCTTGTTTGAAACAATGGATAGTCTAAAAGACAAAACCGCAGAAGAAAAATCAGCTAAAATGTTTGAACGTTCAGTAAAAATGTTTGACCCTAAAACCGGAAACTATGATACAAAACATGAACGTTCTTTAAACAGACTTGTTTCAGGCTTACCACCTGCAATTTTTTTGGCTAACGATGCTTACAACTTGTCAAGAATGATGGATGATGACAAAAATTCTGCAACTCACGAACAAAAAGTAAGATTTAAACAGGAAATGGCAAGAATTGGTTTTAACGCATACATCACATTAGTTACACTCGGTGCGTTAAACAAATACATCAACAATTCTAAAATGGGAATTATGATGATGACTGCGTTGACAACACTTACAACAGAAGCTTTCTCTCGTGTAATCAACGGCAAACATATCACAAGATTAACTCCAGAACAAGCAAGAAAAGAAAATACTAAAAACAACGCACCAGAAGCTCAAATCAAACCTGATATGTCTTTCAAAGCTTCTGAAAACAAAAAAGCTGACAAATCAAAAGAACAAAAACCTCTACTTTCATTCAACACAATTATGAAAGCAGTAGGAACTATTATTGCCGGCGGTTTTGCTATAAAAGGAGCAAGAAAAATCAATGCAGTAGACAACGCTTGGAGATCTTTCTCTGGTTTCTTCAAAAATCATTATAATCAATTAACTCAAATTGAAGATTACAAAATTTCTAAAACCCAATTTGACCAAATTACAAATGTATTAAAAGAAAACGGATTTGAAACACTGGCAGAAAAATACAAAAACATTGCAAAAACTGCCACAAACGAAGACGGTTCAATCAGTCTTGGCAAAAAAGATAAAAAAATTAAACCGCTTGTAAACTTTGTCCTAGCTCCATTCAAATTTATTTGGAAATATGGTTCACTACCATACAAAATGGTTGATGATGCAATCCAAACAATTACAAAAAGAGGAGCTAAACCAGTTGCGAAATCAACTTCTGAAATTTCTGCACTTGCTAAAAGTGTTGACAATATCGGAAATATGGCAGATAAATATTCTGCGGGCAAAATTGATAAAAAACAATTCCACGATTACGTTACGGACAATATCTTGAAAGCATTCAACGTTGACACAATGTCAAACGTATCTAACAGTGAACTTTCAAACCTTGCAAAAACCGCAGCACTAGCCGCAACAATTTGGTTCTTGATGACAGATAACTACAACATGGTTATGTTGAAATCAAACGGTAACGATGTTGACGGTGCAAAAACTAAATTCAAAGAAAGATTTGTTCAAGAAGGTTCAAGATTATTCTACCAAACATTATTGATTGACTTGTTTAATAGCACATTCAGCAAACAATACCACAAATCATTATTCGGAATGAGCTGGATTACATTGACAAACACCACAATTGGTGAATGGTTAACAAGAAAATCTGTAGGAGTACCTGTTGGAACTCACTCAAGAAAACAACTTCTTGCATTAGAAGAAAAACAAGAAAAAGCAACCGGCTTTACAAGGAAATATTATGACTTTATGAAACGCTTGACCGGCAAACGCTCAATCAAAACTTACGAAGTTGCTCAAAAGAACGAAAAAATTGGTTAGGCAATAATTGAAACCGAACTGTAAGTTGGGTCTACTAGCCTAATTACCTTAAACCTATAACATCATTTGCTCTACGCAATAACTTGTTTTATTAGTGTTTTCTTTGTTATTGTTTTGCCAAAAGAAAAATCCGACTGCAATTGCGGCAACAAGAAGGATTATAAAAAAGACCTTCGTCAAAATTGCAAAGATTTTTCCGACAATAAATAATACGATAATTATTCCTAAAGCAATTAAAAGAACTGTAAAATCCATTATCTCACCTTGTTTTCTTCGCCTTTAATAAGTCTTTGAATATTTGTTCTGTGCAACCAAATTATGTACAAAGCTCCCAATGCGCAATATCCGATATAAGCAATCGGTGCGTGAAATGCCCACATAATAAATGGTGATAAAGCAAGCGCAATAATTGATCCCAATGAAACATATCTTGAGAAAAATGTAATTACTGCCCAGATTGCAGCAATAATCAAGCCAACTTGCCAATTCAAAGCCAAAATTGTTCCAACTCCAGATGCAACAGATTTTCCCCCGGTAAATTTAAGGAATATTGATTTACTATGACCTAAAATTACGGCAATCGCTGCCAAAACAGGTAACAACCCAATTCCTGTAAATGATTTAGCAAACAACGCTGCCAAAACTACCGGCAATGCTCCTTTGAAAGCATCCAATAAGAGAGTTATAAAAAACCATTTTTTACCCATAACTCTTTTTACATTTGTAGCACCGGTTGAACCAGATCCAATTGTCCTAATATCCTCTCCGGTAAAAGCTTTTACAATAATATAACCAGTCGGAATTGATCCGATAATATACGCACTTATTACAACTGCTAAAAGTTCCAATATTTTTTCCATAATCTCTCCTTATTTACAAATTATAACAAGAATATTGTAATAATTCAAGAATATATTATAATGTAAATACGATGAAAAAGATTTTGTCACTATTAATATGTTTTCAAATCCTCGCATTACCTGTACTTGCAGAATACGATTTTTCTGACGAAGCACAGGCTGAATTTGACAGAAATAAGTACCAATATATCAATAACAATTCTCAACAAGATTATACAAAAAAACGCAGACAAACAGAGATAAAAACAAGCACTCCTTTAACAGAAATAAATGTCCCAACTCTAAAAGATGAAGTTCAAAATAATACTTATACACAAATCAAAACTCCATCATTGAACGGCTATATTGTAAATATTCCTGCAGGAACAAAGTTTAATGTAACTTTTGATTCTGGAATATATTCAGGAAGCTTAGAAAAAAATGATCGCTTGACGGTTCGACTTACAGATGATTTTAGATATAACGGAAAATTAATCGCACCTGCCGGAAGTTTGGTTTATGGGATAGCTACAGATGCAAAAAATGCAGGTTTAGCTTATGGTAGTGGCTTAATAGAAATTGCATTTAATGAAATAATTATCCCAGAAGGCGGACAAATTTCGATTTCTACTGAAAAAGTTTATTTGAAATCAAAAAGCGAACGAGCTAAAAAAATGACAAGAGATGTCGTAATAGGAGCATTAGGCAGTATGCTTGTCGGCGCAGCTTTTACAGCTCTTGGAGGCGGAACAGACGATTGGGGCAGAAATATGTTAATCTTTGGTAGCTTAGGTGCTGCAGGTGGCGGATTGCGAGGAACAATGCAACGTGGTGAAGAAGTTCAAATCCCTGATGGAACAACTATAGAATTGGAACTTTCAGCTCCATTAAATGCTACGGCATTATAACCTAAAAAAATACGTACGATTACAAACTAAAATTGAAATTCAAAATTATAACCAATTCTTCGTTAAAAAAGTTATTTGGGAATGGTTTAAATGGAGCAGCAGCTCTGATTGCAGCGCCAGCGTTATCGTCCAACATTTTAATTTTTGATGATTTTAAAATCCTGCATTTTTTAACATTTCCACTACGGTCAAGAGTTAAAGCCATTTGAACCAACAAATCTTTTTGACCTTTTGCCAAAATATCAATCTGCTTGCGTGGCGGAACTTTCCAATTTTTAACAACTTGTTCTTTTACTTCTTTTACATAAGGAGCATAATCAACGTATTTTCCATCAGGACTAAAAACAAAAGATTCTGCACCTGATACAAAAATTTGAACAGCATGTAGTTTCCCTGATGGATAATCATAAATAATACGACTTTTCATCAATTCTGGTCGTCTAAAAGATACAAATTTCAATTCATTTGAATCAATATTATAGATTAATTCTGCATTGCCATTTTTTACGTAATGATATGATTTGTTTTGTGTATCATCATCTTTTACCAACGTAAAATCGTGGTAATATTTTGGATATTTGTCTGTTTTAATTTGCGGTTTAATCTTGCTAAATATAATTGCTAAAGTTTCATTAACCTGCTCATAACTTTTACTTTGAGAAGGTTGAAGGAAATCCGGTTCAATTTTCACATAAGCCGCCGCAAAGGCACTTGATGCCATCAAACACAATGTAATACACAGTATTAAAAACTTTTTCATAATGTAACTCCGTATGTCAATTGTAACACAAACATAAGAAAAAGTGAAATTTCCCGTTTTAGTTGCTTTTTCGTCTATTGTAACACTTTCTTCATAAACGAGTTAAAACATTAAAGTTTTCTTATTAAAAATCCGATATAAAAAAGGTCAGCAAAATGTTGACATCAGGAAAAATATAATTAAAAAGGAGTAGAAAGAAGAAAAGAAATAAGAGGATATGAGTATGACATCAATCAGTTCAGTGAGCAATATGCAAACTGCTGCGATTTCAAGTTATAAAACAGAAACAGAGTTGAGTTCTTCAACAAAATTAAAATTAGAAGCTTTGGGAATTGATCCTTCAACGGTGACATCCGAAGCTCAGGCACAGACACTAATTGCGCAGGCGGAGGCTGCGAAACATCAAAACAATGCGGGACAGCAACAACAAGGAGGTAATTCATCTGAGCAAGAGCTTTTATCGGAAGCCAAAAATCTTGCATCACAAATAGGCGTAACAGTATCATCTAATGATTCGCTAGATACCATTATTGATAATATTTCAAAGGAAATTCAAATAATGTTGAATTCCGGTGACAAATCAAAAATGGCAACAGCACAAGGATTTCAGACGCAATTGGCAAGTATTTCCGGAAGAGCAGAGTCAATACAATCAACACAACAGAATATTTTTAATGCAATGGATATGATTTCCGTAAGCAACAAATACGCTTTGGGCTTATAAGGAAAGAGTTTTCAGAAAAACTTTAAGATAAATTTAAAAGGCTTTCGGTTTCCCCGAAAGCCTTATTGTATTTTTACCAAGGGTAATCACTTTTAATTTCCCAACCATCTAACATAATTAAAGCTCCGCAGTAAACTCCGGCTATAGAGCCTCCAACACCTTTTTTACATTTGTAATCACTTACCCCATTTGTAAAATTACCAGAAATCAAACCATCTCGAGGAGAAGTTTCTGATTTACAAGTTGCACCAATCATTGAAACCCCTAATCTCCTTTCACAAGTTACAGGACCATTTTGGTTACTATCAGGAACCCATCGCATTGTAAGAGCAAAGACATCTTTTCCTATAATATTAGGTTTCCTTGGTCCGTTTAAATCCACCCACAACCAACCTCCGGTTCCATCTCCATTTAACCAGTAATACACACTATACCCAGAAACAGTAACAAAAGAATTAAATTCCGCACGGTTTCCTAAGTAAGAATATTTTACACCATTCAAATTATAAACATCATCAGCCCAACATTCTGATGTTGAAGGAAAACATTTCTTTATAACTTTTATATACGGAATTAAAAATTCATTAGCAAATCTATCTGCTCCTTCTTGACCTTTCAGCATTGATGATACATCCCAAGTTTCAATCATTCCATTCTCTTGTTCAGCAGATTTTATAACTTGACTTAGCTCTGTATAAGCCTTTTTCAACTGTGTAACAGTTTGCTTTTTCTGATAATTTGCAATCAACGATGGCATTGTCATAGCTGCAACTACACCGATTATACCGAGAGTGATTAAGACCTCTGCAAGAGTAAAGGCGGCTAAGCGCCTTAAAAGCAGGCGTAGACCATGATTATGAGAGGGTTTTAGACTATTGCCCCCCCCCCGATGAGCTTAAATAAATTCTTTTCCATAAAAAATTCCTCTCTGTTCTCTGTCAACATCTCTATTTTAACAAATTTTTTATTATTTTTCAAGTAGTTGCAAGAAGAAGAAAATAATCCCACGATAGCGAAATGAACAATAACTTGTTAGTGAAACAAACAACAAAAAGCTTTACACAAATGTATGATGTAGGAACAAATGTTTACACAGAGGGTTAAAAACAGGCATTGTTTGAGCGTAGCGAGTTTGACTGTTTTTTAGTTGAACTTACTAGTTATTAGTGAATGGAGCGTGTGGGTGGTTTTGTGGAACTTTTTACACAAAAAGTTCCCGCCGTCTGCGCAAGACAAAAAAACAATCCTTCCACCGCAAGCGGTCCCCCTTCCTTTGCAAGGAAGGTTAAATGTTTCCCTAACGGGATAGCACCCACCTAAATTACCTCTCACAAAACGTGACATTTAGTCACCTTTTGTTCGGCAGAGTCTCATTAGGGAGGAAAAGAAACATCTCACAAAGAAAACAACTTTTCTGATACGGTACTCACTATTCACTTATTCATACCGATACGAACTTTTCACGTTTCACTTCTCATTTTTCACTTAAAGCACCTGCTTTTGACACAGATTTCACATCTAATCCCTTAGCCTCTCTACCTCTCCATAGATAGCTTATCCGCTTCGGTAATTTCTCTTACCGGTTTACAAGGATTTCCGTAAGCAACAACATTTGATGGAATATCTTTCGTTATAACACTTCCTGCTCCAATCACAACATTATTGCCTAGCGTAACTCCAGGCATTACAGACACATGCCCGCCGAACCACACATTATTTCCGACTTTTATCGGATAAGCATATTCTAAACCAGAATTTCTTTCATCTGCATCAAGCGGATGTCCTGCAGTGTAAAATCCGCATTGCGGAGCTATAAATACATTATCACCAAACGTAATTTTTGCTGGGTCTAGCATTACACAATCATGATTGCGTAAAAATTTTCTCCAATCTCAATATTATACCCATAATCACACCAAAAATTTTGCTCAATCGTAAAATTTTCTTTCGTCTTACCAAGCAATTCTTTCAAAATTTGTTTTCTCTCATCAATTTTTTCAGGAGAAAGCATATTATATCTATGACAAAGAGTTTTTGCCTTTACTCTGTCATCTGCCAATTCTTTATCATAAAACGCATCATACAATTTTCCTGCAAGCATTTTTTCTTTTTCCGTCAAATATTTTTCCATACTCATTCCTTTTTTCAAAATAATATCATAAAACTATACTATTGAGTAATGAAGTTTTCGCTTATCTGACAAAAAAATAAATTTGTTAGAGAGGATTTATGTTAAAAAAATTATTTATTACTTTAGGAATTTTATTATGTATTACAAATCTTTGTAGAGCAGAAGAACTACTAAAACAACAAAGCAAGTATCCCGATTATGCCTATATGTATCTGGGAGCAGACAAATACGAAAAATTTAATCGAAAAATTTTTGCTTTCAATTTAGGATTGAACAAATACGCAATTCGCCCGATTCATATTTTGTGGTGTTCAATCATGCCGGAATACGGAATTGAACGCATACACAACGCATACAAAAACATTGAATACCCAAAAAGACTTGTTAGTAGCCTTATTCAAAAAGATTTTAAAACATCCGGAACTGAAACTGTAAGATTTTTGACAAACACAACTTTGGGATTAGGTGGAATGTTCGACCCTGCAAAGCACTTTTTCAAAATTGAACCATCAAATGAAGATATGGAACAAGCTTTGTCTAAATGCAAATGTTGTTCCGGCTCATACATAGTTCTACCGGTAATGAATGGAACTACCGCACGAGGAATTGCAGGAAAAATCTTGGATACATCTTTAAACCCGACAACGTACGTAGGAACTCCGGTTCTTGCAATGGTAAAAGCAGGTTTGACAGTAAATAGAACATCTTTTTCACAACCATTAATCAAGATGGTTGAATCAAATTACGCTGATCCTTATGAAATAGCACGAAAAATCTACGGGATAGACAATTTTATCAAATGCCAAAATTTGGATAGAAAAGAGGTTTTAGAAAACGGCTTCAAATCAATAGAAAACGAACTGCCACCTGACATTAACCCTGAACTTGTAAAAATGGATTTGAAAAACAACGACAAAACAAATAACGAAAAATTAACCGTTGCAGATATAATAAAAGGCGGTACCAATATAGATAATATTATTTTAAAAAGCTATGATTTAACAAATTCTCAATTAATGGCAGATTTGTTACTTGAGGATTACAACCCACAAAACCCTGTTGTAGATTCAATGCGAACAGCATTGTTTGAAAACAGAGAAATTAACAAATCCATTTGGAATGAGTTATCAATATGGAACAGATGTTTTTCAAAACAAATCCATACAGGTGCAATCAGGATTATAGCAGGAAAACCTGCCTACAAATTCAAATATATTATGCAAAAAGACAAAACCTCTCCTGTTGCAATAATCTACCCATCTATCGGAGAAGGAATACAATCCCATCACTCTGTAGTTTTAGCTAAACTTTTTTATGACGAGGGGTATTCCGTAATAATTCAAGGAAGCCATTTTCAATGGGAATTTGTAAAAAGTATGCCCGATAATTACGTACCTGGAGTTCCTGCAGAAGATGCACAACATTTAAAAAATGTCACAACTAAAATAGTCAACCAACTTGAACACAAATACAATTGTAAACTTGGTGACAAAACTGTAATCGGAACTTCTTTTGGCGCACTTGCAACTTTATTTTTGGCAGACAACGAATATCACAATAACACACTTAATATAACAAAATACATTTCAATTTGCCCGCCAATAGATCTTTTGTACGCAATGAAACAAATAGATAAAAACGGAGAAGATTGGCATAAAAACACCGACAATCTCCAACAACGAGTGGCACAAACAGCTTCCAAAATCATTCAACTATCTGACTTGAAAAATGAAAAATCAAACCTAAATATAAATAAACTACCATTTACTGAAGATGAAGGAAAACTAATAACAGGATTTATTATGCACCAAAAATTGTCCGACGTAATATTTACACTGGAAAATACCACGAAAAACAAACAAACCAATATTTATACAAAAATTAATAATATGAATTATAAAGATTATGTTGAAAAATATCTCTTAAGTAAATATTCTTTAGAAGATTTTGGAGAAAAAGTAAGTCTTTTATCGCTAGAAGATTTTTTCAGAAACAACAACAATTACAAAATCTATCACTCTCTTGACGATTATTTAACTAATCAATCACAACTTAAAAAATTAAAAATTTACACAGGTCAAAATACAACAATTTTGAGTAACGGCTCACATCTTGGTTTTTTGTACACAAAAGAATTTTTAAACGATTTGAAAAACGAAATCAAATTAACTGACAAAACTGCTTTGAATAGAAATTAAATATGCAATTTTAACCAATTAATCAGTTTTTCAAAATAAAAATCTACGTTATCCAAAACATCCAAAGAATTCCAATTCAAAATTACAAGGAGAATTTCTTTATCCTCACCATCAAGAGAATAAACCAATTCTCTTTTTGTATCAATATAAGTATTTGAGCGCAAATAATATACAACCTGCAAAATATAAAAGGCACTCTTATAACCTTGATAAAGCACTTCTTCATCTCGGTTTTCATATAAATAACCACGACAAACTTTATGATATAAATTTGCTGAGTTAATTTTTATTGCATTAAAAATATCTTCTCTTTTTAATGGTGGAATAAAATTCAACAAATTACCTTGTAAAGGCAAAGTATCGTTCAAAAGATGAAATAATTCAAATTTGGGCCAATTATAAATCTCATCTTCACCACAAATAAAACCATCAGCCTTTTCATAAAATGGCAATGAATGCACAATATTTTTGTATTGTATCAAATCTTCAAAAGAAAGTTTGTCCAAAATCACAACTAAATCAACGTCACTATTTTCGGTAGCTTCCCCACGTTTATAACTTCCTTGAAGTCCGACAAACTTTATACGAGAACTGAACTCGTCAAAGAGCTTACGTGTAAATTCCTGTAACCAAATTTCAACATCAAATTCCATAAACAGATTATATATTTTTTTTGACAAAATTTCAATAGAAATAAATTTTTTGTTATAATAATTTGCGAAAGCCCAAAAATGAAAAAGAATACTAAAGGAATACTTAGCGGAATTATAGCATCAACAAGTTACGGTATGAACCCATTATTCGGGTTGCCTTTATATGCGCAAGGGATTGGGGTAAACTCTGTGTTATTTTACAGATATTTTTTTGCCGTTTTAATTTATTATGCGTGGCTAAAATGTTTCAAAAAAGTTTCTTTAAAAATATCTAAAAAAGAACTTATCCCGCTATTCTTGTTAGGAATATTCTTTTCGCTATCGTCATTAACCCTTTTTGAAGCATTTCACTACATAGAAGCAGGAATTGCCTGTACAATTTTATTCATATATCCGGTTATGGTTGCAATAATAATGGCAATTTTCTTCAAAGAAAAAATTACTAAAACCGTCATCACTGCAATCATTTTAACCTCAATAGGGATAATACTTTTATATAACGGAAAAACAGGAACAACACTGAGTTTGAAAGGGATAAGTATTGTCCTCTCATCTGCCCTTTTGTACGCACTTTATATCGTTGGAGTAAGAACAATTAAGTCCGTAAAAAATATGGATAGCGCACGATTAAGTTTTTATGTAATGCTATTTGGCTTATTAGTTTATGTCATAAACCTAAATTTCTGCACAAAATTACAGATTTTACCGCACGCTACATCATGGCTATTGGCAATCGGATTAGCATTATTCCCAACAATAATTTCCTTAGAAACAATCACTATTGCAATTCAACTCATAGGTTCAACTAATACCGCAATTTTAGGAGCGTTAGAACCATTGACCGCAATATTCTTCGGAATTTTATTCTTCCACGAACAATTAACCATAAGAATTTCTATAGGTGTAATCTTGATTTTGTTCGGTGTATTTATGATAATTTCAAGAAAAATGAAAGTTGACAAAATATAAACAAATACCTATTATAGAGATATGAAAAACTTTGGAATTTTAATGGCTCTACTTGTTATGTCTTGCGGTTTGTTGATATCATCAGCATCCGCAGAACCTGTTCGTCTTCCTCAAATTGGGGATAATTCAATTGACTATTATAGTATTCCCGATCGACCAGACTCTATTGGCTGGCAATACACTGATGACAACGATTATACAGATTTGTTGCCATATATGTTAAATCTTAGCAAAATCATCGATTATAAATGGAGTTATAAAGCAGATAAAAGAGCAACAAGTTACATAACAATTGCCAATATTACGATATACAGAGATGGAAGTTTTTCTACTCCTAAAATTGTAAAATCATCGTCAATACCGGATTATACTCAAAAAGTTCTTGATACACTAAATAGTTTTGCCTATCTACCGCCACTACCTTCTTCATACAATAGGAATGAATTTTCTGTAAACTTAATATTCGCACCCGATGAGCCAACAAAAGAAGAAGTACAAAAATTTAAAGAACAAGGTTTAATACAATACATTAACGCAACACAGAACAAATTGCGAAACAATTGGAAGCCATCAATGATTGGATATGCAAACAAAAGATATCGAACAGCTTTAGTATTTACTATCAAAAAAGACGGAAGTCTTTATGAAAACGGTGTAAACATTTTCCAATCTTCAGGAAGCACAAAATTTGACAAAGCATCAATTAAAGAAATAGAAAAAAATAGTTATGCACCACTTCCAGAAAAATATACAGAAGATTTATTAAGTTTAATATTTGTATATGATGTAAAAAGTATTATGTCACAAGATACAAGATATCCTCAATTGCAGGATACAAGATATCCTCAATCAAACATATATAATTGTTTCTTTGTAAACAACAATTTACGAATATTTAAAAACATTCAAAGAAAAGACGGATATGTTTGGTTGAACGCATATAAAACAACTCCAAACACAGGTTCATACTTATGGCGTACAAAAGTTGATTGTCGCAACCAACTAATCGGGATTAAAAAATCTTACGCAGGAGATTTTGATTATTTATACAAAGAACCGGTTTTGACAAACTTTAATACAACTATGCAAGATATAAATAAAAATAGTGATTACAAAGCAATTTACGATTGTGTTTGCAGATACTAAAAAATTATGATTAGAAAAATAAAACCAACAGATAGAGATTTTTATATAAATTCGGTCAAAGCTTTTTATAGCTCTGATGCGGTTTTGCACGATATTCCAACCGAGCATATAACCAAAACATTTGATGAATTGATGAAATCCGACACTTACATTGAATGCTATATTTTTGAAAAAGATAATCAAAAAGCCGGTTATGCACTTTTAGCCAAAATGTTTTCTCAAGAAGCTGGCGGAGAAGTTATTTGGATTGACGAAATTTTTGTATTACCACAATTTAGGTCAATTGGATTGGGAAGTGAGTTTTTTGAATTTATCAAAAAGAACTCAAATCCCGCAAGATTTCGCCTAGAATTTTGTCCCGATAATAAAAAAGCTATTGAAGTTTACAAAAGGCAAGGCTTCAGCACTTTAGAATACGGACAAATGTATTATGATGTCAAATCCTAACTCAAATAAACTTTTGCAATATCAATATCATTTTGGGTCGTAATTTTAATATTTTTATAACTACCATTCAAAATATAAACAGTCTGCCCCAATTCTTCCAACATGCCGGCATCATCAGTAAAACTCTGCCCGAATAATTTTACATGCGCATCTTTTATTAAATCGTATTGAAAAGCTTGTGGAGTTTGAGTATTATATAATTTTGAGCGGTCAATTGTTCTAATAATTTTGCCGTCTTGAACTTCTTTTATCGTATCAATCGTTTTAGTTGCGACAGTCAAAGCCTTTTTAGAAATTACTTCTTCAATTGCAAGATTAATTAAATCTGTTGATATCATTGGTCTTGCGGCATCATGAATTAATACATAGTCACATTCATCAGCTCTCAAACCGTTAAAAACAGATTCTTGCCTTGTTGCGCCACCTTCAATAATTTGCACCTTTTTGCAATCTTTCAAAATCTCTTTCAATTCATCCATAATCGCAATATTTGCACAAATTATAATCTTATCAACATTTGATTTTTCAAAAGCCTCAACAGTATATTTTATAACTTCTTTGTTATTAATCTTTTCTAACAATTTATTTTTATTCCCAAAACGAGAAGAAGTTCCTCCAGCAGGAATAATTGCATTTACTTTAAATTTCATTTATTTTGCTCCCTAAAATGATTAAACAATTTGTCATCAATATCTTGATAAAATTCTCCATCTATTTCCAAACCGACTTCTCCCTCAACAATTTCTCCAATTTGAATTAAATTTTTTTCATCAGATAAAAAATCTCTTGGAATAGCCGCCACCAGTTTGTAATCCTCTCCTCCATACAAAACTGTTTGCATATCAACATCTTTATCATGCGGAATTTTTGAAGTATCAACTTTTACCTTTACACCACTTGCGTTTGCAATTTGAATTAGCGCATCAGCCAACCCATCAGACGTATCCATCATAGCATAATCAAAATCTATATTTTGCGCAATTTTTTTAGAAATTTCTCTTTCTGCAACGGGCATAAGGTGAGCATTTATAAATTTTGAATTTACGTTATCTTTTTTCCCATCAAGCAGTAATTTCAAGCCCATTGCGCTATTACCATGTTCGCCGGAAACAACTATTTTGTAGCCAATTTTTGCATTACTTCTTGACGAAATTTTTCTATTCTTGTCACTTCCAATCGCCGTTACAGAAATAAATAATTTGTCACTTCCTGTCAAATCACCACCGACAATTTTCATATCACCTGCTGCGGCTTTTGCCCCCTTATAAAATTCTTCAACAAATTTTTCATCTACATAATTTGGCAAAGATAATGCAACAGTCAAATATTTAGGTTCAGCTCCAGATGCACAAATATCACTAACATTAACCATTACAGACTTATAACCCAATTGAAAAGGAGTTATTAAATCTAATCTAAAATGTATATCTTCAACTAAACTGTCTTGAGAAACAACAATTCCTAAATCCTTTAAATAAGCGCAATCGTCACCTATATATTCGGAATTTAAGTTTAATTTTATTATTCTGATTAATTCTTTTTCGTTCATTATATATCGTGGTCAATTAGCGAGATAAATTCTTCTACCAAAGTAGAATTCCATTTCTTACCTGCATCCTGTTTAATCAATTCTATAGCCTGTTTCGGAGTTAATTCTGCTCTATATGTTCTTGGTTCTGTCAATGCAAAATAAGCATCCACAATCAAAATAATTTGCGAAGTCATTGGAATTTCTTCTTTCGCAATTTTTGACGGATAACCCGTTCCATCCCAGTTTTCATGGTGGTGTTCAATTATCGGAATAACATCTTGAATATAACTTATCGGTTTCAAAATTTCTCTTGCGGCAATAAGCGGATGTTCTTTGATATGATTGCGTTCTTCCTCCGTCAACGGAGCTGTTTTTTGAAGAAGATCAGCCGGCAACATCAAGTTTCCAATATCATACAAAAGCATTGCAATTCTAAGTTTGTCGATATCATCTTTCGGCAAATCAAAACGTTTCGCAAGGCTAACCGCAAGCTGAACTTTTGATTTCATAACTCCTGAATGATGCAATGGATTGTAAGTTTGAGTTAACATATCTGCAACAGTATAAAGTGCTTCTTTAGGAACTTCATCCGTTTTAAGTTTGTTTTTAAGATTTTCGGTAACATCTTTATTTAACGGAATATTATGTTTTGACAAAATATCCATAAATGTATTAACCGCAATTTCTTGCCAACTTGTTTCATTAATAGGTTTAGCCAAAGTCACTTGATTACGCCCGTTACGTTTCGATTGATACATAGCCTGATCAGTTAATTCAAGAATATCTTCAATATTGTCAGAATGTTCTAAAAATGTTGCAACACCTATACTTGCGGTAATATGTCCGATTGTATCAAGTTGTTCACTTTCAAGAGCTTTTCTAATTCTTTCCGCAGCAATCATTGCACCATTTGAATCAACACCCGGAAGAATTACGTTAAATTCTTCTCCACCCATACGAGCTGCCGTATCAATGGAACGAGCATTTTTCTTCAAAACATTTGCAACAGTTTTAATTGCCAAATCACCGTACGCATGCCCGTATTTGTCGTTAATTTGTTTCAAATGATCCAAATCTAATCCTACAATACTAAACGGTTGTTGTTGACGCATTGCACGAGTAACTTCTTTTTTCAAATATTCTTCAAAATATCTTCTATTATAAAGTCCTGTCAAACCATCTGTAACAGCTTGCGACTTAACCTCTTCAAACAAATCCGCAATAGTTATTGCCATTTCAATTTGTTGAGCAAAAATCGTCAAAAAATCAGTTTCGCCATTCGTCATTTCTTTTCTTGAAGAAAACACGTTAAACCAGCCATAATGAGTATTTCTTGAATATAGTGGTATTGTAATTATTGATTTGCAAGCATTTTCATTATTTATAATATAAATAATATCGTCAGAAATTTCAGGAATAACAGATTTTAAAGTTTCCCCAACTTCTGTTGTTTGCATAATTGTTTTTTCTGCTGCGGCTTTTGCATAAATACTATCATTAGAATATTCAAGTCTTTTGGTTAAAATTGTTCCTTTAATAAGTTTGTCAATCCGTTTGATAGCATCATCATTTGATTGCGCCAAAACACACAGGTAAACCCCCATTTCATCTTCACATTTTTTGATAATATTACAATGGAGATATCCAAGTTCTCCTTGAATATTATTAACAATAGTTTCTAACACGCTCTGCAATGGTCTTGAAGCATTCATCATATCCCAAATATGTTGCAAAGTAAGCATTCTCTTATTTGCGATATTCAGCTCATGGGTACGCTCTTTAATCTCTTGCTCTAATTGCAAATTACGCTCATAAATTTCAAGATAATCCTGTTTTCCATTGTAGATGGTATTTTCTACTTCAGAAACCTGTTTATATATATACTTTAATTTATCTAAGAAACTCATATATTTATTATACACTATGTTCGCAGTTTTGTAATATTTTGTTAACAATATTTATAATTTCTTCGGGTTCCGGATAATTTACACACTGTTCTGCACCTTCCCCCTCAATCATACATTTGCGAGGACTATTACAAGGCTGACATTTCAAATGCCCAGAAATTGCAAAATATTTATTATCATCACCAAAAGGTCCATAACTTGATGGCGGTGTACAACAAAATATAGAAATTACTGCCGGAATATTGGTTGCTCTTGCCAAATGCGCACTGCCAGAATCAGGAGCCATAACTAGAACAGCCCTTGAAAAAAGTTCTATCAAATCTTTTATACCAGTTTTTCCTGCAAGGTTTAAGAAATTATCACCGCTTATATAAGAAATTAACTCATTATCACACGCACCACCGCTAAACACTAAAGTACATTTGTCTTTTATTGAATTTACAACTGCTCTCCAATTATCTTTATTCCAATGTTTTAATTTTCTAGTAGTAGCAGGTGCAATAACAACAATAGGTTTAGATTTATCAACATCTTTCAACAACTCATCAACCTTTAATTTTGTTTCATCACTAACTTTAGGAAGCGTAAATTTAACTTCATCTGCACCTTCCAATCCCAAATATTTCGCATACCAAAGATGTTGAAATACTGCGTGAGCGGAAAAATTTACACTCGGAATAGGGTCAATAACCTCATTTCCGCCAAAACTAGAAAATTCCCTGCCGTTTTTCAAACAAATTCTACGTTTTGCTCCGCACAATTTCATCCAAATCATACTTTTGAACATCATTTGAGTATCAATTGCAATATCAAAATGTTCTTTTCTTATTTTTCTTACAATACTTAGAAATTCAAAGAAATTTTTAATCGAAAATCCGTCTTTTTTCCATCTCTGCAAAGGAATTAGAATAGCGTTTTTGACGGCAGGATTGTTTTTTACTACATCAATTCCCTTTTCAGAAACCAACCATGTAACCTCGAAACCGTTTCTTTGTAAAACATTTGCAAGCGGAATATTAAAAATCACATCTCCAAGAGAAGAAAGTCGCACTAACATTATTTTTTTCATAAAATCTCCTCTCTTTCATCTAAAAGTGCTGCTCCAATAACTCCAGAGTAATCGCCCAATATAGTTTTACTAAACCTTATTTTTTCAGCAGGAACAGGTAGGGATTTTGATTTCGCTTTTTTAATCGTTTGTTTATAGAAATAATCAACTGCTTCAATTAATCCACCACCAAGAATTATTAATTCAGGGTTTATCAAATTAATTACACTCGCAAGACCGCCAGAAAGATACTCTGACGCCTCAGAAACACACTGTGTAACAAGTTCATCTTCTCTTTCTATAGATTTCCTAATCATACTGGAAGTTATCGCTTTTCCTTCCTCTAAATACTCTGAAATACAAGATTTTCTTCCTTTTTTCAAAGCTCCTTCAATTCTTGTTTCTATTGCGCTACGAGAAGCGTAAGCTTCTAAACATCCGTGCGCACCGCAAGCACAAGGGCGACCATTCAAATCAACAATTATATGTCCAAGTTCTCCAGCTGTTCCGGTTGCTCCATAAATTATGTGTCCATTTTTAACAATAGCCGAGCCAATTCCTGTACCGACAAAAACACAAACAAAGTCAGCACAACCTTTTCCGGCTCCAAACTTTTGTTCGCCAATCGTCGCAACTTCAACATCATTACCAACAAAAACTGGAATATTAAATTTATTTTGCAAAATTTCTTTCAAATTCAAATTATAACAATCTAAATTTGGCGCACCAATTATAATTCCGTTCTTCCTGTCAATTTGCCCCGCAGAACCAATACCAATAGAACTAATCTCCGTAAAAGATTTTCCACTTTCCTCAAGCAGTTCTTCCACTCCCTCAACCATCTTTCTAACAATGTTTTCAGGACCTTTTTCTTTTTTAGTCTTTTTTTTGATATGGCTAACTACTTTTCCACTCTCTTTTTCAACTAACCCGATTAGGATTTTTGTTCCGCCAAGATCAATTCCAATTGAATATTTTTTCATATATTTTGAATTATAAACTAAAAACTTAAAATTTGCAAAATCCCAGATTATTTGCTACCATGTTAATTATTAGATAAGGGAGATGTAAAATATGTTATCTTGGAAAAAGCTGGTTTTGGCTATAACTTTAATCGGATTTACTGCTCAATACGCAATGAGTGCGGATATTTGGGTTAATGATTTAAGAAAAATGTTTACAAAAAATTCTTCAATAATATATGAAATTAACCTAAGAACATTCGGCGCACAAGATATAAACAAAGACGGAATTATAGATTTTGAAGATGGAGAAGAAAGCGGGACATTTTTAAACGCAATTCCACGTCTTGACGAACTTGCTGCCAAAAGAATAAACACAATTCACGTTCTTCCTATTACTCCGGTCGGTAAAACAAAAGCATTAGGCACAGCCGGCTCATTATATGCAGCATCTAGCTTTAACACAATCAATCCTCAACTTGTAAGCGACAAAAGCGCACTTTCTGCGAAATCCCAAGCAATAAAGTTTGTAAACGAAGCTCACAAAAGAGGTATTCGTGTAATCATAGATTTGCCATCTTGCGGTTCTTATGACTTATATATGCAAAGACCCGAACTTTTTGTAAAAGACAAATCCGGTCAACCAGTAATTCCTGCAGATTGGACAGACGTAAGATTACTCAATGCCGGAACAGAAACAGATGTAAACAGAGATGTTTACAATTTATTCAAAGGCTTTGTTGATATGGTTATAAGCATCGGAGCTGACGGAATTAGAGCCGATGTTGCTACAAACAAACCAGCAAAATTTTGGAAAGAATTGATTGATTATTCAAGAACTAAAGATCCTCAATTTTTGTGGTTGGCTGAAGCATCTGAAAGCTGGACAGAAGCAGTTTCACCATACGCAGTATTTACACCTTACAACAAATTATTAGAGGCAGGATTTGACGGATACTACGGAAGCTTCTTTAATATAAAAAATTACAAAACAGGGAAAGAATTAATTAACCAAATTATTGCAACAAATAATAATTTAACTAAATTTTCAGACCACAAAGCCGTAATCGGGAGTTTTACAACCCACGACGAAATGAGTCCATTGCTTATTAACGGAACAAATTTAAGCGAAATGATTATTTGGTTAAATGCAACTTTACCTGTAAACTCTTATTTTGTCGACGGCTTTGATAGTGGCGACAATTATATTTATATGTGGGCAAATAAAGAGGCATTTAAAACCTATACAGACGACGATTATTATTTTGTTCATCGTGGAAAAATTGACATTTTCAACTTTTCCCGTCAACCAGGCGGTAAAAATGAACAACTTGAAAGATCTTTCGCACTTGCAAACGGAATTAAAAGAGAATTTATAACAATTATAAATAATGGGAAATTTTCGCCATTAAAAGTTACAAATCCATCAGTATTTGCGTACTCAGAAAGCTATAACGGACAAAATCTTGTAGTAATAGGTAACTTGAATTTCCGCAACAACTCTGATGTAATAGTAAAAGTTCCAAAATTAAATACCAAAAGTATGGTAATTCCAGTTAGAGTTGACAGTATTCCTATTACTCAAAAAGGTTCAATAAAAACCACTCTAAAACCAGGAGAAATACAAGTTTTGCTAATTAATGATTCGGAAGCAAAATAAATTTTATAATTTCCTCCCTAGTGAGAGAGGACAAAGTTGGGTGCCAATATTAAGAAATTCCCTTACAGGATAGTACCCTATCCCTAACACCTCTCACAAAACGTGACATTTAGTCACCTTTTGTTCGGCAGAATCCTCATTAGGGAAGGGATATCTTATCGCCATATTACCTTCTTATTAATATCCTTTTTTAGCCAAAGCTGCAATACGTTTTCTATTCTTTTTAATAATTTCTTTTGAACGTTTTGTTAAATTACCGGCAACATAACCTTTTTTCTTTTGTTGGTCTTTGTTGTTGTTACCCATATTCATAATACTTGTTGCGGCTTTAATACCACTGCCAATAGTATCAGTAACTTTTGACATTACTTTAGCTTTTTTAGCTTTATTTTCTGCAATTACAGCCATCTGATCTTTATATTGACCACGTTTTTCAAGCTCAGCTGATAATGCTTTGGCAGTATCATTATCACCCATTTCTTGAGCAAATTCTAATTTTTCAGCCAAAACATCGTCATTAATATCTGCATATTCTTTAGATGCTCCATTTTCAACCATGTTCTTTTTAGCGTCTTTATCTAGGTTGTTTTCTTCTTTATTAGCTTCTGCTTTTTGAGCATCTCTTGCCTTTTTAGCGTTTTCTAATTTTTCTTTTGGAGTTTCTTCTTTTTTAACTTGTTCTGTTGTAGTTTTTGATTTGTCATCTGTTTGCGCTTTAGTATCTTCTGCATTGATATTTTGTTCTGCATTTTTAATTTCTGCTTGCGCTTTCTTTTCTTCTATTTCTTTCTTTTGTTCTTCCTTAGACTTTTCGCTTTCTGTCTTTTTGTCTGCTTCTGTTTTATCTGTATTATTTGTATTGTTGTCAGTGCTATCAGAGTTATTTGAGTTGTCGGTTCCTTCTGTAGATTCTGTTTTTGAATTATCTTTGTTTTCTTCGTTCTTTTCAACTGCTTTGTTCATTTTGTTATCAACCAACATACCGATAGATGATGCTGTACTGATTGCACCACCAATTGCACCTAACATTGATGCTAATTTGCTATCACTTCCAAATGATGTCATCAATTGGCTTGTTGAAGACATTGCAGAACCAACTACACTGCTAACTTTTGCAATTTGACCGAATGTACCAGATTGTCCTAAGCTGCCCAAAGTTGATGCAGCACTTGTTACTGCAGATGCAGCACCTGCGATTGCTGAAATTTTGCTAAATACTCCGCTTGCTTCTTTACCTTGTACGGCTCTGATATTGTTAACCATATCAGCAGAAGATGCTACAACATTTAAACCTGATGTAACTGCACCAAGAACTCCGCCGGCTGCACTACCAACGCCAACTTGACTTGATGCAACTGTAATTGCAGCTTGACCAATTGACATCAATGCGGCAGTCAAATTACCATTTGCTAAATTGATTACACCTTTAGTTACGCCACAAGCAGCAACTCCATAAGTACCAATTGCAACCATAACTTCACCTACTGCATGAGTCCACGGGCTTAATAATAAAATAGTACCTGTTGACAACGTAATAGAGAATTGGTTTTCTGCAATTCCAACTGCACCCAATTGTTTAGCTAATTTCTTTTGTTTGTCTTGTTCTTTCTTTTCTGCTTCTTTGTTTTTCTTTTCAATTACTTTTGTTTTTTTAGTAACTTTTTTTTGAGTTACTTTTGTTGATTTTTGAAGTTTTATAATTTTTGTTCTGTTTCTTGTGATAACTCTGCCACTTGCTTCAAAACTTACACCAATTTCATTCAATCTTGCATCATTGCTCGCAATTTTATCAGCATTAGGAGTTTGAGTTGCATTACCTTGTGCAGCAGTGCTACTCAAAGTTGCAGATTGTTGTTGAACTGATTGAGTATCAGCTTGAGCTGCTGCATTTGAACTTTGAGTTTGTGCCTGATTTTGACCTTGAATTTGAGCTTGGCGTTGAGCGTTCATATCTTCTGCAGTAAGTTGTTCGTTTTCTGCAACGATAGCTTCGTATTCAGCAACCATTTCTTCTTGTTTTTTTGCAGCTCTTTCAGATTCTTTTGTCATTTTGATGATTTCTTTTTCATCTTTTTTCATTTGTTTTGTAAGCTGCTTAGTTTCTTTTTCAAGTTCTTTGGTTGTTTTGTCTGTATCTTTTTTTACATTTTCAGAATCTTTAGAAGAATCTTTTGCACTATCTTTAGCTTTGTCAACAGTATCTTGAGCTTTATCATCTGTCATTTCTTCTTTTTTGCTTGAGCTTGTGCTTGATGAAGATGATGTTGTAGCTTCTGCAGCTTTGTTTTCAACTTCATTTGCCTCTTTTTCTTCCGGAGTTTCTTTTTCTCCGTCAGAAACTGTTTTTGTTGCTTTAGAAGTTTGTTTTCCTAATTCGTTAGAAGATTTTGTTTCAACTGATATTTCAGAAGGTTTTTCTTCTTGAACAGGAGCTGCAGCACCTGTTGTAGAACCTGTTTCTGTGCTTTGAGCAGGTTCTGTTTGAGTTGTTGCTGAATTTGTTTGTTGTTGAGCAGTTGCAACTTTTGCAGAAGTTGTTTGAACTCCTGCTGATTGAGTTTCTTCATTTGTCCCGTCAGCGGTATTTGTAGCACCTTCTTCTGCGTTACCTGCGGTTTGATCTTGGTTATCTTGTTTGTTTGCTTCGTAAGTTGATTGAGTTGTTTCTTCGCCAGTAATTGAAGAAATTTGACCATCAACTTTATTCAAACCATCTAGTGCAGAAGTTGCAGCAGAAATTGCATTATCAGTCATTTTTTCTGCAGTTGTTACAATTCTAAGATTTGCAATAGCCTGAGCATCTGAACCAATACCCATACTTATTCTGCCCTTACGAATATTTTTATAACCTTTTTTGAATTGCCATGCTGCAATTTGTTCAAGCCCAACAGTTACACGGTATTTACCCATTTTATTAAGAGTAACACCTGTGTTTCCTGTAAAACTAAACGCTTCTTTGTCAGCCGGAATTATTTTTTGTGCATATTCATTATTGCTTGCGATATTGTCATTTTCTTCTGGAACTGAAGTTGAAATTCTTGTTTTTTCTTTTGTTGTTTTATTTTTAAACTCTGCAACAGAAGTTTCAGAAATTTGTTTAATTTCTTCAATTCTTTGGTTGTTGTTTGTAATAGTTGCTTTGTGTTGTTCAATTTCTTTTTTGTCTGCATCGCTTGCAACATTACTATTTTCAGCTTTTTTATCAGAAGAATTGTTGATTTCTTTGTTTAATTCATCTCCTGATTTACCTGTTAATTTTTCTAATTTGGCTTTTGCTTGTTCATTTTCTTTTTCAAGTTTTACGATTTCTTCTTCACGTTTATCTTGTTCATCTTGGTAACGTTTTACAATTCTTGAAATTTTGAAATTTGCATATTTTGCGAACTTAACATCATTTTTAGCAACTTTGATATTTCTTCTTGATGTCATAATTTGTTGTGCCAAATCTGATCTAATTACTTTGCCATCTTTAATTAATTCTTTTACATTTTCATCATTTACTATAAAATCTTCTTCTGCAGTTGTTTCAGGAGTTTTTGTTTCTTCTTTAGCTGTATTGTTATCTTCGTTTTCGTTATCAACAGTTCCTTCTGGTTCATTAGATGCCGGAGTTTTTGCATCTTCTGTAGCTGAAGATGGAGTTGTGTTCTCTACATCATCAGGACCTTGAAGTTCGTTTGCAGAAAGTACACTATTTTGAACACCCAAAATATCTGCAATATCTCCAACAGATTTTGTAGTATCAGAAGAATATTCTTTTGTATCGTTACCAATTTTGTTAGCTTCTTTAGCAAGATTTTTACCTTGAGCCATTGCCATAATTGTTCCGATAAAACCGATTTCGTGAGAAACAGTTTGAGCAGTCATTTTGTAATTTGCTTGAGATGTATAATCGGCTAAAGTATCGCCAATTTCAATTGTTTCATCTGCAAGTTTTTCACCCAAAACTGCCAAAATATTGATATCATTCAAAGATCTTGCGATTGCGTTTTTGTCAAACTGCATATTATCAGAATTTTTAGTATTTTTATCTTCCAACATGCCAGTAAGTTGAGCATATTTTTTAGCTTCTGTATCTGACAATGCTTCGCCATTGTTAACTTTGTTTTGTAAAGTTCTCCATTCTCTAAGTTGTTCTTCGTATTCTTTTAGAGCTTTTTTTTGATCCTTAGCTTTGTTAAGGAAATTTCTTTCGTGTTTTTGTTTTTCAGGTAAAAGGTCTTCTACTTTGTCATTAATTTTTTCAGCAGTGTCATTACATTTTTCAATTTTCTTTTTAGCTTTAGGAATAAGGTCTAAATAAGGTTCTTTTTCTGTTGTGTTATCTCCTTCATCAGTATTGTTATCAGTACCTTCAACATTTGCGCCTGATGTTTGTAAAATTGTATTTGCAAGGTCAACTATATCTTGAGGAATATTTACTCCATTGTTAACCATTTGCATAATTTCTTCAGCAGAATAACCTGACCATTGAGGATCAAGAATTTTGCCTGATTTTTTTGCATAAGCTTCAATAGTATATTTTGTATTAATATTTGCTTTATTTAAAATCTTTGTATTTTCAAGATGTCTTGCATCTAAATTGTAACCACTTGCTACAATTATTTCATAACCTGTTTCATCTTTATAGAATTTTTCAAAATCTAATTTTGTGTCATCATCCAATTGAGAATATAGGCGTAATGCCTCAGAATAGCTGATTAATTCGCCATTCACGGTCAAATAATAGTCTTGAAATATTTTATATTTATTTGGTTGACTTTCTACTTGCATAATGACCCTTTTCCTTTAGTTTAAATAACGGGCTTTTTACAAGTATTCTTTAATTTATTTCAAAGTTTATTAATAAAAATTTACATTTTAAGAGAAGTGAAACGTGAAAAGACCGTTTCAGGTGCTATCGCACCAAAATCAATTACCGAGCAAAACGAGCGAAATGAACTTCTCACTTTTCACTGACTTACAAATGTTTCTCAATATTCGTAATAATTGTAGATTTTGGCATAAGTCCAACTAATCTTTCAAGCGCTTTTCCGTTTTTGAAAACAAGCAAACTAGGCAAACCGCTTATTGAATAATCTTGCGCAGTCTTAATATTTTCATCTGTATTAATTTTCACGAACTTAACTTTTCCGGCAAACTCCGTTGCGACTTCATCCAATACAGGACTAAGCTTTCTGCAAGGTCCGCACCAAGATGCCCAAAAATCAACAACTACCGGTTGTTCTGAATTTAAAACTTCTTGTTCAAAATTTGCATCATTTATTTCTATTGTGTTTGACATGGTTATCTCCTTTTTTTTAATGAGAAGTTCATTTCGCCCGCTTTGCTCGGTAATTGATTTTGGTGCGATAGCACCTGTAACGGTCTTTTCACATTTCACGTTTCACTTCTCACTCACCACCATACCACATAATTTATTTTTGTGCTATCATCTAACTAGAACTCTATAGGATAGGAATATGGCAAGAAAAAAAGTAATAGAAATCGTTCTTGATACAGAAACGACGGGATTAGATTATACAAAAGAGAAGATGGTTGAGTTTGCCGCTGTAAGGCTTGAAAATGGAAAGATTAAAGATGAATTTCAAACTTTAATTAATCCTGAACAACATATTAGAAAATCCAGTATTGCAATACACGGAATTACCCCTGATATGGTTGCAGATGCCCCTACGGAAGCAGAAGCTATGCCAAAAATTTTGGAATTTATCGGAGATTATCCGATTGTTGCGCACAACTGTATTTTTGACTATTCGTTCTTAAACGAAGCCAGTCTTAGAACTACAGGTAAAGAATTAACAAATCCTCGAATTGACTCGCAACAAATGTTTAAAGAGGTTTATCCGGATTTGTTTTCTCACGGTTTAGATGCTTTGACAGAAAGATTTCATGTCGAACTTAAAAACCATCACCGTGCTATGGCAGATACAATGGGATTGGCTTTGGCTTATCCAAAATTAAAAAAATTATATTTCCAAAAATACGATTGGGAAGTTAAACAACTTGATAATGTTGAATACTTGTTCGAAAGATTTTTGAGAATACAACAAACTGTCACAACATTGCAATCAGAATTGCAAGATTTAAAATCCGTATTTAAGTTATATTTTGAACAAGGTGGTGAACCTATTATTTCTCAAACAGGCGAAACTCTTGTTTACAATTCAAAGCAATCTTTTGGATATGATTTACACCAAATAAAAGATGTTTTGGAAGAAGTAGGCGCTTTTGACAAAGCTGTTAAACTTAATACCGGATTTATTGACCGATTGGTTGGCGGATGTAGACTTGATGAAGAAAAAAGAGAACTTATTAAGTGCGCTCGTCACGAAATAAACGAAACAAGAAATATACAAATTATAAAAGCAGGAAAATAGTAGGAAATAGGAAAAGGATATGTTAGAAAAATTCGCACAATTTTTTAAAGAACCACCGGTGAAAGAACCTATTCAAGATCCGGAACAGGTTAAGAGCATGTATTCTCATTGGAGATTGAGAATTTTTTATGCTTGCTTTATCGGTTACACAATATTCTATTTGTGTAAAAAGAACATCGCAGTAGCATTACCGGGAATTATGGATGAATTTGGCTATTCTGCAACAGAATTAGGTTTGCTAGGTAGCTCTTTGTACTTGACATACGGTATCGGTAAATTTGTAAACGGCGTACTAGCAGACGGTTCAGACGTTAGAAAATTCTTCCCGACTGCATTGTTAATGACCGCAATTGCAAATATTTTATTTGCACTTGCTCCTAATTTTGTTAACATGTTAGGACTTGATCCTAAAATGACTGCAATAGTTTTATTGTGGGTATTAGCTTTCTTATGGGGTGTAAGCGGATGGTTCCAATCAGCTGGTTTTCCGGCAGTTGCAAAAAGTTTGACTTATTGGTACTCAAACTCTGAACGTGGTACTAAATGGTCATTGTGGTCTTGTTCTCACCAAACAGGGACTTTTTTAAGCTTTATTTTGGCAGGTCATATTGCAGCTCATTTTGGATGGAGAGCAGCTTTCTTAGTTCCAGGTACATTAGCAGTTATTACCGCATTATGGTTGTTTGAAAGACTAAGAGATAGACCTCAATCTTTAGGCTTACCTGATGTAGAAGTTTACAGGGAAGAACCTGTTAAAGAAAAATCAGCAGAAGAACAAAAAGCAGAAGACGATATGTCTTATGTTCAAATCTTCAAAAAATATGTATTATGCAACAAGACTCTTTGGTTGCTTGCAATTGCCTATGTATTCGTTTACATAATCCGATTTGGTGCAGAGGACTGGATGATTATGTATTTGAAAAACGCTAAAAACATTGAACTTCAAGACGCAACAAACATGATTGCATCATTACCTCTTGTTGGGATTTGCGGAACTGTTTGTGCAGGTTTGATTTCAGATAAATTATTCAAAGGCAAAAGAGCGCCAGTTAATTTGATTTATTTAATCGGTGTAATTTTCGCAATTATTGCATTGAAATTCAACACAATAGCTAACTTAAACTACGTAATCATCGGTTTGTTAGGTGCTTTTACTTACGGCCCTCAAATGATGATTGGCGGACTTTGTGCAGTAGAAAGCAGTTCTAAAAAAGTTGCATCAGCAGCATCAGGTTTTACCGGAACATTCGGTTACATCGGAGCTTTCTTGTCTGCAACAGGTACAGGTTATCTTGTTGACAAATTAGGTTCTAACGGCAACCAAAACTGGGATGGTGCAATATACTTCTGGTTAGCATCTGGTATTATTTGTTTGATTATTTGTTCAATTCTTGCAATTGACGAATATAAAAAAGATGCTAAAAAAGCGTAGCTAGCACTTTTTCCCTCGCTCCATTGGGACACTAGTTCAAGGTAAAATAAAATCTTAAAAAGAACGGTATAAAAACCGTTCTTTTTTAATGCAGAAAATTTTGTTCATTGTATAATATTTCTATGAATAAAAAATTATTTGTAATATCAGGTTCATCTGGTGTCGGCAAAGGCACAGTTTTAAAAGGATTTTTAGAAAACAACCCCGAATTTATGTTGTCTGTATCTTGCACAACAAGATTACCTCGAGAAGGCGAAGTTGACGGAATTAACTATTTCTTTTTAACAAAAGATGAATTTCAGCAATGTATTGATAATGAAAAATTTCTTGAATGGGCAGAATTTGCCGGAAACAGATATGGTACAAAGAAAAAATTTATAAAACAATGTCTTGATGAGGGCAAAAATGTAATTCTTGAAATCGACACAAAAGGCGCATTACAAGTAAAAAAACAAATGCCGGAAGCAGTGTTGATTTTCATTTGCCCACCATCGTTAGAAGCATTGGAAAAACGTTTAAGAGGTCGTCATACAGAAGATGAAGCAACTATTCAAAAACGAATGAATGAAGTTAAACAAGAACTCGATAGGGCAGAAGTTTTCGACTATAAAATCGTGAATGATGACTTGCAACGAGCTATCAATGAGTTAAAACAAATTGTTGAAAAGGAGCATAAAAATGCTTAGCGGGAAAACTGTTCTCGTCGGCATAACCGGCGGAATTGCAGCGTATAAAATTTGTGAACTTATCAGAATGTATAAACGAGCAAATGCAGAAGTTTTAGTCGTTTGCACTCCAAACGCTTTGAATTTTGTGACAAAATTAACTCTCGAAAATCTGAGCAAAAATCCCGTTGCAGTTGAAGAATTTGAAGACAAAGATTTTAAACCAGAACATATTTCTTATGCCGATAAAGCAGACATTATGGTAATCGCACCGGCAACCGCAAACACCATCTCTAAAATTGCAACAGGAATTTGCGACAATCTTTTAACCTCTATCGCTTGTGCATTCACCAAACCAATAATCCTAGCTCCAGCAATGAATTGCAATATGTGGGAAAATCCAATTATTCATCAAAATTTAAACAAATTAAACGTAGAAATCCTAGAACCGGAAAGCGGATATCTTGCTTGCGGTTATGAAGGTAAAGGTAGACTTTGTTCGCTAGACAAAATCTTTGACAAAACAGTAGAAATTTTGAATTGTAAAAAATTAAATGGCAAAAAAATCGTTATAACATCTGGTGGCACAATTGAAGAAATTGACCCCGTGAGATATATTTCGAATTATTCATCAGGGAAAATGGGCTTGGCTCTCGCTGATACCGCAAGAAATCTCGGTGCAGACGTAACTTTAATTACAACTTGTGATGTAATAAGAAAATATAATGTTGTAAAAGTAAAATCTGCTCAAGAAATGCAAACTGCAGTTGAAAAAGAATTTAGGACAGCCACTTGCATTATTATGGCAGCAGCCGTTGCTGATTATAGAGTGAAAGAAAAATTTACACAAAAAATGAAAAAGACCACAGAAAATGAAATCACTCTAACTTTAGTCAAGAACCCTGATATTTTAAAAGAATTATGTTTGAAAAAACATTCAGCAAATATGGTTGATAAACCACCTCTTATAATTGGTTTTTGTGCAGAAAGTGAAAACTTGTTAGAAAATGCAAAAGAAAAAATCAATAAGAAGGGTTGCGACTACCTTATTGCAAATGATATTTCAAGAAAAGATATCGGATTTTCAAGTGATTTTAATGAAGTTACTATATTAGATAAAAACGGCGGAATGAAAAAACTTGAAAGAGCAAGCAAAAAAACAATCGCAAAAGAAATATTTAATTATATTAAATTTTAATTTTCCTCTCTCTTTGTAAGATAGCGCAGTTCTTTGCGAATAGAATAAACATTAAAAATGCGGGAGAGGATTGCATTTGTAAGAGGTTCAAATAGTGAACAAATATGAAATAACAAAACGAATAGAGAAATTTGCACCACCTGAATTGGCAGAAAAATGGGATTGCTCAGGTTGGCTTGTAGAAACGACTAAAACAGATATTCAAAAAGTCATGCTTTGCCTAACTGTAACAGATAATATCATCCAACAAGCCTTAGAACAAAATTGTAATATGATTATTTCACATCATCCATTATTTAATGTTTCTATAAAATATAAAAACATTGACATCTACTGCGCCCACACCAACCTAGACAGAGCCAAAGGTGGAACGACGGATACGTTAATTAAAACTTTGGGATTATCGGATTTTTATATCAAAAATTTTGGAGGCGAATTTACTCGTTATATAGATTTTCAAACCTCAGTTCAAGACTTTATTACAAAGCTCAAAGTAATTTCACCACACTTGAGATATGTTAATAATAAAGGAATTACCAAACTTAAACGTATAGCTTTTTGTGCAGGAAGTGGAACAGAGTTTATACAAGAGGCATTTGAAAACGGTGCTGATGCTCTTGTTACAGGTGATTTAAAATTTCATACTGCACTTGATAGTCCTATTGTTGTTTTTGATATAGGACATTTTGAGAGTGAAATAATGATTTTAGATGTATTTGAAAAACTAATCAACAATTATGTAAAAGTTGTTAGAGCTAAAGAACATAGTCCTCTTATTTATCCTTTTTAGTTTGAAAAGGATAATCGCTTTTTATCTGCCAACCATCAAACATCATTACCGCTGCACAATATTGATTGTTTCCACCCTTTAACTGATTCATAAAAAACTCTCTGTTATATTTTTCTGGAGTATTTGCTTGGTATGTATAAGGTTGAAAGAAATATTGATCTTTTAATGGGCTATAAAATAAAAAACTAAACCTATTTACGCACTCAATTCTACTATCTACATCATCAATTAATTTTTTATCAGTATAATAATATAAATGAATTAACCCATTATGGTTGTCCTGAACGTGATTAGCATTATCATCAGACTTTGCACTCCCAGCCCAATTTGTCATATTAATAACCGAACCATCAGAAAGAATTACAAATAAAGTGCTATGTCCTGTTTCTTCATCTGTTTTGACAAACTCATCAATAACTTTTAAATACGGTTTCAAATAAGTATCAAACCAATTCTGCATTTCTTCACCATTCCAAGCAGTAGTAAAGCCTTGCCAATCTTCCATTGACCCATATTCTGCAATAGCTGAATTTGTCGCCTGCGACATTACAGTATAGAATTTTTTAACCTTATTAACCGTTACTTGTTTTCTATGGTTCATTATCATAGTAGGCAAAGTCATCGCCGCAACAATCCCAATTATCCCTAAAGTTATCAAAACTTCCGCAAGAGTAAATGCAGGTGTTTTTAGTGAAAAGTGAGAAGTGAAACGTGAAAAGACCTTATCATTTTTAAAATTCATACCAAACCTCTTAATAATTATAATAATATACTCTATATTTACTATAGTAAACATTACAGTTATTATAATCTCTTTGCTGAACATTGTCAATAATATAGAATTATTTTATGGAAAATAATTTCGGATATATTTTAGGTTCAAACATAAGAGCAGAGAGATTGCGCCGACACCTAACACAAGAACAGTTGGCAGAAAAACTAGACATGAGCATAAATTATGTCGGAAAGCTTGAACGAGGTGTGATAATTCCGAGTGCATTAGTTATTTTCAAGTTATCAAAAATTCTTCGAACAGATATGAACGAATTGTTCAAAGAAATCACATAAAATTATTGACAATTAATTTTTAGTATATATAATAGAAATGTACCCAGTAATGGGGTGTCGCCAAGTGGTAAGGCAGCGGTTTTTGGTACCGCCATTTCGGAGGTTCGAGTCCTTCCACCCCAGATTTTTAAAAGACTTATCAAATGATAAGTCTTTTTTAGTGTTATTTTTTACATACTTCTATTTAAGACACTTATTACAACATTTTTTACAATTTCCATTTCTTCCGGTTTTGCTCTCTGTAATAGTAAAGTTATTAGCATAAATAATATTCCATTATCTATAATTAGCTTTCCATTCTTATTTATTCAAAATAAACTAAAAAAACGAGGCTTCCTAAATTGAAAGCCTCGTTTTTATTATATTTAGCTTTAGTTGATTTTAACTTATGCTTTTGCTCCTGATTTTTCGATGATTTCTTTTTCAACGTTAGCAGGAACTTGTTCGTAGTTGTGGAATTCCATTGAGAATGTACCACGACCTTGAGTGTTTGATCTCAAGTCTGTTGCGTAACCGAACATATTTGCCAATGGAACTAATGCTCTTACGATTACATTACCAGTGTTACCTTGAGGTTCTTGACCTTCAACACGGCCACGTCTTCTTGAGATGTCACCGATAATTGTACCAGTAAATTCATCAGGAATTTCGATTTCAACTTTCATCATTGGTTCAAGGATACAAGGTTGTGCTTTGCGGCAACCGTCTTTAATAGCCATAGAACCAGCGATTTTGAACGCCATTTCTGATGAGTCAACTTCGTGGTAAGATCCATCATAAAGTTCAACTTTAACGTCAATCATTGGGAATCCAGCTAGGATACCACCTTCAAGAGCTTCTTCCATACCTTTTCTTGCTGGTTCAATGTATTCTTTAGGAATAGCACCACCAACGATTTTGTTTTCGAATACAAATCCGGCATTTTCTTCAGCTGGAGAAATTCTAACTTTAACGTGACCATATTGACCTTTACCACCTGATTGACGGATGAATTTAGAATCTTGATCAGCGTTTCCACGAATTGTTTCTCTATAAGCTACTTGTGGTTTACCGATGTTAGCTTCAACTTTAAATTCTCTCAACATACGGTCTACAATAATATCAAGGTGAAGTTCACCCATACCAGAAATGATTGTTTGACCTGTTTCTGTATCAGATTTAACTCTGAATGAAGGATCTTCTTCAGCAAGCTTTTGAAGAGCAATACCCATTTTGTCTTGGTCTGCTTTTGTTTTTGGTTCAATAGCAACTGAAATAACAGGTTCTGGGAATGTCATTCTTTCCAAGATAATTGGAGCTTTTTCATCACATAAAGTATCACCAGTTGTAGTGTCTTTCAAACCTACTGCTGCACAGATATCACCTGCGTAAACTTCTTGTTCTTCAAGTCTTTGGTCAGCATACATACGAACCAAACGAGCGATACGTTCTTTTTTGCCATTTGTAGCATTTAGAACATAAGAACCAGCAGTAATTACGCCAGAATAAACTCTTAAGAAAGTCAAACGACCAACATATGGGTCTGTCATAACTTTAAATGCTAAAGCTGAGAATGGTTCTGTATCAGAAGAATGTCTTTCTGTTTTTGTTCCATCTTCTAATTCACCTTCAATAGCTTTTACATCAACCGGTGATGGCATATAATCAACAACTGCGTTCAATAGAAGTTGAACACCTTTGTTTTTAAATGCAGTACCGCAAGTTACAGGAACGATTTTGTTTTCACAAACTGCTTTTCTCAAAACAGCTTTCAATTCGTCAACTGTAATAGATGCAGGATCATCAAAGTATTTTTCCATCAAAGCGTCATCTTCAGATGCAATAGCTTCAACCATAGCATCATGATATTCTTGAGCTTTTTCTAACATATCAGCAGGAATATCTTCTTCTTTAATATCTGTACCTAAGTCGTTTGTATAAATTTCAGCTCTCATTGTCATCAAGTCAATAAGACCGTTGAATTTATCTTCATTACCGATAGGCAATTGAATAGGAACTGCATTTGCGCCCAATCTTGTTTTGATTTGATCAACAACTCTGTAGAAGTCAGCACCTGTTCTATCCATTTTGTTTACGAATACCATACGAGGAACTTCGTATCTGTTAGCTTGTCTCCAAACTGTTTCAGATTGAGATTGAACACCACCTACTGCACAGAATACAGCAACAACACCATCTAATACACGCAAAGAACGTTCAACTTCAATTGTAAAGTCAACGTGACCCGGAGTATCAATAATGTTAATTTGGTGACCTTTCCAAGACGCTGTAACAGCAGCTGATTGAATTGTAATACCACGTTCTTTTTCTTGTTCCATAAAGTCAGTTACGGCTGCGCCATCATGGGTTTCACCAATTTTATGAGTTTTACCTGTGTAAAACAAAATACGTTCAGTTGTAGTGGTCTTACCAGCATCGATGTGAGCGGCAATACCAATGTTTCTGATTTTTTCCAATGGAGTTTTTCTAGCCATTTTTGTTTTTCCCTTTTTTATATTGTGTACATCGCTATTATATTTTGTAGCTTCACTAAAATTATCACATGAACATAGTTTTTTGTAAATAAAATATTAAGAAGACTATAAGACATTAAGTCGATAAGTCATAAAGTTCTTTACATCAAATTGCATTAATAAAATTTTGTACAGACTGTTTAACGAAATGCACTTAACGTCTTATCGCCATATCGACTTAAAGACTTGTTATTTTAATGTTTTTACAATATAATTAAAATCATGGACACAACAAGAATAGCTGAAATAGTAAAAGATACAAACTTACAACACATTGCAATAATTATGGATGGTAACCGCCGTTGGGCTAAAGAAAAGAATTTGCCTTCCGCAATGGGACACAAAAAAGGTGTAGACGCACTCAAAGCAACACTTCGTGCCTGCAAAGATTTTGGCATAAAATATTTGACTGTTTACGCTTTTTCAACAGAAAATTGGAATAGAAAAAAAGAAGAAGTTGATTTTTTGATGGAACTTCTTGCAATCACTCTAACCAACGAGCTTGCGGAAATGCACTCAGAAGGAGTTGTAATTAATTTTATCGGCGACACAAAAAAACTTAGTCCAAAACTTCAAAAAATTCTAAACAATTCCGTTGAAACAACAAAAAATAATACCGGCGTACATCTTCAAATCGCATTTAATTACGGTGCTAGGGATGAAATCCTTCACGCAGTAAAAAATATTGTCACACAAGGGATTAACGCAGAAGATATTACAGAAAAAACGATTTCCGAAAACCTATATACAAATGGAATTCCTGATCCTGATTTGTTAATCAGAACAGGCGGAGAAAAAAGAGTTTCAAATTATCTTTTGTGGCAAATCGCATACTCTGAAATCCTTGTAACAAAACAATATTGGCCTGAATTTGATAAAAAATCTTTAGCAGAAGCCGTTGAAGAATTTCATAACAGACAAAGAAGGTTTGGAAAGTAAAATGACTAAACTCGTATTTGCAACATCAAATCCACATAAATTACAAGAAATCAAAGATATCGCAGGCGATATTAATATTGAGTTTTTGTTACCACCAAATGGATTTGACCCAATAGAAAACGGAACAACTTTTGAAGAAAATTCTTATATTAAAGCAAAAGAAGCTGCAAAATTAAGCGGAATTGTTGCTTTAGCGGATGATTCTGGATTATGTGTAGAAGCTTTAGACGGCGCACCCGGAATATACTCAGCCAGATACGCTGACACTCCACAAGCAAGAATTAACAAATTGTTGAATGCAATGAATAAAAAAGAAAACCGTAGAGCAAAATTTGTTTGCGCAATGACTTTGGTTTCACCTGACGGAGAAATCATTTTTCAAACACGTGGAGAATGTCATGGAAATATTGCATACAAACAGGCTGGCACAAATGGTTTTGGATACGATCCGATATTTTTAGTTGGCAATAGTTCTACAACAATGGCAGAATTGTCAGAGACAGAAAAAAATAAGATTTCCCACAGAGGACAAGCCTTGAGGAATGTTTTGGAATTCTTGAAGGACACAAATATCTAACCCCTCTCTGAAATTTCTAAGCTCATTACATTCGCCAAGAAATTTCTTCTCTCCCCAAGGGGCGAGATTATGTTATACTTCATTTATGCAGAAAGCTAATCACAATTATACAAATTTTTCATTAAAAAAAGCAAAAGAATTACGTTCAGATATGACAATATTTGAACAAAAGCTTTGGTTTAATTTAAGAGCCAAAAGATTTATGGGGCTTAAATTTCGTCGTCAAGCACCAATTGGAAATTATATTGTAGACTTTGTTTGCAAAGAAAAAGATTTAATTATTGAGTTAGATGGTTCAGGGCATCTCGAAGAAGGACAAACACAACATGATGAAATAAGGGACAAATTTCTCAAAGAACAAGGTTATAAAATTATTAGAGTTTATAATAACGAAATAAACAATAATATAGACAATGTATTAGAAGAAATAAGGTTAAATGTTCTCTAATCTCGCCCCTTGGGGAGAGAAAAAAATTTGTTAATGAGGCTGTCTTGATCATTTAATAGACAGGCGAATTTACAAATTTCAGAGAGGGGTTCAACTTCTTACCCAAATGTTTTGAATGAGCTTTCAACGTTTTTGTCAACTACATTTTTAACAGAATCATATTCTGTTTGTAGGGCTGAGTGTTCTGTATCAAGTTTTTTCAATTCCAAATCAAGTTTTTTATCTTGATTTTCTAAATCCGCCATATCTTGATTGTATTTTGATTCTGCACGAGCGATTGCACGTTCATCAGAAACTTCTTGGATACAATTGTCCTCTGAAATCGTTGTTGTTTTAAATGATTTTGAAGTTGTTGAATAGTATTCCAATCTCAATGAACCATCTCTCAATGCAGCTTCAAAAACTGTATTATCTTTTAACGGAGATTTTTGAACATTGCCGGCAGTACCTGTTCCTACAGATGCGTATTTGTAATGCTCAGGATCATCTTTTGCAGTAGCCGGTGTGTTTGTGTATGTAAAATATCCGCTTGATTGCATTTTTGAGAAGATATTTTTGTAGTAATTCAAATCAGCTTTATTACCAGCATCAAGTGCCAATTGGTAGCTGCTAGGGTCAAATGATTGGTTATTATTTTTTTGATCTGCAGTTAAACTTTCATCTGTTCTCATGAATGCCTCTGTTATCGCCATCGCATAATCATACAATTCACGAGATTCATCTGTTGTACCTTCATAATTAATTGGGTTATATTCGCCTGTTGGTTTTCCATCATCACCTAATACCGCCCAACTTGCATAACCACTACCAACTGATGAATAGCCTTTTGTTTTAGCTTCATCTGCAGTAATAACTTTACCGTCTTTGTCTAAATATTCTCCTTTGTCATTTGTATCTAATACATTATTCCATTTGAATCTATATGTACCATCATCATAAATACCTTTATGCTCATCATCACTACATTCAATTCCTACTGATGCAAAATATTTATCCCAAGCTTCATGGATTTTTTGAGCTGCATCTTGTTTATCAGTAGCCGATAAAGAAGCAACATTCTGAACTGTCATATCTGATTGCGAATAACCTAATTTAGCTAAGAATTGGTTATAATTTCCTGCTGATTGCTTATAAGCATTTGCAATATCTTCTGTAACCAAAATTCTGCCCTTAGTATCAGTAACAACATATTGTTTAGTATTCGCAGCCATTTGTTTGTTTGTCATTGTGTCATACGAAATATCTGTATATGTTGCATCAGAGCCATTAAAACCTGTCAATACTGTCAATTTAGTAGTATTAAGAGCCTCGTTATATTCATTTGTAATCTGTTGTGTTTGATCCGCTAAACGTTGTTTTGAATAGGAAATACTTTGACCACTATTTTCATTATTGGTCAATCTTGCTGTTATGCTTAATAGTCTAGCTTGTGACGCTGCCATTCCCATAATAGATTTTCCTTTCCAAATTGTACAATCATGTCTACGGCACAATTGGTGGAAATCTTTAGAAAATGTTAACAGTTTGTTACAATATACAAAAATTTTTCAACTAAAAAAAGCTCCCTATTCATAAGGAGCTTTTTTACATTTGGCTTTTCTTATCTAACTAATTGCATCTGCGCATTCTTCGCAAATACCATCAGCGTTAAGTTTTCTATATTTCCAGCAACGAGCGCATTTCTCACCTTCAGCCTTTGTCACCCATACAGTATAACCGTCTTCTGAATATTCATTTAAAACATTTTCCGGTTTTTCATCTGTTACACATGCCTGAGATGTAATAAAGATATTGCATAATTCATCTTCGTTTGCCTTCAAAATTTCTGCGTTGTCAGATTTTACAAAAACCGCAACTTCTAATGAACTTCCAACTTGTTTTTCTGCTCTAAGAGGTTCAATAGCTCTTGTTACAACTTCACGAGCTTTCAAAATTTGCGTAAAATCATTTTCCAACTGTTCATTATTCCACTCTGCTCTCGGTTTACACCAATCAGAAAGCAAAATACTTTCCAACCCGTCTTTTTGACATTCAGGAACGCTCATCCAAATATCTTCTGCTTGGTGAGGCATTACAGGAACAAGCATTCTAACAAGAGTTTGCAATGTTTCAAACAAAACAGTTTGACAAGCACGACGAGATAATGATTTTTTACCCGCAGTATATAATCTATCCTTCACAATATCAAGATAGAACGAACTCAAATCAACTGCCGCAAAATTTTGAAGTTGTTGAAAGTATTTATAGAACTCGTAATTGTCAAAAGCTTCCGTAACACTTACAATCAATTGATTTAACTTGTGTAATGCGAATTTATCAATAGCTTTCAAATCTTGATATTCAACATAATCAGTTTTTGGATCAAAGTCAAACAAGTTGCCTAACAAAAATCTTGAAGTATTTCTTGTTTTCTTAAAGATTTCTGCCAACTGTTTAACGATATTATTACCGATTTTTGTATCATTTCTATAATCTACTGAGGCAGCCCACAATCTCAAGATATCAGCACCGTAAGTTTTAATAATTTCGTCAGGTCTAATATAGTTACCTAAAGATTTTGACATCTTTCTGCCGTCTTCTCCGAATACAAAACCGTGAGTTAATACTGATTTGTAAGGTGCTTTACCTTGAACTGCAACACTTGTCAATAATGATGACTGGAACCATCCTCTGTGTTGGTCAGAGCCTTCCAAATACATTTCAACAGGTGTATGTCCCAAAACATCAGAACGTTTTTCAACGACTGCCTTCCAAGTTACACCGGAATCAAACCACACATCCATAATGTCGTTTTCTTTTTTGAAATGAGTTTTTCCGCACTTAGGGCATTTGAAACCTTGAGGCAACAACTCTTCTGCTGAATATTTTACCCACGCATCAGAGCTTTCTTTTTCAAAGATTTTTGCAACATTTTCAACTGTTTCGTCAGTTACAATAACTTCTCCGCAATCTTCGCAATAGAAAACAGGAATTGGTACACCCCAAGCCCTTTGACGAGAGATACACCAGTCTGTACGACCCGCAACCATGTTTGAAATTCTAGCTTCTCCGCCTGCTGGAATCCATTTTACACCCTTAATTGCTTCTAATGCTTTATCTCTAAATTTGTCAACTTTAACAAACCATTGAGGAGTTGCCCTGTAAATTACAGGATTTTTACATCTCCAACAATGCGGATAACTGTGGTTGATATCTTGAGCTTTCAACAAAGCTCCACAATTTTTAAGTTTTTCAATAACGATAGAATTTCCTTTATAATAAGGAACACCTTCCAAATCCTTATCCTTAACCGCATCAGTCCAAACACCTTTGCTATCAAGTGGCGAGAACACTTCAATACCATACTTGCACCCAACTTCATAGTCCTCAAGACCATGCCCCGGAGCAGTATGTACAGAACCAGTACCTGCATCAAGCGTAACGTGTTCTCCCAAAATTATAGGAGATTTTCTATCTACTAAAGGATGTTGAGTTGTCAAAAGCTCTAAATCAGATCCAACACAAGATCCTAAAACTTTAATATCTTTTTCATCCCATTCAACATCAGCCAAAAAGCTTGCTAATAAACCTTGCGCAACAACATAAACATCACCTTCATATTCAAAGAATGTATATTCAAACTTAGGGTGCATACTGATTGCCATATTTGAAGGAATTGTCCAAGGAGTTGTTGTCCAAATGATAGCGTAAATGCTGCTAAGAGGCGAAGCGCCTAAGCAGCTAAGTTTTTTAAGTTTTTCTGTACTTTCATCATCAAACTTAAATCTTACATAAATAGAAGTTGAAGTAACATCAGCATACTCAACTTCTGCTTCAGCAAGAGCAGTTTCGCAAGATGCACACCAATAAACAGGTTTCAACCCTTTTTCAATATAACCTTTTTTATACATTTCGCCAAAAACTCGAACTTGTTCAGCTTCAAATTCAGGCTTAATAGTTAAATAAGGATTTTCCCAATCTCCCAAAACGCCAAGACGTTTAAATTCATTTTCTTGACCTTTCAAGCTATTGTGAGCATATTCACGGCATTTTTGACGTAGTTCGTAAGGAGTTACTGCACTTCTGCCACCTTTAATATTTTTTACTACTTTGTTTTCAATTGGCAAACCGTGTCCGTCATAACCAGGGACATACGGAGTGTAATAACCGGCTTGTGCTTTATATTTCAATAAAATATCTTTAAGGATTTTGTTAAGAGCAGTCCCAACGTGAATTTTTTCGGAACTCAAGTATGGAGGACCGTCGTGCAAAATGAATTTATTTGCCTTATCACGGTTGTTAATAATCTTGTTATAAATATCATGTTCAGCCCAAAATTTTTGGATTTCAAGTTCTCTAACGGTTGCATTTGCTCTCATTGCTAAAGTTGTTTGAGGCAAATTTAATGTTTCTTTGTACTCTTTTTTTGTACCTGTTTCGTTGCTCATACTCTTTTCTATCCTTCTTTTATTTGTTCTAGTTTTTGTTGTAGATCGTGTCCAAGACTTTCTTCTTTAGACTGTTCTACAAATTCTTTCATTTTGTCATAATCAAAAGCTTTTTCCCACCTTGCAATAACAACAGTTGCAACACAGTTACCAACAAGGTTAATAGTAGTTCTGCCCATATCAAGAATTTGATCAATACCTAAAAGAATTGCTACTCCCAAAATAGGAATATTGAAACTTGCTAAAGTTCCTGCAAGCACAATTAACGCAACTCTTGGTGCGCCGGCAATACCTTTACTTGTAAGCATTAGTGCAATCATAATAATAATTTGTTGATTGATATCAAGATTTATTCCGACAATTTGAGATGAGAATAAAACTCCCATTGCAAGGTAAATCGTACTTCCGTCAAGATTAAATGTATAACCAGTCGGCATAACAAAACCAACTATATTTTTTGGAACACCAAAACGCTCCATAATCTCCATTGCTTTAGGAAACGCAGCTTCTGAACTTGCGGTAGTAAATGCCAACAATGCAGGTTCTTGAACAGCTCTCAACAAATTTCTCAAAGAAATTTTTACAATTTTGCAAGCAATAAATAATACCAACAACACAAATACTGCCAATGCAACATACATCGCACCAATAACTTTGAAGTAACTTTTCAAAACCGCCACACCGTTCGCTCCAATAGTAGACGCAATAGCTCCAAAAATTCCGAGAGGAGCAAAATACATTACGTATTCCGTAAATTTAAACATTATTTGCGAAACGGAATTTAACAGTTCAATAACTGGTTTTGCAGGTTTCCCAACCGCAACCATAGCCAAAGCAAAAAATATTGAAAATACTACGATTTGCAACAAATTACCCTGTGCCATCGCATCAATAATACTTGTTGGGAAAATACTTGTAACCATCTCACTAATCGACGTATGCGCCTGAGTTGCAGCCATAAGCCCCGCTTCTTGCATGTGGATAGCATGAATAGAATTGCTTGTTACAAAACCAATTCCCGGTTTGAAGATGTTTGCAGTAGTAAGCCCGATTATCAAAGCCAAAGTGGTTACAATTTCAAAGTAAATAATTGTTTTAAGCCCGATTTTACCCAAACTTTTTGCATCACCATGTCCCGCAATTCCGACAACTAAAGTTGCGAAAAGCAACGGAGCAATAATCATTTTAACCATTCTTAAAAAGATTACAGCAAACGGTTTCATTCGAACCGCAAAATCAGGGGCAAAATGTCCTACGACAACACCTAAAATAAGTGCTATAAATATTAGGGCTGTTAATTTTGAATGTTTCAATTTGTGGTACCTCAAAAACATTATATTATAAACATGTCCATATTGAAAAAACCTGTTACGTTTCGTTAAATTATTTGTAAATTATTGTTAACATTTGGAAGAAAAATAGCATAAAAATTATTGACGTGTTTTCATGTAGACAACGAATTTAGTGTAAATTTGAAAGGTATAAAAATTATGGCAGACAATATGACTATCGGACCGGCATTATCTATCGGCGGAAATACTGTCCAAATGACACAAAAAGGTAAAGTACAAGTAACCAATGCTCAGGGCAAAGTTAAAACTTTATCTCAAGATCAATTCAAAAAACAATTAATCAAAAATGCAAATAATATTGAAACTGGAAAAGATTTTGAGTTTAAAAAAGATAATAATAAAACTGCATTAATCGCAGGTGGAACAATCGCCGCAGCAGCAATCGCAACAGGTATTGTTTACCGTAAAGATATTACAAAGTATGTAAAAGATTTCTCATGGAACAAGCTAAAGAAAGATGTTAAAGGTTTATTCTCTGGTGCAAAAGAAAAAATTTCAGGTTTATTTAAGAAAAAAAGTAAAATAACACCTAAAATTGGCGTAGAATATGAAAATGCAGCAAACTTAGATTTCGCAAAGAAATTTGATGCCTCATTCCAAAAAGGAAGTGCAGATAGAAATTTAAGAGCTAGAATGATTCGAGATGCTCGAGCTGCTTTTACCAACAAAGATTAGAATATATATTAATTAAGTAAAATCACCTCTATTATAAAAATAGAGGTGATTTTTTAATCTTTTACAAATATAAAAATTTTATCAATCAAAATAGAAAATATTTTTCTTATTGCAAACGGAAAATCTGAAATAAAATCAAATATTGAAATCTTCATTTTTGCAGGAATTTTGTGATTAATTTGTCTTGACAATTTTATCAAATTTTTAGGATAATCTTTCAAATATTTTTCATAGCCGTCTATTGTAGTAATACTCGTATTTTTCAAATCAAATAACGATTTTTTAATAAATGGCATTTTATGATTTTCAATAATTTGCCGCCATTTCAAAATAGCTATATTATTTACATTTTCAAAAGCATTAACCAAAACTTTATATTTATAACATTTTTTTAAAAGTAATTCTGTCAAACCGATTTCATACTTGGAAACTATCAATTTTTTATTATCTTGATGAACAACTGAGAGCATAAATTTTTGGAAATCTTCTGACGTAAAAATCTTTTTATTAAACGCAACAAAATAACTTTGAATATGCGGGCGTTTAACAAAAAAATGACCTATTGATTTTTTATACCCAAAATTATTTTTAGTAATCCCCCAAAAATCACAATCCTCTTTTTCCATATTCGCAAAAACTTCTGAAATAGGATAAATCGGGCCATAACAACTATCATTTGCAAAAATTAATTCATCATAAACATTCAAAAAATTTTTTAAATACAAAAAACCTCTTTTATAAGAACCAAAATCATATTCATCATGTTTTTCACAAATCGAATGAATTACATAATCTTTCACTTTTTCGATTTCAGAATTATCTAACTCGCAACAAGAAACAAAAACAACTTCACATCCAGCCTCTTTCAATGATTTTAGGTAATATGCAACATAATCATCAATTTTATTATTTTTATCATAGTGCGCAAATACAACAACTCTTTTCATAAAAAAAATTATATCATGAAAATTTGTAATTCATTTGAGTTTGTAGTATCATTCAGTCAAAGAGAATAATTAAATCGAGAGGGAAGTATAAAAATGCAAGTATCATTAAACTGGTTAAACGAATTTGTTGATTTATCAGATATAGAAGTAGAACAAATTGCTCATGAGTTAACTATGAGTGGATTAGAAGTAGAGGCGGTTGAAGAATTAAAACCACAATTTACAAACATAAAAACAGTTAAAATTGAAAAAATTGATAATCACCCAAATTCTGATCACCTTCACCTTGTAACGGTAAACACAGGTTCTGGTTTAAAAACAGTTGTTTGTGGCGCACAAAACATTGCAGTAGGACAAATTATTCCTTACGCATCTGTTGGTTCACAAGTTTTAGATAGAAAAACCGGCGAAATGTTCACACTTGCTCCTGCAACAATTAGAGGAGTTGAATCTCAAGGTATGCTTTGTTCGGCAGATGAACTTGGCGTTGCAGAAAGAAATTATCAAGAAGAAGACGGAATACTTGTTCTTAATAGAATATTTCCGGATGTTCAAATTGGAGCAGATGTAAAAGATGTTTTAGGGTTCGAAAAAGATTATATCTTAGATGTAGCTCCGACAGCAAATAGAGGCGATCAAATGTCTGTAATCGGTGTTGCAAGAGAATTAAGCGCAATTTTTGACAAACCGTTAAAATTCTCTCCTCTTGAATGTACAAAAGATTTATCAACTGATAAATTCAAAGTAGAAATCAAAGACGAAGATGTTTGTAAATACTATTCAATCGGAGTTTTGAAAAATATCAAAATCAAGCCGTCACCTGAATGGATGCAAAAAAGACTTTTAGCATCAGGGGTTCGTGCAATCAACAATGTAGTCGACATCACAAACTATGTAATGCTTGAATACGGAACACCTTTTCACGCATTTGATTTAGATAAATTAAACGGTTATTTATGTGTAAGACGTGCGCAAGATGGCGAAAAAATCGTTACATTGGATAGTGTCGAAAGAACTTTAACAACCGATAGTGTTTTAATCGCAGATGAAACGAAAGGCGTGTGTCTTGCTGGTGTATTTGGAGGAGAAAACTCTGAAATTGACGACAATACAAAAAATATCGCATTAGAAGCAGCTTATTTTACTCCGGCAAGCAACAGAAAATCAGCAAGAAGCGTTGGTTACAGGTCAGAAGCTTGCGCAAGATTTGAACGTGGAGTTGACATTGAGGCTATCAAACCGGCTTTAATGCGTGCTATGCAACTTTTAGTTGAACTTGCAGATGCTCAAATTGAAGGAGTTGTAGAAGCCGGCAAAAACAAACTTGAACCTATCGAAATCACATTAAGATATGCACAAATTAAACGTATCTTGGGTTGTGAAATATCTTCTGATAAATGTATTACAATTTTAGAAAAACTAGGTTTTAAAAATCTTGGCGGAAACGCTGCTGCAGCAAAATTCTTAGTTCCGTCTTTCAGAGCCGGAGATGTTACTCGTGAAATCGACCTAATCGAAGAAATAGCAAGAATTAACGGATATGACAAAATCACTCCGACACTTCCGGCGAAAAACCAAACTCCAGAAATCACTTTAGAAGAAAAAGTTATTAAAAAAGTAAACGAATTAATGCTTTCATCTGGATTAGATGAAATTATCACAACTTCACTAATCGGAAAACCTTTGTTAGATAAATATATGCAAACATTTGACGAAACAAAAGCCGTTAAAGTACTTAATTCTGCAAGTGATGAAAGTACAATGCTAAGACAGGGTATGGCTGCCAGCGTTCTTAACTGTATGAAATACAACTACGACAACGCACAAAAAACTGTTTGGGCTTATGAAATCGGTAAAACCTATATCGTAGAAAATCCGGCTGATGAAAGAACTTCTGGCGTTAAAGAATCTCGTGTTCTTGCCGGTGTTTTGACTGGCGAAGTTGAAAATTCTAAATGGCAAGTTAAATCTCACACAGATTTCTATACACTTAAAGGTATTATCGAAAAATTGTTTGAAGAACTTGGTGTAACTAAAAGAATTAAACTTACACCATGTGAAGATATTGATTATATGCACCCATACAGAAGTGCAAAAGTTAATGTTTTGGGTAAAAACTTAACTTGCATCGGGTATTTCGGACAAATTCATCCAATCTTGAAAGACAAATTGAAAATCAAAGGTCAAGATGTATTTATGTTTGAAATCAACCTTGATAGCTTGATTTCTATTATCAAAGAACACACTGTTAGATTTAAAAAACTTCCTCAATTCCCGGAAGTTCGTCGTGATTTGGCTTTCGTAATCAACGAAGAAGTTTCATTTGACGATATTCAAAGAGTTATTAAAGGTGCAGTTCAACAAAACATCTTTAAAGGTAGCGAAGTTTTTGACGTATATCAAGGCGAAAACATTGAAAAAGGCTTCAAGAGCCTTGCTTTTCGTATAAAAATGCAAGATGAAAACGCAACATTAACCGACGAAGTTATTGACCGTCAAATGAACAATGTTCGTACTAAATTGCAAAAAACTTATGCAGAAATCAGCTTTAGAGAATAATTCTCTCAAGAAATTCAAATGGCAAGAATGCAAGACAAACTATAAAGAGGAAAGTAAAATGAAAAAACTTTTATTAATACTTGCGATATTGTTATTATCACAAATCAAAGTATATAGTGCAGATGTTGTTCCGCAATATGTCAATACTCAACCAATTAGCACACTTGGAGTATATCAAGCTCCAAACGAAATTATTCTTTATAGTGAGCCGGATGAAAGTTCTACTCTTGTCCACAGTATAAGTTGGATTGGCGAAAAAATTTTTCCTGAAAGCGTAAAACCACAAGACTTGTTTTTGGTTTATATTCCTGCAAAAAACTTGGGATACCTGACAGTTACAGATGATACAGAAGATTGGGTTCAGGTAATCTATAACAATTCTACAGGTGCAAGAGGTTGGATAAAAAAAGACGATCCGTATAGATTTTCAACTTGGGTAATGTTTTACAATATGTATGGAAGAAAATATGGTCTTAATATCTTGAAAGAAGCTCCTGATGAAGCGAAAGATTTGCACGCATCCACTGATGACAAATCCCAAATCATTGGAACGATTAATATGCCAATAAAGATTAACTTGAACTTGGTCAGAGGGAACTGGGCATTAGTGAGCGTTATGGACATTGATAAAACGCCAAAAACAGGATACGTAAGATGGCGTTCTGACAAAGGTATCAGATATTATTTTCCTGCAATTAAATAATATCTATAGTATCTGTAGCCGCATTATTTTTATTATTAATTCTAGTAAGGATAATTTGCCGGAATTTTCCAGTTATTTCCAATTACCTCTGCAGCACATTCAATAGGAGTAATTCCTTTGTCTGTTCCTTTTTGAAATTTGAACACATCATAACATAATTTATTAGGCTTTTTAGCTCCGTTAACATCTATATAAAAATAATTAACGTAGCTAGGCCTATCGTTTTCATCGGTCGTATAGTTAGGCAAGAAAATAACTGTTCCGTCAACCAATTTAAACAAGAGTCTTGATTCATTTGTTTCTAAAGACCAAAACAAACCAGACCATTTCACTCTATCTACATAACTATAACCACAATCGCTTTCATTAATGCAAATTTGTGGAGAATTAAAATAGGGTTTAATATAGATTGTCCAATATTCCTCAATATTCATCTGGGAACCTATAGGCCAATCTTTCATATCTCCATTATCAATTTCCGACAATCTAAAACCGTTTGCAACTGTAGCGTAAGATTTTTTAAATTGAGCCATTAAAACATTTTCTCTGTATTTTTGTACTAATGTAGGAATAGTCATCATAGCAACAACACCAATTATACCTAAGGTTATCAAAACCTCAGCAAGGGTAAAAGCTATTTTACTATTCATATATTTTTGCGAATAGTGAGAAGTAAAACGTGAATAGACCTTTTCAGAAAAATTTCGCTTTTGAGAGCCACGTCCTCCCTTATGAGGGAGGATTGAGGTGGGTGCTAATTGTGCAGTTTTTTCACAATCATGACAAATACCAGATTGCGCAACAAGTGCGCAATGACATGTATTAGTTATATTTTCGTCATTGTGAGGTTCTACTGAACCGAAACAATCTAGCTTTTTATTTGTTTTATTGCTACCAAAAAACGAACTAAAACCATTGTTATGAGAGGTTATTCGGCGATTGCCCCCCCCCCGATGAGCTTGTTTTCTTTGAATTTCATACTAAATTCCTCTCTTTCTTCCTATGAACATTTCTATTTTAACAGATTTTTTTAAGTTTTTCAAGAGGGTATCCCAATTCTTCCACCGCATTTAACCCTCTCCCGTAATTTTAATGATACGGTCTACTCACTATTCACCAATCACCATTCGATTATATTTTCCGATACGGTCTTTTCACGTTTCACTTAAACGAGACGCTTTTGACATCAATACCAAAATTGCCTCTTTACCTCTAACCACTTATTTTCTTTACAATCCGAAAAAAACTCTCGACATTAAGTTTTGTTTAGTGTAGTATTAGGGTACTTGCGAATATAAATAGTACAATTATTATAAATATAAGGAGATATAAAATGCAGGTTATATTGAAAAAAGATGTTCAAAACCTAGGTGAAGCAGGCGATATCGTTACTGTAAAAGACGGTTACGCTAGAAACTTTTTGCTTCCACAATCAGTTGCTGAAGTTGCTACTAAAGGCGCTTTGGAAAACAGAGAAAAGAATTTAGCTAGAATTAAAGCTAAACAAGAAAAATTACACGCAGAAGCTCTTGAAACAGCTAAGAAAATTGAAGAATTTGCTAAACTTGAACTTTCTGCAAAAGCAGGTGAATCTGGTAAATTGTTCGGTACAATTACTACTAAAAAATTGACTGAAGAATTATTGGCAAAATCTGGTATCGAAATTGACAGAAAGAACGTTTCTTTGAACGCACCAATCAACAAAGTTGGTGAATACACTATGTTAATCAAATTAACTTCTAAAGTTAAATGTGAATTAGCTATTGTTGTTACTGCTTCAGAAGTTCTTAAAGAAGCTGTTGAAGAAGTTGCTGAAGAAGCAGCAGAATAGGTATTATGAAACAATAAAAACGAAGACATTGTTTTTCATTTCTTTTGAAAAATATGCCTTCGTTTTTTTATAAAGAGAGGTTTATGACTTTTAAATTAGCAGTCACAGGGAAAAGTGGTAGCGGAAAAACAACCGTTGTAAAAGGATTTTTAAGAGTTTTTCAAGAATATTTTCCTGAAAAATCAATTCTTCTATTTGATAATGATTTAACAAGCGAACTCGGTCACAGTTTTGGTCTTGATATCAGAAATACAATTTACGGTATCAGAAGCGGAAAACATGAGTACAAAACAGGTATTCCAGAAGGAATGTCTAAACAAGAATATGTTGAATGGGCGATGGAAGACATTGTTGTTTCATTAGATGAAAATACAGATATTATTGTTTCATGGTTTGTTGGGTCAAAAGATTGTCGTTGCCCGATTACAAGTCAAATCAATGATGCTGTTTTAAAGCTTATTGAAAGATATGATATCGTAATTTTTGACTGCGAATTTGACTTAAAATATTTAAATCAACTTGTGGACACTGATATTGATACAACTTTAATTGTTGCAAATCCGACAGATGAAAGCGCTCATCTTGCGAAACGTATTGAAGAATTTAGCGCAAAGTACGCTGCAGGAAATCAATTAGGTGTTGTCATTAACAAGGCTGACGGTTCTGATTTGAATGCTCTATATGAATTTTTGAAACGCTACGATCTTGACGTATTAGGTGTAATTCCAATTGACGAAGATTTAAAAACTCACTCTATGGATAGAGAATCCACAATCGTTCAAGACGCAATAAAACAGTTTTATTTTAGATTGAATTTACCTCAAGTAAGGGAGTAAGATGGCTATAATTTTAGATGGGAAAATGTTAAGAGATAAGATTTTTGAGAGTTTGAAAGCAAAACTCGATAAAATGCAGCAAAAACCAACCTTAGCAGTAATTTTGGTTGGAGAAAATCCTGCAAGCCAAATTTATGTTCGCAACAAAAAAAAGACTGCCGAAAAACTTGGAATTAACTCACTTTCAATAGAATACCAGTCTGATATTTCAGAAGAAGAACTTTTAAATAAAATAAAAGAGCTTAATTCTGATGAAAAAGTTACAGCTATACTCGTTCAATTGCCACTTCCTGCGCATATTAACAAAAACAGAATAATTGATGCAATATTACCGCAAAAGGATGTTGACGGTTTAACCCCCTACAACTTAGGCAAATTATTTTCAGGCGAAGAACCTTACGTGTATCCTTGCACCCCAAAAGGAATTTTATTACTTTTGGATGAATACAACATTAAATTGGAGGGTAAAAACATAGTAGTTGTCGGGCGTTCAAACTTGGTTGGGAAACCTGTTGCACAAATGCTTTTGAAACGCAATGCAACTGTCACAATGTGTCATAGCCACACCAAAAATCTCTCCGAAATAACAAAAACTGCTGATATAATCGTGTCAGCAGTAGGTAAAAAAGTTATAGGGGAAAAAATGTTAAAATCTGATTGTGTTGTTATTGATGTGGGAATTTTTAGAGATGAGAACGGAAAAATCAGTGGCGACGTAGATTTCGAAAATGTTTCTAAAACTGCCGCATATATTTCTCCGGTTCCGGGCGGTGTAGGCCCAATGACTATTGCATCTTTGATGCTCAATACTGTGGAATTGGCTAGGAAATAAGTACGTCATTCTGAGGGCAATTGATAATTTAAGCCCGAAGAATCTTAATAAGATCTTTCGCTAACGCTCAAGATGACGAATATTTGTAAATAAATATTCTAATATCAAGTATTTAGCACTAGCCACCGATTAAGTTCAATGTGCAAGAAGACTTAATATTGCTATTTACAAGGTTCTTCAAGCTTGAAATTTCATTTTCCATCAAACTTATCTGCGAATCCAACGAATCCTGTCGAGTTTCAAGATACGATTCTTCCTGCTGCAACTGGATATAAGTCGGATCATCGTCAGTATCAATCTCTTGATCTTGTAACTCTTGCGCTCTATAACCCATTTGTTTTGTAATGTAGTTTGCTCTGCTCATTACAAGTGTTTGCTCAAATTGCAGTTGGCTTTTCTGCAATGTAAATAAATTTTTCTGTGCATCCAATGCTAAAAAAGTCATCTCATCTCTCCTTATGTTCTTTTTAATCTCTCGTACTTATATAAAGTATTTTGAAAACTTTCAATTTCACAACTTACCTTTTTCGTTACATAAGTTAACATTTTTAAGCCACCATATAATAAAGTTATAACAACAAAAAAGAACGGCAAAAACCGTTCTTTTTGAATATTTTTTGTTGCAAAACCTGCAAGCAGATTAACGTTTTGAGAATTGGAAACGTTTTCTTGCACGTTTACGACCGTATTTTTTACGTTCTTTAACACGTGGATCACGAGTTAACAAACCTTCTAAACGCAATACGTTTTTATATTCTTCGTTAGCTTTAACCAAAGCTCTTGAAATACCATGTCTGATAGCACCACATTGAGCAACGATACCGCCACCTACTGCTTTAACTCTTACATCATATTTTTCTTGGTTGTCAGTCAAAACTAAAGGTCTGTAAACTAACATTTCGATTGCAGGTCTGTTACCGATATAGTTTTTCAATGTTTTACCGTTAACAAAAATTCTGCCTTTACCTTTTACAAGTTTAACAACTGCAATAGAGGTTTTTCTGCGGCCAGTAGCCATAATTTCTTTATCTGCCATTATTTAGCCTCCTTTTCCAACACGATTGGTTTTTGAGCTGCGTGTGGATGTTCAGGTCCATTGTAAACTTTCAATTTAGTGAATTGAGTATCACCCAATGTGTTGTGTTGAAGCATACCTTTAACAGCTTTTTCAATTAAAAGTCTTGCATCTTTTTCACGTAATTCTTTTACGCTTGCTGATTTCAAACCACCAGGAAAACCTGTATGGTGGTAATAAATTTTATCAGTTTCTTTTTTACCTGAAACCAAAACTTTGTCAGCGTTGATTACAATAACGAAATCACCTGTATCAACGTTTGGAGTGTATTCAGGTTTATTTTTTCCTCTTAAAATATTTGCTACTCTAGCAGCTAATCTGCCGAGAATTTCTCCTTCAGCATCGATTAAATACCATTTTCTTTCAACTTCAAGAGGTTTTGCTGAATATGTTTTCATGCTTTATCTCCGTTTTATCTTTAAACTCTTGTGAGTTTTAGTATTCTACTTTCACTAGTGTCAACCCGTAAGGACTGACTGTTTGCCCCGCTTCCCGTCTGTCACAAGCCATCAAAACTTGCTCCATACGTTCTGCAGGAAGATTATGCCCTTCTATCTCTAAAAGGGTACCGACAATTGTTCTTACCATATTATATAGAAATCTGTTTCCAACAATATCAATAATAACTTTGTCACCGACCTTTCTGCAATCGGCTTTTTCAATAAAACAAACTTTGCTTGGGTTTAGCGTTCCGGAACTTTTGAAACTTGTGAAATCATGCTCGCCCAGAATATAATTCAAAGCTTTTTGCATTCTTTCAATATTGATTGGGAATTTCACTCTCATCAAATCACCATCAAAAGCATTTTTACATTTTCGATTAATAAAAACGAACCTGTAAAATCTGCGTTTGGCAGATTTTTGAGCATGAAACCTACCATCAACTTCAGTCAAGTCACTAACAGAAATTTCTTTCGGCAAAATCTCATTCAACTGGTAGACAAACTTTGAAGCAACAATAGATTTGTCTGTGTCAAAATGAGCAACTTGTCCCTGAGAATTAACACCCCTGTCAGTTCTTCCGGAAAAGATTGTTTTAACTTGTCGGTTTTTATTTTCGGTATCACCGAATATCAATGTACTGATTGCTTTTTCAAGTTCTCCCTGTATAGTCGGAGTTTCAATCTCTACGCCATTCTCAAACTGAATTTGACTTCCGGCGTAATTCTTTCCAATATACTGAACTTGAAGCGCATAACGCATAGGCTTATACCAATTGGATTAAAGCCATTTCAGAAGCGTCGCCACGTCTAGGAGGTAATCTGAATATTCTTGTATAACCACCTTTGCGGTCAGAATATTTTTTACCGATAATTACGAAAAGTTTTCTCAAAACTGTTTCGTCAGCTAATTTTTTGTCTGCTTGAGGAGCATCAAAAACTTCGCCTGATGCTAAATCCATGAATTTACCAGTTTCTTTGTCAAAAATGAATTTAGCTGCTTGACGACGAGCGTGAAGATCGCCTCTTTTTGCAAGGGTGATAATTTCTTCTGCATATGGTTGTAAAGCTTTTGCTCTAGCCATAGTTGTTTTGATTTCACCATGTACAAAAAGTTCGGTAGCTAAAGAGCGCAACAAAGCATCTCTTTGATCTTTTGCCTTTCCGAGCATATTTTTCTTAGTTTGGTGTCTCATTTTTTTGTCCTTTATATTTTATTATTGTTAAGTTACTGAGTTAATAAGGCTCCAGGGGGCAACTTAATGCCCCAGATGCCTTTTAAATTATACTTCTTCTTCAACTTCAGGGTTTGGAGCTAAATCTAAACCGAAGTGATGAAGTCTTTCGATTACTTCGTCAGAAGATTTCTTACCGAAGTTTTTAATGTTTAATAAATCATGTTCTGATTTTTTCAACAATTCAGCCATTGAATTGATGCTTGCACGTTTCAAGCAATTGTAAGCTCTAACAGACAATTCCAATTCTTCAATTGTCATTGTAGGAGTGTTAGCATCTTCATCTTTTTCTTCTTCAATAGCCATTGAAGGAGTGATTACCGGTTGACCAGTAATAGCAGCAATTTGCATAAAGTGGTCAATCAATAAGTTAGCTGCTTGGCTCAATGCGTTTGTAACATCAATAGATCCGTTAGACCAGATTTCAAGAGTTAATTTATCAAAGTCGATTGAATCGCCAACACGAGTGCTTTCTACATTGTAGCTAACACGTTTAATTGGCATAAATGTTGCATCGATAGGAAGAACATCGATTGAAACGCCTTTTGAATCTCTTGGAACATCGTGAGCAACGTATCCTTTGCCTGTTTCAACAGTAACTTCAGCATGGAAGCTACCACCATCTGCAACAGTACAAATCAACCAGTCAGGGTTAACAACTTTAACACCTGCAGGAAGCTGAATATCACTTGCGAGTACTGCACCTGGACGATCAACATCTATTCTAAGTTGTTGAGGTTCTTTGGAATCAGTTTTTACAACCAATCCTTTAAGGTTTAGCATTACATCAATAACATCTTCTAATACACCAGGAATTGCAGTGTATTCGTGAGTGATACCTTCAATTCTAGCCGCAGTAACTGCTGTACCTTCAAGGCTAGACAAAAGAACACGTCTTAATGAGTTACCAATTGTTGTACCAAAACCTTTTTCTAACGGTTCAATAACGAATTTACCGTATTGTGAGCCGTCAGAACTTGTCGTTGTATTAACACATTTAATTTTTAATTCCATTTTATTTAATCTCCTAGTTTTTCGATTAACTATTTGTTTTTGACAGTTTTAAGTCTGTCTTGCTCGCTTGTGCTTAACGGGTTTGAGTAAATCACTTTACCTACAACCCTAGCTCACTCGCTATTTAGAGTAGTACTCAATTACAAGTTGTTCTTTGAAATCTGGGTCTAATTCTTCTCTTTCAGGAATTCTATCGAAAGTGATTTTTAGAGCCTCTTTATCAACTGTCAACCATGCTGCTGAGCAAGGCATATCAATTAATTCACCAACACTTTTCATGAAAGCATTGCTTTTTGATTTAATTGTGATTACATCGCCAGCTTTAACAAGGTATGATGGAATATCAACTTTTTTATCATTTACAAGAACGTGACCGTGATTAACGATTTGTCTTGTTTGTTTACGAGTGATACCCAAACCAGCTCTGAATAGAACGTTATCTAATCTTGATTCAAGAATTTGCAACAAGATAGTACCAGTAACGCCTTTTCTTCTAGCTGCTTCGTTGTAATATTTTGCGAATTGTTTTTCGCTTACTAAATATGTAAATCTAATTTTTTGTTTTTCTGCTAAGTGAATTGCGTATTCAGAAAGTTTCTTTCTAACTGCGCCATGCTGACCTGAAGCATTTTGTTTCATAGAAGAAGTTAATTTTCTGTTAGACAAATCTTTAACTTTTTTATTTCTAAATAATTTGTTTGAAGGTCCTGTATATCTAGCCATTATTTTCTCCTTTACTTTTTGCAGGGCATCTATGGTCTACTTTTTGGCTTAAAAGCAAGCCCCTGCGGTTATTTTTTGTCTTGGATTATTGGCAACTCAAAACTTTTCATTTCACTACATAAATTTTTATTAAATTTATTCCGTTCCATCCAGTTTCTTGTTAGGTCGCGCTGTGTTCACTTGTTGTTGCTCGCCTTATATAAATACTCAGCTCGCCCAAGCTCACACGGCGCACTAGCCAAATCCGCTATACTCTACGTTTTTTAGGTGGACGACATCCGTTGTGAGGGATAGGAGTTACATCTTTAATCAATGTAATTTCCAAACCTGCAGCTTGGATAGCTCTGATTGCAGTTTCTCTACCTGAACCAGGTCCTTTGATATGAACTTCAACTTTTTTCATACCTTGGTCAATTGATTTTTTTGCTACTAATTCAGCAGCTGATTGAGCTGCAAACGGAGTACCTTTTCTAGCACCTTTAAAACCTGTAGCACCTGCTGTTGCCCAAGCAATAGCATTACCTTGTGTATCAGTTGAAGTTACGATTGTATTGTTGAATGTTGATTGAATGTGAACAACACCTTGCAATACGTTCTTCTTTTCTTTTTTCTTTGTTTTTACTGGTCTTGCCATTTTTACTTTCCTTTATGTTTTTTATTTTTAGTTCTTAAGTCTTTATGACAATAGGGCGTTTAATTTATAGTAATCAGTGTAAATACTTATTGCCTTATTATCTTATTGCCTTAGCGCCGGCATCACTAAACTGTTTTCTTCTTAGTGATAGCTAAGCCTTTTTTACCACGTCTAGTTCTTCCGTTAGTTTTTGTTCTTTGACCACGGCAAGGAAGATTACGTTTGTGTCTCATTCCTCTGTAAGAACCGATTTCTTGAAGACGTTTGATGTGTAATGAAACTTCACGTCTTAAATCACCTTCAATGTGGTAGTTAGCTAATTCGTTTCTTAACAATTTGATATCTTCATCTGTTAAGTCGTCTGTTCTCAAATCCGGTGAAATTTTTGTAGCTTCAAGAATTTTCTTAGCTCTAGTTGGTCCAATCCCGTAAATATATGTTAACGCGATTTCCATTCTTTTGTTACGAGGTAAATCTACCCCTGATAGTCTTGCCATTGTTTAATTTCCTTTCTTGTTGTTAGATTTTTTTGTGTATGAGGGTTAAATACTTCCTCACCAGTTACCGATTTTGCCCGTAACTTCGGCTGGTTTTAAGTGATATCAAGTTACTAAGAGCAGTAGCTTTAATCATTTTATAAAAAGACTTATCGCCTTATTGCCCTAGCGCCTTAACGCCTTTTACTAACCTTGTCTTTGTTTGTGCTTAGGGTTTTCGCAAATTACGGCAATTCTGCCTTTTCTTTTAATACATTTGCACTTATCGCACATTGGTTTTACTGATGATCTTACTTTCATTGTCTTTTCCTTTATGTTTTGTGTACATTATTTAAGTCTAAAAGTTATTCTACCTCTGCTCAAATCGTAAGGGGTCATTTCGACTTTAACTTTATCTCCAGGCAAAATTCTTATGAAATTTTTTCTAATTTTTCCTGATATATGAGCAAGTATTTCGTGGTCATTTTCAAGCTTTACTCTAAACATTGCGTTAGGCATAGCTTCCAAAATAGTACCTTCTAGTTCTATTACGTCTTTTGCCATTTAGTTATTTCCTTTTCAAATTTCGGCATTACAGCACAATTGTGCATCATAAATAATCTTACTTGCTAAATATTAGTTTGCAAGCAGTATAGACATGTTTTTGGAGCATTTGATGTATATAAACCTGTGATTGTTTTTCTAAAAACGCCACACTATCAACAAACACTTGTATCTCAAAAAATCCTTATAAGAGCAACTTTTCAGGATTTTGTAAATTTTTCTTAACATTTCTAATTATTTTATTTTTAATTAAACAAATTATCGCCAAGGATAATCTTTTTTAAATTCCCAGTTATCAAATTCTAACAAACCTGTACACTTAGAGGAATCATTTTTACAACATTTGAGAGCTGTTCCTCTGGTTGTGTCGCTACATCCCCAACTTTTAAACGGTTTTCTATCATTTAATGCAAGAATAAATGTAAAAACATCTTTACCAAACACATTCGGCTTTTTAACCCCATTTGTATCAACTAAGATATGTAAAAAATCACTCTTTCCTACGTTATTTAACATTTTTAAATCTTTGTCAATATTATAGGATTTAAATATGAAAGATGAACGATTACTTCAATTGGGGCAAAAAATAAGATATGAACGTTTACGCAAAGGTTTGAGCCAAGAAGATTTAGAAGAAAAATCAATGGTTTCACGCAGAACAATTAGCGAAATTGAACGAGGAAATGCAGATATTCGTTATACTAATTTGCTACAAATTTCAAATGCTTTAGGAATGACAATTTCTCAACTTTTAGATTTCAAATTTTAATTATTAACAAATATTACAACTTTTATATATTCTGAAATCCGACGGGAATAATATACTTATATATATTTAGAGAGATTATATTGAGGATTTTATCATGGCAATAAAAGTTGACGGTATTCAATCAGAAGATGAACTAAAAAAAGCGCAGGCTGCAGCTCAAGCGCAAGGTTCTACCATAACAAATTATAGCGAATGGTCAGAAATTTTAGGCGAATTCCAAGAAAATGGAATCCAGTCAACAGGCTCATATTCAGGCGATAAGGCCTTACGAGAAGAAATTAAAGCTGCTGTTGCAGAATACGCTTCACAGGTTCAAGAACAAGAAAAAATTCAACAGAATACACCTGATAACAAAGAAACTGAAAAGGTTCAAAAAACAACCGAAACAGACCGAAACCAAGAGATGAAAGCAACAGTAGCAAGTGCCACAAGTTCACAAATCATGGCAGATTATATGAAATATTATCACATGTTGATGTAAATTATAAGATATTAGAGCTATAAGACTATAAGGCATTAAGTTCTTTACGGGCATACGCCAAATATATTTTCGAGCAAAGCGGACTGCATTAATTATAGCCCTTTAATTCTATTCAACGGCCAGAAAAGCACAACTGCACGCCCGATAAATCTATCTTCCGGCAAAAAGCCCCACCATCTGCCGTCAAATGAATTTCCTCTATTGTCACCCATCATTAAATATTTGTGTTCAGGAATTATAACAGGTCCACAAATCATGTCTTCTGTGCAAGGTTTATCATAGTATTCTGTAGCAATATAAGGTTCTGTCAATGGTTTATCGTTAATATAAACCGTACTTTTGCCATTTTCATCAGTCTTAATCTCAAATTTATCCCCCGGAGTACCAATTACCCTCTTAATATAGGCAACATCTTTGCAGAAAAAGCCCGTCAATCGAGAAAAAACTCTCCAAGGAGTATTCGGGAGCTTTTCAAATGGAGGGTAAAACACCATTATATCGCCACGTTTCGGCTTTGAATAAAATCTTGAAAAACGTTCTACGACAATTCTATCACCTTCAATTAATGTCGGGCGCATTGACGCTGACGGAATCCAACGAATTTCGCCAACAAAAAACCTGATTATAATTACCATTACAACGACAAAAACAACCGTTTCAATGATTTCTCTAACATTTGGGTTGATTTTAAGGTAATTTTCTTTTATTTTTTGTACATATTCTTTAATTTTATTCATCTCTAATAAGTCCTAAAAGCTTTGTAAGCGCAGATTTGTACTCACACTCTCTCAACAAATCAATCTGTTTTTGCGCACTATCTACGTAATTATTTAACAAAACTTGTGTTTTTTCAATACCGCTCGAAAAATTTTCAGCCGAACCAGCAAAAATCACCGGAGCAGTATAAATTCCATCTTTAATATCGTTTTGAGTGGTTTTGGCATTAATTAAATCATCTCGAATTTGAAAAGCAATACCAAAATTGCGAGCGAAATCAGAAGTGTTAATTTTTAGCCCCTCTCCCTGCCCTCTCCCCAAGTGGCGAGGGTATGAGTTTAATTTTTCAAGGTGGGGGGCTACCAGCTTAATTCCGCCACAAAGCGCAGTAATAAATAGTTTTGCCGTTTTTAGTTCAGTCTTTTTTATATATTCTTCTATTGTCGTAATTTTATATTTATTAAAATCCTGAATAACTTCACCCTGACACATGTCATCAAGCGTTTGAGCAAACATATCAATAATTACAGGGCTATTTAGCTTTCGTATTTTCTTCAAAGCAACAGACAACAAGTAATCCCCAACAATTACCGCCAATTTATTACCAAACTCAGAGTTTATAGTTTTCACGGAACGTCTTTTACTACTCTCATCAATCACATCATCATGGATTAATGAGGCATTATGTACCAGCTCAATCGCCGATTGGAAAAGAATTTGTTTTTCATCAATTTCTACTCCCAAAGCTTTTAGATACAAAATAGAAACAACAGAACGAATATGCTTGGAAGGTGCATTCAAAACATCAAAAAGTTTGGATTTCAAAGGCTCTTGAACCTCAATTCCATCAAACATTTTTTCTTTAATTAGTTCTATTTCAGGCTGAACAATTTCTAAAATCGACAAATATTTCTCTTGAAAACTCATAGAAATATCTTAACATAAAAAATGAATTTATGCGTAACTCCACCATTTCCAGTCAGGTAATGGTTGATTTCCACCGTCATTGTAGCCGCATTGGTCAATATGCTCTATTATTGTTTGTTGTTCATCCTCACCATCAACACTCATATTAGACCCTTTTGTAAAAATATCTCCGCCAATACTGTCAAGATAATCTGCATCTGCCTGATAAGCTATGTATTCACCTGATGCAGCAGCTCCAAGATACGCAAATTTATTTAAAAATTGCTGATATTTATCCTGCAATAGTGCATCATTATCATGGTTATGCCATTTATAATCACTTCCTAAATAGTAATTTTGATAGGCGTTATTTAATTCATTTACATTTTGCAATGCTAAATTATATTCTTCATCTGTCTTAAAAACGCCCATATTTTTTAAACTATTTACATTATCTGCAGTTATTTTATACTCCGTAGCAGCATTTGAATATTGATAACTTGTTGCATGAGTTAATTCATGCACTAGAGTGGCAACCAATTCTTCCCAAGCTTGACCTTTATCTAAATAAGAAATATCAAGAGCAATACCGGCATCCACATTCTTACTTTGATTTGTTGGATCATTATCATCTTTTGAATCCTTATCTGATGCGAATATCCCAACATCTTGTGTAAAAGAACCGTTACTATTTTCTCTACCACTAGGTTTAGTATTAGAATTCGAATTAGTATATTCTATAGGCCAAACTGAACTAGAGTATGCACCTAATGTATATGGTTGTCCTTGTTGCCAATTAGGGTTTAAATCTCTGAAAGAAATTTGTCCTCTGTGATGATCTGCATCTGTCCACAAATCTTCTCCGGCATTATTTAGTAATCTGTCCAATGCCTTCAACTGATTATTCAATCCGGCAGCAGTAAGATAATCTCTTGTATATTTTATTGCCAAGTCAATTTTTGCTCCAGATGTTGCATTATCAAACTTCTTTTGAATTTCGTTAGAATATGCTTGAACCTGTTGATTAAAATTTGAATACCCGTCTTTTTTTAAATATGTGTTCAAAAACTCTTTAACTTCGCTATAAGAAAGAGTTCCATTATCGTCATTATCCAAACTGTAAAAAGAACGATTTAATGAACCGAAAAAGTCTTTGTGACTATCTTCCCAATCATCATTTTGAGTTAATTCAATTAATTGAGACCGAGTTATGCCGGAGGTTTTAGTTATAGCGGAATTTTTCTTAGTATTTACGTAGTCAAAAAACGAATCTGCATCCATGAAGTTTGCAATAAATGAGTGGTGAGAATTATATATTAATTGTTTGATATAATTCAATTCTTCTGAACTGTAGCTAGACATACTCGCATATTTCGCAGCCGTCATATTTTGAGCATCATCAACATTTTCGGCTGATACAACAACTTTAACATCTATATTTGAGATAGTTGTAATTTCGCCATCAGTTCTTACAAAACAATCACCTGAAGGATTTGACGCAGTTTGAGATTGAGCAGCTTGCTGCTCAGCAAATTCTTTAACAGTCGCAGGAGTTTCATCTTGAATTTCTTCAGTTTCTTCTGCCTTTATTTCGTTTTCATATTTTCTGATTGCCGCAGAAAATGTGTTGTTGCTAATCTCCATAATTTTTCCTTTTTAATATGTATCGACAAAGATTAAAGAAATCTTTAGAAAAATTTTGGAATTGATAAGAAACTGTTACAATCTTGAATAAAATAAAATTTCCTCCCTAACAAGGGAGGTTAGGTGGGTGCTATCCCGTAAGGGAAAAATCTTAAAAAGCTCCAGCAATCTACGAAATATAAAATAATTCAAACAATTAATTTTACCCCTCTCTGAAATTTCTAAGCTCATAACATTCGCTAAGAAATTTCTTCTCAGCACAAGGCAGACAGGGTCACACGCATCGCCTCAGCTCTGCGGTTCCCTTTGTCTCCCTCAAGGGGCGAGATAATAATATTATTTTTATTTTGATATAGACTTTACCTCTATGCGTCTTTGCATCTAGACATCTAACCCAGATATTGTCACAGAGGACTACGTATGTAAAAACTCACTACCAAAATATGAAATACGAACCAACATTGCCACAATGGGCTACGTGCGTAGCAAAACCTTCCCACTAATATTTGAAGTACTTTAGACCAACATTGTCACAATGGGCTACGTATGTAATACATTTTTTCTAACGGCTAAAATTAAGTCTTTAATAAGATGAAGTTCCGGCACAGAGGAGGTTTGAACCAATTCATATATCTCTGTTCGGAGTGTGTCATTATTGGCGGGGGTTAAGTTGAAGAAATCATTGATATCTATATCAAGAATTTCAGCAATTTTAACAAATGTTTCTAATGATGGAATAGAATTTCCGTTCTCAATAGTACACATATGACGTGGAGAAATATCGATTTTTTCTGACAATTTTTCTTGTGAAAACCCTCTTTCTATACGTATTTGTCTAATTTTTTTGCCAATAATTTCTTTATCTAATTTCATCATATACCTTAATTAAAATATATAGACAATTTTAGGACTATATAATGATATTTATATCAATAATATTGACAAATTGATATTAATATCGTATAATAGACATGTATATAAATAAGAAAGGTGGAAATGATTATGAGATTATCAAACAAGAGTATGGGCTTCACACTTGCAGAAGGTGCTACGCACGTAGCTCACTGCAACAATTCATGTAAGCTTGGGTTTACATTGGCAGAGGTATTAATCACATTAGGTATCATCGGTGTTGTAGCAGCTATGACAATGCCTACTTTGATGAACCAAACACAAGGTGCGCAATACAAAACTGCTTACAAAAAAGCATTATCAGCTTTGTCACAAGCAGTAACATTGAACGTTGCTTTGGATGAATGGAACTTTGCGGATGCGGATAACTCTACTTACAAAATTCAAGACATGCTTGATGTCAGAATGAATGTCGTTAGAAGTGCATGTACTGATACGACAAAATGTAGAGAAAAATCTGATGCAATAAAAGATGCAAAAGACAATCAATACAAAATTAATGTAAGTACTGCGGGGCAAGGCGCAGGGCTAACTACAACTACTGCTTTAGACGCAGCAAACACCACATTATTCTTCAATGATGGTATTATGTTCTCTTATGATCCAACCAAAGCAACTAACTGTACTAAAGCAGAAGGTGCAACAAAAAAACTTTGTAAGGGAGTTATTGACGTTAATGGTGTAAAAGCTCCTAACAGAATTGTTCAATGCGACAATAAAACAGGTAGCGACTGTCAAATCAAAAACCCTACAGATATCTATCCTGTAGTATTCTATGATTCAACAGTATTGCCAAACTCTGCACCAGCTAGAGCAGTATTGTTCAGCAAATAGAAAGTTTAATCCCCACCCCTTGCGGGCGGGAAAGTATTTCTTCATGAGCAATAGCGAATGTTAGAAATACAGGGGCGTGGTATCGCCTCATTTATGCGAAGTTAATTCGCACAAAAAAGTTCGAATCTTTTTGTAGACCGGAAAAATCTTTTCACGCCGGTCTTTTTTTTATGGTATAAAACTAGCCCCCACCTTACATCACCACTCACAATTCACTTATCTTTAACGATACGGACTTTGTCCGCACAAAAAAAAGCCCCCTTTTTGGGGACTAACTTTTCACACATTAACCTACTAAATTTCTTCTACTTTTTTCTACCAAATATGAGGAATCATTAATTAATAAAACTTTTCTATGCTTTTTTGTTTACTGAACCTTTCTTCAAGTATTGTTCCGGTTCATAGCCAGCATCTTTAAGAGCTTGAGCAAGTTCAACATAATCTTCGCCGTAGTAGTTTTTGCCTTCAACTCTGATTACAAAGTTACCATCCTTGTATTGAACTTTGTCAGACATTTCAGCTTTGTCATCTTTCAAAATTTCACGCATATCAGCTACGAATTGAGCTTTTGTTTCGTTGTCTTTTTCTTGAGCTTTTCTTTCTTTTTCAGATTTTTTATTAGCAGCTTCTGCTCTTTTATCAGCATCAGCTTTTTCTGCTTTTTGTGTACTTTCTGCTTCTGCTTTTTTTACTCTTTCGTAAATTGTTTCTACTGCTTGAGCAACTTTCTTTTCATCAGTGTTGAATTTTGCACTTAATTCAGAAGTAATTGTTGTAAATTCTTTAATTAATTCTGAGTAAATACCTAGTGCTTCAGCTTTCTTTTTAAGTGCAGCAGTGATTGTTTCTACATATTTATTTCCGCCATCGTACCAAAATTCATCATCATAGATACGTTGAACCAAAGTTCCTTCTTTAGCTTTGTAGTTTTTGTTCCAAGAGTCGAATACATCAATTACGTTGTTTGCATTAATTTTGTCTACAGCATTTTTCAATTGTTCGTTTTTAGTACCAAAACCATCAACTGCATCAAAGATTAGTCCAACAATACCAGCTGCTTCATCTTTATTCTTTTTATCAGCTTTTGCTTTTGCTGCTTTTTTAGCTTCTTTTGCTTTTGTATCTTCTTCAGTAGAAGTTGTTTCGTCAGCTGCATCTGTATCTTCAGCTTCATCAACTCCACCTTTGCCTTCAGTTACGTTTTTCATAACTGCTTCTGCGGTTTTGCTTGCGTTTGAAATAGCTTCAGCGATTTCGCCTTGAACTGCTTCAACTTCTTCTTGTTTCAAATTGCCTGATTGAACCATTTTTTCAGCTTTTTCTTTTACTGCTTTAATTTTATCAAGAGCTGATTGCAATTTTTGTTTTTGAGGAGCAGTCAATTTGTCGTTTTTCAAAACTGTTTCCAATTGAGATTGAATGCTTGCAAGATTGCTTACAACACCAGCTAATCTGTCAGCCATACCTCTTTGAAAACCCCAGTTCCAAGCTGATTGATTACCTTGAGCAATCAATGCAGGATCTGTTGTCATACCTTGAGATAAGTCAATACCAACCAATAATGGATTCCATTGGCTCAAGCCGTTAGGAGCATTGTTTTCTTCTTGAGTAGCCAATGAATAAGCTGCTTCAGGATAACCAGTAGGGCGAGTGAAATATCTTGTTTCGCCAACGTTGCCACCTAAACCAGTTACACTACTAGCTTTGTTACCTAATGACCAGTAAGCTGGTAAGTTTGGATATACATTGTTAAATGAATTTACTGAAAACATTTTTTCCAATCCCCTTGTGATTTAATCCCCGTACTTATATAAAGAATTTTTATCTCAGAGAATTGCCAAAATTGTTTAAATAAAATTTCGTCAATAGCCCAAAGTGTTGTAAATCAAAGGTTTTACAGATTTACATTACTTAACAATTCAACAATATCTTGTTTTGTAATATTAGGATTGATTTCTTTTACACTGACAATTGAAGATGTATCAACTTTTTCTTTAAATATTTTTTCCAACAAATCCTTGTCATAATCATACAATATAGAACCGTGTTGAAGTATATAGCCTTCTTTTCGAAATTGCGCAGAGCCGATTAATTTTCTATTATTCCAGCACAAATCCGCTCCTGTCGAAACTAACATACAATAATCTTTATGTCCTTGCAGTTTTTTCACCCCACCAAAATCTAAATCAATATTAAGCTTTTTAAAAGCGTCAATTAGAATTTGCGAAATTTCTTTGTAAGACTGAGTAACATTTTCCCCGTGATTAAGGGTTGAAACAGGGCAAACATAGCTATATGTAATTTCATTATCGTGCAACAAAGCTCTACCACCAGTCAAACGGCGAACGCAATCAATATTCAAACTTTTCAACAATTCATTATCAACAAAATCGCTTTTTTGATTTCTTCCCAAAGAAACGCAAGCAGGCGACCAACCATATAATCTAAAAATAGGTTCTGTCTGCTGTTTTTTTACAGCATTATCAAGCAAATCGCTATCAATTTGCATATTTTGTATTCCGTTGTTTATTTTAAATGGTATGAACATATATATAGTAAGTGAGTGAGAAGTGAAAAGTGAGACCTTATAGCTCACTTCGTTAGAAAATATATTTTGATGCGATAGCATCTGTAATGGAATTTTCACACTTCACTTTTCACTATCATCCCTCTCCTTCAAATCTTTTTCGAACTGCGCAAATGTATCATTTCCGACGAATTGTTCTAACGCTGCACGTTTTGCGTAATAATCAGAGCGTGCTTTCATCTGATTATCCAATGCCGTTCTATAATAAGCATCCGTAATCAGAATAACCTCTTTCGACATGGTTTGCGAAAGGTCATAATTTTTCTTTCTGTCAGCCGTAATTTGTTCTATCATTTTTAACCTTTTACGAGCCATCATATAGTTGTAATATAAATCAACAGTTCTTTGTTGCAAATCTTCAATCTTGCGAACAAGAATAATCATATCCGCATCAGTAACTTTTGTGTATTTATAATTGAGAGCTTTTGTATCTTGCGACATAATTCCCAATATATTTCCACCGATTAAAGAACCTCCGGCTAATAAAGGATTACCCATGCCTGCACCGACAAGAGTAGACATACTGGCTATAGTCGTAAGCACTTTTTTTACAGATTTTTCATCCGGTTTATCCTCATCAGGATTTGCCAATTTATATAGCGCAAAATTTATTGTATCGCTTTGAGAAGCTGCGCCTTGCCATAATACAGATAAATCCCCAACCATATCTTCCTGATCAAGTTCCAAGTCAGCAGCAACTTCCCTCGAAATTTGTTTAATACTCAAATCAGCATAAGTTAAATCCGAGACATCAAATTGTTCAGCATCTTTTTTTACATATTCTTGCTTAATTTTGTCCTCTGCTTTAACTTCCATATATTCTTTTTCCGGCTCTTCTGAGAGTCCTGTTCTATAAGCTGGCTGTTTTGGCATTGCCACATCATCAAGAGAGATTGCTGAAACCGGCAAAATTAAATTCAAAATCAAAACGGTTATGAGTAACTTTTTCATTTATTCACCGCCTTTTCTCCAACAAGAGTTGAATTAAAATTGAATTGGTACAAGTTCAACTTATCTACGACTTTTTTCCCCGCAAGCCTTTGAAGTTCAAGATGATATTTTTTAGCATTTTCCATGTAATAAAATTCTTCAACTCTCATATTATCATACAACGCAGAAGAAATCGTAATTTCCATCAAATCCTCATCATCAAGGGCTTTTGCGTAATTTTTGTTATACAAAAGCAATCTTTGTCTTGTTTCTTTCAACTGAGAAAGCGAACTCTTATAATTGTAATATGCCGTAATAATTTTGTCTTGCAAACTTTCAACAAGTCCGGCAAGTTCTATTAATTCCGTATCTGTCAAAGGAATTTCAGTCGGTATGTTTTTGCGGTTAATCAAATTTTGCGCCAATCTCCCTGCCGCAAAAGCAGATGATTGTGTCATATAATCAGCTCCTATTAAAGATGGAGCTAATGAAGCACCGGCAACTACGGCAGAAAGAGTTTTTGCCATAAGAGATGAATGTATCCTTCTTTGACTTTCGGGGGTAGAAAGTTTTTTCAACGCAAATCCTATAACTTGATTGTTTTCAACAGTCCCTTTCCAAAGATTTTCAATATCCTCCACGTCCTTGTCTTTTTGGAGTTTTACAAGTTCTTGCAAAACTTGTTCATCATTAACCAAAAGCGATTGTTTCTTCGAAATATCAGTTTTCGGAAGTTCTATTTTTTTCGTTTCAACTCCACTGAGTGAAACTTCATCAGCCAGTACAGGCATCCCTAAAATAATTATTAATAACCCAACCAGATACTTTTTCATAACAACTTTATAACACAAGAAAAATAATAAATCCAATGATTGATAAACTTATACATCATTCGGATGTTCTTCAACTCCGAAAAAAAAACTATCATAGGAAAGGAGAGTGAGGAAAAATTGAGTTCATCGAATACAAATACATTATGCACAAATCCTGTAAAAAACAGTTTTTGTGAAAAAGCAAATGCACTACGCCTTGAAAATATGTTTAAAGAAGCTGTATCAAGCTATCTTAATGCTATTTTAATAGACAGAAATAATTTTGATAGCTATTTTGGGTTGGGAATTTGCTATAAACACCTTAAACAATATGCAAAAGCTATCAAATATCTTGACATTGCATCATCTATTAATGACAAAAGTTATGAAGTGTTTTTTGAACTCGGCATTTGTCATCTTCTTGACGGCTCACCTTGCGGAGCAATAAAAAACTTTGTTTGCGCAATTCAACTTAATCCCGACAACCCCGATGCAATTTTGCAACTTGGAATGGCGCATGAAATGTGCGAAGAATATGAATTAGCGTTAATGATTTACCAAAAATTAATTGAAAATTCACCCGGATTTATAAAAGCGTATGACCATAAATCTACACTTTTAATGAAATTGGGAAATTATAAAGAAGCATCATCCGTTTTGCACGAAATATTAAAACTAAATCCTGATTATTACAAAGCTTATGCAGGTATTGGCGTATGTTTCGATAAACTTGGGAAACGTAGCAACGCTCAAAGATACTACAGAAAATTCTTGTCCGAAAAACCGTTTTCACATAAAGCAGAATTTATCAAAAATCGCTTAGACAAAATTAAAATTAAAAAGCCTTTCGCATCGCACCTGTTACTTTGCAAATAGAAAACAAATATAGACTTTAATCTAATATATTTAAGAAACTTATTATGGTAAATTGTAAAAAATGAAGCGAGAAGATTTCGAAAACAATTTGTCAGAAGCATTGTGCAACATAGATAAAATCGAAACATTGACTAAACTTTTGCAACAAACATTGACAGAAAAATCGGATTTTGAAGAAAAGGATTGCTTGAATATCTGTTCAATTTTATCTTGTTGCGTGAAAAACACAAAAAATATTTTAACAAATCTTGAAAAATCTACATTGCAAAAGATATTGTAGATAAAATTTTTTCATGATAGCATTAGGCTTGTAAATAAAAAAATAAAAATAAAAAATGAAAAAGAGGTAAAAATATGCAAGCCCGCAGAGCAGCAAGAGAATTAGCATTTATATTATTTTCGCAATTTGATAAAAAAATCACAAATTACACAAGAGAAGATTTGCAAGACATTATTCTTAAATCAGTAAGAATTTTGACAAGCACTGCAACTGATGAACTAAGAACTGCACTAGGAGCGTTAGTTGCAATGAGAGATCAAATCGAAAACTACGAAGCTGATGCAGAAGAAAATTTAAAAAGACCAATCGGCGCAGCAAATATTCCTGTTCCAATTCCAATGACTTCTGATATGACAGGCAGAATTAACGAAATGATTGATATTGCAGAAAAATCAATGCTTGCTTTAGAAATCGCAGAGTTCACAACTCTTGATTCTCAACACGATGTAAAAAATTATGCAATTCAAATAGCTGATTTCTTCCAAAAAAATCACGAAGAAGTTGACGAAATTATCCAAAAATACGCTAAAAATTGGGACTTAGGTCGTTTAGTAAAAATGGATAAAGATATTTTGCGTATTGCAATAGTTGAACTTTTATATATAAAAGATGCTCCGATGAAAGTTGTTGTTGATGAAGCACTTGAACTTGCTAAAAAATATTCAACAGAAGATAGTGCAGCATTTATCAACGGAGTTCTTGCTAAAGTTATTGTTGATTATGGTATTAATTAAGAATTATAAAAAACGATAAGACGCTAAGGCAATAAGTAAATAAGTTCGTTATAGCTGCTACGCAACAAAGTATATTTGCGAACGAAGTGAGCAAAATGAACTTATTCACTTATTCACTTATCGCCTTATTCACTTCTATTTAAAGGTAGATATGTTCGGATTTTTTAAAGATAAATTTAATAACCTTAAAGAAACTGTTTCAAACACAGCACAAGTACTTGTTGGAAATGTTGTTAATTCTGTAAGCGAGGAGAACGAATTTTCTGAATTTGTTCTTGATGACATGGAAGATATGCTTATATCAGCAGATTTAGGTGTAAATTATGCAACCGAACTCGTTGGTAAATTACGAAACCAAACCAAGATTAAACCATCTGATGTTAAAGAATACCTTAAAACAGAATTTTTAAAAGTGCTAAAAGAAACCGGCGATAATAGACTTAACTACAAAGAAAATGAACTAAATATTTATTTTATAACAGGTGTAAACGGAGCCGGAAAAACAACATTAATAGGGAAACTTGCATACAAATTCAAACAAGAAGGGAAAAAAGTTTTAATCGCAGCAGGTGATACTTTCCGAGCAGCGGCAGAAGAACAACTTGATATCTGGTCAAAAAGGGCAAGCGCAGAAATTATCCGTCGTGACAAGGCAGATCCAGCCTCTGTTGTTTACGAAGCTATAGAAAAAGCGCAAAAAGAAAAGTTTGATGTAATTTTAATAGATACAGCAGGCAGATTACAAAACAAGTTCAACCTTATGGAAGAATTGAAAAAAATTAAATCTGTAATTGACAAAAAAGCTCCTGAAGCGTTGAGAGAATGTATTTTAGTACTAGATGCAAACACAGGTCAAAACGGATTACAACAAGCAAAAGTTTTTACAGAAGCCGTAAATATTACATCAGTTGCTTTGACTAAGCTCGACGGTTCTGCAAAAGGTGCAATAATTTTGGCAGTAGCAAAAGACATGAAACTTCCGGTAAAACTCGTTGGAGTTGGCGAAAAAATGGAAGATTTGAAAACATTTAACTCAGAAGATTTTATTAATGCGTTGTTTGAATAATTGAGAGAATATAGTGAGTAACGATTTTAGAATATTAAAAACTACAAAAACAAAATTGGGGAATGAAATTCAATTAATAGGTAACAATTCTTCTAACACTAATAAAATTTCATTAGTTATAGGAGTTTTTCATGGTGACGAACCGCAAGGAAAATTCTTGATTGAAGAATATTTGAAAAAATGTGGCATGCTCCCCACCTCGAAATCTCCGATTGTAAGGAAGGGACTATTGTTTATCCCTTGCCTAAACCCAGACGGCATGCAATTGGGGCAACGAACTAACGCAAACGGAGTTGATTTAAACCGTAATTTTCCGACAAAAAACTGGGGGAAAAATCAAGGCGACAACGCAACTTGCAACGATAGCAATTCGGCTTATTATGGCGGTACATCAAGCGGAAGCGAGATTGAAACACAGTTTCTAATAGATACTATTAATGAATTTAAGCCAGATAAGATACTAACACTACACGCTCCATACAAAGTAGTTAACTATGACGGTCCTGCACAAGAATGGGCAGAACAAATTTCTAAAATAATAAATTACCCCGTCGAAGCAAGTATTGGCTACCCAACACCGGGAAGCTTTGGGACTTATGCCGGTGTAGAAAAACAAATCCAAACAATTACCCTTGAGCTAGACGAAGAAATACCGGTAGAACAACTAGTCCAACCGGCATTTGAGATATTTGATAAACTTTTATAATTATTTTCCTTTACCAAGAAAAATAGAAAATCTGTATTCAGAGCCACCTTCTTTGCGGTTAACAACATATTCTCCACCAGTATTAAAGAATGCTGCACTGATACGCCCTGCACCGGTTCCAGATCTTACTGCAGTATTATTACGCAACTGACCGCTTTCTTCTGAACGACTATTATTCCATTCTTCATGCAATACGTTAAAATCCTTTTGATCCAACTTGTATTTTACACCTTTATCAGAACTAGCATGTGATGCTCCTAACAAAATATAAGCATCAGCTTTGTTTAATGAAATAGTTTGATTTTGTGCTTTTACTGTATGAACTCCGGATTTTTCCGAATTGAACTTTGTACCTTTTGGCACATATAATGTTCTCTTTTGTACAGCTCCATTTTCTTTCCATTGCACAACTACCGGAACTGTTAATTCACCTGCCATATTATTCTCCTTATGTTTATTTACATGTATATAAAGTATATATAAAATAAATAATTGACTTTTGATAAGATATTTTTACAAAAGTTAATACATCAAATAATTAATTGATTAGTATATTTTTATGATAATATTGAAGAAAATGAGGTGCTTTTATATGAAATTACACAATTCTTATACAAACAAAGTTGAAGATTTTACACCAATTGACGGCAACAAGGTAAAAATGTATGTTTGCGGGCCAACCGTTTATGATAATGCGCATTTGGGACACGCAAGATGTTACATAACTTGGGATGTTTTATATAGATATTTAAAATTCAAAGGTTACGATGTTACATATTGCCGTAACGTTACTGATGTTGATGATAAAATCCTTAAAAAAGCAGAAAAAGAAGGTAAAACACCTGAACAAGTTTCTCAATATTGGTACAAACAATTTGAAAACTCTATGAAAGCACTAAATACACTAAAGCCTGACATTGAACCATTTGCAACCAAAACCTTAGGAGAAATGATTTCTATCGTAAAAGATTTGATTGCAAAAGGGTATGCTTACGAAGCGGATGGCGATGTTTATTTCAGAGTGAAAAAATTCCCTAAATACGGGTATCTTTCAAAACAACCGATTGACCAATTGGAAAGCGGTGCAAGAATTGAAGTTGGCGAACACAAAGAAGATCCATTAGATTTTGCCCTTTGGAAAAAAGATGAAAAATTCGGCTACAAATCACCTTGGGGCGTAGGTCGACCAGGTTGGCACATTGAATGTTCTGCGATGAGTAGAAAATATTTGGGTAAAACTATTGATATTCACGCCGGCGGTGCTGATTTAATTTTTCCTCACCACGAAAATGAAATCGCTCAATCTGAATGCGCTAACGGTTGCAAATTCGTAAACTACTGGCTACACAATGGCTTTGTAACAATTAACAAAGAAAAAATGTCAAAATCTTTAGGTAATTTTTTAACAATTGATGATTTGTTGAAAAAATATGATGCAAACACAATTCGTTTCTTCATCTTGACAAACCATTACAGAATGCCGGTTGAATTTTCTGATGAGGCACTTTCTTCTGCTCAAGCAGGTGTAAAAAGAATGCTTAACGCAAAACGCACAAAACTTAATGAAGATTTAGATATTACGCAAACAGAAGAATATAAAGCATTTGTCGAGGCAATGGATGACGATTTGAACACATCAAAAGCACTTGCTGTTCTTTTTGATTTGACAAATAAAGCCAATAAAGATGACAAGAACGCATTTACAATTCTGTTTAAATTAGCGTCAGTTCTAGGTTTTACTTTTGACAAACCACAATTAAGCGAAGAAGAAATCCAAAACGCATTAAAAAAAGTTTCAGAAGTTTTAAACAAAGAATTTTCATCTATGAATGACTTAATTTCATACAGAAAAGAAGCTCGAGATGCCAAAAATTGGGATATAGCAGACAAAATCCGAATTACATTAGACGAATGCGGAATTGTACTAAAAGATACCAAAGATGGCACAACTTTTGAAGCGAAATAAATATTAAAAATATTAGCGGTATAAATAACCCGTCTTATTTATGTAATAATTTTTAATTTCTCTAGCAAAAATTATTTATGACCGTTTTTATAGATAATATGAATAAGATAAATAATATTAGTTTTCAAAATAATGATAGGGTAAAAAAATTTGGGAAAACCGACGATGGAAGGCTCATTGTCGGCGTAAAAGACATTGATTCCGATAATTATATAAAAAGTACAATTCCCGAAAAAAATTATGACAGCTTTGAAGAATACGTCAACAATGTTCAAGGTAAGTATGGTAAACTTGCAAAAAATAATTTACAAAAAGGCTCTCAAGCTTTATATGCCATAAATATTGCTGCAGCTACTATTGGAGCAGCAATTAGTGCAGCATGCCTAAAGCAGACCTCTAAAGTTAAAACATTCTTTAGGACTATAGGCGGTGCTTTGGCTGGAGTTTTAGCATCTTCTGTAATTATAGTGACGGTTATTATACACAAAATATTAAACATTACTAAAACAGCCAAAACTCTTGATATTGTTCCATATGAAAGACCAGCAAACCCAATTAAAAATAAACAAGAAAACAAAAAATCCGAACCACAAATAACTAAAAAAACAGAAAGTAAAAAAGAAGATATTTGTGAAATAAAAAACGAACAACAAGAAGAAGAATAATTTTTTTGTCATATAATTAAATTATGAAAAAAATATTATTAACATCAATTATAATGAGCTTTATAGCAATAGCCCCAACAGAGGCACAATACATGCCTGTAATTCCATCTGCGACATTACAAGCAGCACAACAAGCAGTAATTCAAAGTACTCCGTCTTCTGAAGTTGTTCGAGTTGGTATAGGAACTACAAATTTTGGAACTTATCAATACAATGACATAACAATATTCGGGACAGGCGATACACAGATTTATGATAACAAAATCCTAATCGGAAATTATCCGGCAAATCAAAATGTAAGAATAACGTTAAAAGACGGGATGTTCAATATTTATACCCCAGAAAGTACGCAACCTGAAAAAGTTGTAGGCCCTGTTCAAATCACAAGCAACTACGGGCTTTTGGGTGTCACAGGCTTGAAACGTGCTGGCAAACAAGCTTTATATCACGGTGCATTTGAACTAAAAAAATGCAACAATAACACATTCAATTTAGTCAATATGATTGAAGTTGAAGAATATTTGAAAGGCGTTGTTCCAAACGAAATGCCTGTAAGTTTTGGGTTAGAAGCCTTGAAAGCTCAAAGTGTTGCAGCAAGAAACTATGTTCTTTCACCACGCACCAAAGCATCTAGTAACTACGATGTAGTTGATTCTGTTGCAAGTCAAGTTTATTTTGGCGCAAATACCGAAAGACCTTTGTCAAATCAAGCTGTTACAGAAACAGAAGGAATTGTAGCTCTACATAACTGGGATATGATTGTAGCACAATACTCATCAACCGCAGGCGGATACACAGAAAGCTATTCAAATGCTTTTTCTGATCCGAAAACCAAAGCTTTTCCGGCACCCGAAAAACCTTACCTAAAAGCAAAACCGGACATTGTTTCCCAAACATCCTTAAAATCAGAAGAAGCTGCAAAAGCATATTATCAATCAAGACCGGATGCGTACGACATCCGCTCATCTTATTACAGATGGGAAAGAGATTGGACTGCGCAAGAACTTAAAAATGCTCTTCAATCAACTCTTGCAGCACAATCTTCAACCGGATTTGTAAAACCTGCATTTAATAAAGGCGACAAACTCGATGATTTGGTTGAAATAAAAGTTATTAGGCGTGGTGATTCCGGAAAAATTATGGAAATGGAAGTCGTAACCCGTTCTCAAACATACAAAGTTTATAAAGAATTAGTTATAAGAAGATTAATGACAAAAGATGGTAAAGCCCTACCAAGTGCAAATGTTGTGTTTGAAAATACAAAAGATGACGATGGCAATTTAGTGTCAATTCATGCTTGGGGTGGTGGTTTTGGTCACGGCGTAGGAATGAGCCAATACGGAGCAGGATTTATGGGATCAGAGCTTCATCTGTCTTATGACAAAATTTTGAAACATTATTACACTGGCATAAGTTTGACTACAAAACCAGTAATAATTTCAACAGAAGCAGGTCAGCAAACTGCGACACAATATTTTTATTCAAAAGACAAAAAAGCAAAAATCGTAATAGATAACAAGTTTGGCGTAAATTCAATTAATGTTACAATAAACGGACAAAAACAAACCTTTGATCTTCCAAAAGAAGTTTTCGGTGTAAAAAGGTTTGTAGAAATAGATATTTCTAAATATATTAAACAGGGAAAAAATTCAATAACATTTACCTCTGATGAGTTCTATTCAAGCTCCACAAGAAAGGGAGTGAGATTATATATCGAACTTGTAAAAAAAGATGAAAATGAATATGTTTGGTAAGATAAAACAGATAAAAACAGATTCTTAAGGTGATGATAAAGGGATAAGAAGTGGAAAATACAGAAAAAGATACAAAAACAATGAGCGTTTTAAAAGCCGCTTGGGTGATTGCAGTAGTAACAATTGTCAGCAAACTCATAGGTTTTATTAGAGATATAATTATTGCAAACTACTACGGAGCCTCATTAGTTTCAGATGCCTATTATTACGCATATCAAATACCTTCGCTTTCATTAATTTTGTTGGGCGGAGTTGGTGGTCCTTTTCATAGCGCAACAGTTGCAGTATTTTCAAAACTTATACCTAATTTAAAAGACAAACCCGCAGACGATGTAAACAAATTATATTCAACATTTATGACTGCAACAACAATATTTTTCTTGCTATTGTCAATCATAATGTTTTTATTTCCTCGTCAAATTATGGGATTAATAATTTCTAGCGGTTCAGCAGATATGATTAATTTGGCCGCAGAACATTTAAAAATTATGACTCCGTTATTGATTATTGGCGGAATTGTCGGAATTTATTATGGAATTTTGATTATTTATAAACAATTTATGCTCCCGAATTTGTCACCAATAATTATGAGTGCAGCAATTATTGGAGTAGTTGTAGCAGCAGCACCGAACGATCAAAAAGGTTACGCTCTGGCTTGGGCAACTACAATTGGTGCAATTTTGCAACTGATAATCCAATACCCGAACGTAAAAAAACTCGGTTTTTTATGGAAACCAAATTTTCAATTCACAAATAACCCGAACTTCAAAGAAATAATGGAACTTCTATTCCCTGCAATTTTGAGTTCAACTGTCGGGCAAATCCATATTTACGTCGATATGTTTTTCACATCATCAATTTCAGAAGGTGCGTGGACTGCAATCGGATATGCTAACAGAGTTTTCCAGTTTCCTGTCGGGATTTTGGTAACAGCATTTTTAGTTCCACTTTTCCCAATTTTTGCAAGATTAGTTGCAGATAATGATTTGGAAGGTATTAAAACATATTTTAATAAAGGGGTTGGAGTTTTATTCTTTGCAGCAATCCCAATTATTATAGGAATTTTGACTGTTGGAATGGATTCTGTAAGATTAATATTTGAACGCGGCGCATTTGATACAAACGCAACATTTATGGTAACAGAGGCACTTTGGTTCTTGTCTGTGTCAATTTTACCTTATGTTTTTAGAGATTCAATTACTAGAGTTTACTATTCATTCAATGATTCAAAAACCCCATTTATTGTAGCTTTTTCATCAATCGTTTTAAAATATCTTTTGAACGTAATTTTTATAAGTAAATTACACATGGGAATTGGCGGAATTACGTTATCAACCTCTCTTGTTACCATGTTTAATGCGTGCGTTCTAGGTGCATTAATTTACAAAAAAGTCCGAATGGATTATAAGGGATTATTTACAAACTTATTGAAAATGGGTATTGCCGGCGGAATTACATTAGGAATATGCTATTTTGCGGCTGCAAGTTTTGACAAATTTGTACATATACAAAAAACAATTTTTGAGATAATTAAAATCGCTTCAATTGGAGGAATTTGTCTAGTTGTCTACACCGCACTAAACTTAATTTTTAAAATGGAATACGCTCAAGAATTAAGTTCAAGATTAATGAGCAAATTGAAAAGATAAAGCTAGACAAAAAAATAATACGTCATGCGGAATTTATTTCAGTATCGCATAATAAGTAAAAAAGGTTAACATTACAACATAAAGGGATAAACTTCAATGATAATACATAATGCAGAACAAATTAAACAAGTACTAGAAAATGACGGAGTAATTGCCTATGTTACAGACACTGTTTGGGGATTAGGATGTTTACCAAATTCTGAAAAGGCTGTAAAAAAAATTTATGAAATAAAAAAAAGAGAAACACAAAAACCTTTAATTTTAATGTCAAACGAAACTTATAACTTGTTGGAATATGTAAAACCAATTTCTAAAATCGGGTGCAAACTTATAAAAAAATATTTTCCGGGAGCATTGACAATCGTCACCGAAAAAAGCGATAAAACTCCCTATTATATAACATCTAATATGGAAACTGTTGGAATTAGAGTTCCTGACAATGCAGTTTTTAAAGAGATATGTGAAATTGTTCCTAACCATGTACTTGCAACAACAAGTGCTAATTTGTCACATCAACCGTCTGCTAAAACTTATGAACAAGCATTAGAAAACATGACAGGTTTGGCAGACTTAATAATTCCTGATTTTGGTCATCCTTGTAAAGGATTAGAGTCAACTGTTGCAGGAGTTTTCGGAAATGATTTAAAAATTTTTCGACAAGGCGCAATCACTATTGATAATGATAGCTTATAAGCTCGTATTAAATTTTTCTATATGTCATAAAGAGATGTTCAAGTAATTACAAAACCCAGTTGCTTAATATCTACCGAACATCTCTTACGCAATACATTTATTTCACGCTTTACATTTCATTCTTATCAAAATTTGTTATAAAACACTGTTTCGGACAAATCTTTTCTTTCGTAATGCAATGGATTTGGCTCAATTCCTTCTTTTGGATAACCAATCGGAAGAATAGAAACGGGAACAAAATTTTCAGGAATTTCAAATTCTTTTACCAATTCTGCTTTATCAAAATATCCAACCCAAGTTGTCCCTAGCCCAATATTTTCAGTTTCCAACATCATTTGAGTTGTAACAATTGCCGCATCAACTTCTCCCATATCGTCACCATCTTTGCGTTTCCAACTTGTTGTTTTGTCATAACAAACAACTAAAGCTAATGGAGCATGAAAATGATATGGAGTACATTTTTTCAGTTTTTCAAGACTTTCTTCGTTATCCAAAACTAAAATTCTCTGTGGTTGAAAATTACAAGCAGTCGGAGCAACTCTAGCTGCTTCCAAAATCAAGTCCAGTTTTTCTTTTTCAACTTTTTTATCTTCAAATTTTCTAACAGAATATCTTTTTTTCAAAAGTTCTAACAAATCCATATCTAATCTCCTTTTTTCTCAATTTTACTACACAACGCCAATACAGTCAAAACTATTTACACAATCCAAAACAGCTTGTGCGTGTTCTTCGTGCTTAGCGTAATAAATATGAGAGGCATTCGGAATTACAATAATCCTGTTCTGCTCAGGATTGTTGCAATATGAATTAATTTTTCTTACAAAGCCTTCTGCATCATGATTTGTCATACTATCACGAGAACCAATTATAAACGCTCCTTGCACCTTCATTTGTGCAAGAGAACAAGTTTCGCCATCATTTGAGATTACAGGGCAATTCTTCAAATTCTCTGCGTTATAAAAGGCTAGAAGTGTATTTGCAGTCATTGGAGAAAATCCCATAAATGCAAATGGAAGAATATCTTTTCCCCTGCCCTCATCGACAAACTTTTGAGCAGTTTCAAGATACATTTCTTTTTCAGGAATAATATCGAAAAAGTGTCTTAAATCAACCGGCGCACTCAAAATAAAATTGCTTACAAAATCATCTGTAGTATTTGCGAGATAATGAATAGCTCGGTTTGATCCAAGAGAATGCCCTGCTAGAATAATCTTTGTAAAACCAAGATTTTTCGCATATTTTACGTAAGCTTCAACATCTTCATAAGCCAAACTAAAATCATCATTTACTACTCCGGTTGTAGTTTGTTTTCCTGTTTTAAGATTTGAATAACTTATGAATGAAAACGCATCCATCGCCTGGCCAGCAATAAATGCAATCCCGTTTTTACTCAACAATTCACCTGCTGCCGGCAAAAGCGCATTTTGAAAAACGTTACTGCAAATACCGCTCATCATGATTACAACAGTACTCATTGTGTCTGAATTGCCCCACATAGCACCTTTCAAAACAAGTCCTCTCGGGGTTAGTACATCTATTATTTCCATTTATTTACCTTTTTTGTGTCTATTATTTCAATTTACTATAATCTTCATCACTAACTTTTTCAAGCCACTCAGTTGTCGCATTTTCTGCAGGAACTGCAATTGCTACATGAGAAAACCAACTGTCTTTTGCTGCGCCATGCCAGTGTTTTACTTCTGCCGGAATATTAACAACATCTCCTCTGTGCAATTCTTGAGCAGGTTTCCCCCATTCTTGATACCAACCTCTGCCATCTGTTACAAGCAGGATTTGTCCGCCGTTATGGTGGATATGCCAATCATTTCTGCATTTTGGTTCAAAAGTTACATTTGCAGAATGCACACCTTGTGATGTCAAAGGATTTAAGTAACTTTCACCCACAAAATATTTTGCATAAGCTTTATTTTCTTCGCCAAGCTTGAAAACGCCACCTTTTTTAGTAACTTGAATAATTTTTTCAACTTGTTCATTAGTTAAACCAGTATTTCTACCCATTTGAATATGAGCTTTCAATTGTGGTTCAACTCCTTCCATTGCAGAAAGTGCAGCAATTGTAGCAACTTCTCTATCTTCGTGAGTAAGTACTCCTCTTGCAAAAATATCGCCAAACAAATGAGTTTTTAAAAATTCATCAATTGCCGGTGCAAAATCAAAAAGTCTACCTTCTACAGGCGAACCAACCAAATCTGTCTGAACTTTTGTTCCGACTTCCAATTTATCACCAACTAATGGAGTTCCTGCTACGCCTTCAACATCTTTTTTACCGGCTTCTTTACGTTTGTCGGTAACAGCCAACAAAGTTCCCAAACCGTTCAAGCTTCTAGGGAAACCGCAATAAGCGTACATTTGAATTAAAACTTCTTTAATCTCGTTTATTGTCAAACCGTCATCCAAACCTTTGTTAATAGCAGTATCCAAATACGTCAAATCTCCGGCAGCAGTATATGATGCGATAATTGCAATATCTTGTTGTTTCTCAGTCAAAACTTCTTTTGCCATAGTTTTACCTCCAATAATCAATTCTATTGTTAAAATAAATAATAATAAAAATTTTTTCATAACAAAATCATTTTACTACATTAGAGTAGCTATCAGTCAAGCCCTTATATTAATTTTTATGATAAAATTTTCTTATGAAAATAGGAATTATTGGTTTAGGATTAATAGGTGGATCGCTATTCAAAGATTTGAGCGAGGTTTACGATGTTGTCGCAGTATCTCAATCACAAAATGGCGACAGGATTTTTAAAACTTTTGATGTCTTAAAAGACAGAGATATAGTATTTGTTTGCACTGCGATGAATAAAACTCTCAAGGTGCTGGATGAACTTGAAAATATTTTGAACCCCAAAACAATCGTAACAGATGTTTGCAGTTTAAAACAATTTGTTTGTCAAAAACAAAGACCTTACAATTTTATTCCATCACACCCTATGGCTGGAACTGAGCATAAAGGATTTGAACATTCTTTTAAAGGCTTGTTTAAGGGGGCAAAGTGGGTGTTAATAGGCGCAACTAAGCAGCTAAGAAATAAAACAATTGAGCCTCTTATTGAAATAATCGAATTTGTTGGAGCAAAACCGATTTTTGCAACAGCTGAAGCACACGACGAAGCGGCAGCAATGATTTCCCACATGCCTATGGTTTTGGCACAAGCTCTTGTATTAGCAACAAAAAACAATCCGCTGGCTCTTGAAATGGCTGCAAGTGGATTTCGTGATATGACAAGACTTGCATTGTCTAATGAGGAAATGGCTTGTGATATGGTCAGTATGAACCATAAAAATATTGAGCAATCAATCCTTAATCTTTACAAATCAATTGGAGAACTGTTAACAGATAAATACCCTGAAACAATTTCGGAAATCAAACAAATTCGGGCTAAAATGTATCAATAAATTACTATTTAAACAACTCAACGACATCAATTTCAAAATAATCCGCAATTGCAATTATTTTGTCTATTGTAATATTTAGTTTTGCATTTTCGACTTTTCCGATATAAGAGCCATCTAAATCAAGCTCCAAAGACAATTCTTCTTGAGACAATCTTCTTTGTCGCCTATATTTTTGCAAATTCTTTCCAAAACGCTTTTTAACATTTTTATTCATATCTAGCTCATAGCCCTATAGACCTATGCCTTTATTTTGCAAATGCCTCTGCGATTGATGTTTTGTAATCCGGTCTTAAAATACCTTTTTCTGTGATAATACCGGCAATCAACTCATGCGGAGTTACATCAAATCCAGGATTAATTACTTTTACATCCGGCGCACAAATAATTTTACCATTGATATGTGTAACTTCCTCGTGAGAACGTTCCTCAATAACAATTTCATCACCTGTTTTAATACTTGTATCAATCGTTGATAATGGAGCAGCAATATAGAAAGGAATATTATGGTATTTAGCGGCAATTGCAACTGTATAAGTTCCAATTTTGTTTGCAGTGTCACCGTTTGCAGCAATTCTATCTGCACCTACAACTACCATATCAATCATGCCTTTTTTCATAAAATATGAACACATTCCATCAGTAATTAAAGTTGTAGGAATTCCATCCATTGTGAGTTCAAAAGTCGTAATTCTTGCACCCTGCTGACGAGGTCTTGTTTCATCCGCAAAAACCTGAATTGTCGGATCGTTAGCAAATGCAGAACGCACAACACCTAATGCAGTTCCGTAACCGACTGTTGCCAATCCTCCTGCATTGCAGTGGGTTAAAATAGTTGCGCCTTTTGGTACAACTTCTGCGCCATAATCACCAATTTTTTTATTGATTGCGATATCTTCATTTTCAAGTCTTATTGCGTTTTGTTTTAACTCTTCAACAATTTCCTCTATATCTGATTTAGAATTTTCAATAATTTCTTTTTGTTTTGCGCAAGCCCACATCAAATTTACTGCTGTTGGGCGAGAAGTTGCCATATAATCAGCTTTTTCCATTAATTGTTTAACAAATTCATTACGAGAAAGTCCCATTTCTGCCAACTCTTGTGCATATAAAACAACACCATGCGCCCCCGCAACACCAATAGCCGGCGCACCTCTGACAATCATAGTCTTGATAGCATCAAACATCCCCTGCCCTGTTGTAATTTTTACATACTTAAATTCATACGGCAAAACAGTTTGATCTACCATTTTTGAATAATTATCTACCCACTCGATTGTTTTTATTTTTGAATGAAATTCTGCCATTTATTTTCCCTTTTTCTCTATTGAATTAATAAAATCTAATACATAAAATGTTAAAAAACCTGTAAAAGCGTTAATTGTAGCTCCAAGAACTCCCATAAAAAGAGAGATTACAACTAGCAAAAAGAAAGTTGCATTGCCAAGCATAAATCCAACACCGACATTTGCTGCAAGATGAAAAACTTTCATCAACAAAACTGATATAGGCACATATATAATAGAAAATCCTAAATATGCAACAAAGCCTGCAATTGCACCTACAATTACACTATCTTTGGTCGACGAGAGTGACAAGCAATTGTACTTAACCAAAAGCCAAATTACAAGCGGAGCGATAAGAGATATTAAAAACACAAAAGAAATAACTCCTAAATAAGGAATTAATGTAATAGCCCCAAGCACTGCTCCGAAAAACGCACTCAAAATCGCAATCTGTTTTAATAAAATAAAATTTATTTCCATAAGTTTTATCTTAACACAAGTGAACGGGTATGGCAAATTGCAATTGCAATAGAATCAACAGTATCATCAAGCTTCGGAAGATTTTCTACACCAAGAGAAAATTTCACCATCTGTTCAACTTCTTTTTTATCTGCTCTGCCATAACCTGTCAAAACCTGCTTAACTTCCATTGGAGTATATTCATAAATTGGGATTTTGTATTTTTCTAAGGCAGTTAAAATAACTCCCCTAGCGTGAGCAACCGGCATAACAGTAGTCCTATTCCGGAAGAAAAACAATTTTTCAATCGCCGAACAGTCAGGTTTGTACTTGTCTATAATTGTATTCATATCTTCCCAAATTTCTAATAATCTAGCAGATTCTTTAGAATTTTTTTGCGTTTGGATAGAGCCGGAATGCAACAAAACAGAATTTTCTCCATCAAACTCGACAAGAGAATATCCAACAATACCAATTCCGGGATCTATACCTAAAATCTTCAAATCAAAATCCTCAAAAATTAAATATTGTGCATATTATCAAAGATTTCTTTTCTTTGAATCCAAACTTCCATCCCAAGTTCTTCACCGGTTTTAGTCAAAGCATCTTTGATTTCTTTAAAAGAATAACTTGATTTTTCAATATTACCCAACATAAACATCACAAAATGTCCTTGCATAAGAGTTTGTTTAATATCTTCAATATTTACTTCAAACTTTGCTAATACCGCTGAAACTTTCGCAACAATACCAACTTTGTCTACGCCTGAAACTGTTATGATAATTTGTTGATCTGACATGAAACCTCATCCTCCTCATCAATTTCAGCAGGTACTTCTGCCGGCTTTAACCAATCTCTATTAATCCATTTACCAATTTGGTGTATTCTGCAATACTCTGCCAAATCTTTTTTGATTTCAGGAGCTAAGATATACATCGCAATAATATTCGGAATAGACATTGCAATCATCATCGCATCCGTAATATTAATTACAGAAGTTACGTTTAATACTGAACCGATTAAAATAAATGCACAATATATAAATTGGAAAGTCAAAGTTCTTTTTCTGCCTTCTCCGAACAAGAAGTTCCAAGATTTTTGACCATAATAAGCCCAACTGATAATTGTAGACAAAGCGTATAGTAAAACAATACCAGCCAAAAGTGTTGGGAAGAACGGCATTACAGAAGAAATAGCATCTGATGTCATTTCAATACCTGATGTATGACCGGCGTGAGTTTTATAAACACCTGTAATAACAATAGCAAAAGCTGTTAATGTACACATAAAACCTGTTAAAAACGGATCAAGCAATGCTACAAACCCTTGAGATAAAGGTTCATCAGTTTTTACAGTCGCATAAACAATAGGGGCAGAACCAGTACCTGCTTCGTTTGACTGAACTGAACGTCTTAACCCCATAATCATTGCAACAAACATGCCACCATAAATTGATTCAGGTTTAAATGCCTCTTTTACAATAATCCAAGCAGCATGCGGAACAAGTTTGATATTACAAATAATTACTGCCATTGCTGCAAACAAATATATAAAAATTTTCAACGGAACAATTTTTTCCGTAACTTTAACAATATTTTTAATACCACCGATTACAATTAACCCAACAACAATTGCCATCCCCAAACCAATTACCCAGTGGAAATTGTGCATAAAGCCGTTTTCACCACCGCAAACATTTACAAATTGGTTTGCAGCCTGATTAATTTGAATCATATTACCACCTGTAATACCACCACAAATACAAAGAATTGCGAACATTACAGACAAAGGTTGACCTAACCATCTCATCTTCTTACGAGTTAAACCATGTGCCATATAGTGCATCGGACCACCAGAAATTGAACCATCAAGGTTAAATCTTCTGTATTTTACCGCCAAAGAAGCTTCTACAAACTTCAAAGACATACCCAAAAGCGCACCTACTATAATCCAAAAAGCAGCACCAGGCCCGCCCATTGAAATCGCAATAGCAACACCAGCAATACTTCCAAGCCCAATAGTCCCTGACAATGCAGTCATCAAAGCTTGAAACGCAGATGTTTCACCAGACCCGTCACCAGCAGATTTTTTAGGTTTACAAACAACTTCAATAGCATGTTTAAAGCCCCAAACAGCAATACCTCTCAAATAGAAAGAGAAAAATATTCCTGCGAACAAAATCCAAAATATAATAATCGGCACATCAGCACCAAAAACATGAATTGGATGGAAAATAACCGCAGCGATAGCATCGGACACCGGCGCAACGTTTTTATCCATAAACGTATCAATGTTAAAAGCATTAGCTTGCTGAATGTTAAATAAAAGTGTCAAAAGTACGATTAAAATTTTGTTCATTAATTCTTTCCTTTCGGGTCATTAGGTTTTCGGCTACTCTACAAAAAGGGTAAATCACCAACCCAGACTTAATACTACCAAAAACATGTCTACATGATGTCAATCTTTACAAAATCTTTAAAATTTGTTGCAAATATCTTTCCGCACAAATGGCGGATGTATAGTTTTTAATTGTACTAAAACTATTGTTACGCAAGGCATTTAAGGATTTTATATCCATATTTTTTATATTAAGAAGTGTTTCTTTTACGCTATTAGAATTTGGTTCAACTAAAAAACCATTTTCACCGTTTTTTATAATTCCATCAACCCCGTCACCTTTTGTGCAAACAGTGATACAACCACTTGCCATAGCCTCTAAATAAACCATACCAAACGTTTCACCCACACTAGGCAGGACAAAAATGTCATTTTCTCTCATTTTTTCAAGAACTTTATCATGAGGGAGGCTTCCTAAAAATTTTACATTTTTATCAATCTTTTCTAAAGTTTTTCGCTCTTTTCCATCCCCAATCACTGTCAATTCAATATTTTCCACCCCATTGCAAGCTTCTATAACTTTATCAATATTTTTTCTCTTTTTGAAATACGCACAAGTTAAAACTTTTATGGGAAAGTGTAAATTCTTATCTCCTGCATCTATAATAAATTTTTCATCAACCCCAGATGGCGCAACAAAAATTTTTTCTTCAAACTCAGGGTACAATTTCAACAATTTTTCTTTTAAAACAAAAGATCTACAGGCAATTAATTTCGCATTTTTCAAAGCTTTTTCCAATCTTTTTTTAAAGTGGATTTTATATATCGGCTTTGTTAAAACTTCAATATCAGAATTGTGAATTCCTGCGATGAAAGGAATACCCAATTTATCCGCAAACAAAATTCCTGATGGCATGTGCGCAATTACAATATCATATTTCGGCAAATTCTGCAATTTTGCATGAACATCAAACCAAAACGGAGTCCAATAATTTACGTTATAAACATCATTATATCTTCCGGTTTTATAATACGGTTTTTTGCGTATAAAAGAATTTAAGATAAAATTTGGTTTTAAAACATCAACCTTATTTCCCTGTTTTTTCCATTCTTTGACAAAATCAAAAAGCGTTCTCGGAGTTGTTTTTTCACTATCTTTAATTGGATATAAGTCTGTTATAAAAAGAATATTCATAATTTGATTATAACTAATTTTTAAGATATTGTAAACGGCTTTTGTTTCAGATAAAATTTTTAGAAAAAGGAATAAAAAATGGAACACGATTATAAATTTTATTTGGATAAAGGAATATCAGAAACAAATGAAGGGAAATTTGATGAGGCTTTACACTCATTAGACAAAGCAATTGCGCTAAATCCAAATGAGGCTATGCCTTATTTTTCAATAGCAATAGTTTTTCATCATATCGGTGAATACGAAACTGCATACGAAAATTACACAAAAGCTATTGAATTAAACCACAAAATGATTGACGCTTATTATAACCGTGCGCAAGCACTTTTGGCAGATAAAGATGCAAGTAATGAAAAATTAAAATCTGCAATAGCTGATTTTGATAAGGCTATAGAGCTTGATCCTAAATTTATTGATGCTTTGTATTACAAGGCAGTTGTGCAAAAAAAATTGAAAAATTATAAAGGCGCAATAGAAACATTGGATAAAGTTCTTGCAATTGAGCCAAAAGCGGTTTATTCAAATGCTTTGAAAAAATTAATTTTACAAAAATACCTGAAATAATTCTTTCTTTTTATAACCCCTTGAAATTAATTAAAAAGCGGTTATAATATAGAATACAGGACATTAAAAGTAAATACCTTTTTCAAATCATCGCTTTTTGAGAAGGGTAAAAACAGATTTGTACATTAAAAATTTAGATTATTTCATGGGGACGTTTTGGATTTGACAGGACGTTCGGTTGAGATAAATTGCGGGTCCGAGCGCTGTTCTCGGTTATCAACGAGCAAAACAAATTAAATGCTAACAACGTAATTAAAGCAGACTTCTCTAGAGCTCAAGCTTTAGCAGCGTAAGTCGCTAATTATAGCTACTCATAGAACCCAGCTTGCCGGTTTTATGGGTCCATTATGCAAGTGGCAGTACATTGATGACGGTAGATGTATCAAGACAACCGTTGGAGGTTTGTGTTTCCGCAAAAAACACTTTGAAATATTCGCAGGGTTCTGATACTTCCTGAATATTTCGAGAAAATTGTTATCTACACTCGTAGAGGTTTATTAAAATCCGTTTTGGACAGGGGTTCGACTCCCCTCGTCTCCAGATTTTAGTCTTAAAAAGAGAGATAAGACAAAGCTCTCTAACGAAAAAACGCAAACACGGGGCAATATAGCGATTTATTAAAAACAGAGAATTAAATTTATAATAATTCTCTGTTTTTTAATGTAAAAATCTCGCCAAATTCTCTACTTGGAGCTTACCTAGTCCCAAATGTATTATTTTAACTTACTTGCGGATGGACTGATTCTACCATCAATAATTATAATTTCGGTATTTAAATCTAACTCTTTTTTCTTTTTACTTAAGTCAGCGACTAATTTATTATACTTACTATCGTCTTCTTCCAAATTGAAACAGATAAAATAAGCTTTAACATTATCAACACATTTTTTATATTCTTCTAATTGGTGTTCTAAACCTTTTATTGGATTATTTTTTGATAATTTTATTTCTATTAATATTCGACATTTCGAACCTTTTGTAATGCAGAAATCAATTGGTCCACTTCCAGTTTGATATTCGGCTCCAATATCCAAACCTGCATCTTCTAATTTTTGAAATATTGATAAATGAAATGCTTGTTGCCAACATTTTTCATTTCTAGGTTTATTATTAATCCATAATAAATTTCGCTTAATATCATTATTATTGTCTATTTTATCTTTAAATCTTTTTATGGTTTCGTCAATTACATCTAAAATTCCTAAGCCTTCAATATTTATTTCGTCAAGATTAAACATTTTCCTAAATCTTTGTGCGAAATAATAACCTTTTTTATCTTGAGAAAAGTCGTAATGCTTTGAACTTCTAGTTCTTGCATATGTTGTAAAATCAGCTAAAACATCAGAATTTTCTATAAAATAGTCAGTCAAAATATTTTGCAATCCTTTTTTACTTTGTTTGGTTTGATATTCTCTAAATATATTTCCAATATATTCATTAACTTTTCTTCGAATTTTTTCATTTGGATGATAACCATTGTATATATCCTCAATATCAACATCTATAGGTAACAAGTTGAGTATATCTTCTGGTAATAACAATATCGGTTTTTTAAGATATGGATGAACAGGAAGTTCATATTTTTCTCTTTTAAATTTATTAGTTTTTAAACCTAATTTAGGTGCCATAGTCTGGGTAAATTCTTTAATTTCATCGATTATTATTTGTGCCGTCATATCACTTATATAATCAGGTCCTATTTTTTCAGTTAACATATATACAACTGAAAATATTGCTGGATTTTTGTCAATGTCTAAAGAAAATAATTTTTCGGCTTTTGTAAAAATTCTTTTAGCACCTTCGTAACCAATTCCATTATCTCTTTCTCCTGAAGAAGAATAACCTAAACACAAATAGGGGATACCTTTTGCTAGAAATTTACTTATTAAATCTTTTTGTGATTCAAGTTGAACTTCTTTTGGAAGACCTATATATGTTTTTATCTGATCATATAAGTTTTCAAAAAATTTGATATATTTATTATAGGCTTTATGACAAAATATTTCGTATTGTGAATCCTTCAATAAGACCGGATCTATAAACATATTTGTATTTTGTTTTAAACTTGGATTCAGTATTCCAAATTTTTCAAATCTCTCTATTGGGATTTCATAATACTCAGCTAAAGAAATATTCTTTTTCATTTATATACACCTTCCTTATTAGAGTATACGCATAAATATAGTCATATGTCTATTAGACATGTGTTTATTAAAAAAATTTTACTATTTGTTAAAAGTTATCAATTTTTTTAAGCTAAATTCTTCTGCTTGTGTTCCATTAAGGATTTGTTCGGTTAATTCAGGTGAAATGTATTTTAAATTCATAATGTTGCGAATATATTTGGAATCTTTTAAGCCTTCTTCTGTTTGCAAATCTTCAATAGTTTTACCCGATTGAATTTGCTTGTGATAATAAAAACTTTTTACTATCGCATTTACAAGATATGGATTCGGCTCTGGAGTATCATATTCTTTAGCATTCAAAATTAAAATATTATCATTTCTTGAGAGCTGTGTGATTTTTATATTTTTTGAAATTACAATAGGAGTCAGTTCCTCATTTTTATCCGGAACAACAATTTCTTGATTATTTGCCAAAGCATTCAAAACGTTCTTTATTGATGCTTCATTATAAGTTATTTCAATTAAATTTTTTGAAACCATAATTTTGTGAATAATTGTCTTTATAAGTTTTGGTTCAGAATAATCTTGAATATTTTGTGCTATATAAATCAATTTGTTTTGCTTACTAATTTTGTATTCCGAAACAATTTTTTGAATTTGTTCTTTATCCTGTAAAAATTCTTTCGTTGTTTCAACTACAAATTTTTCAACTTCGCCTGCGGGGATTTTTGAAATTGTACCAACTTCGTTGTCATTGTAGTTCTTTAAAGCAGTACTAATATAGTATCGATACCGCCGTTTATGGCTATTACTATGGCTTGGTGTCATCAAATTATTTTTATCATCAAAAATTAAGCCTGCAAGAAGTGAATTTGAAGAAGATTTAACCCCGCAAGTTTTATCAACTTTATTTTCATACAATAACTTTTGCACTTTCTCAAAAAAATCATCACAAATAATAGCTTCATGCTCTCCGTCATAAACTTTATCTTTATGCGTAATTTTGCCGATATAAATCTTATTCGCAAGTAAGTGATACAATTGACCTTTCGAAAAATATTTATCAGTTTTTGTTTTGATTTTGTTTTCTTTTAGATAGTGCATCAACTTTGGTACACTTTTTAATTCAAGATATTTGTCAAAGAGCATTTGAACTTTTTGAGCATCCTCATTATGAACAACAAGTTTTTTATCTTCTTTTAAATAACCAAGCGGAACTTTGCCACCCATCCACATTCCTTTTTTCTTGGAAGCAGCGATTTTATCCCGAATTCTTTCGCCTGTAACCTCTCTTTCAAACTGTGCAAAGGATAAGAGGATATTCAATGTCAGCCTACCCATTGAAGTTGTGGTATTAAACTGTTGAGTTATAGATACAAAAGAAGTTTCATGCCTGTCAAATACATCAATAATCTTTGAAAAATCCATCAATGAACGGGTTAAACGGTCAACTTTATAAACAACAACTATATCAATTTTATCGTTTTCTATATCTTTTAAAAGTTCTTTAAAGGCAGGTCGTTCCATTGTTCCACCTGAAAATCCACCGTCATTGTATTGTTTATCTAACAAAAACCACCCCTCATGCATTTGAGATTTTATGTATGCTTCACAGGCTTCACGTTGTGCATCAAGCGAGTTGAAATCTTGTTCCAAGCCTTCTTCTGATGATTTGCGGGTGTATATGGCACAACGAACTTTCTTTTTATCCATTTGCAACTCCGAAAAACTTTTTACCATTCCAATGTGTGCCGGTTATTACATTTGCAACAGCGGAAAGGGTTTTGTATAATTTACCATTAAAAATAAACCCTCCATTGACTGCGATAACTTCATATTTTTCACCTTTAAACTCACGAATAAATTTAGTACCGATAGTTACCTCAAATTTTTTGATTTTCTTGGTATCTATGGTTTTTGTTTCTGAATAGTGTTCGACAAGTTTATCCAATCTTTTTTGAAGTTCGCCTGATAATTTTCTGTATTTATAATACCATTCTATTTCTTTGATTAAGAATGACTTAGTATAACCTTTTGGTGCAGGTATTTTAAAGATTTCTTGCCATTTTGATTGTAATTCCTTTGTTGTTAGTGTTTTTAAGTTATCCATACTTACATTAATCGCTCTTGTCGCAAGCGAAATCAAGTCTAAATGCAAAAAAGACACAGAAATTATCATTTTAAAGATAGCCGTTTATTTAATACTTGTTTTGCAGCAGGCGACAATTCTAATTCTTTTAAACGCTTTGGGCTTATTCTTCGGTCCATAGCCTTTAAAATATCGGCTAATCCGGCATTATCCTGATATTTTATTAATTCCTGCCTTGGCAAATCAAGGTATTTAATTATTGATTGAAAGGGAAACTCTATGCACTCATTTGTTTTATTACTCCATCCGTGAATAAAGCCTTGGTCAATATTTTGATTTGTATTTTTAGGAGATGCCCAAATAATCTCATTATCAAGTTTTATTTGAAAAAATCTTACTGTAATTTCACTCCATTGAGTCTTTTTCTTAATTTATACCAATGATGTTCTGACATAATATGCCTCCGTTATTTATTTTTACATATAAGTATGTCATTTTAAGTCGTATTGCATTCAAACTCTGATTTAAATAATAGTCAAGGTTAAAAATATGGGACAAAGTGATTTTTACCTTGCCCCATATCCTTGAATTATTTATCTTCTACAATATATTCTTTTGGAATATTACTGGTTCTATCAATACCATTAAGTATGTCTAGTAATTGGGTTAATTGTGACTGAATTATATATCCGGGAACATCAGGTCCTTCGTTTTTAGGTTTTAGACGAGTTTCTAATTCATGCTGAATATCTATATCAGATCTAAAAATCTTTAAAAATTGTAAAAGTAATTTTGTATCATCACCTTTTATAATTTCACTAACCAATTTGTGAATCAAAGCCTCCAAACAAGTAATCTTTTTATGTTTACCATTAATTGTTGTTTCTACAAATTGACTCAAAATTTTGTTTAGACATTCATTTGGTCTTGTTTTTAAATTCCTTTTTGGACGTCCTTTTGGATTTCCGGACTTACCTTTAATAAATTGTCCGGTTTTATAATCCCTGTTACCTTCAGGATGATAGGTTTTTATAGCCTCATCAATTACATCCTGAATGTTTTCGTATTTATCAAAAATACCCATAATTATTGTCCTCCTTTATTTTCCTCTAAAGTGCTTACTAGTTGCACTTTTTCTCCAGTTAATTGTTCAAAGCGATGAAGTATTACATCGCAATAATGAGGTTCAAGTTCAATCGCATAACAAACCCGGTTTGTATTCTCACAAGCTAAAAGAGTGGAGCCTGAACCTGCAAAACAGTCAAGTACAGCATCATCCGGATTGCTTGCATCTAAAATAACTTCTTCCAGCATTTTTACAGGTTTACAAGTTGGATGAAATTTTAAATCATCTTTATTTTCAGGATTTGAAACATGAACCCCCTTAAAATCCCATACATTAGTTCTATAGCGACCAAATTTACCAAGTTGGATATTATTTATATATTTGACCACGCCGTTTTTAAACACAAATACTAATTCATGCTGACTTCTGTAAAAAGAGCCTTGTCCGCCAACCATTTTGTTCCAAACACACAAATTTTTAAATTCAGAATAACATTTGCCGGCGGTTAAAATTTCTAACACATGCCTCCAGTCCATAAATATATAATGCAAAGAGCCATCTATCGTATATTGCATCAGATTATTAAAAATAGCACCAAGAAACCCAGTAAATTCCTCAGATGACATTTCTCCGCTTGCCATTGCAAATTCCTTATGTTGAATTTTTCCATTGCCGCATATATTTTTAACAGCAAGATTATAGAGAGGGTCAGTTAAAACCATTACCGGTCTGATATCTTTGAGTAATAATCCGTAATTCTGAATATCTAAAGCATTTCCACATAATAAACGATGTTTACCAAGCTGCCATATATCTCCGGTATTTACACGTTTTTCAATATTAAGATCATCCGGTATTGTTTCTATTGATTCATTTTTATTATTTTTCTTAGAATCTTGAATTATAAAGTCAATCTCAGGAATTTCAAAAGCAGTAAGACTTAAGTCAAAATCCAATTCCTGCAATTCTTTAAATTCAAACTTCAAGGCATCAATATCCCACTTGGCAGTTTCTGTCATCTTGTTATCAGCTATAGCATAGGCTCTTAGTTGTTCTGCTGTAAGATGAGAGGCATCAATAGCGGGAACTTTTTCAAGCCCCAATTCTTTAGCTGCAAGATACCTTGCGTAACCGGTTACAATTTTTTGTTCCTTGTCAATTACAATAGGGATAAAAATACCATTTTCTTTGATAAGTCTTGCAAGTTTTTTGATTTTCTCGGGCTTGTGCTTTCGTAATTTTCTTTCGGGTTCTTTAAGTTTTTCTACTTCAATTCTCAAAATAAGTGGGTTACAAATTTTTTCCGTATTCATTTTTTGTCCTTTCCGGCAGGTTCTCTAACTTTTTGCTGCCGGAATAAACTAGAAAGAAGTTTTTGCTTAAGACAAAAATGACTATAACTCTTACTATCAAAGCGCTTTAGGTGATTTACTATCACGAAAAATTATAAATTTGTGATAAATCTTGAAAGATGTTATAATTAGAATATGAAAGAAAAGAATAACACCAAACCAGAGAAATGTCCTTATTGTGGTAAAACAGATATAGTTGTTAATGGATATGATTCAACTACTGAAAAAACACCAAGATACAAATGTAAAAACTGTAAAAAGACGTTTAAAAAAAATAAGAATTATTATTTTAAAAATAAAGCAGATAAACTATTTATGGTTCATATTTTGAAACTTATAAAAACAAATTATTCAGAAATAAATAATGCTCCAAAATATGGAGAACCTATAAAATTTCAAAAATTATTCTCTATAAAAGAATCAGATAAAAAAGAACTTGATAATATGACTTTAGCTTTGGATTATATTGGCAGCAACAAATTAAAAAATTTAACGCCGAAATTAAGTATTTATTTGGAAAATAATAACATCATTATTGCAAAATCATTTGATAATAAATAACAGCATCAAAAATCAAACAATTCTTTGACCTGAACTTCAAGGGCATCAGCAAGTTTTACTATTGTTCTTAAGTTTGGAATTTTTTCATTTCGCTCAATTTTACCAATATATGAAATATCTAATCCGGCTAGCTCTGCGACCTTACCTTTTGTAAGTTTTTTAGCAAGTCTTATTTGTTGTACTTTTGTTGCAAAATTTCTGATAACACTGCTATTCATTCTTTAATTATGCTATTATGAATGTACAAACGTATAGACCGCCAGTCTAATAAAAAGAAATTGTTACGTCATAAATTGACGGGGTACTGTGTTAAACTCTTATTTAAGAATAAACATAAGCACTACAATAATTAAGGAAATACAAAATGAAAATTAAAATTTTAGAATTGAACAATTTTAAATCCTTTAAAGGAAAAACTACAATCTCTTTCAAGTCCGGATTAACATTAATTACAGGGCTAAATGGCACAGGGAAAAGCAATATAATTGATGGGATTAATTTTGCCTTAGGAAAATATGAGGCAAAAACTGAATATTTGATACACGAAAGCGAAACAGAGGCATCTGTTAAAATTGTTTTGATAGATGGAAATGGGAATTTGATATCAATTTTTAAAACAATTGATATTAATGGCAAAAAATCATTATGTATAAATGGAAAACCGGCAAATGATAACGATATTCCTTATGAAGATTTTGATTTTCTGCTTTTAGATTCAGATGCCCACAATCAACTTGACAGCAAAAAAATGAAAGATTTTATAAAAAATCTGAAAGAAGAATCAAATAAGAAACAAATTATTTTGGTAAGCACCGAAACAAGTATGCTAGATTATGCAGATCAGATTATTACAGTAAATTAAAAAATTAAAAATCAATCTGAAATCAAAGAAACACAACTTATATAAATGGAGTAAAATATGACAGAAAAAATTGAAAAATTACTGAATGATGTAAACGAAATTACAATTAAACAGAAAACTATAAAAGAAACAATTGCAAAAGAAACAGGTAATAATTTTAATATATTTGAAATTACACATATTAGTCAAAAAGAAGTCCCAATGTGCAGAATTTTAACCGAACTTTTAGACCCAAACGGTTCTCATGGTCAGAATAAAATATATTTAAATTTATTTTTCAAAATAGTTTTAAAAAAGGATATTCCATTATCAGAACTAGAGGTTATAAGAGAAGAAGTAATTGAAGGTTGTCGAAGAATTGACATACTCATAAAAGACAGAACAAAAGATTTTGTAATTCCTATAGAGGTTAAAATAAATGCCTGCGACCAATCGAAACAATTATACGATTATTCAAAGAAAAGAAAACCAAATGACGAAAATCCTAAAGTATATTATCTTACAAAATATGGAACAGAACCATCTATGGGAAGCAGAGAGAGTTTAAAAGATGAAGAAATTGGTCTCATATCTTGGAATGTGGATATATTAAACTGGATAAGAGCTTGCATATCTGATAAAGCAACCATAAACAAAGCACCTATCAGAGAAATTTTATTGCAATTTGAAACAGCAATAGAAGAGTTTACATTACAAACAAAGAAAGGCGAACTAATGGAAATTGAAAATTTATTAAAAACACAAAACGATATTGAAAATGCTTACAGTATCGCACAGGCACTAAAAAATACTTTATTAAGCCGATTTAAAGAAAAACTTGAAGAAGAACTTACAAAAATAAAACCGTTTGATGATAACAGTCAAGATGATAATGAATGGAATCTTGGATATAAATTATCTTTATCAGAAGATAAATCCCAGGTAGATGTGGCACGTATCAGTTTGGAAAATAATAGCGTATTTAAGCTGATTCAAGTTTTGAATCCCAATGATTTATCTTGGAATAATTCATTTTCAAAAAACAAATTTAAAGAAAAGGTGTTTTCGATATCCGATGATACAATCTTTGAACTTGTAAAAGAAAATAGTTTTAATAATAAAGTTAAAGAATGTGTTGATTGGATAATTGAACAACTTAAAGTAAATGGTCAAATGTAATGTCCAAGATTGCAGAATACATTTTAAAAGAATGGGAGAAATGGAAACATCTTGAAGATATCACAATAGCTTGGACTTTGGAATTAATTAATAGAAAAACCAATAAAGAAATATCTGATATTATTAATCTTTCTAAAGCTGAAATTAAAGCTATGGTTGATAATTTCGATATCCAAGAAAATGAAACTCTTGTTTATGAAATTCAAAATGGTACAAAACTCACAGAAAGAGAGGAAGAATTTTTCACTCTCATAAAACAGGGTAAAAATATATCAGAAATCTCTAAAACTCTTATGGTGAGCAGGGCAAGGGTTAAAACCGTTGTTAAAATAATTTTAGCAAAAATTTTAATAGGGCTTTATGATTATTATAATGCCGAATATTCTCATGTATCAGAACTTGCACATCCGTTTTTAGAAGGCATGCGATATTACGGTTTTATTTATGGCAAGGCATCAGGTAAAATTGATGGTTATTGGTATGAATTTGATGAAAAAGGCAAGGTTCATTTAAAAATCAAATGCGATAATTTTGAAAGGGTTGATAAAAACTGCATCATTATTTCAATTGATAAAAAATATGGTCTGATAGACAATTGCGGCAATTATTTAATCTCTCCCAAATATGAAGAATTAAAAAAGACATTTGGCGAAAACCACTCCTTTTTCACGGCAAAATTAAACGAAAAATACGGAGTGATTGATGAACAAGGGAAAACCATTATTGATTTTAAATATGACAATATGAAGTTTTTTGGAGATAAAGAACATATTTGTGCAAAAAATCAAGGTAAATGGGGTTTGATTAACGTTAATGAAAATATCATCGTTCCTTTTATTTACGATGAAAGTTTTAATATCTATGCCCTGCCATTTAGAAAAAACGAGGGCTTTATCGTAGAAAAAGAAGGTAAGGAAGGGGTTATTAACCTTGAGAGTAAAGTTATTATTCCTTTCGAATATGATTGTTTATGCTCAAACTTTTTTGACACTACAAAAAGTTTGACTGTGGCACAAAAAAATGGTAAATGTGGCGTTATAAACTCAAAAAATGAAACCCTTATTCCTTTTGAATACGAACATATTGAGATTTTTTCTGATGAAACAATGTTTGTACATAATTTTAGCAAGGGATATATAATTGATTTTTTAAATAAGAAAGTTTGCGACGAAGACTTTCAATTTATAAACTCCGAGGGAAACGGTGAATATTTTTGCGCTATGAAAAATGATAAAAGCGGTCTAATTGGTAAATTCGGCAATATCAAAATTGATTTTAAATATGACGATTTATTTTTTATAAATAAAAATTTGCTTGTAGCAAATAAAAATTCAAAAGAAGGGATTATTGATGTTAATGAAAATATTATAGTTCCTTTTAAATATTGGTTTAAACGTGAAAAATGCTTAGATAAAGATAATACCCTTCCTGCCAGAAGGCGAATCAAAGGTAAATTGAAGTGGGGATTAATTAACCTTCAAGATGAAGTTTTAATTGATTTTAAATTTGACATCTTAATGCCTTTTAACGATAGGAAATATACTCTTGCAATAGTTAATAATAAATGGATGTATATAAACAAAAAAGGTGAAATTTTAAAAATCGATATTGATAATTATGTCACAAAATGACGTATTTTTGTTATAAAATTAAATTATGTCCAGATTAAATAAAGCAGCAGAAATAATAGAACTTGCAATGATGTTTCAGAATAGTTATGGCGGATTGTGTATTGATGATATTCAAGAACATTTTGAATGCTCCCGCAGGTCAGCAGAACGAATGAAGTCGTTGTTATTTGAAATATTTCCTGAAAAAGTAGAGGAAGTTTCAACTTCTGACAAGAAAAAATACTGGCGATTTATTAAAGGAACTGCCAACATGTTAATTTCATTTACCCCTGATGATTTTGCGAACCTTGAATACTTAAAAGGGCTATCAAACGATGAAAATAGGCAAAAAGAACTTGATGAATTAATTGCCAAAATAAAAGCTTTAACTCCGCAAAAAAATGCAATGGCACTGGAAACAGATATTGAAGCAATACTTGAATCCGAAGGTTTTGCAGTACGTCAATATTCAAGAATTAAAGCAGATAAAAAGGTTTTAGATAAACTCCGGCAGGCTATGCTTTCATTTAAGATTGAATTTGACTACAATACGGATAAGGGCTTACGCCATGTCGTATTAAACCCGTATGGTATAATTATTTCAGATAAATATTATCTTGTTGGATTTAATGAATATGTAGACGATTTAAGACTTTATAAAGTGGATAAACTTCAAAATCTTATTGTAAAAGATGATTATTTTGAAAAAGATGAAAAATTTTTATTATCAGAATATTGTAATAATTCTTTTTCAATCTATCAGGAAAAACCAATGAACATCACATTAGAATTTGACAAATCTGTTACAGAAGATGTTTTGAATTATCATTTTCATCCGACACAAAAGATGAAACAACTTGATAATGGAAATATTCAAGTAAAATTTACCTCTGGTGGTAAACTTGCCATCTGCCATGAACTTTTCAAATGGGGAACCTTCGTCACCATCAAAAAACCGGCAGAGCTAAGAAAATATTATAAAAATTATTTAACAAATGTTGTGAATAATTTTGATACAAATAATTAAAATATTGTTAATAAAAATTCAAAATTATAATTCCTATTGTATTATTTTACAATAGAGGTATAGATATAAGTATGATAAAGATAGTCTATTTTGATGAACCATCGGCAACTGATTATATAATTATAAAAAATGGTGGAGTAAAAATTACAACAAAAGAAAATACCGATTCTGCCAATATTTCTGGCAATAATAAAACTCAGGTTAGTTTGGGCGGAAGTTTGTCATGGTGGCCATTTACCAAAATAGAAGCAAGCAATACTACTGATATTGATTTGGAAGGTGTTAAAAAAGCTCTTACTAAAAACATTGTAACAAATGTTTTGCTAACAGACTTTATAGAAAAAGCGGATAAGGATACAGAACAAATTTATAAATTTGAAAATTACAAATTGTATTCTTGTAAAACATCTTTTGCGTTCTTAGGTATGTTTATGCCATATCTTAAAATTATTAAAGAAGACCAGTTTCCTGAAGATTTACCGATTGATGTTACTAAACTTGCTGATGCATTAAAAGATGGCAAAAAATATTATGAAATGGTAGCTGAAAAAATAGATGGTGATAAAGAAAAATGTATTTTACGTTTTAATATTGATGCCTTTAGAAATAATTATGGTATTTCTGACATTGTAAAAATGAATTTAAAATATTATGCAATAAAAGTTGGTGAATCTACTGAGGCAAGTTTAAACATTGAGGAAGAATTTAAAGCAGATTATGAAGACAGTACAATAACTTCTTTAACTGATAATGTTGACGAGGTTGAAGATAAAGAATTATTGACAGTATATGATGTAGTGCTTGCTGGAGTTGTTTAATGCAAAAAATTTACATATACTATGGACCAAAAGAAGAGTTTCAAAAAATTATTCCTGATGAAAAACAGCTCCTGTCGGAATTTATAAGCAAAGACGATGCCAAACGCAGAAAAATTCCGCTTCAAATGCAAGGGTATCAACAAGAAATTGAAAATGAAAAAGAATATATAGAAAATATTGTTGCATATTCTGAATCTTACGCAGGAATAACAGAAGGCGCGATACAAGGTTTTACCAGTCTTTTTGAAATGTATGAAATCGATAATTTGTATCTTCAAAACCCACCATTACAAATACAAACACGTTTAGAACAAACATTTCCTAAAATCATTGAAAAAACATATTTTGAATATAAAACGATAGATATTGATGTTCTAAAAAAAATTAATAGCGATTTCTCTAGCAAAATTATAGGACAAGAAACAGTAAAACAAAAATTACTCAAAGCATTTTATCCATTGGTTAAGAAAACCAACAATAATCGTCCAGTTGTTCTTATGTTTTATGGACCATCTGGTGTTGGAAAAACCGAAACCGCAAAATTTATAAGTAGTTTGGTAGGTCAAAAACTTTTCAGAAGACAGTTTTCAATGTACCATAGCGAAGAGTTTGCAGATTATATGTTTGGTGGTAATCATTTTCAAAATTCTTTTGCAAAAGAACTCCTGGAGCGTAAATCTAATATCATACTTCTTGATGAATTTGATAAAGCTGCACCAATATTCTATAGCGCTTTTTATCAACTATTTGATGAAGGTATTTTTGAAGACAAGAATTATAAAGTCCAAATTGATAATGCAATAATAATTTGTACATCCAACTATAAAAGCATTAATGATATCAAACAACACTTGGGCGATCCCATATATTATAGAATTGGAAAATTTATAGAATATGTAAACTTGACGCAAAATGCAAAAGTGCAAATAATTGACGTATTGTTAGACAAAAAATATTGCAAATTAGATGACAACGAAAAAGCACTTATCAATACAGATAAAATAAGATTGTTATTACAAAAAAATATTAACGCAATACATAATGTTAGACATATTTCAACGCTTATTAATGATTATATAGACGACATATTAGTAAGAAATTTGTTAAACGATTAATATTATTTATTTGTTGCATTTTTCACCTGTTACCTGCCTGTTAACATCCTGTTATTTTAAAATCCTAAAATTCCAAAAAGTCAGATATAATCATATAATGCACTAATCGTATATCAAAATAACAGGTAAAAATAAAATTATCAGGTTAACAGGGTAAGATAGTCGAGAGCCTCTTGCTCACTGGACTGTTCGCTCCATTATTTAGTCTTATAAAGAGAGATAAGACCATATTGAAAGTATTGAAAGCCCGCAGTTAGCGGACTTTTTAATAACAAGAAACAAGCAGAGAATTTTTTTACTAAAATTTTCTATTTTTATATACTTATTTTCATAAAAATTCTCTCTTCACAAGAGACCTAGTCCAAAATTAGACTTTTGTAATATATTCCATAAAAAAACTATTGTGTTCTGGATTATATTCTAAAATTTTACAAATTAAATAATCTCCCTCATTAATTGTTTCGTAATCACTTAATGAAAAATGATATTTATTTTCATTTGTAGCTAGAAATCCTCTAACATCATCTTCATTTATGTGACATAATAAACTATTGTTACTTTTATTTATAACAATGCATAAAATTTCTTGATTATTCTTATATTTTTCTTGGATTTTTATTAAATCTGATAATTTATCATTGTCTTTTAATGTTCGTTCTAGTGCATTCTTAATGTTATTTAAATCATAAATATTTGATTGACAATTTTCATTCATAAGAATATTGGCTGTTGAAAGAAAATTTACTCGATAGTCAACAAGGTAATTGTACATTGCATTAACATTTTGATATAAACTCAACTTATCTAAATAGTTATCATTTGTTAACCTTTTGGCAATCTCTGTCATTACTTCATTGTTTTTATACAAGATATTTTCAGAGCATGCTGCTAAATAACTTATATTAGACAATAAATTTAAATGAAGTACTCCAGATGAAGATATCCTTATCAATGTGTTATAATCTATGCAATTAGACTCAGATAATATAAGTCCTCTAGAAACCAAAGCCTTTACTTCTCTGTATGCAATTTCAGAAACATGCCCCATTGTTTGTAAAACATTAATTAAGTTTGATATTCTATGAAAACCTTTAATTCCTGATGGCCCAACATCTTTCCTTTTGTCTTTTAACCAAAGCAATATATCTATTCTAATAAACGGATCTGGGAGATCGTCATTATTGTCTGAATAAAACAAATTGGTAAAATTTGAGAATTCTTCATTATAGTATTTTCTATTTTTTCGAATTAAGGCATTTAACAACTTAAAGGAAGGGAAATTATAATTTCCATCTAAAGCTTTTATTGCAAATATATCCTCCGCTAATATATGACCACTTTTACAAAAATCTTCAAATAACTGAATTGCTTCTCTAATATTTCCATTAGATAAATTATAAAAAATAGTTTTAGTCCACCTATTATTTCTTATCATATTTAATATTGCTTTGAAATATATTATTTGCTCTCCTTTTTTTATAGGAATACGAATTCCATTTTCAAATATATATTCCTCATTTTGAGTATCGGATAAGCGACATATATATTCAAACCTAGCTTGTAAAACTTTTAATAAATCTGCAGGATCAATTCTGAAAATTAAATCTTTTACAACAGTATCTATAGGAGGTTGTTTTTTATATTTATCATATGTAACATCTCTTAAAGGTAAAAATACAATACACTTAAATGTAGATCTTAGCCATTGTGCAACTTGAAACATTAGTAATTGTTCTGTTTCAGTTCTTTTGTCACTATTATCTAATACAATGATAGGTAGTTTTTTATGAAAATCTGCTACATATTTTATTAAATTTTCAAGATATATATTTTTATCTTCCAATTGTGTTTTTAATATATTATATTTTTCTTCGTTATATTTATTCGGATTATCCTTTAGCAACGACCCTATACCATTCTCAAAATTAGTAATAGTTTTTTTAAATATTTTTTCTATTGTAGAAAAATTCTCAAAATTTATATTACTATGACACTTTTTGATATTCTTAATAACCTTACTTTTTAGCCAATCATAAATCTCTGTTTCATTGATAGGTGCGTCATTCATATTTAAAAATACCCAATCAAAAAAAAGCGATGTATCGGGGTATTTTTTTGATAAAATTACTTCTTTAAAATACCTAATAAATGTTGACTTCCCACAACCCGCATTACCTATTAATAACATCAAAGAGTTTGTAATTCTTTCTTTATTTGAAATGGTTTCATTTAATTTTTGAACAATTTCAATGGAATTATCTGTACCTATCAAAATAGAATTAATAAAACTAGGACTAGATAATTTTTTTAATTCTTTATAAATAGGTTCAATATGTTGTTCGCGTTTTGGAGATTTGATATATGCATTCTCAACAATTAATTTTCGATCTTCTTCAGTATCTGGATCAAATATGTGATGATAGTCAAAAACTAGATTTCTTCCATAAGAGTTTTCTTCTAATTCTTCATTTTGGACTTTCCCCAATTCAGAAATTGGAGATTTGTATTGGGCTTTTCCCCTTATTTTTATATAATATTGATTTGTTTCATGTTTAATATTTTCTTTAGAACAAAAATTTAAAAAATCATTAAATAGTTTATTTTCAGAAGCAAAATCAGAAAAATGTAACTTTATAATGGGCTCCTTATTATCATTATATCCTGCCCAAGTCTCATTTCCATTTGAACAAATTATCTTGTTACACAAGTTTGTATTGTGAGGGAATTTTGCATTTATTTCATTTGCGTATAATCTTGCTTCTGCATACGCTTCATTTAAATTTTCTTCAGGTTTTTTAGCTTCAATCACTAATGGAGAAATACCATTTAGTACTATAAGGTAGTCAGGAACAAAATATTTTTGTTGTTTCCCCTTGTTAATGCAATAGGCCTGTAAAGTAGACTTAGTTTTTATATCGGAGTCATTATATCCTAAACCAATAGGTTTAATTGATGTTAAGAATTTGTATATAAATTTTTGTTCAACATCACTTTCTGTAATTAAATCTTCGTAGTTGCAATATAAATTTTTCATATGCCATTAATTATATCATAAATTAACATATAAATCATTATAATAACTTATGTAAACATTTTATATATGTTAAATGATAATACTTTTTTTAAACTCAACTCCTCCGGCTGAGTTCCGTTAAGAATTTGTTCGGTTAAGTCTGGAGAAATGTATTTGAGGTTCAGGATGTTTCGGATGTATTTTGAGTCTTTAAACCCTTCTTCGGATTGTAAATCTTCTATTGTCCTACCTGCTTGGATTTGTTTATGGTAGTAGTAACTTTTAACAATTGCATTTACAAGATACGGGTTCGGCTCAGGAGTATCGTATTCTTTTGCGTTCAAAATTAAAATATTATCATTTCTGGATGGTTGTGTGATTTTTATTTTTTTAGTAATCGTAATCGGGCTAAATTTCTCTCTTTTGTCAGGTATTACAAATTTTTGATTGTTAGACAATGTATTCAATACATTTATTAAGAAATTTTCATTTAATGTAATTTCGATTAAATTTTTGGATATAACAATTTTATAAATAATAGCCCTGATTAGTTTTGGGTCCGAGTAATCTTCAATATTTTGTGCCGTATAAATAAGTTTATTTTGCTTACTAACTTTAAAATCTTTTACAAGTTTTTGAATTTGTCCTTTATCTTGCAAAAATTCTTTTGTTGTTTCAACTACAAATTTTTCAACTTCGCCTGCGGGGATTTTTGAAATTGTACCAACTTCGTTGTCATTGTAATTTTTTAAAGCTGTGCTAACATAATATCTGTATCGCCGTTTATGGCTATTACTATGGCTTGGTGTCATCAAATTATTTTTATCATCAAAAATTAAGCCTGCGAGTAGTGAGTTTGAAGAACATTTAGTTCCACAAGTTTTATTGACTTTGTTTTCATACAAAAGTTTTTGAATTTCCTTAAAAATTCCCTCTGAAATAATTGCCTCATACCTAACTGATGTATTGAATAATTTATAATTTACGCAACATCCAATTTATAACCGAGTTTTAGAAAACGATTATAATAATATATTTAAACTTTGTAATAATTACTTAGTTTAATTTTTATGCTTTTATACAATCATTAAATTATCTGTCCAAAGTTCACATTGAGTCATTACAGTTTGTAATGCATCTTGCGCTTCTTCTGGGGGATAATTATACTTCTTTAGAAGTCTTTTAATAATTCGTCGCATATTTGCCCTTGCAGACTCTTTCTTTTGCCAATCAATAGTTTTGTTTCTTCTTAAAGAATCTGTCAATTCTCTCGTCATATTTATCAATTCTTCGTTTTTATAAAAATCTTTTACGGCTTGAGGCTTTGTTAATGCATCATAAAATGCTATTTCTTCGTCATTCAAATCTCCAATAGGCTGCGAGCCTTCTTTAATTTGTTTTGCAATTTTTAAGAGTTCTTCAATAACTTCTGCATTTGTAATTAAACCATTTATATATTTGTTCATTGCAGCTTGAATAAGTTCACTAAATTTTTCTGATTTTACAAAATTTGTTCGTTTATAACATGAAACTTGTTCTGCAAGTAATTTCTTTAATATTTCTACTGCAAGATTTTTTTCTTTCATTTTTGAAATTTCATCTAAAAATTTAGGGTCGAATAAGGAAAATTCTTCTTTTATATCTGAAAATAAATTTATTACGCCATCGCTTTTTATACTTTGTTTCAATAATTCATTTATTCTTGCGTTCATTTCAGGAAGTGATATTTTTTTATCAATACCTGTATTCAATAATCGATTTAATAACACTCTTACTGATTCAAAAAATGCAGCCAAAATTCTGTCTTTTTCATCGACTATTGAAGAACATAAAGACAAGGCTTGATGTAACAATAACGCTTCTTTTTGGAAAGACTCTTTTCTATCCTGCATACTTGGAGCAATAATAAAGTTTACTGCTCCACTAATAGTTTTTGCTCGGTCTAAATCACTGCCTGTTGTAAATTTAGAAAAATCATAGTCATGGAATAAGTCTTGACAAACTTCTAATTTTTCAAGGAATTTTGGATATGCAATTTGGGAAATATCAGGATTACCGTACGCTTTTCTATCTCTTGCAGTGTAATCATTCATTGCTCGTTTTAGTGCTGTTGCAATGCCGACATAATCAACAACCAAACCACCTTCCTTATCCTTAAATACTCGGTTTACACGAGCAATTGCCTGCATCAAATTATGTCCGCTCATTGGCTTATAAACATACATTGTGGCTAATGATGGGACATCAAAACCTGTTAGCCACATATCAACAACAATAGCAATTTTTAAAGTATCATTGTTATCTTTAAATCTTTTTGCAAGCTCTGCCTTATACGCTTTGTTCCCAATAATATCACGCCATTCTTCAGGGTCATTGTTTCCTGATGTCATTACAACGGCAATTTTTTCTTTGTTCTTTTCACCCCAATTTGGTCTTAGTTCAAGTATTCTATTATAAATTTTCATTGCAATAGGTCGAGAATAAGCAACAATCATTGCTTTACCAGTCAAAAGATGTTCCCTGTTGTTTTCGTAATGGTTCAGAATATCGTCAACCAAAGAATTAATTGTGCTATCATCGCCCAAAACAGTTTCCATTTGGCTTAATTCTCGTTTGCTTTGTTCTACGACTTCTTCATCTGCATTTAGTGCCATCAAATCATATTCTTTATCAATAAGAGCTAATGTCGCAGGGTCAAGTTGAAGTTTTACAACTCTGCTTTCGTAATAAACAGGACGAGTTGCACCATCTTCAACAGCTTGTGTCATATCATAAATATCAATATAATCACCAAAAACTTCTCTTGTGTTTTTGTCTTTAGATGAAATCGGAGTTCCTGTAAAACCAATATATGTTGCGTTTGGCAAACTATCTCTTATAACTCGAGCTGTGCCTGTTTTAATTTTACCAGTTTTAGAGTCGACTTTTTCTGTTAGTCCGTATTGTCCTCTGTGAGCCTCGTCTGCCATAACTACAATATTTCGTCTTGTAGATAAAGGCTCTGCGGATTCTTCAAACTTTTGCATTGTGGTAAAAATTATACCGTTAGCTTCTCTGCCGTCAAGAAGTTCTTTTAAATTTTCTCTTGATTGTGCTTGAATCGGAGTTTGTCGCAAAAATTCCTGACATTTTGAAAACTGGGAATATAACTGATTATCTAAATCGTTTCTATCAGTAATAACCACAACTGTCGGACTATTCAAAGCCTCTTGCAAAAGGTGTGCATAAAATACCATTGACAAAGATTTGCCACTACCTTGCGTGTGCCAGAATACACCACCTTTACCGTCAGTTTGCGTTGCATGTTTTGTTGATTCAATAGCTTTTTTAACTGCAAAATATTGATGATATCCAGCAAGAATTTTAAAGGTATTTGGTCCATCATTGTTGAAACAAATAAAGTTTTTTAAGATGTCTAAAAATCTTTCTTTTTGAAAAATACCTTCAACAAATGTATCAAACTGTGCATGTAATTTGTTTTCATAAACACCGTCTTTGGTTTTCCATTCCATATAACGAGTTTCATCAGATGTAATTGTTCCAGCTTTTGAAATCAATAAATCAGACATAACGCAAATTGCGTTGTAGATAAACATTGATGGAATTTCTTTCATATAGTTTCTTATTTGTCTATATGCCTGAGATGAATCAGTTTCTTCTCTTGATGGAGATTTAAGTTCAAAAAGAACAAGCGGTAAACCGTTAATAAACAATAATACATCAGGTCTTTTTTCAGAGTTTTCAACAAAAGTCCATTGATTAGCAACTATGAAAGAATTGTTATCAACATTTTTGTAATCGATTAAATAAACAATGGTTGATCGTTGCTCGCCGTTTTCTAAATATCTAACAGTTATCCCATTTTGCAGATAATCCATAAAAATTTTGTTTTGTTGTAACAATTCGCCGTTGTCAAAATTTTTAATTTTAAATAACGCCTCTTGAATAGCAGGTTTTGGAACATTGGGATTAATTCGATAAATAGAATCTTCTAAAATATCTAAATACAAAGGAGAATAAAAATCACGATTTTCAACATCAGGACCATACACATGCGTATAACCCAAATGTTGAAACAATTCGATTACTGAATTTTCATAAGCTGCTTCTGTTAGTCCTTGCATTTGTTCTCCTTTATGGATTTTAAAAAATCTGCAACTCTATTTTTTCTTTCTAAGTTATCATGTATTAACACACAAAATAACAATAATTGATACAATTCATCATACCAGTTTTCTAGTTCTTTGTCATCAATTTCTATAACAGGATTTTTATTTCCTTCTTTTGTCTTATTATCATGCCTGATATGCAAATTATTTAGTAAGCCATTTGTTTTTTCAAAAAAGTCGTTATAGTTTTTATGAGGTTGTTTTAAAAGAGTCTCAAACTCAAGAGAGATTTGATATAAAAGTTTTCTCTTTCCTGTAATGTTACCTTTCATTGAATGGTGGTTATACATAAGAATAGCTAAAGCTGTTTCTTTACTTGATATCTCAGCAACTGCAGTAGCTTCTGGTTTTTTAGGTATTAGAATTAACTTTTCTTCTCGTTCAAAAATCTTCCTTTCATAATTTAAATGATCTAATAAAATATTTACATTTTGTATCATTAGATAGTATTCTTTAGGAAATTCATAATGGTCGTCTCTTCGAAATCTTTTATACATTAAGTAAAAAATGTTTTCATAATATTCTAATGCAATTATAATATTATCAATGGAACTTTCTTTTACAAAATAGTCTGTAATATTTAAATCATTTTTAATTTCTTTGCAAGTTAAATAAGATCCTCGCTGTTTCCAATCAGGTAAAATCTGAGTTTCAAATAATTCTTCAATTGAATAATGGCTATTTTCAGAATAGATACACACCCATATGGATATTTTATTGTATAGATTAGTAATTTTATTCATTTCTTTTACAATATTATATTTACTTTTTAAGATTTCAAACATATTTTGTCTTGTCATTACTTATCCTCCCTAAACAATAATTTATCAGCGGACTGATTTGTTAAAATGTCGTCAATTTCGACCTTAGAAACATCAATTTCACCACTAATCAGTTTTGGTAAAAGTGTATCACGAAGTTGTGCTAATTTTTGTTTTTCTTTGGCATTATTTGCAATTTGCTTCATTATTGGAGCTACAGTAATATCAAAATTAATAATATCTTCTATATTTGGTATTTTTATTGGCACGCTTTTTAATTCATTTTGATTTAATCCAGGTTGTGCAGCTTTGCCGCAAGCTAAAGTATGAATTTTCTGTCTGTTAGAATTATCTAATAAGCAAAAATACAAGAAAAATTGAGTTGCTAATTTATTTGTTCTCAACAAAAAGACATGTTCATTAACTGCACATTGTTTGTGTGGAAAATCATCTAAAGTCATTGAAACTTTTCCTGTATATGCTCCATCTTTATAAAGCAAAACATCTTTTGATTTAACAATTCCACGATTTAACTTATTGTAAAATTCAGCACTTATAAATTTGTCTTTAGAATAATCATATACCCCAAATCCATTAATATTTTCTGCGCCAATACTTGGTACTCCATGGGTTAAAGCCCCTCCTTTTGGACGAGAACCCGTTTCTATAATTTCTAATATATCACCAATGGTTCCACATTTCCCATTGTTATAAATTTCATAAAATAATGCTTGGGCTTGTTTTTCTAAATTATTATTTATCGAATTATTCAATTCAATTTTATCATCAATCGCACTCAAAACCTTTGCTATTTTTTGTTGAGTTTCAAGTGGTGGGAGTTTGATTTCAATACTATCAAATGTCTCTCTTGTAATCGTATCAAATACAGAACCATGAGTATTATGCTTTAAAAGATTAATACTGTTCTTTAACAAATAATATAAAAAATCAGAATTAATAATTTCTTCCTTAGCTCTTATACCATAACAAGATTGGTTAAATGCCATTTTATGCGGAATAACTGCAATTTCACCTACTGTACCTCTTGCTGATAAGATAATATCATTTTTTTTGAGTAGCTGAGTTGAACTTTTTTCTAAACCTAATTGTGTTATTGTTTTTTCTGTTGTATATACAAACTTTTCTCCAGAATTAAAATCTTTAACAGATAACCAAGGAATAGTTCCATTCCAATATTCTGAAACGGTAGTTTTAGGAGTTCCGCCGCCTAAAATATAAACTAATTCACTAAATTTGTAATTTTTCCATTCCTTAGAGGTCATTTCTCCTCCTGCATTATTTTTATTGGAATTCCAACAAAATCTCTTCTAGATGATGCATGCATAATATATAAAATATTAACTTTATTATTATCTTTTGCTGTAATTTGAATTTTTATAGGAAAATGAGGAGAGGTTGCACTTTGAACTTCAATTAAAATACAATTATGCTGTCCATCTGAAAAATTGATATTTTTATTGAATCCAGAAATATACTCATTAAAATCTGGTAATTTCCAGCTTAAATCTTCTTCATTATTATCAACCACCACCAAATAACGAGAATGAGGTTCCATATAGTATAGAGCTTTAATTTCGACAAGAGCATTTTGACCTTTATTTACTACTTCTGCAATTAGATTACTTACCTTCTCAGAAGGTCTATAAGTATTTTGCCCCCTAACAACATCTAACATTTGTCTTGTTGCTATCTCTAAACCTTGAGTAAATAAATCGATATATAAAGTTGATGCAATTATTGCCGGCATAATCGCATCATCAAGTTTTACAGGAATAAATGTTATATTTTTCTGAGCTTTTTTCATTAATGCAGATTGCCATTCTATTTCGACCATTTTACTATTTAAACTATTTCTACTAACAAAAAAGAAAAAATAGTTACATTGTTCAAGACCTTCATTCATTTTTCCAGTAATGCTATCCCCAGGTTGAATAGACCACTCATCGTAAAAAACTTTTTCACGACCAAATACTTTTTCAAAGGTTTCTGCAATTTGTCTAACTATTATTTTATCTTGTTTATTATGGCTTAAAAATATCACTTATCTTCCTCCATTCAACACACTGACCACTACATCTTTTATTGTTTCCATTTCTGTTGGATTACTTTCTGCGATTAGTAATGTGATAGAAAACAAGGTTGCGTTATCTATAATCGGAGTTCCGTTTTTATATAACATTTCGTTTTTATCCATAAAATACAAGAAACAACTTGCCGCAATACGTTTATTACCGTCTGAAAAAGAATGGTTTTTGGTTATCAAATATAAAAGCATTGCCGCTTTTTCTTCCAATGTAGGATATAATTCTTGCCCATCAAAGGTTTGGTAAATCTGATTAACAGAACTTGCAAAACTACCGTCTTTTGGATTTGCAAACACATCACTCGCAAATGCTGATTTCATTTTATCAATAACTTGCAAAAATTCTTCTTCTGTTACTCTTACAGCTTCTCTTTCTGTCTGACCTTTGGAATCCAAAGTTTTGTGGTCAAAATTATCTAGTAAATTAAGACCATGTGCAAAGTTATCAAGAAGTTGTGCAACTTGTCTTGCATCTTCCATATTCTCAACTTGATTAGTTAAGCTTCTTGAAAGCAAGCTGATTGTGTTTTGTAGAGTTTTAACTTTTTCTTGTTCAAGTTTGAGTTTTTCTTCATTGACTGCGTAACCATCTGTTAAATATTTTTTTAAAATATTTGTAGCCCATTTTCTAAATTGAGTTGCAACTTTAGAATTAACTCTATACCCAACAGAAATTATCATATCTAAATTGTAATAATTTACATTATAGGTTTTACCATCGTTTGCAGTTGTTGCAAAATTTGCAACAACTGAATTTTTATCTAATTCTTCAGATTCAAAAATATTTCTTATATGTCTTGAAATAGTTGATTTGTTTTTCTTGAATACTTTAGAAATTTGATCTAAAGATAACCAAAGTGTATCATTAGAAAAACTAACTTTACATTCTATATTGTCATTATTATCTTTATATATTATTATTTCATTTTTATTCATAAACTATATTTTCCTACTTGATTTCAAATCCAATCGCTGAAAGATTTTTCTTGATTTCATTTTGCAGTTCATTTGATTTAGTGAACATTTCGGAAAGTTCAGATGTTAATCTTTTCATTTTATCCTCAAAAGGTTCGCCGTCATCTTCTTGTTCTTCAATTCCGACATAACGACCTGGAGTTAGGATATAATCTTGTTTTGCAATCTCTTCTGTTGATGTTACAGAACAAAATCCTTTTACATCTTCCAGTGTTCCTTCTTGGAATTTAGTAAAAGTATCAGAAAGTTTTTTAATATCTTCATCGGTAAAATCTCGGTGTTTTCTATCTACCATATAGCCCATTTTACGAGCATCAATAAACAAGGTTTTACCTTTTTGCTTTTTATTTTTTGAAATAAACCACAGAGTTACAGGAATTGTTACGCTATAAAATAATTGAGTAGGCAGTGCAACAATGCCCTCAACCAAATCGTCTTCGATAATTCTTTTTCTGATTTCACCTTCACCGCTTATTTGACTGGACAATGCACCATTAGCAAGCACCAAGCCAATCTTACCATTCGGTGCAAGGTGATGAATCATGTGTTGTATCCACGCAAAGTTGGCATTCCCCGCAGGTGGAACTCCATATTTCCAACGTACATCATCTTGAAGTTTATCTTGTCCCCAATTTGAAAGGTTAAATGGAGGATTTGCCATAATAAAATCTGCTTTTAAAGTCGGGTGCAAATCATTAAAAAATGTATCTGCATGAGATGGCCCAAAATCTGCATCAATACCACGAATTGCCATATTCATTTTTGCCATTTTCCAAGTATCAGCGTTTGATTCTTGACCATAAACCGAAATTCTATCACGATTTCCGCTATGTGCCTGCAAAAATTTTACAGATTGAACAAACATACCACCGGATCCGCAACAAGGGTCATAAACTCTACAATTTTCAAATGGTTTAAGGATTTCAACAAGAGTTTTTACAATACTTTGTGGCGTGTAAAATTCTCCGCCTTTTGTACCTTCATAGGCTGCAAATTGAGCAATACAGTATTCATAAGTTCTACCCAACAAATCCTTACTTTCTTCTGTATCGTCCATCTTGATATTATTTGTAAATAAATCAACAACTTCACCCAAAACTCTTTTATCCAAATCTGGTGAACCATAGTTTTTAGGCAAAACACCTTTTAAAGACTTATTTTCTCTTTCAATCGCAATCATGGCTTCATCAATAATTTTTCCGATTTCAGGAGTATGTGCGTTTTCTGAAATTTTTGTCCAACGAGCTTCTTCCGGCACAAAAAAGATATTCTCGGCAGTATATTCATCTTTATCGTTTTCAAAGCCGTCGCCTTCTGCTACAAGTTGTTGATACTTTTTATCAAAAACGCTTGATATATATCTTAGAAAGATTAAACCTACAATAACTTTTCGATATTCAGCAGCAGGAATATGTCCCCATAATACACAAGCTGCCTTCCATAATTGTTCTTCAAAACCGATATTTGCACTATTCTTCTCTGCCATATTAACCCTCGTTAGATAAAACACCTATTTAACACTCTAATTCTATCATAAATACAGATATTAACCCCTTTTGTAAATAATAAATTTATTGTGTCTTAATACGACTATTAGAAATGTTATAATTATTCAAATGAAGCATTAGAGCTTATGCGTGATAAGTGCACAGAATTAAGAGATTTGGCAATGATAGATATTCTAGCCTCAACAGGAATGAGGGTCGGAGAATTAGTTCTTTTGAATCGTGAGGATATTAATTTTAATGAGCGAGAGTGTGTTGTTTTTGGAAAAGGTGATAAAGAACGAATAGTATATTTTGATGCACGAACGAAAATTCATTTAAAAAATTATTTAGAAAGCAGAAATGATACAAATCCAGCATTATGGAAACTGTAAAAATGCTGATTGAAAAACAAAATCCGAAAGAGGAAGAATTTACCCCGGAAGAACGAAGGCTATTGTTGCAAGATTTGCATCAACGGTTGTTTGAATTAACAAAAGACAATCCATAAATCTAACGAGAAGCCGTCACTGTTTTAAACTGTGACGGCTTTTACACTAATTACTTCTGTTATAATTAGTTTTTAAACAAATTATATGCTATACTTAACGATATGAAAAATGAAATTATATTTATCAAACGCAAGATGGTCAGACAAAAATTGACGTAAGATTAGAAAATGAAACAGTATGGCTTACGCAAAATCAAATGGCTGAGTTATTTCAAACGACCAAACAAAACGTAAGTTTGCATATTAAAAATATTTTTGAAGAAGGAGAACTTTCAGAAAATTCAACTGTCAAGGATTACTTGACAGTTCAACAAGAAGGAAACAGAAAGGTTTCAAGGAATATTTCTTATTACAACTTGGATGTAATTATTTCTGTCGGATATAGAGTAAAATCATTACGTGGTACACAATTCAGAATTTGGGCTACTCAAGTTTTAAAACAGTTGGAGCAAAAAACGATACAAATATGTAATTTTTAAATTTAGTATAATTATATATTCCCTGTTATAAACCAAGCAGGGAATATGACTTAAAAGTCTTATGCTGTAATAGTTTAGCTTATTATTGAACTTATAAAAAACAACAGATTTTCCCTGATTTTTAATTTAGCAGGGAATTTACAAATAGCAAAATTTCATTTATAATGTTTTTGAAGCGAGCCTGTTGCTCACTGGACTGTTCGCTCCATTTTTAAAACAATCAAAAAAGCAGGATTACATTATGAAATCAATTAAAGAAGTATCTTTAGAATCAAAAATATTAAAAAGATTAGAACATAGCAAAATTTGTACCGAACTCGTTAATTATTTATTTGCAGACGATGAATTGCAAGAAATGCAAGATTACGCAAACAACGTATCTATCAAGCGTTTGGGTTACAACGATCACGGTCCTGTACACATGCGTCAGGTTTGTGCAAACTCTATAAAAATGTTAAACCTTCTTCGGGACTGCGGAATACAAACTTCTCTTGAAAAAGAAGAAATTGGCACATTTGAAGACAGTATGTGTGCAATTATTCTTGCCGGTCTTATGCACGACTTAGGAATGATGATTGGTCGACAAGGGCATGAGGATATGTCTGTAATTCTTGCTAAAAGCATAATTGAACGAACTTTGATGCACCTGTTTCCTGATAATTTGCACAAGCGTGTTGTTATCAAATCTCTTGCAATAGAGGCAATTGTTGGTCACATGGCATCTAAAAAAATTCATTCAATTGAGGCCGGAATTATCTTAATCGCTGACGGATGCGATATGACAAAAGGCAGAGCTAGAATACCAATGGCTCTGAATAAAACACCTAAAGTTGGCGATATCCATAAATATTCTGCTAATGCAATCGAAAGAATTGGAATTCATCACGGTGAAAAAAAACCTATAAGAATTGATATTGAAATGTCAGGTGAAGTTGGTTTCTTCCAAATCGAAGAAGTTCTATTAACCAAAATCGAATCAAGCCCTGCAAAACAGTTTGTTGAACTTTATGCAGGAGTTCAAGGGCAAGAACCAAAATGCTATTTGTAGAAATTATAGCAGTAAGAGAGATTTATGAATAATTGTGACAAATATATAGAAAAATTGGAAGAAAAACTTTCTTCACTAAAGTTTGAAGAAAATATATCTACTCCAAAAATTTCGATTATAATTCCTGCTTACAATGTCGAAAATTATATTGCAAAATGTCTTTTTTCCATAATTAAGCAATCCTTCAAAGACTTTGAAATCTTAATTGTCGATGATGGTGCAACTGACCGCACAAACGAAATAATTAAAATATTCTCAAAATTTGATAATAGGATAAAACTAATCGAGCAAAAAAATCAAGGTGCCGGAACAGCCAAAAACAATGCTCTTAACCAAGCCATTGGAAAATATATTATTTTTGTAGACAGTGATGATGTTTTGCTCCCTGATGCGCTAAAAATGGCTTATGATACAATATCTCAAAATAAAGTAGATGTAGTTGTTTTCGGAGCTGAAGGAATTTTAGAGGATAAAAAAGTTAACTGTTCTTATGGAATAGAAAATGTTCCTAATGAAATAAAAAACAAAATTTTAACTCAAAAAGAAAAATATATTTTTAAACTACCTGTAATTGCAATGTGCAAAATCTATGATAGAGAATTTTTGGTTAAAAATTCTATTTATTTTCAAACTACAAAAACAGGTGAAGATCAGATTTTTCACATAAAAGCAATTCTACTTGCTGATAAAATCTTCATTTTGGATAAGAATTTATATGGTTACAGAAAAAGAAGAAAGGGTTCGTTAACATCTTCTAAAAAGAAAAAAGATAATTCCGTTATCTATAATTTCTATGCAATAAAAGATTTTTTGCAAAATACTGATTACCCAATCGGTTTCAACAACAAAGTATTGAATAAATATTTTATAAAAAGCGTTTCATGGTTGGGAAAATGTGCAGATGATTATAGAAAAATTTATTTTCAAGATTTGCAAAAATTATGCGAATTTGTATCAAAAAATTATCCACAGTTGTACAATCATGAAATTGAGTTTTCTCAAAACGATACATATTGGATTTTAAAAATCAAATTGGGATTAATCAAATTAAAAAAGAAATTTTTTAAAAATTAGTAATCACCTTTATCAATTTTTTCAATTAAATCTTGATATGCAGGATTAGATGAATTTTTTGCATACCGTGCAAGTCTGCGTTTTGCAATTGTTTTTAAAGTTTCTTTTTTAGCAGGATTTCCATTTTTTATAAAAAACAACATTGCTTGTTTTCGGTGTTCAAACAAATCATCTTCAGATTGTTTTGCCAAAACATCTCCAAATGTTTCAGGTCGTGTTTTTCTATCCCATTCATAGAACGGCTTTTTCAGGAAACAAAATGTTTTTGCATAAGATAAAATACATGGTGTCCACGAAACATCTTCATATTTCAAAATTCCTAACAGATGATTTTTTACCATTTCTGCATTGTACAATTTATTCCAAATCGCACAATTGTAATATCCCGGAGTGTACATAATATCTAAATATTTATCTATATCATGTGGAATATCTTCCATAAAAGGAAGTTTGCAGTGAATGGTGTAGCCATTATCTGTAATTCTGTATAGCGGAGCAATTGCAACGTCACAGTTATTTTTTTCAATTGATTTGTACAAACTACTAATCATGTCAGAACGAATAAGATCGTCATTATCCATAAATGCGATATATTTACCTTTAGCCGCTTTAATTCCGACATTTCTCGTATCAGCAACGCCACCATTTTCTTTTTGGAGTGCAACAATATTCGGATAATTTTTTGCATACCATTCAATAATTTTTTGTGTATTATCAGAACTTCCATCATTCACAATCACTAATTCAAGGTTAGAAAAATCAGACGCAAGCGCACTATCAATACTTCTTGCAATATAATCCTCCGCATTATAAGCCGGAATTATCAACGAAACATCCGGTTTTTCGTATTTTCTTAAACTCAAGGTAATTGGCTCTGTTTCGCCTATTATAACTCTGCCATCAACTGTATTTACAAACGCTTTTACAATAAACTTCAAACTGCTTTTGTAATCAAAAAGCTGCAAATAGTGCCTCAAACCGTCATTTGTTTCAAAAATAGGTTTGTTACTATTTTGTGTATAAACCAAAAATCCATCAGCATCGCCATCAAAATTCCACGACAAAAACAAGTTGTAATTATAAGATTTATAAATAGTTGCACCGATAAATTTGTTACTATTTGTTTCTATAACACGAGAAGAACATAAAAATTCTCTTTTTCCATTTTTATCTTTTTTAAAAGGTTTTATTTTGAACTCATCGTCATAAGAATTTTCTGCAATAATAAAAGTTGTATCAGAATTTTTAAATCCATTAAAACCAATTTCAGGCTCGTTTTTGTAAACTCTATACCCTTGAGCTTTTGGATGTCTACTATAGAAAAACTTTATATTATTATCTTTTTCTCGTTTATATATAACATCAATATCATCAAATTTGAATTTGTGTTTTCTTGATTCATCAATCACAATTCCATCTTTTACTGCTTGAACAAAACACTCATTTTCTCCGAATGGGACAAGCGAAAATCTGATTGAATTGTTATCATAAATCTTGGCGCATTCATAAAATATATCACCCTTTTTACAAAAAACTCTATAATAATCCGCATTAATTTTTTGCCACGAAACAATAATTTTTGTATCTTTAATTTCTACATTCAAATCCATATTTTAAAACCTTTTTGTTTTATTATAGCAAAAATTGCGACGTTGCTCAAGAAAAATGATATAATCAATTTTAATTTTTTTGTTATAATAAAATCACGGAGGGAAATTATGAAAAAATTTATTTTGGTTTTATTGCTATTATCATTTGTTACACCTGTATTTGCGGAAGAAATCAACTTAACTCCGAAAAATTCTTTTTCAGGATTTAACAACAATGGAATTAGAACCAAATACCCTCAATTGAAAAAATCGGTTTCTGCAACAGATATTTTGGAAGAACAAAGTGAAACAAATAGCATAATGCGACCAAAATCAGTTAGAGAAATGGGAGCTTCATCTACATATAATGATGGCAGAAGCCCTATGACTTACGACCAATTCCCTAAAAACTATGACAGTTCAAATAGTATGATGCTAATGCAAGGCGGAATGCAAAATATGTTCATGGGATATTAATATATCAAAAAGCTAAACAGTTCTTGTTCTATTTTTGCCTTTTGGCAACTTTTTATTTGAATAATAAGGAATTTTTACCGGAGCAGTTTCTATTGTCGGAATAGTTCTTTGAATTTCCGGTGCTGCAGGCATTGAGTAATATGGAACAATTACCATAGAATCTCCGTCATATCTGATTTTATAATTCATTGTATCAGCAGATGCAGGACTTAACACCCCAAACATACATATAATACTTATTAAAACTGAGATTTTTTTCATAATACACACATCCTTAAAAAGAATTACTACCTTAAATTTGATTACATATTTGGGGCAAAAATTGGACCGTTATAATAACTATAATTGTTCATTGACGAGCCACCACGTCTGGTATTGCGTTTTCTGGATGAGCTAGATCCACCGTCACGTCTGACTGTACTTGAACTTATATTCATTACTGCACGAGGATAGTAGCTCACAATATTCCTAGAAGAACCACTTCTTCTTACGTTTCTTTTCGGACGATTTGTATAATCATCATCTCGCCTTACAGTGCTGGAACTATAATTCATCACAGGACACGGATAATAATTCAAAATATTAGTTGACGAACCACCTCGTCTATAGTTTTCATTTATAGAAATTTTATTTTCATTATTTCTGTTAATTGAGTTGTTTCTATTGTTGTTAGCAGGTTTTGAGTAATAACGAATAACATTGCTTGAGCCACCATTATTTCTTGATGGGCTTGAATACTTCAAAGTTGCTTGAGCAATTGCCGGCGAACAGAATACAAACATACTCATTATTAAAAATAAAATAGAAAATTTTTTCATTTACACATACCACTAATTTTGCTATAGTTACATTATGATAGTTTTTGGCGAAAAACTTTTTATTAATCCTTTGAAAAAGATTGTTGCTTTTAATTTTGATGAACTAAAGGCTGCTTTTGCCGAGATTGAAGAACTTAAAAAAAACTTCTATCTTGTCGGATACTTGCGCTACAACGCTTTTTCTAAACAAAGTTCAGATTTTCCGCTTTTGTATTTTGAAGTATTTAACTCCTACAATATATATAAAACTAAAAAAACAAAAAAATTGCTATTAAACCCAACTTCATGTGTAAATTTTTGTGAATACGCTGATGCAATTAACAAAATTAAAGCAGAAATAGCAAATGGAAATACTTATGAAGTCAATTATACTTATGATTTTGACGTGGACTATATGGGAGATGAAATAGAACTTTTTGATTTTTTACTAGAAAAACAAAAAACACCTTACAATTTTTACCTAAAAAACGAGTATGATACTGTTTTGTCTTTTTCTCCTGAATTATTTTTTACATTAAACAACAATCATATTTTGACAAAACCGATGAAAGGCACTATCAAAAGAGGACACACAATAGAAGAAGACAAAAAATTCATTGAATTTCTGAGAAATGATGAAAAAAATCGTGCCGAAAATGTTATGATTGTAGATTTGTTGCGAAACGATTTAGGGAAAATTGCCCAAACAGGCACAGTAAAAGTTTCAAAACTTTTTGAAATAGAAACCCACAAAACCCTACACCAAATGACATCACAAATTGAAGCAGATTTGAAAAAAGGAACAACGCTTTTTGATATATTCAATGCAATTTTTCCTTGTGGTTCAATTACCGGCGCACCAAAAATCAGCACAATGAGAATTATTTCAGAAGTCGAAAAATGCGATCGCAACATTTATTGCGGAGCTATCGGAATGATTTCTCCAAATGAAACTGTTTTTAGTGTTCCAATCAGAATTTTACAAAAAACAAATAAACAAAAAGTTTTCAAGTATAGAGTTGGCGGAGCAATCGTTTGGGATTCTGAAATACAAGATGAGTGGGAAGAAACTTTGACTAAATCCAAGTTTTTGAACGACGAATTTCAAATAATTGAAACGATGAAAATTGAAAATGGGGAAATTTTGTACCAAAATGAACATTTTGAAAGAATGCAAAAAACCGCAAAACATTTCTGTTTCAAATTTGAAAAACCAACAATTCCTATTCAAAAAGCAAATTGCATGTTAAGAGTTTTGTTGAATAAAGATGGTAAATTCGATTTTGAATACAAGAATATGGTTTCTAAAAACCAATCTAAGAAAATTGCAATTTCTCCGATAGTTCAAGATAGTAAAAATGAATTTTTATATTACAAAACAACTTACCGCCCATATTTTTACGACAGTTTTCAAAGAATAAAAAACGGAGAAATTTTTGATGAAATATTTTTTAATGAAAAAGGAGAATTAACAGAAGGCTCAAGAAGTAATATAGTATTGCAAATTGGAGATAAATTACTTACTCCGCCTATCAATTGCGGATTATTGAATGGAATTTACAGACAAAAACTTCTCAATGAAGGAAAATGTTTTGAGCAAATTTTGTATAAAAAAGACTTGCTACAGGCAGAAAAAATATATTGCATAAACTCTGTCAGAGGAATGATTGAGGTGGAATTATGATTTTGATTGATAATTATGATTCTTTTACCTACAATATCGTACAATATCTGCAAGAATTAGGGGTTAAACCTAAAGTTTTTGAAAACGACAAAATTTCGATTGAGGAATTAAAAAAAATAAATTTTAAAAGTATTATAATTTCTCCTGGAGCAGGTAATCCTGACACTGCGGGGATTTCTATGAATGTTATAAAAGAGTTTTACAAAACAAAAAAGATTTTGGGGATTTGCTTAGGGCATCAATGTATAGCTCAATTTTTCAATGCCAAAATTGTTAAATCAAGTAACCCGACACATGGAAAAGTCTTTGAAATCAAGGTTGATAAAAGCTCAAAATTATTTTCCAATTTGCCACAAGAGTTCAAAGTAACAAGGTATCACTCACTAGAAGTTTCATCAAAGTCAATAACTAAAGACATACCTCTGAAAATTACTGCTAAAACGAGTAACAATGTCATTATGGCAATTGAACATAAAAATCTTCCAATATATGGCGTACAATTTCACCCTGAAGCAATCTTATCAGAATATGGACACGAATTATTGGAAAATTTTATAAAGATATAATTACAACTTGATCACTGCGCTATGGCGATTGGTAGTTGCATTTTCATTTCTATATGAAAAGAATAAATCATTATTACAAACAGTACAATAAGGACACACATCAATATTTTCAGGTTTTACACCAACAACTTCAATCAACTGTTGCTTGTTTATCCCTTTCAAATCAATATAAATATTACCTTCCCTAATCTCTGACAGTCTATCAAAATTTTTAACAGTCATTTTAACTTTTTCTAAAACTTCTTCCCCAACATTGTAACAACAAAAAGATATCGCAGGTCCGATTGCACATTTCAAATCTTGAGGATTTGAGCCAAATTCTTCTTTCATTTTTTCAACTGTTTTAGATGCAATATTTCCGGCAGTTCCACGCCAACCAGCATGTGAAACCGCACCGATATTTTTAATAGCATCAAAAATTATCACAGGCGTGCAATCAGCAAAATTCAAATAAATCGCCTGATCATTATTCGTCAAAATCAATCCATCAGTATCAGGATACAAATTTTTTCCAATTTTTGCAACCTCAATATGGGATGTATGAGTTTGAGATGGGTGAATTAAATTTTCTTTTGAAATTCTTAAAAACTCACAAATATCTTTTTTATTTTCTTCCACAACCTTTTCAAAATCAGGTTCTTTAGTTTTTATAACACTTTCTCTTGTTGTAAAAAAATGGTTCAAACCATCTAACACAGAGCTTTTTAAAATCTTTTTTCCGTTAATCTTTTCAAAATAAAACATATAATTATACTAGCACGAAATTAAAAAATAAAAAAATTCTGTTCTTGTTAGGGAATTGCATAAAAACAAGTTATATGCTAAAATTTCCGAAAAAGGAGGACTTTATATGAGAGAACTACTCAAAAAATGTTTAGTTGAATTTATTGGAGCATTTTTTCTAATATTTACTATCGGATGTTCTTGTTTCCCAAACGGCAGAGGAGCTTTTCCGCCTTTGGCAATCGGTTTTGTTTTGATGGTATTAGTGTATATGGGAGGACATGTTTCTGGCGGTCATTACAACCCTGCAGTGTCTTTTGCCGCAGCTATCAGGGGAGCATTAAAATGGAAAGATTTCGTTCCATATATGCTTGCTCAATTTTTAGGAGGTGGATTAGCTGCATTTTTAGTAACTTATATAGTTGCAATTCCACCATATTCAAACGAAACTCAATATAGCATTTTACCAATGATGATATGTGAATTTCTATTTACTTTTTTATTGTGTTACACAGTATTGCAAACTGCAACTTCTAAAAAGAATGCCGGAAATTCGTATTACGGTTTGGCAATCGGTTCAGTGCTTTTAGTCGCTCTACTTGCAACAATCGGAACATGCTATGGAGCATTCAATCCAGCCGTTGCATTAGGGTTAATTCTAATGGGATTAGCACAAATTAAACTTACATTGTGGACTGTTTTGGCAAACTTTCTTGCCGGAGCTGCTGCTGCCGGAATTTATAAAATCACTGAAGCTGAATAAAAAATAAATTTTTTAATATTTAATACACGGTTAAGTTATCAAAAACTTAGCCGTGTATTTTTATGCTACAATATCGTTATGAAAAAGATTTTGGGTATTATTTTAGGATTAATAATTTTGCAAAATGTTTGCTTTGCTCAAACAAATGTAAGTTTTGTTTACATAAACGGCTCAAACAACAATGATGCAAAAATGAGAAATTGGTATATTAACGGAGTCGGGAAACTTCATCCTGTTATGAAAAAAAAGTTTGAAAAAAACAAAGAAATCAAAAAAGTTTTTTCAGACAAGCCACAATACAAAATTAACGACAATCCGGTTATATTTTTTTGGGGCGACAAGAGTAAAAAAGATTTAGAATTTGTACAAGAACAACTAGACATAACAAAAGCATTCAGTCCAACAATTGCGTACAAAGTTCGCTCAATGTTGACAGCATATTTGCATGATGCAATTTGGGTTCAAAAAACTCATAATATGCTACCTATTTTGGATGATTTGAACGAAACAGTAAAGCAAGAAGCTGAAAAAGGGAACAAAGTGGTGCTTTATGGCTATTCTGCCGGAACATTTATAACTTATGAATATTTGTTTAACAAACTTCCATACATTAACCCAAAAGATTTGTTCAATGTTATCGATGTAAGTGATGATGTTAAGAATTTTGTAAAAACTCATCCGATTGAAAACACCTGCATTTCAGCATTATCAAAGGCTCGAATCGGCATGGTTTCAGATAGTGGACATCTTGTTCTAAAACAAGTTGAGGATAATGCGCTAGAACAAAATTATCTAAAATTACAAGAAGCTACTCAAACAGCTTGCGCTCCAACTGATGCTTTGAGCGGAGTTGTAAATTTTGCAAGTCCTTTGGTTTTGTTCTACTCTGATTTAGCGGATTCTGACTATGAATTGACTTATTACAACAGATTAATGCTAAAATATATTATTGAAAATGGTTTATTCTTTATTACCGTAAATTACAGAGAAGATCCGCTAGGTTTTCCAAGCTCAAAAAACTTGACTATTGCAGAAATGGAAAAACTTGCTAATATAAAAATCGAAAATCCTAAAGGATTTGTCTACGATAATTCTAGTGTCTGGTCAAAACGCTCTGTTTTGTTTGCACACACCTCATATTGGAGTGCAAGAAAAACTTTTGCAAATGCAGTTGTAAAAGCCTTTTCAAACGGTTACAGGTTGCAATACGACCCAAAATTTCAACAAAAAGTTTTAGACAATCACAAAAAGAAAATCAAATTTGAAATGATATAACATTTCACTCAATTTGTATAAAAGAAAAGAGGAAAAACCAATGACAATAGATACAAAAGACGGAGTTCAATTTGATCCTGGTTTTATTCAACACATGTCAGCATTTGAACCTAATATTGAATATGTTTATAACAATTTGAACAGTTTTAAAAATTTTAATCAGAAAAAACTACAATTCAAAATGTTTTATCCCAAAATCCAATCTTTGTTGAAAAACTATATCGGATTTTATTTGGGTTGCATACTTTGGGCGATATATATAAAGAGTTTAGGTGAAAAAACTATTATCGGAAACCTTTGCTATGGTGGCAAATATTCTGAAACAGAAACTCTTGAAGAAGTCCGTTTTATAAAAAATTATATTGAAAAATTAAAAAAAGATGCCAAATATTATATTGGACAAAATTTTATTATTGATGAAAAATGGATTAAAATACTTGATGCCTATAAAGAATTTTTGAAAGCAAATGAAGGCTTTATAAAAACCCAAAACACAACAGATGTAAAACTTCCTGATTGTTTAAAAAATGTTGAAGAAAACGATTTAGATGAAATTCTTGCCGGAATAGAAAGAGTTATTGATAATGGGAAGTTGTATGAGCTTACCTCATTGGCTGAAAAGGTATTATAAATGACTGATTTAAAAACAAAATTATACCAAATGTTTATTCTCGGAACTGATGGAGATGGCTATAAAAAAGCTCTTTCAAACGGTTTAGGCGGAATGATATTTTTTACAAAAGATATCCAAACCCCTAATCAATTCAAGACGTTAATTAATGATATTAAATCAATTTCTAAAATCACACCATTTTTATCTATTGATCAAGAAGGTGGCAGAGTTGAAAGAACAGAAAATATTCATAATGGTAAAAAATATTTGTCAGCAAAATTCGCATTTGAAAAAGGTGAAGATTTTCTAAAAAAACAAACTGAAAATATCGCAAATGAATTGAAAAGTTATGGAATAAATTTGAATTTTGCGCCTTGTATTGATGTAAACACCAATCCAAATAACCCAATTATTGGCGAACGAGCTTTTTCAAACACTCCCGATGATGTAATCAGAGCCGAAAAAATAGTTTCACAAACATATAGAGAAAATGGAATTATTCCTTGTGCAAAACATTTTCCGGGACATGGAGACGCAAACACCGACAGTCACTTAACTCTACCAGAAATCAATTTGACGTTACAAGAAATGGAAAAAACTCACATAAAACCTTTTAAAGCTTGCGCAAAAAACATTGAAATGGTTATGGTAGCACATTTGCATTGTACTTGTTTTGAAAAAGATGTAATCCCGACTTCGTTAAGCAAAAAGACAATTTCTTATCTTCGTGAAAAATTGGGATTTGAAGGAGTTACAATCTCTGATGACATGATTATGAAAGGGGTTGCAAAATTTGGAAATGTTGAAGCTTGTGAAATGGGAATAAGAGCAGGTTTGAATATGTTTATATATAGAAATTCAACTCCACAAACTATTAACATAATCGAAACAATCGCTAAAAAAGCAGAAACAGACGATGAGTTAAGACAAAACATCGAAAAATCTTACGAAAAAATTACCCACTTGAAAAGTACAAAAAATATGTTATAATAAGAGTATAGGGAAAAGGCCCTAAGAGGTCGGAACTCTTAAAGTCTTTCTTCGTTCCCTATAAGAAGATTAAAATTAATCTAATTAAAAGCTCTATTAGCTCTAGAGCTTTTTTTATTAACTCTAACTTCATTTTATCACCTCCTTCGACCAATTTCTTCGTAATCAGTGTGTATCGTGGAGGTATTGGGAACTTACCCTTATTTTTTTAATTTACTCAGTTATATGGAAAGAGCATTTTGAACAATGAGCTTTTGGATGCAACATCAAATTGTCTTCCAAATCATATAATCTCGCAACTCTTGTAACTAACGGTGCGCCACATTTCGGGCATTTCAAACCGCCAGCACCATTCAAAATCAATTCTTTCAAACTATCAATAATTTCTTGTGAAACCGTATATGACGAAAAATCTTTTTCCAACGCTTTTATTTCTTGCGGATCGCATTTCAAAACCTTTGCAAGATTTTGTCTGACCGTCACAGGCAAAAACAACTCTTTTCCAGCCTCAATGTCTTCTATCAAACTCAATGGCAAGTTACATTCTTTTGCCAAGCCTTTTGGAGAAAATCCTATATCATCTCTCCTATGTTGTATAAATTGTGCTAATGTTTTCATAATTTCATTATATATGGAAACACCCCCTTTATTCAAGAGGGTGTTTTTTGTTGTGTAGAAAAAGTTTTTATTCGCCGTAATCCCAACCCTGATGAGTATATGTTTTGGCGTAATCAGAGTAGATTGTTGCTTGGTCAAAATCGTATTGAGCAAATTCCGGTTCACCTTTATCATTGTATAATGGTTCACCAGTTGCATCATCATAGATTAATGACCCATACAAGAATGTACCAGGATTTTCACCTTTTTCATAATCGCCTCTGTAAATCAAATTATTGTTGTTATCAAAGATTGAACGAATATTGCGTTTACCATCTCTGCCATTTGTTCTTACTTCGTAACCGGCATAGTTCCATTGCCATTCTTCAGGTTTTTTGTCAGTATTTGCAGTGTATCTAGCAATCTTGATACCTTTACCAGGAACATCTGTAATCAATGCTTTCATATAAGATGTTTTAGGGTTACCATCTTCGTACATGTCAACAACTTTTGTAACTACTGCTAAAGTCTTTTTATTTGTTCCGATACTATCAACCATTGATTCGTAGAATTTGTTATCGTATCTGTTATGAGCCTTTGAACCCATATATACTGCATTGTTGCTACCATCCGGAATTGGGCCGTCTACCGGAACACCAATATTTCTACCTTGAGCAATCAATGAATCACCGATGTTGTAAGGATAATCTTTTACATTAATCGGTTTGATTATTGTATGGATTACTGTATCTGTTTCATGAATTGTATCAGGTTTGATTATTGTAACTGTATCTTTATGATGACAATGTCCACCGATTGCAACTGCTGTTGCACTTGCTGAAGCACTAGCTGAAGCTGTAGCATCTGCATCACAACTTGTCAAACCTTGACTTGCTGCACCTAATGCCATAAGACCTAACACCATATTACGCATTGCATTTGATGTATTTTGAGATGCTGGTGCTGACATTTGCGGGTAGTCATTTCCTACTGAATGTTTCTTGTTTTGTATTTTGTTATTTTTGTGACCTTCAAAATTTGGGGTACTAATTGCTTTTACTTCCATTTGGTATTTTAACCTCCTATTTCTACACTTTGCAATTATATAAAGAAAGAACATGTTTTTAGTTGCTACCATGATAGTACAAAAACTATGTTCTTTCTTTAAGATTATTGATTTATCTATATTTTAACTGCTTTACAAATTTTAATATTTATCATGTTATCCTGAGCGTCTAGTGAAACATCTCATTTTGAAACATTGTTGTCCTCAGAATGACTGACTACTCAGCAACTTCTTCAGCGGATTGATTTGGAGCAGCCAATTTTTCTCTTACAAGAGTTTCAACCTCTTTCAAAATATCAGGATTTTCAGTCAAGAAATCTCTTGCTTTATCCCTACCTTGACCAAGTTTTTCTTCTCTGAAACTGAACCAAGAACCTGCTTTTTTAACGATATCAAGATTTACCGCAACATCAAGAATGTTACCAACTTTGCAAATTCCTTTACCAAAAATAATATCAAATTCAGCGGTTCTAAATGGAGGAGCTACTTTGTTTTTCAAAACTCTAACTCTTACGTGGTTACCGACATCTCCATCATCACCTTTAACACCTTCTGTACGTTTAATCTCCATACGAACAGATGCGTAATATTTCAATGCGTTACCACCTGTAGTAGTTTCTGGATTACCGTACATAACGCCGATTTTCATTCTTAATTGGTTAATAAAAATAACTGTAGTATTTGTTTTACCAATAATACCAGTCAATTTTCTCAATGCTTTACTCATCAAACGAGCTTGCAAGCCCATTTGTTGATCTTCCATAGAACCTTCAATTTCAGCTTTTGGAACAAGAGCTGCAACAGAGTCAACAACTACAACATCAACTGCGCCAGAACGAACAAGTTCTTCTGTAATATCAAGTGCTTGTTCACCTGTATCAGGTTGAGAAATTAATAAGTCATCAACCTTTACCCCTAAATTTCTAGCATATTCAGGGTCAAGCGCATGTTCTGCGTCAACAAAAGCAGCAATTCCGCCACGTTTTTGGCATTCTGCAACAATATGTTGTGCAAGAGTTGTTTTACCGGAACTTTCAGGTCCATAAATTTCAATAATACGACCACGAGGGATTCCACCAATTCCCAAAGCTACATCAAGTGACAACGCACCTGTCGGAATTGCATCCACGTTAACAGTCGCTTTATCACCCAATTTCATGATAGAACCTTTACCAAAATCTTTTTCAATCTTTTCAATTGCGAGTTTTAAGGCTTTTGCTCTTTCATCAGTATTTGATGGTGTTCCAATTTCTTTCTCTTTTACAGCCATAATTCGAATTCCCTTTATTTTTATGCTTTTCAGTGGAAATTATTCCCAAGCGTGTTTTTCTTTTTTCTTATAAAAACCTAAACCAACAGGTTTGTAAGAATTTAAATCATTCTTCAATTGATAAATTTCTTTATTCAAATCAATAATTTTTTGTCTTAAAGTTTCGTTATCCGTTTTGCAACGAATAAGTTCAACAACAACTTCATCCATTCCTTCAAGTTTTTCATCAATAACTTTCGCAATTCTGCTTGAAAGTTTATTCTCCATATCTTTCAAAGAAGACAAAATACTCATAATTGCAGAAGGTTGTTTTTGTGGAACTTTAGCAGGTGGCATTTGAGCATTTTTCATAGCCTGAACACGTCTTAGATTTTTTACTTCTTCATAAGAAAAGTAAGTTTGTCCTTTGCTATTTTTTTTCGGCAAAATTGATGCACGCTTGCACAATTCTACAATTTCTCTATTATCTGTTTTTAAAATACTTCTCACTTCTTGTGGAGATAAAGTTTTTCCCTTCAACTCTTGTTCTAATATCATTTATTTTTATCCCTCAAAATTTCTCCAATTATATTCTATTTTATATATAAGAAAAAGACAAATAGATTTCGCTATCTTGTAACATCACTTAATATAATTTTTGAAATTATTTTAATACTTATCGTTTGATTTTTTACATGAAAATTGTATATTGCTTTATTAGCATGTTTTTTATTTAATTAGGTTAATCGAGGAAATTAAAAGGTGGGTAAAATGAAAAAAACTTTTTTATTACTAATAGCAATTTTGGCAACAACAACTTGCGCAAATGCGGTTAATTGGCAACCGATTGACACAGATATTCCAAACTTTAGCTTATATATTGATACTGATACAATCAACAATATGACCAGCGATAAGAGCATTTATTATGCGATTAAATATCAATCAGGTTTCAACCCTGAGCAAGTTGCCTATGTAAAATCAACCATAAAAAATAACTACATAGGAATTATCAATAACGGGGATTACAACATAAATACATATAAGCCAAAAGCCGTATTTACAAATGCACACGTATTTATGAAGCCTGTAAATGGAGATTCTTTCCTTAATTTTGCACATAATTACGTTGTAAACACTGTTACAGAACAACTTGCTGCTCAAAATCAAAAAGCAAAAGTAGCAAATAACGACGATAGCAATATTAAAAACATTTCTTATGAAATCAAAAAAGTTCCACAAAAACCAACTTCTGCAACAACTCTAAAAGAATATGTTTCAGAAGCTGCCAAATTAATTAATGCAAACTGGGTTCCACCAAAATCAGGTAAAAACACTCAAGCAATTTTGATTGTCCAAATCGGAAATGACGGGAGTTTACAAAATTACAAATTCGCAAAATCTACTGGCAATGAAGAAGCTGACAGAGCTATCATTAGTGCCATAGAACAAACGGTTCCTTACAACAAATTCCCTAAAGTTGATGAAAATGAAGATAGTTTGAATTTCCAATTTGTATTTAACCAAAAATTATTCAAAAAATCAGTTATGTAATTAATGCAAACAAATTATAACAATAAAAAAGAACCTTTATGAAGGTTCTTTTTTACTAATTAAATTATCCGTTGTATTTTAAAATACTAAACAGCTTTTTGAACTTTACCTGCTCTTAAGCAAGAAGTACAAACTTTAATTCTCTTAGTTGTTCCGTTTACGCAAACTTTAACTGATTGCAAGTTAGGTTCTTGTGTGTGAACAATCTGTTTATGAGAGAATGTTAATTTTGCTGCTTTAATCGGAGCTTTTCCGCATACATCACATTTTTTTGACATAATTAATTTTCCTTTTCTAGCTAGTTCGTGTATTCTAATAATATATTAAAAATTATAAAAATCAAGGAGCATGTTAAAATTTATAACAAATTCGATTTTAGATGCAGTTTCACTACATTTTTTGTAACAAACTTTTAAACACTTGAATAAAAAATATCCTTATGATATATTGCATGCAGAACAATTTAGATTAGGGAATTAAAACATGAAAAGTTCAACTATCAGAAGATCAAATTTATCTAAGGAAAAAATGGCTGTGCTTGAAGCATTGTCTAAATATAAACACGACGGATTGGACAACTCTCCTAACGTTTATGTTAGACCAAACAGAGAACGAGAACTTGACATGCTTTGGCAAAATTTTAAAGTTTCACAAAAGCAAGATAAAACACCTAGCATTTATTTAGCTGCCGGTTTTATTGTCGGTGCGGTTGTAATGCTTGTTTTAGTCGTTCTAATCAGCTTTTCAGCTAACGGAATAGACATGCTGAAAGATCACGTGTCAACTCCGGCTCCTGCAAAAGTAAAAAAAGAAAAATTAAGTTTAAACTTTATTCCTTCTACAACAGAAAAATCTGAACCAACTGCAACAAACGAAATTTACACAGTACAAAGTGGCGACACTATGGAAAGCATTTTGGTAAGATTTTACGGTTCATATAGCAAGGATAAAGAAGCTCTTGTTATGAAAACAAACAACATGACTAATCCAAATAAATTGGCAATCGGTCAAAAATTAACAATTCCGGTTGAAGAAAAGCAAGAGCAAGAATAAGTCTTTTCATATAAAAACTCTTTTTTATAAGAACCTACAGATTTCATACTGTCTGTGGGTGTTTTTTTATGCTTAAAACTCCTAAGCAACTGCTTCTTCTTTTTCTTTATCTTTTTTGATAAACAAAAACTCGCCTTTATATGAAGGAGCTGAACCGTTTTTGTCTTTACCCGCAGCCAAGCTGATTATGCTATTGAATTTTGGAGTTTCACCATTTTTTTGAGTATTACCAACACCTTCATTCAATGCTACAGTAATTTTGCCTTCAACATTCTTTTGAAGATTTTGAGCTGCTTGTGTATTCAAATATTGAATTGATTTCAAAACTTCTTGATTAAGTTGGATTTGCATGCCAGAATTGTTCATAGCAACTTGACGAGCAACGACAGTATCAACTTTTCCATTATACAAATCAATACCTAAATTTTGAGTATTTTTGAAGATATTGTTGTTTACTGAAGATGAACTTGTGTTATACTGACTGTTTTTTTCAGCAGCTCGTTTCAAGATTTCATTTGAAACTTGCTTCAAAGTTGTAGTATCAATTCCTAGTTTGTATTGTGCATTATAAACACTCATTGCCATATCCAATAATCCCTTTTTTATTGTTTCCTTATTATGTTAATCGGCTATTCAAGTAAAAATCTTTAAACTTTTCTACGATAGTTGTAACAATTGTTTACAAATGTTAAAAACATGGCAATTTATTCAAAAATTTTAACTTTATATATATACAAAGTATATAATTGAGAGAATTTTTATGAGCTTAGACAGTATTTTATACACAACCAGTAACATTAACGCAATTTTAGGCAGTGTTGTCGGGTACACACAAGATAAAAACAATGGCGTAAACACAAGTAATGCAATTGCTAATTTTGGCATGAATGTTGCAAATGGCATGGTACGAAATTCTGCTGCGAAAAATATTCAAGAAAATACAGGCAGTTATTTAGGCTATGCAATAAATTCAGCAGCCGGCTATGGAAATTCTGAAGCTAATGCAAAAGGGACATCCGCACTAATTGGGGCTAGTTTATTGACGTCTCCGTTTGGAATTTTTGGAATGATGAACCCATATTCAACATTATACGGTTGCGGACCTTATGGCAACGGATTTTGGAATAGCGGATTTTTCGGCAGAGGTTGTGGATGTAACACTCCATTTATGTTTGGCGGACCAACTATGTTTGGAATGAACGGCTTTTGGTGCTAATATTTTAACCCTCTCTCATGGTTGTAATTCATTTAGTTCAAATAATTACTTTCTTTCTCAAAGGAGAGTTAATTTATTCACCTAACGCATTTATTCTCTTTTGCAAATCATCTAAAATATTTTTTGTTGAATTTTTGTTCAAAAGAATTTGTTGGACTGCAGTATTTGTGATTGTATTTATTTCTTTTTGATTTCGAGCAGGCGTAAATACAGGTTCTATTTTATTAAGTTGTTTGGCACTGATAACACGAGCTTTGGCAGACAAATCAGCTTCATCATATTTTGTATAAAAATCATCTTCTAATGTTTTTTGATTTACTGCTAAAATATTGGTTAACTTTGCCATCTCTAATTGATTTTCAGAATTTGTTAAAAACAAAGCAAATTTTAATGCCTCATCTTTGTGTTTTGCACGTGTCGGAATCACAAAATTCATTAAAGAAAAATCATTTTGTCCCAATTTTCCAACTATTTGAGGAGCAACATCCGTGTTTTTATAAGTTGATGGAGCATTTTCTTTAATCATTGTCAAAAAGTTCGCACCTGCTTGAAAGAAAACTATTTTTTCAGCCATGTATTTTTCTAAAGCCTCACGATGCGTTTGAGTTATAGATTCTTTTGGAATTAAGTCTTTTTCATACAAATTTTTGAAGAAATCAAAAACGTAGATTGAGTTTTCAGAATTTATATCAGAAGAAGTCACACCATATTTATTCAAAATTCTCAACATTGTATCGTTTTCGGTAATGTTTGGCAAAAGCACATAAGCACCGGTTTTTTGCTTAATTTGAGGAGCTATTTGCGCCAAATCTTCATAAGTTGCAGGGATTTTAGCACCTGATTTTGAAAGCAAATCTTTGTTGTAAATCGTTACTGCAGAAGTCGCATACCACGGAAGGGAATATAATTTACCATTATATTTTAGTGAATTTATAATAGATTTATTGAACTGTTTAGTATATTCAGGTTGGATTTCGTATAACGCACCACGTTGCGCCAAAAGTGCAGAGAAATCAGGATTCAAGTTAATCAAATCAGGAGGATTATCACTCAAAACAGATGCTAGAGTTCTCTTTTCTCCTTCTGAAAATGGAACATCAACCCACTTTATCTTAATTTCAGGGTTTTGTACTTCAAACTCTTTTATAACCTTATTCATATATGGAGCAAAATCATTCATTTGCAAAGTCCAAAATACAACTTCATTACCATCATTTTTTTGTCTTGTCGGAATTGAAATTAATATCGCACCTAACACAATCAAAACACAAATTACTTTAATTAAAAGACTTTTCACGTCTTACCACTCCCTATTCACTACTTGTGTTATAATTATACTATGAACAACTTATTTACGGAACTGGAAAATCAAAATAAACAAATTCCACTTGCAGAACTACTCAGACCAAAAACTTTAGAAGAATTTTTGGGACAGAGTAATGTTATTTCTCAAAATAGCCCGATACTTAATTTATTAAGGACAAACAGATTATTTTCAATGATTTTTTGGGGAACTCCGGGTTGCGGAAAAACTACTCTTGCAAGACTGATTGCGACCAAAACAAACGCAAATTTTATTGAAATTTCAGCCGTAACCTCTGGTGTAAAAGATATTAAAGATGCCGTAGAAAACGCTAAAGCCTCTCTCCGAATCGGTTCCAAAACAATTTTGTTTATTGATGAAATTCATAGATATTCTAAGACGCAACAAGATGCGCTTTTGCCTCATCTTGAAAACGGAACTTTATTTTTAATTGGTTCTACTACAGAAAACCCGTCATTCCAAGTTGTTCCGGCTCTTTTGTCAAGAGTTCAGGTTGTAAGGTTAAATTCTATCGACGACGACAGTATGAACAAAATTATCAAAAAAGGGTTTGCCTATTTAGCAAAAAACTATTTGCCTATGGATTGCGAAAGCGGCGCAATTGATTTTATAATAAATCTTGCAAGAGGCGATGCGAGATATGCCCTTAACGTAGTTGAAAATGCTTATTTTGCAAGCGACTTAAAAGACAACCGCAGAAATTTAACCGTAAAAATTATAGAAGAGATTTGCCAAAAAAGAAATACACGATATTCTCAACAAGAGCATTATGACTGCGCATCCGCTTTCCAAAAGAGTTTGAGAGGGAGTGATCCGGATGCTGCAATTTATTATCTTGCAAAAATGATTGCGGCAGGTGAAGATCCTCGATTTATCGCAAGAAGATTGATAACTTGTGCAGCAGAAGATGTCGGAAATGCTGATCCAAATGCGCTTAATGTTGCAATAAATGCTTATAAAGCAGTTGAATTGTTGGGTTTACCGGAAGGCAGAATACCTTTAGCACAGGCAGTAATTTACGTTGCACGAGCTAAAAAATCAAACGAAACAGTAATGGCAATTGATATGGCTTTAGCGGACATTGAAGCAGGTAACGATTTCCCTCCTCCAATGCACTTGAGGGATGCACATTACAAAGATGCTAAAAATTATGGTTTTGGCGTAGGTTATATTTACTCACATAATGCGCCGAAAGAATATCAGCAGTTTCTACCAGACGAACTTGTAGGCAAAAAATATACTAAATAAAACCAATTTAAAGCTCTTAAAAACTATTTATCTTCTTTCATTTCACGGGCAATGTTATAAAATTCTTCTTCTAACTTTTGTTCAGCTTGCTCTTGTTTTTCTTCTTCATTATTTGCACGCTGCTTATCACGTTCTCTTTGTTCTTCCAAAGCTTTTTTGCGAGAGTTAATAACATTAGCTACATTCATCATTGCCAATGAATTTAATGTAGCACGCAATACGGCACTTCTATCAGTATATTTTTGGCTATCAGAATTTTCTTCTTCTTCAGATTTTTTTTGCTGAGCAAAGTATTCGCCGCCTTGTCCCATTTTATCATCTTGAGTTTTGGCTGCTGTACCTGAAATATCACCGCTTTTAAAATTAAAAGAGCCGCCGATTCCGAAAAATCCTGCCGACCTGTTATCGACCATACGTCTAACCCTCGTTGTTTATTCAATCTCTCATGTAATCCTATCAGATTGAACATTATATTAACTCGTCTAAACGCATTATTTTGCTATTATATTAATAAAAGTTTACATATAAAATAAAAGCTCTTAATCAGCTGATATAACTAGCTTTGAGGATAATTTTCTTTGTTGAAAAAAACAACCAAATATGTTATTATAAAAAAAGAATATGAATACAGGAAGGATATTTATGAAAAAATTAAAAGGTTTTACTCTTACTGAATTAATGGTCGCAATGGGCGTAATCGGGATTTTGGTTGCAGTTGTAACTCCGGCTATTATGAAAACAAGACCAAATAAAAATAAAATGATGATTAAGAAAAGTTTCTATACAGCAGAACAAATCGTTAGTACGTTAATTAACGATGAAAGACTTTACCCTGATATGAAAGAAATCTGCGATAGAGGAGTTGTAGAAGGCGAAGACCCGACAAAAGTCTATTGCGCATTTGGATTTGACTATGATAACAGTGTTAGATATGAAGGTGAAACATATGCTGGCAATACAAAATTTGCAGATCTTTTTGCTTCTCGTTTGAACGTAAAAACAGAAGACGAAACAAACCACATATATTACACAACAGACGGTATTAAATGGGATTTGAGTCAAACTGTTGGTGCATGGACTAAAGGTCAGGACACACCTGGGAAATTTGGCGACCAAACCAATGCTGCAGGCGTTGGAAAAATCACAGTTGACGTAAACGGAGATGAAGCACCAAACTGTAGAGAAAGCAATGAAAATTGTAGTGCAGACGATTTTGACCAATATGTAATCGAAATTTTAGCAACAGGAAAAATGAGAATAGACTCAACTGATGCAAAAGCAGTTGATTATGCTACAATAAACACATCAATAAAAGACAGTGTAAATTAAAAATTTTAAAGTAACCGAACAATCGCGCCTTGTTAACAAGGTGAGGAAAGTCCGTGCATTCAAGGACAGGCAGCCGGAGAAACTCCGGACAGCGTGAGCTGGTGGATAGGACCACAGAAATGAAAACTGCCGATGGGTAGAAATACCACAGGCGATGGTGCAACGGTGAGTTAAGAGCTTCACCAGCGATATCGAGAGATATCGGCTAGGCAACCCCCTGCCGAATGCAAGATTAAATTGAGGGCTACAAAGGTGTCCGCCAACCTCTAAGAATATCGCTAGAGATTGGGAGTAATCCCAATACCAGACAGATGATTGTTTAAAAACAGAACACGGCTTATGAGTTACTTTATTTTATAAGAATATCCTTCCGAAATGGAAGGATATTTTTTTAGTTACTTGAACAATATAAAAGGTTTCCTCCCTTGTGAGGGAGGAATAAGGTGGGTGCTACACCGTAAGGGAAATATTTTTTCTCAAAAAGTTTCCACTGTCTGTATAAGGCAATATAATATTTACAATTAATTTTACCCCTCTCTGAAATATCTTAGTAGCATTTGATAACGACTATGCCTCTTTGCATCTAGACATCTAAATATAGCCACAAAGAGTTACATGAATAGTACAAAGACGGAGATAAATCTCCGTCTTGTGTAATTTTGTATTTATTTTTTCTAAATCAAAATTTATTTTTTCTTAGCTTCTGCTGCTTCTTTTGCTTTTTTAGCTGCTTCGCCACTGTTCTTGATTGATTCTTGAACACCTTTTTGAATATTTGCAGGATCATAACTTGTGTTTATATATTCAATTTTTGCGCTTTTCTTCAAAGATTCTGTCAATTTGTCAATCAATTCGATTTGTTTTTGGTTTTCCAAATAAGCCTTAATACTTGGTTTTACTTTTTCAAACGGATCTTGACCTGCTGCAGATCTGTCTGTAACCATAATGATATGGTAACCAAATTGAGTTTTTACAGGCTTGTCAGAAATTGTATTCGGTTTCATTGAAAATGCTGCTTTTGAAAATTCCGGAACCATTTCTTTTGCTGCAAAGAAACCTAAATCTCCACCTTTGTTTGCAGTTGCAGTATCTTCAGAATTTTCTTTAGCTAATTTTGCAAACTGAGTTGGATTTTTCTTTGCTTCTGCCAAAATTTGATTTGCTTTAGCTTCTTTAGCTTGAACTTCTGCTGCTACTTTCGCTTTCACTGCAGTTTCATCAATATTTTTGTTATTTGGATCTGATTTAACAACTTCTTCAATTTCTTGTGGATTTACTGAAATCAAAATGTGAGAAGCTCTAACTTTGTCAGGATGTTTAAATTTAGAAATATTATCGTTATAGAATTTTTTAGCTTCAGCATCAGAAACATTTGATGAGCCTAATTCTTTAGCTAATTTTTTCATTTTAACTTCTTCTTTCAAATCTTTTTTGAATTGAGAATTTGAAATTCCGTTTTGTTTCAACAAAGCATCTAGTTGTTCTTTTGAACCAACTTTGTCAATGATTTCTTTTACAGCATCATCAACATCTTTGTTAGTAACTTCAATACCACGTTTTTGCATTTCTTGATTTAACAAAGCTTTTACTATTAATTCGTTTACAACTCTGTCCTTAATCAACATGTACAAAAAGCTATTTTTGTCATCTTTTACATCAATACCTAAAGCTTTTGCGATACCGTTGCCAGCTTGTTTATCAAATTCAGCATCAAATTGACCTTGAGTAATATTTTGGTTATTAACCTTAATAATAGCTTCACCTGATTTTAAACCGCAACCGGCAAACAATACTGCTGAAACTGCAAGTGTTGTCAGTAATTTTTTCCCTCTCATAATTTCTCCTTTATATTATGTCTTTTACGGATTTAGACAAATTCATTACGTGTCTTGTTTATATAATAAAACAAATCTGTCAAAATGTTAAATACTTCATTAAAATTCATGTATCTATTATTTAATAACAGTATCGACTGCCCCTCTGCACAAGATTTTGGAGCAATTGTAAATTTTATTCGTTTTAGAATTTCTGATGGCAATTTATGCTGAATTAATTTCCATTCAGCCTGACTATAAGGGGTATAAATCCTTATATTATCCTCAGTTTCACGAATTAAAGAAATTCTTACATCTGTCGCAGAAAGTCTTAATCTTATCAATTTTATTAAGTTTTCAACACTTTCAGGCGGTTTGGCAAATCTATCTTTCCATTCCTCAGTGATATAATCCAACTCAACATCAGATTTTACATCCGCTAACCGCTTATACTCAATCATTTTCTGTTCAGCTGATCCAACCCACTCATCAGGAATATAAGCCGTAACATTTATATCAACAATTGTAGGTTCTGATTTTTCAACCGCTTGACCTTGAAGTTCTTGAACCGTTTCTTCTAATAATTGACAATACGTGTCAAAACCGACATTTACCATATGACCATGCTGTTTTGTACCCAAAATGTTTCCGACACCACGAATTTCGACATCTCTCATTGCAATTTGATATCCGCTACCAAGTGTCGTAAATTCTTTTATTGCTTTCAATCTTTGAACCGCATCTTTTGTTATTTCTTTTGATTTTGTGTAGAAACAATAGCAGTATGCTTGTCTTTGCGAACGCCCAACACGCCCTCTTAATTGATACAATTGAGCAAGCCCGAATTTATCCGCATTATGAATAATCATCGTATTTGCATTTGGAATATCAATTCCGTTCTCAATAATTGTCGTCGCCAAAAGAATATCGTATTCATGGTTTGCAAAATCAATAATTATTTTTTCCAACTCCTTTTCGTTCATTTGACCATGACCAATTGCGATACGAGCATTCGGAACAAGTTTTTGAAGTTGTAGTTTAAATTCATCAATAGTTTCAACACGATTATACAAATAGAAAACCTGCCCCTCTCTATCAAGTTCATGCGTAATCGCATTTTTCACCATATTTTCATTCCACTCGCCGACATAAGTTTTAATTGGCAACCTATTTTTCGGTGGAGTGTTGATAATTGACATGTCTTTTATTCCGGATAGCGACATATAAAGAGTTCTTGGGATAGGGGTAGCCGACATTGTAATAATATCAATATTTTCACGCAATTGCTTTAATTTTTCCTTATGACGAACCCCAAACCTATGTTCCTCATCAATTACAACCAAACCCAAATCCTTAAATACAATTCCTTCTTGCAAAAGCCTATGAGTTCCGACAACAACGTCACACTCTCCAGTGGCAAGTCGTTTAATCGTTTCTTTCTGCTCTTTTGCACTGCGAAAACGTGACAAAAGTTCAACATGAACCCCAAAAGGCTTAAACCTGTCTGACATTGTTTGATAATGCTGGAACGCAAGAATTGTCGTCGGCACAACAACCGCAACCTGTTTACCTGATGTAATCGCTTTAAAAATCCCACGCATTGCAACTTCAGTTTTACCAAAACCAACATCGCCACAAATCAACCTATCCATAGGTTGTTCACTTTCCATATCAGCTTTTACATCATTTATAGCTTTCATTTGATCAGGAGTTTCCGTGTATTCAAAAGCTTCTTCCATCTCAACTTGCCAAGTCGTATCCGGCAAGAATTGAATACCGTGTTGCATTTTACGTTTTGCGTACAATCTCAACAAATCATAAGCAACTTGTTCGACCTCTTTTTTAACACGAGTTTTAGTGTTTTCCCAATCTTTTCCGCCCATTCGAGAAAGTTTTGGTTTGATAGAACCTGATCCACGATAACGGACAAGCAAATTTATTTGTTCAGCCGGAATATGTAACCTGTCTTTGTTTGCGTATTCAATAGTCAAATAATCCTTTAACTGACCGTCAATATCTTGTTGCGAAAGTCCTTTATAAATACCAACCCCGTGAATACTATGTACAACGTATTCACCCTCTTTTATATCGTTAATATTTTCGATATATTCAGGTTTTTCCTTGTAATAAGAACGTTTTTGGGAAGTAATTTCCTTATTTCTTTTGTTAAACAATTCTCTATCAGTTAAAATTACAGTTTTGAAATCTGTCAAAACCGCACCGTGAGAAGAAATACTTTCATTATATTCAACATCAAAAATATTTCGTTCTGCTAAAATTTCTTTTACTCTTTCCGGATAATCGGTTGCAATAACAATCCTCCACCCATCGCTATGTTGTGGAAAAAGAAATTTTCTTATAAAATCTGCGATATGATCAAGGTTAGCCTCAAAACTTTGAATTGTTTGAGTATCAAATTCAACAATTTCATCCATCTCACTATCAATAAAATTGTTTAATCCAACTTTTACAAATCCGGCAGTTTTTTGAATAAATTCTTCAAAAGTCACATGATTTCGACCTTTTAATATTTCATTCAATTCAAGTTTTAAATTTTCTTGCAATTGTTCCTCATATCCCTTATCCAAAAATTCATATTTTGCATAAAGTTCAGAAGTTTCATCTAAAACAAGAATGTAATCCTTGAAATAATCCAAAACCGTAACTAATTTGTCATTGAAATAATTTTGGTAAATTTCAATCCCTTCAAAATAGCCTTTTTCTTCCCCATCATCTTTTGGAGCAAGTTTTTGCCACAAATCATCAGAAACATCACTCAATGTAAATTTATACATCGGTAAAATCTCTGTAGATTTTAATTTTTCAATAGATTTTTGAGTTTCGTTGTTAAAATATCTTATATCAACAATTTCATCACCCCACAACTCAATTCTGACAGGGTGTTTATCCAAAGAATAAAAATCAACAATATCTCCTCTGATACTAAATTCTCCTATATCAGAAACCATTGTGGAATGCTTATAACCAAAATCGACCAACTTTTGCGCCAAAATTTTTGTATCAATTTCATCTCCAACTTTTAAGATTGTCGAATTATTTTTATAAAAATTTTCATCTGGAAATTTTTCTAAAATAGTTTTAACCGGCGCAATTACAATATCTGGTTTTTCATTCAAAATCCTATACTGTTCTGCATAATCATATCTGTTAGGAGAAACCGTTTCGTACATAGAAATATTTTGAAACGGTAACAAATCAGATTTTTCACCAAAAGCCTTTAATAAATCATTTTGGTACCTTAGAGCATTTTGTTCAGTCGAGGTGACAAAAAGAACCTTTTTGTCTGTAATTTTTCGAATTTTTGTAATTAACAAAAGTCTTAGAATTGTTGTTAACCCTGTTGCTGCAAACGAAAAAGACTTTGCAAGAAATCTTTCAAACAAGGCATAATTTTCATTATTTTCAGGTGCGTTTATTTTAAACATAGGATTTAGGTGAGTAGTGAACAGTAAATAGTGAATGGTTCATTTAACTCACAACATCAAAAGATAATTTAAACTTTCGCTTCCGTAATAGTCTACTCACCACTCACAATTCACTATTCACGAATTATTTATCATTCCCATTCGGGCTAACATAGTCAATGCCCATCTCTTTAAGTGTTCTGATAAAGTTTTGGGCGCATATTTTTTGAGCTTCCGGTGGTACAATTCTCAAAATTTCAACTGTTTTTGAAATAACAGGATCTTTGTCATACCAACGATTGTTCGCATTAACCGGCTTTACCATTGCATAAAACTTGTCAATCGTTTCTTTCGAAACTTTTTCTTCAATCTTTTGCAAGAAAATTTCAGCTTGCGCTCTTAATTCTGTTTGGTAATTTTTCAAAAGCTCAATAACTTCAAGTAACAATGGATCATGATCATACCAGCGTTTATATGCAGGTGACATTATAATAAGCCCTCCGTTATTTTTGGCTCAACAGTAGCAGGATTAATTATAGCATCATCCTTTCTCTCTATTTTGCCTCCTAGTAATCTTAGCTTATTTTCAAAATTTTCGTATCCTCTATCTATATGATGTAAATTTTCAATAGTAGAATTACCATCAGCCATCAATGCCGCAACAACCAAAGACGCTCCGGCTCTCAAATCACTTGCAGCCAATGTTGCACCGGTAAGTTTTTTAACACCTTTAATAATTGCGTGATTTCTGTCCTGATGAATATCAGCACCCATCCTGCGTAGTTCAGGGACTTGCATAAATCTGTTTTCGTATAAACTCTCCGTAATAATTCCAACACCATTAGCAGTAGTTAAAAGGGTCATTGCCATTGACTGCAAGTCAGTTGGGAATCCCGGATACGGTTGGGTAATAAAGTTTATAGAGTTTAATCTGTTTTTGCAAGAAACTTCCAAAACATTCGGGTCAACAAGTTTGATATTTGCTCCCATTTTCAACAACTTATCTGTAAAGAATGTCAAGTGGGCAGGGAACACATTTTTAATCACGGCTTTACCTCTTGTAGCAATAATTGCTGACATAAATGTTCCAGCCTCAATTCTGTCAGGAATTGTTGTGTATTCAATTGGATGTAAATCATCTTGTTTTACACCATTAATAACTATTTCAGAAGTACCAGCACCATTAACATCAGCACCCATTGTATTTAAGAAATTTGCCAAGTCAACGATTTCAGGTTCTTGCGCAGCATTCTGTATTCTTGTAGAACCATCTGCCAAAATTGATGCAAGCATAAGATTTTCTGTTGCACCAACTGATGGAATGTCTAAGTATATGTCCGTACCAACAAGTTTTGGAACTTTTGCGTGTACATAACCGTTTTCAATCTTAATTTTTGCACCTAAAGCCTCTAAACCCCTGATGTGGAAATCAACTCTACGTTCACCAATCGCACATCCACCCGGCATTGCAACAATTGCTTCCCTACAACGAGAAACCAAAGCTCCAAGTACAATAAAAGATGCTCTCATTTTACTAACAAGTTCATATTTTGCAGTAATACTTGTCAAGTTTGTTGCATCAATAGTTACGGATTTTTCTTTTTTGTCATAATGAGTAACCGCACCTAATTGCGCAATTACACTCAACATAATCTCAACATCTGTCAAATCCGGAACGTTATAAATCTTTGTTTCACCTTTAGCCAACAATGCAGCAGCCATCAACTTCAAAACTGAGTTCTTAGCTCCGCCTATTGAAACCTCACCTTTTAATGGGGTACCACCTTTTATATAATATTTCTCTGTCAATTTTCTTACCTTTAAAATAATTATTTTACTTCACTTCTTATAATAATACAATTAGATTGCTTTGATGTAAATAAGTTAAATTATGTAAAGAAAATTTTTAGTTCAAAACCTTACACCAAACCATGAGGTAGGAACGAATATTGTCACACAGGTCGGGTGGAGCGGCACGCTCAAAACCTTCCACCGAACCAGAAGGTAGGAATGAATATTGTCACACAGGGTGGGTGGAGCGGCACGCTCCAAATTATTAATAAATAATAAATTTTTATTGAGAAAAGTATTTGATATACTATAATATATTTATATGTAAAATAAAGAGGTAGAGAAATGTCACACAAACATCACAACAACAATCCGTTCAAAAATTCTGATATAGACGAAAATATTGAAATCAAAGATGGAGAAAAAACAGAAGAAAAAGTAGAAGAAAAATCTTCTGATAACAATGAAGAATTAACTGCTTTACAAGAAAAATATGATACACTTAATCAACAATATTTAAGACTTGCGGCAGATTTTGACAACTTTAGAAAAAGACAGGAACAAGAAAGAGAAAATCTTCTTAAATTTGGGACTGAAAATGCGTTGAAAAAAATGATTGAGGTTTTGGATAATTTTGAACGTGGCAAAAAAGCACTTGAAAGTGTAAATGATTGCGAAAAAGTTAAAGAAAGTTTCGATCTTGTTCATAAACAAGTTTTTGAAGCTCTAAAGAAATTGGGCTTGGAAACGATTGAAACAGAAGGCAAAGAGTTTGATCCAAATTTCCATGATGCAGTAATGCAAACTCCAACTTCAGAACATCCTGAACACACTATTATAAACGAATTACAAAAGGGATACAAAATGGGAGATAAGGTTTTAAGACCTGCTCTTGTTAATGTTGCAACCGCCGAAAATTAATTTTTCGGCGGTAATTTTTTGAAAACTTTGCCCTTAAGGATTTACATGCTAAAATAGAATTAAAATAAACTAACTGGAATAGGGAAGAATTATAATAAATGACTGATTACTATGAAATACTTGAGGTTTCACGAGAAGCCACAAAAGAGGAAATAAAATCGGCTTTTAGAAAAAAAGCCAGAACATTACACCCCGACGTAAACAAAGCCCCTGATGCTGAAGAAAAATTCAAAGAATTAGGAAAAGCTTATGAAACATTGATGGATGATAATAAACGTGCAACTTATGACAGATACGGCGAAGATGGACTTAAAAACGCAGGTTTCAATACAAATGGTCCATTTGATGGTGGATTTGGAGATTTAAACGACATATTTAGTTCATTTTTCGGAGGAATGGGCGGTTTTGGTTTTGGTGGCAGACCAGATCCTAACGCTCCCGTTGAAGGTGATGACCTTAGACTTGATATCGAAATTGATTTTGAACAAGCTATTTTTGGTTGTGAAAAAGAAATCAAATTCGACCACTTAGAACTTTGTTCTGAGTGCGGAGGAACAGGTGCAGAAAAAGGTTCTCAGCCTGTAACCTGCCCTACTTGTCATGGCACAGGTCAAGTTAAACAAGTAATGAGAACTCCTCTAGGCTCAATTGCACAAATCGTTCCTTGCCCTGATTGTAAAGGCTCAGGCAAGAAGATTTCTAACCCTTGTAAAGCTTGTAAAGGTCACGGCAAACTTCAAAAAGAAAAGAAATTGACTATAAAAATTCCTGCAGGCGTTGACAACATGTCTAAAATCAGAGTTTCTCGAGAAGGAGATGCCGGCACAAATGGAGGGCCGGCAGGAGATTTGTACGTAGTTCTTCATGTAAAAGCTTCTGATTATTTCAAACGTGAAGGTAATGACGTATATTCAAGACTTGACATAACTCCAGCTCAAGCTGCTTTGGGAGATGAAATCGTTGTAAGAACTCTTGATGGCGAACAAAAAATTACTGTTCAAGCAGGAGTTCAAAGCGGAAATTCAATCAAAATAAAAGGTGCAGGTGTTCCGTATATTCAAAGACCTTCTCAAAGAGGAGATCATATTGTTGTTGTTGCAGTAAAAACACCGACAAAATTAACCGAAGAAGAAAGAAATTTGTATAAAAAATTATACGAAATTCAAAACAACAAAAAAGCAACACAACAATCTTCTATCATGGATAAGGTAAAGGGAGTATTTCAATAATGAAAAAAGAGGCAGCTAAAAATTTAAGTCGCTTGGCAGTTAAATTTGTAATGTTATCAGCCTTGGCAATCACTTGTTCTGTGCCAGCCTTTGCAGCAACAATTCCTGATAACATTCAACAAATTATTAACAAAGATTTTCCTAAAACCACTTACAGATTTGACGGAATGATAATTTTGCCTGACGGCACTATGTACTTGCCTCTATATCCTGCAAAAATAATTAAGCTCCCAAAACTTGAAATAAAACAAACTTTTCCAACCGGCAAAACAATAGCAGCAAAACCAAATATCGTAATTTTTAACAACGATTTTGCCCTATTAAAAGTTTTGACAGATTCACACGGGAACAAAACTATTTTTAAAATGTCCAATCCCCCAATGGAATTAAGAACCGGCTTACTTCCTCAAGATATGCTTGTTCCAAAAGGTTTGGTTATACCTGAAAATCTAAAATCTATTGTCGGAAACCTAGAAATTCAAACAACAAATGATCCTGGAATAAAAGTAGAAAACTCGAAACCTGTGGTTACCGCATTGTCAGGAACAACACTAAAAACACTTTCTCAAATTCCGCAATTGAGAAATAAAAATTTCTATGTTTCTTCACCTTATTCAAAGAATATTCAAGTTTTAAATTTAGGTGCAAAAACTCCTGAATATTCACTAGCACAAAACAATGTACCAATTTCAATGAAAGCTTATGACAATAGTTTTTTGCTGGTAACTGCATATGAAAAACCTTCAGTTGACGTAATTTCGCTTGCTGACGATCAAATTATCAAACAGATTTATACCAAAACACAACCTGATGAAATCGTTATTGATAACGCAAAAAAAATTGCTTACATTTCAAGCTCCGTAGATTCAAGTATTTATATGGTAAACCTTGAAACAATGACCCTTTCAAAGCAAATCAAAATTGCAGGAATGTGTGAGAAATTGACTTTATCAGAAGATGGCACGAAACTCTTTTATTACGACAAAAAAACTCGTGATATTTGGGCAATCGAGCTTGATAACAATTATTTGTTAAAAGAAATTGGCAAATTCCCAAATGTTTCAAAAATTGCGTTTACAAATAACAAAGTTTACGTGACAAGCAGAACTAAAAACCGTATCGCAATAATTGATTATGAAACAGTTGGCTTGATTGTTGAAATGGAAATTTGCGAAAAACCTGTAGATATGTTGACTTTCCACAACAGAATTTACGTTTTAGGAGCAGGTGACAATTCAATTCAGGTAATTGATGCAAAAACCGATGCAATTACAGAATCCATTTATTTGAACACAAATGGATTTTCGACAAAAATAAGTTGGATTGAAGGGACAAATATTGCACTTATCACTGATACAAAAGCTTCTTTATATACAGTATTTGACTTAGGAACGAACAAAGTTATAAAAACTATTCCAATTGATATTCCAGCAAATTCAATCGTTGTAACGGAAAAAGTTAAAAAGATTAATAAATAATTTTTAAGGACAAAATAAAATGACGAAATATTTTGATGAAACCACAGAAAATATTCTAGCGGGTTTGGAAGAAACTCAAAAACAATTTTGGAACATATCACGTGTTACCGCAGAATTTTTATACACACTTATCAGGGCAGAAAAAGCTAAAAATGTGGTAGAAGTTGGGACATCAAACGGATATTCAGGAATTTGGTTAGGAAATGCTGTAAAATCAATTGGTGGACATTTAACTACAATTGAATTTTGGGATAAAAGATTAGATATCGCAAAAGAAAATTTTAAAACCTGTAAAGTCGATGATGTTATAACAACTTTAAAAGGCTCAGCACTAGAACTTTTAGAAGATTTACCGGAAGATTTTGTAATAGATTTAGCTTTTGTTGATGCAAATAAATCCGAATACATCAAATACTATGAAGTCATTGATAAACACCTAAAAGTTGGCGGAATAATCGCTTGTGACAATGTTTTGTCACACGAAGCAAAATGTAAACCATTCATAGACGCAATCAACGCCAACCCAAATTACGAAAACGTAATTCTTCCACTACCGGCCGGTCTATCATTAGCTAGGAAGATAAAATAGCATAAATTACATTTTAACTTTTATTAAATCAACAAATTTTTTAACTGCTTTTAATTCTTCTTTTGAAAGTTCATTTAAACTTTCAACGACTTTGTCTGAGAAATTCACAAAATCGACCAACTCACAATCTAAAGCCTCTGCCAAGCGCACCAACAAATCCATAGAAGGATAATTTCCACCAACCTCAATTCGGCTGATTGTTTTATCTTCAACTCCAACAATTTCAGCTAATTCGCTCTGTTTAAAACCTTTTTCTAGCCTCAACCTTTTTAAGTTATTTCCAATTTTCTTTTTTATATTATCCATCTTATGTCCTTTTGTAACAATAATGTAAATTCTAATAGGTTTTAACTATGTATAAATAGAATATTGTGTATAATATATATATGAATAGAGTGAGAAGTAAAAATATTGGCACATTAGAAGAAAGAGCTACGCACGTAGCTCTCTGTGACAGGATTGGTTCATACTTCAGGTATTGGTATGGAGCCTTTACATTGGCGGAGGTTCTCATCACTCTCGGCATTATCGGTATTGTTGCTGCAATGACTATTCCTAGTCTTGTTCAGGATTATAGAGAAAAAGCCCAAGTAACAAGAGTTAAAAAGTTTTACAGTGTTTTCTCTCAAGCCTACACAATGGCATTACAAGACAATGGACCTTTTGATACGTGGGGTTTATCAGATTCTGTTCAAGATATTGATGAAAGCGGAAATGGAATTCAATCCGAAGAATCATTAGCCAATGCTGATAAATTTATGCAAATTATGAGTAAATATCTGCAAAAAGCTGGATACGAAAAATTCCATTCTAATATACAAAAAGAAAATGTTGGTTTTGTTCTTCCAGACGGAACAAACATCAGAGGAATGTGGTTACAACCATCAACATGTGATAGTTCGTATGTAAACTCATATTGTGGAGATGTTTATATACATGTCGGGAATAAAAAAAGCAACTACGATGAAAATGGAAAAAGACTTGTTAATAATGACGTATTTGCTTTTATCATTCAACCTCATAGAATATATCCGTTCGGGACAAATAATGCTCAATTTAAAAATGAATGTTTAAGTGGTAAAAATTATTCTCGTTGCTCAGGATGGGTCATAATGAATGGGAATATGGATTATTTACATTGTAAAGATTTAGATATTAACACCAAAACAAGTTGCAAATAAATTCAAACAAATAATTTATTAATCAAGCTAACCTTTTCACATTTTACAAGTTATGCTATAATAATTCCATAGAATAGCGAGAAAATTATGGCAGCTCAGACAAAAAAATTATCCATTGCATTTTATTGGCACATGCACCAACCTGTTTATCAACTTACACCGACCGGAGATTATTTGATGCCGTGGGTTAGACTACACGCAATCAAGGATTACCTTGATATGGTCTTGATTTTAGACAAGTTTAAAAACATAAAATTAAACTTTAACCTTGTTCCGGTTTTGCTGGATGCTTTAATTGATTATGGTGAAAACGGACTGCACGACATACATTCTCGTCTATCTATTACTAATATTGACGATTTGAGTGATGATGATAAAGAGTTTATTATAAACAACTTTTTTGATGCAAATTTTCACTCAATGATTTTGCCTAATGAAGAATACAACAGACTTTACCAAAAAGCACAACTCAATGAAAACAATGATTTGAATATATTCTCAAATCAAGAATATTCAGATCTTATGGCATTATTTAATCTTGCGTGGTTTGATCCGATTTACAAAAACAAATATCCTGAATTAAAAAAACTAATCAAAAAAGGGAAAAACTACACACTTGAAGACAGAATTAAAATCATTGATATCCAACGTGATATTATCAAAAAAATTATTCCAACATACAAAAAATACATGGAAAATGGTAAAATCGAAATTACAACAAGCCCATATTATCACCCGATTTTGCCAATTCTTTTGGATTTTAAAAATATTAAAACATCATCAGAAAGCGATCTTCCTGAAACATTAAAAATGGAAAAAGATGCAAAAGAACAAACTGAAATGGCACTAAACAGAATTGAAGAAATTTTTGGGAAAAGACCGAAAGGAATTTGGCCGTCAGAACATTGTATCAATTCCAAAGTAACAGAAATGTTGAGCGATTTAGGAGTAAAATGGACTATTTCTGATGAAGGAATTTTGGCAAATTCAATCAATTTCGAATTTGTTAGAGATTTCAGAGGCTATTTAGAAGACCCATATCATCTACTAAAATCGTACAATCACAATGGAGTTGATATAATTTTTAGAGATGCAATGTTACCAAACCTAATCGGTTTTGAATACCCAAACCACTCTGCGGAAGGTGCTGCAAACGACTTATATGACAGAATTAAAGTTGCACAGAGCAAACTATTATCATCTCCTGATGACAACCATCTTTTGACAATCGCAATGGATGGCGAAAACTGCTGGGAAAATTATCCGCAAGATGGAGAAGAATTTTTGACAAAAATTTATTCTCTTATCGAAAACGACCCAACCCTAGAAACAGTTTTAATAAGCGATTACCTAGAAAAAGACACTCCAAAACCGCTAAACAAACTTAGTGCAGGTTCTTGGATTAACCGCAACTTTAAATTGTGGATTGATGAACCACTCAAAAACCTTGCTTGGACATACCTAAAACAGGTTAGAGATGATTTTTCTGCATACGTAAAAAACAACCCACAAAATCCAAATATTGAAGCCGCCAAACGAGAATTATTTATATGTGAAGGCAGTGACTGGTTCTGGTGGTATGGCGAACCAAACGATTCCGGACGTGACAACATATTTGACTACATATTCAGAGAACACCTGAAAAATATCTACTTGTATCTCGGCTTAGATGTACCTGAATACCTTGAAACGCCTTTATTATCTGCAATTGCCAAACCTTCAAGATACCCAAAAGAAGAATTTACTCCAATTATTGACGGCAAAGAACACGACGATGAAATTTGGTTAAATGCAGGTTGCATAAAAATTCCAGATGGTCCTGTTCTGAAAGAAAACAAATTCTACGACCAAATTTATTTTGGCTATGATAAAGACAACTTGTACTTGAGATTTTATATAAATGAATACCTGAAAGAAACTCCTGCGCTATTGAAACAGGTTAACCAAATGTATATATACATGCGTAATCAAGATAAAAAACAGGCTCTTTCTCCAATCAGAATTATCCAAAAAACAGAAAGTATTTTACCAATTTCTAAAGAAAAATTCCATAACGAATTGCAAATTTCAATATTTGGTGGCGAAATAAATCTCGTAAGGTTAGTAAAAGCAATCCCAAACAATTTGTGGGTAATCACAACATCAAAAGATATCAAGACTGCTTATGACAAAGTTGTAGATGTCGCAATCCCATTTGATACAATAGATATTTCAAGCGGAGATACTTTAGAATTTCTGTTTGTTAACGCAAATTACGGTGTAAAAGACTATTTTGTCCCAAATGAAATGCTTTTAACTATAACTCGTATGTAACAAATTTTTAATAATCACACAAAAAAGCTAAAGAAATATTTTTATTTGACGTTAAGAAAAATACAAAGGGAAATTATATATGGTTGATTTTAATGCAGACATACCTAACGGATTACCTAAATTGGACAAAGATTATTGGGCAAAACAAAACAACAACACCGATAATCAGCTCCAAAATCCACTCTTTGACATAAATACAAAATTTACGCTTGAAAACGATTTATCTAAGATTTCAGTTTTCAACGGAAATAAAAAATAAGTTTTAAATTCCTCTCTTTTCCTCAACACAACAATTAATAAAAAAAGAACCTAATTTTCAAAAGGTTCTTTTTTATTATGGAATTCCGATACCCAAATCCTCACCCCAATGGCGGGAGAGGGCGCAGTCATTCTCGAGGAAATTGAGTGTTACGAATGCGGGTGCGGGGGAAAATTCAAGTTCGACAAATTACGCAACTACACCTGAATTTAGTAATTATTTTCCAGTAGAGCCAAAACCGCCTTCTCCACGAGAAGTTTCTGAAAGCTCAACCGCAACTTTGATTTCAGCTTGTTCTACACGAGCAATAACCATTTGCGCAATTCTTTCATCAGGTTCAATTGTATATGCTTCATTAGAAACATTCACGATAGGAACACAAACTTCACCTCTATAATCCTCGTCAATTGTCCCAATACAATTTATTAAAGTAATTCCATGTTTAATAGACAAACCTGAACGAGGTCTAACTTGCGCTTCATAACCATGTTCAAGTTCAATTTTCAAACCTGTCGGAATTAATTTTCTTTCCAAAGGTTGCAAAGTAATAGGTTCAGAAATCGCTGCACACAAATCCATACCTGCAGCGCCCTCAGTTTTGTATTCAGGCAAAAATTTGTTGTGCGGTAATCTTTCAATCTTTAATATTGTCATTATATTTCCTTTCTTTTTTATTATTTTTAATGTTGGGCTGAAAGCCCAAACTGCTGTAACCGACTTTGCATCTTCGCCTCTTGGCATCTAGCTATATCTAACTAATTCGTTTCCTAGCTACTTAGCTACACCTATTTACGCATTTTTGATTTCATTTTCGACTTTTGCCAAAACTTCATCTAATTTTGACGCATCTTTAACTCCGCCTTGAGCAAAATTTGGACGTCCGCCACCGTTTGCACCAGTTGCACGAGCAATTTCTCCAACAATCTTACCGGCATTAATGCCTTTTTTAACAAAACTGTCAGAAACTTTTACGGCAACAGTTCTTGCTGATGCTAAAACTATTACACTTTCACCAAGTTTTTGAGCTGCAAATTCAATACCGGCTTTAATTGCATTACCATCAATGCTTTCAACTTTTGTAATAAATAATTTTCCGCCTGTTATATCCTGAGCTTTTGACAAGAATGTAGCAAATTTTGCTCTTGTCAAATCTTCTTTTGCTAAAGTCAATTCTTTTTGGAGTTCTTTATTTTCTTCCTGTAATTTTTCAACACGTTCCAAAACCTCGTCATAATGAGCTTTGAACATCAAAGACAATTTGTCCATTTCTTTTACTTTTGCGTTCATAAAATCAAATGCAGCCTTTGAAACAACAGCTTCAATACGTCTTGTACCAGCAGCAATTGCTCCTTCTGAAACGATTTTAAACAATCTCAAATCACGAGTGTTTCTTGCATGAGTACCTGCGCAAAATTCTTTTGAAACGCAATTAGTTTGATTTCCCATAGAAACAACTCTAACTATATCTTCATATTTTTCACCGAACAATGCAGTTGCACCGGTCAATTTAGCATGTTCAATATCCATTTCTTCAGTTGTAACAGGCAATGCTGCAGCAATCCACTCATTTACGATTTCTTCTGCTTTAAATATTTCATCAGGTTCCATTGCACGAGAGAATGTAAAGTCAAAACGCATTCTATTTTCTTCAACTTGAGAACCTGCTTGTTTAACTTCGTCACCCAAAACTTTTACTAAAGCTGCTTGCAATAAGTGAGCAGATGAATGGTGAAGTCTGATTTCTTCACGTCTAGCAACATCAATTTTTGCGTGAACATTTTCTCCAATTGTAATTTCGCCATTAACAACTTCACATCGGTGAACAAATAATTTGTTAACTTTAAATGTTGTCAAAACTTCTAACTTCAAGTTTTCGTTTTCAATTACGCCTGAATCTCCGACCTGTCCGCCACATTCTGCATAGAATGGAGTTTTGTCAAGAACAACATCAACATAACCTTCACCATCAATTGTTGCCAAAATCTTAGCGTCGCATTCGTTTTCAGTATAACCTACAAATTCGGTTGAACCAACTTCTTTTTCAACTTTGGCATACTTCATATCACCTGTAACGCTAATTTTTGCAGCTGCAGCTTTTGCTCTATCTTTTTGTTCTTGCATTGCAACTTTGTAGCCTTCTTCGTCAACATTCAAACCGTTTTCAAGTGCGATTTCTTTTGTCAATTCAAGAGGGAAACCGTATGTATCATAAAGTCTAAATGCGCTTTCGCCATCAATATCTTTTTTAGCCTCAATAAATTCATCAAGCATTTTATAACCACGATCAAGAGTTTTTGCGAAACGTTCTTCTTCCTTTTTGATTGTATCAACGATTTTCGCTTTATTTTTAACCAAATCAGGATAAGCTTCACCGTAATTTTCAACAATAATATCAACAAGTTTATACAAGAATGGCAATTCCATACCCAAGATTTTTCCGTGACGTAAAGCACGACGTAAAATCATTCTTAATACGTAACTTCTACCTTCGTTTCCAGGAATTACACCATCTGAAATCAAGAAAGTTACACATCTAGCGTGATCAGTAATAATTCTCAAAGAAACGTCAGTCTTTTCAGATTTTTTGTAAGGCACACCACTCATTTCACAAACCTTATCCATAATAGGTTTCAAAAGGTCTGTTTCAAAAGTAGATGCAACACCTTGACAAACCATTGTAATACGTTCTAAGCCCATGCCTGTATCAACGTTTTTCTTGCCCAATGGCGATTGATTACCTTCTTCATCTTGATAAAGTTCCGTAAATACCAAGTTCCAAATTTCAACCCATCTATCACATTCGCAAGTATCAATTCCACAATTCGGATCATCACATTTATATTGTTCGCCTAAATCATAGTGAATTTCTGAGCAAGGTCCGCAAGATCCTGAAGCTCCCGGAGGTCCCCAGAAATTGTCTTTTTTACCTTTTCTTTTAATACGTTCAGCCGGAACACCAACACTTCTCCAGATTTCATAAGCTTCGTCATCTGTTTCAAAAATAGTAATCCAAAGTCTGTCTTTATCCAACTTCAAAACTTCTGTAACAAATTCCCAAGCCCAAGGAATAATTTCTTTTTTGTAATAATCACCGAAAGAAAAATTTCCTAACATTTCAAAGAAAGTATGATGGCGTGGAGTTCTTCCAACATTTTCGATATCAGAATCTTTTCCGCCTGCTCTAGCACATTTTTGGCAAGAAGTTGCTCTTGCAGGTTCATAAGGGCAAGGTTGAATACCCAAAAATATAGGTAAAAATTGCAACATGCCGGCAGTTGTCAAAAGTACAGTCGGATTGTCAGGAACAAGTGACGAACTTTCAACTAAAGTGTGTGCGTGTTTTTCTTTAAAATAATCTAAATATAATTTTCTAATTTGATTTCCGGTTAGCATAATCTAATTCCTTTACTTTTTTAATCTTATGAGAAAATTATATATTAAACAAAATAGAGTTGCAAAAAATAAGGAGTGAACTAGTCACTCCTTACATGTTTGATTATTATTTTAGTTCTTTTTTAAACTTTGGTTTTAAAATCTGACTAGGCTCAGGCGCATACGGAACACCAACACCATCCGTTTTTGGTTTATTATCATGGATAAACGGATTTTTTCTTATCGATTTATCTTTTGGTGGCTCTTTAGGAACAGATTTTCCTCCTCCATTAGGGAATGGGGGTTCAAATATTGGTTCTTCTTTTAAAGGAGGAGCCTCAAAAATCGGTGTTTCAGGTTCTTGAGTATCCTTTTCTATCGCTATTCTCATATCTACGTCTTTTTGTTCATTAGTAATTTCTTTATCAGAAATTACCACTTGATCAGAAAAATCAGCTAAATCTTTTAACATTTCTTTCTTAGATTCGTGTGGCAAATTAGAAGAAACTATTTTATCTCGCATATCACCAACTTGTTTTTTGGTTGCTCCTGTATGATATTCAGTATTTAAAACATCTGATACTTCATTTGATAATTCGTTAATTTCTTGTGTTTCTTGACCAGCTTGGCGCACAACATCTCTTGTTTTTGTACCTTCTTTTCTCACGACATTTCTTGTATCAGCTGCTTCTTGTCTTACCACATTTCGGGTTTTAGCTCCCTCTGCTCTAACAGTATTTCGCGTAATAGCGCTTTCTGTATGAACAGCTTCTCTAGTTTTCTGTCCTTCATTTCTTACAGTTCTACGCGTTGCTGCACCTTCTGAATGAACAGCTTTTCTGGTTTTTACACCCTCTTCTTCTGTTGCTTTAAGATTAGCTTCACCGTAACCTACAGTTAGAGCAGCATTTGTAGCTGCTTTTTCATTAGTATTTTGGTTTACTGCTTTAACTGCATCTCCAACAACTTCAACAGTATTTCTTTCACGCGCATTATTAATTTGTGTCATCGCATTATCTTTCCAATTATCAAGTTGTTGCTGATAATTAAAAAATCCTTCACGCTTTTTTCCTGCTGTCTGAGGATTCGGCATTGGTTCAAACTGCAATTCAATTCCAGGATATTCATGCTGTAATTGCATATATTGTTTTTTTACGTCATTAGCTGCAGAATTTGTTAAACGCATTGCGTCATTTTTATCATTACCTTTAAATTTTGCGAAATTTGCAATATCACCACCATAATCATTAACTACACCGAATTTTGGTCTAACATCATTTGTTTCACCATAACCTTGACCAACGGGAAGATTACCCATTTTTTGTTCTTTTTGTGGTTTCAATTCATATTTGCTACCATTACCTTGAACTGCACCTACACCATTCATTTCTGGAATTGCCATAAAAAAATTTCTCCTTTATTTTCTAAGTAATACACTACATACAGTCAATAACGGACACTTTTAATAGAAACTTTAATTTGAATTTCTAAATAGAACTAATATTCAAAAACAGTATGATAAAAAGTCGCATATAGTGTAGTATTACGGCAATTTACAAAAATTAATACAATTAAATATCCAACATAGTCTTGCAAAGAAAAATGTTTGTGCTAATATAAAGGTACGAGGGATTATACAGGTACCCCAAGAAACCAAACGCTTGTTTAAACCCTCTGGATCCAAGCCCGAGTAGCTCAGCTGGATAGAGCAACCGCCTTCTAAGCGGTAGGTCATGCGTTCGAATCGCATCTCGGGTAAATTATTCAATACAAGCGGGTTAAACCCGCTTTTTTGCTACTAATATATATGTGAGAATTTAATGAATAAAAAAATATCCGTAATTATTCCTGTATATAACACTAATCCAGAATTTTTACAAAAAGCTATAAATTCTGTTTTAAATCAAACATATAAAAATATTGAAGTTATTATCGTAAATGATGGCTCTACAGACAATAATACATTGAATTTTCTAAAAACACTCGATAATAAAAATATAAACATAATCAACCAAGAAAATAAAGGGCTTGGTGGAGCTAGAAACACTGGGATAAATTCTGCAACAGGTGATTATATAGGTTTTTTAGATGCAGATGATTGGTTAGACAAAAATTTTTACGAAGTTCTTTTTAATTTATGCGAAAACAATGATGCTGACATTGCTTGCGGAATGTTAACTCGAGCAACAAAATTCCGGAAAATAAAAATGGAATATTTTAAAGATGGAATTTATTCAAATTTTTCAGACAAAATGGGAAATATCTCAAATGGCTCTGTTTGTTCAAAATTGTTCCGAAAATCTTTATTTGAAAATGTTCGTTTTATAGAACACATTTACTGGGAAGATAACCCTGTTTTAGTTGAACTTTTGTTAAAAAGCAACAAAGTCGCTTTTACAACCAAAGTTAGGTATTTATATAGAAAAAATACATCTTCAATTTGTTTAAATATAGCTCCTGAAAAAGAAGAAAAACGTCAAAAGGATGGATTATTTATACTTAAACAACTTTACAACTTGCCAGAATATAAGAATGAAGAAGAAAAAAAGGTTGTTATGTCTATATTTATTCCAGTTTTATTCAACAAATCGAGATATGAACAGGATAATGAATATAAAAAAGAAACAGATAGTTTCTTAAATGAGAATTACGAAAGCTTTATAAAACCACAAAAAATAATAAATAGCCGCAAAGAAAATATTTTTTCTATAAAATTAACGCCAACTGGTTCTCATAAAATTTTTACAATTTTAGGACTAAAATTAAAAATAAAAAGAAAGAATAAAAATGACAAAAAATAAGGTTTTGATAACAGGAGGAGCTGGTTTTATTGGCTCACATATTGTAGAAAAGTTATTGGAAAATAATTATAATGTTATAATTATTGATAACTTGTCTTCCGGCTCTATAGAAAATATTCCAAATTCTGACACCCTTAAACTTTATCAACTGAATATTGAAAAAGATGATTTAGAATTAGTATTCCAAAAAGAAACTCCTGACTATGTAATCCACTTGGCAGCTCAGACCAGTGTTAATTTTTCTATATCACATCCTTACTATGATGCAAATATGAACGTTATGGCATCTATAAAATTGTTAGAATTATGTAAAAAATATAACATTAAAAAATTCATAACAGCATCAAGTGCTGCTATATATGGAAATCCCAAATACTTACCAATTGACGAAAACCACCCTACAGAACCAATGTCACAGTATGGCTTATCAAAATTAACAATGGAAAAATATATTAAATTATCTGGAATTCCATACATAATATTTAGATTTTCAAATGCTTATGGTCCTAGACAAAAATCCTCAAAAGAAAGTGGGGTTGTTGCAATTTTTAACAATGCAATGAAAAATAATGAACCAATAAACATTTATGGCGATGGAGAACAAATTCGAGATTTTATATACGTTGAAGATATTGCCAATATATGTATAAAGGCAATTAATTTAAATGTTGAGAACGAAATTATAAATTTTTCAACTAATAAAGGTGTATCGTTAAATCAATTATTTAAAGTAATGAAATCCTTGTATAACTATACTCTTAATGCAAATTATTTACCGGAAAGAATAGGAGATATAAAAAACAGTATTTTATCAAACGATAAAGCCTATAACCTACTCAAATTTACAAATTACACAAAATTAGAGAAAAGACTTGAGATATTAGCAAATTATATAGATTAAAATAAGATTGGCATTATACCCACACTTTTATTATTCCAATATCTCTTTCAAGTTCCGTTTCAAAGTTGTAATTAATTTTATTTTAAATTCTTTTAACAAGATATCCAATTTGATATTAGCATATTTTCATGAAAAATTTTTGTAACATTTTCATTACAAAGTAGCAAAATTCTTTAATCAGACTACTTACATGAGAATTAATTCACAGGAGAAAAATATGATTTTAAAAATAGGGTATAATATAAACGGACAAAAATTTTCTGACAATAAATATGGGCAAAATCTACAATCTAAACCAGCAGTTGCCCCCCCCCCGAAATTCCAACCTAGTTTGTCAAATAATGATAAATTATCAAATTTTAATTCCATTGGCTCTTTTATCCCTTTCACAGCTCAAAAAGGGGAAAAATCTGTCGGCAAATCTAAAATTGACAGTTTGATGTATAACACAAACACTCCTGCTAAAGTTTTAATAAAAAAATTAAAAGAAGAAGCAAAAGATAGTGGTTACAATGAAATCACGACAATGCACGTAATTAAACACGAATTAAAAGAATTGGATCAATACATTGAAGATTTGGATAGTGGGAAAAAAGATTTTGACGAAGCGAAACAACCAACATATTCAATGTATTTGGGAGCAACAATTGATAATCTTGTATCTAAACCTGAATTACGAAAAGAAGTAAAACCTATTATAAAAAAATATATTAAAGAAGCTGACAAAATTTTACAAGATGAAAAACCGAAAAGTATAACACCAGAAGACAATATTAATTTTTCATCTGATTTAACAGATGCAGTGCATTCATTTTTTAAAGAATCAGAAAAGAATGAAGTTGTTCCATATATTATTGCTTATGGAGCTTTATTAAGCCCTGATGATGTAACAAGTGATTTTGAAAAAGATTTTTCTGACGAAATTAACGATGCTGTTATGATTAATCACAAAAAAATGAATGAGAGAACTCCATTCAGTGAATATGAACCTAAAGCTCAAAATATTTTGAAAAACCTTTCATTAGGAACAAATATTTTCATAACATACGACCACACAAAAGATGATGTTAATAATTTCTTGGACACAATAAAAAAAGTTAATGACGAAAACAACTCAAGCACAGAAATTGTGGAACTAAACCGATATGCAAAAGCATCTTATTTTATGGAAAAGGTTAACCAGCTTGCGAAAAACAAATCAAAAAACTATATCATCGCAATGCAACCGACATTAATTGTAGCAAACGATCTGGAGGAAGAAACTATTAAGAACGGAGTATTGCCAATGAGTGCCGAAATATGCGAAAAAATCAAAAATCCTCCATCTAATATTAAGTTCTTGTTATATGATGTAAAAGATAATTTTTATGGTCTTTCTAATTTATCTGTATTTTCTTCTTTTGAAGAAGCTGCAATACCAACATTAAGTACCGCTCAGATGATAAAATCTTTCAAAGAAAACCCTCTTTTAATGAAAGATATTCATAAAAATTTCACTAAAAAAGCAATAGAAAAAACTGTTGAAGCGTCTGCACAAATAGACGGAGTTTTTCCTGAAAAAACTCAAAAACTTATGAAAAAAATCGTAGCTTACAACATTAATAAAAAAGAAATTAATGACAAAGATGTTGCGCAATACGTAAAAGAAGTTCCAACTTTATTCAAGAAAAATACCGAAGAAACATCTGTTGAAGTTGTATTTGATACAGGCAAAAAGATGAAAGATTTTGTCGGTAAAACTGCAACTCAACAAGAAGCAAGTCTTATTGCAAAACAAATTAAATCAAATAAAATGGGAACAAAGGGAATTATTGTTTATTCACAAGATGGCTCTCCTGGTAGCGGCAGACGTTTTACTGCACAAGCAATTGCTGGTGAAGCAAGAGTTCCATATATTGAAGTAAACACAATGGACTTCGGAACAAAAGAAGTTGATCTTTTTGGTGGAGGCGCACTTTCTCCAGAAGCATCTATCAAAAAATTGTTCTCACTTGTAACAACTCAAGCAGAGGCAAACAAACATAAATCAGCAGTTTTATTTGTTGATAATTTTGAATATTTTTCTGTAGGTGAACAAGTTTCCCTTTACCACCAAAAAGCAATGGCTCAATTGTTAAGAGAAATGGACAAAGCGCAAAAAGCAGGTTTGAATATTCTCGTTGTCGGTTCAGTTTCAAATCCGAAATTAATCGGAGAAGCAACAATGAAGTCATTCAAATTTATTGACAGTATTGCCGTAACTTCTCCTGCATATAGTACAGAAGAACGTGCAGCCGTATTGAAAAATACTGCTAAAAGAGAAAAAATTAAACTTGCAGGAACACCTTTAGAACAGGAAAACACAATCAAATACGCAGCAGAAATCGCAAGTGGTTTTCCATTTATCTATCTACAAAATTTAGCTAAAAAAGCAGCTTCAGTAGCAGTAGAAAAAGGTCATAAAGGAATAAACAAAGCTGATTTTACAGAGGCATATTTACAAATAACAACCGGTAGAGCCTCAACAAGAAAAATTAACGAACATGAAAAATTAATTGTAACCTCTCATGAATGCGGTCATGCAACAAACCTTCAAGTTATGAACAATGTTGCAAAAACTAGGGGTGAAAAATGGCATGTTCCAACAAAAGTGAATTTCATAACTCTTGACCCGAGAGGAATGTTCGGAGGAGCAGTATTCTCAGGTTATGATGCAAACAAACAAGTTTCATTTGAAACAATGTTTTCAGATATAGTTTACTCATTCGGCGGAAACTCTGCAGAACAAACATTTTACAATATGAACGGATCTTATGGTATAAGCTGTGATATGCAATCTGTAAGAGAAGATGCAGAAGGAATGGTCAAAGTCATGGGACTTGGAGCAAAAACAGGTAAAATGTCTATCGAGGATGGCGAAGATTTGTCAGATAAAACCAAAGAAATGATTGAAGATGACGAACGAGTAATCATTCATAACGGAAAAATTGTTTCTGATTTAATCACAGAAATTTATGCTGACTTCAACAAAGAATTTACCGAAAAATATGCTCACCGTGTAGGAACAGGTGAATGTATCATAAATGGCGATGATTTTAGACAGATGTTGAATGATTGGAAATCTCGTCAAACACCTGAAAAACAACATGAATTAGAATTGTGCGATGATATGATTTTGAAAATTATTGATTGCACTAAAAAAGGTGTCGAAGTTCAAAAAGAACAGAAATAAATTGATGCAAAACGCTATAATTACATTGTTATCGGATTAATAAATCCGATCTACTAACTTCGCCTCTATGCGTATTTACTTCTAGACATCTAACTCAAATAAAAAGCGGGTTTAATTAAAAGCCCGCTATGTTTTGTATTCAATAAATAGAAGTTATATGAAAAGTTTATTTTTTGTATAAGCAAACTTCGCCGTTTTTAAGAGTTTTTTGAACATCAATTACTCTTTGATTAGAACTTCCAACCCAAGGGAGTCTTACATCCTTCAACTCTTCAACGAACTCTCCGTCTGCTACTACATCAAGATATTTTACTCCAGGTTCGTTTTTAAATTCTTCCCACGAAAATCCTGAATATAACCAAACAGTCTTTGTAGGGAATTTTTCTTTTACTTCCTTAGCCAGTTCAAACACTTCTTTTCTATTTTGAGGATGAAGTGGGTCACCACCACTGAAAGTAATTCCTGAAATATAATCTTTATCCAAAGATTCAAACAACTCTTGTTTTGCTGCTTCATCAAACGGAATTCCGCCATTAATATCCCACGTAATTGGATTTTGGCAGTTTTTGCAATGATGAGTACAACCCGCAAGCCACAAAACAGATCTCAAACCTTCGCCATTAAGCATATCTTCTTTTGTTATATTGTGGTATCTCATTACATGCTCACTCTATCTTTGATTTCTTCCATTTTTGCTTGGTTCAAACGAGTATCACCTTTTACTCTTGAATAAGATAGGTAACCGTTCATTCTGTCAATTTTTGTCAAATTTCTGCTACCGCACTTAGGGCAAACATCCATATTCAATTCTTGGTGTCCGCAATCATCGCAGTAAGAAAGTGCTAGGTTAACACCTTCATAGAAACCTAAATCCATCGCACGGTTAACAAGAGTTTCAATAGCACCTGTGTTATAAGAAACAGGATACTTCACGTATTGAATTTTACCGCCGTTTAACAAATCCCAGAAACGTTTTTCCAAATCTTGTTTTTGAATAGGTGTAATATTTTCTGAAACGTGACAGTGGAAACTGTTTGAAACGTATCCTCTGTCAGATACATTTTTAACAATACCATATTTTTTTCTGAATTGTTTTACTTGCAAACCACAAAGGTTTTCTGCAGGAGTTCCATAAATAGCGTAAAGGTAGCCATCTTTTTCTTTGTATTCATCAACTTTTTTGTTAATGTATTCCATAACTTCTAAAGCAAATGCACCGTCTTCCGCCAATGATTTTCCATTATAAAGCTCTTGCAACTCGTTCAATGCAGTGATACCGAATGATGCTGTTGCGGATTTCAATACAGGTTTAATCTTGTCATGGATACCCAAATGACCACCCAAGAAACCTCCTTCGCAATATGCTAGAGGGTTTGTTGATGCTTTCATTTCACCCAAGTAATCATAAGTTCTGATATGAATTTTCCTGATTAATTCCATATAGTAATCAAGAACTTCATAGAAATTTTTGCTTTCTTTTTGAGCCTTTGCATAAATCAAAGGTAAGTGTAAGCTAATTGCACCAATGTTAAATCTACCAACAAAAATAGGTTGATCATTCTCATCGGCTTTATGAATACCGCCTCTTTCGTACCAAGGAGAAAGAAATGCTCTACAACCCATTGGAGAAACAACTTTTCCATATTGTTTATACATAGAAGCAACGTAACCTTCACCGGTCAATGACAACCAATCTGGATACATAGCTTTTTTGGAGCATTCAATACCTGCTCTATACACATCTTCTAATGGTTTACCTTCCCCGTGAAGATTTTTATCAAACAAGAATACGATTTTAGGGAATAAAACCGGTTTCTTACAAGATTTTTTACCTTGACCATCACGTCTTACATTAAGCATGATAATTGTTGCCATTTTTTCAAACTTAGATTGACCTAAACCGGCACTAACTGTAATAAACGGATAATCTCCTCTGCTTGATGCAACAGTGTTAAATTTGTATTCCCAACCTTGAAAACCATCATGGAAATCTTTTTCAACATCTTTTGTTGCTTGAATTTCAGCTTGTTCAGGAGAAATTCCCATATCAATATATTTTGCATAGCTTTCATTGTATGTCTTTTGAGCGTAAGGAGCAAGAATTTTATCAACTTCAGGTAATGTAAAACCACCATATTGTTGGCTTGCGGCTGCCATTGTGATATCGCCGATTACATCAAAAGCAACATTCAATGATTTTGGCTCATTATACCACAAGTTACCCATTTCAAATCCGCCTTTTAGGACAGATGCAACATCAAATAAACAGCAGTTCATTGTGTCACGTCTTGCAGACATATCATGAATATAAATATAACCGTCATTAATTGCTTGAAGTTCTTCAACATTTAAGAAAAACTTTTTATATAGTTCTTTATTTAATTCATTAAAAATCAAAGAACGTTTTGTTGAAACAAGAGCAGAATCGGCATTAGAATTTTCTTTATCACCGATGTACATAATTTTCTGGCTTTCTTGATAAACTTTGTCAAGCATATGAACGAAATCCTTTTTATAGTTACGGTAATTTCTGTAGCTTCTTGCGATTTTAGGGTTTACATCTTCCAACGCACTTTCTACAATATCGTGCATTTGCGCAATGTTAACTTCTTTAGAGTTTAGATTTGCAAGTTCACTTTCAACATATTCAGCCAAATCACTAAAATCTTCATCAGAAAGTGATATCATAACTCTTCCGGCAGATTTTTTAACAGCATCAACAATCTTCTGGAAATTATAATCTTCCCTTGTTCCATCTTTTTTAATCACTACAACCTTGCTAGCTAAAGCATGATCTTTTACACTTCTCAACTCAGTTGGAACTGTTGTATTCGAAACTGATTTTTTAGATGTCAATGGTGTAAGATTTACAATCTTATTATTGTCCAAAATATTGTTTTGCATTTTTTCCAATCTCCTTCACTGCGAAATTTACCCCTGTAGGCTACCCCTACCCTGAAAAGTTTGACTACACAAGCTATTTCAAGATTTCTTAACCATTCATTTTTCCAAATCTCGTTTATCTATTCGTATTAATATAATACATCAGTTTTAGTTTACTTTGCAATAGATTGATAGGATTAGAAGGATTGATTTTTGGATTTATCTTTATTTGACAAGGTTACCCGAGTTTAAATTTCTTCATAATTCTTTTTAATTTGCGTTATATTTATTTTCATTATTTAATATAACTAAAAGGATTTATGATAAATAGCTTTAATAGCAAGGGGCATGCCAGTATATACTGTACGAAACGCTTACAATAAGCTAAGGGCATGCTTTTTTAAGAAAAATGGAGAGAAAATATGCAGATTACCCACAAACAAATTAACCCATGGATTGTCATGCTACCGGTCATGATTTCTGTGTTTATGTACGCATTAGATGAAACAATTTCCAATGTAGCGCTACCATATATGGCAGGAAGTTTCTCTATAAGCCACAATGAGTCTACTTGGATTATCACAAGTTATTTGGTTGCAAGTGGTGTAATAATTCCCGCAGTTGATTTCTTTTCAAAACTTATGGGCAGAAAAGCATATTTTCTTTTAAGTATAACAATATTCACAATCGCATCTGTTTTATGCGGACTATCAACGTCCATGCCAATGATACTTTTTGCTCGTATATTGCAAGGTATTGGCGGTGGCGGAATTATGCCGATATCTCAGGCTATTATTTTTGAAATCTTTCCCAAAGAACAACGTTCTGCTGCAATGGCGGTATTTGGGTTGGGAGTTGTAATGGCTCCAATTATGGGACCTGCTCTCGGCGGTTGGTTGACAGAAACATGGTCATGGCCTTTTATATATTTCATCAACGTTCCTTTCGGAATTGCAGCTTTTCATTTAACAAAAAGCCTTGTATTTGACCCTGATTATGCTAAAAAACAGAAGAATGTATCAATGGATTATTCCGGATTTTTCTTTCTGTGTATTTGGCTTTTAACATTACAAATCGTTTTGGATAAAGGTAATGATGCAGATTGGTTCTCAGCGGCATGGATTTGTAAAGTCTTTGCAATATCTATGATGGCAATGCTTGCATTTTTCTCAATTCAAATCAAAAAGAAAAAACCACTTATTGATTTATCAATTATGAAAGACGGAAACTTTTTCTTCGGAACAATAGTTCTTATGGTATTAATGGGCGTAATGATGGCATCAGCAGCAATTCTTCCATCTATGTTACAAAGATTGATGGGCTACACTTCATTCTTAAGTGGTATTTCAATGGTGCCAAGAGGTGGCGGATGCCTTTTAGCAACAATACTTTGCGGAGTTTTAACCCCCAAAATCGGAACAAAACCTCTTATTATAGCAGGTTTAATAATTCTTGGTATCGGCGGATTAATGTTTGGAGAAATCAATACCAATATTGCACTCGTTGATATTGCCCTACCAAACTTTGTATTCGGCTTGGGAATGATTATGGCGATGGTTCCGATGATGAATTTGTCATGCAGTACATTAACAAATGACGAACAAACTAATGCAGCAGGTGTTCAAAACCTTCTTAAAAACATCGGCGCAGCAATCGGAACATCAGTTGCAACAACAATGATTTCAAGATTTTCACAAGTCCACCAAATGATGATGGTCGGACATTTGAATTTTGCAAGTGACCCATTTGTTCAAAAAATTGGGGCAATGGCTTCAAGTTTTGCAACAAGCACAGATTTGGCAAGTGCAACTCACATGGCAGAAAATATGGTTTATAACCAGCTTTTGCAGCAATCTAGTTTATGGGGTTATGTAGAAACATTTAGATATTTTGGGGTTGCGGCATTTGTAATTATTCCGTTAGTATTATTAATCAGAACCAAACAGGCTAAAACTGAATAATAAATTTACCCCAACTGTGGAATACAAAACAATTTATCCTTCTTTAAAATGGGTTTAACACCTAAAAAGGAGGGCTAAATGTTTTATAACGTACTAAAATTAAAAGATCTCGGCAAAACAGACAAATCTTTTGAAAAAGAAATTTTGATGGAGCATGATGATAGCTGCTTATCAATCGTTTCCATCAAAAAAGATGAAATCATTGACACACATACATCAAAATGTAATACAGCAGTAATTGTAATTGATGGCGAAATTGAACTTCATTTTGATGCAGAAAAATTCAAAATTGAAAAAAACGAAATGCTCATGTTTAAAAAAGAAGAACAACATAAAGTTGTTGCACAAAAAGACAGTCGATTTTTATTAATAAAAATTTAAACCTAAACGAAATCATTGTAAGGGGCTTAATAGCCCCTATTTCATTTTATATAGCAAAATTTTATTTTTACAGATTTTGAAATAAATATGAAAAATATAGTTAATTCCACAGTTAAATTTTCATATAATATTTCAAAAGGTTCTATCAAAAACAGGCAAAAACTAATTTCTAAATACAACAAACAGATATTTAGTAGATTGGAACAAAATTTTAAAGATAATTATATCTCTGTTGCAGATGCTCAAAAAGCTATTGATGAAGTTTTGCCAGAAAAAAAAGTTATACAAATAAGACCTATATCTTCAAAAAATAAAAAAGAAGATGTTGGAAATTCTGACTTTCTATACGGCAAAAATTGGAATATAGTAGGACAAACCATTGACATCCCTATAAAAAATAATAAAATTTCTATAAAAAATTTAAGTATATTTATGCATGAATTGACACATGTTATAGACACATTATTAAATCCAAAAACAACCGCACGAGTAAACGGAATGTATTTAAGACGTACATATACAGAAAACTTGAGTAACATAATTGATAAGAAGTTATACAATTACGAAAATATTGAAGAAACTATCCCTTTTATATCAAATAAAAGATATAAAAAAACAAAAAAAGAAATTTTACAAACAAGAGAAAACGAACTATTAAAATTTTTAAAAGACTATTCGGTAAAAGATAAAATAGATTATATTCAAGAAATGAGAAATACTCTTATTGAAGAAAGAACAGCTTACACTGAAGAAGAAAAATATGCCTGGATACTTACTAAAAAACATAAAATACATTTACCAAAATTTAATGAAATTGGTAATTTAAAAGGCTATTTTTTTGATGAAAAAATAAAAATACTCAAAAAAATCGGATTTGAAATTATAGACAAAGAACGCAAAGAACATGCCAAAAAGCTAAAAACAAGACGTAAAAAATAGTAGAACTTTTTTGCGCTAAAAACTCAAAAAAATTGATAAAATTCGTCAAGAATCTAAGTAATTTTTTCTTTTTGATTACTTTTTCTTCCCCTAGACCAATATCTGAGTGGTGCTTTTTCTTTGTGGAACTTTCTTTTTGCGCTAAAAAAATCAAAACCCTGATAAAATCTGTCAAAAACTCGAGTGGTCTTTTCTTTTTGATTACTTTTTCTTACCCAAGACCAATATCTGAGTGATGCTTTTTCTTTGTGGAACTTTCTTTTTGCGCTAAAAAGAAAGTTCCCGGCGGTAAGGGGAATTTACTTAGTCGTAGGTGAGAATAGGAAATTCGAACCGTACGAATATGTATGCAGAGCTAACCCAATAATTTTTTCGTCAAAAAATTATTGGTTCAATTTCACTGCCGCCAACATACCAAAAATATTAAAAATCAAACAATTATATTAGATTGTATGGCGGCGGTAAGGGGAATTGAACCCCTGTTTAGAGAATGAGAATCTCTCGTCCTAACCACTAGACGATACCGCTATTTATTTTTCCGAAATCATTATAGTACAAATATAGACATTGAGGCAATGAATTTTTTTGTTTTCCGAAAAAAATATAAAAGGTATAAACTATTTTTTTTAGAAAGGATTTCGTAATATGAAAAATATTCATCTTGACAATATTGTAAAAAATTTCATTGATAATTTAGAAGTCGAAACACCTATTTATGAGATGGAGGCTGATGATGCAAGAAGATTTCTTGCAGAAGTGCAAGAAAAAGATTATGAAAATTTAGAAGGTTTTGTAGAAGACATTTCAATTTTCAGTCCTACGGTTGGCGATATTAGTCTAAGACTTGTTAAACCGGAAGAATATAAAACAGAAATTTTGCCACTTGTTATTTACTGTCACGGTGGCGGTTGGGTTATGGGCGATGCAGACATTTATGACATGACGATTAAAACAATTGCAAAGCATGCCAAATGCGCCGTTGCATTTATCAATTACCCGAGATCACCAGAGTTTAAATATCCTATAGCTCTAAACCAGATTTATGAAACGATTAAATATTTTGGAGAAAATGGAAATGATTATGGGATTAATCCTAAAAAAATAGCCATTATTGGAGATAGCGCAGGGGGGAATTTAGCGACTGCGACAGCGATTAAGTTGAATTATGAAAGTGATATGAAACTATGTTTTCAGGGGTTAATTTATCCTGTATGTGATATCGGCATGAACACAAAATCTTACGGAGAATATAAAGATGGACCGTGGTTAAGCAAAAAAGCTATGGAATATTTTTTTGATGCTTATATTTCCAATAAGGATGAGAAAAAAGATATTTTTGTATCACCATTGAGAGCTGAAATTGATGATTTGAAAGGCTTGCCACCTACATTGATTATTACAGCAGAAAACGATGTTTTGCGAGATGAGGGCGAAGAATATGCGCAAAAACTTGTTGAGGCAGATGTTGATGTTGCTTGTGTAAGAATTAACAACACAATCCATGATTTTATGATGTTAAACTCTTTGAGAAAAAGTAAAGCAACACATGCCGGTTATAAATTAATTTGTCAGTTTTTGAAGCATGCGTTATATAAATAATAAAAAAATTCTTTTTTGAACTCTTGCCTATAGTTGAATTTGCGTGTATAATAAACACAGTTTAAAATTATAGGAGAGAAATTATGAAAGATAAAATCTTAAATGCACTATTAATTATTGTTTTAATCTTGTTGGTTGTAGAAGTTGCAACACAAGAACCAGAAAACAGATACGAAGTAATTTCAGGTAATAACAACGTAACAATTTTGCTTGACAAACAATCCGGTCAAACATGGAGAAACTGCATTTGTGGAGAAAAATCAAATGTTCCTGGATGTTGGGAAAAAATGATTACAATTAACCCTGAAAACTTCAACAAACCGACAGGCGAAGCAAGAGCAATGAAAAAAATGATGGCATTGCAAAAGAAACAAGCAAAACTTCAAGAAAAAATGAATAACAACCAACCGCCACAACAAGCTCCACAAGGGCAAAACGAACCTTTGAGAATTGGTGGTTAGGATAAAGATAATTTAAAACATAAAAAAGACCGAATTTGATTTTTCGGTCTTTTTTTATTAATACTTTCGTCGTCTGGGTAGGTTTGCCCAACTCACAATTATATTAAGCAATAATACAACGCTTTTGAACCGTTTCTGCTGTTGTTTGTTTTTGGGTTGCTCCTTTTAACCAACTACCAAAAAAATCATCAAATCTGGTAGATTTTCCATTTTTAATAACATCCATAAATAAGTTTGTACCTTCAAATTTACAAATATCAACAATCTTATCTGGTGCATATGACATAGGGAGATGCTCAGGATACTGCTTTAAAGTTTGTTCTCCAAAAGACTTTATAATAGCATCTGTTCTTGGAGAAGCTTTGTATCCATAACAAGAAACCATACCTTGTTTATTAACAGTTTTGACTAACAATGAATTATTCTTTGGGTTACGAAATAATTGTACAGTAGTATTTGGGTTAACTTCTTTAGTTAAAACATGACAAGCGCTTTTAGCTCCACGACCAATAATTTTTGCAACATTAAACATAATAAATTCTCCTATTCCTTAAATTTTTCTCTTTTAAAGTTTAAATCGATTTTCCCTTACCCTTTTATAAAAACATAAACCCTGAAATAATTGACACAGTGCGCCGCGCAGCATAGCATAGCATAGCATAGAGGCATTATATTGGGGTTTGAGGCTATTTTAAACTCATTTTTACATTTCTTAACAATTGGGATAAGTTAAATTTTCATTCTTAGTAAAAAATAGTTAAAAATCAGCACCCACCTTACATCCTCCCTCATCAGGGAGGAAAATTTTTATTCCCTTCCCTAAGAGAGGGAAGGGTTAGGGATGGGTGCTAATCCGTTAGGGAAAATATTTTTTCTATAAAAAACCGCCATCTGTATAAGACAAATAACCAATCCTTTCACCGCAAGCGGTCCTCCTTCCTTTGCAAGGAAGGTTTTCACCCCTCACCAGAATATGAATATTTTCGCAGAGGACTACGTGCGTAGCACACCTCTCTGAAATATGCGTAGCACTATTCTTTATCTAGGACTTTTATTAAATGCCAGCCAAATTGAGTATAAACCGGTTTTGATACTTCACCAACCGGAGTAGCAAAGGCTGCCTTTTCAAATTCTTTTACCATTTGACCATGCCCGAAATATCCTAAATCCCCACCGTTTCTACCTGATGGACATAATGAATATGCTCGTGCGTAAGCTTCAAAACTTGCTCCGTTATCTATTTCACGTTTAATTTGTTGAGCTTCCGCAGCAGTTCTTACCAAAATATGTTCTGCGTGAACCTGTGTGTACTCCTCAGCAGAAACAACACCTGTCAAAAGAAAAACCATTATTAATAATTTACAAATATTTTTTACCATAACTTCATCCTACTTTATTTTACACTACAAATCTATTATACAACAGACCTAATTGTGTTACGACCATTATTTTTTGCCTCATATAGAGCCTTATCCGCTTTTTCAAACATTTCCCATGCCGATTGAGTTTCTGCATCAGAAGAAAGTCCTATACTCACCGTAACTTTTATATCTTGTCCTTGAAAAGAATATTTTTGGCTTTCTATTAGCAAGCGAAGTCTTTCAAGAGGAATTTTTGCGCTTTCAATATCTGTTTCTGTCAAAATCACAACAAATTCTTCTCCACCATATCTGAAAACGTAATCAGTTTGCCTAAAGTTATTAATCATATTGTACGCAACTTCCCGCAAGACATAGTCCCCGCAAAGATGCCCATAAGTATCGTTGATTTTTTTGAAAAAGTCAATATCTACAACCGCCACACTCAAATTATTGCCATAACGTTTTGAACGTGCAAATTCTCTATCAAAATTACTCTCAAAACATCTGCGATTACTTAATCTTGTGAGTGCATCCGTTTCAGACAAGTGCTTTGTTTGGGTGTACATAAAGTTGATTTTTTTTATAACATCCATTTTGTTATCATCAGGAATATCAAAGCTTTTGATAATATCCTGTATATTCTCCTGAATTTTATCCAAAACTTCAGAAGGCATTTCAAAATCCATGTTTGTAAAATTATTGTTTTCCATAACCAAAATTATCATATCAAAAACATTGAACGTAATCCATTTTTTTGTTAAAATTAATCCGAATTATGAAATTTACTGTAGAAGAAATGCTTAATAAATATTCTACCAACCCTGAACACGCCAAAGAAGTGCGCAGATTATCAATGATGCTTTTTGATAATGCAGATAAAAAGCTTTTTTCAATGAAGGAAAAGGAAAGGGAATATTTGAAAGCAGCCGCTCTTTTGCACGACATTGGCTATTTTGTGGAAGAAAAAGGGCATAACAAACATTCAATGAGGTTGATTATTGAAAACGGGCTTGAAGGTTTTAATTATACCGAAACTAAGATTATTGCCTGCATTGCTAGATATCACCGAGGAAGTTTGCCGGATAAAAATGAGCATGAATATTACAATACACTTGAAAAAAGTGAAAGAAAAATCGTTAAACGCTTGGGCGGAATTTTAAAATTGGCAGACGGCTTAGATAAAGATCACAAAAAGCTTATTGAAGATATAAAAATTGACTTTGATTTCAAAAATAACATTGCAAAAATTATATTAATAACCGGAACCGAAAAGCCTGATATTTCGGCAGCAATCAGAAAACGTGATTTGTTTGAAATCGGTTTTAAATGTCAAAGTGTAATATTAAATTAAGATGTAAAATTTTCTTAATATTTCGTTCAAAATTGTAACATTTCTTCATGAAAAATACTTTATATAAGTAAGGGAACAAATGGGGTTTACGAAACAAAAATCGTAAGTTAAAGGTGAAAAAAATGTCATTCGATGTAAATGTTTTGAGTGCAAAACCTGTTATCAAAGCGGCAGCATCTATGCAAAATGACGGCGGCGGCGGTAACTTAGGTTACATGGCTCAAGGGGAAAAACAAGAAAAACAGGAAAGAAAATATTTGGATGAAAGCATTTTCTTGAAAGACAACAAAGGCGATATTTTTACATTCGACAAAGAGCCTGAAATGCCTGAAGAAAAATCTATTATTGAAAAAATTGTAGATGCTATCAAAAAAATTATTATTAAATAACAAAAAACCTTTACAATGAAAATTTATGGGATTATATTAAGTGTATAATATACACTACCCCATAATTATTGAAAGGATTTTTTGTTATGAAAATAGGATTTAAACCTCAAACTTTAGTTAGAAATCTTGCAACGGAAACATTTTCTAACAACGGAAATACTCTTAACAGAATTATAGAAATTCCGGCAACCGCAACAAAACCAGAACGTGTTCTTGACATTACTTACAAAAAAGGAGAATTTTTCCCAACTCAATGGTATGTTGCAAATTACAATCTATTTAGCAGAAATGGCAAAAAAGTTGTAAATAAAACTCTTGTAAATCAAAAAGCTCATCCAGATGAAATCCATTCTGTAATAACAACTTATGGTACAAACGGATACGCTAAAGAAGTTACAATTGATGTTTCTAACGGTGAAGTTAGCAAAACTGCAAAAGCTATCAGTAAGTAATAATTTTCAAAATTAAAATATTGCCCAAAAATTCGATTTTATGCTATCATTTTTTTTATGGATAAGAAAATTAAAATCGGATTAATTGGACTTGGAACAGTCGGTTCAGGAGTTTTTAAGACTTTAACGTCTTTTGACAATATTGAAGTTAAAGCAATTGCAGTTCGCAATATCAACAAAAAACGTGATATAGAAGGTTTAGACAATTCTATAATCACTGATGATGCTTATAAAATCGTTAATGATCCAGAAATTGATATTGTGGCAGAACTTGTCGGAGGATTGGAACCTGCATTTGACTTAATTGCAACAGCAATAAGAAATGGAAAACATATTGTTACTGCAAATAAAGAACTTCTTGCAAAACGTGGTGAGGAACTGTTTAAGATTGCAGAAGAAAATAACAAAGTTATTTTATATGAAGCTGCAATTGCCGGCGGAATTCCAATTATAATGCCAATTAAGACAATTCTCGCAGGAAATAAAATTAACCGAATTGAGGCAATCGTAAATGGCACAACAAACTACATTTTAACCAAAATGGATGTGCAGGGTGCATCTTATGAAAGTGTCTTGAAAGAGGCGCAAGAACTCGGTTATGCAGAAGCAGACCCTACAGGAGATGTGGAAGGTTTTGATGCTGCGTACAAAATCGCCACTCTTGCATCAATTACGTTCCAACAAAGAATTAAAATCGAAAATGTTTATCGTGAAGGAATTACTAAAATTCGTGCGCAAGATATGCACGCAGCAAACGATTTAGGATATAAGATTAAGCTTATCGCATCTGCTTATTTAGACGAAAATGGTTTGGCAGATGTTAGAGTTCATCCAATGTTGGTTTCAAAAAAATCAACTTTGGCACATATTGATTATGTAACTAATGCAGTATCATTAAGCGGTCATCCGGTAGGCAACATAACCCTTTCCGGACCAGGAGCAGGAGAATTTCCAACCGCAAGTTCAGTTGTAGGAGATATTCTCGCAATCGCTGCTGAAATAGGGAAATCTGATTACATTTTGCCGATGATGAGATGTAAACACTCTCAAAATGCGCAAATGAAAGATATTTCGCAAACAATTAACAAATATTACATTTCAATTAATGCAAAGAACAACAAGGGTGTAATCGGCAAAATCGGAACCATTTGCGCAAATCATGACATAAGCCTTGCAAGTATCGTTCAACGTTGCGTTTCTGAGGACAATACGGCTGATATCACTGTTATTACCGAACTTGTAAAAGAAGAAAATATGCAAAAAGCGATTAAATTAATTGAACAAGACGGCAATAAAGTCAATAGCTTAATTCGAGTTCAAGTATAGATTATTCGTAGAATTTTTCAATATTAAATTTGTATTTTTCAACATCATCAAAATCAAAAATTTGTTGCATGTTGGAATTTAATGCACGAGAAATTTTGAACAAGGCACTAATTGTAATATCACGTTTCCCAGCCTCAATCATCGCAATATGAGAGCGGGAAACAGTTGATTCAAGTGACAAATCCTCTTGTGTCATCTTTTTTTGCTGCCTAATTTTGCGTATATTTGTACCTAAATCTTTCTTAAAATCGTTGCACATAAATATATTTTATGCTATGTTGCTACTAGCGACTGTCGCTAGTAGTGACAAATAGGAGTAAAATATGAGATTTGTAAAAAAAAGATGTAAAGAATTAGAATGCCTGGATGCGAAGATGCGTAGAAGCAAAGTCTGTTACAGGGGAAAATCCTCTATCCAATGGAGGAAGGGTAATAGAACAAGTGTTGTTGAAATGAACCAAAATAGTTTTATCGATAAGGTCTATTCACTATTCACTTCTCACTTTTCACTTAAAAAAGCAGCTTTCACTCTTGCAGAGGTATTAATCACACTCGGCATTATCGGTGTAGTTGCAGCAATGACAATGCCATCGTTAATACAAAATTATCAAGAAAAAGCAACTGTAACTAAACTAAAAAAATGTTATTCGTTAGTCTCACAAGCTTATGTAAGTATTCTTAATGATGAAGGCGGAAGTGATACTCTTCAGGCAGGTGATGATTTGGAAATGATGGAAAAATTTGGGAAATATCTAAAATATCAAAAAACTTGTGGAAGAAATAAGGGGTGTTTCCCTAATGTTACTTATAAAAGTGTAACTGGCAACGGTTATAGTAAATGGGAAGATGACACTACTGATAGATCAAGAGCCATTCTAACTGATGGTACTTTGATTATGTTTAATAAAAGTGCTATGTGGAGAGGAAATGAAGGAAATTATTTATATGCTCAAATTTATGTTGATATAAACGGATTTAAAGGACCAAATCAGTTAGGGAGAGATTTCTTTTATTTTTATATAAACCCTGAAAAAATTGTTCCTGCGGGTGCAAAAGCATTAGAAGAGAAAAATGAAGATCAAAAATTTACAAAAAACTGTATTCAACAAAATGGATATGCTTGTGCAGCGTGGGTAATTTATAACGAAAATATGGATTATTTGCATTGTAAAGATTTGAGTTGGGATGGAAAACATTCTTGCAAAGAAAAAAGTAGTAAGTAATTTTTAAGAGAAAAGAGAAACTTTTCCCTACGGGATAGCACCCACCTAAATCCTCCCTCACAAGGGAGGAAAACAATTTCCTTGATAAGGTCTACTCACTACTCACTTATTCATAATGATACGGTCTTTTCACGTTTCACTTCTCACTTTTCACTTAAACATTGTCGCTATATAGTTCGTGTGCGGTTTCGGAGGTTTGGGCGTTCCCTATTTAATTTTCATTTTAATTAGCACCATTGCGAAAAACATAAAAATATTTACTACAAAAATCATTAAATATATTATAAATCCTAAACATTTATGCATAACTTTACTTGGCTTGAGTATTTGCAAATTTTCTTTTTTATCTTCTTTCAGAATTGTTTCAATTAATAATAATATAATAGGAATAATAACAACTAATAATATTGACATTGGGATTAATACATATATTATAAAAATTAGATAAAACCAACCTAATGCGTTCATATATTTAATAAAACATACAGCTATTATCAGCAGTGCAAGAAATATATAAAAATATACTAACCCTATATTACTGCAGTAATTAAAAATTTTTGTATTGATAATTTTATAAAATTTGTCTTTAAAATTCATGTATTAATCCTCTATCAAAACTCTATCAAGACAGGCTTTCGGTGAATATTGCCATTCACGGAAAGTTATTCGTTTAACTTTAAATCCTGAACGTTCAATGATAGCTTGTTTTTTCATATTTGAAATATGGGATTTTGTTTTATCATCAACACCATCAATTTCTATTACAAACTTGTCATCAACCAACAAATCCGCACTCAAACCGGCAATTTCCGCACCTGCAACTACTCTATGATCAAGTTCACGGATTTTGTCTGCAACTTCTCTTTCTAGCGGGTTTTTGTAAATGTTTTCATCAATTTCACCTGACAAAACTGCTTGTTTCTTATCTTGATAGTTTTGCATATAAGAAACATAGTTCCTAAAATGTCCGTCAGGTAACTCTCTTGGATTTCTTGAAACAAAATTTATAACCTTATTTCTTCCACGAGTAATTGCAACATTAAACAAATTCGCTTTTTGCATAAACATTAAACTTTGCGTATAGCTATTGTCCGCAACCGCCCATGAAATCATCATAATATCACGTTCATCCCCTTGAAACGTGTGTGCAGTACCAATTTCAATCTGGTGTTTTTTAATCATATAATCTGACAAAACTTTTGAAACAGAAACTTTTAACTGCTCAACCTGCGCTCTGAATGGAGAAATAATTCCGACAGTAACAGGATTATCAGGATTTTTACGTTCATCTTCAATAATTATCTCGTGTAATCGTTTTACCAATGCCTCAATTTCAGGAAGATTTCGTGTTGCATCAAAATCAACCTTTCCGTCCATAACTTCAACAAGTTCAAGCACATTTTCATCCGGCTTATCTTTTCTCATTACACGTATTCTGTCGTTGTAAAATTCATGGTTTGAGAAATTGATAATCGGTGGCAAACTTCTAAAATGTTCATCTAACATAACAGAGTTCATTGAATAATAATCCGCCAAATCAAACATTGAATTAGTTCTAAATCTCCACATCAATTGATATTTGTCCGGAATTCCGTATTGGCTCAAAAATGATTGTTCTTTTGCTTTTTCAAGGAATGAAAGATGTGGAAGTTGTTTGTCGTCACCCACGATTACTGCACGTTTTGCCCTGAACAGAATTGGGAAACAGCTTGCGATATCACATTGAGAAGCCTCATCAATAATAGCTACATCAAACATTCCAGGTTTTAGCGGAAGTGAGTCCGATACGGCATAAGTCGTAACACACCAACAAGGAAATGCTTCTAAAAGCGGTCTAAAATCTTCTTCTTCTAGTATATTGGTTTGTAGACGTTTTCTGTTTGCAACAAGAGATTTTGCATGAACTTTTAATCTTCTGCGTTTATTTTCATCCTGAAGAAGTTCTTTTAAAGCCTCACGACGTTTATTTTTCAGAATATTTGTCGCAAGTGATTTTTGCTTACGTTTCATAGTTCTGATTTGTTCTGCTAACATGTGAAGGTTTCCTGTTTTTTGAATATCTGCCTCAATTTTTCTCAAAGACCATTCCATATTGGCAAATTCCAACTCTTGCTTAAGTTTTCCGATTGTTTCATAATTTACGTCAAAATCTTTTAGGTTGAGAATTTTCTTTAATTGTCCTAAGCTTGTAAAATTTGCGATTTTGGAAATAAATCCTGCTTTTTCCATATTGTGTTCAAGCACCTTTATAATGCCTGCAACCATATCTATCTCACCTTTTTTAAGAGTTTTTTTGATATATTCTTTTTTACCTAAGATTTTTTCTTGTTCTTCAACTTCTTCCAATTTGTCATGCCAGTTTTTTTCAAGCTTAATTATGGTTTCAGACTTGTTTTCCATATTTTTAAGCATATCAAGATGGTCTTTCATATCTTTTGTATCAACAAGAAGAATATCTTCTATATCGTCATCAAGATCTGAATTATTTTGGGCAAGCAAGTTGTTTAATTCTTCACTCAACTGTCTTTGATAATTCAAACGACCAGCTCTCAGTGCCATATGACTTGCGCCTAAATCGTTTAATCTTTCAGCAACAACATCAACCGCTTTGTCCATACGGGATGCGACAAGAACAGTTTTACCATTCGCAACAAGATGCGCAACAAGGTTTACAATAGTTTGTGACTTACCTGTTCCCGGAGGCCCTTGTACTGCAACGAATTTACTGTTATCAATATTTTTTACAACTTGTAATTGGCTATCACTCAATGATAGAGGCGTAATCGGGTAAAAATCAGTAATTTTATTCATATCCTTCATTGGAACTGATTTTTCTTTGCTTTGTGAATATTCCTCGTTAATAATACTCAAAGCAGTTTCTCTATAAATTCCTGAAGGTTTTTCGGCAATTTGCGTTAATTCGTGCAAAACACCAGCCGTTACAGAAGGTCGTTTTGTCAAAATTATTGCACTTTGCGGAGTTACTGCAATTTTTTCCAACTTAACTTTTTGTTTAGCCTGTTCAGTTTCTTCTTCCTCAATGATATCTTCTACATTTTCACCATCAATTTTTTCTTTATAAAAATCTTTTGACTTAGAAACATTATCGTCTTCCTTGTAATCATCAACATTTGTTGCAATTTCGATTTCAGGAACAAGCGATTTCAAAGTCGTTAAAAAGATATCCAATTTTTCTTGCGTAATAGGCAAATCCGGCACTACATCCAAAATTCCTTCTAACAACAAGTCAACTTCATCTTCATCATCGTTTTTGCGCATAAGAGCTGCAAGCGCACCTGTATTAAGCGACAAAACCTCATCTAAAGGAAAACAATTTATATTAACACCATTACGTTCCAATTTACACGGCATATACAAAAGAGGTGTCAAAAATTCATTTTGGCGTTTACTTTTAGAACTTTTACCAACCAAAAATAAATATCCATAAATCAAATATTTATCTTTTTGTCCCAAATCACTTTGTATCATCAATTCAGTTAATTTAGGATTGCTACCTTCCAATGGAATAAATTCTGCACCAGTTGAAAATAATTGTTCCTCACCCTTCAAAAAAATCCACTTGTTATCCTTATCGCCTTTCAAATTTCTAAAAGTCGAACTTTTAACTTCTTCCCTCACACAATCGTGAAGATATTGGCTTAATTTTTTTATAAAACTGTTATTGAATGCTGAATTTATTGCACGTGAAGCCTCTTGTAACATGTATTCTCCTTTTCACTTTGCACAAACTATTCCATTTTATAACATTTTACGCTAAAATAGCAATTATGAACATCATCAATATAAACGATACTTCCAACAAACTTTTCTATATCGGCGGAGTTGTAAGAGATGAATTACTCGACAAGCAATCTATTGATATAGATATAACCTATGTTGGAAACGCTATTGAATATTGTTCTAAGTTTGGGGAAGTTATTCAGATAAATCCTGATTTTGGAACTGTGAGAGTAAAAATACCGTCTTCACCACACCAAGAAATTGCCGATTTCGTTCCTTCTACAGGGAGTGGACATAATGTTTCAGAAGAACTAAACAATGTCATAGTTGATTTTGCCTCAACCAGATCTGAAACCTATCCTAAAAAAGGTCATCTTCCGGTTGTTGACAAAATTGGTTGTTCTTTAAAAGAAGATGTTCTACGCCGTGATTTTACAATAAATGCACTTGCTAAATCCATTACGACCGGAGAGATTGTTGACTATGTCGGGGGACTAAAAGATTTAAAAAACAAAAAACTGAGAGTTCTACACGACAACAGTTTTTTTGACGACCCGACGAGAATTATCAGAGGGTTGAAATTCGCAATGCGATTTAATTTTGAACTTGAAGAACATACAAAAAAATTACAAGATGAATACTTGAAAAACATCAATTATGATATGAGTTATAAGAGAATAAAAAAGGAGTTGATAGAAACATTTAATGCACCTCTTTCAAATATTACAAAGGAATATAAAAAACAACGCACTTTTGAAAGATTTATCAACGAAAAAATCTACAAACTTGTTACTCCAAATGATGTTGAAATTCCGTCAATAAATATTGAAGAATTGATTGAAAAGTATTGTCTTGATATAGATTGCCACGTCGCTAACACTCCTTGCAATGACGAACATATTTGGTTAATTTATGTTGGAGTTTTAAAAGATTTGTCAAGGTTACCTCTAACTAAAATTGAACAAAAAATCCTTGATGATGTTCCACAAAATATCTTAAATTCTGATTTTGAACTATACAAAACTTTTGAAAACGCAAAAATTGAAACAATTTTGTTATACGCAATTTTAAAAGACCAAAAAGGTGCCAAACATTATTTAGATAATTTACGTAACATCAAGATTTCAATTAACGGAAAAGATTTGCAAAATCTTGGAATTTCTCCATCTCCTCAATATCAAGAAATATTTGATGAAGTTTTGAAAGCAAAACTCCAAAATCCAAAGATGACAAAAGAGGATGAATTAAAAATTGCTAAATCTTATTCATCTTGTTAACATTTTCTTTTACATATTGTTTAACCGCAGGTGTGATAAGCAAATCCGGTTCTGATGCGGTAAATTCATCCAAAACAGTTATGCCACGTTTTATATTACCGTTTTCTATATACAAAACACCCAACATAACCTTATTTAAAGCATTACCACCCTTGCTATACTCAGCAATTTTAGAATTTACTAACCCCAATTTTTTATAACATTGAGCCAAATTTTGATAATACTGCAAATTCAAGCTATACTGTCTAACCGCATCCTCATAAGGTTGTTTTGCCATATCAGGATAACCAATCGCCATATAAGCATCTCCAATATTTTTATAATAAACAGCAGTGGCTTGTGTGTTCGGGTTTAAGCTAATCGCAATTTTAAACTCCTGAATAGCTGCGTAATAACAATGTTCCTCCATATATCTCAATCCCATATTATTATGAAGGAAAGCGTTTTTTGTCGCATCAATCACATACACATCCGGTTTTTTATAACCAGAAGTGATAAAACTCAAGAATATTAATGCTATTAATAAAAAATTTTTCACTTTCTTTATAATTCTATTTCCAATCCTTCTTGTGCAAGGATTACATTATCATCTTTATAATGTTCTTTAATGGAATTTAATTTATTGTCATCATAATCAGGATCAAAATGAAAGAAAACTAATTTTTCAGCACCTGTTTGATTTTTCGCTTCCAAAGCCATATCAAATGTTGAATGTCCATAACCCTGTTTTGGAGTGAAAGCATCTAAATAATCTTCTGTTGTATATTGTGCATCATGAATTAACAAATTACACCCACGAGCGAAATTAGCCAATTTTTTATCGCCTCCAGGATAACTTTCCTTATCTGTAGCATAAACAAGAGATTTATCTTTATAAGATATTTTAAAAATCAAAACCCCTTCTTGCGGATGCGCATAAGAACGATAACATGTAATTAAGACATCATCACCCTCAACTTTGGCATCATTTTCATTTTCAATTCTTTTGATAATCGGTGGTTCACCATGTCTTAAAATAATTCCTTCTGTTTCATTAATATCTTTTATATTCAGATTTCCTGCAATATCACCTAAATCAAGTGGAAAAGATTTACCAAAAAGAAGTTCAGATAATTCATCCGCCAAACTCTCATTATAATTAACATTTCCAAAAACATTAATCTGTGATGACGGAACATGTAATGGTCTAAAGAATGTAAAACCTTGCAAGTGATCCTGATGAATATGAGAAATCAAAACCGTTGCTTTCATTGGAGTTCTATCGGATGCCTTAATTCCTGACGCAATATATTTACCCAAAAGTTCATTTCCAACATTAATCAACCCAGTGCCGGCATCAAGAATAATCAAATTCCCATTCACATTGACCTCAACACAAGAAGTATTTCCACCATATTGCAAAAAATCCTTGCTCGCTATCGGATAACTTCCTCTTACACCTCTGAATTTTACGCTAAATTCGCCCATATCTTAATCCTCTTATTTCTTCTCTATTGTAATTGTTGCATTTTGGTCTTTTGCTTCACCAGAATATATTGTTGTTCCAAAAACCAAAAGTTTTGCAAGTTTTTGAACATTTTTCAAATTAGTTTCTTTATTCTGAATATTAAAAACTACTTTGTTTCTATAATTTGTCACAGTTATCATCCTAAAAGCGTTCGGATAAGTAACCATTGAAGGACAACTTACATACAAAATATTATCTTTCTGTGTAATTTTTGCGCCATGATAATGACCTTGAAAAACCGCAATCGGATTATTATATTTATTAAGGATTTCTTCTGCCTTGTCAGCATCCAACAATCTATGATTTGGACTATTAAACGGCTCTAAAATAGGTACGTGCATAAAAATCAAAACAGTATCCTTTTTAGAATTGGCAAGTTCATTATCCAACCATTGCAACTGTTCATCACCAAGTTTTCCGTTTGCAGTAAGTCTATCTCGTATGATAGTATCCAAAACTATAGCTTTATAACCTTTTTGTGGCACAAAAGAATAATAAGATTTTTCAAACTTATAGTTTTTATTATAATTGTTTACCAAATCCATGTAAACTCTTGGAGTTAAGTAGCCACCATACATTGTGTCATGGTTGCCAAAAGCAAAATACCACGGAACATTCAATTTTTCAGTATGTGGCAAAAATGCGCTCAACTCTTTTTCAAATGGTTTGTCAATTTGATCTCCCGTAAACATAACAAAAGATACATTTGGAGTTTCGTTAATCTGTTCAATCACATCATCCAAAAGTTTTGGAGATTCTCCAACCATTTTATAAGTTGTATTATTTGCACCTGTATAAAAATGAGCATCGCTAACTTGTGCAAACTTTAAACTTGCCGTACTACTATAGCTTTGCAATCCAAATAGCATTGCGCCTGCAAGCAAAATAGAAATTGACCAGTTTTTAAATTTTGTCATAACTGATTCCTTTTTTATAACTTTTCTTTTTCTATATCTGTATCTTTGTGTCATTTTGATTGTTTATCCAATATTGATTTTATATTATTATACGTCGAATTTAACGTTTTGTCGTCGTCAGAGAGTATGATTGCTTTATCAATATTCAAAAGCGCACTTGTTAAATTCCCCTGAGCATAGTCACATAAACCTAAAAACTTGTACACCTCAGATGTCTGAATATTACGTGATAAAAGATTTAATTTATCCCTCGCATCATCATAACTGCCTTTGTAGTACAAAATCTTTGCCTCTATCAATAAATACGAAATATTTTCTTCTATATCAAGAGCATGCCTAATATCCTCATCTGCCTCTGCCAAATAATTCATATTCATATTTGCATCTGCACGCAACGCATAAGCCACATCCGAATTTGGATTATATCCAATATATTTGTTTAAATAATTTATCGCATTTTTATAATCCATCATCGCAGAATAGCATTGCGCCAAACCCAAGTAACTCTGGGAATAATCCGGCTTTAAAGAATTTGCTTTTTGGAAATAATTTATTGCGTTTTTATAATCTCCATTTTCTCTGTAAGTTTGAGCAAGAATAAACATTGACCAAAAATCACCTGTAGCAGAAGCTAAAGTAGAAAGTTGTTTTGTTTTATCTCCTGATTTTTTGTACTGTTGAGCTTGCTGAATATTTTTGTCATTATAAGTCAAATAAGATTTTGCATTGCTATTTGTAACCCTAACAAGGGTATTTTTTAAATCTTTTGCATCAATATTGTTCGGTTCAAGTTGAAGAATTTTATCAACATAAACCATTGCCTCATTATACTTGCCATACGTTGCATAATCCGCAGCAATATCAAAGTAATCCTCTGTCAACTCACTTGCACAAACAGACAAACAAGGGAATATTAAACACAATAAAATAAACTTCTTCATAACGGCATTATAACACAATTTCATATAAATGTATGATTATATTAAAGATACAAGATTTTTTGCCGTAAATATTAATACTATGACCAAAAATTTTTTTGTAAACCCATTTGAAAAAAAACCTGAAAAAGACCCAATGACACCATCTTACATAAAACCTGACGGCACTCAGGTTATTGAAAAAGATGAAGAATTTGGAAAAACTGTTTATGAAAAATGCCCAGATGGAGCGTTAATTTTCAGGAGTTACAATAAACAAGGAAAGTTGTGGTTAGATTTTGCAAGAAACTTAAACTTTGAAATCGGACATCGTTATGATGAAGATGGAAGAATGGTTTATAAATACGATTCCGTCTACGACGAAAACAATGTACTTGCAAAAAAGAATGAATATGACATAGAATACCACGACAATGGCAAGAAAAAACTAGAAGTTGTAACGACATTTCCTGGCAATATAACAACTTACATGCAATACGATGAAAACGAAAAACGTATAGAAAAAATCGTCGAACGTGGTACTGTAAAAACATATTATGATGAAAACGACAAACCAATAAAACGAGAAATCGACAGAGGTTCAGGCGGAATTATAACAGAAGATTTAAGCGGAAAGTAATAAAAAATCGCGCAATTAAATGTGCGATTTTTATTTTAATAAATTTTTCTTCACAAATTAAACTAAAATTTATTAAACACCCATTGCTCTTAAAATTTCTGTCATGTCTGCGGCAGTCTTTTTAACATCGGTATTTGAATATTTTATAGCATTATCAGGGTCTTTTAAGCCATTTCCAGTTAAAATACATACAATTTTAGACCCTTCTTTAACTTTATCCTTAACCTTTATTAAACCGGCAACAGATGCTGCACTAGCTGGTTCTGCAAATACACCCTCAGTTGAAGCAATCAATTTGTACGCCTTAACGATTTCTTCATCAGTTACAAAATTAATCATACCATTACTTTCATCTCTTGCAGCCTCAGCCTTAGCCCAGCTTGCAGGGTTCCCAATACGGATTGCAGTTGCCAATGTTTCAGGTTTATAAATCCTTTCACCCTTAACAATTGCAGCTGCACCTTCTGCTTCAAAACCCATCATTTTTGGTAAGTTAGAAATTTTGCCCAATCTATGCCATTCGGTATAACCCTTCCAGTAAGCAGTAATATTACCTGCATTTCCAACAGGGATAAAGTGATAATCAGGAGCTTGCCCCAAAGCATTACAAATTTCAAATGCTCCGGTTTTTTGCCCCTCAATTCTGTACGGATTAACTGAATTTACTAAAGTAATAGGGTAATTATCAGAAATTCTACGAACCATTTCCAACGCCTCGTCAAAATTTCCTTGAATAGCAATAATTTTTGCGCCATACATCATAGCTTGAGATAATTTTCCTAATGCAATATATCCATCGGGAATTAACACAAATGTTTTCATTCCGGCTCTTGCTCCATAAGCAGCAGCAGAAGCAGAGGTATTACCAGTTGATGCACAAATAATAGCATCAGATCCAGCCTCTTTAGCTTTTGAAACCGCCATTGTCATACCTCTGTCTTTGAAACTTCCGGTCGGGTTGCAACCTTCAAATTTCAAATAAATTTCAGCATCAATACCGATTTTTTTAGCCAAATTATCAGCCTTAATCAAAGGTGTATTTCCTTCGTTAAGCGTAACAACCGGAGTTTTTTCTGATACCGGTAAATATTCTCTAAATGTGTTAATTAAACCTTGATAATACATAAAAATTTCCCTTCATTCTTTTGCTTTATAATACCACAGAAATAAAACTTTGAGCAATTTTGACAACTTTTAATAATATTGCTATTATAAATATAATTTGTTATAATTACAAAGAACATTGAAAATTAAAATATCAAGGGGCAAGCCTGTATCTTCAAAAGAGCGACGACACAACAACTATACTTCGATTTCAGTCGATTGTTCTGAAAGAAGGGAGGTCAAATATGGAAAATATCAACTTTGCATTAATAATGTTATTTTTGATCCTATACATAATAAAAAAGTAACGCCTACCCATACAGATAGACGTTACTTCGATTTCTTAAACAGGTTACGGTAGTTCGAGCTACCGCCCCGATATTTTTATTATAACCTATTTTTTCAAAATTTCAACCCCTAACAAAAAGAAAGCTCCTTAAAAAAGGAGCTTACATCACTTATTTTACGTTATTATCTATTTTACTTCTTTAATAATTAGAGAAGCATTCTGTCCGCCAAATCCGAATGAATTTGATAATGCGGCATGAATATCAGCTTTTCTTGCTTTGTGTGGAACGTAATCCAAATTTGCAACATGTTCATCTTGATTATCAAGGTTGATAGTTGGAGGAACAATGTGTTCGTTAATAGCTTTAACGCAAGCAATACATTCAACTGCACCAGTTGCACCCAACAAGTGACCGTGCATTGATTTTGTTGAACTTACAAGAAGATTTTTATTATCTTCTTTGTTTCCAAATACATGTTCAATAGCCTTAGATTCAGCTACATCGCCCAAACCGGTACTTGTACCGTGAGCATTGATATATTGAACATCAGTTGGTTCCATACCTGCATCCTCTAATGCAAATTGCATTGCATGGATTGCGCCTTGACCTTCCGGATCTGGAGCTACAACATCATAAGCATCACCTGTTTGACCATAGCCAACAACTTCTGCATAAATTTTAGCACCACGCTTTTTAGCATGTTCGTATTCTTCAAGAATAAGAACACCTGCACCTTCAGACATTACGAAACCATCTCTTTCAACATCCCAAGGACGAGAAGCTTTTGTAGGTTCATCGTTACGTTTAGAAAGTGTTCTGGCACTAGAAAAAGCGCCAATACCGACATCACAAATAGTAGCTTCACAACCACCGGCAACCATAATATCAGCATCACCATATTGGATTGATCTGAACGCATCTCCAACTGTGTGAGTACCTGTTGCACAAGCAGAAACAACTACTTTATTAATACCCTTAAAACCGTGACGCATTGAAATACGACCTGACGCCATGTTTACAATCATCATAGGAATTGTAAATGGTGAACATTTATTCGGTCCTTTTTCAAGGATTCTAACATGGTTTTCTTCAAAAGTCCTAAAACCACCGGCAGCAGAGCTAACCATAACGCCGATTTTATAAGGGTCAACATCTTTTACTTCGTCCAATTTAGCATCTTTGATAGCTTCATCAGCCGCAATAACAGCAAACTGAATATATCTATCCATTTTTTTAGCTTCTTTTGGATCAATATATTCTTCAGGGTGGAAGTTTTTCACTTCACCAGAAATTTTTACAACGTGCTTACTAATATCAATAAGCTCAGAAGTACTTATTCCGCTTTTTCCTTCAACAAGACTATTCCAAAAATTGTCAACGCCGACACCAAACGGTGTAACCGCACCAAGTCCTGTGATAACTACTCTTCTTTTTGTCATCTCTTTACCTTTTTAACTATCTTTTAAATATACGAGGGAGAAAATTCAATATTAAACTTTCACCCTCGCAACTTTATAAACAAACCGAGTTTCAGCAACGAGTTTAAGAGAGGCAACTCCATGCCGACCCTCGATTAAGCTTGAAGCCTATTTGCTGTGAGCATCAATGTAAGTAACAGCATCTTGAACTGTTTGAATTTTTTCAGCTTCTTCATCAGGAATTTCGCAACCGAATTCTTCTTCGAAAGCCATAACCAATTCAACTGTATCCAAAGAATCAGCACCTAAATCAGCTGTAAAGCTTGCTTCAGGAGTAACCAATGCTTCATCAACACTCAATTGATCTACTACTACTTTTTTTACTTTTTCAAATGTACTCATTTCTAATTTCCTCATAATTTATTTGTATTACTATACTATTTGTTCTCTTACATTATACTTAACGCAAGATTTTTTTGCAAGAAATTTACAATCTGGTGTCCATATTGTTAAAAATCTTAACTTTTTAAGTAAGTGAGTAGTGAATAGTTCTTTTAGTTCGCTACGCTCAAAATATATTCAGACAAATATTTTTGAAACGAACCACTCACCCCTCACCATTCACTAAATAATCAACGCTCCGGCAACTTCAATTGCTTGACCTGAAACGTAATCTGCATCAAGAGCTAAATATTTAACAGTCTTAGCAATATCTTCAGGAGTTCCAAGACGTTTCATCGGAATAGCTTTCAAGTATTCGTCAATATTTGGAAGATTTGCAGTCATAGCGGTTTGGATAAATCCAGGACAAACTGCATTAACTCTGATGTTTCTTGAACCAAATTCTTTAGCAAGAGTTTTAGTCAAACCGATTAAGCCAGCTTTGGAAGCTGAATAGTTAGCTTGTCCAGGGTTTCCGTGAAGCCCTACAACACTTGACATGTTGATGATAGAACCTTGACGAGCTTTCATCATATATTTAATAACTGCATGGGTAACGCAATAAGCACTTGTTAAGTTAATTTTAATAACTCTTTCCCATTGTTCCATATCCATTCTGATAAACAAGCCATCTTTTGTAATACCAGCATTGTTCAACAATACGTCAATTTTGCCGTGTTCAGCAATCATTTTGTCAACGTTTTCTTGAACTGCTTCAGGATTTGAAACATCAAATTGGTAGAAATAAGCATTTGCGCCACAAGCTTTGATTTCGTCTAAAGCCGGTTGAGCTTTTTCAGCATCACAAATGTCGTTAATAATAATGTCGCAACCTGCTTTTGCAAGTTCCAAAGCACAAGCCAACCCGATACCACGAGAACCGCCTGTTACCAAAGCAATTTTTCTTTCTGTCATTAATTTTCTCCTTATTTATTAATAAAATAAAATAAAAACGAATTATCTTATCCCTCAAGTTGATTGTAGCATAAATATGCGAGCTTTGACAGTTTATTAACAAATTTGAAGATGAAGAGAATAGTTCTCATATTAAAATTTGGATGCAAAGATGTGTAAATGCAAAGTTCATATCATAAAAATACTAAATTACCATATCTCTAACAAAACAAGAGGGGGAAAAAATCTTCCCCCCACTAATAATACCTATCTATCAAAAGTCATACTATCTGAATATTTTGTATATTGTAATTTATCTTTTTCGAAAATAGTTTTCAATGCCCCATAATCACCATCTACAAAACTTAATTTTTCAGGTAACACTAAAACTTGATGTACATCAGCTCCATATTGGTTTGGACCTTTCTTCTCTCCATTTACATCAAATACAACTGTTGCACATCTTGTATCCACCACAGATGTTGTTTCTCCTGTAAAAAAGCCTTTATCATCTCTTACATTAGTTACATAAGTAAATGGTTCACAACTTGAACGCAATTCTCGAAAATAAATTAAGCTTCCATCTAATAACAATATTCTAGGAAAACCAATACCTTCTCGAGAAATACTACCACTGCCGTTATTACGTGGAGAAGCGAGCTTTACCGAATAAGAACTTCCACATCCTTGCGCACCGGTCGTACAAACTTTAGCTCCATTATAATATTTAGCAATATTTTCAATTTTTTGCAATGATGTTTCAGTAGTACTAAAAATACCGGAGTAATCCACAATATCCTCATCCGCCTTCATTCTATTTAATGTATTTAAAAAACCTGAATAGCTCTTTTTAGCTTGTACTACTATTACTTTTTCTTGATAACTCGCAACCAAACTAGGTAAAGTCATCGCCGCAACTACTCCGATAATGCCGAGTGTGATTAATACCTCCGCAAGGGTGAAAGCAGCAGATTTAAGTGAAAAGTGAGAAGTGAAACGTGAAAAGACCGTATCGTTAAAGTTATCACCCTCTCTCTTTGTGAGAGGGTAGAATTTCTTAGTGAGTTTTAACGAACTTAGAAATTCGGGAGAGGGTTCAAAATTTATCAATTCATGACTTAACCCTCTCTCGTGGTTGTAACTCACTTCGTTCAAACAACCACTCTCTCCCCCAAGGGAGAGTATGTTTTTATTTCCGTAACAGACTTTGCCTCTTTGCATCCACGCATCTAGGCATCTCAACCAATCTCTACACCAATTTATGAAGTAGTAACCAACATTGACACAGAGGGCTACGTGCATAGCGCTAAATTCCTTGATATGAGATGGTTTTAGGCTATTGCCCCCCCCCCCGATGAGCTTGTTTCCTTTGATTTTCATACTAAAATCCTCTCTTTCTTCCTATGAACATTTCTATTTTAACAAATTTTTGAAGATTTTTCAAGTATAGCATTAAGGAGAGGGTAATAATTCCTCTCCTTAATATTCTTGTTAATAATAAATTATTTAGCTTATACCAACGCTAATTCTTCTTTCAAAGCTGCGATTGTTGTTTCCAAACTAGCTTTGTCAAATACGTTGAACATTTTAGCCTCTGGAGCAATTTTTCTGTTCAAACCTGCAAGAACTTTCCCAGGTCCGATTTCTACAAAAATTTCAACTCCATCATTTGCCATTTGTTGAATTGTTTGTGTCCAATGTACTGATGAACAAATTTGTTTTGGCATTTTTTCTCTAAAATCAGCACTTTCTGTAGTTGCTTTAGCATCAACGTTTGTAACTACAGGAATTTGAGCATTATTCAATTCCAAATCAGAAACAAATCCTACAAATTCTTTGCTTGCATTTTCCATAAATTTAGAGTGAAAAGCTCCTGATACAGGAAGTGGAACAACACGTCTTGCGCCTTTAGCCAACAAAATTTCACCAGCTTTTGCAACTGCATCATTATCACCGGTGATTACAACTTGAGCAGGTGAATTGTAGTTTGCAACATCAACATAACCAACACTTGATGCCTCTTTCAATGCTTCTTCTAAAGCACCCTCAGGAGCATTTAAAATTGCAGACATCGCACCGGAACCACCTGATTGTTTTGCAGACTCACTCATCAAGTCAGCTCTTTTTTGAATAGCTTTAAAAGTTGTTTCTAAAGACATAACGCCAGCTTCGTACATAGCACAATACTCACCTAAAGAGTGACCTGCAACAAAGTCCGGTTTGATATCTAATTGAGATTTCAAAGCTTCTAAAGCCGCAATTGACATTGTAACAATACAAGGTTGTGTGTTAACGGTTTGTTTCAAAGCATCTTCAGGGCCTTCAAAACAAAGAGTTGTTACACTTTTACCCAAGACTTTGTCAGCAGTGTCAAAAACATTTTTTGAACTTTCAAAATTTTCATATAAATCTTTTCCCATACCTACAGCTTGAGAGCCTTGACCGGGAAATAAAAAAGCAATTTTTTTTGTCATAATAATATCCCTCTCTAAAAAATACCTATACAAGATTATACAATAAATACCATAAAAGTAAATATCATACACAATTTATGCAAAATCATCCTAAAAAGGCATGTTCAAACCTGATGGCGCATATAAACCATCTCCATTCAACTTACGCATTTCTTTCAAGGACATATTTTCCATTTTTTCATATGTTTTGAAATTAATATTTTCCGGTAACGGCAAGCCTTTTTTGTTATAACGCATTGTAGAATTTCCTCTTACATACATCCCCATTTGGTAAAAATCTCCTGCAGGTTCAACTTCACCTAAATAAGCATGACTTTTTTCTGTGATACTATTATTATATTGCGATTTTCTACAACCTAAAGGTAAATCTCTTAATCTGTATTTCATACCATCAATTAATTCTGATGCAAATTTTCTTATCGTAACACCATTCACAATATCTTTTACATAAGATTTTGCCGCCGCAGATTTTGAATACCCAAAAGGAACATAACTAAAAACATTTTGTCCGTTTAAAACACTCTTTGTCACATGTTTCATATTGTGTAAATGCTCTAACGGATTTACACCACTTCCGTAATCAATCCTTCTAGGTTTATATTCAACTTCACGCATACCTAAAAGTTTGCCCTCTTTATCATAAACCCTATCAGCTGTATATTTAAAGCCATAAGTATCTGCCAATTCACCTTTTTCATTTTTCAAATTAACGATACGATTTTCAGTCTTAGTTAAAACTTTTTTATTTCCAACAATATTAGCTTCAAAAGATTTTACTCTGTCAATAAGCACTTTTCCATCTTTATCAAACAACTTTGTATATGTTTTTCCACCTTCAGTTTTGGTTGCAACCCTCATGCCATTTGCTAAAGTTTTATAAATTTCTGACCCAATTGATGTTATTGCCATATTAATACACACACTTTCTATTTCTACTACTTATAAAAGTAAAAAATAAAAAACTTTTTGACAAAAATTTAAAATTCTAACATTAATTTGAAATATTTCTTTACAAAAAAAGAACATCTTAGAAATTCTCAGATGTTCTTAAAATGAATTATAGTATTAATTAAAATATGAAAAACTTAGCAAATACCTTCACGAAGTCTTACGATTGCGCCACCCCATGTCATACCGGCACCGAAACCACAAAGAATTGCAGTAGTACCAAGTTTAACTTTTCCTTTTTCTACGCTTTCTGCCAAAGCAATCGGAATAGACGCAGCGGAAGTATTTCCATAGTATTTGATATTTGTAACAACTTTTTCATCAGGGTATCCAAGTCTTTCTTGAACAGCTTGAATAATTCTGATATTAGCCTGATGCGGAATTAAGTAATCAATATCGTCAGCTTTCATGCCTGATTTTTCAACAAGGTTTTCTACATAATGAGGCAAGATTTTTGCAACAAATGTATAAACGCCTCGACCATTCATTCTGATACCTTTTGGTTTTTCTTCATATTGTTCAACCAACGGACAATTTTTACCATCAAATGAAAGTTCAATCAAGTTTCCATAATTACCGTCTGCTTCGATATCAATTGAAATAACGTCATCAACACCGTCTTCTGCTTGAGTAACAACCATAGCACCGGCACCATCACCAAACAAGATTGAAGTTCCTCTATCTGTCCAATCCACAAGTCTTGAATTGTTATCAGTTGCAACAATCAAAATATTTTTATACATGCCTGATGCGATATAAGCTTTTGCAATACTCAAACCATAAATCAAACCTGAGCATGCTGCAGTAATATCAAACGCAGGAATAGGTTTTGTAATTCCCAATCTTGCTTGAATATGACAAGCAATTGCAGGATACAAATCAGGTGGTGCAGAAGATGCTGCCAAAATCAAATCAATATCTTCTGGGTTCATTTTAGCTTTTGCCAAAGCATTTTGTGCAGCTTCCAAACCTAAATCAATAGCGTTTTGTTCACCTGAAACAACACGTCTTTCCTTAATACCTGTACGTGTATAAATCCACTCATCAGATGTTTCATACAATTTTGTCAAATCATCATTTGTAATAACTGTTTCAGGCAAGCTATAACCAACACCTGCTATTCTCAACGGAATTAATTTATCTGTCATTTGTTTTTATTCCTCATAAAACTTAGCTATTTTTTCGTTTACGCCTGTTTCAACAGCGTGTTTTGCAACCCTAACGGCGTTTTTAATTGCATACGCTTTACTTCTACCATGAGAAATTACCGTAATACCTTTAACACCTAAAAGTAATGCGCCGCCAAATTCTTCATAGTTAATTTTTGTGTAAATTCTTTTCATGAATGGTTTTGCAAGAAGTCCGATAATCTTACCTGCCAAATCCGCTTTAAATTCTTGTTTTAACATTCTGAATAACATTGAAGAAGTTCCCTCTGTAACCTTCAACGCTACATTGCCAACAAAACCATCACATACAACAACATCGCACACACTCAAGAAAATTTCTTTACCTTCAATGTTACCAACAAAGTTAATCTTTTCTTGATGTTCTTCTAAAATCTTATAAGTAGCTTGAGCAAGTTCATTACCTTTACCTGCTTCTTCACCAATATTCAAAACACCAACTCTAGGATGTTCAATTCCCAAAACATTTTTAGAGAAAGTCGCACCCATAATAGCGAATTGATAAAGCATTTCCGGAGAACAATTACTATTTGCGCCACCATCAATTACAACAATAGGTTTCTTGATTGTAGGCAAAGTAACAGCAATAGCCGGTCTGTCAATTCCCGGAATTCTACCTAATCCAAACAAACTTGATGCCATAGCCGCACCTGTAGAACCTGCTGCAACAACTGCATCTGAGCTACCTTGAGCAACTGCATCAACTGCTAAAACAATAGATGACTTTTTCTTTTTACGAATAGCTTGCCCAGGAGCTTCGCCCATTTCAATAACTTCTGAGGCATGCGTAATCTTAATATCTAATTTTGACGTATCAATTTTTATACGATATTTAGCAGGTCCACCTTTACCATAATCGGTCATAAAGCCTTCATGCGAAATCTTATCAAGCTCTTGTTCAATTCTATCTTGCTTACCAACAAGCTCGATTGCAACACCGTATTCTTTAGCAGCCCAAACTGCACCTGCCACGATTTCGTGCGGAGCGTGGTCACCACCCATTGCGTCAATTGCTATTCTTGTCATCTTATCCCTCTCAAATCTAGTTTAACGGTTGAAAAGAGGAATGGTTGAAAGGCTGACCTCTCAACCATTCTCAAAAACTATTTTTCTTCTGTTTCAGAAGTTTTTTCTTCAGCAGGAGCTTCTTCTGCTTTTACTTCTTCAACTTTTTCAGCCTTAGCTGCTTTTTTAGTTGATTTTTTTGCAGGTTTTTCTGCAACTTCTTCAACTCTATCTTTTAAGCTTACTGGTTTTCCTTTGTAAGTTCCGCAAGCTGTACATACTGTGTGAGTTAACACAGTTTCACCACAATTAGGGCATTTAGTAGTTTCTGGTTTTGTTGCTTTCCAGTTGCTTCTTCTGCTTCCTTGTGCTGAATGTCCTGTTCTTTTCTTAGGTACTGCCATTTTTCTTTTTCCTTTTTATTTTCTTATACTACTTATATTTCTAGTTTTCGTTTATCTTTATATTTTTGAAAACATCAAGTCGTGGATCAGACAAATTTTCTTCTTTTAGAAATTTGTCCCCATTACAATTTATACCACAAACTTTTTTATTTGGTAAATTTAATATTACAGATTGATACAATAAGTCATAAATGTCAATTTCTTCTGCGCCATTCAAATCTGTTACAAACTGTCCATCTTTGAGTTCAAACTCTTGCCCGTAATCGTCAAGCAGAGCGTTTTTTGCATACATTTCGTTTACGTCAAAATCGAAATTATAATCGTACTCTTTCAAACACAAATCACATTCCAATTTTACAGTTCCCTTAACATTTCCACCAACTTCAATAAACTCTCCGAGAGATTTTATTTCTAAATCAGCAACAATCGGGGTAACACAACTTAGTCCATCAATTTTATCTTCAAAATGAAAATTAATAGTCTTTGACGATGTATTTTCTAATTCTTCTATCGAAATTTTATAATCCATTATCCTACGTATTGTTCTTCCTGTATTGCAAGTGAAGCAATTTGATTAGAAACAAAGCAAACTTTTTTCAAAGGTCCTTGAGTTTCTTTTTCAATCAAAGTTGCAGCTGCACTTTTCATCAATTGTTGTAATTCTACATAAAGTTCTTCAGGTTTTTCAACATATAAAACCAAAGGTGCTGCTGCGCCTTTTAAAAATACCAAAACTGAAGTTCTTTTTTTTATATTTTGCGGGTTGAATTGTTGTGCCATTTCACACTCCTTCTTTCGTAACTACAATTATAAACAAATGTTACGGAATTGTCAATTTTTTGAAAATTAAAAAAAGGGTGAAACAAATTTCACCCTTTAATAATATTTTATTTCTTATAAAATTAATGAACCAATGACATTTTCATAGTTTTTTCAATAATTTCATTCAAGCTTTCAGATTTCAATGATGCGCCACCAATTAAAGCACCGTCAATATCTGATTTAGACATTTGTTCTTCAATTGTAGCAGGTTTTACAGAACCACCGTAAAGGATTCTGATAGCATCAGCAGCTTCTGCGCCAGCAACTTCTTTAACAACACTTCTAATCATTGCGATTACTCTGTTTGCTTCGTCTGAATCACAAGTTTTGCCAGTTCCGATAGCCCAAATTGGTTCGTAAGCAATAACTGATTTAGCGATATCTTCAGAAGAAATTCCTTCCAAAGCAGCTTTAATTTGACCAGCAATCCAAGAATCTGTAACGCCTGATTCTCTTTGTTCAAGAGTTTCACCGCAACAAATAATAGGAATTAAACCACCTGCCAAAATTGCTTTTGCTTTCTTGTTAATCATTTCATCTGTTTCTGAGAAATATTGTCTTCTTTCAGAGTGACCGATAATTACATAGTCACAACCGGCATCTTTCAACATTTCAACAGAAATTTCACCAGTGAATGCACCAGATTTTTCCCAATGACAGTTTTGACCTGCGATAGCAATTTTCTTTCCACCGCATCCGCAATCACATTGTACTGAGTGAACCGCATTAATAGATGTAAATACAGGAGCAATAATTACTGTTGGTAATTCTTGAGCTGTATAATCTTTTACAAAATTAGCAATGCCTTCAAAAACTGATTTAGCTTCTGATTGACACAAATTCATTTTCCAGTTTCCTGCAATAATAGGTTTTCTAGACATAATAAAAATTCTCCTTATTTATGTACGATTTACACTATTATTATATGAGGAAAATATTTTATTGCAATAAAACACTTGATTAATTCGTAAGACTTGAAAACTTAAAAAAATATGTTATAATATAATATGAAGGGCGGAGCAAGTTGCCGCTTGCTCATTTAAAAGCCCTTGTTTTATTTGGATTTGAGCGCTATGATTATCAGTAAGATAAGCACTAGCGCTTTTTCAGTTAAATTTATTTGTAATATAATTATTGTATGAAAAAAGTTGAACTGTTAGCACCTGCAAAAGATAAACAAACTGCCTTTGCAGCAATAAACTCAGGATGTGACGCAATTTATATTGGCGCACAAAATTTCGGTGCAAGAAAAAAAGTCGGAAATTCTCTTGAGGATCTAAAAGAAATCGTTGATTATGCTCACAAATTCTATGTAAAAGTTCATGTTACCGTAAATACGATTTTAAAAGACACAGAACTAGTTGCAGCACAAGAGTTAATCCAAAATTTATACAAAATCGGGGTAGATGCTATTATTGTTCAAGATATGGCAATATTTAAACTCGCAATTGAGGGAAAATTACCGCCTATTGCCATTCATGCCAGCACTCAATGTGACAACAGAAGTTTAGAAAAAGTGAAATTTTTCAAAAACATCGGCGCATCAAGGGTAATCCTTGCAAGGGAACTATCTCTTGAACAAATTCGAGAAATCGGCAAATTCGCTCAAAATAACAATTTAGAAATAGAAACATTCGTACATGGCGCACTATGCGTATCATATAGCGGTCAGTGTTACATGAGTTACTGTATTGGCGGACGTTCTGCAAACAGAGGCGAATGCGCTCAGGCTTGCAGAAAAAAATATTCTCTTATTGACGAAAAGGGAAATATTATTATAAAAGATAAATACCTTTTAAGCATGAAAGATTTTAACGCCTCTAAACATTTAAAAAACTTAATTGATGCAAACGTAAAATCTTTCAAAATTGAAGGCAGACTAAAAGACAGAAATTATGTTAGAAATGTTGTCGCATATTACAGACGAGAAATTGACAAGTTTGCAGATAAAACCTCATCCGGCAAAGTATTTTTAGATTTTGAACCAGATGTAAGAAAAAGTTTTAATAGAGGATTTACAGACTATTTTCTCAGCGAACGTAAAAAATGTTTCAATTTTGAAAGCCCTAAATCTCTTGGAGAAAAACTCGGTAAAATAAAATTAGTAGGGAAAAACTACTTTGAAATCGAGTGGTCAAAAAATGCTTTATCAAAATCTTTAGGCCCGCAAGACGGTTTATATTTCAATGAAATGGGTTGTCTTATAAATAAAACAGAAGGCAACAAAATTTTCCCAAACAAAATGGATGGAATTAAAACAGGAATAGAAATTTATAGGAATTTTGATAGCAAGTTTGAAAAACAACTTGAAAATTCTAAAACAAAGCGTCAAATTGAAGTCAAATTTATTTACGAAAAAGGTGTTTTAAAAGCAATTGATGAAGATGAAAATTCTACCGAATTAAATATTGATTGTTCCGAAATTCCTAAAAATCCTGAAAAAATGAAAGAAAACTTCATTACTCAACTTCAAAAAACGGGTGAAAGTGATTTTTATGTCACAGAAATAAAAATTAATGGAGAACTTCCATTTTTACCAATTTCTAAAATAAATGAAATCCGCAGAAATATTTTTTCAAAATTAATGGATGAGAGGTTGAAAAACTATAAACGAGAAATTCAGAAACCTCTTAAATATTCAGAATTTCCTCAAAAAGAATTAGACTACAGAGCCAATATCTATAATAACGAGGCAAAATTATTTTATGAGAACTGCGGTTGCAAAATTTGCGAAATGGCTTATGAAAGCGGACAAACTAAATCAAATCCAATAGAACTTATGCACACCAAACATTGTATAAAATATGCGCTTGATATGTGCAAATCTCCGAAAAAATTATTCTTAATTGACGAAAAAGGTAAAAAATATCCATTAAAATTCGATTGCAAAAACTGCGAAATGTACGTATTAAGCAATTAGCAATAAAATCAGATTAACCCAAAAGACTTTCTAATTTTTTTGCATCATCTTCAGCTTTTTGCGGATTTTTAATCGTCATACGTTTCATATAAGAACGTAAAGCCTCTCTAATAAGTTCACTTCTGCTTCTTTGTTCGTTGCTTGCGATACCGTCAACCCTATGTAAAAAATCGTCAGGCATTGTTACCAAAATTTTAGCCATTTTAATACTCCGCTTATACTTCACACTATATACAAGCATGTTAACATGCCATTTTAATTTTTTCAATAGTATTAGCCTAAATGAGTAATGGACTTTTACATAATATTTTTTATACTAAAATAAAATTGAAAGGAGATACATTATGGAAGATAACAATTATGAACACGGAAATTATGAAAAATGCTTTTTATGCAAACACCCGATAGCCAAATATGTGATGATTGGTTTGTTAATATTTTTTGGTGCATTTACAGCATTTTACGTTGTTGCAGATTGGCATTTCAAAAGGATGTTAGACCCTCTATTACAAATACAAAAGATGGATAAAGCAATGATGCGCCAAGAAAGACAAATGGACAAATTTGCTCAAAAAGAATTTGCCAAAGAACACCAAATGATGCAAAATACTGCTCCATTTATTCACGTTGACAAAGCTGATGACGCATACAAAATCATTATTGACTTAAGACCATTCGACAACAATGAAAAAAATATTGAAGTAAAAACAAACGGAAATATGGTTACAATTAACGGTGCCGGAGAAAAAAATTCTCATAAAGGGCAAGAAATAACAAGATATAGTCAAACCTTTGCTTTTGGGGAAAAGATTAATTCTGACGAGATTACAAAAGTTCGACAAAACAACGAATATATAATAACTATTCCGTTTATAGATTAATTTTGAACTAATATTGAAATGTAAAAGCATAACCTGTTTTGATACAGATTATGCTTTTTTGTATGCTATAATTCTGATATGAAAATTTTGATTGTAGATGATTCAAACAGATGGGTTTTGCACCATAAATATATTATTGAACAAATTTTTAATAACAATGTGGAAATAGATACCGCAAATTCTGCAAAAGAAGGAATTGAAAGGTTAACCGCATCTATTGACACACCGTACGATTTCATTCTAACCGATATGCAAATGGAACCGGACTTTTTACCATTTTATGCTGGAGAATGGTTTATTAAACAAATCAAATTTTTCAATGAATACAAATACACAAAAATCATTGCAATTTCTGCTGCCGAAAATCTTAAACAAATAGCTCAAAACTACGATATTGACTACATTCCGAAATACAGATGTAACGACATAAATTCATATTGTAACAAATTATTAAAAAACACTCAAAAACATTAAAGATTTTTCTCCACACAACCGACTAAATAATTGTTGAAAGGTTAGATTAAAAAAAAGGAGATATTTGATGTACGGATATATTTCTTGGCCCGGAGTTTATAGTTTTAAAGAAGAATTAGGTCTGTTTCTTAAATATTGCAAAGAACAGATTGATGAGGTAATGAAAAAGATTGAAGAAACTGAAGACATTGTTACAAAATAAGTGTCTTAGCTGATGATTATGGATGTGTAAAGGCGGTAAATTTTTTAGATTACCGCCTTTTTGTTGTATAAATTTTTATTTGAAAAATCTGCTATTTATTAACCTTTTCAAATTTTAAATCTTTTCCATTAAAATCAATCGAAACTTTATCACCTTTAACAAACTCACCTTCCAGAATTTTCATAGACATAGGGATTTCGACCAATTGTCTTATCACACGTTTCAATGGTCTTGCACCATACAAAGGTTCATAGCCTTCATCCGCAAGGTGTTTTTTCGTTTTGTCTGTAATAGTTAATTCAATATCTTGATCTAACAAACGTTTTTTTAGTGAATTTGTTTGAATATCAACAATATGCGTCAATTCTTCTTTTGTTAAAGCTTTAAACATAACGATTTCATCAATACGGTTTAAAAATTCCGGTTTAAATTTTTCTTTTAATGCGTGATTTAATTCTTCTTTTTTCTCGTCTTCTGTTAATGATTTATCAAGAATTACCTCACTTCCGAGATTACTTGTCATAATGATTACAGTGTTTTTGAAATCAACAAGATGCCCTTGTCCATCTGTCAAACGCCCGTCATCGAACATCTGTAACATAAGGTTAAACACATCAGGATGAGCTTTTTCAACTTCATCAAAAAGCACAACGGAATATGGTTTTCTCCTAACCGCCTCAGTCAATTGCCCGCCTTCTTCATAGCCGACATAACCAGCCGTTGCTCCAACCAAACGAGAAATCGCAGCTTTTTCCATAAATTCAGACATATCAATTCTGATTAGGGCTTCTTCATCATTAAACAGAATTTGTGCTAATGTTTTGCCTAATTCCGTTTTTCCAACCCCTGTAGGACCTAAAAACAGAAATGTACCAATAGGACGTTTCGGATCACGCAACCCCGAACGAGATAACCTGATAGCATTTGAGATCTTTGTAACCGCCTCATCTTGACCAACAACACGTTCGTGCATAACTTTTTCCATCCCGATAAGTTTTTTTGATTCATCTTCCATCAAACGATTAACAGGAATACCAGTCCATTTTGCAACAATATTTGCAATATCGTCTTCATCAACTTCTTCTTTTAACAAACGTTTTTTACCTGATTGCTCTTGAATTGCTTGCAATTTCTGTTCCATATCAAGCATCTGACTGTATTTTTGTTCTAAAGATAGTGACATTGAAGGATTTTTCTTATTAATCTCAATTTGTGCCTTCAATTTTTCAATATTACGTTTCACCGCACCCGCAGAATCAATGACTTTTTTCTCTTTAAGCCACTGTTCTTTTAGTTTTTCAATTTTCGCTTCAATTTCAGAGATTTTTTTAAGGATTTTTTCTAACTTTTTAGATGCTTCCTGCGTTTCATCTTTTTCTAAAGCTTTTTTATTCATTTCTAATTGAATTTTTTCACGAATTAAAATATCAATTTCTTCCGGCATAGTATCAATTTCAATTCTCAAAGCAGAAGCCGCCTCGTCTAACAAATCAATCGCTTTATCCGGTAAACATCTATCAGAAATATAACGATGCGAAAGTTTTACTGCTGCAACTATCGCACTATCGAGAATTTTTACACTATGATAACCTTCATACTTGTCTTTCAAACCTCTCAAAATACTTATTGTAGTTTCAACAGAAGGTTCTGAAGCAATTACCGGCTGAAAACGACGTTCCAAAGCCTTATCTTTTTCTATATATTTTCGATATTCATCAGTTGTTGTCGCCCCAATTACCCTAATACCGCCACGTGCAAGCATTGGTTTTAAAAGGTTTCCGGCATCAGCAGAACCTTCTGATGAACCCGCTCCCATGATTGTATGAATTTCATCAATAAACAACATTAAGTCATCTGATTTTTCCTCTATTGCCTTTAATACAGCCTTCAAACGCTCCTCAAATTCGCCTCTGTAAGAGGCTCCGGCAAGCAATGCACCCAAATCAAGTGCCAAGATTTTATCGTTTCTTAAACTTTCAGGAACATCTCCCGAAACAATTCTTTGCGCTAGTCCTTCAATAATCGCAGTTTTACCAACACCAGGTTCTCCAATAATTACAGGATTATTTTTTGAGCGACGGTTTAAGATTTGAATTGTTCTACGTATCTCATCATCACGCCCAATTACAGGATCTAGTTTGCTTTTCGCAGCTAATTCAGTCAAATCTGTTGTGTATTTTTCAAGAGCTTCATTTTTCTTTTCGGTTTTTTCAGATATTGAAGTCTTACTATCAGATTTTACACTATCTTCCCCAACTGTTTCTTCAACATTAACAATGTTATTAACTTCCTCTGTCATTTTTTCATACAAATCAAGTCTGTTAATATTTGATTGTTCCCAAAGGTGATTCAAAGTCTTGTTATCAATTCTGAAAAGTGCTAATATTAAATGTTCAACGCTAACTTGTTCATCACCATGCTTTTCTGCCTCTTCCTGCGCAATTTTCATCAAAACAATAGTATCTGTCGAAAATCTAACATCTGAAAATTTCCCTCTAGCAAAATACGCACGTTTTGACACGTAATTATTTAATCTGTCAACAATTTCTGGATTATCAACTCCAACACGCTCAAACAAAATCTTAGGCAAATCATTTTGATCCAGCATTAAGGCAAGCATCAAGTGTTCAGGAAAAAGTTCAGGGTAATTTCTCGCTACAACTATTGATTTTGCGGATTTTATAATCGCTTGAACGTGGTCTGTTAAAAGCATTTTAATATTCCTTTCTGTTCAGAAAATTATAAAGTGAAATCATACCATAATCATCATTCAATTGCTTGAAATTCTTTTTCCAACAATATTTCAAATTTCAAAAAACATCATCTATTTGAATGTTTCAGAAAAAATAAATTTACCTTAGAATTTCTGCGGAGGTAATGAATAATGATTTTAACTAACATCGAAAGTGTTCCAGGAATGAACATCGTTGCACAATATGGTCTTGTCGCAGGAAGCACCGTTAGAGCAAAAAATGCTATCAAGGACTTTGGTGCCGGATTAAAAAACATGGTTGGTGGCGAATTAAAAAGTTACACAGAACTTTTAATTGAAGCCCGCAAAGAAGCAACCGCAAGAATGGAAACGCAGGCAAGAGCATTGGGAGCAAATGCTGTTATCAACGTGAGATTTGCAACATCTTCCGTTACGGTTGGTGCTGCAGAAGTTTATATTTATGGAACAGCAGTTAAAGTAGCTCCGAAAGGTTAGTGTTTTTATGGGCGATATACTATTATTATTGATTTTACTTGCCATAACTTACACCACAGGTTGCATTATTGAAAAAAATCACTATAACAAAATCAAAAAAAGAGAAATTGCACTATTTCGTCAACCACATGTAAATTTTGGCGCAAAAAACTGGAAAACAAATAAAAAAATCAAAAAAATAGAGCTTGTTACAGGTGAAGTTGTTATAAGTGGAGATTATTTCAAAAACTTTGTAGCAAATTTAAAGAGCATATTTGGCGGAAGGCTTACAACATTTGAATCTGTTCTTGATAGAGGTAGACGAGAAGCAATTTTAAGAATGCGTGAAAAAGCCAGATATGCAAACTTTATTATCAATACAAGGATAGAATCTGTTATGCTAAACGATGTATATGGCAAGGAATCCGTTCCTCAATGCGCAATCATAGCATACGGAACCGCAGTAACTTATGAAAAATGATTTAGAACAAAGATATATTAATATGATACAAGATAATGTCAATGTCGGCAAAACCAATGTCGGCATTGAGTTTATCTCGCTTGTTGCAGGACTTGTGGCTTTATGTTTCTTAATTTATCTCTGCGCAGATGGTATTTCAAACCTCTTAATTGATAAAATATCAGTTGATACTCAACTTAAAATAGAAAAAACAATTTCAATAACTTCATCGAAACCTTATAAACTTAAAAATAAAGATGAAGAAAAAATCAAAAATTTGGAAAACATCCGAAACACAATTGTTGCACAAGACAAAAATTTACAAAATAAATCTAAATTTAATATCTACGAAACATCTAATGAGGAAATTAATGCGTTTGTATATCCTGACGGGTCTATCTATGTGACAAAAGGTTTGCTCGACAAAATAAATGACAACGAAATGTTAACATTTATAATAGCACACGAACTCGGTCATTACGTACACAGAGATCACTTAAAAATGATAAGCAGACAAATAATTGTCTACACCATAAACTCAATTATTTCAGGTGGAAGCCAAACAACCGACACAACAATTGGTAATATAAGTTCCTTGAATGAACTTAAACATTCAAGAAATCAAGAAAGAAACGCCGACAAATACGCCAACAAAATGGTTTACAGAATTTATGGGAACAACAATGGAGCAATAAGATTTTTCCAATATTTGGAAAAAGAAGAAAAAGCTCCTGAGTTTATTCAATATTTTTCAACTCACCCATCAACAAAACAACGACTTAAATTAATTCAAAATAAATAGCCGTTTAAACAGTATCTACAAGCTTTTTCGCAATTTGTAAAGCCTCATTAAATACATATTCATTTCTTAAAAAATCATCTCTATCAATATATTTAGAAACAATTTTTCTTGCAAATGTCCCAACCGCAATTCCATTGTACTTAATTCCGCATAAATGTGCTAATTCTGCGGTTTTTGAATTTGTACCGCCTGATAACATAATATAAACAGGTAATTTTGCATTTTGAACAATTTCTGCTGTAGCAATAGCCTGCAATGTTGTTTTGTAATCATCTTTTCCACCGCTCATAGGAAAACCGTCAGCCTGAACTATTGTCAAATAATCTTTCCTTTTCGCAATCATAGATTTGATTCGTTCAATCATTTTTTCTTCCGACAAATGCCCACGTGCCGTGCAAATACTCAACATTCCATCATAAATTTTGTTAATATAATTCCATTTTTCAAAAACTTCTAAATCATCTTCCCCCATCGCATGAAGTTCAATACAATCAATACCTTTTTCAATTAATTGAGGCAAAACTTCTTCCAAATCTTTGTTTTCAGAAATAAAAGAAATTGCATTGTGCGAACAAACAGAATAACATTTTCCACACCCGATACAACGAACAGCAAGTAATGGGCGAGGAGAATTCGTTTCCGTAGTTTCGTTTAAAGCAGGTTGTGAATGAACTATCATTTTACAATTTTTAATTGCTTTTTGCGGGCAAATTTCTTCACATTTATGACAACCAACACATTTTTCTCCATCAATACAGGCTTTTCTAACATGCGGATCGCCCTTAATCCCAACACTTACGCATAAAAAAGCATCCTTTCCTCTCAAACCTCTCTTTGCAGCATCAACAATTTCAGGTTTCGCAGACAAATCAAAAAATTTGCACCCCGCAGCAGAATAAAGCGCAACAAGTTTTTCAACCTCGATGGCATCCTCGTTTCCTGCGCCACAAACAAGTTTGAAACACTTATTACTTTTTAGCAATTCTTCTAACATTAAAATACCATATTGTTATAAATAACTTGAGAAGCTTTTACAATAAATTCCTTACCCAGTGGTGAATTGTGAGGGCGGTTCGCAAAAATTACAACTATATATTTTTTCCCGTTTGGTGCATAAACAATCCCAGCATCACCCAACATTTTACCAATATCGCCGGTTTTGTGCAAGAAAGTAGCACCGGCAGGTAATCCGGCTGCAATAAGACGATTGTTGTGAACATGCCCCATATAATCAAAGATTTTTTCTCGTGAACTGTTACTTAAGAACTTAGGGTTATCAATATTATAAAGAATTTGTGCCATATCTCTTGCAGTAGAATGATTTGTTCCGCCCAAATCAGGCAACCAAGTTTGTACATAAGTATGTTTCAAACCCCATTCTCTTAATGCAGAGTTTATATCTGTCATAGAACCCAAGCGAGCCATCAACATATTTGTTGCAGAATTATCAGACTCTGTAATCATCATCCTTGCAAGTTTATCTATTGTATATGTTGAATTTGCAGCTCTAAATTGTAAACTACCAGAACCTTCTGTCCTATAATATTCTGTCAAAGGCATTTCATCATAAATTGTAAGTTGATTTTTTTCAATAGACCTAAAAAGTTCAACCAAAACAGGTAGTTTGATAATACTTGCAGTTGGGAAAATTTCATCCGCATTCATATCAACATAATTGCCTGTTTCATAATCCCATACATAAACTGACGGATGTATTGACGGATACATAGCGGCAAGATTTGACAATTGGCTTTCTAATCCTGACAATCTTGAACCTTCTGTCAATGTAGTCATTTCAGGTTTTTTTACATCTGCAGCCTCCAAAGATCTTTCGCCCATAAACCAATGGTTTGCAAGATAATTTGAAGTCGGGAACAAAATCTGTTGATAATCAGCCTTAACATCTTTATAAGGAGTTGGATTAAACATCATTTTTGTAACTTTGTTAAATCCGACAGGTAAAATAGTTAATCCCAAAAGAGAAACAATAGCAACAGAAATAATTCTGTGAATAAAGTTATTTCGTTCAATTTTTTGAGAATTTGCAGTTCTTGTAGAATGCGGTTTTGCAACTCTCACACCACTATTACCAGTATTTTCATACCTGTAATACCTGTTATCATAGTGATTAACCCTGTATAAATCCCTACCATATTGTCGTCTAGCTAATTCCGGCATAAATAATTTTCCTCCCAAAGGGTCTTTAGTATCTCTATTTTACTTTACATTATTTCAAATGGCAAGTTAGTTTACATTTTTTTAAGATATAATAATAAAAGTAACTAAAGTAAATCAGATACGAAGAAGCATAGATGCCAAGAGGCAAAGTCTGTTACTTTTATAAAAAAAGGAGAACTAAAATGTCAGAAGATTGTATTTTTTGTAAAATTATTAACGGAGATTTTAACACAGAATTTGTTTACGAAAATGAATATGTCGTAGTTTTCAAGGATATTAACCCAAAAGCTCCAATTCATTTGTTAGTTGTTCCAAAAACTCACGTTGCATCGTTAAATGAACTTGAAGACAAAAATTTGATGGCGGAATTATTGATGGCTGTCAAAGAAACTACTAAAAAAATTGGTTTAAAATCATACAAAACCTTAATCAACACAGGAAAAGAAGCCGGACAAGAAGTTTTTCACCTTCACGTTCATATATTAGGGGAATAAGTTATAGGACTATATAGGTTTAATATCTTATTACCTTATCGCCCTATTATCTTAATACATTTATTAACTCCAAATTTTATGCTACAATCGTATTGCTTATTTTAAATAAAGGAGAAAAAATGAAAAACGGAATAGAAAATGGTTACTACCACGAAATCACGCCTTCCGGCTATGGAATTGCAATAAAAGCAGGAAAAGTTTTGTTTTCAAAACAATCTGATTTCCAAAAAGTCGAAATCTTTGAATCAGAATCTTCACTCGGCAGAGTTCTTACTCTTGATGACTTGATGATGACTACAGAAGGTGATGAATATCATTACCACGAAATGATTGCACATATTCCTATGATGCAACACAAAAACCCAGAGAGCGTTCTTGTAATTGGCGGTGGCGATGGCGGAACCGTTAGAGAAGTTCTAAAACACAAAACCGTTAAAAAAGTTGTTCTATGCGAAATCGACGGAATGGTTATTGATTCTTGTAAAGAATTTCTTCCAACAATTTCTTGCGGATTGTCTGATCCTCGAGTAGAAATTAAAGTTGAAGATGCTATTGAATTTATTAAAGATAAAAAGAATGAATACGATATCGTGTTAATTGATTCAACAGACCCAATCGGACCGGGAGAAGGATTATTCACTGATGAATTTTATACAAATGTAAAAAATTCATTAAAAGAAGGTGGCATTATGGTTGCTCAATCAGAATCCCCATTCGCACAAAAAGAATCTGTTCAAAAAATGTACAAGTTACTTAAAAGAGTTTTCCCAATCTGCTCAACATACACTTCAAATATTCCAACATATCCTGGTGGATATTGGGCTTGGGCTTTTTGCTCTAAAACAGTTGAACCTTTGTCATATTTTGCAGAAGACAGATACGAAGATATCGTAAAAACTTGTAAAATATACAACAGAGATTATCACAATGCACGTTTTGCATTACCAAATTATTTAAAAGAGCTTTTATAAGTTTCTAAATAAATATAGGAAAAAGCATAGAAGGAAAAACTTTCTATGCTTTTTATTTTGTAGTTTATACTGAGAGGTATTTATATTTTAAATTTCTTTTGCCATAATTTCAATTTCATTATTATCCGGATCTTTCAAAAATGCAATATACATATTAACTTCCGGCATAAAATATGGTTCATAAAGATACTTATAACCTAATTTTTCCATCCTTAACGTAAAATCACTCATTTTATCAAGTTCAAAAGCCAAATGTCCGAACGCATTTCCGTTTTCGTAACCGTTTGCCGGAGTTTCTTTGTTATAAGTCATTTCAATTTGAGTTTGACCATCTTCATCACTCAAATAATACAAAGTGCAATCATCCAACTCAACTTCACCGGTTTTATTCATATCAAGTAATTCTGTGTAAAACCTCATTGATTTTTCAATGTCTTTAACCCTTATCATTATATGCACAAATTTCATATTTTCCCTTTCTTATCTAATCCACATGTGATTGTATTCCATTAGACGTATTTTTGTCAATTTCTATAACATGTCTTATTATTGTATGTGCCATCAATAACAAATACGGATTAATCTCGTTTGTATTCCCCATATTAATTTTTGCTTGAGGCTTTTCTTGACCTTCATTCACTGTTGTTTGAGAACTTGTTTCAAAAGACAAAACCGACTCCATTGAATAATGTTTTTCATCATTCTCAATTCGCATCATCAATTCATCTTTTGGAAATTCTTTAACACACTCAATATTTACATGAACAGAATTTGAGCTTTCCAAAATCAATGTCGCAGTAACATTTCCATAATTTAAAGTTGTTATTGTAATAACCAAAATACTGTCAGAACCATCCGAATTTTGCCCTGCTTCAATTTCCAAATCAAACCCAACACCTTCCTGCAATGGCAACCACGGAAGGTATAAAAGCATCAAAAGTTTCATTGTTTGCACAGAATCGTTTTGTGAAGCAGCTGCAATGCTTGCATTTATCAACTTGGCAGTGTCTTTGAGTTGAGTTAAATCAGTAATCCCTAATTTCGCAGAATTTGCCATTGTTGTAATAAGTTTTGCAATAGCATCTTTCCCGTTTGTTTCAATCATTTGGGCAACTTGAGATAAGTTTATCAAACCGTTTGACGAAATAGCTAAGTTCCTCAAAGTACTTTGCAATTGACTTAAAACCGCCTTGTTGCCTGTTAACAAAATATTTTGTGCTTCTGTTAGCGACAAACCTTGTAATTGAGCAAGAATTTGCGCTTGAGTTTGTGACATAGCATTTCTTTGCATATTAACTTGATTTGCAAAACGTTGATTGAGTTGAGCTAGAGTAATGTTACGTTGTAACATGTAAACTAATTCGTTCATATTTTTAGGCAAATTCATCATATCTTTTACAAAAACAGATTGATCACTCCCTCCCATATTCCCCATTTGTGGAGTTGGAGAACTAGGAACAGTCGGCTTCGGAGCATTCGCAGCTTGCGGTGTTGGAGATGGAGTAAAAGATGACTGAGCAGGCTGATTTTGTGGCATTTGCCGTTGTGCATTAAGTGCCTGATAATTTACAAATTTAGAAATCATTCGACCTAAATTATTTATATCTGCCATAGATTTTATTATACTGATTTTTTCAAGAATGTCCAGTAGGGTGTACGTACACAGCCCATCAGAGCAATATTATTGAATTACCAGTTTAATAACGTTTCTGCTTTTAATATTTTATTAACAAAAAAATAAATCCCCATATATTACTATTTAATACTTATACCTAAAGGGGATTATTTTATATCGAAAAAGCTTTACAATTTACATATAACATATTTGTGGAGTAATTTATCATGCTAATGGGAAATGATTGCCATGATTGCGGTAAGCACAATCGTTTGGAAATGAAAAATGTAAATAAAGATATTCTTGCGTGGCTTGAAGATATTGTTGATGAAAATAATAGCCGTATCGAAAAAAAAGAATGGAAAAGTAAATATAACAGTTATGTTGTGTATGATTACGAGCCATTCTGTACCGACGGATTTGAGGTAAACCTTGTGATTACATCATATAATGCTGCGTATTTGAACTTTATTAAATATTTGTATGACGAAAAAATCAGTACAATTGAATATTTAAACAGTTGTATTGGGGTATAAGTAAAAACAGACCGGCTTAATAATTAAACCGGTCTGTTTTGTTATTTTAGAATTAATTTTATGCTTCGTGTTCTTTTGTAAAGCAATCTTTGCAATAGACTTCTTTTCCTGGAATAGGTTTGAATGGAACTTGAGTTTGCGCACCGCATTTAGAACAAACAGCATCATACATTTTTCTTTTTCTTCTGTTGTTGTTTCTGCGAGCTTTTCTGCATTCCGGACATCTTTTTGGCTTGTTAACCAAACCTTTTTCCGCATAGAATTCTTGTTCACCTGCAGTGAAAATAAATTCTGCGCCGCAATCTTCACATACAAGTTTTTCATCTTGGTACATTTGTCTTCTCCTAATTTAAGTGGTACTTTAAAGAAACCTTTTGCAAAATTCCTTTAGCTCCTTTTATTATACACATTTTTAAAAAATATGCAATAGGGTAGCCCTCTGTGACTGGAATTAGATGTATAGATGCGCAGAGGCGAAGATGCAAAGTCTGCATTAGAGAATGTAATAACTTTTCTGACAAAGTCTTTTCACGTTTCACTTCTTACTTTTCACTCAAAAAACCTTATCGCCTTCTTTGAACATGTCTAAATGTCTATTTATTATTCACACCATAACCAAACATCGCAAAATCATATTTTATCGGGTCATTCATATCAAATTTTTTCAAGTTTTCTGTTATTTCTATTACAGATTTAAAATCATTTGACTTTCTTGTCAACAAGCCCATATCTCTTGAAAGCCTTGCGACATGTGTATCTAATGGAATTAACAATTCTGACGGCTTCATAAAATGCCAAATTCCTAAATCTACAGGGCTTTTTCTTATCATCCATCTTAAAAACATACACATTCTTTTCATTGCACCGCCGTTTTGTGGGTTCGGTATCATAAAACGACATCCCTGTCCTGATGTATCTGAAAACTTTGAATAAAAATAGTCACAAATCGGTTGAAAATCAATATAACCATTTGGTTGTTTTGAATTTTTGTAACCGTATTCAAACAATTTTTCTAATCCACCGTCTTTTTCGTATAAATTTTTTAAGATACAAAAAATTTCTGCAAAATCTTGTGTTGTCCCAAATCTATAATTAAAATCTTTCAAATTTTTCGGTTCAAAATTCAAAATAAAATTATACGGCTCATTTTCTGCAATATCAAATAACTCATTCAATTTTTTGGTAAAAACTTTTCTATTTCCATATGCCAACAAAGAGGCAATAAAACCTGAAATCTCGCAATCTTCTTTCGTTTTATTAAATTTATGCGGAAATTGAACAGGATCATCTTTTATAAAATCAATAGTTTCGTATTTTTGAGCAAGTTCATCAATTTCAAGTTTTGTTATCATACCAAAACACTAGCACGGATTAGAAATCTGCGCAACAAAATATACTTTTAAAATAACCTAAATACTTGTAGACAAGGATGGAGCAATATTAATAAATTGGCGAACCAAATCTCTATCCCACAATTTGCCTGCACCGTCATTCAAAATTTCGCAAGCTTTTTCAACACTCATTCCTTTTCTGTAAGGTCTATCAGAAATCAATGCGTGATATGTATCTGCAACTGCAACAATTCTTGCAGCAAGCGGAATTTCGTCACCTTTCAAATGTTCAGGATATCCGCTTCCATCCATGTGTTCATGGTGATATTTTACAATTGGAATTAAATCTCTCAACGCTTCGTTTGGCGCAAGAACTTTTTCTGCACCGATTACAGGGTGTTGTTTCATAATTTCCCATTCGTCATCTTCCAATTTACCTGGTTTTTTCAATACATTTTCAGGGATACCAATTTTACCAACATCATGAAGTAATGCCCCCAATTTAATTCTTTGAACTTCGTCTTCCGGAAGATTAATCGCACGAGCAAGAGCTTCTGAATATCTTGAAACAGAAGTAGAATGACCTTTTGTATAAGGGTCTTTTGCATCAATTGCACTTGCGAGAGAATTTGCAAGCTCCATCAAGTGGTTTTGAGAAACAATTTGTTCGTTATTGAATTTGTGAACAAGTTCATCTTCAAAGTTCACACCCAATTGAGAATGACGTTTTGCAATAACTTCTGCATAAGAATGTAGAGCATCATCATCCCAGAAATTGAAATCTGATGAGCTTACAATTGCGGACATACCTTCTTTGTAACCCTTAGCTTGTGAGATATACATTGCTTGTTCTGCAAGGATTAAAAGTTTTTCTTGATCCCTACTACATTCAGGATAAGTTGCAATACCAACAGAAACCTTAACCGGTCCTACATCATCGACAAAACAACATGACAAGCAATATGTAATATATTCAGCCAAATATTTCGCATCAGAAGTGTCGGTATCAGGAAGAATTATTGCGATTTCGTCACCGCCATAACGCCCTGCTTTGTCATTACTTCTAATATTTTGCTTAACTTTTTCTGCTAAAAGTTTGATAACTTCATCACCTTTTGCGTGACCAAGTTCTCTGTTGATTTTAGAGATATTATTTACGTCAAGCATTATAATGGAAAGTTTTGAATTATTTTCTTCAGCACGTCTAAGTTCTGCAGACAAAACTTCCTGAAAACCTCTGTGAGTGTACAAACCTGTTAATGTATCGGTGTTTGCGTATTTGTTTGTTTGTTCAAGAAGTTCTACATTATCCATAAACAATGCACAATAATTTGCAATAAATGAGAACAACCCGATATGATTTTCAATATTATCTTTCCCAATTGCCATAACACCTTTACATCCGCTAACCGAAACCAACGGAAGAATTAATGTCGGTGATTGTTGAACATATGGAATATTTAAAAATTTACTATTTTCGCAAACTACAGGAGAAGAATTTTTAAAACATTGGATAACCGGATTTTGGTCATCTGACAAAAACAATTTTGATGTGTAAGTACTTCCCATAGAGTTGAAAAGTTTTATGTTAATACATTTTGATTTGTCGTGATAAGCCCCGAATGCCGTGAAAACATTGTTTAATTTTTCTATAAATAAGTTATGAATTGCACTAAATAAATCATAAATTGTTTTCTTTTTGCAAAGAGTATTATTCAAATTATTAACAAGTTCAGCATAATCAATAACCCTATGCGAGCTTGCATTTGCATTTCCCATATACCCTGCATACATTCTGTTTGAAGTTTTGTTCGTATTAAAGTTATTGATACGAGCGACAATATCAGATGTTTCAGCAGAAATAGGATTGGAAATTCTCTTAACTTCTTTTTTGGTAGCTATTTTATCAGGTGTTTTTAAAGCAGGTTTTTTAAGCGCATTAAGCTGTTTCGACAACGGGTTCGAAACAGGTTTATTGCTTTTTATAGGCGATTGCGCCTTTGATTTTTCTGAAATTTTATCTTTATTTTCGTTCAAAATCTACACCTTACACACACTTGTTATAAAACATATGATAAACTATTTTTGCCCATTACGGCACTTGAGTTTACATTACTTAAACTATTCTATTATAAATTCATTGAAAAACAATACGCCATATAGATGGCAATACATACCATTTAAATAAACAGTACACAATAAAAGTCAAATTAAATTTTCTACTACATACGTAGTATAACATAAAACATGGATTTTGCGCTAGTTTTAGTAGATTTTTTTACAAAGATTAATATTATAATTCTATGAGTAATGATGTTTGGCTAGTAAACACAACCTACAGTTGTAACTGTCACCCTGAACTTATTTCAGTATCTTGTGGTTTGAACCCCTCTCCTGCCTTTCAGGCACCCTCAGCACAAGGCAGACAGGGTCACACGCATCGCACAGCTCTGCGGTTCCCTTTGTCTCCCCAAGTGGCGAGGGGAAAAATTAGAAGTATTGAAAACATGAAAGAAAATATGGATTACTTAAAATGTCCTGAAAAATTAGGCTGGAACAAGGCTAAAAGTTGTAAATAATGTATTAAAAAGGTAATTTTGAAAAATTTTTTAAAGTTACCTTTTTTATTGCGAAATTTCATTTTTATTCAAAACTTTTTTCCATTCAAAATAAAAATATATTGCCAAAACAAAATACACAACCCACATTATAACAGTTGAATATGTTTTTATTCCGTGTAAAACAAGATTTATCCACATTAATGCTGAAATTCCGTTCACAATCATCCATACAACCCATTGTTCTATCGCACGACGAACTGTTAAATACATTCCAAGTACCGATAAAAATGTTGTAATTCCGTCTGCAATTGGACTTTTGTCGTGACAGTAATGCAAAATTATACTTGTTATAATTGAACCTAAAACTCCAATAAATAATAGTGTTATGCGGTTTTTATTTGATAATCTGGTTTTTACGATTTCTTTAGTATCTTTTTTAAGGTGCTTTTTCCATTTGAAAATCCCTAAAATTTGCATTGGTATATAATAGCAAAGATAAAGTAACATATTACCCCAAAGTGAATTTAGAAACGATAGCCACACATAACACCAAGAACCTGATAGCCCGAAAAAATAGCAAGAAATTTTTCCTTTCCCTGCGATTATAGTATATAAAATTCCACAGAATGCAGATATAACAGCAATCGGATTGTCTTTTACAATAATTGCATTTATTAAAATTAACGTAAGCACCGTAAAAAGTCCGATTATTTCAATCTTTTTCCAACCATTTAATTCTTTTTTTACAAATTCTGTCAATTCCATTATGAGCATTGTATAATGAATTACGATGAAAGTACAGTCTATTTACACAAACCGATTTGTTAAAAAGGGATTGAAATTTGCAGCTGATAACGGCTCATTATTCGTTGCATCTGCCTCACTTGCGCTCTCTACTGTTGCACGTCCGTTGTCAATTATGGCAACTCCCAATACTGACAAACAAAATAAAAAATATGCTTGTGCAAAATCCCTAGCATCCAGTGTTGCCGGATATATGGTTATGCTGGTAAGTTCAATACCGTTAGCAAAAGCAATAAAAAATATTGACGAAAATCCGCACGAATATCTCAAAGCTACAACAATAAAAAATTTGAAAAATGGTGAAAAAGAGTTAAAATCTTCTTCAAAATACAAGTTTGCAACCCAACTTTTTAAATTAGGACTAGGTTTTGTAATTGCTGCGCCAAAATCAATTCTTACTTGTGCGTTAATTCCTCCGTTTATGAAAAAAGTTTTTTCTAAAAAAGAAGCAACTCCACAACACCAAAAGAAAAATGTTTCATTTACTGGTATGGAAGGTTTGTCTAAACGTATCGGCAAAATTATTGATACATCTACAGTCCAAAAGTTGACAGATAAACTCCATAATACTAATTATGAATTTAATATGATGGCTTTAACCGATATTATTGCAACCGGAATATTTATGCACCAAACTGCCAAAAGCAAAGGAATTGAACAAGATAGAAAAAAAGCTCTTATGTATAATTCCGCAATCTCAACTGGCTTGTGTGTCGGTGGCGGTTATTTGATAGATAAAATGTCTGAAAAATCGACGAAAAATTTTATTGAGAAATTCGCAGAAGTAAACAAAAAATCTCCAAACCTCGACAAATATATTGAAGGTATAAAAATTGTTAAACCTGCAATGATTTTTGGCGTAATGTATTATGTCTTTATTCCGATAATTTCGACATTTTTAGCTGACAGATTTGACGGGAACAAATATATTTCAACAAAAAACAAATAATTGTTTGCTATTAATTTGTTGCAATTGTCTTTCCTAATTCTTCAACTGTTTTGATGTCATCATCAGGATTTTTGCCGATTGTTGTTAAATAATTTCCGACCATAATTCCTTCAACACAAGTGTTTAAAGCTTTTCGTTGGTTTTCTTCAGATAATCTCATTCTACCACCACAAAAACGCAATATTGAATTAGGGTTTGCGATTTTAAATATTGCTAAGGTTCTCAACACATTTTCTTCGTCAATTTTGTCTAAATAGTTTTCAAATGGAGTTTCAGGGATTGGCATCAAAATATTGATTGGAATTGAATTTGGCTGAATTTCTGCTAATTCAAGAGCCATTTCTACTCGTTGTTCAACGCTTTCGCCCATTCCTAGAATTACTCCACAACATAATTCCATACCGTATTTTTTGACTAATTTGCAAGTGTCTAGTCTATCTTGCCAAGTGTGGGTAGTGCAAACTTCCGGATAATAAGATTTTGCAGTATTTATGTTATGGTGAAATCTTTTCAATCCGCTTTGTGCAAGTTTTTTGGCTTGTTCTTCATTCAAAATTCCGATTGATGCACAACTGTTTAAGCCTTCAATTTTATTAATTTCTTTAATCATTTCTAACATTTTGTCAAAATCGCTTTCGTCAGGTGTTTTTCCTGATGTTACGATTGCAAAACGTGATGCTTTATGTGATTTTGCATCAAGAGCGGCTTTTCGTACTTCTTCAATTTTTACAAGCGGATAAGAGTCAATATGAGTACGATAATGAGAACTTTGTGCGCAATATTTGCAATTTTGTGAGCATTTGCCATTCCGTGCATTTATGAGTGAACAAAATTCAATTTCATCTTTGACATATTTTGATGACAATTTTAAAAGTTCATCTAAATCCAAATTATAAAGTCTTAAAAGTTCTTGTTTATCTATCATAATCCCTCCATTGTTTCAATAGTAAACCTTTAATTGACTAAAGTCAAATGATATGCTAAAATCAGATAACAAAGGAGTAAACAATGTTTTGTCCAAAATGTGGAAAACCAGTAAAAGAAAACGATAATTTTTGTAGATATTGTGGAAACAGACTTGAAATAGAACAACCATCAGATGTTGTTACGCAGTCATATATTGAACATGCTGAAAAATCAGAAGTTCCTGAAGAATACACTGTACATCATTATGAGCCAAAGCCGGTAGTTGTAGAAGAAAATATAAAAGAATATAAACTTCCTGATGAAAATAGTGAAGAATTAGTTATTTATGATATTAAAAAACACTGGATGGCTTTATTTTGGCCAATATTTTTAACTCCAATATTTTTCTTGTATTTTTGGTTCATATTTTTAAATACGCATAGTTTTTTTAGTTGGGTAATAGTATTTTTAATCCTTGCGCCGATTGTGTATCCTATTTTGAGATTTAACTCTGATAAAATAGTTATTACAACAAAATATGCGCACATAAAATTAGGAGTTTTAAACCCCGAAGAAATTGACATTCCGTTGACTAAACTTGATATGTTGGAGATTTCTCAAACAACAATGGGTAGAATAATGGATTATGGAATGATTTCTTTTATGTCAAATGGTGAACAGTTTGATTACGGTTACATAAAAGATCCGGGAGAACTTCAATATTTAATCGAAAACCCTGCAAGATACATTGAGGAAGCACTTGAAGAAGTTGAAGACTAGCTTGGTGTGATAAGAACCTTTGCATTCAAGCATCTAAAATCACCAATCTAAAAAGTCCTCCTTTTTGAAGGAGGACTTTAATTTGTAATTTCTATTCTTCAATTGTTGTTGCAACATTTTTGTTCATAATTGTTTGGGCAATCGGTTGGTCTTTTTCTAACAAACTTAAGTATAATAATTTGTTAGCTGTTGCCTGATCTAGGTCGATGAACTTACCTCCGGCTTTTACATCACTTGCTGAAACGATTTTTACGTTAGCATTAATTGTCAAGTCGCCATATTGTAGATGTACCGGAACAACGTCACCAACTTTTAATTTTCCTTTATGGGTTAATGATACCCCACCTCTTGAGATGTCGGAAATTGAAACTACGTTGTCACTTGATTCAAATGAAATTGGATTTTGATTTTCTTGAGTATTAAATCTCATATATTGACGTTTATCAATTGAATCAACTCTATCATTTACAACACGTTGTTTGTAAATATCTTTGAAATCAACTTTTGGACGAGCCGGTTCTGGATCTGGATCTATATCAGTATCCGTATCAATATCAGTGTCGTTGTCGGTATCTGTATCAATGTCGGTATCAATATCAGTGTCCGTATCTATATCTGTATCGGTGTCTGTATCATTGTCTAAGTCAATATCAGTATCCGTATCAGTATCTGTGTCCGTATCAGTATCGGTATCATTGTCAGTATCTGTGTCTGTGTCAATATCGGTATCTGTATCAATATCGGTATCGTTATCAGTATCTGTGTCGATATCTGTATCAATGTCAGTGTCGGTATCTACATCTGTATCAGTATCTGTATCGTTGTCTAAGTCAATATCAGTATCCGTATCAGTATCTGTGTCCGTATCGGTATCTGTATCATTGTCAGTATCTGTGTCTGTGTCAATATCAGTATCTGTATCAACGTCTGTATCAGTGTCGGTATCTGTGTCAATATCGGTATCGGTGTCGGTATCAGTATCTGTATCACTATCCAAATCTGTATCAATATCAGTATCAGTATCTGTATCAGTGTCGGTATCTGTATCCAATGGATAATCCGGTTCTTCATCTTTTGGAACAACTAAGTTGTCATCATCTTCCTTTGTTCCTTGTTTATCAGGATCTGTAGTTCCATCATAGCCAGGATCGCCGCCTTGTTCACTGCCACCGTAGTAATAGTTTCTATCATCAGGATTTTTACCAATTGCAGTAACATCATCCGGTCTAACTGCTTTTGTTCTGATTGAAATTGGAGTTGAACCATCTTTAGCATTAGTCAAAGTATTTGTTGTAGAATTTTTAACTACTGTAGAAACTCCGCCATTACGGTGTTTACCCATATTGAAATAGTAACCACCGGCATAAGCATTATCTGCAACCATGTATAAATCTTGATCACCAGAAGGGCGTTTGTTACCATCACCTTTTAAAGTACCATTTTTAACTACGATTGTAGAATCTGCAGCTGATCTGTATTCAGGTTTTTCTGCATCAATCCATTGTGTACCCAAGTCAAGTGCAACCAATTTTGCTCTTTCAGGATGTACGTTTGTATTTGTTCCGTAGTAATCTGTACCATAAGTAGGAACTTCGCCTAAGTGGTCAACGTACATATTTTTACCACGAGTTGTTAAGTTCAAGTTTTTGTTTGCAGTAGTTTCTCTTACATAAACATTACCAGAGAACTCAGCGTTTATATCACCTGTTCTTGAAATAATTGCACAAGCATTAGTATCAAGTTTTGTTCCATTAGCAGCATCCATACCTTTTACGTCAATGTTGCCAATTGCTAACATATCAACGCCGTTTCCGGTTTTGTTAATAGCATCAATATTATGAGGAAGTTGTGCATTATCTCTTGAAGGGTTATATGAATAACCGTTTTGTCTGAATGTTAAAGGAGTTGCTGACTTTGTAGAAGTTTTAGCTTCGCCGATATTACCACTAGCGATTAGGGAAATACCTGTACCTTCAACGTTTGGATTTGCTGAATTTTTAGATCTGTTGACGATACTGTAAGGAGAAGCACCTTTTGTAGAAGAGTCTGCCAATAAGATTACTCTACCATCAGCTTTAATTTGGTTAACATTCATATCTTTGTTCAAACTTGCCATATTAATTAGGGAAGTATTTGAACCTGCAGTACTTGTTGCAGTAATAACGCCGTCGATAGAAGTATTTACAGATTTAGTCAAATCTCTTTGATTTGGCCCAATACCTGTACAAATACCGCCGTCACAAGGTCCAACTTCTTCACCGATTGCACCGTTTGTAACAGTTGCGTTCAAATCAGCTCCATTAGTTGTATAAATCAATGTGTTAGCAACACCATTGTTTAACAAATTACCGTTTGTAACTGCGATATTTACATCGGCATTAGATGTAATATTGTTGGTTACACCATTTGAGCCGATAGACATATTAGAATTTTTGTTTACAAAGTTAACTGTGTTAGTTTTGTTAGTATGATTAGCGGTAACTTTACCTTGAATATTCATACCGCCTGAACCTTCATTAGAAACTAACAAAGTAGATTTATTTTGAGTTAAAGCGGAACCGCCAGATGCGATTAAACCAGTAGATGCAACAAGCAAACCACCGTTTGTGTTAGTGATTTTTGTTGCGCCATTAGGGTTTGAAACTTCGCCTGCGATAGAAATGCCATTAGCTCCAGAGTTTTCGATAGTAATATTGCCAGTACCATAGTTTCTAACTTTTGCACCATTACCAACAGAAGTACCGGTAACAGATTTGATAGAAATGTTACCGTTGTTGTTTACAAAAGTATTAGCAGTACCCATATTATCTATATTAACAAGTTTGGTAAACAAAGTGTCAGCTGCATCATGACCTGTCAAAGCTGCAGTTTCATTGTTCCCTAAACCAGCTAACAAAAGACCATTATTCGCAATTGTGCCACCTTGCAAATTAATATCACCACGAGCAGCAACTCTGCCACCTGCGTCAATTTGAATAGCTTTTCCACCAAGAGATAGCGTACTTCCGTTACTATCTGTTAATGTTGACAAATCGAATGATTTATCAGTCATTACAGCAGTATTTTTAGTATAATCATACGCACTAGGAACAATTGTTGAAGTTCCTGTTGGATTACTAGCATCATATTTTACATCATAGTTAGAAATATAATATTGATGATCTTTAGGTAAACCTAAATTGCTAGACAATTTATCATAAGAACTTTGTGTTGGAGAAATAACTGATAAATTACCGACATTGATAACGCCAGAACTTCCAACAACCATACCGTTTGGAGAAATAAATACCAAATTACCATTTGTTTTTAAAGCACCATTAACACCTTGAAGTGCATTAACAATACCATCTATTTTTACTCCATTATTAACCAAAGCAATAAAGTTATTAATATCACCTTTAATATCGGTTAATGTTAAATCATTACCAGCTCCAGATTGTTTTTGTAAAATATAGTTATAAATAAAGTTTAATACATCACCCTTAGCCAAATTAATTTCGCCAAATTGTTTGAAGCCGGTATCACCTTTTACAGCATCCGGTCTGATATTCCAAGTGTTACCACCACCATTGTTAATTTGATTATTATTAGCGTCTGTGATTGTTGATGCAGCCAAAACCTGATATGTCAAAGACTGTTGCATGATTAGCAACATACTTAACATAAATGCAACTACTCTTTTTTTATTAATTCCCTGTGTATTCATTGTCTTTGGAACCTCTATTTTCTTTTTCTGCACGTTTAAACACTTTTACATGTATATAAACGGATTTTGCGCTTAAATCTTTACTATTTTCCGGTAATTGTTTACAAAAATTTATAATTTAAAAAAGAGGGAAGGATTGAATAATCCAACCCTCTTTAGAGTTATCTGGTTATTACATTTGCTCTTGCAATAAATCCTTTTTTACGTAAATTTGCTTCGCTTGCATTTTTACCATTTTTACCGCCAAGAGGAATTTGGTTTCTATCAAAACCGCCAATTGTGTTAGGGTCAGTTCCGATTATTGTATCATCAATACCTGCAATCATGCCTGCCGGAATTTCTGATGGGAAGTGATAAGTCAAATCTCCCGCATAGTTTAACTTGTAAGGATTTGATTTATAACCGTTGATTTGTGTCATAACATATTCAAGAACTTTGTTTGCAGTCGCATCATCCTGAATGTTGTACATTTTCTTAACGATACTCAATCTATCTTCTGCTAAGTTGTAGTTAGTTCCTTTTTTATGAGAAACTTTGATTTTGTATGTAAAATTATCAATATTTTTATCAGGAGTTTGAACTTCTCTTTCCTCTCTTGTAACAAATTGAGGAATATCTAAAGTTTGCTCTTTATTTTCAGTTTCAGTTTTTTCTTTCTTTTTATTTAGGTTTACGATACCGTCAAAACTTCTGCCTTTAGCGTGAACTTTACCCATTGAAAGTGCGTTGTTAACACCTCCACCAATACCTCCAAAGATAGCGGCATTTATTGCAGTTTTCAAGTGCTTGTCGCCACGACCTTCCCATTTCTGACCTTCAGCCTCAACTTGGCCAGAATATTCTTGTCCTTCAGCAGTAACTGACCATTCTTGACCTTCAGCAGTAACCGACCATTCTTGTCCTGGTGCAGTAACCGACCATTCTTGTCCTGGTGCAGTAACCGACCATTCTTGTCCTGGTGCAACAACTGACCAATCTTGACCTTTAACAAATATATCTTTATTGACGACTTTAGTGAATGTTTCACCATTATCAGTATAATTAAATGTTGTTCTATCATGAATTGTTCTATCTGCTGTCGTTCCAAATAGAGTTTGGTCATCTGTTCTACCAGTAAATGTTTGATCTGCAGTTCTGCCAGTAAATGTTTGATCTGCAGTTCTGCCAGAGAAAGTTCTATCAGCAGTTTTACCTGAATATATCCTATCAGCTGTTCTGCCTTTATATTGAACAAATTGAGATGCGGTTTCACCTGCAAGGTTAACAGCACCTGCTAACCATGATGCAGCGTAAGCAGTACCAAACCCTAACGCACCACCAATGCCAACACCTTGCAAGACGTGTAAAACACGTTTTGCGTTAGTTGAGTTAGTGTCAATACTGTTGCCACCTTTTTCAACCAAATGACGAAGTTTATTTAATTCACCATTGCCGACTCTGCCATTATCGTTACCAATAATTTCTTCAATTGAGCGACGTTTACCATCTTTGGTAATCAATGTCTGGCTCATCCAGCCTTGACGACCTTCATTTAATGTCAAGTTCCCATCTTTCGCAAAGCCTTCTTGTGTTTCGTTATCTAGCGTACGAGAATCTGTAGCTTTATCACAGAATGCTTTGAATTTAGCTTCACTGAACTTATAATATTTGCCATTTACTTCAAAATCGCAATCATTTTTAGTTCCTTGAGTACAAAATTCATCAGGGCATTCCATTACAAGTTTACGACCTGCTTTACCAATGTCAGTATGTTCAATTGCAGAATTTTTTTCTCCTTTAGCAGCTTCCTTTCTTTCTGCTTTTGAGAAATGAACTCTGGTATTATCAATATTTTGTTTTGTTTCAGCTGCTTTTGCTTGACGTTTTGCTTCATCTTGAATAAATTCTTTTTTGTCCTTAGCAACTTGTTTATCACTTCTTTTACCCAAGACATCAACAACTGCCATACGTTCTAGAATAACATTTGAATCAAAATTTGGATCTTCTGCAATTCTTAAATATGCGGCTATCTTCTTTTTAGCTGCTCCAGTATCACCTTCAAATGTAGCTCGACCATCACCGGTTCCACGTTTGTAAGCTTCAAGTAAAGCATCCTCATCCTTTACCGCTTCATTTAACAAAGTATTAAAAAATACTTTTTCTTCATCTGTAGCATATTCTTTAAGATATTTTTGAACAATTTCTTCTTTTGTTTTGCATTCTTTTTCAATTTTGCCCATTTGCTTTGAAATTTTCTTTTCATATTTATTACGAGCAATAGAAATATTCATTGTTGATTGGTTTTCAGGATCTTTTACCCATTCTGTCAATGCAGCTTCATAATCCTTACGAGCTTGTTTTCTACCAGCTCTATTGTGTTTCAAGTCATCTGCAACTTTTACAGGTTCTGATTCTTCTGTTGTAGTTGTTGTAACTTCTGTATTAATTTTTACTGATTTATTTTCTCTTGTTTCAACAGGTGCTTGTGTTTGAGTTGGGAATGCTTCATCAACTGCTTTTTTGCCTTCAGCACCATTGATAACATAACCTCCATCTTCATTTAGAGTAATTTTGCCATCTTTCGCTAATTTATCTGCAATAGCTTTACCATCCTCATTGGTTGATAAATATGATAATCTGTTATTTTTAGCAAATTTTGTAATCGCTGTATCATATTTTGTTTTATCATAAGTTACAACGCCTTTTTCTTTATCAATTGACAAACCTGCAGCTTCAAATTCTTTTACCAATTCTGCACGTTTATCTTCTGCCAAACCTGACTGTTTAACAAAATCATCAAGTTTGAAGGTAACTGTTTTTTCTTCTTTAACACCTTCTTTTGCTTTCGCAGTAGAATGTTCAACACCCAAACCTTTTGCAGGTGTCGCACTATCAAGAGTTTTTGTTTCTTTTACTCCGCCAGCTCCTTCAACATCAAATACGCCAACGGATTTTAAACTTGCATTAGTTGTACTATATGTACCATCTCCATTGTCGATAATTGAACCTTCATTAATTAATCTTTGAAGATTGCCTGGATTTTTCTTTAATTCATTTACATATCCTTGTTGTAATTGGAATTGAACTTCATTTGCACACATAGTCATAATCCTTTCTTCTCAATTTTCTATACATCTCCACATGAAAATTGATTTGGTCTTGTTTATACTCTCTATGTCCATGTAAAAACATGTTTTTTGGGAAAATTGCGCTATTTTTGAATTTCCTTATTACTTTTTTCTAAAACCATTGATTTTACTGGGTTATAGAGGGTTTTACTACTTAATAATTCGTAACAATTATATCTATTTCGTATATATTTTATCTATACTAATTAGATATTTTTCTCGTTTTCACTTGCTTTATCGCACAAGTACACACTCCTTTTGTTAGAACTTCTACCACATGACATATCGGCGCACCTTTTCCAAATCTTTAGGATTTCAAAGAAAGATGTTACATTTATTTACAATTTGTTTTGTCGTCGGATTGGTAAATCCGAGAAGGACCATGTCATTACGAGGAGCGAAGCGACGTAGTAATCTCATCATTATTTCAATATAGATGGTTTGCACCCCTCTCCTGCCTTTCAGGCACCCTCAGCACAAGTGGCGAGGAGAAAGATTAGAAGTTTTGGAAGCATGAAAGAAATTTTATGATAGTATATTTAAAGTTGGAATAAAGGAGAGATTTAATGGAAAAATTCTTTAATTTTATAAAAAAACACGGTGATTTATTCACTTTTTTAGGTCTATTAATAGTATGTTATTTTATTTTCTTTTTTAATATTGGAAATTATCCTTTGATGGATGTCGACGAAACAAGATATGTTTCTATGGCACGAGATATGTTCCATTGCAAGGACTTTTTGACACTTTACTTAAACGGAGAATTTTTCTTTGAAAAACCACCTCTTTATTTCTGGGGTGAGTGTTTATCATTCGCTATTTTTGGGAAAGTTACAGAATTTACCGCAAGATTTCCGGTTGCACTATACGGAACACTTTCGACTTTGCTATTATATTTTACCGGCAAAAAAATTGTTTCTCGCAGATTTGGAGTAATTTCAGCTCTTATCCTTGCAACCACATTGGAATTTGTAATTTTGGCAAAATTTGCAATTCTTGATATCGTCGTAACAACTTGTGTCGGATTTTCAGTAATGTTCGGATTTTTGACCCAATTTGTTCAAGACAAAAATAAAAAATATATGTGGTGGTTATTCTACATATTCTCAGGCTTGGCAGTAATGGCTAAGGGAATTCCTGGTTTTGTTGTGCCGTTTGCAGTAATGTTTTTTGTAACAATCGCAAACAAGACATTTAAACAAGTTTTTAAACCACAATATATTTTGCCGGGATTTTTATTATTTTTTTTAATAGTTCTCCCGTGGCATTTAATTATGTTCAAAATTCACGATCCGCTATTTTTCCACGAATATATAATTAAACACCACATCGAGAGATTTTTAAATTCAAATGAAATTAATAGGGAACAACCATTCTATTTTTATATTCTAACAGTTTTATGGGGACTTGTTCCATGGATTTTTTCAGCAATCGCTGTTGGGATTACAAAATTTAAGTCAATCAAAAAATTCAACGTTACAGAACTATCCAACCCACAAAAATACTTGTTATTTAACGCAATCGCATTTGTTGTAACAATGTTATTTTTCTCATCTTCCAGCACAAAATTAATTACATATATTTTACCTGTATATTTCTTCACTGCCTGTATTTTGGGATTTGTATGGGAAGATTATATGTTCAACAAAAAATACGAAAAACCAATAAATATAACTGTTTACATTTTAGGTGGAATATGTATTTTGGCAGGAATTTTGACCTGTTTTGCAAAATTTGTTCTTCCGGCTCAAACATATTCAGATCTATTAACAATAAAATGGTTCTGCATAATTTTGGTTTTGGCATTTGGAATTTCAAGTATTTTATGCGCAGTTAAAAAACATCCAAAAGGAGTTTTTGCATGTTATGTACTTTTTATCCTTATCACATCGGCATTTGGGACAAAATTATTCTACAATATGGATTATAAATTTGGGCAAAATGATTTGATGCGTTTTGCAAAATACGCTCACGAAAACGGCAAAAAAGTTGCAGTAATAAATGATGAAAGGAAATATTCAGTAGTTTATTATTACGGAATTCCAACAGACATGGATAGTAGAAACGTCTTATTCATTACTCTTAACGATAAAGAAGAAATGAAGCAACTGGGACATATTTTAGATGATAAAAATATCGTTGCCATCATCAGAAAAAAACAGTATCAAGAGATTGATAAAACTTTAGATTTTGATGTAATATTAGAAGGAAGAAAACATTTACTTGTTAAGGTTCACTAATGTTACAAAGATACGAAAAATTTTTAAAAGAAGTTTTAGATCCAAAATTAGACAAATACTTTGAGGAACAGTGCGAATTTGTAAAATGCAAAGAAGGCTGTTCTTCTTGTTGCGAAGTTGGAGAGTATCCGTTTTCAAGACTTGAACTAGAATATTTAATGTCAGGATTTGTAAATCTTCCATTTGAAACAAAACACAAAATCAAAGAAGAAATAAAACGACTAAAACGAGAACAACCCAAAATGTATAAATGCCCGTTTTTAATTAACAAAATGTGTTGCCTTTATCAATACAGGGGAATTGTGTGCAGAATACATGGACTTGCTTGGTATGACGAAGTCGAAAACAGAGTGAGATTACCTTATTGCGTTAACAAGGGATTGAATTATGGAACGGTTTTCAACAGAGAAACAGGAGAAGTATTTTTAGACAATCCAATCAAAGAACGATTGAGGATAGATACTATCCTCAAAGGTCCTGAAGCTGAACCATATAATTTGGAATGCGGAGAAATTCGCCCGCTTTTAAAATGGTTCTAAATTGTTTTAGCGTAAATATTTTATATACAAATAAATAGAACTTATGATTAATGAAACAGTTGTTACCAAAGCTCCATATTTCATAAATTTTATAAATGAAATCGGATGACCTTTTGTATGCGCAGTTTCACTAACAATAACATTTGCAGCAGCTCCAATAATAGTTAAGTTTCCACCCAAACAAGCACCTAATGACAACGCCCACCATAAAGGATGATGACCAGCACCTGCATAAGGTAATGTATGTTGAACTTGTGCAATTAAAGGAGCCATAGTTGCAGTGTAAGGGATATTGTCAATAATTCCTGACAAAATACCTGATCCCCACAAGATTAACATTGTCGCAGCAGTCAAGCTTCCATGAGTAAACTGGATTAATTTGTCAGCCAAAAAACTAATTCCACCATTTGCCTCAAATCCGCCAATAATTATAAACAACCCAACAAAAAAGAAGATTGTTAACCATTCGACATCTCGATAAATTTCTTTTGGTTTTTCAAATAACAACAAAAATGATGCACCTGCAACTGCAAAAACATATGCAGGAATGTGAGTTACGTCATGAGTCACAAAACCTGTAATAACAAGTACAAGAGTAACCATTGAACGTATCATAAGTTTTTTGTGCGTAATAGTTTTAGAATTGTCTAAATTTGCGATATGTTCCATTTTTTCTTTTGTTGCTTTAAGAGATTTTCTGAACATGAAAACCAAAATTCCGACACAAACAAGAAAAATAGTAAATACAACAACTGTTAACTCGTTTACAAAATCCATAAAACTCAAACCTGCTTTTGCAGCAATAATAATATTTGGAGGATCTCCGATTAATGTTGCTGTACCGCCGATATTTGATGCTAAAACTTCTGTAATCAAAAACGGAACAGGATCGCATTCAAATTCTCTGGCAATGACAAAAGTTACCGGCATAACTAAAACAACAGTTGTTACATTATCCAAAAACGCTGATGCAATTGCCGTAAATGCTGCCAATGCAAAAAGAACTGTTTTTGGATGCCCTTTCGTAGCTTTCAAAATTCCAATAGCCATCCATTTAAAAACTCCACTTCTGCTTGCGATGTGAACAATAATCATCATACCAATAAGCAAAAAGATAACCTCAAATTCAATATAATCAAAAACTGAGCGAATGTAAGTTTCAGTCTGCGGATTGACAGAACCGTGAAATGGCAACAAGCCTAATAACATCGTCAATGAAGCTCCTACAAGTGCTACAACAGATTTTTGAATTTTTTCACTGGCAATAAAAATATAGGCAACTAATAATATTGCGCCTGATATAATCATGCCGTAGTTTGATACTAAATCCATAATTTTTCCCTCATAAATATTAAAAGCAAACTTCTCTTTTTCGAATATTCCCTTAGTGATTGCACTCCAAAAAGAAAAACTTCCTGCAAACGGGTATTTTTTCTAATTGTAACATAAACATTTTGCACAAAATCATTTCTTGATTTTTTAAGTTTTATAACTTATAATTTTCTCTATGATTGAAAGAGCTGAAAAAGAATTACAAAAATTATTAGACGGAAACAAGAATTTTGTTAATGGTACTCCGACAACCAAAAACATGTCACTTGAAACACTTCAAAAATACGCATTTCACCAAGAACCGTATGCCTGTGTATTAACTTGTTCTGATTCTCGTGTTGTACCGGAAATCATTTTTGATTGCGGAATTGGAGAATTGTTTGTTGTAAGAGTTGCCGGAATGACTACTGGACCAAACGTTATTGAAAGCGTTGAATATGCTGTAAAAAAATTAAATGTTCCACTCGTCATTCTCTTAGGGCATGATGATTGTGGAGTTATGAAATTTGCGAAAGAGCATTATCCGGAACCTACAAAATATTTTTCATCAATATTAAAATGCGTATATCCGGTACTTAACCACAAAGAGGATATCTCTTGTCACAACTTTTTTGCACAGGAACATACCAAATGGGTTGAAGATTATTTGATGAAACATTCGGTTATCATAAATGAAGCAGTCAAAGAAGGTAAAGTTTGTATTGCAAATTGCCACTTTAACCACTCAACAGGATTAGTAAACATTATATAAAAAGGAGCTAAAAAGCTCCTTTTTTTGTACAAATTTTTAAAACTCCGGTTGCGGATTTTTAACCATTTTTTCGTATTCTTCTACAGAAACAGTATCTGGTGACATAGAATTTTCATCCAATGCTCGTTTTAATATTGATGGTTCTTTTGCTCGCAATTTTGGTTCTGCAGTAACAATATCTGTTTTTATAGTTGCGTTAATCAAATGGATTGTTTTTTCTGTAGGAACGCATTTCCCATTCATATTTTTTTGAGCTTTATAACTTGTCCAATTATCAGAAAGTTTATCTATTGTTGTATAATTCATTTCCGCACCAAGCCTTTTATCTACTTCGTTTTCCAAAATATCGGTAACATATTTTTTTTGGTTTTCAAAATGACACGGAAGTAAAACTTTATTACCTATAATTTCTTCCGGATCACGTTTTTCATATTTTTTTAATAACTCTGCAGCAATTTGTAAATGCCCGAGTTCAAATGCCAAAAATTCTTCCCAAATAGGTCTTAGTTTTTCATTACTTTCATCAACATAACAATTGTAATATGTACAAACTTCTGTAAATTCGTGTAACAAAAGTTTTTCATAAGGAGTTTCGCACGGATCAATCAAACTTTCGTACATAGTAACATGTTCTTCTTCAACATCACAAATTTCACCATAAGTTCTGCGTAAATCATCATTTGCATACATCATACCATGTTCTGCGTAAAAATTATGTGTTTGTTGTTCGCCTGAAAGAAGTGTATAAATATTAACTTTTGTTTGAGGAGAAACCGTTTTTCGGTTATAAGATTTACGAACCCTTATTCCATTATCATTATGATGATATTGTGTCGGTCTGCCAATAACAACATCTGTTTTGCCTTGCAATATATTATCAGGATTAATCCCATCAATCATGTATGCCCATTGACTATACCTGTAAAGATGGTCGAAATCTTCTAACAAACCAAAATTAAAAGTTTCTCTTACGTAATCATCAGGTTCATTTTGTGCAAGCCAAGCCGTTAAATCAACCGCAACTTGCTCATATCCTAATGTTGTCTCCAAAACGGTTTGACATGCCGGTGTCATCCAGTTTACTGTAGTTTGCTGCATATCTTCAATTCTGCGCATAAGTGCAATTAATTTTTTGTCATCATAATCTTGACAATTTCTTGCAAAATTATGTTTAAACCCCCACGCCTCAATTTCTATACCATTCATCAAAATTTGACGAGTTCTTGAATAACAATCTACATCATATTTATCAAATGGTCGTTTTACAATATCCTCCCAACTTCTAAGTTGATCACTAAGAATTATCCCTTTTTCTTCTAATGGATTAAATGTCATTTTCGCTCCTTTCTTTTTATTAAAATTTTACCTGTCAACCGCCCATGCAAAAAGTTCTCCAACACGTTCGTTGTAAAATCTGCCATCATCTTTGGCAAACAAATTCTCAAAATGACTAAAAGAAGTTCCATCTGTAGAATAAGACGGATTTGTCATCATAAGATGATGTGTTGTTGTGTCATATCTCAATGGAAACAAATCATCCATTTGCATAAAACTCGGTAATTTATCGCTGGCATAATTGTAGGCAAAAAGTGCAGTGTTTATTCGATTTAATTTCTGTTCATAAGACAAGCCGCCATCATAGTTATCATTTGTAATTTCTACACCTGGAGCATAAGTCCTAAGATATTTTAATTTTTCTGACAAATTTTTTACTGAATTAAAATCATCTCCAGTAATAAAATCAGTTCCTGCATTCAGCCCCATATTTTTGTATCTGGCAAAATCATCAGAACTTTTTTCACCAACAAAACTTATATTAGTTTTTTTAGAACGAGAACGAATTTCGTGCAAAATATATTGCATCTGATGGTAATTCGGCAAAGCTCCCACACCTGTATAATTTTTCATATCATAACCGCCAATGTGTTTGGCAGAATCAATAAACATACATTCAAAACCTATATTCATCAATTTTACGCATTCATTTATGTAGATTTCAACATGTTCAGAATTTTCCCAATTAAAAGTTTCATCATCCTTATATTCTCTTGCAATCTTCATTTGATCCGCAGAAATCACATGCCTGAACCCAACTTTAATTCCTCTAAAATGCGCCAAATCAACAAAGGCTCTTAATTGTTCTTCGGGAGAAATTTTATCAACAATTGAATAATCTATAATATTATCACTATAACTAGTATTAAGCTTGATACCGTACAAAGAATTTTCTTCAAAAGCTCCTTTTTCATAAGCATCTCCATAAATATTTTGCCAAATTTGTGAAAGAATAATACAATTTGCAAAACTCATAGCAGATGGCGGAATTGCGGGCAAAAGTTTTATGCAACTCAAAATACCATTACAAGTACACCCATTATCCATTGTTGCAATCGCTCTATTATTTATCTCAATATAATTCGCTAATCTCCCCCATTCATCACCATAATTTGGAGTTTCTATAAGGTCGGGAAAGTTTTTATAAAAAATTCCACTCTCTGACAAAGTTACAATAATTTCTATACATTTTTTTACAGAAAGTTTAAGTAAATCAGCAGGAACAATATTCGCAAGCCAACGCTTGCTACAACTTGTACCAATTCCGTGAAAAGCAATATATTGGCTAAATTTATCCAATTTTAATTTGGTATTTTCGCCTAGTGCCAATAGTAATTTATTTACACAATTCATAATAAATTTATAAATAAATCAATTAATTTTTTCATTAGACAAAACGGCAATAAAACTACAAACCACCATACATTTTAGACAAAGGTTCCTTTTTATCAGGAGGAAGTATAAACGCAGAACCGTAAGGATTTGTCGGATCTTTTATCATACCGATTTTATCTGTATAATACTTTCTTGATTCAGGCATTGGAATAAGTTTTATATTTCCGACACATTGCGCCTCATCACTTCTTCTTTGAGCAATTTGTAACAATCTTGTGCCTGTTCCTTCATAAAAATCAGTTTCTTTATTCCAAAATGGAGTATTTGGATTGGAATAATTTCTTAATTTATCAACAAATACGTGGCTTGGATCTTCTTTATAGATAAAACGGTTATAATCAAAGTACTTATTGATTTTGAGCATAATTTCACCAATAGTACCGCCTTCGTTATTTTTTAGAAAATATTTTTCGTTTCCGCAATCAAAATTTTTGAAAACATTTACCAACTCTTCAGTTCCTTTTGTCACATTTTTCAAAAGAACATTCCCAATAAATCCTTCGCCCATCATTCCTATATTCATGTGTGTTAAACGTTGCACCCCACAAAAAGACGGTGATTTCGCTTTGACAGAATTTTGAGCATAATTTTGGGTGTAATTAGGATAAATAAAATTATTTTGCGCACTAACTTTCATCATATCTTGTATAAATAATATGAATATTCAAAATTGCTTAATCATAAAAATTTTGTTAACAAATGTTTATTAAAGATATTTTAATGCTAAACTTTACTTGTAAAAATTGTTTAGTTTTTATTACAAATTAAGGAGAAAAATATGATTAACGAAAAACTAGAAAAAGCTTTTAACTATCAAATTAACAGAGAATTGTATTCAGAATATTTATATCTTTCAATGCAAGCATATTTTGAAAGATTAAACTTAAAAGGCTTTGTAAACTGGATGACAGTACAAATTCAAGAAGAACACGCTCATGCTATGGGTATGTTTAACTATTTGAACCAAAGAGGTGGAAAAGTTGAACTTGATACAATTGAAAAACCTGAAATTGATTGGAGTTCTCCATTAGAAGTTTTCGAACATATTTTGACACACGAAGAACTTGTTACATCATTGATTAATAAATTGATGGATGTTGCAGAAGAAACTAAAGATCGTGCTGCAATTTCGTTCTTGAACTGGTACTTGAAAGAACAAGTTGAAGAAGAAGACAATGTTGGAAATGTTCTTGCAACATTAAGGTTAATCGGAGATGATAAAAAAGCTTTATTAATGCTTGATAAAGACCTTGCAACAAGAACTTTTGTTGCTCCTGTAATCGGTTAATTCATTAATTTATAATTTCAAAATGAGATTTGTTTTTAAGGGAATTTTTTTCACATGCAAATCTCATTTTTTAGTTTATAATATATACCATGTTCGATTTCCTTTTTGTAATAATTAACGAAATCAGGTCGTATTTTGTGCCGGAAAGAGTTAGCTGCGAAATCACCGGCGAATGCAAAAAATGCGGAAAATGTTGTAACTATATGTACAGTTACGACACTTATACGGAAAAAGAGTTTAAAATAATGCAGTTCCTATTTCCTGCCTACAAAAGATTTTATATAAAAGGAAAAGATGAAGAAGGAAATCTGATTTTTGCATGTAAACTGGTTACACCGGAAGGTTTGTGTTCGGATTATAAACACAGATTGCCAATGTGCAGAAAATATCCGCAAAAAAGAATTTTTTACAACGCAAAACTTCACGATGGCTGTGGTTACAAGGTTAATGTAAAAACATTTAAAGATTATTTAGACAAAAAATCCAAATAACTATTTTAACTGTTTTGCCTCCTTATTAACCATTTCCATATATTTTTTATTATGTTTTTCTGCAAATTCTATTGCGGCTTTTCTTGCATTTTCTTGTCCGTCAAGTTCTGATGAATAAAATCTTTTTGCAAACCCGAATTTTTCTAATCCTTGAGTTTTTGACTGTTTAAAAATTGCTGTATTATACTCATAATAATCTTTTGTAGGCGGGAAATTTATATAAGCCACCATTGCAGCATCAGGGTACAAAAGGACTGAAGCCCCCTTAGTTTCTTCCTGAATTTTATGCGCAAACTCTGCGACTGCCTCAGTTTCATTAGTCAAATCTGTAAGATTTTCAAGAATAATTTTTGTATGCCAATTTTCAATATTTTCGTCTTTCAAGTAATAACTGTAGCATTGATTTTTGCTATCAGGATTAGAAAGATAGTAAGTTTCTTTGTCAAATTTAATTTTATTTTCCATTGCAACCCCCATAGATTGTGTAAGTAAAAGTATATTGAGTAAAATAGCAAATAGTTTAGCAAACTTTTTCATTGTAAATCCCCTTTCGGATTTTAATTATTGTATAGTTTTATGTAAAAAACTATTACCCGCTTTGTTAATTTGAGAATTTATTGTATAATTTAATTAATTTATATGAGAGAAGGAGAATTATGCCGTTTGAATTTGAAAGACAAAAAATAAAAGATGTAATTTTAGTAAAACCAAAAGTTTTTGGCGACAACAGAGGATTTTTTATGGAAACATATAAAAAATCAGATTTTGTCGCAAACGGAATTGATGTTGAGTTTAACCAAGACAACCACTCAAAATCTTGCGCACACGTATTAAGAGGCTTACATTATCAAGAAGCTCCTTATGGTCAAGCAAAATTGGTAAGATGCGGTCGTGGCAGAATTTATGACGTTGCAGTAGATATTAGAGAAAATTCCGAAACTTTCGGACAATATGTAAAAGTTGAGTTATCAGAAGAAAACAAACATATGTTGTTTATTCCTGAGGGCTTTGCACACGGATTTGTTGTACTTTCAGATGAAGCAGAACTTCTTTACAAAGCTAGTGGAGAATATGCGCCACAAGCTGATAGAGGAGTTTTGTGGAACGACAAAGATATAAATATTGACTGGGAAATTGATTTTGACCCGATTTTATCTGAAAAAGATAAAGTTCAACCGAAATTGGCAGAAATAAAGAAGATAAAAGGATAAAAGGAGTAACAATGACAACAATATTAGTTACAGGTGGAGCAGGATTTATCGGAAGTTGTTTTGTCAGACACATGCTCAAAACTCACCCTGACTACAAAATCATAAATCTGGATGCTTTAACATATTGTGGAAATTTGGAAAATCTTGATGATGTTAAAGACAATCCAAATTACAAGTTTGTACACGGAAATATTTGTGATAAAAAATTAGTTCCACAGTTGGTTGAACAAGTTGATGCAATCGTAAATTTTGCCGCAGAATCTCACGTAGACAATTCTATCAAGCACCCTGAAATCTTTGTAGAAACAAATGTTCAAGGGACTTTAAATTTATTACAAGCGGCAAAAGAATTTAAAACAGAAAAGTATTTACAGGTTTCAACTGATGAAGTTTACGGAACATTAGGTAAAACAGGCTATTTTATGGAAACAACTCCACTTGCACCAAATAGCCCTTATTCAGCAAGTAAAGCAAGTGCAGATATGCTTGTAAGAGCTTATCACGAAACATATGGTATGCCTACATTAAATACAAGATGTTCAAACAACTACGGTCCATATCAATATCCTGAAAAACTTATTCCATTCTTTATTTCTCAATTATTAAAGGGTGAAAAAGTTCCTGTATATGGAGATGGTTTAAATGTAAGAGATTGGTTATATGTATATGACCATTGTTCAGCAATTGATACTGTTCTTCACAAGGGAAAAGTTGGAGAGGTTTACAATATTGGCGGACATAATGAAAAAACTAATATGGAAATCACTCACTTAATCCTTGAAGCAATGGGCAAAGATGAAAGTTCTATAAAATATGTTCAGGACAGATTAGGTCACGACAAACGCTATGCAATTTGCAACGACAAAATCCAGTCAGAACTAGGTTGGGAACCATCTTTGACATTTGAAGAAGGTATCAAAATTACAATAGATTGGTACTTGAACAATCAAGAATGGATGAAAGCAATCGAAAATAAAAGGCATTAAATATATTACGCCGGAGAAAGGGAAAAATGAAAATACTTGTTACAGGGGCTAAAGGAATGCTAGGGCAAGATTTATGCCCGATATTAGAAGATAGTGGAGCATTTGTTATTGAAACAGATGTTGACACAATGGATATTACAAACGCAGAACAGGTGAAACAGGTTTTAACTGACATTCATCCGGATGTTGTTGTTCATTGCGCCGCTTATACAAATGTTGATAAAGCAGAAGAAGATTTGAAAACTGCCGAACTTATCAACGTTACAGGAACAGAAAATATTGCAGAAGCCTGCGGAAAATTAGGAATTACACTTGTTTATATTTCAACAGATTACGTTTTCAATGGAACTAAACAAGAGCCTTACACTCCGCAAGACAGACCTGATCCGATAAATAATTACGGATTAACTAAATATGAAGGAGAAGAGGCGGTAAGAAGCCTTTGTGAAAAACACTATATCGCACGTACAAGCTGGTTATACGGTCATCATGGCAAAAACTTTGTTGAAACAATGATTGGTTTGGCAGACAGAGCAGAAGTTAAAGTTGTTGATGATCAAGTTGGATGTCCAACTTGGACTGTAGAACTTGCAAATGGAATAGTGAAATTATTATCAAAACCTTACGGGACTTATCACGTATGCGGTTCTGGTTCAACAAGTTGGTACGGATTTGCAAAAGAAATTTTTGCTCAAGCAGGATTAGATGTAAATCTTCAACCTTGCACAACTGCAGAATTTCCACGCCCTGCCAAACGCCCTGCACATAGTGTTATGGATAATAACGGAATTTGTAGAAACTGGCAAGCAGCATTACACGATTATATTGAATTAAGACAAGACTAATCATTGTAATTTGCGAATAAAACACTTTTATAATAAAATTGTCCCTAACAAGGAGTATTCATGTCAAAATATTACGTAAGAAAAAATTATACTGCCAAAGAGATGGCAAGAGCAAATATATCAAAGAGTTCTAAGAGAAAAAACGGTGGCTTTTTCTCAACAATAAGATTTATTTTTATAATGAGTTGCGCTTGCGCATTAGCCGGTGTTGCTTCTTTAGAACTTTATTTATCATCACTTCCGCCAATCAACAATTTGGAACAATTTAAACCAAATATTGTTACCAAAATTTATTCAGGTGATGGCGAAATCATCAAGACATTTACGGCTTATACTTACGAAAAAATTGACTTGAAAGATATTCCTGACAATTTGAAAAAAGCATTAATTGCAACAGAAGATAAAAACTTCTACCGCCATCACGGCTATGACATCACAGGTTTGGCACGTTCTACTTTGCAAAACGTAATTGCTGGTCATGTTGTTCAAGGTGCAAGTACAATTACCCAACAGTTGGCAAGGGTTCTTTTCCTTAACAACGAAAGAACTTTTGACAGAAAATTGAAAGAATTGTTCATTGCAGCAAGAATTGAAAAAACAATTTCTAAAGATCAAATTCTTGAAATGTATATGAACAACGTATATCTAGGCGCAGGTGCTTATGGTGTTGAAGGTGCTGCGCAAATATATTTTGACAAACATTTGAAAGATTGTGACTTGGCAGAACTTGCACTAATTGCGGGCTTGCCACAAGCTCCATCCGTTTACAATCCATTCAACAATATGGATTTGGCGGTTAAAAGACGTAATCAGGTTCTTACAAGAATGTATAAAATGAGATACATTACAACTGAAGAATACGAAAAAGCAAAAGAAGAAAAGGTTCACCTTGCAAAAGTTCCTCAATTCTATACAACTAATAAAGCTCCGTATTTTTGTGATTACGTAATGAAAGAATTGGAAAGATTAGGCTTTGACGAAACAGAAATTTCTCAAGGCGGATATAAGGTAGTTACAACCCTTGATTACAAAGCTCAAAAAGCAGCCAATGAAGCTATTTTAAGAAACCTTAGAGGTTGGGGCTTAGGCGGAGAGAAAAACCAAGCTGCAGTATTCTCATTTAGCCCGATTGACGGAAAAATTCTCGTATATTCAGGCGGAAAAGATTATACAAAGAGCCAATATGATAGGGTTACTCAGGCAGTTAGACCACCGGGATCTTCTTTCAAACCTATCGTTTATGCCGCAGCAATGGAAAAAGGTATTTCTCCAAACGATATGATTGAAGACAGACCTTTGACAATCGGTCAGTGGTCACCTAGAAATTACGGTAACAAATACAGAGGTAAAATTCCTGTATATACGGCTTTGATGGTATCTTCTAATGTTTGTGCCGCAAGATTAATTAAAGAAGTTGGTATTCGTTCAGTAATCCAAACTGCAAGAGTTTTAGGAATTGAAACTCCATTAGAATATGACTATACAATCGCTTTGGGTTCAAACGGTGTAAAATTGTTTGAGTTTACAAGAGCTTATGGAGCTTTTGCAAACGGCGGTTATGTCGTTCAACCTTACGCAATCGAAAGAGTTGAAACTTCTCGTGGAAAAGTTGTTTACAAAGCTCCAAAAACGAAAATTACTCACCAATTGAGTATGAATACCGCAGCAGAAATGACTGCAATGATGAAAACAGTTATTACAAACGGCACAGGTCGTGCTGCAAACATAGGAAAACCGGCTGCCGGCAAAACAGGAACAACTGACGATAACAAAGATGCTTACTTTATGGGATATACTCCAAACATTGTTACAGGTGTTTGGGTAGGAAACGATGATAACACCGTTATGAACAAATCCATTCAAGGTGGTACAGTTCCGGCACTTATTTGGAAAGATGTAATGAAAGTTGCAACAGAACCTTATGGAAAAGCTGAATTTAATTACCCTCAAGTAGAATTAGTTCCATTCGGTTCAGTAAATCCAAATAAAGTTATTGGCGATACCGCTGCCAAACCTAAACAGGAAGAACAAGAAGAAATTGATTTAAACGAAACAGAACCGGTTTTACCAGAATCTGTAAGAAAAATCGATCAACAACAAAAACCTATTCAAAATCAAACCCCAAAACCGGCAGCAGCGGTAACAACAAAACCTCAAACTACTGCAGCTCCAGTTCCAATTCCAATGGCAGTACCTGAAGGGGTAAGATAAGCAGTTATTTGTTAGATGCGTGGATGCAAAGATAGATGCGTAGGCGTTATCAAAAGAAGCCAATAAGACAATAGGACTATAGGGCGACAAGAAATTACTAAGCATGAAAAAGTAATTTTCCTCCCTAATGAGGGATGTGTAGGTGGGTGCTGGTTAACCTACCTCAACATCGAATTTCCAATGAAAGGACAAAATGACAGAATTTATAGCACATATCGGAACAGATGAATCCGGTAAAGGAGATTTTTTCGGGCCTTTAGTTATTGCCGGAGTTTTGGCTGATGAAAAATCTGCTCAATATTTCAGAGAATTGGGGATTAAAGATAGTAAAAAATTATCTGATAAAAAAATGTTAATGCTTGCTGCAGAAATAAAAAAAACTGCGCCGCATTCGATTATTGCAATTTCAAATTCTAAATATAATGAACTTTATTCAAACATAAAAAACTTGAACAAATTGTTAGCGTGGGGACATGCCAGAGCAATTGAAAATATTCTTGAACACAATCATTGTGAATACGCTTTGTCTGACAAATTTGGGGATGAAAAATTAATCCAATCAGCATTAATGAAAAATGGAAGAAATATTCACTTGGAGCAAATGTGTAAAGCAGAAAGCGATATTGCAGTAGCCGCAGCATCAGTTTTGGCTAGAGCGACTTTTGTTGAAAAAATGCAAGCAATGGAAGCAACTTACGGCTTGAAATTCCAAAAAGGTTGTTCAGGGTTAGTCAAAAATGTTGCAGCCGAATTTATTGCAAAATATGGCAAAGATCGCCTAAAAGAAGTCTGCAAAGCACATTTTAAAACTTATAATGAAGTGTAAATAATTAATTCTTTGATATATCCATGCCATATTTATATTATTTATAAAATAATACAGTATAATAACATGTAGTACTTTATAGGAGTAAATAATATGAATGATCATCAACAAGCACAATTAAAAAATCTATTAGCAGATCTTGGCGTAACAAATATTCCAGATCTTAGCACTATGACAAATGAAGAATTACGTCAATATCTTAAAGCAACTTTTGTAGAAATATTACTGAATTACAAAAATGCTAGTTTTGTGGAAAAAGCTTTTTGTCTAAAAGAATTACTAATACCACATTCTATTTTCCAGTATAGATCTTTTGATGATGCGGGGTATAAAGTTGAATCACTAAAAAAGAATTATGTATGGTTATCAATGCCAAAAGACTTTAACGACCCTTACGATTGTGCTGGCTGCTTTGATATGGAAAAAACACTAGAAAATTTATTGCGAGAAAAACAGCAAAATAGAGATATTTCCAAAATATTAAGTAGCCATAAAATTTTTTCCAACACAACTCAAGAAATTTTAGAAAATAGTCGAGCAAAATTAAAAAATGCATTACAACAAAAAGTCAAAATTTCTTGTTTTTCAGAAACATATAATAATATTTTGATGTGGTCACACTACGCACAAAACCATACAGGATTTTGCATTGAATATAATATTTCAAATTTAGAACTTACCAATTCATTTAAAAAGCAATTATTTCCTGTTTTTTATACTCCAAAACCAATAGATATGAGTAAAGCTATACTATCCAAACAAAAAGAAATATTCGAAAATATTTTAATAATAAATAAAAGCGAAGATTGGAAATACGAAAGGGAATGGAGATATATCACATCTTCAGAAGATGATAGTAAATTCATTATGCCAGTAAAACCGAAAGCGATATATCTTGGAACAAAAATTTCCGAAAAAAATAAAAATATTATGTTAGAAATTGCAAATAACGAATACCAAATACCGTGTTATGAATTGCAACAACAAATGAACTCTTTTAAACTTGAAATTGCTCGAAATCTTTCACTTTTATAAACATTTCTTTATAATCAATTGAAATAACGCAAAATGTTGTATAATATTATGGTACAAAAGGGATAAATATGACAGAAAAACGCATTTTAATAGTTGATGATGATGACGAAATTAGAGAGTTGCTTGAGTTTGACGTTAGAGCAAGCGGATATTTTGTTGACACTGCAAAAGACGGTTTGGAAGGCTTGAACAAAGCTCTCAACAATTCTTATGACTTAATCTTACTTGATGTAATGATGCCTAAAATGAATGGTTTTGATGTTTGCAAAAACATTCGTCAAGCAAAACTTGCAATTCCAATACTTATGCTTACTGCAAAAGGAACTATTGACGATAAAACAGAAGGTTTTGATTGTGGTGCGGATGATTATTTAGTTAAACCTTTTGACGTACAAGAAGTTCTACTTAGAATAAGAGTGCTTTTGAGAAGAAATCAGATTGAAGATAAAACTGTTATGTCTGACGAAGTTTTGAATGCAGGAGATATTCAAATCTTCCCTGAAACACTTGAAGCGATTGTGGTTAACAAAAAAGTTAAACTAACCCCTACAGAATTTGAAATTCTTTATTGCCTAATACAACATTTCAATACTCCGGTTACTTTAGCCACATTGTTAGATGAAGTTTGGGGGTATGATAGTGATGAAGATGTTAGAATGCTAAGAGTGCATGTTGGCGGACTTAGAAACAAAATAGAACCCGACACAAAACACCCAAAATATCTTCACACCGTAACAAATGTAGGTTATAAGTTAACTCCGTTTGGAGAAGAATAATATGTTTGGAAAACATTTTAAAATTGTTGAACAAATTGCCGTAGTATTTGTTTTTGCGGTAATTGTCCCAATGTCTATAAGCGGTTTTATTATCAATAATATTAACCAGCAATCAATGCGTTATCAACTAAGAGAGTCCGCTGTTCTAATTGCAAACATGGTTTCTGATGAAATTGATTTTTTCAACAAAACAGTTTCAAGTAACCTTGAACAAGTTGTTTTTTCATTGAATTATTTTAAAACTCCTGCGGCAAAAACGACTTACTTGCATGAAGTTGTAAAATCCCTGCCTGATTGCGAAAAGTTAGAAATTGTTAACGCTAAAAAACTAAACAAAATTCACGAACAAAACAAGAAAAATAAAAAAGCGACCATTCCCGTAAAAATCAGTGACAACGAATATCTTGTTGCGACATACAAACTTGATGCAATTAAAGATGAATTGTTCAAATCTCTATCTGATGACAAACGCCAAATATATGTGCTTTCTAATGATGGGGATTTAATTGCTGAACACAATTATACAGAAGAAGCATACAAAAAAACAATGTCACTTCTTCCCAAAAAATTGCGCAAAAACAGCCCGATAGTATTTGGAGATGTGAAAAACCAACCTCTCGTCTATGTTTCAAAAAATGAACCTAAAATTACAATTATCGTAAATACAACCGAAAAAGTTACTAAAAAAGCAATTACAAATAACAGTTTAAAAATCATTCTTTCTTGCTTATTTGCAACCCTAACTATCATTTTTGTAGTCGGTTTATATACATATTACCTGTATATCAATATCCGCCAACTTTTCAAAGGTATTATTGCGATTTCCAAAGGAAATTACGAGCGCCAAATCAGACTTTTAACAACTGCTTTTACTCCACACGAAATTATTTTCCTTGCTTTTGAATTTAACAGAATGGCAACAGAAATTCACAAATCTTATATTCAACTAAAGAAAAATAACGTTGAATTAAAACAATTAAACGAATTTCGTTCAAACCTTATTGACACAGTAAGTCACGAATTGAGAACTCCACTAACAAGTATTCAAGGTTACACTTCCCGATTAATGCGCCAAGATATTACGATTGATGAGGAAACTCGTCAAAAATCTTTAAGAATAATTAAAGAACAATCTGAAAGACTAAAACGCTTAATTGAAGATTTGTTGACAATCCCTGACATTGAAGGTATGCGACTTAGAACTAAAGTTGAACAAGTTTGGATTCCGGAAGTTTTAGAAGAAGCCAAAATTCTTATCAAGAACAAAGCCCAAAAAGAAATTGTATTCAACATCGCAGAAGATTTTCCACTTGTTGATGCCGACAAAGACAGATTAATTCAAGTGTTTGTAAATTTGTTAGAAAATGCTGCAAAATATGCAAATGAAAACTCGAAAATTACTGTTGATGTAACTGTAAAAGAAGATAAAGCTATTATTTATGTAAAAAATGATTGTGACGTTATTCCGCCAGACAAATTAAACAAACTTTTTGAAAAATTCATCAGACTTGATGATAATACAACCAGAACCACTCGGGGAACAGGTTTAGGGTTGTTTATCGTAAAAGGTTTAGTTGAAGCAATGAATGGTGAAATCAAACTTCATAGCGATGAAACTTGCGGTTTTTGCGTTGAACTCGTTTTGAATTTGTCTAACGCAGTTGAGGTTATCTAATGGAACGTGCAATAAAATTAGCCAAACAAGCAAACGGAGAAATCCCTGTTGGAGCATTAATCGTAAAAGACAATGAAGTTATAGCCGAAACCTTTAATCAAAAGGAATTGCTAAACGATGTCACCGCACATGCGGAAATTCTTGCAATAAGAGAAGCCGAACAAAAATTAAAAAGATGGCGCTTAGATGATTGCGAAATGTATGTAACCCTTGAACCTTGTCCAATGTGTGCTTGGGCAATAATAAATTCTCGCATAAAAACAGTTTATTTTGGTGCTTATGACCACAATTACGGCGCTTTAGGCTCAAAAATTGACCTAAGAAAAATCGCTAATTCAAAATTAAAAGTCTACGGTGGAATTATGGAAAAAGAATGTACCGAAATATTGAATAATTTTTTCCAAAAAAATAGAAAAAATTAACATATAATTCCGCCACCTTATGTAAAAAGATTTGCAAGTGAATTATAACATATCAAATCTTTATTCACCCAAATTAATTTGAGAGAATTGAACAATCTTGTTTTTACCACGTTTCTTAGCATTATACAAAGCATGTTCAGCATATCTGATAATCGTATTAGCGTCTTCCTCTGTATCCTCTATACAAGGATAAGTCGCAATGCCACCTGAAATCGTAATCGGATGTCTTTCTTCTTCTCCAGCAGGAATAAATTCCATTCTTTCAATATCACGTCTAAATCTTTCCGCGAACAAAAATGCGTTTTCTTCAGAAGTGTTTGGAAGAATTAATAGAAATTCCTCATCGCCGTAACGAGTTAAAATATCTTCTTTTCTAATTAATTGTTTCAATTTATCAGCAATAGAACGAAGTAAAACATCGCCCCATTCATAACCGTAAATATCGTTTACAACCTTGAAAAAGTCTAAATCAAACAACAAGCAAGACAATTTTGTACCATATCTTCTTGCTCGAGAAATTTCTTGTTCCATACGTTCTTGCATATATTTTCTATTATGCAAACCTGTAAGTTCATCAGTTGTAGAAACAACTTTTAATTTATCACGAAGTTCCTTGTATTTCAAAAGTGCATTCGCTCTAATAACAAGTTCAAGGTTGTCAACAGGAGTTTTGATAAAATCAAAAATTACCGCTCTAACTGTTGCTCCTTTAAAAACTTCTCCAATAAAAAGAGTTGGAGCTTTAAACTTTGTAGTCATCAACACATCTTTAATATTTGGAACGCTTTCCACAACAACCAAGCCCGGGTTAAGCATTTCATAATCTTTTAGATTTTCTGCATTTTCAATCCTAACATTTGTATCATCAATTTGTGCCAAAACATCAGCAAGTTTTGATTCGTTTTTATCTGTATAAACAACTATATTTTTCATAAAGCTACCCTTCTAATAATATTAACTTAATCGAATATTAACATATTTTTCAAATTTTATCAAGTGCTACGCACGTAGACCTTTGTGACAACATTTTTCCATACATCATATTTTGGTAGGTGCTGATTAAATATTATTCAAAGCAAAACAAAAACCAATCCCCCTCAACACAAAGTACAGACAGGGTTACACGCATCACCTCAGCTCTGCGGATCTCTTTGTCTACCCGTTGGGGCAAGGGGAAAAAAGTAAATGTTGGTGAAATGAAAGAAAACAACTTCCTTGATACGGACTTTTCACTTCTCACTAAAACTACTTACTTTCCAACTCTCTTTTCAATTATCAAATTATATCCCAAAATATCACAAATCGCCTTCAAATCTTTAAAAGTCAAATACTCCCTTTTTAATTTCGCAGAAAAATTAGCAGGCTTAGTATTCTTCCCAAAATACTCATTCAACTTATCCGATAAATCCTTTTGTAATACATATTCTTTATTCAAAAGAAATTTAACTAATTGATAATCCGTCATGTCATTAATAATCATCCTTTAATTATAAATTACCTTGACATTAAGTGTAAAATTAATTATACTAGTCTATATATAAGTAGATTGATTTATTTATATATAATGCTATTTATCTTTTTATTGAGAGGTCTAATGAAAAATAAAGAAGTATATTTTAACAATATTGGTAATAAAAAATTGCGCAACAAGTGCGCAATGACATGTGTTGGAAACATGAACCAAAACAACTTTAACGATATGGTCTTTTCACGTTTCACTTCTCACTTTTCACTTAAAAAAACTGCTTTCACACTTGCCGAAGGTGCTACGCACGTAGCCCATTGGAACAATTCTCGTAAAATAGCCTTTACATTGGCAGAGGTATTAATCACTCTCGGCATAATCGGTGTTGTTGCGGCATTAACCATTCCAACACTTATGGCAAACCAAAGAAAAAAGTGGTTGAAACAAGATTGGCTAAGTTTTATTCTTCCATAAACCAAGCAATTGTCCGTTCAGAAGTCGATAATGGAGATAAAAAATATTGGTTTGATGATTTATCCGGTGCGCAAATGGATGACGAGGGTAAACCAATTGATGGAAGTTCAGAAACTCAAAAATGGTTCAATACATACCTTGCGCCATACATGCAAATTCTAAAACAAGAAATTGATTCAACAGGGCGTTTAATAGTCTATTTTCCTGACGGAAGTGCTATGAAACAAAATTTTGAAGACAGTTCAAGAGAATGGGTTTTCTATCCAGACAAACCTAAAAAATGTATTGAACAACATTCTGGCTACGGAAAATGCTCATTTTTATTTATGTATTACCCGGCAAAGGCAACTCACGGCAACGGATCAGAAAACAGTGATTTTAAATACCATATAGGAAAGGGGCTTGAACCATTCAAATGGAACTGGGATGGAGAAACATCAACATTATACGAAAATTGCCGTAACGGAGGTAAAGGAGTACAAGACCACGCCTTTTGTACTGCACTAATTCAACAAAATGGCTGGAAAATCCCAAAAGATTATCCGTTTAGATTTTAGTGGCTACGCACATAGCCCTAAATTGTCTTTACGAGCAAACTTTAATTTGCATCGTAATCTCATTATTTTTAATATGAATGGGATTACTACGTCGCTTCGCTCCTCGTAATGACAGTAAACAAGTCAATAGATTGCGCAACAAGTGCGCAATGACAAGTTATGGTCATGCTAAACTTGTTTCAGTATCTTGTGGTTTGAACCCCTCTCCTGCCTTTCAGGCACCCTCAGCACAAGGCAGACAGGGTCACACGCATCGCACAGCTCTGCGGTTCCCTTTGTCTCCCCAAGTGGCGAGGGGAAAGATTAGAAGTTTTGGAAGCATGAAAGAAAATATCTTTTCCAATATGGTCTACTCACTATTCACCATTCACTTATTCATAACGATAAGGTCTTTTCACGTTTCACTTTCCACTATTCACTTCTCACTAAAACAGCTATATAAAACCAAAAAGGTGAGAATTGTTTTCCCACCTTTTTCAATGTTTATTGAATACTATAATTAGTATCTTATAGGTTCGTTGTCATTACAACTTTGTTTGTATCTGTTTGTTCCAACTGCTGCACCTGTGAAAGCAGTATAAGGAGTTCTTGGTCTGCCGTTTTGGCTTGCAACTTTTCCATTACATTTCAATGTAATTTGTGCATCTTTCAAATATCTCAATTCAGGATATTTTTTCATGATTTCAGCATTTTCCAACAAGTCTGAGTAATCTGTGTACAACCTCATTGTTGAAGGCATTGTATTTAGTTTAAAGTTTGTTACGCCGTGTTTAATTTTTTCTGCGTGAATTAGTGCTTTCAAAACATTACCTTGAGGTTTTTTACCGTTAACTTCAACTTTTCCTAAGATTACTGTTGACCAGTTTTGACCTTTTTTAACTTTGTGGTCGCAATATTCAGATTCCCATTTATCTTCAGGACAAGGAATTTGAGCCGGTGGAGTTGGTTGAGCCGGTGTGTCAGCTGGTGCTTGTGGCGGAATTAAGTCGTGTTCCGGTGTTTCCGGTTTGTGAGCCGGTTCTTCAGGTTTGCCTGGTGCGTAAACTCGTTTTTCATTTACACCTTTGTCTGCTAAGAAACCTGCACCGCCAATACCTGCTGCTGCGCCTGATATTCCTCCAACTGCTGCTCCGTTAATTGATGCTGCGGCTGCTGCACTTGCGGCTGCATCAGCTGCTCCACTTGCGGCAGCTCCTGCACCTGCACCGGCAGTTGCTGATGAACTTGCTCCTGCTGCAGCTGCTGCTGATGAACCGATGTGAAATAAACTTCCAATTCCGATGCCTGCACCTGTAGTTGTTGCTACAAATGCGGTACGATATAGATTTGTATTATCTTTTTCGTAATCTAAGTTTGATGCTTTTGCAATATTTTTAATTACTTTTGCATTTACGCCTTCTTGTTGTGCTGCTGCACGTCTTTCTTTCAAACTCAAGTGATAGTTCAATGTTTCATCATCTTGAGTATTGATGTTTGCATATTCTACGGCTTTTTGTTTAAATTTGTCACTTGAGAAATTACCGTTTTCATCGTAGAAATAAGCTCTGTTATTTTCTACAAATTTACGAGTTTTTCTTCCGTGAATGTACTCATTATCAGCAAGTTGAGCGTTAGCTTTACGTTTTGCTTCTTTTCTTGTAAAACCTTGTTCTCTGTATGTATCGTATAGTTTTTCGTAATTTTGTTTACGTTCTTTTTCAGCTGCTTTGTAAGCTTTTTTATCTATAAATACTTGAGTACCTTTAACTTCTTCTTTATGTTGTTCATTTTCAACATAATTTTTAGCTAATTTTTTTGCATCTTTTTCAGAAACTTTTTTACCATCTTCTGAACCGTATTCAACAAATGCTTTTTGAGCTTCTTTTTCAGCTTGTTTAATAGCTTTATCAGAAGTCAATTCTCTATCAATTTTTTCTGCAGTAACGTCTGATTTTTCAACTTGTAATCCTGTTAATTCAGGTTTTTTATCAACTGATTGTCCAATAGGAACAGTTACGCCCATGCCAGATAATTGTTTTTGGTTTTCATTTATTTGAGCTTCCCATTTTTTACCAAACTCAGCGGCATAATCTTTGCCATAAAAATTAGATACATTGTTAATACTCATCTTGTTTTCCCCTTTCAATTTTCCTCGTGAAAAGAAAATCAAATTAATTTTTATCCCCTGTACTTTAATAAAAAATTTTTGGATTGTAAAATTGCATGCCAGCATGGACTTTCAGCCATGTCAAAACCTGAAAAAGCTTATAAATAAATGGTATAAGCCGAAGAAAATTTATCTTAACATTTGTTAACAAATAGGTTTTATTGTCATTTTGAACAGATTTTAATTTACATATTACAACGTCGCTTCGCTCCTCGTAATGACAGGCTAAATTAAATACATAATATTCAATCAACACCCACCTTTTATCACCTCTCACAAGGGAGGACTTTATTTTGCTTAGCTTCTTTACCTATTCACATATTAAAAACTATGTTGTATTATATGTTTATGGCGATATTAGATGTAAAAAATCTTAATCTGGGTTTTAATTGTGAATGCGGTTTTAGGCAAGCATTATTTGATGTTTCTTTCAAACTTGAAAAAGGTGAAATGCACTCACTTGTCGGAGAATCCGGTTGTGGAAAATCAATTAGTGCAATGAGTATTTTAAATTTGCTACCCAAAACCGCAAAAATTACAAGCGGAGAGATAATTTATAATAACGAAAATTTATTATCAAAACCGCAATCAGCTATGCAAAAAATTAGAGGAGCTAAAATTGCACTAATCCCACAAGATCCTATGACCTCATTAAATCCTTTATACACAATCGGAAACCAGCTTTTAGAAGTCATTAAAATTCATCAAAACTTAAAAGGAGAACAAGCTGAAAGGAGAGCTATTGAAGCACTTGAGGCTGTTCAAATTCCATGTGCAAGGGAGCGAATGAAGGCCTATCCACACGAATTTTCAGGCGGTATGAAACAACGTGCAATTATCGCTATGGCATTATGTTGTAATGCAGAAATTTTGATTGCAGATGAACCAACAACCGCACTAGATGTAACTATTCAGGCGCAAATTATGTCTTTGCTAAAAGATATTCAAAAAAACAAAAACACATCAATTCTTTTGATTACACACGATTTGGCACTTGTTGGTGAAAATTCTGATAATGTATCAGTTATGTACGCTGGCAGAATTGTTGAAACTGCACCATCAAAAGAGTTTTTTGCAAATCCAAAACATCCATACACACAAGCACTTTTACGCTCACTTCCGTCAAACAAAAATTCTAAACTTGAAACAATTCAAGGTCAACCACCGACGATTTTGCAAGACATTTCAGGATGTCGTTTTCACCCGAGATGTGAAAAGTGTATTGAAATTTGCACCGAAAAAATTCCGACACTTGACAATATCGCCGAAAACCACTATTGCGCTTGTTTTTGCAAGTAACAAATACTAATTATTTTTTGCTTACGTGAGAAGGACTATTTTCAACAGTTTTGTCTGCGCCATGCAAACATTTTAAAGCAATAGCCGCAATTGCAGCTATTCCAACCCCAACACCTATCAACAGAGTCTTTGATTTAGAAGGTTGAGATTTTGCATTAAACCAATTTTTATTAATAAATAATTCTTCTGCATTATCATAAAAGATTTTATTCAAAGCTTTTTCGCCTTCTTTTGGCTTGTCTGTATAAAATTCTTTTACCGTATCTTCAACAAAATCCGCAAATTTGCCATAATTATCCCTATTACCCATTTCTGTAATCGGAGTATCAGAGCCGAACAAAATTCTATCTGCACCAAGTTTTTTCAACGCTTGTTTTATAGTGTTTTTGTTCTGTTCAGCATTATCCCATAAATTTGTCAGCCAAGAAATATCAATAAACAAGTTTGATTTTCCAGCTTTTACAGAATTTGAAATATTATCAATTGTTCTAGCCATTTGTTCCGGTTGGCTTGCCAAATCAATATGATACAAGATAATAGGATGTTTCGGGTGTTGTTCTGCAAGCTTTATAATCTCAACAGGGTCAGACTTCCCATCTGTTATGGAGTGAAAAACACAAGGCAATCCTTTCTTTTCTGCCAACGTAATATATTTTGAATAAATGTCAAAATTATCCTTAATAGCTTTATTCGTATTAGACGGATGGAATTTCAATCCATAAAACTTGTTTTTATCCAACAGTTTTTCCGCAACGGTTGTATCTTGCGCAATACCGGGTTGGCAAGACAATAGTGGCAACAACTTAACGTTATCATTCCCCTTCATTGCGATAATTTCTTTTGCAGATTCAATTTCAGAACAAAATGTATCTTGCCCAAGCGCATTCAATCCTGAAAGCGAACTTACAAGCACTTTTTTTACATTATTCGGCTCGACAGTATCAATAATATTTTGAGAATTATATGTAACTTTTCGCCCATTATCATACATCGTGCCAATATGACCTTGAACATCAAATTTCTTCCTGTTAGAACCAAATGACGGATTACTAAAACTTGTTTTTTGAATTTTCATTGTATTACCCCTTTTATGTCTGATAGATTTTCAATCTACATAAAGAACCACAAAATAATTTTTGCGTACTTTGCAATAAACACTGCTGCAAAACTAAACACAAGGTCATAAATGATTTTTGCTCCACTTTGCGAGCAAATCCAACCGCTCATAAAAGTCCAACCGTCGTGTTTTAACCCAGCAATAAATAACATATACAAAATTCCAATAATATGGATTGTCAACACTCCAACAAGCACAGCATGTAGAATATTTCTATTTGAAAATCCACTTTTTAATATTGAACCCGCAAAAAATATTGCCGGAATATAAGCTAAAATATATCCAAAACTGTATTCAAAAATATATTTTGGGCCTCCTCCGAGAGCAAAAACCGGAATTACAAAAAGACCAAGTAAAATATATAACAAAACACTTGTTATACCAAATTTTCTGCCCAAAAACGCACCTATAAACATCACAACCGGAACTTGTGGAATAAGTTTATACGTATGTAAAAAATCTTGTACACTCAACTGCTCACCGCTAAAAAGACCAGAAGGCAAGATAAAATGTGTTACATTAAACTGAGTAAATGTGGCAAGAATTAGTAAAAAAGTGCAACATAAAATCAGCAATAAACTTCCAAATGATAATCTTATACCTTCAATCTGTTTTTTTACAACTCTAATTTTTGGTGCGGCAGTGTTATTAGTCATAAAATATTAATTTTCCCCTTTAAATCAGCGATATTTTTTTCATATCCTAACTTAAATTTATCGTAAAAAATGTTTTCTGTCCACATTATTAAGGCATCTTCATTATTATCCTGATAATACCCTTTGCGTGTTCCTAGCGACTTAAAGCCATATTTCTCATAAAGTCCGATAGCAGGCTTGTTCCCGACACGAACTTCTAATGTAATATATTTTGCCATATTTCGATAACATTCATCAATAATAGCCGTCAAAAGAGCTTCACCAACATGTTTTTGACGAAAATCAGGATGAACAGCAATATTTGTAATATGAGATTCTTCAAGAATTTGCCAACATCCGCAATATCCAATCAAATCACCATTTTCATTAAATGCACAAAAATATCTTGCCAAATCATTAGAAAGTTCACTCAAAAAAGAATCCTTTGACCAATGGTGCGGACCGTATGCTTTTTCTTCAATGGCAATTACGTTATCCACATCCACTTTTTCCATTGACTTGATTTTTATAGACAAAATTCCATTTTCCATAACTCGATTTTAGCATAAAGCGAATTATATGAAAAGATACGCTTTTATTTGCTTATTTACTTATTCATTTTAAATGCTATAATAAACCTATGGCTATGAAATATATGCAAGCAAAATTTTTAATAAGTGCAGAAAAATTATCACAGTGTCCAGAATACACACTACCTGAATTTCCGTTATTGGGTCGTTCTAATGTCGGAAAATCTTCTTTTATCAATGGACTTGCAAATCACAAAAAATTAGCTAAAACCTCAAACACACCTGGTAAAACAAGGCTAATAAATTTCTTTGATTTTTCTAACAAATTTATGCTTGCAGATTTGCCGGGATATGGATATGCAAAAGTTTCAAAAGAAGCGCAAAACCGTTGGCAAAAATATTTGGAAGAATATTTATTGGAAAGAAAACAAATCACATCTCTTATTCAACTTGTTGATGGCAGACATGACATTCAAAAAAATGATTTTCAAATGCGTGAATGGGTAATGGCTTATGATTTGCCGATTTTCACTATTATTACAAAAATAGATTACGTACCAAAATCAAAAACTTTAAATGTCATAAAGAATGTTGAAAAACAGTTTGGCGGAGTAGTTTTACCATTCAGCGCAATTGATAATAGATATAATGAAAAGATTTTTGACCATATTCTGAATTTTAGCAAAGAAGAAGGTTTTTAATTGTTTTCATACAAGTTTTTAATATCTTCTTTAGCATTGTTTTTTATATAATTTGTTAATTTAATCATATTACCAAATATTTTTTCTGATACAATATGTTCCATTTTACACGCCAATTCAAGAGCTTCGTCTTTTTCAGTCCCCAAAACTTCAACAAAAAATAAAGCAATATTTTCGTGTTTTGTTAGAATATTCTTCGCAATTTTTTCGCCCTCACTAGTCAAAGTTATTGGTGAATATGGCGCATAATTAATCAATTTTTTTGTAGAAAGAATGTTCAAAGCTCCTGTTACAGAAGCTTTTTTTACCTTCAATTCGTTTGCAATATCGGTAACTTTTGCCTGCCCGTTTTTCAAAACTTGAATATAAATTTCTTCAATATAATCTTCCAAACTTACAGATAATTTTTCCATTTACATTCTCCCGATTGTTTCGATTAATTCAAGCGGATTATCAATAATATATTTTGCACCAATCAAATCTTTTTTGTCACGAAAACCCCAAGTTACACCAATACAAGGTAAATCCGCATTTTTGGCAGTTGCAACATCAACCTCAGAATCGCCAATATAAACTGATGTAGATTTTTCGACATTTAATATTTTCATTGCTTTGAAAACGCCATCAGGAGCTGGTTTTTTCGGAACATCATCAGCTTGACCGATTGCAACATCAACTAAATTGGTAAAATATTTTTCGCACAACTCCTTTACTGCAGAATCGAATTTGTTAGACACAACGGCGATTTTCAGCCCTTTATGACTTAACTTCTTTAGTATCTCTAAGATACTATTGTAGGGTTTTGTATGGTTATACATATTTTTCGAATAATGTTGTTTAAAAATTGCCAAACATTTTTCCGTAGTTTCGGCATCACAATCAGTTGGAACTGCACGCTCTATCAACTTTCTCACGCCATTACCAACAAATTTTCTTATTTCTTCAAGAGTTCTTGTCGGGAAACCAAATTGTTCTAGTGCGTAATTCGTACTATCTTTAAGGTCTTCCAATGTATTCAATAAAGTTCCGTCAAGGTCAAAAATCGCAGTCTTAATCATAATGTAATTCTAACATGAAATTTTATTCTAAGAACAAATCGTAAAAATGATAAAATTGAAGCGGATATTTTTTAGTTAAATCTTCTAAAAATTCCACATATTGTTTTTCCAACTCCGCCAATCTCTCTTGTCGACTTCCTTTAAATTCAAATTTTTTCAAGTGAATTTTGTATTTATTATTTTTTTCAGCCGTACAAACAATAAAATATATTGGCGCACCCAAAATTAGAGCAAACTTGAATGCTCCTATCGGAAAGCCCATCTTTTGCCCCAAAAATTTAGATGTAAACGTCGCATTTTCATTATGCGCAGAAGTCCTATCCCCCGCAATAAAAAGAATTTCACCATTATCCAATTTTTCTTTAATCTCAATTGAAGTTGTAACATCTATATTTTCTACAGGATAAGCGGTAATCGGGTTATCAGAAGATATTGAATTTATAAAGTTTTTAAAAATTTGACATTGTTGCGCTTCCAAAAACAAATTTACCCTGATATCATCAATAACTTCACCTGAACGAAAAAAAGTTCGCATCGCATTGATATTACCAAGATGAGAACATAAAAAATACAATCCTTTTTTATTTAAAAGGTCATCATAGAGTATTTTTTGAACATTTTCATCTGCAAAATAAATGTCCTCAAATGAAAAATTGTCAGTAAACATTTCCATATTATCAACAAGACTGTATGAATAATTCAAAAAGTGCCTAAATGATTGAATTAAGCCACCATTTCCAGTAGCTATTTTCAAATATTTTTGAGAATATTTTCTTACTTTTCCCGCACCTAAAAACGCAAAAAGAGTTACAAAAAACACTATAAATTTTACAGGTTTTTTCCCAACAAATTTATAAATATACCACAACAATAGCAAACGTTTTCGCCCTGCAGCCTGTTCTTTTATTTCAAACCATTTTTGATTATCGTTTTCGCCCAATTCTTCCCTCAACACAACTCTAGCAAAGTATAATCATGAACACCAATATTTTCGTGCTTTTTATGGATTTTCAAACCTGCTTTATGCGCCATTTCAATCATTCGTTTTTCAGAATACATTTTACTGTTTCCGTTTGCCATACATGTAAAATATAATGAAATATGAACTAGCGAATATGTTGCACCATCAAACAATTGTTTGTCCGTAAAAGGTTCTAAAATAAAGACTTTTGTACCATCTTGCATTGAATTTTTTACGTTAGAAAGAATTGTCACAACCTGTTCTTCGGAAAAACAATCCAAAAATTGGCTCATAAATACTGCACCTGAAAGCTCTGGAAGATTATCTTTCAAAATATTCAGCCCAAAGAAATTTAATCTTTCATTTTTGAGGTGTTTTTTCGCTTCCTCGATATTTTCTGGCAAGTCAATCATATTAACTTTCAGTTTTTTGTCAAATTCAAGACAAGCACATTCAAATTTTCCTGTATTTCCGCCAATATCAAAGATTTGAGAAGGAGAATTTTCACAAATAATTTTTAAAACTTCCTCAAAGCATCTGTCAGAATAAAAGTGATCAAACTCAAACCAGCTCTTTTGCATGCTTTTGGGCAACAAATGCAAAGCGTTATATATCGTTTCATAATCTCCGACAAACTTTCTCAACCCAACCGGTTCAGCTTTTTCAAAAGAATTTGCAAGTTCTGATGCCCCAAGATAACAAACATCGTTTGTAAAATTGAAATTAACCCTAGTCATCTCATTATGCAAAAACGCTGCCCCGACAAGACTTGTGGAATATCTATTTTCAGTTTTTACAACAATTCCACAAGTATAAGCCACTTCTAACAAGGTTTCTGCTGTATATTTAGAAACACCGCAATTTTCTATAACTTGCTCAACAGTTGACGAATTTTCGTCTAAAAACTCCAAAATTCCAAACTTTAACATTGTCGCTACTGCCTGAAAAGTCAATGGCGCAAAAGCTATTTTTTGAGCGTCAGCAAGTGCTTTTATATGTGGAGATACGTGCCTTTTTATACGTCTATATTTCATTTTTACCCTTTATTATATCTTTCTTTATCAATTTTAAACTAAAAATATAAGAACTCAAAAGTCCTAGTGCCAAAACTGTTCCGAGTGAACTTATGAGCTTAAAACCTGCAAAAGCCAATAGCACAAATGAAAATACAGTTGTTATGCAAGACAAAAATACGGAATCCCCTGATTTTTCAGGATTTGTAAATCTGAAAACAGAATAATCAAGTCCAAAACCGATTATCAAAAATATTGCAAGCAAGTGGAAAAGATTAATAGGACAATCAAATATCACCAACATTCCAAACACAAAAATAACCGAACAAATTGATGGTAAAAGAATTATTAATCCTGATTTTTTGTCATAAATTTTTGCTAATAAAATATACAACAACCCAAAAATCGGAATTAGCAATTCCAAACAAACCCTTCTACAATGCCTTATTTGAGATGAAATATCTTTCTGAAAATTAATTATCTTAACTCCATCAATATTTTTCCCGCTATAATCAGAAACTAGCATCATTGAAGTATTTTTATCTATTAAAAAATTATTTTTCATAAATTCAAAATCTTTGTTCACAGTCAAAAATTTATCTGACATATTTTGATTTAGCAATTGAACACGTTTTGCCGGCGGTAAAAATATTGCAAAATCATTCAAATTCTTTTTATATAATTCTTTTATCAGGTATTGGTTTGATTTTTGGCGTTTTTGTGACGGAACATATTTACTCAGTGATTGATATTCTGTATCACCCAATTTATCCGCAATTTGTTCCTCTTTTTGCAAAATATCTTCCAAATTATCACCCTTCACAACAAAAATAGACGTATCGCCATTAGAACCCATAATTTCCGTAAACAATTTTTCTGCATTAAGAAGATTTTTCGGCGGAGTGTACATGTTTTTGATATTATCATCAAAATGAACATTAAAAATAACTAGAAAAAGAAAAATTACAAACACTGTAGAAGCGCAAAAACGTAAATGTTTTAAGTTAATTTTATTGGCAATATTAAATTTAGTTTTTAAAACTTGCATTGACTGCCAAATTTTAACAGATAAAGATTGTCCCCCTTTGCTCCCAAACATCTTTGCATCTTTCATAATTGGATAAAATAACACCACAATCCCATAAACCGTTATCAAACCTGTTATTGTAAAAACAGAAATTTGTTTTAACAAAATAAAATTTGCAAACAAAAGAATTAAAAATGCACTCACTGTCGTAATCAAGCTCACTGTAAGACTTTTAAAGATTTTGCTAATTGCAGTATTTCCATCTTTTTCCTCTTTCAAAGTCACAAAATAATGTAAAGAATAATCCACACAAACACCTATCAATGTTGTTGAAAAAACAAATGTCAAAATGTGTATATCTTTAAAAATCAATGCCGTAACGCAGTATCCGGAAAAAATCCCCACTCCAATACTCAGCGCAATCGGAACAAGAGGCATTAGCGAGCCGAAATACAGGAATATAAGCGCAATTACAAACAAAGTAGACAATATACAAATCAAATTAATTTCGAAAATAGAATGGCTACTTGCGAAATACGAATGTATTGGTGCGCCGGTCAAATAAACTTTTACACCATCTTTACTCAAATTTTTTTGGAGATTGACTAATTTTTCTATTTCGGTATTCAAAACCGTCGGAGATAACGCCAAATCACTCGACACATCAAGCTTTATCAGACTATAATATTTATCATTATACTGAATTGGTGAAAAATTCGTCGGCATTTGAGTATTACCGGACAAATTCATAACAAAATCTGTCAATAACAAAAATGGATCATCATCAATTGAACCTATCGGTGGCATTACTGGATTATACAAAGTTTCATAAGAATTTTCGATAACTTTATCAAACTGTTTATTCATTAACAGTTTACGAGTTTTGTTTGATAATAAATTGTTATGATATTTTTCAAGATCCTCCAAAATCCCAGTAATATTTACGTCTGATGTTTGCATTTTATTTTTATCAATTTGAGCATAAAACATTTTTGATGTATTTTCAGCTTTTTGCGGATCGTCACTTTCCACAATTACATTAACTTTTGCCGAAAATCTACTGCTCAAATCTACCAACAAATTGTCTTGTGTTGATGAAAAAATCGCTTTTAAAATATTAGTTTCTGTATGTGCAGGTCTAAAAAATACCAGTAAACCAAGAGTTACAAGGATTAAGATAAAAACTATTCTAAAAATATTGATTAATTTATTCCGCATTTAAAATGAATATCCGTAGTTCCGTTTTTAATTGCATCAATTTTTATGTTGTTAATATCAACATTTCCTTTAATAATTATATTATTAAGTTGAGAAGCAATAATTGTACCTTTTTTAGGTTTCAAACCAATTGTCCAATTACCGTTTTCTCGTTTGTAATACAAAGAAAAATTCTTATCCAAATATGAGTAATTTTTGTTTGACACCGCAACAATTACGTCGTTCATCTGTTTATTTTGAGCTGATGTATAAGATACAGTCGATTTTATAGGGTACAAAGTTTCAAATATCGCACCTTTGCTTTTTACAAACTTAAAATTTCCACCTGATTTCAAAACAACAGAATTTATATATTTTTCTTGCGTAAATTTGCATGAAACATCTTTTAATTTTGGCATTTGAGATGAAATAGCCTTGCTTGTAGAAGGATGATTAAAAATATCATCTGAAGCAAAACAGATATTTATCCCGCATAAAATTATTAACAAAAAAATACAAAATTTACGCATAATTTTTCAACCTTTCGACAAATCTTTTTGGCGCAACATATACACTTTTACGTGTTTTTATATCAACGCAAATCTGCATACTTTTTGCAATAAAAATCTTTTCACCGGTTTGAACATCAAAAATTTCATATTTGATATTCAAAGCGGGTTCAATATCAACAATCGTAGATACCACCTTCAATTTTTGCATAAAAGTTGCAGGCTGAATAAATTTCAAATCCATTTTTGCAACCGGATAAGCATAACCATCATTTTTCATATCATCATATGTGTATCCTACTTTTGCTAATAAATCACACCTTGCCGTTTCTAGGTATTTGACATAATTTCCGTGCCAAACAACATTCATTGGGTCAAGGTCAAAAAATTGTACATCAATAAAAGTTTCACATACTGCCATCATAATCTCATTATAAAACAAAAGTTCCCGAAGAAAAAGTTTTTTCGCCAGAAATATATTTGAAATCCACAGAACCTTCCTTCTTGCTCAAAACAAGTTTTACCTTGCATTCCGGCTTTATAATTGACGAAAACTTAATCTTTTTAACCTTTTGTGGCACAAAATCGAGGTTATACACATCTTTAGCAAACTCTTTTGCAAAAAACAATTGTACAACACCGGGTAAAATTGGGAAATCAGGGAAATGTCCATTAAAAAAGTTGCTATTTTTCGGAAAAATCAAATCAATTTCACTATTCCGACCATCATTAGAAAAACCAACAACATTAGGATAAGTTATGTTAGTGTTAAACCATTCTCGAATCCTTTTACTATCAATTTTCCCTCTATCATTGACTGGTAAATTTATCAAAAATCGCCATTTTTTAGGTAGTATGAATAAAGAACCTTTTCGCCCTTCTCCACTATGGCATGGATTTGTTTTTTTTATCTTTTTTACCAACTCCAATTTTCCATTATTTTCAAGAAAAATTTTCCCATCGTTATTCAAAACTACTGCAACGCAAAGCTTGTCATCCAATTTTAAGCAATAGGATTTTTCTATAAAATTATTTGTATTCAAAACTTTTTCTATTTCATCTAAAGAAATTCGTTTTTCCTGAATTTTTACAATCCTATCATTGCGTTGTTTTATTACAAATCCATCTTGAAAAAACTCTAATTCATCATTTAATTCAAGCTCAGATTCATCAAAATATGGAGAGGAAATTTTGCCATTATCATATTTTACCGCATCAAAAAAGTTCAACCTTGAACTTGCAGATTGGCGATACGCAATCACTCCTGCTTCTGTACTTCCATATATTTCAGTAACTCCATTTGAAATATTTTCTAAATACTCAAATATTTTATCATCCAATTTGGCACCCGCAGAGATAATCATTTCAGGTTTTTGTTTGAAAGTATAATTATATTTCGCTAATTTTTCTAAAAACGATGGAGTAGAAACAAAAACGAATTTGTCATAATTTTTTATATCTTCCGGATAAACAACTCTTTCCCCATCAACTTTACAACCTAAAACTTTTGGTAACATAAGCGTAAATGTTGTTCCATACATAAACTCATCACTAACTGTAGAAACAAAAACAATATCTTTTGAAAAGCCGAAAAATTTTGCCAAATCTATTGCCTCGTTGAATAAGCACTCATAACTTTTGCGTACAATTTTAGGTTCACCTGTTGAACCTGATGTATAAAAAACAAATGGCTCTCTATTTTCTGTCATACTTAGCTCTCAAAATAATTCTCACAATATATTCTACCCCGAACATTACACCTAACGCAATATATGAAATACAGGCATTATATAATTCCCAAACTTTGGGCGACATAAAAACAGTTGCAAAAGAAATAGACAAATTTACAAACAGGAATATACACCAAACATAAGTAAGTTTTCGTGTGTAATTTCGAGAGAAATCCGTTAATTCTCCATCCATTTTTTTAGCAATTTTTTGAATAATAGTTTCTTCACAAAAAACAGATGAAAAAAATACACAAAAAATAAAAGAATTAACAATAACCGGATAGAACTTGAGTGCATAAATCTTGCTAAAATGAAATAACAAAACCACACACACAGTACCCAAAACAGGAATTATAGCTTTTAATTTTTTCAATTTTTCCATAATCTTATTATGTTATAAATACACTGAGAATGGAATACAAAAATTTACGATCATTTGATTTTAACTATTTAATATTTGTTTAGCTAAACTTAAAATATTTGTACTGTCTTTCATCTTTGGAAAAGCTTTTTTTAGTAATTCTACCAATGTTGCCTCATCCATTTTTAAATGATATTCATATTTGTTTTGAGATTTTGCAATTTGTGCTGCAGTAGTAAACATATTTAGTAATTCTAAAGTATCTTTATAATTCATTTATTTTTTCCTCTGCAATGTTTAATTTATTTATAAAATTTTTATACAATTCTTCATTTATAATTTCAAAATTATCACCTGCTCCAAAAGTAACAACTACAGGAGCATAATCATATCCATTATAAAACAAAGTCCATTCATCTACAATATTTTTGTAATTATACCAAAATTTTACTACACTTTTATAATACCTACGGACAATATCCTCCTCTGGAACATTATGTCCACCATTTTTTACCCTTTTCTTCACTCTTTCAATACAAACAGTGCAATCCTTTAAAAAGGAATAAATTAAAATAATTTTATAATTTTGTTTTCTTGCTTGTTTTATTATTCTTAAAATATTATTTCCTGATAAAGTTGATTCAACTGCAAATGAATAATTGTTCTTAAAAAAAACATTAAGTCGCTGAAAATAAACTTTTCCAGCTGATATTGGAACACTATTTATTGCACCAGGAGCAATTTCTTTTGCAATTTCATCTGCATTAAGAAATTTTAAGTTTTTTTCTTTTAATAATACATTTGCTAATGTGCTTTTTCCACTCCCATTTGCTCCTGCGATGATATATAATACATTTTTATTATTTTTCATATTAATTACCCAACTGCCTTAAAAATCAACGATGTATTAATTCCACCAAATGCGAAATTGTTGGACATTACATAATCTGTCTTGATTTCCCTACCATCTCCCTGTATATAATCAAGATTTCCGCATTCAGTATCGATTTCTTTTAAGTTCAATGTCGGATGAAACCAGCCCTTATTCATCATTTCTATACTTAAAATTGCCTCAATTGCACCACATGCGCCTAGTGTATGACCGGTATAACTCTTTGTCGAACTTGTAGGAACTTTTCTTTTAAAAACTTCTTCTGTTGCAGTGGTTTCGGCAATATCACCCTGAATAGTCGCCGTTCCATGCGCATTTACATATCCAATTTTGTCTGCAGAAAGTTTTGCGCTTTTTAATGCCAAATCTAATGCTCTACCCATAGTTTTTCTATTTGGATTTGTAATATGTGTACCATCAGTACTTGTCCCAAATCCTACAACTTCAGCATAAATCTTAGCACCTCGTTTTTTGGCATGTTCGTATTCTTCCAAAATTAAAGTTCCTGCACCTTCTCCCAAAACAAGTCCATCTCTATTTTTGTCAAATGGACAAGGAGAAAGTTTTGGTGTATCATTTTTCAAACTTGTTGCATATAACGTATCAAAAATAGCAATTTCTGTCGGGTGCATTTCATCACCACCACCGGCAATCATAACTGTTTCATACCCATTTTTAATTGCCTCATAAGCATATCCAATCCCCATTGATCCGGATGTGCAAGCAGTTGATGTCGGTATCAACCGACCTATTGTTTTGAAATACAGTGATATATTGACAGCCGTCGTTTGTGACATCATTTTCACATATGAACCGGAGTTCAGCCCCTTTACCTCCTTATCAATTTGCATTCCGTAAAAATCAATAATTGCATCAAGCGACCCTGCAGAAGATCCATAGCTTACACCGGTGTCACCATTTGTAATAATTTCGTCACCCAACAATCCGGCATCTTCAAGTGCAAGTTCTGCAGTTCTAACCGCCATAATTGAAACAGGCCCCATTGTACGAAGAACTTTTCTATTATATGTTGATGGAATTTCAAACCCCCTTACATATGCAGAAAGTCTTGTATTTAATCTTTTATATTGGTCTAATTTTGTATCATATTCTATACAATTCTCAAGTTTTTGTAACCCTGAAAAAGCCGTATTAATATCACATCCTAAAGGACTTGCTAATGCCATACCGGTAACTACAACACGCCTCATAAATAAAGTCCTCCGTTTACAGAAATCACTTGCCCCGTAATATATGACGCATCTTCGCTCATAAGATAATTAGCAAGACTTGCAACCTCTTTTGCCTGCCCCAATCTTTTCATCGGAATAAGTTTTTTAACTTCATCAACCGGAACATCTTTAATCATATCAGTTTCAATCACACCCGGAGCAATACAATTTACAGTAATTCCACGTTTTGCAAGTTCAAGCGCAAGAGAACGAGTTGCACCGATAATACCTGCTTTTGATGCAGCATAATTTATTTGCCCCCTGTTGCCGGAAAGAGCAGAAACAGACGACATTGTAATAATTCGCCCCCTTATTCTGTTTGAAATCATTGGCATTACAAGAGGTTTCAAAACATTATAAAATCCTGTCAAATTCGTTTGAACAACATCATCCCACTCATCACCTTCAAGCAATGGAAAAACGTTATCTCTCGCTATTCCGGCATTTAAAACAATTCCGTAATAAAGCTTGTCTGCAAGAACTTTTGCGCATTCTTCTCTATTTTTTATGTCAAATTTCAAAATTTCCGCATTTTGCCCAAAAGATTTTATTTCGTCTGCAACTTCTTGTGCTTTTTCTTTATTATGCGCATAATGCACATCAATATCAAAGCCATTTTTTGCAAGAAATAGAGCTATTTCTCGACCAATTCCACGACTTGAACCTGTTACTAAAACTTTTTTATTTTCACCCACTATTCTAATTCCCCTATATATTTTTCAACATCTTTTGGTTGGAATGCGTTAATTGTAGCTTTGGCAATATACTTACTTTCATCACCATCTTCACCTTCATTATAAATTAAACATTCAAATGAAACAAGCTCGCTATCTCCATAAACCTCTCTTGCAGTAATAATATATGTTTTACCATTTTCAAATTTTTCAAGAGAATTTTCATACAATCTTGCTCCTAACAAAAAACCAATTTTAGGAATTGACATTTTTGCCTTGTAAAAAGCATAACAACCGATTGTTTGCGCCATAAACTCAATCCCAACAAGCGGAGAAACCCCATTAATATCTTTATCAAAAAAGATTTTATCTTTGTGAATAGTGACAGAAGTTTTTACAATCTGTTTTTTCATATCAACATCAATTAATTTATCAATCAAAACCATTGGTTCAGAATGAGGAAGACATTGAGATGCAGAGAGGCAATTATTTTTGTTATTACGAGGTGAAACGCTTAGTGTAGCCGTCGCAATCTCATTATTTGCAGGTTGAATGAGATTACTACGTCGTTCATCGCTTTTCGCAATGCCAGCTTCAGTCTTATTTCCCATAATTACAACCGCATTTGTCCCTCCAAAACCAAAAGACGTACTCATACAAGTATTTATTTTTTTATTTTCTGTATTTGAATTTACAAGATTAATTTTTGGCAAATTTTCATCATATTCGTTATCATATTTATGAATAGGTAAATTTCTTTCCCCTTTCAAAATTTGATAGCAAATAAAAGCCTCAATACTTGCTGCCGCCCCCAAACAATGTCCCGTAAACGGTTTTGTTGAGCTTGCAGGAACATTATCTCCAAAAACCTTATAAATTGCATTCGCTTCCATCAAGTCGTTTGAAACAGTTCCAGTTCCGTGCAAATTTATATAATCAATATCCTCAGCCTTTAACCCTGCATCATCAAGAGCTAATTGAATAGCTCTAACCGCTTGAACTCCTTCAGGATCGGGAGTGGCAGAATGATAAGCATCAGAAGTTTCACCAATACCAAGAAGAGCTACAATTTCGTTATCAGATTTGCAAATCCGACCGACATTAGTAATTGACTTTACATCCAAGCATTTTTGCATCTTGACATCTTTTGTTAACACAAACAATGCCCCGCCTTCACCCAAACTTATTCCATCTCTGTTTTTAGAAAAAGGATTGGATTTTTCATGCGACAAAACTTCCAATGCGTGAAATCCATATGACGGCATTGCTGCAAGTGTGTCAATGCCTCCGGCAATTACAACTTTGCAAACATCATTTTGCAACAATTTTACTGCGGTAGAAAATGCTTTTGTTCCTGAAGTGCAAGCCGTAGAAACACTTGCAGCATAATTTTTTGTACCTAAATACCATTTCAAAAATTCAGCAGGATTTCCAAGTTCTGCGTGGTGTTTGTTTTCAGAATCTTCAAATTCTTGAATACCGGAATTTGTAGTTCCAATAACAATTCCAATTTCATCTTTTTCAAATCCAGACAAATCCAATTTATCAACAAGATATTTTAAAACCCTGTTACATCTCAAATCATAACGTTCAACATCTATTGGCTCAAAATCTTTTTCCAATTTCCCAAAATAGAATTTGCCACCTTTAATAATCGTATCATCAAGAGTTAATTTGTCTGCAAAAACCGCACTCGCATCTGTTATAAAAATCCCGTTCATGCTAATATGTTACCATGAATAATCTGGAATTTCGTATAAAAAAGATTTCTTATTCTTGCGGAGAAGATATAGACTTATCCGCTATTCCAATGATGATGAGAAGGAAACTTTCTCCCGTTGGAAAAATCGCAATGAGTACATTGCTAAAATGCTATGATAACGAAGATGTAAAACTTGTTTATGCTTCAAGATATGGTGAATTGGAAAGAGTTGTAAAACTCATCAAACAAGAACATGAAGAAAACGAAATTTCTCCGACCGGATTTAGTTTTTCGGTTCACAATTCAACAATAGGATTGTTTTCTCTAATGAAAACAATCTATAATTCGTATAACTCGATTGCAGCGGGCGAGAACTCATTTTCTTCAGGGCTTTTAGATGCGGTTATGAATAAAGAAAAAACTCTTTTTTGCTATGCAGATTCTGTTGATAAATATGAAAGCATCTCAATTTTGATTGATTATGATGAAGGTGAAAAAGTTGTAATAAAAGAAAATTCCAACAAATTGTTACCTAACAGTTTTAATGAATTTATTAAAGGCGGAAAATATATTTGTCCGTTATTCGTTATGGAGCGTGTAAATGACTAGATTTATTCGTGGATTTTTGGTTGTAATGGTGTTCACCATATTCGGAATTGGTTCTTTATTATTGAGTTTTTTATTTTTGCCGATTGGTGGAATATTTTTACAAGGAGAAAAAAAACGTGAAAAATTTTCTCACATAATACATAAATTATGGCATATTTACACACAATTTTTCGTTGTTTTAAATCTAATCAAAATCGAAAAACATGGAGTAAAGCAGGTTAAAGGGAAAATTATTGTCGCAACACATCCGACATTTATTGATATATTAATACTTATCGGAATTTATGACAATTCTTTATGTATCGCCAAAAAAGAACTTTTGAACAATATTTTTCTCAAAAACATAATCAAAAATGTATATATTCCAAACAACATTGAGCTTGATGAGTTCAAAAACATTTGTACAAAAACCCTCAATGACGGTTACAATATAATAATTTTTCCAACCGGAACAAGAACAGTTGAAGGCGAAGAAATAAAAATCCATAAAGGTTCAGCAGCCGTACAAATTGCATCGGGAGCAGATATTTTGCCTGTAAAAATAGTATGCGATTATCCGTTTTTGCAAAAAGGAAAACCTATTTATGATGCAGGGGAAAAAGTTATAACTTATTCAATAACCCAACTTGAACCAATAAAACTTTCTGACTTCAATGAAACTTCCGAAATCAAGCTAAGAAATACAATTTGCGAAAAAATCAAGTTTGACTTTACTCACTAATTAGGTTATAAGTATAAATAGGTGGATTAAGATGAGCTTAGAAAACGAAATTAAAACTCTAATTATCAGTTCATTAGAGTTGGAAGATATAACAACTGATGATATAAAAGATGATGAGCCGTTATTTGGTAGTGGTTTAGGTTTAGACAGTATTGACGCACTAGAACTTGGAATGGCATTAAAAAAGAAATATCATATTGATTTAGGCGAAGATAAAGAAGAAAACAAAAAACATTTTTATTCAGTTAAAACTATAGCTGATTTTATTAAAAATAATATTCAATAAGGGTTTGTACAAATGGGTAAAAAATATTCACAAGAAGAAATTTTTGAAAAATTAAAAACAATTTTGGTAGACGATTTTGAAATCGCTCCTGAAAAATTAACGCTTGATGCAAATCTTTTTGAAGATTTGGAACTTGATAGTATTGATGCAGTAGATTTAGCCGTAAAATTGCAAGAATTTACAGAAAAGAAAATCTCACCTGAAAACTTCAAACAAATCAGAACGGTAAATGATGTTGTTTTAGCTATAGAAGAATTATTATAGTGCTAGACAGCTAAGATTTTTAATTACAACCACGAGAGAGGGTTAAATCGTCATACTGAGGACAACAGTCCGAAAAATACTTACACTAACCACAAATTTATGCTAAAATACAATTATGGCAGATATATTTGACAGATTGGCAAAATCAGATTTTAGGAGCAAATTCAAACTCAAACAGACAGATAAAGATTATGTCGCACAAAAGGGTTTGGATACTATTGAACGTCATGCTCACGACTTTATTTCTAAACGCCTTGCACCGGCAGAAATCCCTAATGATGGGAAACAAACTCCGATGAAGGGACATCCGGTTTTTATCGCACAACACGCAACCGCATGTTGCTGTAGAGGTTGTCTATCAAAATGGCACAAAATCCCAAAAGGAATTGAATTAACTCAATCTCAACAGAATTATATTGTTGGAATTATTATGGAATGGATTAAAAGACAAATGATATTTGTAATATCAAAGCACTAATGTTCAAAACTTAGAAGCTTAAATCCACGTTTTTTCTTTTCTAATTCCCTATCAGGAAGTTCATAGCATTTGATACAACGAGCTTCATATGTTTCATCTCCACCAATCATAATCAATGGAGAGTGCTTGTCAGCAGGTTTTCCGTCAATCAATCTTTGAGTTCTTGTTGCATTTTCACAACCGCATTTCATACATACTGCGTGCAACTTATGAACTTCTGTAGCTATACACATCAATTCAGGCATACTTCCAAAAGGTTCAGCCTTAAAATCAAGCTCCAAGCCTGTTCCAATAATCTTTTTGCCTTCATCCATAAGTTTTGAAATAACTTTAACAATATTTTTATCAAAAAACTGAAGCTCATCAATCGCAATAACTTCATCTTCCGGTTTTACAACACTCATAATTTGAATGGCATGCTTAACCTTAATTGCATCAAGCCACAAACCATTTCTTGATTCTATGTAATCCCCTTTTGCTCTGGTATCAACTTCCGGCGAAATAACTTTAACTTTTCTTTTTGCAATAATGGAACGCCTAACACGTCTTAAAAGTTCTTCTGTTTTTCCGCAACTCATCGGCCCTGTTATTAATTCAAAACTATATCCGTACATAAATTTTCACCACCACTTAACTATCCCGAAGGATTTTCCAAATTCTCCTTTTAAGTAATTATACACCTTTGAAAATTATTTTAAAAGTAAATTAATGTAAAATTTTATCACGCAATTTTTTCAATCCTGCACCATAGAAATATCTCAATTGTTCAGGGAAATTATCCGCAATGTCAATCATATACATATCATGAACCGCAAGAGCTTTTATCAAAAATGCAACTTCCGAATTTTTTGTCCACAAGACTTTTGGATTTTTAGTTTTATTTGGTTGGGTCATGCCAAAAAGACCTTCATTATCATCTGCCGCCAAGAACAAAAATTTTCCACTCAAATAATACCCCAACATCGGAACTCCAGAGTGTTCAAAAACAGTTCCAAAATTACAAATAAAATTGTCGTACTTAACTATTTTCACATCTAAACCACGATTATACGCATCCAACAAATGTTGTTCAAGGTGTTTAAAATCCTCACCCCAAAGCTCAATATAAATATTTGTTTTGGCATTTTTTATGATTTCAATAATTTTGTCAATAATTTTAGTTCTGCCATTTATAGACAAAATCGGTTCTGTATATTCTTCTTCTTTAATATCAGGAAGTTTCTTTTCCAAAAAATTTATCGTAGAATCGAATTTCCTTTTATAACGCTTTGTTAATTCTTTTGGCTTAATCGGAGTGTAAGTTATCGGTTTGGAATTTGAACTCAAAACAATATTAAGGTTCTCAAGATTTTTAAGTGTATCATAAGTTCTTGATTGCGGAATATTTGCAAGTTTACTGATTTCATAACCGGTCGCTGGAAATTTTTTCAAAAGCGCAATATAAACTTTTGATTGATATTCGTTAAATCCTAACTCTTTTAATTTTTCAATAACTTCATCCATATTTTTAATTTATCAAATATTTTTAATATTGACAATTATAAATAAAATTGTTACAATTTTGGCTAAAATAAATGAAAAGGTGGTATTATATGGTTGGAAAAAATAAGTTTGCTTTTACTTTGGCAGAAGTATTGGTAACATTGGGTATTATTGGTGTTGTAGCTGCTATTACAATGCCTACGTTGGTGGCTAATAATAGAGAAAAACAATTAATTACTGCGTTAAAGAAAAATAATGCCTTAATTGAACAATCTTTATATATGGTACAGTCAAAATATGGTTATACTGATTATGCAGAAATGTTTGCGATGAACTCAACTCAAGAGTTATATAACAAACTTGCCGAAAATTTAAAAATGTCTAAAAGCTGCGGAACTGCTTCAAACCAAGGTTGCATATCAAATAATATGATAGGCGCCCGCTATAGAAATAATGGTTGGGGAAGTACAGTAAGTATGTCTAATTATGATCAAAGCACAAGTTGGGCGAAAGGGCAGTTAACAAATGGTTCAAGTATATTTTTGCATAATTATGTAAAATCAGGTACTCATAATAATTCTGCCGCTTCTTCTACAAAATGTGGTGTTGCATGGCCTCAATGTAATAAGGACAGTAAAGGTAATTGCGTTTCTAATAAAAAAGATACAGATGGCAATTATGTATATGGCGGTGTTGGTGTTCAATGTGGTTTAATTGGTATCGATGTTAATGGTCCGAATAAAGGACCAAATCAATTTGGTATCGATGTATATGGTTATGTTGTACAACCAACCAAATTATCAAACTGGGAAAGCTCTACTATAGAAACAATGAGAAATGATAAGTTGTATTACAATAAATACACTCCTGGGAAATATGAAAATAAATAAGTTTTTTATTGTACTACGCTCTCGGATGGGACTGGTTGTAGACTTCTTTTAGGTGTTGGGTTGATACGTGAGTGTAGATTTGAGTGTTAGAAATACTTGCGTGACCTAACAATTCTTGAACTACTCTCAAATCTGCACCATTTTCAATTAAGTGTGTCGCAAAACTATGACGAAATACGTGCGGAGTTACGTGCTTTGGAAGATTTATTTTCTCTACAACCTCATTTATTACGTTTCTAACAGTTCTTGTTTGAAGTCTATATCCCGTATTATTTATAAAAACAGGAGAGTTTTCATCTTGTGGAGGAACTGGAAAACCTTTTGGAATTAAGGCTCTTGCGCTTTCAATATATCTTTCCAAATAATTTTTTGCTCTATCTGTAACAAGAATAATTCTTTCTTTTGAGCCTTTACCAAAAACTCTAATTTCATTATGTTCTAAGTTCAAATCACCAAAATTCAAACCGGAAAGTTCAGAGATACGCATTCCTGTAGCCCAAAGAAGTTCTAAAATAGTTCTATTACGGTAGCCGGCAGGGGTTTCAATTTTTGTATTATTGAGAATTTGTTCAACTTCATCCGGTGTCAAAAATTTTGGAAGTGATTTCGGGCGTTTTGGATTATTCAAATTCATTGCAGGATTTGAATCAATTTTTCGTTCTCTGTATAAATATTTGTAAAAAGTTCTTAACGAAGCAATTTTTCTCGCAACCGTAGTCTTTTTATAATTAAACTTTTGTATAAAGTGTATATAATCTCTGATTTTGGAAAAGTTTACATCCTCGCAACATTCATCATCCATCCATACTAAAAAGCTTAAAATATCCGAGCAATAGGCTTTTGCGGTATGTTCTGAAAAGTTTTTTTCTGCTATGATATAAGATTTAAAATCTTCTAAATCTTGTTTTGAATTTGAGTTAATTCCCATAATTTGTTATCGCCTTTTTATATACGGTTTCTACTACATTTATATTATTGCATTTTTATAAATAGTATTATACAATACTTTTATAAGAATTAAAATAATTAAATTATCGCGCAGGAGATAAAATGAATTATAGAAAATTATTAATATCATCTATTGTCGTTATAGCTGCCCTATCTACGCAAGTTAATGCAAAAGAATTACAGGCACAAGTGCAAAGAAATACGACTACAGTACCTAACATTTATTCCCAACAAAATGTTAATGCAGTTAAATCAATTTCCCAGCCGTATCCGGAAATCGCTAAGTTGATTGAGTACAACCATTGCGATGAAGCTGATGCTAAATTGAAAGAAATGATTGAGGCTAAACCGAATGATATTAATTTACAAGCTTTAAGAGCCGTTTCTATGGCAAAACAACACAAACTAGAACCTGCACAGTTTGAATTGGACAAATTGCTAAAGAAAGCACCAAGAAACCCTATTTTGCACTATGCGCAAGGGTATGTTTACATGCAACGTCAAACTGCATCTGACGTTGATTATATCAAAACAACAAGAGGACTTATCAATTCTGCAATAAAAGAATTTGTTACTGCCGTAAATTTGGATTCAAAATACTACCAAGCATATAATGCAATGGGTGTTGCAACATTAAAATTAGGCAACAAAAGTGATGCACTAGATTTGTTCAACACATCTTTAAAAATCAATCCAGGCTTTGCAAATGCTCATGACAACGTTGGTGTTGTTCAAATGATGAATGGCGATTTGAATGCTGCAGAAAAAAGTTTTATGAGTGCAATGAAATATAACACTCACAACCCAACTGCTTGGTATCACATGTCACAAGTTGAAACTCGCAGAGGAAATTATTCAAAAGCTTTAACATGGGTTAACCACTCATTACACGTAAACCCAAATTCATCACCTGCCTTAACTTTACAAGGTGAATTATATTTGAAACAAGGTAACCAAGCCGCTGCAATTAATTCGTTCAAAAAAGCACAACTTGTAAAACCTGAAAACGCAAGACCTTATATGAACCTTGCTACAATTTACGAAAATCGTGCAGATGAAGAATTTGCGATGGAGCAATTGAAAACAGCTCTTGCAATTAATCCAAACAACTCTGAAAGCAAATTAAGAATTGCAAATATGGCATTACATATCAGAAAATATGATCAAGCTCTTGATTATTATTCAAAACTTGTTGGAGATTCAACATACAATGATGATGCAATTGTCGGTCTTGCAAACACATATTACGAAATGGCTAAAGATCGTGGCGAAAATAACGGAATCACAACAAACAAAGAAGTTTATCTCGCTTATGACTACATAAACAAGGCAATTGAAAAATGTCCTGAAGATTTGGAATTACATCTTGCAAAATTAAAACTTGCAAAACTTATTCACCAAGATCCGCTTTCTCGTGACAGTTTGAACTACATTGTTCAAGCAGCCGGAAACAACTTGATGGATAGTGTAATCAAAGGTGAAGCATATTTGGCTTTAGGCAGAGAAAAAGATGCTGTTTATACATTTGAAAACGCAGTTAATTTCTCAAATTCAGTTGATGACGATTTGTATTTAGCAGAAATTCTTGTTCATAATAAACAATTCAGAACTGCAAGATTAGCTTTGCAAAAAGCATTGATGAAAGATCCTGATAACATTATTGCTAAAAACGGTATTGAATATATCAATCTTTGCGAAACTAAATCAAACGAATTTTTCGATATTGCACAACATGAATATCAAGAAAACAACTACGCATCAGCAATTGAATACTGTAACCGTGCAATCGACTTCTATCACAATAGCCCTCAAATCGCTAAGTTGAAAGCTATGTCTTACGAAAAAGAATTGAATTACAGAGGTGCAGTAAAATACTATCAACAATACTTAGCACTTAACCCTAACGCTGCTGATAGAGCCGATATTATGAAACGTATCGAAAAAATGCGACCAAAATCTAACTAGCAAATAAAATAGACAGAGTATAGAAATTTCCTAAACTCTAAATAAACATTAAAACCCAGACTAAAAATGAAAAAATTCGATATTCGAAAAACATTTGATATATTTTTGAGAGAGCCCATCAGTGTATTAACTGAGGGGCTATTTCAACTCGTGAATATAGAAAACAATATATTCAGTCAAAAGCCTTATGTAAACGTTGATTTTGTAAATAGAAAAACGCAAATTACAGTCGTTAATAGCGAAAAAATGTATAACTTATTCCAAAAAGTTCTATTCAAAAAGAAACTTCAAGAACAAAAGGAAAAAGCCCTTAATTCAAAGTAAAAAACATCCTTATTTAATTCTTCATATGTTATTTACTAACTATTCTGCATTTATGCCTACAAAATCCCATTTTTTCGTACTAAATAATCCCTTATCAGTGATTTTTAGTTCAGGAATTACCGGTAATGACAAAAATCCCATTGTCATAAACGCATCATCCAACGAACATCCTAGATTTTTTACTGCCTTGTTTAAATCTTCACAATGCTGCAATACATATTCTATATCATTATCAGAAATCAAACCGGCAATAGGCAACGGTAGTCGTGCTACAACTTTTCCATCTTTTACAACAACTTTTCCACCCTGCATTTTTACCAATTCAACAGATGCGGTGTACATATCTTTGTCATTTGTACCAATAATAATCATATTATGTGAATCGTGTGCTACAGTTGAAGCTATCGCACCTGCTTTTAGGTTAAAGCCTTTTACAAAGCCTTTTCCGATATTTCCTGTTGCTCTGTGACGTTCCATAACAATAATTTTTAAAACATCTTCATCAATATTACTTTGGAGTAATCCATTTTCAAATTTCGCTTCACACACAGACGATTTTGTTACTAACTGATGAGGAATAATTTCGATTGTATTAACAAGTTTTGAAGTTCCTTTGATTTCAAAGTCTTTCGGTTCAATCCAACGAACGTTAATAGAACTTCTTACAGATGGTTTTTCAAATTTTGTAAATGCTTGAGTTAATTTTCCATGTTCAGCGGCAATTTTTCCATCTTTAATAACAATTTCCGGCATAAATGTTTTTAAATCAGGCATAATCAATAAATCTGCCTTATATCCGGGAGCAATTGCACCTTGATTTTTCAAACCAAAGTATTCTGCCGTATTCAAACTTCCGATTTGAACCGCTTTTACAACATCAACACCTGCATCTACCGCACGACGAACCATATCATTAATATGAACTTTCAAATCTTTTGGATGTCTGTCATCTGTAACAAACATACATTTTCTTGTATTTTTTTCTTTCAAGACAGGAATTAGCGCATCCAAATCTTTTGCGGCAGTGCCTTCTCTAATCATAATATACATACCAAGACGAATTTTTTCTATTGCCTCAGCAGGAGTTGTACATTCATGATCAGACTTAACTCCACTTGCAATATATGCACACAAATCTTTTCCACTCAAAAACGGAGCATGCCCGTCAATTCTTTTGCCTTTAGAACGAGCTAAATCAAGTTTTGCCAAAACAGTTTTGTCCAAATTCAAAAGCCCTGAGTAATTCATCATTTCAGCAATTCCAAGTACCCAAGTACTATCTATTAAAAGAGCTAAATCATAACTGTTTAAATCAAAACCGGAAGTTTCATAAGGAGTAGCCGGCACACAAGAAGGAAGCATCGTAAAAACATCCAACGGCAAGTTTTTTACTGCCTCGTGCATATAGCTTATACCGTGAAGCCCTAAAACATTTGAAATCTCGTGCGGATCAATTATAACTGTTGTAGTTCCGCAAGGGACAACAGCTTTGGCAAATTCATGCGGAAGCACCATAGAACTTTCCAAATGCACATGACCATCAATAAAAGCAGGACTAACATATGCACCTTTTGCATCAATTTCTTTCTCGCCTTCGTAATTTTCACCAATTCCGGCAATAACTCCGTCACAAATTGCAATGTCGCCCTTATGAATTTCTTCTGACAAAACATTTATAATATTTGCATTTTTTATTACAAGATCAGCTTTACGTTTTCCACGTGCCGTTTCTATTAATTTCTCAAGTCCGGACATTTTATTTCTCCTATATTGAGAAGATTATAGCACGAAAAACAATAAAATAACAAAATTAACGAATATATTTTCTCGTCATAATAACATTTCCGCCCTCATCATAAGCATTAGTTCCAAGCCAATGCGCAATAAGTTTTCCTTGCGGATTATAAATAAAAGTTTCTTCCTTAGAAACACGCAATCCCATATTTACTAAAGTTCCATCAATTGAATATTTGTAAGATTTGTAAGGGAAACTCAACCCGTCACGAACTTCCATATAAATCAATTTACCATTTTTATCATAATACCAGACATGAAGTTTATCTTCATTATAAAGCACTGCATAAGTACTATCCGAGAAAAATGCCAATGCTCTATCTTGTAAAGAAACATTTCCTTGCAAAGCATATCCAATATTTTTCTCATAATCTTTATCCAAAAGATTTTGAGAAACAAGTTCTTGAGGGAGTTTTTCTACCGGAGAATTTTGTAACTCTTGTCTTGCGGTGTCTACATTATAATTTACACCACCAGTCAAAAATGTTTCAGCATAACAAGGCAATGTTATAATTAATAGTATTGTTAATAAAAATTTCTTCATATATATTATTTTTATTGCATATTTTTAATTTGTCAATATAATGTAAGTAAAGAAAGTTTAAGAAGGATTAAATATATGGAAAAAGTTATTCAATATGAAACTCACGGAACTTGTTGCAGATTGATGCAAGTGAAACTAAATGATGATGGAACAATAGCTGATGTTGATTTTTTAGGCGGTTGTCCTGGAAATTTGATGGGAATTAAACACCTTGTAAAAGGGATGAAAATTGATGATGTAATCGCAAAATTTTCAGGAATTAAATGCGGTGACAAGCCAACAAGTTGTCCAGACCAATTGGCAAAATGTTTGAGCGAACTCAAAGCATCATTATAATAAAAGAAAATTTTATCAAAACTGAACCTCTGCAATTGCAGAGGCTCTTTTTGTATAAGAAGGTGTGTAGAAAAACTTATTTATTAGTGCTATTAAGGTTATTTCCATTTCGATAACCAATTCCGGCTCTATAACCGGAAATAAAATACATAAATGGTAAAGCTGGCTCTATCCACTTAAAACCTGATAAAATTCCTGCAGTTGCAATATCATCAGCATGTAAAGCAATATCCAAAGCCTCCGGCTTACGTTCTCCATATAATGTTTTCTGATTTTTCTCCCCAAATAACGGATTTATGCACTTTTTACTAACATAATTAGCTATATAGCTTCCTCCGACAATTCCGGTAGCCGTAATCCCAGACAATATAACAACCAATTTTTTCATCGGGGTTAAAGGTTTAATTTTTTTTGCTTTTTCTAACCTTTCAGAAATAAATAATGCACTACCGGCTCCGACATTACACAAGAAAATATTTGCTAAATACTGATATAATCCCTCTTTAACCTTATTGGCAGTTCGTTTTTTGCGCAAATCTGCACTTTCTCCTCTATTAACCACTCTATCGGCAACAATTCCACCCGCAACTCCACCTGTAACAGGAATTAACCCCAATAGAGAAAGTCGTTTAATCTCAGAAAAAATCTCCTTTGAATTTAAGTTTTTCTTTTCAGGCAAAATTACCTCAAAAAGTTCTTTTTTCGCAGGAGATGTAGGAAGTTTGTTTGTTAGTGTATCTATTTGTTTTGGTGAAAGTTCTCTAACTTTAACTCTTTCCAAAGCCTCAAGAACTTTTTTGTCAGTAGTCTTTTCAGTTTTTAAAAATTTGTTTACGGCTGATGTTTGAACTTTTTGAAGTTCTGACAAAGGAACTCTTTCCATCAAACCCTTAAAAATCTTTTTTCCATTAATTTTTAAACCTCTAGTTCCCAACAATGATGCACCGATTGTAGATGAAATAATTATGACATTTTGCGCAAATTTTTGTTTAGCTGTCTTTTTATCTTTCTGAGCAGATTTTATAGAATTTACAACCCCAAAAGCTCCGCCAGTCCCAATCAACAAAGCCGGCATCTTTTTATCGAGTTTATTCAAAATCATTGGTTGATCAACATATTTACAAATTGTAGTAATTTTCATGCTTTTCCTTATTTGTTAGTTTAAACTAACTTTATATGAAAAAGAGTTTTTTGTCAAGCAAAAAAATCAAAAAATTTTATTACAAATCATCCAATGACTTTTCGTCTAACAAAATGTCATGTCCCATATTGTGCATCAAATCAAGATATGCATCATAATAAACTTGCATATCGCTAATGTATTCATTCAAAATTTCTTGGTGAGAATTTTCTATAATGAATAAATTTAGCAAAGAAGTTTTTCCATTTGCATAACGTTGTTCAGACATTTTTAGAATGTTATCAGATTCTTTAAGAATGGCTTTATAATATCCCATATTCTCTTTAGCATACTTAAAGTTGTTATAATCCTCTTTTAGTGCAAATTTTAATTTATTTTCAAAAGAAACTTCATCAATCTTCGCCCTATCAAGAATAATTTGCGCACGCTTGATTTCCGGTCTGTATGAATACAAGACAGGCAAATCAAAATACCCTCCAACATACGCACCATGATACTGTCCGTCACCCGAAAACGCATAACCGCCTTGTGCAGTCAAATCAGGAATAGGCTTATGTTTTGCAACCGAAAGATCTCGTTCAGATTTATCAATATTATCATATGCAATTTTAATCGAATAACTATATTTCATCGCAACTTCTTCAATCGTAGAATATTCAGGAAGCTGAATATCTAACAAAGAAATATGCTCTTGAAACAATGAGCTTTCACGAGTGTCATACATTGTAGATGTATCTTTTAGGTTCAAAACCTTATTAAAATGGAATTGCGCATATATCAAATTTGCTTTTGCTTTATTTAAAGAAATTAATTGTTTCTTATGTTTTATATCAGATTGCAATTTTTCAACTTCATAGTTTGGTGATGTTTTGGGTTTTGCCTCTGCGACTTGGCGCATTTTCCTATAAAGTTGTTCTCTTTGTTGCAAAATCGAAACAACAGATTTCATATAAACAACATCAAAATATGCACTCATCACCTCTAGTTTAAGGTTCAATTCCTCTTGCCTGATTTTATCTTCCATCAAACTCAGATTAGCTATTGCAGCCTTTTTGCGAACACCTCTTTTGGCAATCTCAATAGGCAAAGCAACACCAGCTTGACTTGCATTTGAACGCCCAATATTACCAACTAAAACAGAAGATTGCAACTGCGGATTTTTCAGTGCATTAGCCATCTTCACTTCTTGTTTCAAAATATCAATTTCTTTGCGTTTTGCCTGTAATTCAAGATTATTCTCCAACGCAAGATGAACGGCATCATCTGCAGAAACCTTTACGATATCTGCTTTTGCGGGCAAAAATGTAATTATAAATACTGCAAAAAATATAACTATCTTTTTCATCAGAAATATTATACAACAAATATCAGATTGTTTGTTGTGGATATCCGATTGCATTTATCAAAATATCAATAACTTTTGGCATTTGGCATTTAAAAGAGTAATGCCCATTTTTTAGCGAACACTGCTTGCAATCACATTTAATAGAATAGCATTCAATTGCTTGCTCTGTCCAACTTTGTGTAATTGATGACGAAATATCTCCGTTATTTTGCGGATAAAATACATCTTCCATAAGAACTACCCCAATATTTAACCCATTAGTATTTTAAAACAATTCAAAAATGTTTTAATCCTACAAATGACGTATATTGGATTTACTCAGAAAAAATTACTTGTATAATTCCTCACGTTTTTTCAAAACAACCGGATTTTTCAAATAATCATCATACTTGTTGCGCATATTAATATAACCTTTTGGAGAAATTTCAATAATTCTGTCTGCAACTGTTTGTATTAATTGATAGTCCTGAGATGTGAATAGAATTGTTCCCGGAAAGTCAATCAAAGCATTGTTTAATGCCGTAATACTTTCCAAATCAAGATGGTTTGTCGGTTCATCCAAAATCATTACATTTGCTTCTGCAATCATCATTTTTGCAAACAAACATCTAACCTTTTCGCCACCTGATAGAACATTGACTTTTTTATCCGCATCTTCACCTGAAAACAACATTCTGCCCAAATATCCACGTAAAAAATTTACGTGCTGATCCGGTGAATAATCTGCAAGCCATTCCATGATGGTTTTGTTATTTTCAAAATAAAAATTGTTATCTTTCGGGAAATATGAATGAGTTGCGGTTACCCCCCAAACAACTTCTCCACTATCAGGTTTTACTCTATCTTCCAAAATATCAAAAAGATTTGTAATAATGAAAGGATCTCGAGCAATAAACGCAACTTTTTCACCTTGATTAACTTCAAAACTCAAGTTTTTAATCAAAAGTTCATCATCAACTGTTTTGTATAGATTTTTAACTTGCAAAACATCTTTGCCAGGAATTTTGTTATAAGTAAACCTAATTCTCGGATATTGTCTTGAAGATGGCTTAATTTCCTCCAATGACAACTTATCAAGCATATTTTTTCTGGAAGTTGCTTGTTTTGCCTTTGAAGCATTTGCACTAAAACGTGCAATAAAAGCTTTCAGCTCTTCCATTTTTTCTTCAGTTTTCTTATTTTGTTCTTCTTTTTGCTTTTTAATTAGTTGGCTCGCTTGTGACCAGAAAGAATAGTTTCCGGTATAAAGCTGAATATTTTTGTAATCAATATCTGCCATATGCGTACAAACATTATCCAGAAATTTTCTATCGTGCGAAACAACAATAACGAGGTTAGGGAAATTAATCAAAAATTCTTCCAACCACGCAATAGTATTCAAATCAAGGTGGTTAGTCGGCTCATCTAATAGCAGAATATCAGGGTTACCAAATAACGCTTGCGCCAACAATACACGCACCTTTTCACTACCGGAAAGTTCTGACATCAATTCATAGTGCATTTCATCAGGAATTCCCAAATCTGAAAGCAAAGAGGCAGCCATAGCTTCAGCCTGCCAGCCATCAAGTTCTGCAAATTCTTCTTCCAAATGCGCAACCTTTATACCATCTTCATCATTAAAATCAGGTTTTGCATACAAAGCATCACGCTCTTGCATAATATCATAAAGCTTTTTATGTCCCATAATCACTGTATCAATAACCTTGTAGTTATCGAATGCGAAATGGTCCTGACGAAGAACTGCAATTCTTTGCCCTTTAGAAATATGAACTTCGCCAGAAGTTGGCTCAATTTCACCAGAAAGCACTTTCAATAATGTACTTTTTCCGGCACCGTTTGCGCCAATAACACCATAGCAATTTCCCGGAGTAAATTTTATACTAACATTTTCAAATAATGTTTGTGAACCGAATCTTACGGTTAATTTATCAGTTGTAATCATAGGTTCAATTGTAGCATAAAAATAAAATTATAGAAAAATTTTAGATTTTCTTTTAAAATCTACTCAATCATCGTTAAAAATGAAGGTAATATTGTTTGGGTAAATAACATTAACCTACTTTCTAAATAAAAAAGAGAATTATATTGTACATATTGGCTACTATGTTTCATAGTATAGTTTTTGAAAATCCTTGATTTGTGCCGAAAAGCAAGCTTGCCAGCCACCGAACTTTCAGCAGAAGAAGTAGCGAATATTATTAGAGAAACATATCTGTCTGCTACAGCAAAAGACAAAAGGGTTAAAGTGGTCTTTAAAGAACCGTGCAACTATTGAAAACCTCGTAAAACTTGCTAAAAAGAGCCTTTCGGCTCTTGATTTTAATCGTTCTAGTTGTTTTAAATGGAGGAACTTCACATACGGTTTAACACTCCAAACTCGCCATATCATCCCAATCTTCAAATTGATTCAAATAAAGTTTATAAAATCTTCTATTCTCATATTCTTCATCTAACATATCTTGCTGCATCATTTTATATTTTTCTACTGCATCTTCATTCATTAATTTCTTTGCTTTTTTTCTCGGAGCTACATATTTACGATATTGTTCACGCTCAAATTCTTTTACAAGCTGTTTTAAATTTGCTTTTTTGTCTTTTTGGAAATCAGTATCAATATTATCATTATCAAAATACCTATTTAAAACTTTTTTTATTAATTTACCATAAGCAACCTTACTATCTTGTGTAGGTTTTGATACATTCGCAATTTTTGCATCTGGAGATAAGGTAACCAAATCAACACTCGGTTGACTAGGTATTTTTAAATTTTTATTTAGAAGCTTTTTAGGTAAATTTATTGTACTCTTTACTTTGTTGTTAGGTAAAGAAATAATAGATTTTCCAAAACATTTATTTGAAGAATTTTGAATATATGGATTTATAGCTTGAATAATATTAAATCTTAAATTAGAAAAATTTGGTTGACGAAACATATACATACTCCTAATATCATTAATACTAAAAAAGAGCCTTTCGGCTCTTGATTTTAAATGGTGGAGGTTAGGAGATTCGAACTCCTGACCCCCTGCGTGCAAAGCAGGTGCTCTACCAGCTGAGCTAAACCCCCACATTTGGGTTGTGACATCTGCCACAATTTCTATTATACATGCTGATTTTTTTTTGTAAACCCCTTTTTTTAAAATTTTTTATTTTCAATATAACAAAACGTCACTACACTTATCTATTCTATCATTTTTACCATATTAATTAACTTTCTGCTATTCAATAATATTTTTATAAAAACGCCCCAAGATATTATCTCAAGGCGTTTTTCAAGTTTTTGAATTTTTTAAATCAAATTTCAGCAACTAAAATGTGCTTACCATTTCCATATTAGAACCATTTACTACATTAGAAAAATCAAAATTGTTCATTGTAATATTTTGTTCTGAATACATTACGTTATCAAAAACCAATTCATCACATTGTTTCAATGTCATTAATGACAAGTTTTTAGCAGTTTTAGTATCAACGATTAATCTTTTTACTCTCATATTTTTTGGCAATGAAGTTATTTTTGTGTTTTTGATATTAAATACATTTGCTCTTATATCTGTATTTAATTTTTCAATGTCGCTTTTTTCCATTGTGAAACTATCTGTCCAAATATGTTCTGGCAACTTACCGATTTTTGCATTTGTCATATTTACAAATTTTGCATCAATTGGCTTTTCAATTTTTTTAATTTCTGCACCTGTCATGTTCAATGTATTAGAAACCCAACCGATTGAAAGTTTGCCAATAGTTGCTTTTGACAAATTCAAACTTCCATCTACATGATCCAATTCCAATGTTTTAATATTGCAACCTGACAAATCCAAGTCGCCACCTTGATAATTGTTAATCATTTCTTGATAATCTTTTTTCATTTAATTTTCCTCCAAATTTATTCTATTATAATTACATATAAACTTTAATTTTTTCATCATACAAATATATGTTTTTTATAAAATTTTTAATTAAAAAACTAAATCTTTTTCAAGGATTTCTAATATAAAATTTAATCTGTTTTTATTCTTCTCATTCCACCAACCGATTAGTGCCTCAAATGCAGTCGCTTGCCTATATTCAGCTTGAATATGCCGCCTTCCGATTGGGATAGATAAATTCCTTGCTCGTCTTGCAATTTCATGTTCTTCTTCTGTCAAAATTTCATCTAATTTTTGCAGTAAAATTGCTTGAAAACCAGCTTTTACATTTTCGGTTGTAATTTTATGCAATTTTTTAGAATTTTCTGTAATTTTTGTCGTTTTTTCTCTTACAAAAAGTTCCCAAACTGCATCACCTAAATATGCGTAATTTCTTAAATTCATTTCTTCCATAAAAAGAGTTTACTACAAATATTGTTTTTCTGAAAAAATTATGCTTTAATCTTTTAAAGAAAGAGGGATTTTTATGAAAAAAATCGTTATATCCATAACTATTTTAACATTGTTTTTAACATCAAATGTTCAAGCAGGAACAAAGCCGATTACTATTGATAATACACCGTCTTGCAGTTGTAACAAACAAACAAAATGTATTGATTTAATGACATCTATGTACAACAAACATGCAACTTTATATAATGTTTTAAATCTATCAAATGATCAACAAAAATGTAAAGATGTAATTGACAAAAAACGCTATGAAGAATTAAGAAAACAATTCCAAGAATATGAAAAAGAAAAATATGTTCTTGATAACATGTGTAAACATAATGCAAGCGAAAAAGCTTTAAAAAAACAAAAAAAAGTTGTTGAAAATATCGAAAAAAACATGCAAGAAATTGACAAAAAATATGATAAAGAATTTAAATCAATTCTAAACTCTGAACAAAAGGGTAAATATAATACTGTTAGAAAAATGGAGAAAAAAGAAGTTAAATATTGCATTAAAAATAAAGCTTTTTATAAACGAGATCCAAAACTTCGTCCGTTTGGAGAAAAAATGTATTCCGGCGAACAAAATGAAGTTCTTTGTCCAAAACACAACAAGTGGCATTTATTTGGATACAAACATAAAATCGACTAAAATTATAAAATTTTTAAATCAATAAAACGGTACTATTTTGTTGAAATAGTGCCGTTTTGTTGTTCAAATCTGTATTTTTTAACTTTCAAATAGCCCAACAGAATAACCTCTTACGGTAATGTTTATAACCTAAGATAAAGTACATAATCTAATATGGTTTTTTAAAAAATATTTTTTCGTGAATTTTTTAGAAAAAATTCATTACACAAGGAGGTAAAAATGACAATTAAAAAACTTACTGTGGCAGCTGCAATTGCCGTTGGAATAGCAACGTGTTCCTTGAATCAAGCAATGGCGGCTTGTCCTTGCGCAACACCGGAAACTCCCGCACCTTGCGCAGAACCATTACCGGTAGTAACAGGTCCGGCATGTCCATGTGAAACTGTTAAACCTAACACATGTACAAAATGCAAAAAAGCAATGCCTGATTGCGATTGCAAAAAACAAGAAGCAAAACCTTGCGATCCATGCGAAAAACCAAAGAAACAGGACTGCGGTTGCCCTGATGAAATTAGTTGTGACAAACCGGCAGAACCGGCATGTGCTATTTGTCCGCAAACAGGAAAACCTGACAGAAAAGACATGAAACAAGTTTATGGTTACCCTAATGCAATCTATGGTACAAACAACTACGTAGGTCAACCTGCAAACTCAATCTTTTCGACAGACACACCTCACGCAGCAACTGCAAGAGCTTTATCATCTGCAATTAACGGCACAACAGTTGCTACAGATGGTAAAATTACAGGAGCAGCAACACAAATGCCATGTTTAAACGAAGCTCCTACACGTCATAACGGTATTCCTATCGACAGAAACGAAAGATTGATGGATGGTAATAATTGCCCTATTGATTTTCAATCATCAAATTCAATTGATGCAATAAAGAAAACTTTTGTTCCCTATGAAATTCCAAACCAAGTAATGCAAACAACAGGAGCTGCTGCAAACTTAGGCGGCTGTCAATTCCCTGATGTTCCGAACGGTTTTTGGGCTGCATGTGATATCGACAAATTGGCAATTAATGACGTTGTTGTCGGCTATCCTGACGGTTATTTCAAACCGAACAGACATATTTCTCGTGCAGAATTTGCAACAATTTTGGTTAAAGGTTTCAACTTAGACAAATGCGATATGCCACGTGAAGGTTTATTTAAAGATGTACCAAAAAGCAACTGGGCTAACGCAGCAATTGCAAAAGCAGTTGATGAAAACTTGTTGAAAGGCTACCCAGATGGCAACTTTAAACCAAACCATCCTGTAACAAGGGTTGAAGCACTTGCAACAATTGCCAAAGGTATGACTTGTGATATCGACAAATGTAAAGCTGATGAAATTTTAAGTAAATATGCAGATGGCGGTTCTATTCCAAATTGGGCAAGAATACCGGTTGCAAAATCACTTGAAAATGGGGCTTTGAAAGACATGCCTAACCCGAATATGATTATGCCTAACAAAGAAGCATCTCGTGCAGAGGTGGCATCAATGATGCAAACAGTTCGTGTTGCTTTAGGTTACGACACAAACCCTAAAACTGCAAACAACATTTGTCCGGCTTGTCCTGTGAACAAAAATGCTTTTGTAGAAAATGAAGAAATCGTAAAAATTCCTACATTAAAGGTTAAAATGATTGACCAACTTACTGCAAAATCATCCCATGTAGGACAATACTTCAGAGCAAACACTCTTGAAGACGTAACTATTAATGGCGTAACATACCCTTGCGGATCAACAGTAACAGGTCAGGTAGTAGAAGTCATCAGACCTTCAGGTTGTGATAAAGGTGCATTAAAATTGTCATTCACAAACATTAAAAATGGTGATTGCAAAACAGAATTACCAAAACAAATCTTGCAAGCACAAGTTAATAAATCAAAACAAGTTAACCCTGTTGCAAGATTGGTAGAAATGCCGTTTACACTAGCAGGCTCATTAGTTGGTGTAGCAGGTAGAACTGTTGGTGGTGTAGTTACAAACTTAGGTAACGCAGTGGAAAACGTTTCAAATGACGCAGGTTATATGTTAGGACATGCGTTTCAAGGTCAATTTGGTGCAGCAGCTCGTAACTTAGGTGACGGCTTGTGGGAAACAGTAAAAGCTCCTGTTGACATAACAAGAACTGCATTATCTGGAACAATGGGCTTATTCCAAACTACAGGCGACGAATTTGCTTACCTTGTTGACCCTCGAGGATATAAAATATCCGCAGTTAACCCAAGAGAACACATTACTATTGCTTTCGGATGTAATGAGTAGATGCTAAATATTTCATTCCCTTCCCTTTTGAGGGAAGGGATGGGGATAGGTGCTATCCCACAAGGGGAAAAGCAGCTAAATCGGTAGGTCGAAGTACCTACCCCGACAGCAGATAATTTCATTAATCGGTCAGTTTAGTCCGACAATGAAATAAAGCATTACAAAAGAAAGACACAGTACCAATTGTTCGTTGTCTGAGGAAATCCGGTATCTTAAAAAAAAGATATCGGATTTTCTGTTAGTTTATTTTTGAGATTATAAAAATTCCCTCAATTTACCACTTGAAAAGTAAAATAATTTATGACAAAATTGCATGAAAAATAAAGGTTTACTAATGGTATAGGAGAGATAATTATGTCAACATTTATTGAAGATGTTTATGCAAGACAAATACTTGATTCAAGGGGTAATCCAACTGTTGAAGTTGATGTTAAACTTACTAACGGAATAAAAGGGAGAGCCGCAGTTCCATCAGGAGCATCTACAGGCATTTTTGAAGCTCTTGAACTTCGTGATGGTGATAAATCAAAATTTATGGGCAAAAGTGTTCAAAAAGCCGTTGATAATGTTAATAATATTATTGCTCCTGAATTGGTTGGAGAAAAAGCTTCTCACCAAAAAGAAATTGATACATTCATGATTGATATGGATGGAACAGAAAACAAATCTAAATTAGGTGCAAATGCTATTTTAGGTGTGTCTTTAGCAGTCGCAAAAGCTGCTGCCAAAGCTTATGACATGGCTTTATACAGATATTTAGGCGGTATTAATGCTTTAACTTTGCCTGTTCCAATGATGAATATCATTAATGGTGGTGCGCACGCTGATAACAATATTGATTTTCAGGAATTTATGATTGCTCCTGTAGGCGCAGAAAGTTTTTCTCACGCTATTGAAATGGGTTGTAATGTTTTCCATACATTAAAATCAGTGCTTAAAAATAAAGGGATGGCTACTTCTGTTGGAGATGAAGGTGGTTTTGCTCCAAACTTAAATTCTAATGCAGAAGGTATTGAAGTTATTCTTGAAGCTATAGATAAAGCCGGTTATAACACAAACCAAATCAAGATTTGCCTTGATGTTGCATCTTCTGAGTTTTACGAAGATGGAAGATATAACTTAAAAGGCGAAGGAAAATCTTTTGATAACAAAGAAATGACAGACTTTTTAGCCGAATGGGTAAACAAATATCCAATCATATCAATAGAAGACGGTATGGCAGAACAAGATTGGAACGGATGGGAGATGTTAACCAAACGAGTTGGTTCTCATTGCCAACTTGTTGGAGATGATTTGTTCGTTACTAATACAAGAAGGTTGGCTGACGGAATTAAACGCAAAGTTGCTAACTCAATTTTGATTAAAGTAAACCAAATCGGAACATTGTCAGAAACATTAGATGCGATTTCAATGGCTCACGCTGCCGGTTATACATCAATAATTTCTCACCGATCTGGAGAAACAGAAGATACATTTATTGCAGATTTGGCAGTTGCTGTAAACAGTGGACAAATCAAAACCGGTTCTGCATCTCGTTCTGATAGAATGGCTAAATATAATCAACTATTAAGAATTGAACAAAAACTCGGTTCAGCAGCGAAATATTTAGGTATTCAAGCATTTAACGGACAAAAATAAAGTTATGTTATTCCGAAGAATAAAGTGACGTAGTAATCCCATTAAAATTAAAATAATGAGATTACTACGCAAACAACATATAAATTAAAGAGGTGAAAGTATGAAAAAGTAAATTACAAGTTTATTAATTATATCAATTTTGTCAATTGCTCCAGCAATTGCAGAAAATATTACAACAAGTGAGGTTAAAGCTCCTGTTTGGGAAGAATATGTCCCTCAAAAATATCAAAATCCTCGTCAATTTCCGAATAGAGGTAAAAACATCGCAGAATTATCTGTTGGTATAGTTTTGACAGATTTATTAATAACTGCTCCAATAGGAATTCCTATGATTTGCCATTCTACAACAAAAATGAAAAATCAAGGATGGTATGAGAAAAAATTAGTATTTGAAAATGGATTGAAAGAGGCAGAAACTATTTCTGATCCTGTTCAAAAGCAAGCTTATTATGATAGTCTGTAAAAAAAATGCAAAATGACAGATAAAAAACACCAAAAACAAATGAAAAAAATTCAAAAAGAACAAAAGAAAAAATAATTGTTAAAAATTCGTTAATACTAGCAAAAATTTTCCTTTTTAGTTTTACAATAATTGTAAAATGTACACTTACTCAATAAAATAAAAAAGGAACGGAAAAATGAAAATTAATTGTGTTAACGGTTATACCCCATCAAATAATCCGGTTAATAATAAACCATCATTTGAAGGTCATGTTATTCTAAAAGGTAAAAATTGGAATAATTATTTAGCAGATGCTTTTTGTGATTCTTATGCTATCAAACATTTAGCTAAAGGTGACAAAGACATTATCGCAAGGGTTAAAAAAACATCTGCTCCAAAAGATGATGTAAATCATTGGCCGGGTGAACCTATTTACAAATTCAATGTTGCAATGAAAAATCCACATCCTTCATTTAAAGAAAAATTAAAAAGTCTTTTCAGAATGGATAGAAGAGATTTGAACGAAAGTTATCATTCAGAAAGTAGCCTAGCTCAAAGGATTGAATATGCTGATCCTGAATTTCTATTAAAACACAGAATTAACAAAAAATAGTTTTTAAAATCTGAATTTTGTAGAAAAATTTAATTGAGAACGTGTAGGGGCAGAAGTTTCAGAGTATATCTGACTTGCCCCTATATTAAAATCCATCCTGTCATCTTTGAACGGTTTCAGTGAAAACATAATTTCACTTTTCTTATTTTTATCTAAAAAACTTGTTGAATAAATATTTTGTACTGATATTTTACTGTTTAATTTGTATTCCGGAGAAAAAGATAATGTTCCTTTTCCTCTTTGGTCTAATGGCGCAAGGCTATTACTTTTATACGATGTATTGAATGAGAATTTATTTTTTTGATATTTTGAAAATAACGTATTTGTTTGACTTGTACTATCCGGAGAATATGTACTATCATATTTTGTTCCGAGTGTAAAATTGCCATGTTGTTTTTGTTTTGTGTAAGAAGATGATTTAGATGAATACTGATCAAAGTTTTGGAACATATAAACATTTTGTGGAGTTATATTTTTATCTTCTTTTGTAGATAAATCGTATTTTTTAGTTCCGAATTTTTTTGATTTTTTTATGTTTAATTGCTCTGTAGGAGAAGTATTTAAAAACACATCTTCTGCAGAAGTTTCTTCAATATTTTCTTCTTCTACATTTTCCGGCTCATAAATCATTCCAAATTCTTCTGTCGTATCATCTGAATTTTCATTAACAATATCCTCTGAAAAAGCAGGTGTCGCAATAAATAACAATAATATAAAAATTAAAAATAATTTTTTCATTTTTATCTCCATTTACATTATATCACCTGAAATTTTTTCAAAAATATGTTATAATATAGATGGAGTTTATAATTATGATAAATTATGATAGTTTGCTAGAAAAAATACCAAAAGTTCGAAAAATTCTTGATAATGGTTCAAATAGTATTTTATTCCATTATACAAAACCTGAAAAGTTGCTCAGTATATTAGAATCTGGGACAATAAGATTTTCTAATGCGCTTTATCTTAATGATAAAGAAGAAGTCACGTATTCTTACAAACTTATTTTTAATCTTATTGATGAAATGCCAGAACTCAATCAAGAGTTGTTTGCAAAAATCAAAGAACATTTTTATACAAAATATACAAATATTATCAATGGCTCTGATGATTTTGGGTATAAACACGAATATTACACAATTTCTTTTTCCACAGATGGTGATAACTTAACTTTGTGGAACAATTATGCAAAAGGACAAAAATACACCGGATACAATATTGGTTTTTGTAAAAAAGACCTGATTGCAGACATGGAAAAAATCGGGTTTAATTCTGTGTATGGAAACATAATTTATGAAAAGAAAAAGCAAATTACAGTTTTAAAATTGATTTTTGAAAAATGGAACAAATTATACGAAAAAGCTTTGAAAAGCATTAAAAACAAAGAAAAACAACTTGATATAACAATTGAATTGATTGATATTTTAAGCATAATTAGTTTGTTCTTTAAAAATCCGCATTTTAAAGATGAAAAAGAATATAGAATAATTTTTATAAACAATACAGGAACAAATTTCGCAAAACAAACAAAAATTTGCGAGAAAAATGGTTTATTTATTCCTTATATAGAATATAAATTTTTGAAAAAAACAGTCGGTTGCATAAATATCGGTCCAACTTTGAATGAAAATATTTTTTACACAAGTACATGTAGAATGCTTGCAAACTTTGGCTATGAGCATAAAACCGTAAACCGTTCAAAAATACCTTTGAGGTATTAACTAACCTTTTCCATTTATCGCAAAATAAACTTCTTTCAATCTTTTTTTACTGATATGAGTATATAATTGAGTTGTTGATACATCACTATGCCCCAAAAGCTCTTGTACAACTCTCAAATCCGCTCCGTTTTCTAACAAATGTGTCGCAAATGTATGTCTGAGAGTGTGCGGGGATATTGCTTTGTGCAATTTTTGACCTTGTTCATGAATGAAAGTATAAACCTCTTGCCGTGTAACAATTTTCCCTTTTTCGTTTACCAAAAGTTGCTTGGTTTGCAAATTATATTTTTGCATATTGTAATCTCGTTCCGGCAAATAATCTTTAATCGCTTTAATCGCTTTTTTGCCCAACGGAACAATTCTGTCTTTAGAACCTTTGCCTGTGCATTCAAGATATTTGCCATTCAAATCATAGTCATTTATTTTCAAATTAACTAATTCAGAAACTCGCAATCCGCAACCGTAAAGCAGTTCTACAATTACCCTATGTAATTTTGTCAAATCCTGATTTAAGATAGAATTTATTTCTTCTAACGTCATTACTTTTGGTAATTTTTGTGGAATTTTTGGTTGTTCAAGTGTTAATGTCGGATTTGATTTAGTTTTTTCATTGGCACAAGCCCATTTAAAAAATCCTCTTAAAGAAGCAATTTTTCTCATTACACTGGTTGGAGAATATTTTTTCTCATGTAATTTTCTTACGTAAGTATTAATTTGAGTTCGCTGAATATTATTGATATCCACATCATTACAAAAATCGAAAAAATCAGTCAAATCCCTTCTATAAGCCTCAAGCGTGTTTTCACTCAAACCTTTTTCAATTTCAAGAAAATCTAAATATTCTGACAAAACCTGAGTATTCATAATTCATTTATACTACATATTGAGAATAATGACATTCAACGTTTATATGATATAATTAAAATGAACAAAATTATTAAAAAAATCGTTATATTTATGTGTAGAATAAAAAAGGAATTGAAAATGAAAAAATTATTATCTATATTAACAGTATTTACAATTATGATGATGACCGGATTGCAAGCTTTTGCAAATAGCGCACAAGAGGCATTAAATTTCTTTAATAGTTACGTTGCTGCAGCAAATTCTTATAGTGCAACCGTTGCTACAATGTATTCTCCTAACGCAAAAATTATTAGACAAGTTATAAAACCAAATGGTCAATTGGTTAACGTTAACACAAACACTGCAACTTATATTAAACAGATGAAAATTGGTCAAGCCGGTGCAAGAATGAGAGGTTATAAAAACACATATACTAATATTTCCGTTACATCTTTAGGCAACGGTTCATACAAAGTTAGTTCTTTAAGACAACCAAAAGGCGAAACTTACAAACTTAAAACATATATGATTGTTAAAAAAATTAATGGAAAATGGCAAATTACAGAAGAATTAATGCAAACAAAAGAACAAATTTTTCTAAAATATGCAAAATAAGTATTAACAAAATGTAGAGCAAGGGAATATATTTTCCCAAATAATTATTAATTAATAAAAAAAATATGAATAAATTTAGATTTTTAACAGCCGGTGAAAGTCATGGAAAATGCTTGACCGCAATAATAGAGGGAATTCCTGCAGGATTTAAAATAGACACAGATTTTATAAATTCCGAACTTAAACGCCGTCAAGGAGGTTACGGTCGTGGCGAAAGAATGAAAATTGAATCTGATACAGTAGAAATTACATCAGGTGTCAGATTTGGAAAAACTTTGGGTTCACCGGTTACTCTTGTTATACAAAACAAAGATTTTGAAAACTGGCAAAAAATTATGAGTACAAATCCAGAAGATTTTACTGACGAAAAATCGTTTTCAAAATACAGACCGGGACACGCTGACTATGCAGGAAGTATAAAATACAATCAAACAGATTTGAGAAATATCTTAGAACGTTCCAGTGCAAGAAAAACCGCTATAGAAGTTGCGGTTGGCGCTGTTGCAAAATTGATGTTAAAACAGTTTGAAATAACTTGCTCTTCAAAAATTATTCAAATCGGAAATGGCAAGACAGAAGAAGAATTTCATAAAGAAATTGACAAAGCTAAAGAAATTGGTGATACACTCGGAGGCAAGTTTGAAATTGTTTACGAAAATCTTCCTGTAGGACTAGGCTCTTACGTACATTGGGATAGAATGCTTGATGGAAAAATTGCACAAGCTATTATGAGTATTCCGGCAGTAAAAGCTGTTTTTATAGGAAACAATAATGCTTATAAAATGTTGGGAAGTGAATTTCATGATCAGATGTATCTCAAAGATGGAAAAATTGTTCGCAAAACCAATAACGCAGGTGGAATTGAAGGTGGAATGACAAATGGAGAACCTTTAGTTGTTACTGCAATAATGAAACCAATTCCGACATTAAGAAAACCACTAAATACAGTTGATGCAAAAACAATGGAACAAACAGAAGCGCATTTTGAACGTTCTGATACTTGTGCAGTTGAAGCGTGTTCTGTTGTTGCCGAAAACAGAATAGCTTGTGTTTTGATAGATGAAATTTTAATGAAATTCGGTGGCGACAACTTAAACGAGGTGCTACGCACGTAGAAATGCGTAGAGGCGAAGAGGAAAGTCTATATCAGAGAAGGTAATAGGGCGATATGTCTATAGGGCGATAAGATTTAATTTGTAGGTCGGATTAGTAAGCCCTCTTTCAACCTTGCTATAATAACTTTTATCGACATCTAATTTGCTCACGATAAAAAAATTTATAAAATAAAAAGCCGGCAATTAGTGAGACTTGCCGGCACATTACTTTAATAATTTAAAGTAAAGAGGTGATGATTATATGTGATTTATTAAATTTTATTTTGTGGGGGAATTATACCCCTTTTCGCATACGTAACACTAGTTTACATAGTCATACGGTTTGCTGCCTGTAGCTTTGTATAAACTGATTGCATCTGTCATACATTCAACTTTTTGTTGCGCTACAAGTTTTTCTATTGTCAACAAGTTTTCTTGATATTGAATTAAATCAAGTTTTGAGATTGTCCCTTGATTGAATTTTTTCTCATTATACTTGTAATCAGATTTTTCTAGGTTATATTGTTTTGTTGTTTGGGTCATCTTATCTTTGTCTAACCTTGAAGCAACAAGTGCATCATTAACCTCTTGAATAGCTGTCAAATTTGTTTTGTAATAATCTTGCAAAATTCTTTCATAAGTTGCTTTTTTCAATTTCAAGTTTGCAATTAATGAACCACCTTGAAATAACGGTGTAATCAAACCACCGCCAACACCTAAAAGCATATTTTTAGTAGTGAATAAACTTCCAATATCACCAGCATTGAATAATGCGCCACCTAAAATATTAATTGACGGTAAAAATTCTTTTTTGGCAACTTTTACATCAATACCTGCTTTTTCAACCATCAATTCAGCTTTCATATAATCTGGTCTTTGAGTAATAATTTCTGATGGAATTTCTGATGGAATTGCCAGTTGATAATTTATGCTATCCAAAGAATTTCTTTTAATTGAATTAGCATTTTCCGGACTTTCTCCAATCAAAACACACATTTGGTTAAGCATTTTTTCTCTATTCTTTTTCAATTCAATCAAATCTGTTTGACCTGCAACAAGAGCTTTGTTAGCTTTTACAGTATCAGCAGTAGAAGTTAAACCTTCTTTATTACGTATAAGCATTAAGTTATAAATTTCTTGTCTGATATTAACAATTTGTTCTTGAAGTGAAATCATTTTATCAAGGTTAATTATATTAAAATAAGTTGAACCTACTGCAGATGCAACAGAAATATATGCTGCACGTTCATCAAGTTTTGAACCTTCGTAAAGTTTTTTTACTGCTTTTGTTTTGTTGTGATTTTTCAAAAAGATGTCAGCTTCATATTGAACAATAATCGGCAAACCGAAGGCTGATGAAGTATTTGTCATGCCTGGAGCTTTAAATACTCCTGGTCCAAAACCGCCAACTGCACTAGGTAATTCGTTTGCAAATTGAAGTCTTACATTTTGGTAATATTCTTCAACATTGATTGTTGCCATTTTAAGGTCATAGTTATTTAAAACAGCTTTTTCAATATATCCGTTTAGTAAATCGTCATTAAAATTTCCCCACCAATTCATATTTACATAATTAAATTTATAATCATCCGATTGTTGAGTTTTTTTGTTTTTAGAAATCATGCTTTTAAATTGTTTTGGTGTAGTTGTATTTTTTCCACTTACCGCAACGGCAGGCATGATTGTCATGCTGAGCATGCTTGCGAGTAGTGCTGTTGTTATAATCTTTTTCATCTTTGTTCCTTTATTTATTTTTGTGAATAAGTGAATAAGTTCGTTTCGGGTGTTTCACACCAATGTATATTTTCGAGCGAAGCGAGTTATAAGAACTTATTGACCTATTCACTTATTGCCTTATTGACTTCTTTTGAAAATTTACTTGCATTTTTTATATCAATATGTTAGCATAATATTGTTGTAAATGCAACATATTTTTTTTACAACATAAATTGAAATAATAAAACAAATTACAAAAATAAAGGAAAACTCGTGACAGATAACGGAATAGGACATTATACAGATAGCATACATTATGAGCTTGAGCAAACTTCAAGACTTATGAATATGTTAACAAATCAGTTATTTAAAAAACTTGAATTAAGCATAACTTTTGATGAATACATTGCCCTTGATACTGTATCTATTAATGCAGGAATTTGTCAAAGAGATTTAGCAAAACTTATTCTTAAAGATAGAGCGAATACCGGTAGAATTTTAAATGAATTGGAACAAAAAGGATTTATTACAAGATTTATTGATACTAAAAACAACAGGCTGGTGAAGAAAATGGGAATTACAGAAACCGGTTTACAAGAGTTAAATAGTATTAATAACAAAATTAAAACATATCTTAGCGGAGTTACGAAAAGAATTCCTCCTGAGGATGTAGATAAAGTTCGTGATATTTTGAGGGCTTTTAGGTTAGAATTAGACAAAATAGTAGAAACTAATATATAGAAAAATAATGAGGTAGAAAATGGAAGAACAGAATAAGAATGTTGAAGAAACTCAACAAGAAGAAGTAAAAAAAGAACACAAACCATTCAAAAGATTTATCGTAATCGGTATTGGTGCAGTAATTGCAGCAGCGACAGCATATATTATTCATGATGCTTTGATTTATCAATCAACAGATGATGCCTACGTAGAAACAACTACTGTTCAAGTTGCACCACGTGTAAACGGTCAAATTATTGAATCTTATGTAACTGATAACCAAAAAGTTAAAGAAGGCGATTTAGTTGCTAAAATTGATCCTGCTGATTATGAAATCGCACTTGCTCAAGCTGAAGCAAAGTATGAAAAAACTTTATTAAACCAGAAGAATGCAAAAGCTAACTTTAAAGCTATGCAAACTAATATTAATGTAGCTAAAAAAGACTTAGACAGATATAAAAACTTATTTGCTCAAGGTGCAGTTTCAAAACAAACTCTTGATGCAGCACAAGCAAAATATGATACAGCGCAAGCAAACTTAACTCAATCAGAAGAAGCTTTGTTATCTCAAGGCGGAAACAAAGTTGCTGATGCTGATTTGAAAGAAATTAAAGCACAAAGAGATAAAGCAAAATTAAACCTTTCTTACACAAATATTTATGCTCCTCAAACAGGAACAGTTTCTTCAAGAAGAGTTGAAAAAGGTATGTATGTTAATGTTGGAACTCCTTTGTTCGTAATTGTTCCTGAAAATGTTTGGGTTGTTGCAAACTACAAAGAAAATCAATTACGTAACATGAAAGTTGGTCAAGAAGTTGATATTAAAATTGACACATATCCAGATCACGTATTCAAAGGTAAAATCGACAGTATTCAAAGAGCATCTGGTGCTAAATCAAGCTTGTTCCCACCAGAAAACGCTGTAGGTTCATTTGTTAAAATCGTACAAAGAATACCTGTAAAAATCGTATTTACTGAAAAAATCGACCCTAACGTTTACAACATCGTTCCTGGAATGTCAGTTGTACCAAAGGTTAAAGTAAAATAAAAGAGAATTAGGGCGGGGTACCTACCCCGCCATCATTATATAAAAAAGGATTTACAAATAAATGTCAGAAACAATAGAACAGACACAAGAATGGGTTCCCAAGAATAACCCATGGCTGATTATCATGCCGGTAATGATTGCTACATTTATGTATGCGTTAGATGAAACAGTAGCGAACGTAGCATTACCACATATTGCAGGAACTTTTTCAGTTAGTTCACAAGAATCTATATGGGTTTTAACAAGTTATTTAATGGCAAGTAGCATTATTATCCCAATGATTGATTTTATGTGTAAATTGATGGGTAGAAAAAACTTCTTTATGTTAGGTGTGTTTATTTTTACTATAGCATCATTTTTATGCGGAATTGCTAATTCTATTGTAATGATTGTTATTGCAAGGGCTTTACAAGGTTTTGGCGGTGGTTGTCTAATGCCGATGGCGCAAGCTGTTTGTATGGAAAGCTTTAAAGGTGAAGCTAGAAACAAAGCAATGGCAATATTCGGACTTGTTGTAATTATTGCTCCTATTATTGGACCTGTTATGGGTGGTTATATTACAGAAAACTGGTCTTGGCCATACATTTTCTTTATAAATGTACCGGTTGGTTTTATGTGTATAGCTATGGCGAAAAAGTTTTTAGAAGATCCCCCTTATGCCACTAAACAGAATAATATTAAACTTGATAAAATTGGTTTTTTATGGCTATGTATTTGGCTAATTCCATTACAAATTGTATTTGATAAAGGTAATGATGCGGATTGGTTTAATGCAACTTGGGTATGTTGGTTCAGCTTGGTTGCATTGATTGGTTGTGTATTATTCTTCATATCACAGGTTAGAGATAAAAATCCGATTGTTCATTTGGATGTGTTGAAAGATACCAATTACCTTTTCGGAACTTGTATGTTGGTACTTATTAACGCAGTAATGTTAGGTTCTTTAGCTATGTTGCCTCAAATGTTACAGGGAATGTTAGGATATGATTCATTTTTAAGTGGACTTGCTATTATGCCTAGAGGTTTGGGGTCACTTATTGCGCTATTAGTTTTTGGTGCGCTTGGCGGAAAATTAAAATATCGAACTTATGGCTTGATAGGTTTGTTCTGTCTTGGTTTAGGCGGATGGATGTTAAGCGATTTGAACTTGCAAATTAACCCAATGAATATCGCAATTCCAAACATGATTTTTGGTATCGGTTTGGTATTTTCATTTATGCCAATTACAACCCTATCTTGTATAACTTTGAGAAATGACCAGATGACAAACGCATCAGGGTTACAGAATTTGTTAAAAACTATTGGCGGTGCAATTGGAACTTCTCTTGTTGCAACAATGATTTCAAGGTTTTCTCAAATTCATCAAAACGGACTTGTTAAATTTACAAATGACTTAAATCCACAATTTGCTGATAGATTAAACACTTATACAGGCTTTTTTATTAATCAAGCCGGAGATATGCTAAATTCAACATATATGGCAAGTAAAATGCTTTATAATCAATTAATTCAACAATCAACATTGTGTGCTTATATGACAACTTTTAAAGTTTTTGCGACATGTTGTTTTATTTTAATACCCTTTATGTTTATAATGAAAGGTGAAGAAAAGAAGTAGAGATAAAGGATACTAAATGCCACAAACGACAACAGAAGAATGGAAACCGAAGATTAATCCGTGGATAATGATTATTCCGGTTATGCTTGCAGTTTTTATTTATGTTCTTGACGGAACAATCGGAAATGTTGCCTTACCTCACATGGCAGGAAGTTTTTCGGCTACAAGAGATGAATCCATGTGGATTTTGACAAGTTATTTGATTGCAGCCGGTATTGTTATTCCAGCAGTTGATTTTTTTAGTAAACTTTGTGGGCGTAAAAACTTTTTTATAATAAGTATTTTAATGTTTACGATTGCATCAATGCTTTGCGGGATGGCAAAAAATATTGAATTTATGATTTTTGCCCGTATTTTGCAAGGTTTTGGCGGTGGCGGAATTTTACCTATTTCACAAGCCATAATCATCGAAAGTTTCACAAAAGAACAACGTGGCGCAGCAATGTCTGTTTTCGGTATGGGAGTAATTCTTGCTCCTATTATCGGGCCTGTTTTGGGTGGATGGATTACAGACAACTGGACTTGGCCTTGGATCTTTTTTATAAATGTGCCTTTTGGTTGTATTGCGGCTCTTTTGTCTAAAAAACTTATTGAAGATCCGCCTTATGCAAAGCGACAACATAATGTAAAAATCGACGGAAAAGGGTTCTTTTATCTAACTATTTGGCTTGTAACTTTACAGACAGTTTTGGATAAAGGTAATAATGCAGATTGGTTCAATGCAACTTGGATTTGTTGGACTTTCGGTGTTTCGGTTGTTGCTTGTATTTTATTTTTTCATTCACAACTTACAAATAAAGATTCTCTTGTAGATTTATCGGTATTTAAAGATAGAAACTTTTCAGCCGGAACTATTATTCAGGTTGTAATTCAGGCGGTTTTGTATGCGTCACTGGCAATTCTTCCTCAGTTTTTACAAAGTATGATGGGATATACGGCATTTTTGAGTGGTGCAACTATGATGCCAAGAGGGTTTGGAAGTATGTTATCAATGCTTATAACAGGAACTTTATCAAATAAAATTGATAACAGATTATTTGTAATGCTAGGACTGGCACTTATTGGTGGTTCAAGTTTGGTTTTCGGGTCTTTAAATTTACAGATTTCAAATATGAATATTGCAATTCCGAATTTCTTTATGGGAATGGGAATGGGACTTTCGATGGTTCCTATTATGAATTTGTCTGTTGATACACTCAAAAATGAACAAATGACGAATGCAACAGGTATCCAAAACTTATTGAAAAATATCGGAAGTGCAATAGGAACATCCCTTGTTGCAACTATGTTGACAAGATTTGCACAAGTTCACCAGTACATGTTGGTTGGAAAAATGTCTGAATTAAACCCTGTATTTATTGAAAGAGTTCAAACAACTGCCGGTGCATTGTCAGCTTATACAGAACATTCTGTAGCTCAGTATATGGCGCAGTATTCATATTATGGACAATTAGTAAAACAATCAACGTTATGGGCGTTTATAGATTCATTCAGAATATTTGGGGTGCTTTGTTTAGCCGTAATTCCATTGTTATTATTGATGAAGAAAATCAAAAAAGATGCGTAGTTAGATGCTTTGAGCCTTGTTGGCAGTGTCTGCATCTTGACAAAACTGTCGGTTTGGGATACAATATAATTAGGAAAAGTAATGAAAACAATAGTTTATTATTATACACAAGATGGTGAATGTCCATATCTAAAATGGTTCAATAATTTAGATAATTCAATAAAAGTAAGAATTGAAAAACAAGTGAGAAAAGTTATTGAGGGAAATTATGCCGATCATAAACCACTACAGAACTCTGAATTATCTGAAATTAGAATGAATTTTGGTAAAGGATATAGAATTTATTACTATGATTTAAATAGTGCTTTAGTTCTATTTGTTGGTGGTAGTGAGAAAAAAGACCAAAAACAAGTAATAAATAAGTGTAATAGTTATTTTAATGATTTCATTAGGAGAAACTCAATATGATAGAATTTGATAAAGATAAATTACAAGATTTTATAAAAAAAGCTCCAAATTTTGATGACCATTTTGCAGAATGCTTTAAAGATAAAGGGTTTACGCAAGCATGGCTAGAAGATACTCTAAATGAGTTTTTGAACACTGGCGATGTTGATGAATTTGTAGAATGTTTATTAGAAGTTGTAAAACATAGCGAACGTGGTGCAATTACACGTATTGCCAATAATGCAGGTTTAAATAGAGCTAATTTATATGATATTTTGAATGGTAAAGTAACTCCTCGTATAGACACAGCATTTAAACTTATTAGAGGTTTAGGTTATAAATACGATATAAAATTACAGTCTGCGTAAAAAGTTATTGAAAATATACTAACCCGACAACAAAACTTTCTTTCCACTTTCCTCTTATTTATGCTAAAATATCACTGTGAACACAAAGAAAGAGGTTATTATGTTGACAAAAAATTCTAACGTAACTGTAAAATTCACTGGTGTTGATTTTGGCGAATATTCTCCAAAAGTAAGTGAATTTGTTAACGAATTTTCTTCAAGAGCTAACAAAAAAGGACAGTTCTTGAACTGGGTAAACTTACCTGAAAATCAAGCAAAAAGAGTTGATGAGATTTATGAACTTGCAAATAAATTGAAAGCTCAAACAGGTGCTAAAAAACTTAGCGTTATGGGTATTGGCGGTTCAAAACACACAGTTGAACATATGTTGTCTATCAATGGTTTGAATGTTAAACATGATACAATTGAATTTTATTCAGATGTTGATTCTGCAAGTTTAGAAAGATTTTTATACAGATTAGAAGACAATGTTCTTGAATCAAACTACCTAATCGCATCTAAGTCAGGTTCTACTTTTGAAACTAAAGATGGTTTCTTGAGAGTTCTTGCTATGCTTACCGATACTTACAAAGCTCAAGGTAAATCACAAGAAGAAGCTGAAAAACTTGCTCACAAACATTTTATTGCCGTTACTGACGGAAATGCCGAAAAAAGCGAATTAAGAAGAACTTCTAATGAACAAGGTTGGTTAGGTGACTTGTTTATTCATGATGATGTAGGTGGTCGTTTCTCAGCATTTGATGATCACGCTTTATTTACTCTTGCTTATGCAGGTATGAAAAAAGAAGATATGGTTACTATGTTAAACGCTGCTCAAGAAATTTCTTCTGAAGCTTTAACTGCTGATTTAAGCATTAATGACGCTTTAAAGGAAGGTATTTTCTGGGCTAATGCTAAAATGAACGGTATTTTGACATCAGTTCACCAATATATGGGTTCAATTTTTGAAAACACTGTTTACTGGCATGCACAAATGCAAAACGAATCTGTAAAAGATACTTTGAAACAAGTTGCAAAAGTTCCTGATGCTATGCACCACTCAGCAGAAGCACACTTCAATCCTGCTAATAAATTTGCATTTGCATTGACAGTTCCTCAAGATAACGGTGTTTGCAAAGAAAACGCTGAAAGCTATGTTGAAGCTTTGACAAAATCTTACGAAGTTACAGGTGCTTTCTTCTTAGAAACTGCTAAAACTCAAGGTATGGGGTTAACTCCGGCAGCAGCTGGTGCTTTAACTCAATTGAGAGCATTTGCAACAGTTTACCAAGAAATCGTTGAAAAAATTATGGGTGGAAAAGAATTCCCAGAAGTTTTGGATAGCGTACTTCAACCACACGTAGAATTTTACAAAAAGAACTTAAAAGGTGGAGTTGTAGTTCCTGGTAGAATTTCTAAATAACGACAAAATAGGGAAGGAAAAACCTTCCCTATTTTTTACTAAAAATTAAAGGTTAGGCGGGATAGATATCTCGCCAATATGTTTATTTACCAATGCCAACAAATTTTGATTTTTTTAAAAAAGTAGATAAAAATTTATTTGAAATCGTTGCAGAAGCCGAAAAATTATATCGTGACGAATATTTTGAGCAATCTATGGTTCAGACAAGACGTTTTGGAGAACATGTTTGTAAAAAAGTTTTGGGCAAAAATCGAACAACAGAAGAAACTTTTGATGAAATGCTTGCTACTCTTAATGATTGCTCGTTTGGAAATATTGAAGAAAAAGAGTTTATCAACGATTTATATTTTCTGAAAAAACACGGAAATAGTGCTGTTCATTCAGGTTCTGTAAAAAAAGACGGAATGGAAGCTTTGGAGTGCTTAAAAAGAGCTTTTGAAGTTGCGATAAGTTATTGCATTTATAATAGAAAAGCTAACCCCAAAATTATGCGATTGAGTTATGATACGGAACTTTTAGTTACGGGTGAAAAAAACAAAAAACTTTCAGATAGGTATAAAGAAGCAAAAGAAAAAGCCGTTAAATCAAGTGACTTTGACGAACCAAAATTAAAAAAATCTTCTGCAACAAAATCAAAATCAACTAAAACAACAAAGAAAAAAACTACTAAAAAACAGTCATCCGTAATGGTTTGCAAATCTAAAAAGAGTTTTCCAATATTTTGGATATTAGTTGGAATAACATTTGTTATTTCACTTTTAATATTTTTAGTGCTATTTGTTTCAATTCATTAATTTATAAAAATTATTTTAAAAGCAGTAGGAAAATTGATTAATGACAATTGGCAAATGACGTATTAAGTGCTAGTATTAGCTTATGCTAAATTTGTACATAACAGGGGCAGACGAACATTCTGATAAAATTTTTGTAACAGCCGGACTAACTGCTACAATGAATAGTCTTGGGTATTCAACAGGAGTTTACAAACCAATTGAAACCGGTGTAGAAATACTGAATAACTTCGTTCAATCTCCTGATATTGCATTCATAAAGTTTGTTGACCCATACATCAAAACATATTATTCATACCTTTTCAAATCCAAAAATTCACCTCTTTTAGCTGCCGCAGCAGAAAATATTGTAATTGAAAGAAACATTATTTTAAGAGATTTCCAAAATATTCAAGATGTAAACGAATGTCTAGTTGTTGACGGAGTTTCCGGTCTTGCTTCACCTTTAAGTAAAAATTTTTTGGAAGAAGATATGATAAAATGCCTTGATTTGCCTTTATTAATGGTTGTTTCCGCAAAAAATCCGTCTTTAAACAACGTAATCCTTTCAATTAATCACGCAAAAGAAACAGGAATTAATATGCGAGGAGTTATTCTTAACAACTATCCACAAAAATGCGATGACGTGAACTTAAGACTTATGCCACGATTGATTGAGGAATACACAGAAGTAAAAATTTTAGGAATTTTACCTGAATTTACAAAAAACATAAATCCAAATGATTTAATAGGTGAAATGCTTAACAGTGTTGATATAGAAGGTGTTTTTCAACTAAGAATTGCAAAACTACAAATGTAACGAAATGTAATATTATATACTTTTTATATAAAATTTTGTCAATTTTTTTAACGAATACTTTTTTATAAAAATAGAGGTATAATAGTTTTATGGACAAGAGAGATTTTACAGTAATCGAAAATAAAACCAAAACTGAAGAAAAGCAGACAGAGAAGAAAGTTTCTCGCCAAACAAATCCTATTGCGAAAAAATTTCTTGAGTTTCATAACGAAAAACTCGACAAATTCAGTGTTAAGGATTTGTTTAAAAAATAATTATATTTATTTTTTTAATTACTTTACTTAAAAACCTTTTTTTACTACCATAGCCTTATGTATCAGGTAAAAAATCAGATTTATTTAGATATGACAAAGAACCAAAAGTCTGCATTGTGCAACTTTTTGCGTGCTTTAGTGAAAAAATCGCCGGAATTGTCTGTTAATGATATTCTTGACAAATTTTTGGAAGATGAGAGATATTACTTTGAGATAAATAATCCGCATTTTGAGTTTTTGGAAAATTATCTTGATGATGAAACTTTTTTGAAAGATACTATGCTTTTCTTAAAAGAGTGCCGAAAATACTATGATTACAAGAAAAAACAAGAACCAATCATTCAGGCACAAAAAGAATATGAAAAGAAAAAACGAGCTTTTTTGAGAGAAGTCAAAATGTCAAAAGAAACTCCGACAAAAAAACAACTTTATTATTACGAAAAACTTTGTAAAAAATATAATTTAGAAAAACAAGAATTAACCTCAAAATTACAAGCAAGAGATGAGATAGATAGGATTATAAATGAGTATTCAAGAGATTTTGAAAATATTGACTGATAGCGGAATAGAACCTAACGAAGCAAATACGGAAGTAAAAATGCTTCTAGAACATTTTGCCAATTATGGGGTTAAAGATATTGTTATGGGAAACAAATTAACTGACGAAAAGCTCCGTATTGTGAAGGAAAAAGCCGAATTAAGAGCCAAAACTCGTCAGCCTATCCAACATATTATCGGTTTTGCAGATTTTATGGGCGAAAAATTTATCGTTAATCAATCCGTCTTAATTCCACGTGATGAAACAGAAATCCTTGTAAGAAAAGCAATTGAGATAATTAATGAAAATAATTTTAAAATGGCACTTGATGTCGGAACAGGCTCTGGATGTATCGCTTGTATGATAGCAAAATACACTGATTGTCAAATAATTGGGCTTGATATTTCTTCCGATGCTTTAAATACAGCACTAGATAACGCATCTAAATTAAACCTTTTTAATAAAGCAATTTTTAGAAAATCTGACGTTTTTTCAAACATAAAAGATGGTGAAAAATTTGACATAATCATATCAAATCCTCCATATATTCCGCCATTAGAAAAAGAAAATATTCAAACAGAAGTAAAATTTGATCCTGAACTTGCACTTTACACAACCGACGAAAAAGGGTTGGAATTTTACGAAAAAATAACTAAAAATGCGCCAAAAATCCTTAATAGTAAAGGATATTTACTATTTGAACTCGGAATTGGACAATCTAGTGATGTTAAATCTATTATGGAAAAAAGTGGTTTTTCTAATATTGAAATAATAAAAGATTTGACAGGAATTGACAGAGTTATAGTTGGTTACTTGAATTAGAAATTAAAACATTTCGTTACGTGTTGACAAATACACTCTTTTGTGTTATAAAGAGTGTGGGGTAAATGTATATTTATAAGTCTTGTCAAACAACGAGACTTTTTTTTTCGGAAGATATTTGATTTTATTACGTTTTACGCTCTTTGTAAACATTATGTAACAATGCGTTTGTTTTATTAAAGTTTTTGCTAAAAAAATCCGAGATAAAAATTACTGACAGTGCAATAGTTAATTGGAGGTAAAACTTTAAATGGATTCAAAAACTGAAAACGTTACAGTCATGGATTGTAACACTGTAGCCAATGGCATTATGAGGGATATTAATGACATTGACTCAATGGAGAGAATGCTTAGCAGTGAATTGAGTTCTGAAGATTTGTTTAGAATTGATTGTGCAATTCTTTCTTCTCTGAGAAATACAACTGATTTTTCTCGAGATTTATTAAAACAACTGGAAGAAAACAACTTCCACGCCCCTATAGTCGAAAAAAATGAAAAGGTTGTTTCTAAATCAATTGATAAGCAATTAGCTGAAATTCAAGAAAACGCAATGATTGACATTACAAAGCCACTACAAAATATGTTTGACGAAATGGCATCTTTTGTAACAGAAGCGTTTGTGTAAAGTATAAAAAGGAGTTAAAAATAGAAAGATGAAAAATTTGAACGAACTAGACACATTGGAAATTGATTTTTCCGAAATTTACCCTATTGAAAATATTTCTGAAAATATTATGTTATCAGAAGAATTGCTAGAAAAATATAAAATTGAAATTGATGAAAGCAAAATTGAACAAATTATTGCCGAAATTCCGGAAGAACACAGAAAAACATTATCCTTTGAGGATAAAATCGAATACATCAGAAAAATTCTTGCTTTTGATGTTTCTGTCCCGATTAAAAACTTATTTGACGATGTTTTATGTTTCGTTAGCAAGTTATAATGAATTAAAAAGAGGATTATAAAAATCCTCTTTTTTGTGCTTATTTTTTATCTTTATCAGAACGTTCTCTTACTGATAGCCTTATTGGTGTTCCGAAAAATCCAAATGCTTCACGCAATTTATTTTCTACATAACGCTTATAATGATCTTTCATTAAATCTGCATTGTTTGCAAAAATAACAATATGCGGAGGCTGAATACCTGTTTGAGTTACGTACATAATTTTCAACCGCTTACCTTTTGAAGATGCAGGCGGATTAAGCATATAAGCCTCTTTTATAACCTTGTTCAAAAGTCCTGTAGAAATACGTTTTGTACATTCCGCATAAACACTTTCTGCTTCTGTGAAAATTGTATTTAATCTTTGTTTTGTTACGGCTGAAATATAAATTTTCGGAGCATATTCTAAAAAAGGAATATCATTTGCCAATTTTTTGTTATATTGATTAATTGTATTTGATTTTTTATCTTCAATCAAATCCCATTTGTTAATCGCAATAATCAAGCCTTTTCCTGCCTCTGTAATAATAGATGCAATTTTTTTATCTTGATCAGAAATTCCTTGAGTGGCATCAATTACCAATAAAGCAACGTCACAATCCCTAATTGAACGAATTGCTCTATCTACAGCAAATTTTTCTACACCCCAGTCAACTTTTGATTTTTTACGGATTCCTGCAGTATCAACAATAACAAATTCTCTATCTTTGTATGTTATAGAACTGTCAATACTATCTCGAGTTGTACCTGAAACATTAGAAACAATTACTCTGTTTTCATTCAATAAAGCGTTTACAATAGAAGACTTTCCAGCATTTGGTCTGCCAACTATTGCAATTCTAATCGTATTATCTTCTTCTTTTTCAACATCTCTTGAAAAATCTTCTGTAACCAAATCCAATAAATCACCAACACCACCGGAACCGTGAAGTGCTGATATACCAATAGGTTCACCTATTGCTAATGAATAAAAATCATTCACCATTAATAAAGATTCTTTATTATCAGATTTATTCACTGCTAAGAAAACCGGTTTTCCGGATTGTCTTAAAATATTAGCAATGTCATAATCAACAGGGTTAACACCCTCTTTTCCATCAACAATAAATATAATTTTGTCAGCTTCTTCGCAAGCAATTTTTGCCTGATCAAAAATAGACAACATTATTTCATCTTCGTCACCAGGAATAATTCCACCGGTATCAATTACAGTAAATAATTTATTTTGCCATTCAACATCAAAATAAATTCTATCACGTGTTACACCAGGCAAATCATCAACGATAGAGTTTCTTGTACCTATCAAACGATTTACAAAAGTTGATTTTCCGACATTTGGTCGCCCTACTATTGCTACAATTGGTTTTCTCATAATTTTCATTATAACATGAAAATAACATGGGGTTGAAATTTGTTAAAAATACGTTATAATATAGACATAGGGAAAAGCCCTAAAGGGGGCATATACCTTTAGAGCTTTCTTAACTCCCTATTTAAACAATGTTAAAAGCGCTATGATTATCATAAAGATAAGCCATAGTGCTTTTTCTGATATACAGAAAATCATCTAATCACCTCCTTTAACCGTCATTTTCTACTTAACAAGTCTGTGCCGGTAGAGGTAGTGAGAGCTTACCCATAAGAATATTTTACCATAAAATAATTTTTATCTTAACATCTCTTTATAAACTCTAAAGTTCTAAAAAAAGTGTCCGATATACCATTATATAAAAGTAGTTACAGAAAGGATAGGTATATGGAAATTTCAGGAGTATCATCAAAAGCTTACACATCAGCAGCTCAAGGAGTTGACGAAGAAGAAAAAGTAGAAGAAGAACAAGAGGAACAATCAACTCAAAAAGCCAAAGAATATGGAGTTTCTGCGAAAGAAAAAGAAGATAAAGATGTCACAGAATTTTCTTCTTCCGATTATGGAGAATCTGATGTTGAAGAAAAAGCGCAAAATTATTTGAAAAATATTTTATTTGTCGGCAATTTGACAGAAGAATCTCAAACCGCAATTGCTCGGTATATGAATACATTTGATGTTTCAAAATTCATTAAATCGTACGGACCATTTTCTTCAACTGCAGAAATTTCTGCCGCAATGTACGCAGCAACCGCAGGTTTGATTAAACATCCGCAAGATGAATAATAGATATCTAAACACATTAATGCAAAATTTGTATTATAAACAGCTAAAAAGTAATTAATGTAGCTAAACAATATATAATCCTCCCTCTTAAGGGAGGAGAAAGGTGGGTGCTATCCCGTAAGGGTTATATCTAATACAAAAGTATGATTTAATTAAAGAAAATTTTTTATTTGCCGTAATTTAATAAAAAAAAATGAGGCATCTTATATGTTTAATAATGTAAACAATCCTTTTGGTAACAGAGCAATTTCTTCTTCTACATCTTCCGATAGTAATGGCAGACGACAAAAAGAAGATCCTAAAAAAGAATTAAAAAAGTATATTGACGAAGAAGAACCGGATGAAGTTTTAATAGGCGGACAACCTATTTTGACAGAAGACGAAATTCTTTCAATGACACGTCAATATATCGCAAAATTAAAAACAGAACATGAAGATAATGAAAAAATTCTTAAAAAATTAGATAAGTATTTGGATAATTTTGATGTTAAAAAATTTATGAAGAAAAATCCAAATATGACAAGTCCTGATTTTTATATGGTTATGTTTAATGAAACAGAAGGCTTGGTGAGATAAAAAGCTTTACTCACTTGATGTTCTGAATTTTTTCTATATAATAATAATTATGAAATATAGAGAAAATGTAAGAAACTTTTGTATTATTGCCCATATTGATCACGGAAAATCTACCCTTGCAGACAGATTGCTTGAAAAAACAGGAACTGTTGCTCAACGTGATATGCAAGACCAGATTATGGACTCTATGGATATTGAGCGTGAACGTGGGATTACCATCAAGCTAAACTCTGCAAGAATGAAATATAAAGCTAAAGATGGTAAAGATTACGAATTAAATTTAATTGATACTCCTGGTCACGTAGATTTTTCTTATGAGGTTTCACGTTCTCTTGCTGCTTGCGAAGGTGCTTTGTTAATCGTTGATGCAACTCAAGGTGTTGAGGCTCAAACTTTGGCTAACGTTTACCTTGCAATCGAACAGAATTTGGAAATTATTCCTGTTATTAACAAAATTGACCTTCCTTCCGCTGATGTTGACAGAGTAAAAGAAGAAATAGAAGAAGTTTTGGGAATTGATGCTTCGATGGCAATTCCTGTAAGTGCAAAAGCCGGTATTGGTATTGATGAAGTTTTAGAGGCAGTTGTTGATTTAATTCCGCCTCCTGTAGATAATTCTGAAAATCCACTTAGAGCAATGGTTTTTGACAGTGCTTATGACCAATATTTAGGAACTCTATGTTTCTTTAAGATTATGGATGGAAAAATTCGACTTGGTGACAAAGTCAGATTTATGGCATCAGGAAAAGAATATGAAGTTGTTGAACTTGGATATCAAACACCAATGAGAGTTCAAGTTGATGAACTTGTCTGCGGTGATGTTGGATATTTTGCAGGTTCTATCAAAGAATTAACAAGATTTGTAGGCGATACAATTACAACAGTAGAAAATCCTGCATCTGAACCGCTTCCGGGTTACAAAGAAGCTTTACCAATGGTATTCTCTGGACTTTATCCTGTTGATAATGATGATTATGCTGATTTAAAAGAAGCTTTAGAAAAACTTAAATTAAATGACAGTAGTATTACCTTTGAACCAGAAACATCAAGCGCACTTGGATTTGGTTTCCGTTGCGGATTTTTAGGTATGCTACACATGGAAATCGCTCAAGAAAGATTGGAAAGAGAATATGGACTTTCTATCGTAACAACTGCACCTTCTGTTGTTTATCATGTTTATAAAACAAATGGTGAAATGATAGAAATTGACAACCCTGCAAATCTTCCTCCAGCACAATTGAGAGATTACATTGAAGAACCTTATGTAAAAGTTCAAATTATCGCTCCAAATGATTATGTAGGAACTTTGATGGATTTAGCTCAAACTAAACGTGGAATTTTTAAAAACATGACTTACATTGATAAAGTTCGTGCAAGTCTTGAATATGAAATTCCTTTAAGTGAAGTTATCACAGATTTTTATGATCAATTAAAATCACGTACAAAAGGTTACGCAAGTATGGATTACGAGTTTAAAGATTATAAACGCTCTAAACTTGTAAAACTTGATATTATGCTTGCAGGTGAAGTTGTTGATGCACTTTCTGTAATTTGCCATGAGGACAGTGCGTTTTATATCGGTCAAAAATTAACTGCGAAATTGAAAGAAATAATTCCTCGTCAATTGTTTGAAGTTCCAATTCAAGCAGCAGTAGGTGGAAGAGTAATTGCAAGAACAAATATCAAAGCAATGCGCAAAAATGTATTGGATAAATGTTACGGTGGTGACATTTCTCGTAAAAGAAAACTTTTGGAAAAACAAAAGAAAGGTAAAAAACGTATGAAATCAGTCGGCAGAGTAGAAGTTCCTCAAGAAGCATTTATGGCTGTTTTGAGTTTGGATGAGGAATAATATTATTATCTTTCGCTTTAATTGCCGCTGATGTTCTGTTTGTAACCCCTAATTTTTTATAAATCTGTGTAAGATGTGCTTTTACAGTATGATTTGTAATGCACAATTTTTCCGCAATAACATTATTACTATCGCCGTTTACCAAAAAAGTTAATACATCAATCTCTCTTACTGTAAAATCACTATTTTTTTCTTTCATAATTCCCAAATTATCTTTTGCAATATTTATCCAGCGATATTACAATATTAACAAAACGAGATATTTTTACTATTAGCCATAAGTCTACATTCAGTCATACTGCCATATACGCCGAAAATGATTTCCTGTATAATTATTAAGATTTATTAACAAATATATAAGAAATATATATGATTTACGCAATTTTTAAATACATAAATACTTTATATAAATATGGAAAACATCTAATAGGATAAAGAAAATAAATTAAGAGAACGTGAGTAAACAAAGAAACGGAGAAATGGAATTATGACATCTATTAATGGAAATTTTGGCTTGTTTGGCAACAACGACGACAAGAGAGTAAATCAACAAAACGGATTACAAAAACCGGCAGAAATAAAACCAGATGTACCTGTTGGTAAAACCCAAAATGTTGAACACAAAGAATTAGGTGACGAATTATTAGAATCTGCAAACTTTTATGCAGGAATGGGTTTGAATTTAGGAGCAATAAAAAAACCGGCAGCAGGAAGTTTGGAAGATTTAGCTCAAGTAGCAAGAACATTAGATACATCAAAAGCTGACAGAGCAGATAAAAAAGCTGTTTATAATGCAATTGAAGGTAATGATTGGTCATCATATTTAACCAGAGCATATACTTATGGCACATTGAATGAAAATTCTATGAAAAATCTTGCAAGTATTGATTTTTCAGTAAAAAATATGCCTGAATGTATTGCAGATGATTTGAATGCTGAAGTTGTTATCGCTTAGTTTCTAATAAATATATGTTTACTCACGCACATAACCGACTGTTTTTAACAGTCGGTTATATTTTTGTTTGTAATACAAAAAGATCACAGAATAAATCAGCGATAAACATATGTTGATGACATACAACAATATAACTTTAATAATAAAGTCTACTCACTATTCACCACTCACTTCTCACTAAAGTATTGTAAACATTTCTTAACAATATTTGTCTTTCTACTAAAGTTTATTAAATAACATGCCGTCATATATTCTGTGAGTAACTAAAAATGTGGAGAAACGGAAATGACTAAAGTAAACGGAAACGGCGGCGAAAAACAAAACATAGATGCTTTAAAAGCTTATTATGAAGCTATTAATAATAGACGCACTCAAAAAGAAGAAAAAGCAGCTGAAACAAAACAAGTTTCAGAATTTAAAACAGAAAAAGTTGAAGCTAGCGCACTTGATGCAACTGCAGCGCAAATTTGGGGCATTCAACTAACAAAAGGTGTTGATAAATCTGATGCAGCAACTACAAAAAGATTAGAACAAGCATTTGCAGGTTCTGCATTTATGGCAGCATTAGATGATTTGCAAGGTATTGAAGATAATGATTTTGCATCTTTTGCCTATGCAAATATAAAAGGTTGCGACAAAGAAAAGTTAGCAAAATATTTAAACAAACCTCTTAGCCAAGAAACTGTAACAGGTTTCTCTGAATTTGCTGACGCTCTTGTTGCGTAATACATTAATTACTACTACGTTTACTTATAAATATACACATTTACTCACACAATTATAAAGACCGACGTAAAAATCGGTCTTTTTATTTTTTATATAAAAATTTGAAATTAATTTTCTACAAGCTTTCATAATAATTTTTCAACAACTTGCAATCATCTTCAATATTCGGACTTTCACAAACCAAAGCACCTTTAACACCAAATTCTTTCATTACTTTTATCAAGTCTTTGTAATTCATATCAGAATTTTCAAGGTTAAGATGTTGTTTTTCACCTTTTGCGGTATATTCAATTCCGGCTAAATGTCCGTGAAAATTTTCTAGTGCATATTGTCCAATATTATTTCCCATTTTTTCAAGAACCTTTGAAAACTCATCATAAGTATTATATTCACCGGCACTTCTTGCGTGAAGATGCGAAAAATCAACACATGGAAGAACTTGTTCAAATTCTTTTGAAAGATTTATAATTTCATCAATATCTCCCCATTGGGTGGCTTTTCCAGTTGTTTCAGGTCTTACCCAAACTTTAATTTTTTCATTTTCAAGTATATCAATTATTCTTTTAGTTTGAGTTTTAACCTGTTCAAAAACAGTTTCCTTATCCCCTCCCATGTAAAAAGCCGCATGATAAGTTATACTGAAAGCTCCGGCTTGAGCAGCAACTGCAGCTGTATCAATAATTCTTTGAACACTAGCTTCTATTTTTTCTTCTTCTTTAGAATTTAGATTGATATAAAAAGGTCCATGCGCCGTAATAACAAAGTTTTTTGCCATTTCTTTTACAAAAATTCTGTTATCATCACTCATCCTAACCCCGTGAACAAACTCCAACTCCATTCCATCTAAATTCATTTTCTTTAACACATCAAACGCTTGCGGATAAGAACCTTTTCCGGTTCTAATCGGCATTCCCGCAGTTATAAAATTTAATTTATCAAATTTAAACAAGTTTTGCAAAATACGCTCCTATCATTGTCATTAATACGCATACTATAATACTTAAAACTATATAAGAAAAAGCTTGAACAAATTGGTGATTTGTAAGCATTCCAAAAACTTCAAGAGAAAATGTGCTAAATGTTGTCAACCCACCACAAAAACCAACAGTTAAAGCAAGTCTTAAAGCTGGTGTGATATCTGTTTTTTCCATAAAGAAAAAAAACAAAAAACCGATTACAAAACTACCAATTATATTTACTAAAAAAGTAGAAATTGGTAAACTTATCTCAAAATATTTAGATAAATTAAAACCAACCAAATATCTTAGTACTGCCCCAATTCCTCCGCCTAAAAATATCGCAAGAACATTAAGCATGAATACTCATTATTCCTTCCAATATTTCACAAACATCAGAAACGTACTTAGAACAATGTTCTTTTCTCGCCATACCTTCTAAACCAGCTGACAATATTCCACAACAAGTAACTTTATTTCTCTTTTTAAATTCATCAACAATTTTTGAAGAATTTTGACGTGCAACAGGTTCATTTCCTTTTGTATTTTCACGCCCGAAATTGTAACCGTTAATTAATTGAGCAGCTGCCAAAGTACCACAAACACATCCAGATGACATTCCACCAGAAAAAGATGTTGCAATTGGCAACAATTCTGCAGAACACAAACCTGCTTCTGATGCAGCTTTTACAATACTTTCAGAACAAGAATATCCACTTTTAAAATACTTGATTGCATTTTCTTTCATACTCATATTATACACCTTTTATTATCTGATTTGTACAGGCATAATCAAACATACATAATCTTCTTCATTGTTTGGTTTAAACATTGTAGCTGAAAGCGGAGTATTCAAACCAACTTTAACTTCATCAGAATCAATGTTTTTCAAAGCTTCAAGAACATATTTATAATTGAATGCAATTGTCAAATCTTCGCCTGCATAGTCAATGTCAATACTTTCTTCTGATTTACCAGAATCAGGAGTATCAGCAGTAAGTTTCAAAGTATTGTGACTAAATTCTAATTTAACAATACTTGTTTTTTCGTTAACCATAATAGAAACACGTTCCAAAGCAGAAGTCATTTGAGAAACATTTACCATAGCTTCTTTTGGACTTTCATTTGGAATAAGTTTATTATATTGTGGAAATTGACCTTCCAAAAGTCGTGAAATAGTCATAGTTTTTTCTGATTTGATAATCAATTTTGATTTTTCCGTATATATTTTAACAGCATCTTCATCAATAAAACTACTCATTTTAATAAATTCATTCAAAGTCTTAGAAGGAATTATTAATTGTTGAGCCATATTCTCTTGATTATCAATAGTTTCACGAACTCTAGCAAGACGGTTTCCATCAGTAGAAGCTATTTCCATAACATTATTTGAAATATCGCAAACAATACCAGACAAAAGGTTGCTTGTTTCATAACTTGCAGCTGCAAAACCAGCTTGACGAACTGCTTTTACAAACGGTCTAATTTCAATTTGAAAACCTTCATCCTCATTCAAATTTACATTAGAAAATTCAGGAGGAAATTCTGCGGCTGAAATACCAATGATATCAAACTTTGAATTTTGACAAGTGATGTTTACAGAAGTTTCACCTTCAGTCATTTCAAAAGTAATAAGTTTATCGCCAAGTTTTGAAACTATCTCATTGAGTGTTTTTGAAGGTAATGTAATTTTACCTTCTTCTTCAACTTGTGCATCAACTTCAGCAATCACTGTTAAATCTAAATCTGTTGCAACTAACTTAATTGCGCTTGTACCAATAGTTTCAATATAAATATTTAAAAGTACTGGTTGCAAAGCTTTTGCAGAAGTAGCTCTTTCTACAATTTTTATACCATTATATAAATCTTCTTTTTTTACAACAAATTTCATAATTCTTACTCCTGATTTTTACTTATATAATAAAATTATAGTCCTTGAAAAATTAAATAGAATAAAATAATACAAAAACTTTACCTTCTGAGTTTTGAACAACAAGTTTTATATTATATATTATATTAATAATTAAATATATAAATATAATAATAATAATAAGCTTTAATTATTTGTAGAAAACCAATGAAAACTATTGGTATGATTTGTTTAGACCTTGTAGAAAAAATTGTAGAAAACATGTTTAAAACTCAATATAAATTGTAGAAAACTAATTATCTACCAAAACCCTGTAGAAAACTCATGAGTTTTCTACAAATACATACTTACTTTTCTACCAAAAATAACAAAGTTTTCTACATTCCTCTCTTATTTGTCTTAGCAGAATATATTTTCTATGTGTGCAACAATGAAAATATATCATCTTCTAATAATGATTTTTGAAATTCTTCGCATTCTGCTATTAAATCAGTCAGTATTGTATATTTATCCGAATGCAAAACTTTAGGCAAGTCAGTTATTTCACCAACAAAATCTATGACATAATAATTTTGGTTTTGTTCTTTTATTTTTATTAATCCAATATCATCAAATATTGAAAATAAAAGTTCAAAAACTTTATAAGATTTACCTAAAAAGCTTGCACAACGGCGTAATTCAACTTTTCCATTATTATTATGGCAAGCAAATTTCAACATTTTGCAAACCGTTTTCAAAAATTCTTCTTCATCCATATATTTCAAATCATAGTTCATAAAATGGATTGATAAAGGGGTTGTCTGGTTCAAAATTTTATCAAATGTTTCTTTGTCCGCTGGATAATCAAATAACATCAGTGTATCACAAGGTCTTAAACTATCTCTTGTAATAGTTCTTGCATACAACGCATCAAATGGTTTTAATTTGTCAAGAATTGGCTTACTTTCCGCAAAAATCAATATATTTTGTTTAGATGATTTTACATAATCATTAACCTGTGGCAAAATATCTGTTTTTTTACGGTGATCATACAATTTTTGTTTTGGGAGTTCTTCTTCTTTTAAATACTCTGAATGAATATCATCTATAATAAGCTGAACACTTGTAACTCCGTTATACTCATTCTTTTGCGGGTGAAAAGCAATGTCTATAGTATCACCTTTAACCAAAGAAATATCACCATCTTTCCAACGAATACAATTAAATTCTGTATTACCGACTTGACAAGTTAATCTCAAATGATTTTTATTTTCACCCATCAATCTTTTTTCTTTGATTTTTAAATTTTTAATAGCAAAAATTGGACTAGGATTTGAAGCTCCAAAAGGTTCAAGTTGAGAAATATCATCTATCAAATCAAGCGTAATATCATCAGGAGTGAGTTCCAAATCTATGTTCAAAAATGGTTTTAAATCCTTTCCTTGCGACATTTCTTTTACTGTTTTGCAAAGAGCTGATTTAACTTGTTCAAAAGAAGATTTTTCTTCGCTAAATGCTAATCCTGCAGCCATTGCGTGACCACCAAAACCATCAAATAATTCAGAATTTATCGAAATCGTATCATAAAGATTAATTCCTTCAACACTTCTTGCAGAACATCTGAACTGTTTTGTTTCATCAGAATAAGTCATTAAAAATGTTGGTTTGTAATACTTTTCAACTAACATTGATGCAACAATACCAATTATACCAATATGCCATTCTTTATTAAAAAGAACTATTGCAGGATTTCTATTTCCCTCTTTTTTTACCATTTCATCAGCTTCAGCAAAAATGTTTTGGCAAAGTTCTTGACGGATTTTGTTAAATTCGTTTAGAGATTGAATAGCCATTTCAATTTCTTGCTTGTTGTCAGAAATTAAAACTTTCAAAGCTGCATCAACAGTATCAAGCCTGCCTGATGCGTTTATACGTGGTGCAATTCCAAATGCGATTTGTTCTGAAGTAATCTGACCTTTATATCCTGCACTTTCTAACAACCTTGTTATTCCGTAATGTTTTCCGGCAGAAATCAATTCTAACCCCTTTGTAACAAGGTATCTGTTTTCACCAATTAAAGGAACAATATCGGCAACAGTTCCGACTGCAACATAAGGAAGAATTTCAGATACAAACTCCAACTTGTTATATTTTTCTAATAGAGCGTGAGCAGTTTTAAATGCAACTCCAACTCCTGCAAGAGATGTAAGACTTTCTATTTGTTTTGTTGTAAGGTTTTCATCTAACGCATCAGGAGCTTTTGGGTTAATAATTCCGTAAGCTTTTGGCAAAACTTCTGGAGCTTCGTGGTGATCAGTAATAATTACGTCTATTTTAAAACTATTCAAAAAATTCACTGCATCAACATCAGAAATACCGCAGTCGCAAGAAATTATAACTTTTGGTTTAACTTGTGTCATTATTTTTACTAATGCTTTTGTATCAAAACCGTGACCTTCTTTTTCTCTATCAGGGATAAAATAATTTACATCCGCACCAAGGTACTTGAAAGTTCTGTATAAAAGAGATGTTGAAGTAACACCATCAGCATCAAAATCACCGTGAATAACAATTTTTTCGCCATTATCTATTGCAGTAGAAAGCCTTTCCACAACCTTATCCATATCGCAAAAAGCTTTCGGATGGATTATTTTAGTTTCTAATGGATGAAGAAACTCATAAATCTCCTCATCAGTTTTAATTCCTCTTGAATGCAAAAGTCTTGCAATCAAAGATTTGTCGTTACCATCATATTTATTAAAAATCCACTCTTTCATAATCCTCTCCCAGCAGAATTATAGCATAAACAAAGTGGGAGCTATTTTAATAAATCATTTGGTACAATCTCAAAAGCATCAACTATAGAATAATTTGTTGGCAAAATAAAAACAATAGAATTTGATGTTGCTTTTTTATCCATTTTCATTAATTTAACCATTTTTTTTAAATCAAATTTTGGTATTTGACGAAAATTATATTTTTTTATAATATCTTCTGCCAAAAATTTATAATTTTTATCAATCAAATTTTTCTTTACTGCAAGGTTAAAAGCAAATTTAATTCCTTCAACTACTGCTTCACCGTGAGTAAATTTTCTATAATTTGTAATTTTTTCTATTGCATGAGCATACGTATGACCAAAATTTAAAATTCGTCTTAGTCCACCTTCTTTTTCATCTTTTTCGACTACAGAAATTTTTAATTTTACACAAATTTCTATCAATTGAGAAAGAATTTTTTCTTTTCGCTCGAGAATTTGTTCTGATTTTTCAGTCAAAAAGTTTGTCAAATGCAGTTCCTCATCACATTTGCAACTTTTTTCAATAAATGAATATTTTACAACTTCGCCCAATCCTGTTTTAAACTGTCTATCATCAAGAGTTTTGAGGAATTTTGGATTAATAAAAACTACTTTTGGTTGATAAAAAGCTCCAACCAAATTTTTGCCAAACTTTGTATCAATGGCAGTTTTTCCTCCAACAGAACTATCAACACACGCCAGCAATGTTGTTGGAACTTGAATAAAATCTATTCCACGCATGTATGTCGCAGCTGCAAAACCTGTTATATCACCGACTACACCGCCACCAATTGCAATAATTACATCATTTCTTGTTAATTTTAATTTCAATGCGCAATTAAGAATTTTTTCATAATTTTTAAAATTTTTTTCTTTTTCACCGTCTTTTAAAACAAATTTGTTTTCTTTTGGAATATTAAGTTTTTTGCCATATAGTTTTTCAACCTTTTGTGAAATTACAACGAGAAAATTTCTATTTTTTATGTAATCAAAAATCTTTTTTTTTAATTCTGAAATTTCTTCATTTTCGATTAAAATAGGATAACTTTTTTCTTCCGAATTTATTTTTACAAAAAGATTAACCATTAATAGCTCCAAGAATTTCTCTTACAATATCATACGGATTTTTTCCGGTTGTATCAATTGTTATATCAGCTTTTTCATAGTTTTTTGAACGCAATTGCATAAGATTTGTTATTTTTTCAACCGAAAAATTCTTTTTTAACAATGGTCTTTTTCTACCAATAGCAAGAGAATGATTGGTTTCTGTTTCCAAAACTTCTGATTTTATGCGGTCATAAATCTCTTGAGGAGTAGCTTTTAGATAAATTACGTGAGAAGTTTCAAGCATAATTTTTCTATTTTCCTCATTTTCAAAAGCTCCGCCACCGGCAGAAATAATAGCTTTTTCGCCATTACAAAAATATTTAACTTTTTCATTTTCAAGCATTCTAAAAAATGCTTCACCATGTTTCAAAAAAATCTCCGAAATTTTTTTTTGTGTACTTTTTTCTATTTCGGCATCAATATCAATATATTTGTAATCAGAGAGTTCTCTACTCAACTCATCACCGGTAGTAGTTTTTCCACAACCCATCATACCAATCAATACAATATTCTTTTTCATGGTTAATATTTTACTATAAATAGAAAAGATATTGCAAATTTTGTTATTTAATTTTCCATTTTTCTTGAAGGCGATTTAATCTACCTGTACTTTGCAGATTTTCGACTATATAATTAACTTTGTTTGTGAAATTTATTGAAGCATCATCTTTTCTAAAAACTACCGCATAAGGCTCTTTTGAATATCTTTTTGGTAAAAGTTTTACGGATTTGTCGTTTGTAGAAAATCCTAAAAGGACTGTATCATCTGCAACTATACCATCTGCTTTTCCATTTTTTAAAGCATTGTAGGCATCATTATATGTTTTGTAACCGATTACAGTTACTTCTGGAACATTAGAGCGTAAATTCTTTTCGCTTGTTGAACCAAATACAATAATAAGTTTTTTACCTGTAAAATCTCTCAAAGAAGTCGCTTTGCTTGAACTTCTTACCAAAATAGCTTGTCCTGCCATGTAATAAGGTGTTGAAAAGTTTAAAAATTGTTGTCTTTGTGTGGTTATGGACATTGTTGCAATCAAACAATCTACTTCACCTGAATTAAGTTTCATAATTCTATTAGATGCAGTTACCGGAACAAATTCAACTTTTTTTTCATCGCCTAAAATTCCTTTTGCGATTAATCTTGCTAAATCTGCATCATATCCAACAGTAAAGCCATTTTTATCTTTAAAACCGAATGGCGGAGCATCATTTCTAATCCCGACAATCAATCTGTCACGCTGAGTAATTGTTGTCAAATCGTCATTAATAACGGATTTTTTTCCGCAACTGCAACAAATCAAACACAAAAATAATAATGCTAAAACTATTTTCTTCATAATAATTTACTTTACTATAAAATTTTATGTGGTGCAATGCTATTAAAAGTAGCAAAAAAATTTTTTACATGTTTTTAATAAGCAGGCACAATTTTTAAGGAGTATAAAAATGCAGGTAAATAATATTCAAAATCACAATACAAATTTTGGTATGGCGTTAAAAATTAATCCAAAACTTAAACCACAATTACAATCAGCACATTTTGCAACTGTTGAACGTCTGCAAAAAATTGGAAAAGAAGTCGAAAACGTAAAACTATACGATGTTTGTTATGAAAATGATATTTATACTCCAACAGTACGAAGTGCTATGAAAAATGATAGTAAAAATTATTTTGCAGAAATACAAAGACAAGAAGGACTTTTAGGAAAACCATATACTGTTACATGTGGTGATGATACTTATCAGGGATTTAATCCAAAATATCCACCAATATTTGAAACTTTGTATAATAACAAAGCTTATGAAAAGTATAAACAATATGCAAGTTTGCCAAATGTGCATGAACAGGCTGCAGAATTGAGCAAAATTTTAGAAAAACGAGATTTAATGTCTCAAAGAACATTTGAAGCTAAAGAACAGGCAAAATTAGTTAAAGAAAATCAAATTAAAGAGCAAAAAGCAAAACAAGAAACAGCAATAGATAATTTATTATCGCAATATCAATATGAATTTGAACAAAAAACAGAAAAAGTTGGTTTTTGGAAAGGTTTAGCAAATAAATTTACTTCGCTTCTTTCAAAATAACGATTGTTTCTTCTATTTCTGTTTTTAAATAGTCCAATTGTTGATTGATGGTATTTTCGTTATACAAGTATCCTGCTCCTGTATATGCAAGATACGGTTTGTACTGTTCAGCTTCCTGTCTTAATGTCGCAACAGCTTTTGAATGGTTACTTAATTCTTGTAATTTTTTGAAAGAAACAAAATTAATTTCCGGTTTTCCTTCATATTCATTCTGCATGTATTCTATAGTCTGAGTGAAGAAAAACACTTTTGCGTTAAATTTTTGCACATCAAGTTTTTTTTCAATACACAATAAAAGGTTTTCCAATTGCGGAATAACGTCGGCATTTAGTTCGTTAACGTATGGAGATCTTTTGTCTTCTTTCAAAATTATATTAACAAAAGCAGGGTTATCTCTAGGAACAGGTTTGATTTCTTGAGAAGAATTGAAGTTTTTTGCTTCTTCATACATCGGTTTTGTTTTTTGTGGTTCAGAAGTTTTGAAGTTTTTTGAAACATCAGGTAAAGTTCCAACATAACCTTTTCCATCAGGTTGAACATCGACTTTTGATGTGTCGACCTTTGGGGTATCTTTTTTCTTCCACCCCCACGCAAAACAACTGGAGCTTGTTAACATTATAGCGATTAATAAAACAAAAACCTTCTTCATACCATGATTATAATGATTATTAAACAAAAATCATCATTTATTTAATTGAGTAGGTGAAAAGTGAAACGTGAAAAGACCGTATCGGTATGAATAAGTAAATGGTGAGTAGACCTTATCAAGGAAATTGTTTTCCTCCCTTGTGAGGGAGGATTTAGGTGGGTGCTATCCAGTAAGAAAACATTTAATCCTCTGTTCCAACATTTGTTCCTACATCATACATTGGTGCAAAGCTTTTAGTTGTTTGTTTCACTAACAAGTTATTGTTCATTTCGCTATCGTGGGATTTGTAAATACACGACGACATTACGGTTTTTTATGGAAAAGACCTGTGAACTTATTCCAGCCGGTTTTGAAAAATCCACCTATTGATTTGGATTTATTTATAATGAAATTTTTGGCATTTTTTAAATTAATTTTTCCAAATTGCTTTTTAATAAATGGAACAAGTTTTGCTCGGAATTTGTACCCTCCAATAGCTAATCCGCCTACTGCTATTGTAGCAAAAGCAAGTTTTTTCCACATCGGAAGTTTTGGAGATTTGTCTTTATCTGTTTGTGGTTTAAATTCATCAATATTGGGTTGTTGAAGGTTTGTCATTGTTGGTGGTTGACCGTTAAATGGGTTTGGATGAGCCGGATTACCAACATATCTGAGCGGTTGTCCCATTATGTATGATGCGGCATCAAAATCAATAACACCGTTTTGTGCTAACATATCCAAATTTCCTGCCCAATTACAAGACATAATATAACCCTTTTCGTTTTCTACCTTATCTATTAAAAGTTATTTTTTTTAGAAAAATTGCTTTTTAGGTGTTTATTTGTTAAATTTTGTAATATGAAAGATTTTTTTATTGAAAACAAGTTTCTTGTAATTTTATGGATATTAAGTTTAGTGGCACTTTTAACTTTTGTTGGTCATTATTCGGGATTATTGATTGATTTTGGGCGAGAAGTTTATTATCCTGAGCAGATTTTGAATGGAAAAATTTTATATAAAGATTTATTCAATATTTATGGCCCCTTAGCATATCAATTTAATGCGATTTTGTATAAATTATTTGGTGCAAAACTTTCGACTTTGTATGGAGTTGGTTGTTGTTGCTCAATTGCAATTGTTAGTGGAATTTATCTTATTGCGCAAAAATTTTTGTCTAAATTTTTAAGTTTTTGTGTTGGCTTTTTTACAATTGCGGTTGGAATTACAGCAACTTGTATTTTCAATTTTCATTTTCCATATTCGTGGGCGGTTGTTTATGGGTTAATTCTGTTTTTGTTTTCACTATATTTTTTGTTGAAATATTGTGATGACAAAAACTCTAAAAATCTTTGCATAAGCTCAATTTTGGCGGGCATTGCAATAACTTGTAAATATGACTTTTTGTTGTATGCGTTGATTGTTTTGGCAATTTCAATAAAAGAAAAAAATTGGAAAGCTTTAATTGGATTTGTTGTAGTTCCTGTTTTAAGTTTTGGAACTTTATTTATACAAGGTTTGAAGATAGAAAGTCTTGTAAATTCATTGTTAACAACATCTGTTATGGCAAAAACAAAGACTTTGACTTATTTTTATCAAAACAGTGGAATTTATTATAATTCAAAAGCAATTTTTACGGATTTTGTATTTTTTATAAAATTTGCAATTCCTTTTAGTACAATACTTTTGGGTTCATATTTGTTTAATAAAAAGAAGGTATTATCTGTATTTTCATCAATAATCGGTTGGATTTTGTTCATATTAATGTTTGATTCAAGAGCAATTTTCGGATTTTTACCTATATTGCTTTTTGGGTTATTGATTTTTGAATTAATCAGATTGAAAAAAAATATTGATATTAAATTGTTAATACTTGTTCTTTCTGCAACTGCGGTTTGCGCAAAAGTTTTTTGGGTAATGGTTTTGGGCGGATATGCAAACTACTACGTTTCTATTGCAGTGATTGCTTTGTTTGCGATAATTTTTACTTATTTACCGAAAACATTAGAAAAAGCAGTCGGAATTTATTTGTTAGTCGTAAGTTTGTTTATAACAATTAACAATTTTAGACTTTTACGAACAGAAACATGCAAAATTTCTACTTCACATGGAACTATTTATACAAACAGGTATTATGGTGATAGTTCAAGTAAATTGATTAATTTTGTCAACCAAAATACTGATAAAAATGATAAGATAGTTATTTTTCCGGAAGGTATGACGATAAATTTTTTGACTGAAAGAAAATCTGATGATTACTATAATTCATTATTACCATTGTATGTTGAAACTTTTGGGGAAGAAAAACTAATTGAACATTATAAAAAGAACAGTCCCGAATACATAATTTTGAATAACCTTGATATGAGTGACTATTATTATAATTATATTTGTCAAGATTATGCGTTGGAATTTTGCGGATTTATAAAAGAAAATTATGAATTAGAAACTGTTTTAGGAAACAATTTTAGATATCTTGTGTTCAAAAGAAAATAATTTTTATGCTAAAATAAAGAAAAAACGGAGAAAAAATGGAAAAATATTATTTAACAACAGCAATTGATTACGTAAACGGTGCGCCACACATAGGACACGCTTACGAAAAAATATTATCAGATATTATTACAAGACACTATACACAACGTTGTGATGACGTTTATATGCTTACAGGAACTGATGAACACGGTATTAAAATTCAAAAAACCGCTGCATCTAAAGGTATTACACCAAAAGAACTTTGTGATGAGAACTCTCAAAAATTCAAAGATGCTTGGAAAGCTTTGGATATAAATTATTCTCAATTTATTAGAACTACTGATAAAGAACACGAAAAAGTTGTTCAACATATTTTTGAAAAACTTTTAGAAAAAGGTGATATTTACAAAAATTCTTATGAAGGTTTATACTGTACAGGTTGTGAATGTTTTTTAAACCCTAAAGATTTGACAGAAGATGGACTTTGTCCTGATCACATGAAAAAGCCGGAAGTTGTAAAAGAAGAAAATTATTTCTTTAAATTAACAAAATACAAAGATGCAATTATCAAACATATCAAAGACCATCCTGATTTTATTTTGCCGGAATTTAGAGCAAATGAAGTTTTAAATCAGTTGGAAGATATACAAGACATTTCTGTATCTCGTGCAAAATCAAATGTTCAATGGGGTATTGATGTTTTGTCAGATCCTGAACAGTCTATTTATGTATGGATTGATGCGCTTTCAAACTATATTACAGCATTAGGTTATGATACAGAAAACGCATCAGAGAAATTCAAAAAATATTGGCCATGCGATGTTCACGTTATTGGAAAAGATATTTTAAAATTCCATAGTATTTATTGGCCGGCATTTTTGATGGCACTTGATTTGCCGTTGCCAAAGCATATTTTTGCTCACGGTTGGATTACAATTGACGAGTCTAAGATGTCAAAATCTTTGGGCAACGTAATTTCACCAACATCTGTTTTGGAAACATTTAATCTTGAATACCCTGATGCGTTCAGATATTATATGGCTTCATCTGCCCCTTGCGGTCGTGACGGAAACTATTCTGATAATGATTTTAAAGAAAAAGTTAATGCGCACCTTGCAAACAGTATGGGTAACCTTTTGAATAGAACTTTATCAATGTTAGTAAAATATTTTGATGGAGAAGTTAAACCGGAATTTAAAGCAGAAAATCCGTTAGCTAAAAAAGCTTTAGGGACTATTCAAATTGTAAAAAATCATTTTGATAACTTTGAAATTTCAGAAGCTGCTCTTGCAATAAATTCATTAGTTGATATGACTAACAAATATGTTCAAGATAATGCTCCTTGGACACTTGCAAAAGAAGAAAAGATGACAGAATGCGGACAAGTTTTGGTTAATGTACTTGATATTATGTGCATAATTTCAGTGTTAATTTATCCATATTGTCCGAATATCGCTGCTAATATGGCAAAACAATTGTCATTTAATTTGCAAACTAAATTGGATGATTTGACTACAGACAATATCAAATGCGGAAAACTTATCGAAAAAGAAGATATCAAACCGGTATTTTTGAGAGTTGATTCTGAATTAGCAGATAAGTCAGCGAAAAAACAATAGTTTTAAGTGAAAAGTGATAAGGTTTACTCCATTCTCACGTTTCACTAACAACAAAAAGACCGAAATTTTATTTTTCGGTCTTTTTTGGTTTTATAATTTCTTTCAATTAAGCTTCAACGTATTCTCTTAAACGTTTACTTCTATTTGGGTGACGAAGTTTTCTCAAAGCTTTTGCTTCGATTTGTCTGATACGTTCTCTTGTTACACCGAACAATTGACCAACTTCTTCTAAAGTTCTTTGACGACCGTCATCCATACCGAAACGTAATCTCAATACATCACGTTCTCTTGGTGACAATGTACACAAAACTTCTGCCAAATCTTCTCTCAAAAGTTCTGATGCAACTGTTTTGATCGGAGCGTCAGCTTCTTTATCTTCAATAAAGTCACCCAATCTTGAATCTTCTTCTTTTCCGATTGGTGTTTCAAGTGATAAAGGTTCTTGAGCAATCTTGATGATTTCACGAAGTTTTGGAATAGAAACGTTCATTTCAATTGCCAATTCATCTTCAGTTGGTTTTCTTGAAAGTTCTTGAGCCAAACGTCTTGTAACTTTTTTCAATTTATTAATAGTTTCCACCATGTGAACAGGGATACGAATTGTTCTAGCCTGATCAGCAATAGCTCTTGTGATAGCTTGTCTAATCCACCATGTTGCATAAGTAGAGAATTTGAAACCTCTTTCGTGGTCAAATTTTTCTGCTGCACGGATTAAACCTAAGTTACCTTCTTGAATAAGGTCTAAGAACAACATTCCACGACCTACATATTTTTTAGCGATAGAAACAACTAAACGCAAGTTAGCTTGAACAAGTTTTCTTTTTGCAATAGCTCCTGGAGTTCCGCCTTCAAGAATTTTTCTTGCAAGTTCTATTTCTTCACTTGCTGATAATAATTTAATTCTTCCGATTTCTCTTAAATAAAGCCTAACAGGGTCGTCAACTGCAACACCTTTTGGAACTTCCATTTCCTGAGCTTCATCATGGCTGTGCATCATGTAAATATCTTCAAGACCAGCTTTGTTTTCCATTTTTTCAGTAACGATATCCTCGATATTATCGGTACTGATGTCCATATTCATATAATTAACACCGTCATGTTCGGCAGATAGGGCATTTTCATCATCAATTTCATGTAAATCCATGTTATCTTCATCCATGATACTTACGATAGAGGAGCTTTGTCTTTTTTTACTCATTCATTTTCTCCAATTTTAGTCTATTATTTATCTTATCTCTAAGCTGCATCTGAATTTTTAGGGCTTCTGTTTCATTATCATTTGCGCTTTTATATAAATTTCTGATTTTTTCTTTTTCTTTTTCATTTTGGCAGTCATTGATTTTATTAATATTTTCTCTGATTGCCGTCAAAAAATCCGTTTCGTCCAGATTTTGGAATGATTCTGAGATACTTATCAGGTCTGTGATAAGCTTTTGTACTTCCGGTTCGTTGACGTAAGTTGTGTATAGCTTATCAATCAATTCTTTCACATTATTTACGGTACATGTTAATTTGTCAATCGTAGATTTTACATTTATTAACGTTTCGTCCGTAAATGGGGTATCGCCTATTATTCGGCTTATTTCATCTAATGTGAAATGGTTGTCGGTTACAAGAAAAACGCTCAATAAATTTTTTTGCGCTTTTTGTGAAATTGGTATATTTTTCTTAACAATCTTGCTAACATCACTGTTTTTAATGATTTCCGTTCTTGATGCGGTCTTTAATTCGCTTAACAAAGCTTTTTCATCCACACTAAGAGCGTCAGATACCATTTTTACATACTCTGCTTGTATAATTTTGTTTTGAATTTCCATCAAAAGCGGAATAATTTCTTTTACAACTTTTGTTTTTTCAATCGGAGTTTTTGGCTTTTCTTTTAAAATATTGTTCAATTGAAAATCAATCAAAAGAGGTGCATGTTGCATGTATTCTTTGTAACTTTCTGCCCCGACAGAACGAATAAATTCATCCGGATCTTTACCTTCCGGCGGAGCAATAACTCTGATTTCGCAAGAATATTTATCGTTAGATGTTGAAATATAGCTTTCATCAAACTGTTTGATGTTTCCTAAACCGGAAAAAGCCTCTTTGATTAATGCAGCGTTTCGGTTTGTAGCTTTTTGACCGGCTGAATCTGTGTCAAATGATAAATATATTTTTCTTGATGGAGTATAACGTGACAAAAGTTTGATGTGGTCTGGGGTTAAGGCAGTTCCGCAGGAAGCTACGGCATTTTCTATTCCGTGAGCTTGTGCTGAAATTACGTCAAAATAACCTTCCATCAAAACTACGCTATCTTCGTTTTTGATGGCATCTTTTGCCGTATAAAGTCCGTATAGTATTTTACTTTTGTTGTAAATTAATGAATCTGATGAGTTCAAATATTTTGGCATTTGGTCTTTTTCAACTGCTCTTGCGCCAAATGCTACGTATTCTCCAAACTCGTTTCTGATAGGAATAATTGCTCGGTTACGAAATCTGTCTATATATTCACCCTCTCTTGTTTTGATAATCAAACCGGCTTTTTCCATAACTTCTTCTGAAAAATCATGTCTGAATTTTTTATAAAACATTGCGTAAGCTTTTGGTGCAATGCCGAGAGTGTATTTTTCAATAATTTCTTTTGTAATTCCACGATTTTTCAAATAATCAAGAACATGTAATGTTTCAGGTTCTTTATCCATCAAAAGTCGCAAATTGTAAAACTCTGCAGCTTTTGCACAAGCCCTAATCATTTCGTCTTTAAGTTCTTTTGATTCTGATTTGTGAAATGTTTTTGGTAACTCAAGTCCTAATTTTTCGGCATATTCACGAATCACTTCAATAAACTCTTTGTTTTGAGTTTTCATTATAAATGTAATTGCATCACCACCGGCTCCGCATCCAAAACACTTGTAAATTCCTAAAGCAGGATTTACAGAAAATGACGGAGTTTTTTCTTTATGAAAAGGGCATAATCCCCAATAGTGACTACCATTTTTCTTTAAAATAACTTGTTGGGATACAACATCTAGTATGTCAAGGCGGTCTTTTATTTGTGTAACTAGTTCTTCAAATGAATTTGCCATAATAACATTTTAGCATTAATAAATTTTTTATCAATCAAAGTATTTTGTTTTTTATTGTGTATAATTTTTGTTATGAAACTACTTTTTTCTTTTATTTTAATATCATTGTGTTTGTTGATTTGGTCAATGTTTATTGAACCGAATATCTTAATAGTAAAACATTTAATTATTCATGATGAGCAATTAAAAGGATTGAAAATTGTTTTTGCATCAGATTTTCATGTAAAACCGCATGAAACTTATAGGTTAAACAAAATTGTTAGAACAATAAATGAGCAAAATCCGGATATTGTTTTATTTGGTGGAGATTACGTAAACGGTCATAAAAAGGGTAATTCTCTCTCGATAGAAAAAATTGCAAAAAAGTTTTCTTACATAGTATCAAAGTATGGTACCTATGTAGTTATCGGGAACCATGATGGATGGCAAGGAAAAGAAGAAATAATTGAAGCATTAAAAAAGAATGGTATAAATGTATTATTTAATAATAATGCGTGTTTTAAAGATTTTTGTATTGCAGGTGTTGATGATTTACAAACAGGAAATCCTGATATTGAAAAAGCTTTGTCAGGTGTTAATAAACCTGTGATTTTGCTAACTCATACTCCTGATATTATGCCGAATGTTCCTTATAATGTTAATTTAACTTTGGCAGGGCATTTGCATGGAGGTCAAGTTAGATTAAACAAAGCTCTTATTGTTCCATCAATTTATGGTGATAAATATGCAAACGGATTTTTGAATGATAATGGTAAAAAGATATATACTACAAAGGGTTTAGGGACAAGTATTTTACCTATAAGGTTTAATTGCCCGCCGGAAATTGTGGTGATTGAATTTTCTCTTCACTGAGATGGAATGGGGATTGGGTTTTCCGTATGAAAAATTAGCACTAATCTAAATCCTCTCTCAGCATAGGGAGGATTATAAACTAAATATTAATATTATTTCCTTTTTTATATTGATTTATTTTATTTTTTTAATATAATTTCCATATAAAATAAAGAAAGGGGAAAATATGTTAAATGCAAGTTTGAAACAAGAAATTCTCAAAAGTATTGATATTACAAGACAATCAGCTAAAAATAATCTTGATATAATGCTTGAAAGCTATATGGAAATTATTGGACGGCTTGATTTATTAACTTATTTATTAATTAATCAAGACAAAAAATAGTCTAAATACATAATGAAAATTTCCTTTTTTTTAAAAATTATGGTATTATAAAATCAAAAAACTTTTAATGCTCAAAATTGCAAGTTAGGAAACTTTTTTATTAAAATTACATCTTAATAGATAAGTTGTGCAACAAAAAGGTTAAGAGTATTTGGAGGAAATAGTTAGAGAATGAGAAACATCATGAAAAAAAGTATTATATTTTTAGGAGCATTTTTGCTTCTTTCTGGTTGGGTAATCAGGGATAATGTTTTTGCATACAGTCCGGTGGATTTGTACGACAATGTTTGGCGATTAATTAATAGCAAGTTTGTTGACCAATCTAATAACCAACAAAATTGGGCTAAATGGCGACATAAATATGATAACCAAATTCGTACAAATGAAGACGCATATGTGGCAATTAATACAATGGTTGCAAGTTTGAATGATCCATATACCAAGTTTTTAGATCCAAAAGAATTTGCAGATGAAACAAGTTCAATTAAAGGTTCTTTGAAAGGTATTGGTATTCAGATCGGTGTAAAAGACGGCAAATTAATGGTTATTGCACCAATTGAAGATACTCCGGCTGAAAGAGCTGGACTTCAAGCAGATGATGAAATCCTAGAAATTGATGGTGTTAGCACTAAAGGGATTACGGTAGATAAAGCTGCTGACAAAATTAGAGGTAAAGAAGGAACTCAAGTAACTTTGCTTGTAAAACGCAAAGATGTAGCTCCAAAAACGTACACAATTACTCGTGCAGAAATCGAAATTAAATCAATTTCACAAAAATTGCCTACAGATATGACAATTCCAAATGATTTTTGTTATATCAGATTAAGCTCATTTATCAGCAGAAATGCGGCGACTGAATTTGGTAATATTTTGAACACAAATAGAAATAAAAAAGGTTTTATTATTGACCTTAGATCAAATCCTGGCGGACTTTTGACTAATGCAATTTATATTTCGGATATGTTCTTAGATGGCGGAACAATCGTAAGTACAGTTGATAGAGATGGTTATAAAGAAACTCAGAGAGCATCTGCAGGTGTTTATACTAAAAAACCGGTTGTTGTATTGATTAACAAAGGTTCTGCATCAGCTTCAGAAATCTTTTCGGGAGCGATGAAAGATAACCATAGAGCGGTAATTATTGGTGAGCAATCTTTCGGAAAAGGCTTGGTTCAAGAGATTAACAAACTTCCTTATGAATCAGGAATTAACATTACAATCCAAAAATACTTAACTCCAAACGGAACTGATATCAATAAAAAAGGTATTACGCCAGATATTATGGTTAAGTTGACAGAAGATGATGTTAAAAACAAAAACGACTTGCAGTTGAAAAAAGCAGTAGAAGTGTTGTCAAAAATGACATCAGGGCAATCAATTGCAATTTACTAAGAAAGAATTTGATACAAACGAAAACAGGAGCTATTTAGCTCCTGTTTTTTTATTCTAATAATTGGGGATATTCAATGCAAGAAAAAGGGGTAATTGAAAAATATTTTATTTTAATTTATATTGATTTTTGGATAAATTATAGTAGGTAAAATGTCAGACAATATCAAAGAAATAATAATTTATATATGCTCTTTTCTGTTTATTTGTTTTTCAAAAACAATTTTTTGGACATTATATATTGTTTTTAACCAAAATTTGGGAAGAAGTATAATGTTCGGCTTGATTTGGTTGGGATTTTTGTCAATTTTGATAAAATTGATTGCTCCTATTATTTTGAGTTATTGTGTGATAAAGAAATCCAAAAACCATTTTCTTTTGAATATCTACAATAATTTAAAAACTCCGTTAATTATATTGCTTTATTTGTTTTTATTTGATTTTGTTATTAGAAACTTTATCGTAAAGCAGGGTTTTTATTATGATGCGTATTATTCAATGTTCGGCTTGTCAAATGTATTTGCGATAATTTATATAATTGCAATTATTAATACTATTTATGAGCGAAAACGAACCTAATTATTTTCCTCGCAATTCTTTATAAACAATCTTTCTTATACTGTACAAATAGCCGAAGAATAGAACGGTTGAAGCACTTACCCATGCAATCGGCCCTGAATAAAACATTCCGATATAACCGAACTTTATTGCTAGATATACCGCTGCAAAGGCTCTCATTACAAGTTCTGCAACACAAGCAAGGGTTGGAAAAATGGTTTCTCCCATTCCTTGTAATGCGTTTCTGTAAATGAAAATTTGTCCTAAGAAAAAATAGAAAATCGTACTTATCAAAAGGTAACTGTGTGCGATATTGATAATATCTTTTGTGGCAGTTCCGATAAATGCTCCGATAATATCAGTTCCCCATAAACGCATTACAAATGCCATACAGATACTCAAAATTATGTTTATAGTAGATGTCTTTATTACGCCTAACCTAATTCTTTTGAATTTTTTCGCTCCATAGTTTTGAGCAACATAAGCAGCTAGTGCAACACCAAATGACATCATTGGTAGAGTTGCAATTTGTTCAATTCTTAGTGCAGCCGTTAATGCTGCAATTACATTAGCTCCAAATGAATTACAAACACTTTGAATAATCAAAATTCCCACACCTATTATGGAAAATTGGATTGCCATTGGAACTCCTACTCGCAAATGTTCCCAACTTGATTTGTAAAATTCGTTTAGACTAAATTGAAAATCTTTTTTGTATAAATGTAAAATAGGTAATTTATATTTAATGAAAATTAAGCAAAGTAAAAATGAAATTCCTTGTGAAAGGATTACGGCAATCGCCGATCCGGGAACTCCCATGTGAAAACTTTTGATAAATACAAGCGCAAGTACGATATTGATTAATGATGCAATAATTAAAAAATATAACGGAGTTTTACTATCCCCTAAAGCTCTGATTATGCTTGCTAAAAGGTTATATAAAGTTGTTGCGATTAAGCCAATTATAATGATTTGAACATACCAATATGCGTTATGGTAAATATTTTGTGGAACATTCATCCAATACAAAATCGGTTTCATTAAAATACAACAAACCAATGAAAAAACAATGGTTACAATAACGCTTAAAATAGTTGAAATAATGGCAGAATTTCTTACACCATCTATGTCTTTAGCGCCATACCTTTGACCTGTTATGACTGCAAAACCGTTTGTTAATCCGACAATTACAAAAGTTATCAAAAAGAATAATGGCGCAACTGCACCAACTGCCGCAAAAGCTTCTACACCAAGAGTTCTTCCGACAATTACGAGGTCTGCAATATTATATAGTTGTTGAAAAATGTTCCCAATTAATAACGGAACTGAAAAAAGCAAAATGTGTCTAAGGGGGCTGCCTTTTGTCATATCAGTAATCATAAAATTTTTCCTAAAATAAATTTAATTACTTTGCTACTTTATTATATTATAAAACTGATATAAAATTCGCAAGTTTTTATCATCAGATTTAATATAAGAAATAAGTTCCCCTCTAATTTCTTCCAAATCCTTTTGATGCTCAAAATCAAACAAATCCTTTGGAGTAACGCCTAAAGTATCAGCAAGTTTACTTATTTTTTCGGCTCTGATAAAACTTTTTCCGCATTCGATTTTACTCAAATTTCGTTCAGCAATATCTATAGCCTCCGCAAGTTCTTCTTGAGAGAGCTTTTTCTTTATTCGTAATTCTTTAACTTTTTTGCCAAAAAGGGTTTTAATATCTTTCATAGTTCCTCTTGTAAGTATATATTTTTATTCTGACAAGATTAACGATATAAAAAATAGTTTATATAATTGACAAAGTATCTAAAAAATTGTATATTAAGATGTAAAATATAGATTTATTGAATATATAGTATTTAAAAAATGGAGTGAATAGATGGGCTTGAATTTTTATTGGAATAAAAAAGTTGTTAAATGTATAGGAGCCTGGAGGCAAAGAAACGAAGTCGCTAGGTTGCGCAACAAGTGTGTAATGACATGTTATTTGTGCCCTCGCCCATTTGGGGAGAGGGTTAGGGAGAGGGGCTACTTAGGTGCTTCGCATATTAACCGCCTAGCAGCCTTTACATTGGCGGAGGGTGCTACGCACGTAGCCAGTTGGAACAATTCTCGTAAAATAGCCTTTACATTAGCTGAGGTCTTAATCACTCTCGGCATAATCGGAATTGTTGCGGCAATGACGATGCCAGTACTTATCCAAAAAACTAAAGAAAAAGAAACGATTTCTAAGTTGAAAAAGTTTAATAGCGTAATGAACCAAGCTTTTACTATAGCAAAAGTTCAAAATGGCGAAGTTGAAGACTGGGGATTGCAAGTTGCCGGACAAACTGCGGATCCGGATGAAAATCAACAAGCCATAAATAAGCAAATGACAGATAAGGTTTGGGATATTTTAAGCCCTAACTTAAAAATAACTTCAAGATGTACGGCAACAAAAGGGGATTGTGTTCAATATGATAGATATTCTTTAGATGGAACAAAATTTAATTACTTTGAGCCGATGGTGATTTTTGCTGATGGATCCGTAATTGTTGGAACAACTGTGTTTAATGCCACATGCAATGGAGTGCGAGGAACAAGTGAAAATTTAAAACATATATGTGGAGAAGTTTTTGTAGACATAAATGGTTCCAAACCCCCTAATGCGACCGGTAAGGATGTATTTATATTTTATTTTACCAAATATGGAGTTTTACCTGCTGGAACGAAAGATGAAACAGTTTTCACAATGGATAAATATTGTAATAAAGGCGAAACGAATATTTTGAACGGTTATGGTTGTGCAGCGTGGATTATATATAATGAGAATATGGATTATTTGCATTGTGACGATTTATCATGGGATGGCAAGAAAAGTTGTAAATAATAACCAAAATAAAAGACTTGCTATTTAAAAACTTTTATGTAAGAATAAAAAATGTCGACGAAAGTTGATAAATTTCAAAATTGAATAAAAGAATTATGGCAAGGTAGCTCAGCTGGTGAGAGCGCACGGCTCATACCCGTGAGGTCGAGAGTTCGAATCTCTCCCTTGCTATTTTATTTAGAGGGTTTTGACACCCTCTTTTTTAATGCAAATTTTTGTGGGTAATGTGTGGGTAATTGCAAAAATGCAACTAAAAACTTAAACATTAACCTTTTCCTTTAATATTCCCCTAGTTTTATCGTGTTGATATATCAACCTAACTCTTCTCATAACTTCCTCTTCTTCAATTATTTCAGTAATATTATTGATATAATTTTCTTGAGCTTCTTCATTATGATAATAAATATTTATAATTGCATTTTGGTTTATTAAAAATAAGTGTTCTAATATATTTTTGTCTGTTTCATCTAAAGAATGCCCAATCACATGAAATACAGGCTTTATAACTTTTCCATATTTAGTTAATTCTTTTAAAAGATTTTGGTAATCTTCTATTGTACCGTATTTATGTCTTTGATTATGTTTTCTGAAAACATTAAATTCATAAGGAATAGCACTTCTTGGATTTCCGTTTTGAGGTTTATTTTCAAAACTATGAGTCCCTAAAACTAATTTACATGTGTCGTTGTTGCAATTAATCTTTCCATGTACGTAATATGGCTTTATATCAAAATCTTTTCCGTATAATCTTTCACAAGTATCAGTATAGTTAAAACTCAAAACAAATAGACTTTTACATCCACTCTGCAATGAAAGTGTATATTTGGATTTGGTATCCAAATTAGATAAAACTATTTTATCTAAATAATGTTCAAAAGCATAAGTAAACTCTCTTAATTGGTCATATAGGAAGTTTATTAAACCTTTTGAAGTTTTAAAATAAATTTTGTAATTTTCTAAATTCGGATTGGATATAATATAACCTTGTTTACCAAAATCTTGATGATATCTGCTATCTTGTAAATTGTCCACTATATTAAAGAAGTCAAAGTAAAAACCTTTTTTAAAGATATTTAAAGACTTATAATTATAGTACTGTTTATCTATATTCCAAAATATAACTTTATTTATATGTTCAATAACTTTAAAAATTTCTTCTTCTAGATCTATCCAAGTCTCTCCAAATTCCTCATTAGAATTAACGTTCCTAGTTAGAAAATGTTTTAACCAAACATTAGTTTGGCAAAATTCTTTAAATTTATCAGGTAATTTGTCATTTTGACAGGCTAATAAAAAATCTTTGTAAGTTGTTTTAAGTCCATGAGCTAAATCAAAACCATTTCCAATCACTAAAATATCCATATCCAATCCTTTTTTCTAATTTTATCATGGAAATAAATTTTGAATTTTAACTTTTTTATTGATAGTTATTTAATATTTCAATTGCTTCTGATTTTCGTTGAGGAACAGGATGTGCATATCGTTGTGTTGTTGTTAATTTTGAATGACCTAAGATTTCTTGAACAACAACCAAATCAACTCCTTTTTCTACAAGTCTTGTAGCCACAGTATGACGTAAATCATGAAATCTAAAATTCTTTATATTAGCTTTTTCCAAAACTTTTTTGAATGATTTTTTCAAATCAACATAAGGTTCAAATGTTTGGGGATTAACAAAGACATAGTCAGAAATTCTTTGAATATTGCTCAATGTATTACGTAACTTGTCTGATAGCGGTATTTTTCTAGCTTTTCCAGATTTTGTATTCAAAAGTTCTATAAAACCATATTCAAAATCAATGTTTTCCCATTTTAAATTTAGAATTTCTCCTCTACGCATTCCAGTATGAAGGGCAGTAATAACTATTGACTTTAAAAATAAATATGGTTGTACTATCTTTTTCTGCTTAGTGTATCTATCAAATACTTCATACTTTCGTTCTATTACAGCAAAAAGTTTTTGTTCTTCTTTAATAGTTAAAAACCTTATTTTGTAATTATCTTCTCGTAGTTTGGTAATTTTAGCCAAAGGGTTATTTGTAATGATTTCATTATCAATTCCTAGATTAAACATCTTACTAATAATTTCAAGATACCTATTTATTGTAGAATTTTTCAAGTTACGTTCATTTTTTAAATAGCTTTTAAATTCTTCAATATCATTTGGAGTAGTCTTTTGAACAATACTATTTCTGTTGATAGTCGTATTGATTGATAAATTATATTCAATATTAAAATTGCTTTGTAAAAATTGAATGAAAATTGTGGTGCAGAAAGGTAAAGTTTTTATTTTTATGTTAAAATTAAAAAATAGAAGCTTTCTTTTTCAAAAAGCAAGAAGTAGTGATTGTAAAAATAAGTGTATTAAGAAGAAAAAATGGCAGAAAAAATAATCAAAGTAAAAAATACAGACGACTTTCATGATACAATTGCCAAAATTATTATTTCTAATAATATAAACTTTATTCCAAAGATTAGTGTAATTATTCCTGTGTATAATTCCGAACAATATTTAAGAGAATGCTTAGATAGTATTGTAAATCAATCATTATATGAAATAGAAATTATTTGTGTGGATGATGGCAGTACAGATAATTCTTTGAACATATTAAAAGAGTTTGCGGCTAAAGATTGTAGAATTACTGTAATAAAACAAGAAAATTTATATGCAGGAATTGCTAGAAATGCTGGAATTGCAATTGCTAAAGGTGAGTATATAAGTATATTAGATTCTGATGATTGGTTTGAATTGTCAATGTATGAAAAAATGTATAATGCAGCTTTAGAGCGAGAATGCGATGTTGTTATTTGCGGTTTTAATGAATTTGATCAAACAAAACATGTTGTAACTAGCAAGCAGGGTGTTTGTAAGCAGTTTTGTGAATTGTTAATCATACCTGAAGAATATTCAGATAAGTTATTTCAAATTACTAACCCTGCGATATGGAATAAATTGTTTAAGACTTCTTTCATAAACAAATTTAATTTAAAATGTAGTTATACAAAATCTACAAATGATTTGAATTTCACTTATACTGCGTTATATTCTGCTAAATCTATATATTGTATAAATGAATATTTTATAAATTATAGAATAAATTCTGAAAATAGTATTTCTTTAAAGAGGGCGAAATTTATCAATGACTGGATATATAATTTAACAAAATTAAAGAAAGACTTGATAGATAAAAATCTTTTTAATACTTTTAAAAAGACATATGAGCAATGCGTAATAGGTTGTGGATTGTATGAATATTCTCAATTTAAAGATAAAAAAGATCCAAATATAAAAATTCTTAAGAAGGGGATTAAAAAGCTTGTGTCAATTAAAAACTATATAAAATTCGTATTTAAAATATTGAAAGAGTAGTTGATTATAATAATTATTATTAATTATTGTGGTATATAAAAAATAAGGAAGACAGAAATTGGAAAATGTAATAAAGAATAATGATTTACAAAATGTTAAATTTGATATAAATTCTGAATTTTTTGTAATAGATGCAAATAATTTGGAAAAAGTATCAAGTAAATTATATGTTTTTTGTTTAGATAATAGTCATATTGTTTTAGATATAAAAGACTTACATAAAGATTTCGGAAATGAAGGGGCTTATGTATATGTAAAAAATGACGATAATATAATAACAGTAAAACAAGATTTTGTTGGTTGCTACGGAATTTATATTTTTAGACAAGATGATTATTTTGCTATAAGTAACTCTTTTATGTATTTGGTAGATTATTTGAAAAAAAATTATAAGTTAACATTTAATAAAGATTATGCAAATGCTTTTTTATCCTCAAATCTTGAAACATTTTCCTGTCAAGAAACAATTATAAATGAAATAGTTGTTCTTGAACGAAATGCAATTATAAAAATAAACAAAGCAAAGCGCTCTATGGAAATTATACATAAAAATTATCAAGAAAATTCATTAGAACCAGATTCTAAAGAATTTTTTGCTTCGTTAGATATGTGGTATTTTAAATGGACAAAATTTATAAGAAATTTAAAAAAGAAAACAAATAATGTGATGGTAGATCTAACGGGGGGATTTGATTCCCGAATAACTTTTTTATTATTTTTAGGTGCAAATATTAACTTAGATGAAATTTTTATTAACTCAATTAATGATAATTTATATACTCATAAAAAAGATTATGAAATTGCATCTAAAATAGCTAATCACTATAATTTTAAATTAAATCAAGGTAATAAATTTATAACATCTAAAAGTTATTATAAGAAGCAAGATTGTATTAATATATTTGCATATTTAAAAATGCCTTTTCATAAGCAAATGTATGTAAATGTTGAGAAAAATAATTTCCCTATGTATAGTTTTAATGGTTTTGGTGGTGAAGCGATAAGGAGTTATTGGAATTATGGAATTAATGGTTTAATAAAAAAAGAATCTAATTTATGTTATTCTATGAAAAAATATCCTAAAATTTTAAAATCTATAAAAAAAATAATAAAAAGAGCATCAAGGTCTATAAGAAATTCATATTTTAATTTTGATGATGATTATTTTGATATTTGTTACTTCAGAGAAACGAGTAATAGAACTCATTTTGGGAAAGCAACTCTTGAGTGGTTTTATTTAAATAATTTTTGTTTATCTCCAATCTTTGATTCAAATTTACATAAGCTAAAATTAAGTGATAGAAATTGCAAAGATAAAAATTTGTTAATTGCTATTATTTTTACTCGATATATTAAAGATATTATAAAATTTGAGTTTAATGATGGAAAATATATAGATCCAAAAACAATTAAATATGCACAATATTTAAACAATAAATATCCATTTATTGATAATCAAAATAAAGAGATGGTTTCTAAAAGTAATAATATTAATGATGTTTCAGAAACAATGAAAGAAGAAAATACTGATATTGAACAGAAAAATAATGAAGTAATGGATTATTTTAATTCAGTATTTTTGTCAGAAAAGTCAAAATATCTTAACAATAGCTAAAATGCTAAACATTGGAACAGATGCAATGTTATTTATAGATGACAATCCTGCGGAAATACAAAACGTTGAATCTGCAGGAATTGACATAAAAACAATACTTGCTAAAACACCAGAATTGACGTTAAATATTCTTGAATATTATCCAAATTTGTTAAAATTGACATCTTCTAAAGAAGATGTATTGCGAACACAAGATATACAAGCAAATCAAACAAGAAATGAACTGATAAAAAGACTTAGTCCAAAGGAATATTTTGAGAAATTAGAAATCAAATTAGATTTCTATATCAATAACAAAGAACATATTCAAAGAATAACAGAATTATTGAATAAAACAAATCAATTTATTTTAACATATGCTAGGTTAACTTTAACACAAGTTGAAGAGGCTCAAAATAATGGTGTAGTCATTACAATTAATATGTCTGATAAATTATCAGACAGTGGTATTATTGCAATATTAGTTGCAAACAAATCTTCAGAAGGTTTTATAAATCTGCAAGAAATGACTGTAAGTTGTAGGGCGTTAGGAAGAAATTTGGAGAATATCATGCTTCCAAAAATGTTTGAACTTGCCAATCAACATTTAAATGGGAATGGTAAGATTTTAATTAATTATAAAAAAGGTCCTAGAAATATGCCTGCAATAAATTGGTTAATGGATTTAACAAAACAAACACTACTTGAAGAAGGACAGATATTATATGATATTCCGAAAAATATTGATACAGAAGGATTAAAAATTTCAGAGGAAAGTTCAGTATAAATATGTTTAAATATGTTATAAATGAGCAAAGGCAATTAGATTTTGCAAAACTATCAAATGATTTTAATCCCATCCATGTTGATTCCTTGTATGCTTGGCGTTCTATGTTTGGTAAACAACTGGTACATGGTATTCATCAAGTATTAATTTGTTTAGAAGATTTGGCAAAAAATATTAATGAAAAAATATTTATATTTAAAATCTCTGCTAAATTTGAATCTCCTGCAGGGGTCAATGAAACTATATGTATTGATAATATAAATTTTTCTGAAACATATTCTGAATATGTTATAAAAAATGAAAGAGGATTAACATTAACAACGCTAAAGGTACATTATAAAAAAAAATCATTTAACGATGTTAAATTTAAACGAATAGATTATTCAATGTCTCCACTAGAACCAACCAATTTCGCAAAAGAAAATTTAGTAGAGCCGTTATATTATGATAAAACTTTTTTTAAGGAACTTTTTACGTACTCAAGTTTCTATGTATCGCCTGTGAATCTTGCAGTATTACTTGCTAGTACAAGAATCGTTGGAATGAAATATCCGGGTCTAAACTCAATTTACAGTTCCTTTGTTTTTGAATTTGATGAAGAAGCAAATATAAATAACTCTGTTCATTATAGTGTTTCAGATAAACATATTGTTTTGAATATGTTAAATATAAAATTAGATGACACTTTTGTTCGTGGTCAGATAAAAGCATTTATTCGCCCAGTTGCTCCTAAATATAAAACTTTAAAAGAACTAAAGGGTTTGCTACCTGTAGATAGTTTTAAAAATCAAAGAGCGCTTATTATAGGTGGAACTAGAGGAATTGGGTTACAGTGTTTACGTTTATTAGCAAATGCCGGCGCATCAACCCTGTTTACATATTTTAAAAATTCAAATGAAGCTGATAAAATTGTTAAAGAATTCGCAAGCGAATCTATTAATACTAGTTATGTACAGGCAGATGTATCAAGCTTGTCAAAAGAGTCTTTAGAAATAATTAAAGCATTTAACCCTACTTCAATTTATTACTTTGCAACTCCTAAAATTTTAAGTAATAATTCAAATTTAGATGAAAAGCTTTTGCAAAAATTTATTTATTATTATGTTATTGGTTTAGATAAAATATTGGTTAATTTAAAATCTGAATTAAAGCCAATTATTTTTGTACCGTCAACAGTGTATTTAGATGAAAAGCCAACAAATTTGTCAGAATACGTAATTGCTAAATCTGCATCAGAAATGTTCCTAAAATTATTAGAGAAAAAAGGATACAAAATCTATAATCCAAGATTCCCGAAAGTATCCACAGAGCAAACAATGAGCTTATTTAAACAAAAGGCTGTAGAACCAGAAGAAGTTCTTTTAGAGGAATTAAAAAATATGATTAAATAAGTTTTGAAAAAACAAAACTATTAAGATTTTCTGATTTGAATTTATAATACTTGTACATCAGCTGTGCTGGCTTGTTCTTAACAATGTCAACCCACAAATAGCAAGTTTTAAATTTTTTGTCCTTGAGTTCAGATACAAAATAATCCATCAGCATCATTGTATTTTTAATATTTTTGTCTATACTCAAAAATTGATCAAACCTTGCCTGCATACCTTCTGGTTTATACACGATAAAAGACGCCAATTTGTTATCATTTTTAACACAAAGTACTAGTTCGTTGTTTATTAAATCTAATAATTCCTTCTTGTTTGGGAGATGTGATGTATGATGAAAAAATACAGTATTTAAAGCATCATATACAGCATTAACATCTTCTCTTGTCGCAAACTGGATTTCATTATGATTATACATTCTTGAGTTTAATATCTCATCACATTTTGCACGCATTCTGTTAAATGTAGTTTCATAAGGAATATACTTATTTACACAATCATATAAAGCTATATCAAGTTCACCTTTTGTAATTATCTCTAAAGAAATCTTTTTATCAAAAGGAAGTTGTTTTAATATATTTTCAAAATCAAATAAATTGATAAATGCAAAGTATAGTCTATAAATATCTCTATCTTGGGTTAAACAAATGATTGCATTATCATTTTCTAAATAGAGAGCGTTATTATTTATTTTATTCATAAAGTAATTTGTTTTGAAATTTAAAATATCTTTTTTTCGTAATTCATTAACTTTATTTTGAAAATTCACTTATATTACCTCAACATAAGACATATTATGTTGTAATTATTCTAACATAAATAAAAATTATTACAAAAGGAGAAAATTATGAATTTTGTTGAACCAATTCGATCTTTGGAAGATATTGAAAAAATTAAAAACTTGTTAAAAAATCGTAAAAGAGATTATTTATTATTTTGTTTTGGAATAAATACTGGTTTACGAATATCCGATATTCTTTCTCTTAATGTTGTAGATGTTTTAAACAAAAATTATGTAACTATTATTGAGAAAAAAACTAAAAAACGAAAGAAAATAGTTTTAAATACAACATTAAAAATACTGATTAAAAATTTTTTATTAGATAAAAATAATGATGAAGCTTTATTTAAAACAAGGTTTAATAATAGATTGGACAGAGTTCAAGCATATAGAATAATTAAAAATGTCTGCAATAAGGTCAATTGTAATTTAATCGTAGGAACGCATACTCTTAGAAAGACATTTGCATATCATCATTATAAGCAATTTAAAGATGTTGCACTGCTTCAAAAAATTCTTAATCATTCTTCACCATCAATAACATTAAACTATATTGGTATTGCTCAAGAAGAAATTGACTATAGTTATTTATCTTTTAATTTGTGAATACAACATAATATGTCTTATGTTGTGGTAAAAAATGAAATTTAAAAAAATATATATAGTTGGTAGTGGTTCTATTTGTATATCAATTTTAAAATCACTCATAAAAGATGAATATAATCCAGTTATGATCTTATATAAAGAGCATAATATTAGTATGTTAGGAAATTTTGTAAAAAACAATAATATTGAAAATTATTCGTTTGATAATAAAGCGGAAATTACAATTTTTTTAGAAAAAGTTAGAGAAAAAGCACTAATTATAAGTGCAAATAATGTTTATTTGTTCCCGTCAATAATTGTTGATAAAGAAAATTTGAAGATAATAAATTTTCATAATGCCTTACTTCCACGCCATAGAGGAATGAATGCTCCAACATGGACTATATATGAAATGGATAAAAAAGCCGGTATCACTTGGCATTTGGTTAATAAAAATATTGATGATGGTGAAATTATAATACAAAAAAAAATTAATCTAAATGGTACTGAAACCGCCATTTATTTGATAAAACAATTAATGAATTTGGCATTTGTTGCTTTTGAAGAAATTAAATATGACTTACTTGATTGGAATTTAAAAACATACCCAATGAGGAATGATATTCAATATCAAATTCATTATTCAAAAGACATACCAAATAATGGTATTTATAACGAAAGTTGGAGCTTTCAACAAAAAAGTGCCTTTTTAAGAAGTCTTGATTGGGGATGTATTCCTCAATTTCCGCAACCAATTATTAAAACATCTAATGGAGATTTAATAATTGAAAATTATAAAATTAATGAAAATAAAATAGAAATATGTACAAGACCAATATTATAAGCTATTTTTTAATTTTAATCTATCAATTTTACCATTTGCATTAATAGGTAGTTTATCAATTTTTCTTAATTCATTTGGAAACATGTATTTGGGAAGCGTGTTTCCTATAGCTAAGATTAAATCTTTATTTGAAATTTCATTTTTCGCTTCATAAAATAATACAATTTTTGAATTTTTAGAATCGTAAACTACACATACATTTTCAAGGTCTTTAATAGTTCCTAATGCAGTTTCTATTTCTCCTAATTCAATCCTATATCCCATATGTTTTATTTGAAAATCCTTTCTTCCTTGAAAAATTATTTCCATCTTATTGTTGTAATAAACCATATCTCCAGTTCTATATATTTTTTCGGGATAATGATTATTTAGTGGATTTTGTGTAAAAGCATTTTCTGTCTTTTCTAAATCATTATAATATCCAAGAGCTAAAGAACTTCCCCTTACACATAACTCTCCTGCACAATTTGGTTCTGTTATTAGCTTATTATTTTCATCAAGTATTAAAACGTCAGAATTCCTACATTTTTTACCAATTGGTAAAGGTTCATCATCTGCAAATTTTCTATCTATTGTGTAATATGTACAATCTACCGTAATTTCTGTTGGCCCATATAAATTTGAAAATAACGCATTTGGATAATGTTTAATCCAATAATTCAACTGTTTTGTTGGCATAACTTCTCCGGCAAAAAGAATTTTATTAAAAGCAGGTTTGCAAGATTTCAAAATATCCATATTGGCGATATTAACAAGAATTGATGGTACAAAGAAAAGCATATTGACATTTTTTTCTTTAAAATATTCCATCAGTTTAATTGGAAATATAAACAAATTTTCTGGCGTTATAATTAATTTGCAAGCATTTTTAAGTGTTAAATATATGTCTAAAACAGAATTATCAAAATAAAAAGGAGCTTGATTCCCTATTATTTCAGAATTAGTAATATTATATTCTTTGGTAGCCCATTCTATATAATCAATAATAGAACGATGAGAAATTAATACACCTTTAGGAGTTCCAGTAGAGCCGGATGTATTTATTATATAAGCACCATCTGTATCAATAATTTCCTTATACCTTGTTGTGAAATTTTTTGTGTTACTAATTATATCTTCATATATTAATATTTTTCCATTAAATGAAAGTTGTTTTAGTTTGCTTACATTGTTTTGATCGGTAATAATTATTATTGGTTCGATATTGTTTATAATACCCTGTAATCTTTCTATCGGATTTTTTATATCTAATGGCATGTAAATATTCCCTGAATATAATGTACCCATAAAGCTTGTTAAAGCACTAATTGATTTCGGTAAAAATATTCCAATAGGAGAATTAATCTGATTAGTATATTTGCATATCTCTGTCGAAATGTGCAATGCAACTTTATTAAATTTTTGGTACGTTATTTCACTATTTTTATCTTCAAAAGCAATTTTATTTGGATATTTCTCTACCGTTTTTATTAAGTATTCAATAACATTTATTAACATAAATTCTCCTTTTTAAGCAGCACAAAGTAGCAAATCATTTATTTTGTTAATTGATTTGCTTGAAATTATTTTACCAAATTGGTAAAAGCTAAGACTTACCCCCCCCCGTAGAAGCAGACGTAGTAAGGGTTTTGAGCTTTAATCTATCAATTTTACCATTTGTGTTTCTTGGTAATAAATCCATTCTGTAGTAAATTGTTGGAATCATATATTTTGGAAGCATTGTTCCAATTCTTTTTCTAAATTCGGCAGGAGAAATTTCTGTTTTATTTTCATAAAACATAGTAATTTCTTTTTTTTCTTTGTTATATACAACGCAACCATTTTTCACAATTTTAAGAGTATTTATAACTATATGTTCAATTTCATCAAGTTCAATTCTATAGCCTAAATGCTTAATCAAATTGTCTTTTCTACCTTTAAAAACAATATCTCCATTTGAATTAATATATACAATATCTCCTGTTCTATATATTATTTCGGGATAAGATTTATTTAAAGGATTTTGAACAAATGCAGATGCAGTTTTTTCGGGATTATTGTAGTAGCCCATTGCTAAAGAAGAACCTCTTACACACAATTCTCCTTCTTTAGATGGTATGTTATTTTCATCTAAAATTAAAATGTCTGTATTTTTATATGCGCTACCTATTGGAATAGGTTCATTATCAGGAATATCTCGATTTATTATATAATATGTACAATCCAAAGTAATTTCAATCGGTCCATATAAGTTTGCAAATGTTGTATTTGGTAGTTTTTTATACCAATAATTAAATTGCCGTGTAGGAAAAACTTCTCCAGCAAACCATATTATTTTTAATTTTGGTAAATCTATTTTAGATAGCAAATCTATATTGGCAATATTTACCATAATAGTAGGTACCCAAAATAAAAATGTTACATTTTGTTTTTTAAGTAGCTTTAATATTTCAATAGGGAAGGCCGCTAAAGTATCAGGGATTAATACCATAGTTGCTGCTCTTGCCATTAATAGACATAATTCAATACTATATATATCAAAAACAAGCGGTGAAAGAGAACCAATTGTTTCATTTTGGGTTATATCAAAGTTTTCTAGAGAACGTTCGGTGAAATCAATAAAACTTCTATGATTTAATACTACTCCTTTAGGAGTTCCAGTAGAGCCAGAAGTATTTATTATACAATATGGATCTGTATCAATCATCTTTGAACTAATAGAATTTAAAACTTCTTCATTAATTTTACAATTAAAATCAAATTCATCTAAATTAATAATATTTATATCCGCAATATTTTCTATTTTAGACTTATATTTAGAAGTAGTAATAACAAATTTTGGTTGAATCAAGTTGCATATATTAGTTATTCTTTCAATAGGGTTTTTTACATCTAAATTCATGTAAGCGTTTCCACTATACGTGATTGCAATATCAGAAACAATACTATTTATACATTTAGGGAGGTAAATAGCAATAGGTTGATTTATAATATTTGATTTTGCAATAAATGTAGCTAATTTTTTTGCTTTAATATCTAAATCTTTAAATGTAATAGTTTCTTCTTTATCAATTATAGCTATTTTTTGCGGGAAATTTTTAACTGTTTTTTTTAGATACTCTAAAATATTAATTTGCACATCACACCTCTTTATTGTAGCTTTATTATACAATAAAAATACAAAATTTATTATAAAATAATATGTATGCGTAAGTATTGACTTTAAATTTCAAAGCCTTTTACATCATCTCTGAAGCATTGACATGATGGGCTGAGGGTGCCGTCGCAACATCTTGAACGCCCGTTTTGGCAACCGCAAACACCACCGTGACTAGAGCAGCATCCACGCCCTGCGACACATTGATCAGAAGATAAATTATTATAGGCATTATACGCAAAAACGCATCCAGTAATTGTTAAAAATCCAATCAAACTAAATAAAATCTTTTTCATATTAACCTCACATTCTACTACTTCCGATTTTTGAGATTATAATAAACAAAACAAAAGTTTTCAATTACCGAACTAGGTAATAAATTTTTTAGTTTTTTTGTTGATTTAAAAATTATTTTATAACTTCAATTGTTTCGTAATCGACCAAATATGGCATGTGTTCTTCTGTAATCAATTCTCCCGGAAGCAAAACAGCAATTCCTGGAGGACATTCAGCGATTACTTCGGCAGAAATTCTGCCAATAGCGTGAGATTTTTCAACAACCTCTTTATGAGAATAATAAGCTTCTCTTAAAGTCATTTTGATTATCGGAGTTAGCATTGGCATATGTTTTTTCTTTTCAAGATAACAAATATCTGTATAATTTGTGTTATCAATTTTTTGCAAACATTTTACAAGATATTGCATGTCACTTCTTGTATTTCCGATATTTGAAAGAATTAATAATCCTGCATCTGATGCGCTTTCAACCTCAATATTAAAGTCTATTTCAAGAATAGATTCTAACCTCTTACCAGATAATCTGTCATCTCGTATAAATACTTTTGTTATATCTGTTTTATAGCCAAAATCAGGTTGTAAGTGATGAATGTGTTCAAGTTTATCTATTTCTTTACGAAGATATTTGGCATTTTGAACCGCTCTTTCAAGTTGTTTTCTTCCTCTAGGGCTATCCAAATTTGCCCTAGCGGCATCAAGACTCGCCAAAAGCATTAGAGAAGGACTAGTTGTATGTAATAATTTCAAAGCTTTTTCTACTGCATCAACATCAAGTTTTGAGTTTTCTGCAATATGTAACATTGAACTTTGGCTCATACTTCCACCGGTTTTGTGCAAAGAGTGAACCACCGCATCAGCTCCTAATTTTAAAGCAGTTGTTGGAAGATGGTTATTGAAATTCCATAAACAAGCGTGTGCCTCATCTACAATAAGAGGTACATTGTGTTTTTTACAAATTTCTGCGATTGATTTTATATCAGACACAACTCCTTCATATGTTGGGTTTGTAATCCAAACCATTCCCGCATCAGGGTTGTTATTTAGCATATCTTCAACAGATTCTGGAGTAACATTACCCCAAATTCCCCATTCATCAAATCTTTTCGGGATTAGCCAAATAGGTTCAGCACCGGAAATTATCATTCCTGTTAAGATTGAGCGGTGACAATTTCTGTTAACGATAATTTTTTCACCTTTTTTAGTCAAACCCATTGCAAGTGCAAGGTTTCCGGCAGTAGAACCATTAAGTAAAAAGAAAGTTTTTTTAGCTCCAAATGCTTGGGCTGCAAGGTCTTGAGCTTCTTTGATAGGGCCGGTTGCCGGGTGTAAAGTCCCTAACCCGTCAAATTCGTCTGTAGTATCAATAGATAAAGCTTTTGCGCCAATAAGTTTTTTAAATTCCGGCAAAGAACCATTTCCCTTAGTATGACCAGGAATGTGAAACTGATAAGTTGGATTTTCGTAAGCATTTTTCAATGCGTCTACAATTGGGGCTTTAATCTTTATTTTTTTATCTTGTTGATTAATCATGTTATTATTTTTAGAGCATTTTTTATTTCTTGTTACATTTGTCATAATTATTAATATACACTAAAAAAATTTTTTTTTGCATATATTTTATGCTACATTAATATTTGTGAACAGGATTTTTGGCGTTATATTAATATTTTTGTTTTTACTGTCCGCAAATCCGGCAGAGGCTGTTTTTGGGGGTAAAAAAAATGTTGATACTGATTATGTAAGGGATTTTGATGAAACTAAAATTGTAGAGCCTATTCCTGAGCAATTCAAATCTAAAGATATTCCTGATGTTCCTCAAGATGATCCGTTATTGGAAGGAAAAGCTTCTGCGATAGATAAAAATAAGCAACTAGATGAAGATGTTGATATTGAAGAAATTGATGATGAGTTGCCTGAAAACATGGATCAGATGGATCAAGTCGATGAAAGTGATTTTAAAAAGAAAGATAATTTCCTAAAACAGATTTTTGAGATTGATAACAATATAGAAGCAGAATTTTCACTATTTGACAATTTTAACTTAGATAAAAATAATGACGGAAAAATTGATGAAAATACTCTTTTAGGAAGAATTATAAAACGAGATATTGTCAGAACTGATGTCCCTTCATATCTTTTGGGACCGGAATTAACTTTTAGACCTCAAAAAGGAATTATTTCGAAGGTTCAATATTACGGTGCTTTTCAGGGAGATTTGACATCATCTTTTACGAACAGTGATTATGATACAAGTTATGATGTCGGATTTTTTCAAGTAGGTGCTATCGGAAAATTCAGGGGTTCAAAAAATGATTTTAAAATTTTGTTCAACCCAAAACCTGCAAATGGCAGAACATATATGCAAAACTTCATTGCTGATGCCTACATTATTAATAGTAGTATTCCGCACCACAAGATTGTTGTTGGTTATTCAAGAAATCAAATTGGTAAAGAAGGCGGAGCAAGTTCATATATTTTGCCGTTTGTAATGCGTTCACAAATAGCTAGAAATTTTGGCTCCACACGTGCTTTAGGGGTAAGACTTATTGGGAACTATTCTTTAATGGATTACAACTTGGCATTTAATTCTTCTGACAGGTATTTTCATACTCCGTTTGCAGGACCAGAATTTACTGGATGGGTGGATTTCAAACCATTTGGAAAAACTGATGGAAGATATGGTAATTTAATGGTTGGCGGAGGTTTAAACGCCGGTCATAATCGAACAACATATACTGTTGGTTCTTTTTATGTAGGGTATAAATACAAAAGATTATGGACAAATTTTGAGTATGGAATTGCAGATGGATACAATGGAACACGAGTTAGTACAGATAAGGCACAAGGTTTCAATTATACAATAGGTTACAAAATTCATCCGAGAATACAGTTAATAGCAAGATATGATCAATTTGATCCAGATAGAGATGTTGCGCATAACACAAGACGTGAATATTCCGCCGGAATAAATTATTTTATTAAAGGGCAAGCGGTGCGTTTGATTTTGAATTATGTATTTTGCAATAATCAAAACTTGGAAGATAGTCACAGAATTATCATTGGAACGCAATTGTTGTTATAATTTTTTAAATTTAATATAAATGTTTCCCCTACTCTCCAATATATTTTTTCATTGTTTTGGAAATAATTATTTTGGAGGAAAATATATGGCAATAAAGTTATTGGTTTTTGATTTTAGGGAAAGTGAAAGAGATTTTTTTCGTTCTCATGAATTGGAAAATTTTGAAATCACTTTTTTCCCAGAGAGTTTAAATAATGAAACTCTGAAAAATTTAAGTTCTGATCTTTTGGAACAAACTGCTGTTATTAGCGTGTTCGTGGATTCTGAGGTTACGGAAGAAGTCATTAATTCTTTCAAAAATTTGAGAATAATTTCTACACGCTCAACCGGTGTTGAACATATAAACAAAAAAGCTGCAGATGCTAAAAATATTGCGGTTGTTAATGTTGAGGGTTATGGTGCAAGACCTGTTGCGCAGTACACAATAGGACTGATTTTAGCTCTTGTAAGACAAATTATTCCTGCGTCAGAATATTTGAAATCTGAAAATAGAATTTGTCAAAGTTTTGTTGGGCGTGATATTTCAAAATTCACAATAGGAATTGTCGGAACTGGTAGTATTGGATTTGCAGTTGCAAAACACGCTTTAGCTTTTGGTATGAAGGTTTTAGCTTACGATATTGCTGAAAGAAAAGAGTTGACCGAAAAATATGAAATTCAATATGTTGATTTTAATACTTTATTGAGGAACGCTGATATTGTTTCAATTCACATTCCTTATACGGGTGAAAATAAAGATATGTTTGGGTTTGAACAATTTAGTATAATGAAAAATACGGCATATTTGATTAATACTTCTCGTGGAGAAATAGTAAACATAAAAGATTTATATAACGCAGTTACAAAGGGTGCAATTAAAGGGGCTGCATTAGATGTTGTGACTTGTGAATATTTTAACTTTAAGTGTTCAAATCTATCTCACACTTTATACAACAATTTTAATTGTGTTGAAGAAGCAAAGATTTTGCGAGAATTTGTAAAACATCCTGATGTTATTATAACTCCGCACATTGCCTACGAAACTCAAGATGCAATTGATTATATTTTGGAAGTTACATTTATCGCAATTTCAGATATCATAAAAGGTGGAAATTCGTATCGGGTTAATTGATAGTTTTTGGTTGACAATTTGTCCTCAAATTTATATAATAGCGTTATGGCTAAGATAATTAAAGTACAAAAAGGAACGAAAGACATTTTACCTCAAGAAATCGAACAGTGGCACAGGCTTGAGAAAAATGCTTTAGATATATTTACCCGTTACGGATATAAAGAAATTAGAACACCAATTTTTGAAGCAACAGAATTGTTTGCTCGTGGTGTTGGTGACACAACAGATATTGTAAACAAAGAAATGTACACTTTTGAGAAAAGCGATCGTTCTTTAACATTAAGACCTGAAAATACTGCAGGGGTTGTACGTTCGTTTATTGAAAACGGTATGGCAAGACTTTCTGCACCAGTAAAACTTTGGTACAAAGGACCTATGTTTAGGTATGAACGCCCACAAGCAGGCAGACAAAGACAATTTCATCAAGTTGGCGTTGAAATGTTTGGTATTAAAGAACCAACGGCTGATGCTGAAGCTATTTTGCTTGCTGTAAATTACTTAAAATCATTAGGTTTGAATGATTTAGAAGTAGAAATTAATTCTCTTGGTTGCCCAAAATGCCGTGAAGAATACAAGAGAAAAATTAAAGAAGTTTTGAAACCGGAATTTGACAATTTGTGCGAAGATTGCCAAAATCGTTACGAAAAAAATCCTTTGAGATTGTTAGACTGTAAAGTAGATACTTGTAAAGAAATTTTTGCAAAACCGGAAATTCAAAAAGTAATTCAATCCGATTTTATTTGTGAGGAATGTGCAGAGCATTACACAACTTTAAAGTCGTATTTAGATAAATTAAATGTTCCATATGTTGAAAACAAGCTTCTTGTAAGAGGTTTGGACTATTATAACAGAACTGTTTTTGAAATTAAGTCAAACAATTTAGGTTCACAAAATGCAGTTTGCGGTGGCGGTCGTTATGACAGTTTAGTTCGTAACTTAGGTGGAGAAGATACTCCTGCTGTCGGTTGGGCAATGGGAATGGAAAGATTAAATTCTTTATTACCGGATGTTGAACCTGAAAAGCTTGATGGTTATATTGTTTCAAATTCTTCTGCGGATGCTTTTGAATTAGCTCAAGAGTTGCGCTCAGAGGGTTTGAATGTTGAGTTTGATTTGGCGAACAAAAAATTCACAAAACAACTTGAAAAAGCATCTAAAGTTGCAAAGTTTGCATTGATTTTGGGTGAAGATGAAATCAAGGCTGAAAAGGTTGCTGTGAAAAATCTTGCGACATCAGAACAAGTTGCAATTGCAAGAAAAGAAATTGCCAGATTGATAAAACAGTAAATAGGAGAACAGTTATGGGTGTAAACTCAGTTGATGAAGTAATTCTAAAACTTTGCAAAGCTTTTAATCGTATTTTTAATGATTTTAAAGGCATGTATTTATTTGGCACTTTTTTAGATGGAAAAATGCACGAAGGTGAAGATATTGAGCTTGTTGCAATTTTCGATATTGAGGACAAATCCAAAAGAGAACAAATTTGGCCAATAATTGGTAAAATTGAAACAGAACTTGATGTTTGCATAGATTTATACCCATATACACCGGAAGCTTTTAAACAAGATGAAGAAATCTATGAAGAAGTTATGGCAGAAGGTGTGTTTTATAATAGTAAAGGACAAAGAGGATAAAAAAATGAGTCAAATTACAATTCGTTCAGACAGAAAAGATGATTACACATTCTACTACAAAGGTGATGAAGTAACTTTAGGCGCAGGTAAAATTATTAGTATTGCAACTGGTCTTGATGACGTTGTTCTTCCAACTTGTGCAATGAAAATCATCAACAATTTGATAGTAATCAAAGAAGATGTAAAACACAAACACCATGACGAAGAAGAAAAATAGGTGCGTAGCAAAGCATTACACCAATGTATGAAGTAGGCACAAATATTGTCACAGAGGACTACGTACGTAGTACCTAATCTTCGCTATCAATGATAATCTTGTAGTAAAAATCTGCTTTTGCAAACTTGTTTACGGGCTTTTCTTTCCATAGTTTCAAGGTTAAGACTGCTGGAAGATATTTGATAGTGAACATTTTGTCTGATTGCATTGGAGAGATGTTGTTACATCCATCTTTATATCTGCAACTTCCACCCAAATGCAAGTAATCTGTAAACATTTGTACTTCATCTTTTACACTTGAACCATTTTGGTACATCATTTCAGAGTTTTTCATTTCAACCATATAAACATATTTGTACCCAAAATCAATTGCGTTAAGTCCTGACAATTGTAACGGATGACCGTATTCTTGTCCATTCACATTAGATCTGAAATAGGTGTATCTTCCCGGAACTCTATATGTTGCAACAATAATTTTTTCTTTTGCGTTGTAACGTAATGATGTTGGCAAAAATGCTGCAGCTCCACTCTTGCAAAAATCTCTATTGTAATCGTATTCCCATGGAGAATAAGCCATGCTTATTCCAACTAAGGTATTCGGATTATTGACAAGTGCGCTGACTTTTGAATTTCCTTCAGTACGTTCGTGGTAATCTCCAGTGTAGTTTAATTGGCTACATGGATTTGTTCCCCACCATGGTTTATTGTCAGCAATTCCTCCAAAAACACTTTTATTTGGCTCATAACTATTTGTCGCAAAAAGAGATTTTTTTACGTAATTCTTTCTTAAATTGTAAATCTGTTTTTTACTCAAATAATTGTATGAAGAAGTTGGATTTACTATTAAATCCTGATACCCTTCTGTGCTACCGATTTTTGGTTTAGGTTGATTTGCAACATCAAACTTGTCTGGAGTAAAAGCTTCTTCTCTAATGTTGTAATAGTCTGTTTTCTTTAACATTTTTTGATCAGGATATGAAAATAACAACGAAGGACACATAAACCATAGTGTTGCAATAAGAATAATTATTTTAGATATAAATAAAACTTTTGGTGATAATTTTTCCAATAAATCAGGGGCATTGTCTATAAAATCAATTGCACTCTTTTCATCTGTTTTTAGATCTAGTAACTCGTTACAAATTTTAAGGACTTCTTTAACAGTATCGGCTTTCTCACTATTAGGATCAATTTCCAATGCTTTTTCAAAACAATATTTTGCGTTTTGGAAATCGTGTGTTTCTGTCTCATAATATATTCCTAACCAATACCAGGCATCAAAATTTAATGGATCTTGATTAATGATATCTTGAAGTTTTATCTTGCACTGTTTTGTTTGTTCAGAACTTGCATCCTTATCCAGTAAAATTGTAGAAATTTCATCTATTATGTTGTTATTGTTTGTATCCATTTATTTATTTCCCTAAACCTTTATATTTGTTTTCATTCCATTTGTCCGCAAGTAAGATGATGTCAAAGACGAATGATATTACTAAAAATCCTACAATAGGAATTAATGCAAAACTCCAAAACATTACGTCAAGAGTATTAAAGCTTTGTCTAAATGTAAACAAGAAAAACATTGAGAACGCAAAAAATGTAATAGAAAGCCATTTAAAATTTGTTTCTTGTTGTTTTGCAAGAATTTGTTTACAACCAGTGTTTGTATAATCTCTAATTTTTTCTTCTATGGATTCAACTGAGCCAGCACCTTCAAATCTGTATGAAAAACTTCTAACAGCTCTACTATAATCAATTATTTTATAGATAAAATTTGTAAGTTTTAAAGGAACATTTGTAAGAGTGAAATGTTTGTTATTTAGCACACTAAAATTAAGATTAATTTCTGATACTGCTGGATATGAGCCATATTTATTATGAACCATAACTGTATTTAAAATCATTTCTAAGTTATTGATGTCGTTATATCCGCAAATAAAATTATATTGTGGTCGATTAAAATTGAATTTAACTCTATCTTGTAAAAAGTCTACAGACTTCAAATTAAGGGTAGATTCCATTGCTTTAAGAGCAAAGTGTCGTGAAACAATCGAGGCAACAAGTCCCCCGTAAGCCAATAATGGTATAATAATCATTATTAAATATGGTGTAATAGGCTCATCTCTATTATCAGCTATCAAATGGTTAAGCGTTTCTGCATACCACTTGAAAAAGCTTGCAATAGAATGTTCAGAGATTGCCGTATTGAAATACGCCCAAGAGAAACCAACAGTAACTATTATCGCAAATATTGCAAGTAAAACTACAACCATTTTAGATGTTTTAGCCGAAACATTATTTATACGCATTTAACCAACCTTTTTTTGTAGATTATAACAAATTTTTTGCAAGTTGTAAAGAATAATAATTCATCTAATGTACAAATAATGGTTTTACAAGTACATAAATGTCATTAAACAATACAAATACCAACAATGCGATTAGTAAAGCGAAAAATACTGTCATTATTTTGTTTGCAATTTCTTCATCAACCGGTTTGCCTTGAATTTTTTCGATTAACAAGAACAATAAATGCCCACCATCTAATGCTGGAATTGGTAAAATATTTAAAATAGCAAGATTCATTGAAATTACTGCTGTCAACAATATTCCATAAAAAATCCCTTCACTACTGATAATATCGCCACCCATTTTTGTAATTAAAACAACACCATGCATATTCTTTAGTGGGATTTTTCCTGTAAATAATTGTTTTAAAACAATTACCATTGATTTTGTTTCGTTATACAAATAATCATAACTTGTCTTAAATGCAGATTTAATGCCAGTTACAGGAATAAGTATTTCTTTTCTGTCTAACGAAATTCCAATTAATCCTTCACTGTCAGAATAAACTGTTTTTAATTCAACAATTTTTCCATTTCTCAAAACCTTAATATCCAATGGTTTTTGAGTATCAGACAAAGCATAAGCAACATCTTTTAAAGAAAATGTTCCGTCTGCCTCAATATATTTTTTATTTTTGATCTCATCACGCAATTTAATCTGATTTTCAGATAGTTTAATTTCATTTGGTTTATACAATTCAATCGTATTCAAAATATTATTATTCAATAATACTTTCTGTTCTTTTTTAAGATTGTTTGGAATTGCGACAACCAAGTCTTTTTCTATAATTTCATTTTCAGCAAAAGCGTGGTTTACCGATTTTAAGCTTTTATAATTTCTTTCAACAAGTTCTTCATTTGTTTTTCCGTCAAAAGATGCGCTATACATAGCATACAAATTAACCGCATATTTTGTATTAATTTTTGAACCGTTAATTTCTATAATCTTATCGCCTTTTTGCATGCCTGATGACCAAATACTTGCCTCTTTGGGAGCAACAATATCTGTCACATACATATCAAATTTTTCAGATGGCATATTGTGCCACAAAAACGCAGTCATCAAAACTAAAATATATGCACAAATAACATTTGCCACAACGCCGGCAGAAAAGATTATTGCTCGTTGCCAAACAGGTTTGTTTTGTAATCTTTCCGGAGAATTTTGAGGAACATCAGAATCTTTATCATCATCAGGGAATGAAACATATCCGCCGAAAAGAAAAGCATGAATAACAAGAGTTAAATTTCCAACTTTCTTTTCCCACAAAGTAGGTCCAATTGGTAAACCAATTCCAAATTTGTCAACCTTAACTTTAAACATTAACGCAGTTAAAAGATGCCCAAGTTCATGAACTAGTATTAAAAGCCCGATTAATAAAATCATTATGATGATAGACATAAATTCTCCCTCTAAAATTATTTGTATATACATTTTAGCATAAACAAGATTATAAATCAGGGAACAACTATCTAAACATATAATTTGGACTTCCTAATCTCGGAGTTGAACGAAATTGCTTGTAAAGGGTTGCAGAATAAGGTAGTTCGTCATAGTTGCTTAACTCAGCCGGAAATGGTTCAACTTTTATATTCGCAAAAGTATCCATAATTTTTTTATCATATTCAGAAATTCCTGATGATTGTGTTAACCTAAAATTTCTAATAGTTCCATCTTTCAAAATTGTGCATTTTATAACCGGTTCTTGCGGAATATAATTATACGTCGTCGGAATTCTATCAAACATATATTTGCTTACTTTATTGATATATTTTTTATAAGCTTCCTGTGATTGTGCTGATGGTTCAACCGGTATAATTGACATTCTTGCAGATTGATACTTTTGCACAATATGCTGAAAACCACTCGTCATAGTAACATAACTTACATTGCAATCTTTAGGAAATGGTTTAAATGGTGCAGATTTTTGAACAGCCTCAATAACCGCATTATCAAAATCAGTTCCACTCGCTTTATCTAATTTTATGTCAGAAACACTTCCATCTGCATTAATATTATACGTAACAGTAGTACTGGCACTGGTTTCGCCTTTATAGCTAAGGTTACTTTTGACTGCCTGTTGTGCCTCTTTTGCATATTCATTAAAAAAAGCATTCGCATCAAAATCGTCTGCCAACACCAAATTTGCGCTAAACAAAACAAGCATCAAAAAAACAATAATCTTTTTCATAAAACTCCTTTCAAATTTGTTATTTGAAACGACGCATCATTTTCATAGCTTTGTTAACGGCATGTTTACCCAATTTTCCATTAAAACCGCCAAGTCCGCCTAAATTCCCCATTTTGCTCAAATCAGGCATGCTCATTTTGCCGAACATGTTTTTCATGTCAGACATGCCTTTCATCATTGTTCGCATTTGTTCAAATTGCTTGATATAATTATTGATTTCTGCCAAATCCATGCCACAACCCTTTGCGATACGTTTTTTTCTGCTTGTGTTTATTAAATCAGGGTTTGAACGCTCTTGTGGTGTCATGCTTGATATGAAAACTTCCATTTTCTTAAACTGTTTTTCTCCTTCATGGGAAAGTTTATCTCTATCATCTTTACCAATATTAATTCCCAACATACCGAGCATATTTCCCATAGAACCAAAAGCCTGCATTTGTTTTTGCATTTTCAAGAAATCATTATAAGAAAAATTATTCTTACTCATTTTTTCTTCAAGTTCTAATGCCTGTTTTTCGTCAAAAACTTCTTGCGCACGTTCTACAAGAGAAACAATATCTCCCATGCCAAGTATTCTTGTTGCCATGCGCTCAGGATAAAAGTCCTCCAAAGCGTTCAATTTTTCGCCTGTTCCGGTCAATTTAATAGGTTTTCCGGTACAATAAACAACGCTTAACGCAGAGCCACCCCTGCTATCACCATCCAATTTTGTTAAAACTAAACCGGTTAAGCCTAACTGTGCATCAAAGTTCTCCGCAACATTAACCGCCTCTTGACCAGTCATAGAGTCAATTACCAATAATTTTTCACTTGGCTTGAAAATTCTGTCAATCAATAACAATTCAGCCATCATGTCTGTGTCAATCTGTAATCTGCCCGCAGTATCCAAAATCAATGTATTGAACCCGTTTTCATTTGCATAATTAATAGCTTCTCTTACAATCTGCTGAACATCTTTGCAATCAGGAATAGTAAAAACTTCGTTCTCAATTTCTTTTCCTAAAGTTATCAATTGAGTAATCGCAGCCGGTCTATAGACATCACATGCAACCAAAAGTGGTTTTCTGCCATCTTTTTTCAATTTGACTGCAAGCTTTGCTGAAGATGTTGTTTTGCCCGCACCCTGCAAACCTAACATCATTATTAGATTAGGATTTCCTGAAAAATCAAGTGGTTTATTTTCCTTACCCAAAAGATCAATAAGTTCGTCATGCACAATTTTAATCAATTGTTGAGAAGGATTTACCCCTTCAAGAACTTTTTCGCCTTCCGCTCTATCCTTGATATTAGAGATAAAAGCTTTCACAACTCTCAAGTTTACATCGGCATCCAAAAGCGCGCGTCTAATCTCTCTCAACGCATCTTGCATGTTGTCTTGAGTAAGTTCTTTTCCATTTGTATTATTGATTATTTCCCGTAATTTATCGCTTAAATTGTCAAACATAACTGAATTATATCACAAAATTTGTTAATAAAAATAAAAACATCATACGTTTTTACGATTTAATTTCTAATTTCGTCTGCTAGTATATAACCATACTCCTTAGAGAACTAAGATACACATATCCCTAATCAACAGCTATGCACTTCTTATGTACATAGCTTTTTTTTGTGCTACGCACGTAGCCCTTTTTAACAATGTTGGTTCATACTTCATACTATTGTATGGAGTTTTACGCACGTAGCCCTTTGTGACAGTATTGGTTCATACTTCATGCTTTTGTATGGAGTTTTACGCATGCGAGAGAGGGTAATAGTTTTAACGATACGAACTTTTCACGTTTCACTTCTCATTTTTCTCTCAAATCTGTTGCTTTCACGTTAAAAAGTAGCATCTAAAATCTTAACGGATAATCTTTTGGGATTTTCCAGCCATTCATTTGGATTAGAGCAGTACAATTAAACTTTTTTATGCTAAAATACAAATATGGAATTTGCAGAAAAAACATTAGATTCAAAACTTATTTTTGATGGCAGGGTTGTAAAGTTATACAAAGATAGCGTTGAATTGCCGACAGGACAAACATCTTTTCGTGAAGTTATTAAACATTCCGGTGGGGTGGTAATTTTGGCATATAAAGAAGATAAAATTCTTCTTGTAAAACAGTTTAGATATCCTATGAAAGAAGTTCTCTATGAACTTCCGGCAGGAAAACTGGAATATGGCGAAGACCCGTTTGAGGCAGCTAAAAGAGAATTGGAAGAAGAAACAGGATATTGCGCAAAAAACTGGACTGATTTGGGTTTTGTATATACATCTCCGGGTTATAGCGATGAAAAGTTATACTTGTATAAAGCCGAAGATTTGGAATTTACTTATCGCCATCCTGACGAGGGTGAAATTCTTGAACCATTAGAAATCAATGCAAAAGAAGTTTTAAATATGATTAATGATGGCAGAATACGTGATGCTAAAACGCTTTGCGCAATTATGAGAGCGGAAATTAAGGAATAATTATAATGGCAGGTAAAATTAAACTGGTTGCGACAGACATAGATGGGACAATTGTAAAATGGGATACAAGTGTTTCTGAAAATGTGAAAAATTGTATTAAAAACTTGCAAAATAACGGAATTAAAGTTGTTCTTGTTACTGGTAGAATGCACTGTGCAACAGAACATTTGAGAAATGAATTAGGTTTAAATTCTCCTGTTGTATCTTATCAAGGCGGATTAATCAAAGATAATTCCGGCAAAACGCTTTATCAGGAAAATTTGGATAGTAAATGCGCAAAAGAAATTATTGAATGGGCGCATGCTGACAATATTCACCTTAACCTATATATTGACGACAAATTGTATGTTGAAAAAGATGATGATTGCGTAAAAAAATACACTGATGGTAAATTTGTGTCATATACGGTTTGTCCGTTTGATAGTTTGAAAATCGAAAATGTGAACAAAATTCTTGCAATAGATTATGGTAACGCAGAACGTGTTACGGGTTGGGTAAAAGAATTGCAGGCCAAATATCCAAATTTGTATATTGTTAAATCAACTCCATTTTTCTGTGAAATAGGAAGTTCTATGGCGAAAAAATCTCTTGGTGTAGAATTTTTGGCAAAATATTGGGGATTAAGCAAAGACGAAATTTTGACAATTGGTGATCAAAATAACGATATTGAGCTTTTAAAAGCCGGTGGTGTAAAAGTTGCAATGGGGAATGCAACACAGGAATTAAAAGAATGTGCTACATATATTACTGATACTGTAGAAAATGACGGTTTTGTAAAGGCTATTGAAAAATTCTGTGCGCTTCCTGTTTAAAATCAGTGTATGTTATTTTATTGAAGATTAGAATGGTTGTTAAATAGGATTTAATATTACTTTTTCATGTCCACAATGGTTTGACTTCTAAAAAAAAATTCTTAAATAAAATTTGTAGATTTCATACGAAAGTATGACGTAAGTTAGCAGGTTTTAGTATATAGTTAACATACCAGAGGGTAGATTTGTGTTAAACGGTATATTTCAACGACCATATTTGAATAAAGACACACGCAGTCTTGTCAAAAGAAAACAAGACGAAGAGCAGAACACGTCTTCTGCACAAAGAGAGGAACAAGCAGACCAGAACTCCAAGAGCAAGGGTTTGCAATATGTTGAGCGCAAAACTCCGACATATACTCCTGCATACCAACAACAAAATAATAACGGGGAACAAGTTGACTGGCGACAAATGCGTTCTCAAATTCAGGCGCAGGCAAGATATAACACATCTTCACAACCTACTCAAGCTCAAGAAACTGCACAATCTGCCGAAGTTATGCCAACTAAGACACTTTCCGGCAGAAGTACGGTAATTAATATTGCGCAAATATTAAAAGATTTTAGAAATACTGCTGCAGCAATCGGTACTCCTGAAGATTTGAAAGAAGAAGTTAACGGCTATCTTTCTTTGGTTGAAGCGCAAGTTAAAAAAGATAATCCAAATACAAAACTTGTTAAATCAAATTTGAAAAATGCGTCATCAATTCTTGATACATATATTTCTCAAACTTTGAATAAGGATTCAAAAGTTGTAGAAAATTGGGTTGATGCACTATTTTTGCAACAAGTTGATTTTAAATACAATGAAGGAGATGTCAATCCGCAATTCTTAGTTAAATTTCCGGAAGGTAGTACCCAAGAAGAAACAAAAACAGAAGAAAAATCAGTTGTTGAAGATACTGTTAAAGAACCTGTAGATAAGGAAATTGAAACTGATGCAAAAGTTGTTTCATTAATTCCACAAGACAAAGAATTGAAATCATTATTTATTCAATCTAAAAAATTAGCTTATGCTAATGAGCCTGAAAAAGCAATTGCAACATTCCAAAAAGCATTGAAAAGAGCTGATGAAGTAGGTGATAATGAAACAAAATCAAAAGTTTACTATGAAGTTGGTAAGATTTATGATGATCACGACTATTATTCACAAGCTTTAACAAGTTATAATAATTCACTTAACACAAATGACAAAAACGTAAAAACCAAAGCGCATTATGCAATGGCGCAGATTTATGATGATGTAAATCAAATTCAACCTGCGATGGATCATTATTTTAATTCTATTTCCTTTGCCGGCGAAACAGAAAATTTGACAGCACAAACAACATCATTAACAAAAATGGGAAATATTTTGACAGATATGTATGATGATGAGGCAATGAATTATATTTCTATTGCTGATGACTTGGCTTCACAGACAGATAACTCCAAGTTAAAAGGATTTGTATCATCAAGTATGGGTGATGCGTTTGAAAGGTTTGGGTTTTCGCAAGATGCTTTAAAATCTTATTCAAAAGCTGTAAAACATTACACAGAATCAGATTCCCCTTTAAAAACAGCTCAAAATTACACCAAAGCAGCTGACATAATGGTTGAGCATAGTAATGTTGCAAAAGCAAAAGGTTTGTTGGTAAAAGCACAAAGTTACGCAAGACAAACAGATGACGTAAATTTGATGAACGAAATCAACGACAAACTAAGCAACCTTGAATTGTTGGGGTAGTTTATATTAATAATATTGACATAATTGCTCCAAAACACTATAATGATATTGGGTAAGCCCTAAATTTCTCCACTTCTGGCGGACAGACTAAAAATCGGTATAAACGCAGAAGGAGGTGATAATTTTGGAAATCAGTATAACTGAAAAAGCGCTAGTGCTTATCTTGTTGATAATCGTAGCGCTTAAAACCAAATAACAGAGGGCTTTTAAAGGGGCAAGCTGGAACTTGCTCCGCCCTTCATATTTTTATTATAACTCTTTTTTCACAAATTTCAACCCTGATATATAATTTTTTACAAACAAAAATCGGACTGAGAATATCCAGTCCGATTTTTAGTTTTGTGTTATATCAACCTATAGAGGTTTTACAGAGTTTTGGTAAATTTCTTTTACTACTTCTCTACTATTTCCTGAAGGTCCAATATCAATCAATCCTGACAAAGACGGTGTTGTGAATACCAAGTCTGTTAATTTATCAACATCAGCATCTGTAAAGCCTTCATCTGTTAATTTTTCTTTTACATCAACTGAATATAGCCAATCTTGAACTTCTTTAGCTGCCTTATCTGCATCTGAGGCATCAGGTTTCAAACCAGGTGCGATAGGTGCTAAAATATCAGCTAATACGTTTGGTCTATCTTTGTAAATCGTTTTGATTACGGCAGGAAGTAAGATTGCCAAACCTAAGCCATGTGACAAATCAGGTTTTACAGCACTTAATGGGTGTTCAAGAGCGTGTGTATAATGCAACAAACCGTTATCAAAGCTTACACCACCCATCATAGCAGCATATGCCAAGAAGTAGCGAGCTTCCAAGTCATCAGGGTTTGCAATTGCTTTTGGTAAGTATTTTGCAACCAATTCAATAACTTGTTTTGCAAGAGTGATTGAATAAGGTGATGCAACTGTTGAAGTTGCTGCTTCTACAACGTGGTTAACTGCATCAATTGAAACATATCTTGTTTGTTTTGGTGATAATTTTGTCATTAATTGAGGATCATCAATTGCAAACATCGGATAAATACAATCATAAGCAATTGCAGGTTTAAAGTTCTTTTCTAAATTAGTTACAACTGCAAATCTGTTTGTTTCTGTACCTGTACCATGTGTAAGGTTGATTGAAACAATTGGAGCAGCTTTTTCAGGTGTAAATCTAAATTCATAAATATCATCTGCGCATTTATCCGGATATTCAAGTAAAATTGCAACTGATTTACCTGCATCTGTAGGAGAACCACCACCAATAGAAATAACTGCTTTTGCACCGAAATCTCTTGCTAATTTAGCTGCATCATCAACGTGATGAGTATTAGGGTTTGGAGTTACTTCTGCAAAATTTACATATCCAATTCCATTATCGTTCAAAGCTTTTTCTACGTAATCCCAAGCACCTGTTGCTTTGTAGGCATGTTTACCTGACATTACAATTACTTTATCAACACCTTTGTCTTTTAATGTTTTAGCAATGTCTGCAATTTTTTTGATTGCACCAACACCAAAATAAACAGTAGTTCTTGTGCGAATTTCTTTAACTTCGTTAATGTTAATATCCTTTTCCCACATACTAAACTCTCCTTTCAAATACCATTTGCTTTATCTACTACGACTTATATTATAAAAAATGTAATTAATAATTGCAATAATAATTTATTAAGATTTTATTATTTTTTAGTACAAAATTTCTTAAATATCATCATCTTCTCCACCTTTTTTAATCTTGGTTTTCCAAGTTTCTTGAAGGTTAAAAAGAGTTCCTGTTTTGTTAAACCATCTTAAAACATAACGTTCGTCAGGACCTAAGCTACCGTTAATCTTTTGTCCTGACTGAATATCAAATTCGGCAGCAGACATAGAAAGATCAACAATAACATGTGGCGTACGATTTTTTTGTGGAAACATCAATAATTTTAAATTATTGTATCTTTCCATACGTATGTTGCCGTTATTGTGTGCGTCGGATTGCAAATCAATGATAAGTTGTTTTAAATCACCTGCTAATTCATTTAACGTTTTGGGCATGTCTGTTTTTCCTTAAATTCATTTCAAATGCTCTTAACTTTCTAATACCGCCACCGGTAACAATTTCAGCAGCTTCTTGTATTTCTTCTTTGGTAATTTCCAAATTTTCTTCAGTTTTCTTTTCATTTTGAACTTGTTGATTAAGAATTTCTGTGGAGTTAGTAAGGTAAACCCAGTGTTTTTTTAATTCACCGTTGATATTTGGTCTGCTTGCCCATTTTATGATAAATCTTTCGTCAGCTCCCATGCTTCCATCAATTTTTTCTAACGGATCAAGTTGATAACATGCAGCAGAAATATTTACAGAAACCCAAAAATGTGGAATGGATGACTTTTTACAATCCATATAAACTTTCAAATTATTATATTTATATTCAACCTTTCCATGAGTATTGTAAGAATCTGATTGTGCATTTATGAGAAAATCTCTCAAACTATTTTCGAAAGCTCGAATTGATTCAGCCATTTTCATCCCTTTTTTAATTATTTAAGCTATGAATTGGTGCCGGAATTCTGCCTCCACGACGGACAAATCCGGCTGACGACAATTTATTTACTGGCATTATAGGAGCTTTACCTAATAAACCGCCAAATATAACTTCATCTCCTATATTCTTTCCCACAACTGGAATAATTCTAACTGCAGTTGTCTTTTTGTTAATCATTCCGATTGCCATTTCATCAGCAATAATTCCTGCAATTGTTTCTACAGGAGTATCTCCGGGAATTGCAATCATATCTAATCCAACAGAACAAACTGATGTCATAGCTTCTAATTTGTCAAAAGTCAAATATCCGTTTGATGCAGCTTCAATCATACCGGCATCTTCCGAAACGGGAATAAATGCTCCAGATAATCCTCCAACATGAGAGCTTGCCATAATGCCGCCTTTTTTTACTGCATCATTCAGCATTGCAAGAGCTGCTGTTGTCCCGTGCGCACCGGCATGTTCCAAACCCATTGCCTGAAAAATTCCAGCTACACTATCACCAATTGCAGGTGTTGGAGCTAATGACAAATCAATTACTCCAAAAGGGACACCTAAACGTTTTGCGAGTTTTCGACCTACAAGTTCTCCTGTTGATGTGATTTTGTATGCTATTTGTTTAATTTTGTTTGCTAAAGCACTCAAATCTTCATCTTTTCCTAAAGCATCTACTGCTGCTCTTACAACACCAGGCCCCGAAACTCCGACATTTAATGCACATTCGGGTTCTCCAACTCCACAAAAAGCACCTGCCATAAACGGGTTATCTCCAGGAGTATTGCAGAATATTACCAATTTTGCTGCGCCAATTCCATCTTGGTCTTTTGTTAATTCTGCGGATTTTTTAACAATATCTGCCATTTTTAAAACGGCATCCATGTTAATTCCGGCTTTTGATGATGCAACATTAATAGATGAACACAATCTTTCGGTTTGTGCTAAAGCCTCAGGAATGCTTTCGATTAACAATTTGTCACCTTTAGTCATGCCTTTTTCTACTAGTGCAGAGTATCCGCCGACAAAATTAACTCCAACATCTTTTGCAGCTTTATCAAGAGTTTTTGCAATTTTTACATAATCAGGATTTTTACAAGATTCACCAACTATAGAAATCGGAGTAACAGAAATTCTTTTATTTACAATTGGAATAGAATAGTCGTTCTCAAACTCATTTGCGTATTCTACCAAATTACCTGCGTATTTTGTAATCTTGTTATAAATATTTTCGCAAACAACGTCAATATCGCTATCTGCGCAATCTCTCAAACTTATCGCCATAGTAACCGTACGAATGTCAAGGTTGTATAGCTTAATCATATTAATCGTTTCAAGTATCAAATCTTCATTTAACATTTAATGACTTTACTCCATGAAATAAAACTTCTGTTATATCTAATTTTTTAACTTTCAAACGCATTTCTACACGTCTGCTTTTGTTGTAATCTTCTTTTCCGTTAACCAAAATTGGGTCTGAATAACTTTTACCTTCTACAATAAGCATTTTTCTTAATTTTGGACTATATTGTTTGTTATATCCGGTTTTGAACATATAATTTGCAACTGCATCAGCACGTGCAATACTTAATTCCATATTTTTCATATATTCAACATCAGGATTGTTTATTCCGGCAAAAGTGTGGCTGTCTGTGTGACCTTGAATGATGATGTTTTCAATTTCGTCCACCAATTCTTTTTTAGAAAAAATTGTGTTTATATAAATTGGAACAAGTTTGTCCAAGTATGCTTTCCCTTTTGGAGAAAGGTTGTAACTACCTAATTCAAAAAGTTCCATATCAGAAATTTTCACATCACCGCTCATTTCATCAACTTGAGCATCAATGTTAGCTTTTTTCAGGTTTTCAATTAATTCTTTATTAACTTCAATCTGTTGTTTTTTTTGTTCAAGAGATTGTTGAGTAAAACCGGTCATGGCAAGAACGAACAAGGTCATAAAGATGATAGCCAAGCCTAATAGAAGGTCAGCCATCGTTGTCCAGAAAATATTATTATCGCCCTCTGCTGCCGGAGCTTTTCTTGCTTTTAAGCCCATATCTTCCTCCAAACGTTAGAACAAGTCATCAACGTCATCTCCCTTACCTTTTTTAGCAACTTCTTTCATGCTCTTATTCACTTCATTCAATCCAAAAATAAGGTTTTCAAGATATGGAACAAGGTTACTAGCAATACCGGAATTTAATGCAGCCTTGAACTGCTGAGGCATTGCAGTAATCAAATTTGAAACAGAGTTGTTTTGAATTTTTGTTTCTTTTAAAAGTTCAAGCAAGAATTTTTCAGAAGAAATATTGTCAAACAATTTTCCCATCAAATCTTCGCATTTTGAAAGCGGATTTTTACACAATTGTTGAAAAATAATTCTTTCAAACAGCAAAAATACCAATGAAGAACCTACAGCAATAACTGATACCAAAGCGGCAGTTTGCATTGATGACATCAAGCCCGCAACTGATGCGATAGTTTTTTCTTGTGATGAAAAGTCGATCTTACCGAATGCAATTGCAATGTTCAAGAACGTAAACAACGGACCAAAACCGGTCAATACTGTTGGAACTGTTTGTAAGAATTTGTTGTTAAATTTTGATGTAACTAATGTTTCTTCGTTAAAGAAATACAATGGATCAACAGTTGTCTGAATATTTTGAACAGTTGAAGAAACTTCTTTATAAGTCAAATCGTTATTTTTCCCTTTTAAAGCAATTGACTCTGAAAAAACAAGAGTATTTTTAAATTCCAACCATACGCCTGAAACATAAGGATTTGCGCTCATCCATTCATCAATTTCTTTAAAGCGAAAATTCAAATCTGTTTTTCTGAAATTTGAAATAAATGCTAAAAATATTTTCAAATTCTTGTTGACGTAAACGTAGTTTTTTGCACAATAAATTATTGAAAACAAGAATGTAAAAAGTACAATTAGGATAGGAATATCTGTAAATATATGTAATAAATTCATTAATCTCTCCGTTTCTTAATGAAAATTATAGCATAACAAATGGATTTGGGCAAGCGTATCGCACATTTTACAGGTAAAATTTCCTATATGTATTTTAAGAATATTAAAATGCGTCTGTCTTGATTGGGTTTTTGAATTTTGTAATATTGCCTTGAAATAAAAGCTTAACTGTTCCGACTGAACCGTTTCTGTGTTTAGCAATAATAATTTCAGATTCGCCCTTAGACTGTGCCTTAGCTGCGATTTCTTCTTCGCCATCTTCAGCTTTTCGGTAATATTCATCACGATAAATAAACATTACAATATCGGCATCCTGTTCTATTGAACCTGATTCTCTCAAGTCTGAAAGCATCGGGCGCTTGTCTGTTCTTGATTCTACCGCACGAGATAACTGTGAAAGTGCAATTACCGGAACATCAAGTTCTTTGGCAAGAATTTTTAAACCTCTGGAAATTGCGGAAATTTGTTGCATACGATCTTCTTTACCGGAACTTTCCATCAATTGCAAATAGTCGATTAGAATTAACCCCAAATCTTTTTCTTGCATTTTTAATCTACGACATTTTGCTCTGATATCGGTTAATGTACAACCTGACGTGTCATCAATGTAAATTGGGGCTTGCGCAAAAGAGTTCATTGCAGTTGCCAATTTTTCCCAGTCTTTGCTTTGCATATTACCTGTTTTAACCCTTTGAGAATCAATTTCTGCCTCAGAACATAACATACGCTGCATCAACTGATCCTTTGACATTTCAAGAGAGAATATTGCGACAGGAACTTTTGCTTTCAGTGCAACATTTTGTGCAATGTTCAATGCAAAAGCCGTTTTACCCATAGCAGGACGGGCTGCCAGAATAATTAGGTCGGATTTTTGTAAACCGTTTAATATCGCATCTAATTCATAGAAATCAGTTGGTACACCAGTCAATTCGTCTTTATGTTCATAACGGTATTCGATTTTTTCATAGGTATTTAAAACCAAGTCTTTTACATGCACCAAATCAGAAGTTGCTTTTTTAGAAGCGATGTCAAATATAAGTTTTTCGGCATAATCCAGTGATTGATCAATCGGATTTACATCGTATCCAAAAGATACTATTTCAGAACCTGCGTTGATTAAGGCTCTTTTAATTGCTTTTTCCTGAACAATTTTAGCATAATATTCAATATTAGAAGTTGTGATTGTTTTGTAGCATAAATCGTTGACAAATGCCCGACCACCAATTGTTTCTAATTTTTGATTGTAGCTTAAAACGTCAGAAACTGATACAATATCAATTCTTTCATTTGTGTTGAACAATTGTAACATAGCATCATAAATATGTCTGTGTGCCGGTTTATAAAAACTTTCCGGTTTTAAAATTTCCACAACTTTAGTTATCACATTTGGGTTAACCAAAATTGCACCAAGTACTGCTTCTTCCGCCTCAATATTTTGTGGAAGCATTCCTAAATTGTTTTCTTTTTCTTTTACTGCCATGCTTGTTCTCCTAAAAACATGATACACAAAAATAAATTTGCATGCTAATTATTGACAAAATCGTTTCATTATTCAAAACTTGAATTATGAAAAAATTAATCTTGAATTTAAGAGCTTTTATTTTAAGCTTGAAATCTAAAACACCCGAAAAAATCTCTAAAATATTGTTAAGAGAAACATTGCAAATATCATCAGCAGAATCTTGCACCGGAGGATTAATCAGTTCAAGATTAACTGATGTTTCAGGAAGTTCTGCATATGTAAAAATGAATTTTGTAACTTATTCAAATGAGGCAAAACATAAAATTTTGAATGTTTCAGAAGAAACTATTAATAAATATGGTGCAGTAAGTGAACAATGTGCAAGAGAAATGGCACAAGGGCTTTTGCAATTGACGAAAAGTGATATTGTAATTTGTACAACAGGAGTTGCGGGACCTGCCGGAAGTGAAAGGAAGCCGGTTGGATTGATGTATGCTGCATGTGGATTTGACGGCAAAATTACAGTGAAAGAATTTAACCTAAATAAAAATTACTCACGAAAAAATATGAAATTTATGTTTTCTGAAGAAGCTCTGAAATTTGTTTTGGAAACAATACAGGACAAATAAAATTTCAAAATAGTCCAATTGGATACTTATAAATTACCCCATAGGATACCTATAAGGTACAAGCATTATTTTTAAAAACTTGTAAAATGGAGTTATGTATAATGAACAGGATATCCTAAAACAATTTGGCAGAAATGTTAAAGCAGAAAGGGTTCGACAAGGTTATTCGCAGGAATCTCTTGCTGAAAAAATCGGGGTTAATCGTGAATACATCAGTCGAATTGAACGTGGTATGCAAAATATGTCACTTGCCAGAATTACAATTCTTGCAAATTTTTTAGAAACAGATATAAACAACCTATTAAGGTTTTAAAACTATTTCATAATAATTTCTGCCATAATTTCCGGGAATTGGTTCATTAAAATATCTGCAAATTTTTCTGTATCAATCTGTGTAATTACAATTGATAATAGATCATTTGGCAATTCTGTAATCATATTTTGTATATATTCAGGGTCAATAACAGACATAGCCTTAACTACTTCCGGTTGTTGTTTTTCACGATTAATAACCTTTGTATAAGCATCTGCATCAAATAATTGAAACCATTCTTCGTGTTCTTTACCAAGAGATAAAACTAATTGTTGTTTTTGAGTTGGTTGAAACGCTTTCAAGGCATCTTGATATTCCAATGGATTAAGTTCTCCGAATTTTTTTGCTAAATCAATACTGTCTTGCCCCTCTTGAGCTTCGCCTGTAATTTGTTCCAAAACCTGTGCAACGTACTCTTCCGGTATGGATTGCATGTGTTTTAAAATCTTGTTTTTGTCGATATCGTGACTGGTTAAAAATTTGTCTAATTGTTCTTCCGGCAAAAGTTGGACAATTTCTTCTTTAGAAAACATTTGGAAAACAGTATTTACCAATTGTTCAGCCGGAAGTGCTTCTAACATCTTCATTAATTTGTCTTCTGTAAAAAAGTATAATCCTTGTAAAAGATCACTTTCTTCCATTTCCGGTAAAAAAGTTTGTAATTGTTGAGCGGACATTTCTCGCAAAATCATATATTTGTTATTTGTGTCTGCAAGGTCAAACAATTCCATAACAAGGCTTGTATTAGTAGTCAATTCTTGTGCAAGCTCAATTGCTTGTTGATTACCTTGAGCGGCTTCTGCCTCAATAATTTCATCAACAGACATATTGGCATATTTTTCTTCAAAAGTGACCTTGCTAATATGCAAAATGTTTTGTAAATATTCAAGATTAGAATCAATAACTAAACTCATAATACTCCTGTATATATACTAAAATATAATACGGCTCAAGATTTCAAAAACTTTAATGATTGTAACCTTTTGTAATAAAAAAGCAATTTTAATACCAAAAAATTTTTTATAAAAGTATAAGGGAAAACAAGGATATTATACGTTGTCATTAATAGTAATAATTGCTATTATGCGTATAATAATTGGGAAAAGTTAATATGATAAAAACCAAGATTTTGAAAACGGGTGTGTCATCTTTGTTAAAAAGCAAAATTGGCAAACCGACTATGCAAAAATCGTATTTATTTATGGGAACACAACCAAAAGGCAAAATTAATCCAAATTCTTTAGGTTATGTATGCCCTGATAAAACAATAAACTTTGCGACGGACAAAGTTGCAAATAATTACGCAAAAAATGTTGTTGTTCAGGCTCTTAATAGTAAGAAACCATATGAAAAATCTGTTGTTTTAAAAGGGAAACGGATTTTATATGAAATGAATGGAACAAGCAATCGGTGTTCTATCCCAAATGGTTCTGAAGGAATATGGGTGCATGGTCATCCTGATCTTTTCGGCAAAGGCAAAACTGTTCCTTTTTCCGCAATAGATTATACTAGCTTTAGATCTATGGATGGCTTGGAGCAAGCAATAATTTATAATAGCAAAGGGCAAGAATCTAAGTTAATAAAAACTGCTGGTAAAAAAACTTTATTTGATAAAATTATGTCGAAAATTCTTCCACCAGAGAATTACAAAGCAATGAAAGAGCTATCGCAAATCGGAGCTTGTAATGCAGATTATGGTTCAGCTTTATTATCAGTAAACGAGAAAAATGCAAAATGGAAACTTCGTCAACTTACAATAAAAAGAATATTTGCACTAATTAGGAAAGATACTCCAAAAACAGAATATTATACACAACAAGCTGAAGAATTGTTTAATAAAGAAATTGAAAAAGCAACTAAAAACGAAAAATTGGCAAAAGTTCTACATAATTTTTGGACTAAAAAAGCTGATAAATTAGGAGTTCAATATTCGACTAATTTTGAAAATCTCGTTTAAATAAGTCAAGTAAATTTTACCGATAAGTAAAATTTTGTCAAAATATATTTCTAAAAAGCTAATATTTTCCCGAACGGTAAAATTTTCTATAAGACTAAAAGAATAAATAAACCTATAATTATTATTAATTCAATAATTGTTATTGGAAATAACTTATTAAACATTTTCTTATATTTTTTATATTTCTTGTTTGTTTTAATTGGATTTGAAAAAATCAACCTCTCAAGAAAATTTTCATCATTTAAGTAAAGATTTATATGATTTTTGATAAGATTATTCCAAATTTCTTTTTTATTCTTTAAACTTATTGTTGTTCTTGAAGTTTCATCATATTGTCTATAACTAAATAAGATTTCGTTAATTTGAAAAACTTCCAACCCTTGTTCAATAAAAGAAAGCCATAAGTCATAATCTTCACAACCATATTTCATATTATTGTTGTATCCGCCAATTTTAAGAAAATCGGATTTTCGAAAAATTGCAGAACAAAAAATACAATTTTCATACAATATATCTGACTTATTAAATGGTTTTAAGTTCCAATATTTATCATAATTGCCAAAGATTTTGGCTTTGCAGTAAACAATGCCGATATTTGGATTGTTATCCAATATTTTTACTGCTTTTTCAACATAAGTAGGTTCAATAATATCATCTGCATCTAGTGGCAAAATATATGTTCCATTGCAATTTTTAATTGCAAAATTTCGAGAATATATAACGCCTCTGTTTTCTTCATTGTTTAAAAATATAAAATTTTTGTATTTATTCTCAAATGATTTAATAATTTCTACACTATTATCAGTTGAACCATCATTAACACATACAATTTCAATATCTTTGAAAGTTTGCCTTAATGCGGAATTAATTGCTTCTGCAACGTATTTCCCTTGATTATAACAAGGTATTATTATAGAAACTTTTGGCATTTTTATCTCCATTTATATATTTTTGATGATATCTAATAAGAGAAATATCATTAACAACTATATATTATCATGGATAATGATATATTTCAATATTTTATCATTTATTGTTGGTTATATTTTTGGGGCTTAGATTTTAATATCAAAAAGAGGTCTTTATGGAACTAAAAAGAAATATTGGAAAACGAATAAAAGAAATTCGCAAAAAACGAGGTTTATCACAGGAAAAATTGTCAGAACTTGTTGATATAGAACAAAACACATTAAGTTACATTGAAACAGGAAATAATTTTTGTTCTGCAGAAACTCTCGAAAAATTAATAAATGCACTAAAAATAGAACCAGAAGAACTTTTTAATTTTGGTCACTATAAAGACAATGAAACTTTATTAGAAGAAATTAATATAATGTTGAAATCTTCTCCTGAAAAAATTCCTGAAATATACAAAATTATAAAAGCTATATTAAATTAGATGCCAATAAAATAAATTCTTATTTTTCAATAACAACAATATCATCGCCATATTTTTGTAAAATATTTTTATCTTTATTATTTATAAAAAGTACACAAATAATAAGCACTAAAGTATATGCAAGTTCAATAAATAAACCTGTATTATCTAAATTCCCATCCATATCGCCATAAAAGTGCAATAATATAAATGGTAATATGAGCCAAAATAGTAATGGAATAAAAAGTAGCCACCATTTTCTATTTCCTGCTAATAAACTTAATAGTTCTTTTGATGATATTGGTCTATAAAATATAAAATCCGCTCCTACAAGATCAGATGTTGTTCTTACTTTAATATAATTATATTTTCTTGGTATATTGTTATCTAAAGATAAAGCTTTGTTATAATCTTTAACCGCAGAATCTGCTATTTTGTAATGCTTTTCAATTTTGTTAATTTTGTTTTGCATTATTGCAGATTGTTTTGCAATGGTTCCGGCAGTTCCTAAGCCGGCTGCTACACCTACTGGGATTGTATATAATAACAATTTGTTTGTCATCTGTTGTGATACTGCAATCCCAAACTTTGCCATAGCTCTAAAATAATAAATTGCAGCACTATTATTATTAGATTGAATTTGCTTGTCACATTGCTCTACAATATTAACATAATCTTCAATTTTAGCATCAGTGAACAAATTTAGTAAAGTTTTAATATCCATACGATACATTTTCTCTTTGATAGCTTAATCAGTCATCATTTAATTATTGTATTTTTGTTGCATAATTAACTAGCTAATCTTAACCCGACTGTTCCTAAAACAACGTCACCAATACACCATGAAAAATTGGCAAAGGCAGAAAGAATAAGCAACATAGTAAAATACACAAAAATATAAATAAAAAGCAAAATAGCAAAAATAAAACTTGGATATTATAGCTCTAAGGCGTTATATGCTTTGCCATAGTTTTTATTGAATTTTCTCTCTGATATAAAGAAATTTTCTACAGCTTTAATGTGTTCATTATTTTTTTGCCTTTGTTTTATTAATTCTAAGGAACATACCATGTCAGCACATTGTAAAATTCTATAATTTTCTTGATTAACATTTTTCTTAAATCTGTAATTACTTAATGTTGTAGAAAAAGCACTATGCAAAATTTTTGTCAAATAATCTTGTCCCTCATCGTAATATATTACTATTTCATCAAACTTTTTAAAATAATCATAATTATCTCTAATAATTTCTTTTATATATATTTCTAATTGTTTTCTTATATTTTGCTTTGAGGTACAAAACTTTTTATCAAAAATAAATGCTTTATGTTTTAATTTCAATTTGCACATTAATACAAACAATCGATAAAATAATTTTCTTCTTAATTCTTCATTAAATACTTGATATTGCTTTTGTTTGCGGATTAATGGCATAGTATGTATTGGTAAATGTTTATCCAAGCCATTTCTAAACAAAAAATCTTCAAAAATTTTAATACTTTTTCTATTGATACTGACTTATCATGAAATAAAAACGAGACTATGTACAAATCGCTTATATTGTTATTCAAAGAATTACTTTTTTCAAAAGTTCCAGATTCATCTATAAAAATACCTAATTCACTCATTTCAGCCTTTTGTCAATATATAAAAAATGGCGAGGAAATTGCCCCGCCTGTGACAGACCATGTATTTCAAAGAATACCCTAGTCTATTAATATTTTAACAATATACTTAACAATAGTCAATACTACCTTTCGGTATTGTGTAATAAAATTTTACCATTATTGTAAATATTGGTTTGTAAAACAACGCCACCAACGCACCATGGAATATTGGCAAAGGCAGAAAGAACAAACGGAAATTAATATTTAATAATTAAACTGTTTTTGCCATAGCGTCTAACAATGCTCTTACTGCTGCAACTTGTCCCGCACTTGATTGTAATGTATAATCTCCATACATTGGATTGCGAGCAAAACCATATTTCTTAGATGTTTCCAATTGATGAGCAAGTATTTCATCATATTGTCTTGCTTCTTGTATTAAGTTTACAAGGTCTTGTGTTGAAGGACTTTTATCTATGGCAACCCCAGGAGAAACAGTTTTTCCAATTAGTACATTTTCAGTCGACCGAATATGAGGTTTGGAGATTTTAACAATATCATCAATAATATTCTGTGTTATTGGTTCTTGCAAATATATAGTTATTGGGTCATGGCGTAATCCCCAATCTTGTAGTCTATCAGGTGTTTTGTAGTAACCTTTAATCTTACCTGTTGCAAAGTATTTATCTAATGAAGTAATTAATTGTTCTTCGGGGTAAACATTCAATGATATTCGGTCAATTGTCTTGTCTTTGAATGTTCCTGCTTTAGATATTCTATAATTCCAGCAATTTTGATTGTTTACAATTACATTATTTGTTGTAGTTCCTGTAATACGGTCTATATTTTGATTGTAATGAGCGTTAATTGGATATTTAGCACTTCTGATATTCTGATATTTAAGTGCTACTGCATTTTGATATATCTCTTCTGGAGATATATTATGTAGGTATTTATCATCATGTCTGCCATTGCTAAATATTAAATCTTCTTGCATTGTAAATTCTCTTGCTCTTTGCTGAGCAGGTGTGTAATCACTTATATTTACAGAAGATTTCCCGTCAAATAATGTTGTATTGGTTTTATTTATTCCATTAGTAGATGTTATATTTGTATTGTTTGATGTAGTTGAAGATGTATTTGCTGCAACATTATTAGAAGTTGTAGACTGTGGTTTACTTGGGGTAGATGTTGTTGTATTAGTATTTGTTGGTTTATGTGTTGTATTATTAGGTTTTGTGCCATTATTTGAAGTTTTTGGTGTATTCTTTCCAAATAAAGATTTCACATGTTTACCTTTACAGAATAAGAAGTCTGTACCAACTGCGACAACTGTTGCAATACCTGCACCAATTGCAATTTTTGCACCTGTTGACAATTGTTTTTGTTGCTTTTGCTGGTCTACTTGTATTTGTTTATTAGCACTAAAATCAACAACATCAGATTTAAGATTTGATTGAGTTTGCAAGTAATTTGTATTGCTAAGTGTATCAATTCCATATTTAGGGTCATTCCCTGTAAACATAGGATAATTATTATATCCATAGTTTAAGTATGTATTGAATGGACTATAATTAGAAACAGAATAATAATCTACCATTTAACAACCTTTACCCTTACTATTGTATAAAGGCATAAAGATTTCAAAAATTGACAAATGTAACAACACATAATAAAAATTGTTACAATTTAACTTTAAACATAGAAATTAATATTTTTATTTTTCCTAACATTAATAATTTAGGGAATCACTGTTTTAGTCATTATTTCGACTTTGGTTAAAATTAGAACCAAGAGTAATATTGCTTTAAAGCCATTTGATATTTTTATAAAAATTTGCATTAAAAAAGCAAGGTCTAAATGCCTTGCTATTATTGAGTTTTAAATATGGGCCGCAGTGGACATATCACTTCGTTCGCCATCGACGTGACTACGCTTGAGCCTTATAAGTCCTGCGGACAGCTTGCTAATAAGGCTCAAGGCTCCGCACTTGGCTCACTCGTTCCGAACCAAAATGTGGTTCTCCCCCTACTACAACAAAATAAAAAGGATAGTAACAAATGTCACTATCCTTTTTATATGGGCCGCAGTGGACTCGAACCACCGACCTCACCCTTATCAGGGGTGCGCTCTAACCACCTGAGCTAGCAGCCCACCTTTCATTAATTGGTGTTTATCAGCAAGATTAAATGTAGCATGAACATTTTTTAAAATCAAGCCCTTTTTCTAATTTTTTATTTTCTTTACAAAAATGACGGGCTTTTAGACCCGCCATTTTATACTTTTTGCCAAGCTTAGATTATTTTACAGACAATTTTTTCTTTGCATCTTTTTCTGCAAATCTCTTTGGTGCATGTACTTTCAATACACCATGTTCTAATTTAGCTTCTGTCTTATCAACATCAATTTCGTCTGGGAAGTAAACTGTTCTTGAAAATTCTCCATATCTAAATTCAGATTTCTTATATGATTTTTCGTCTTCTTCCTTTTCTTCTTCTTTTTTAGCATTGATTACAATATAGTTTTTATCAATGTCGATATCTAAGTCTTCTTTTTTTACACCCGGAAGTTCTGCTTTTACTTCATAATCCTTGCCCTTATCAGAAATTTCTACAGGCATTGAAAATTTGTCCATATCTTCCCAATAAGCTGCTTCTGGAAAGTAACTATCAAAATGTCGATTTAACAAAGAACTAATTTCATCATTTACTGTTCTAATAAAGTTTTCCGGAGCTTTTCTAACTAAAAATTTCATATCTGACACTTCCTTTCAATTAACTTCTTATCAACAACACTTATATTATTGTCCCATTTTGCAAAAAAGTTCGTTTTTTTAACCAAATATTAACAATCGGCAAGTTTAACCTTTATGCCAAACTTTGAACTCATTTATGTCGGATAAAAGCTTGTCGTAACAACCATTAAAACAAACACACCTGTCATCTGCAATTAGCCACGCCGGTTCTTTTGTATTAGTAATTCCACTTATGAAAGTTTGAATATTGTTTTCTATAACCCATTTTTTCGCAATTTCAATATTTCGCACTGTAAAAATTATTATTTCATAAGATTTTGAAAGCTCTTGCAAAAATTCAATTGCTCCCTCTTTTATCGGTGGAATAAACTTTGCATCAAAGTTTCCTGAGTATGTATTTAATACTCCATCTAAATCCAAAAGAATTTTCTTTTTTTTATTTTGCATAAAATGCCTCAATTTTTATCTCGTTCGTGAAAGCGATTATTTCACTATACATATAAAATTGTTAAATGCAACTTGATAAAAATAAAAAACAAATATTAAAACTTTTAGGAAAGCACGCTAGAGAACTTCGTGGCGAAAGAAGTCAGTTTATTTTGGCGAGCGAAAATGATATTTCTGTTTCTATAATCAGCACAATTGAACGAGCAATGAAGGATCCGCAACTTACAACTGTTTTTAAACTCGCAGAGGCTTTGAACATAAAACCGTCTGAATTTATAAAACTGATTGAAAATGATTTGCCAAAAAATTTTTCTATGATTGATAAATAAAAACTATTTCGCAAAAAAAATTTTGTGCATGTTTTGGTAATATTACTTAAAAAATTGTTGAGGTTATTCCTCATAAATTATATAATATTTTTGCATTGAAAATTTGAAAGGAATAAATAATGGTTGCAGAAATGACATTCCAACAGTTAGAACGAACAATTAACCCAACACATGACATTAAATTATTTTCAGGGCGTTCTAATACAAAACTTGCGCAAGAAATTGCCGACTATCTTGGTACATCTATTGGCCCTATGGTTGTAAAAAACTTTGCTGATGGAGAAATTTACGTTCAAGTAAAGGAAAGTGTCAGAGGGGATGATGTTTTTATCATTCAGCCGTTATGTAATCCTGTTAATGAAAATTTGATGGAATTGTTAATTATTATTGATGCGTTTAAACGTGCAAGTGCAAAAACAATTACTGCCGTAATTCCTTACTATGGCTATGCAAGACAAGATAGAAAAACATCCGGAAGAGAAGCAATTACTGCAAAACTTGTTGCAGATTTGTTAACAACCGCCGGTGCAGACAGAATACTTGCAATGGATTTGCACACAGGTCAAATTCAAGGTTTCTTCAATATTCTTGTTGATCATATTTTCGCAACATCAATCCTTACAAATTATATTAAAAGTTTAAAAATGAACCCTGACGACATGGTCGCTGTTAGCCCTGATACAGGTGGAGTTCAAAGAACAAGACATTTTGCAAAATCAATTGGTTGTCCACTTGCCATTATTGATAAACGTCGTGACAAACACAATGAAGCTATTGCATCTCACGTAATCGGTGATGTTAAAGACAAAATTTGTGTAATGTTTGATGATATTATTGATACTGCAGGAACAATTTGCGAAGCATCAAAACTTTTGAAACGTGAAGGAGCAAAAGAAGTATATGTATGCGCAGTTCATCCTGTATTCTCAGGCCCTGCAATTGAAAGATTGACAAATGCTCCAATCAAAGAATGTATAGTAACTAATACTATTCCATTAGATATGGACAAAATGCCTGCAAAAATCAAACAATTGTCAGTAGCTCCATTATTAGGAACTGCAATTGCAAGAATACATGATGATGAATCTGTTAGCTCATTGTTTGGTTTTGAAAAAGAAATGCAAGTACAATAGGCTGAAATTTAAGTGAAAAGTGAGAAGTGAAACGTGAAAAGACTTTATCGTTAAAGTTGTTTTGGTTCATGTTTCCAACGCATGTCATTGCGCACTTGTTGCGCAATCAATTGACTTGTTTACTGTCATTACGAGGAGTGAAACGACGTAGTAATCCTATTCATATTAAAAATAATGAGATTACTACGCAAATTTAAGTCTATGTATGTAGCACCTAAAATCTTAGAGGATAATCTTTTGGAATTTTCCAGCCATTCATTTGGATTAGGGCAGTGCAATAAGCTCTTTCGTTACTTACTTCTTTTTTACACCCAATACTATTATTTGTTAATAACATTTCTTTTGTGCCGTCCCAACCATACATATATGGCTCAATACCCTTTTCAAAGGTATGACAACTTTTACAATTAGGAGCAAAAAAGAATGTAAAATATTTTGTTCCGCTTAAATCTGCATTTCTTGAAAATAAACCGTCATCTCTTTCATTTAATGCGTAATCTGAAGCCTTTGGATAAAAAATAATGCTACTTGATGAAATAAGTGCTAAACTTCCATCAGGAAAATATGTCACTACTTTCCCTTCGAAATTTTTATCTACTTCGTATTTTGTATATTTAAGATATGGTTTCAGATATTTTTCAAACCACGCTAATGCTTTTGAAGTTGTAGGATTTCCATCTTCATCTTCATTAAAGCCACCTTCTAATTCATCCCACTGCCTAACATCACCGTAATCTACTTCAGCCATTTTTATAGCTTGGTTCATGGTTGAATAGAATTTTTCAAGACTTGTTTCAACCACTTGTTTTCTGTGGTTTGCCATAAGTGTTGGAATAGTCAAAGCTGCAACAACACCGATTATTCCGAGAGTGATTAAAACCTCCGCCAATGTAAAGGCTATTTTACGAGAATTGTTCCAATGGGCTACGTGCGTAGCACCTGGTCGTTTTAGTGAATGATGATTCGTGAATGGTGAATAGACCTTATCGTTAAACTTGCCATTTATCATGATATATCCTTCCATGTTTATGAATTATATTTCTATATCATGAATTATATTAGATATCCATATTTTGTCAAGTTTTGTAGAATGAAAAAATGGATGATAAAAATATATTAGAAAAGGTTTCTGACAATATAAGGTTGGCTAGGTTGCAAAAAAGGATTTCGCAGGAAAAACTTGCTGAGATGGTTGATATTTCAACAAAATATCTTAATATGATTGAAAACAGAAAAGCTAATCCAACTATTGTAATTGTCGTCAAGATTTGTAAGGTTCTAAATATTGAGCTTTCTGCTATTTGGTCTGAATAGATTTTTGATTATTATTAATCCTTCCACCGCAAGCGGTCCCCCTTCCTTTTCAAGGAAGGTTAATTTATATGTCATTACGAGGAGCGAAGCGACGTAGTAATCCTATTCATATTAAAAATAATGAGATTACTACGCAAACTAAAGTTTGCTCGTAAAGACAATTTAAGGCTACGTGCGTAGGACTTTTTATCAATATATGAAGTATGAATTAACGTTGCCACAGAGGGAAACGGGCTTTAACAACACACCGAAGTATATGAAATAGATACAGATATTGTCGCAGTGGGCTACGTGCATAGAACTTTTATCAATATATGAAGTATGAACCAATTTTGTCACAAATGGCGGGTCGAGCGGCACATGCTATACACCAAAGTATGAAGTACTTTAGACCAATATTGTTACAGTGGGAAACAGGCTTCGCCTGCAAAAAAAAGCCATTCTTTAGTAAGAACGGCTACCAGACTTGGGGAGGAGGTATGAAAAACTAATGTTTTTCATATCTAATACTTTTATATACGGCGATGGGAAATTAAAACTTTTGTTTTTTATAAAAATCTCATCTATTTGATGTAGAAAGTTTGGAATAATAAATACATTATTAATTTTCTGGTAAAATTAGAAAAATTTGATATAATAAATTTATGAACGAGTATGAAGATTTTATTTCTACAGTAAGTCACGAGTTGAGAACACCTTTGACATCAATTAGGGGGTTTTCTCAGACTATGTTGGCATCATGGGACAAATTGGATGATGAAAGCAAAAAAAAGTTTTTGAAAATAATTGTAGAGCAATCTAATAGGCTTATTAATCTTGTTGAGAACATGCTTAGTGTAACGAAGTTGCAAGGAGCTAAAGAAAATTTGATTTATAAAGAAGTTTCTATTAAACCTGTTGTTGAGATGATTGCATCTATTGTGAAAAACCAATATAAGGATAAGAGTTTTAAGATTGATATCAGCTCTAAAGTTCCTAATATTTTGGTCGATAAGGATAAGTTTCAGCAGATTATGACTAATTTGATGGAAAATGCGGCCAAGTATGGAGATGAAGGAAGTGTTATTGAAGTTCGGGCTGTTTATGTACCTGAAAATGTATGTATAGAAGTGATTAATAGTGGAATAGAAATTCCAAAAGAGGATTACGAAAAGATTTTCACTAAATTTTCAAGGATTGATAACCCGCTGACCAGAAAAGTTCAGGGAAGTGGGCTAGGGCTTTATATAACCAAAAGCCTTGTTGAAAAAATGGGTGGAAAGATTTTTGTTACGTCAGGAGATGGGATTACTAAATTTAGTGTTAGTATGCCGGCTGGAAATATAGAGCGTCAAGCGAGGGAAAAATGCAAGCAGTAACATTGATTATCGACAAAAGACGTGAACTATCCATTAAGTATAAAAAAATTCTTGAGAACAAAAACAATAAGGTTTTGATTAGCAAGAATTTGATTGGTGCAATGAAAATTATTCAGGATAAAGAACCTGATTTGATAATAATTTCTGATAGCGTAGAAGGTGATTTGTCGGATTATTGTAAAAAAATCAGGGCTTTGACTTATAATATGCGCCCTATAATCATTGCGACTTCTAAATCTGCAGAGTTGCAGGATAGATTAGAAGTTTTGGAGAACGGGGCTGACGATTTTATTTCTGAACCGGTTAATTCTGATGAATTTTTGATGAGGATAAAGGCTCATTTGCGTCGAGAGCTTGAATCTAATATGGATGCAAAGCATATTCTTGCAGGGAAAAATTATTCTTTAAGAGCATTGAAAAGGATTGTCAGTGAGGATAAATCTTGGGCTGCAATGCTTGTAAGTATTGAAAATTTCGAAAATTATAAGGAAACATATACGGAGCTTGCTTCTGACAAGTTGGTTCAGACATATTGTGCAATTATAAATTCAGCGTTGTCTGAAAGCGATTATTTGGGTGCGTTGTCTGAAAATAAGTTTTTGATTATTACCGATAGTATTAAGGCTGAAAAAATTGCAAATTATTTAACTTTTGCGTTTGATTCAGTTGCGAATAAATTTTATTCTCCACAAGATATTCGTAGAGGTTTTATGCTTATGCACGGGGATGAATTTGCGGGGAGAAGATCCAATTTTGTGCATACAACGATTGGAATTGTGACAAATGAGTTTTTGAAATATCAGGATTCTTCGCAATTATTGGGAGCGTTAATGCAAATACATAAACTTGCGGATATGCCGACTAAATCAAATTATTTAGCAGAGAGGCCAAGAATTAGTGCAGAAAATTCTGTAAGTAATGAGGTTAACAAAAGAATTTTTATTGTAGAAGATGACGAGGCGATGACGATACTTTTGACGACTATTCTTGATTTGCAAGGGTATGAAGTAAGTGTTGTAAAAAGTTATGATGAAATTTTGAAAAATATTCCGGCATTGATAATTTTGGATGCAGGCAGTATTGATGCGTTGAAAGGAATTGAGCTTTGTAAAAAGATTAGGCAAAATTCTGATTTTGACAAGACAAAATTGATTGTAACTTCAATTTTACATGACAAAGAATTGATATTGACTGCCGGAGCGGATTTATATATTCCAAAACCTTATGAAATCTCAAATTTGATTAAATGGGTTGAAAAATTGTTGAACGGATAGATTGATAATTAATTAACAGGAGAAAAATAAAATATGTATAGAATTGGTATAGGGTATGATATTCATAAGCTTACGACAGGCAGAGATTTGATAATTGGAGGAGTAAAAATTACTCATGAAAAGGGGTTGTTAGGTCATTCTGATGCAGATGTTTTAATTCATGCGATTATTGATGCGATGCTAGGAGCGTTGGCTCTTTCTGACATTGGAACAATTTTTCCTGATACGAGTGAATTATATAAAGATGCTGATAGTACAGTATTATTGAGAGATGTTTATAATTTAATTAAAGAGAAAAAATATGTAATAGAAAATATTGATAGTAATATTATTGCGCAACAACCGAAAATGATGCCATATATTCCTAAGATGAAAGAGGTTTTGTGCAAGATTTTGGAAATTGAAACTGATAGACTTTCAATAAAAGCTAAAACTAATGAAAAAATGGATGCAGTAGGGCAAGAACTTGCTATTGAAGCACAGGCAGTTGTTTTGATGAAAAGAGTGTAGGTAGTTGGAAGCAGGGAAGTTAAGCAGCGAAGCAGCTAAGCCTATAATGTGAAATTCCTCCCTTTTGAGGGAGGTTAGGTGGGTGCTGATTTTAAGATTTTCTTTGTGATGAAATTTGTCTGTGGTTGAAAGGATTTGTTCGATGAACGTAAAACAAAAATTATCAGAAAAAGCAGAAGAAAAATATAGAAAATTCTCTCAATCATTAATTCCTAATATTAATAATGTTCTAGGGGTAAGATTGCCTGTTTTGCGTAAGATTGCAAAAGAAATTTACAAATCTGATAATTGGAAAGATTTTCTTAAACAAAATGATTTTGAATATATGGAAGAAGCAATGTTGCAGGCAATGGTTATTGGGCTTGTAAAAGATAGCCCTGAAAATATTCTTGCGATGGTAAAAGATTTTGTGCCAAAAATCAATAATTGGTCAGTGTGCGATTGCTTTTGTACAGGGTTAAAATTTACACAAAAACATAAAAAACTTGTTTGGGATTTTATTCAACCATATTTTAAATCTTGTGAAGAATATAATATTCGGTTAGCGTATGTTATGTTGTTGGAGTATTTTATTGATGAAAATTATATTGATGAATGTTTAAAATGTATTGACGAATTTAAAGATGACAGATATTATGCGCAAATGGCTTGTGCGTGGGCTTTGTCGATATGTTATATTAAATTTCCTGAAAAAACCTTAAAATATTTGAAAAAATCGAAGTTAGATAATTGGACTTTTAATAAAGGAATACAGAAAATTTGTGAATCATTAAGGGTTGATAAAAGTGCCAAAACCATGCTAAAATGTTTAAAAAGAAGGTAGTTATGAACCTAATTAAAGAAAAAAAATTAGCAGCAGGGTTGTCAATATCCTCAAACGCTTTTATCATTATTTTAAAATTTATTGCCGGCTCAATTTCGGGCAGTATAAGTATAATTTCAGAAGCAATCCATTCTCTTAGTGACTTTTTGGCATCGGTTTTAACATTTTTTGCCGTAATTAAATCTTCTGAACCTGCAGATAAAACCCATCCGTTCGGGCATGGAAAATATGAAGATATGTCAGGATTTATTGAAGGTGGTTTGATTATTTTTGCAGGGTTCTATATTATTTGGGAAGCTCTTAAAAAAATTATTTTCCATCAGACTGTAGAAGTTGATACAACGCTAGGTATTTGCGTAATGCTTTTTGCCGTTGTTGCGAATATTTTTGTAAGTTCATATTTGTTTAAAGTTGCGGAAAAATCAGACTCTGTCTCTTTGCATGCCGATGGAGAACATTTGAGAACAGATGTTTTTTCATCATTAGGTGTACTTTTGGGATTGGTTTTAATTAAGGTTACAGGAATTCCTGTTTTAGATCCGATTATTGCAATTTTGGTTGCGATATTCGTTCTAAAGGCTGGATTTGAGATATCAAAAAAGACATTGAATAACTTACTTGACGGTACTTTGCCAACAGAAGATATTGAAACAATTAAAAACATTATAAATTCTTATAATAATGAGTGTTTGAGAGGATATAAAGATTTAAAAGCAAGACGTTCCGGACCTTCTAAGGATATAGAAATAACAATGCTTTTTCCTGAAAACATGACAATTTCTGATTGCCACAAGATTTGTGACGATATTGAAAATCTTTTGAAAAAAAATCTTGGAAATTGTAATACAATTATCCATGCCGAACCGGAAAAGAACAAAAATATTTCTCGAAAGTAGCTTGGTGACTTGTTGCCTTAGTGATTAAATAAAAATTACAAATTGTTACGATACTCTTTTAAAAGTTTCATGTTTAAAGTATGCTGAGCGTGTGTGTACAAACACATTATTAACAAAGGAAGGTGTGAAAAATATGCCAAAATTTAACTTAATGTCATATATTATGCCACCTGAAGATAAAATGTTCTTTACATATTTTCAGGATAGCGCAGAGATTTGCCAAAAAACAGCCCGTCTTTATGACAAAATTATGCACGATAAATTGACTGACGAATACAAAGAAAAAGCTTTGAAATATAAAAAGAAAGGTAAACTTTCGTATAAAGCTGTTTTGAAACAGTTGAATAAAAGTTTTATAACCCCGATTGAAAGAGAAGATATTCAAACAATTGCGGTACAATTAAATAAAATTACTAAAAAAATCGTAAAAGCCTGCTTGAATTTAGAAGTGTACAGATTAAATGATTACACTGACGAAATGAAAGAACAGGCTTTAACTTTAGTTCAAGCAACTGACAAACTTGCCGAAATTGTTAAGCTTTTCAAAAAGGTTTCTGATGTTGAAAAAATTACAAAATTGAACATTGAAATGAAAGAAATCGAAGCTCACGGTGATGAAATACACCGTCGTGCTATGGGAAATTTATTCTCTGGCAAATATGAAGCTCTTGAAGTTATCAAACTTAGAGATATGTATAAAGAGATTGAAAACGCTTTTGATGCTTGTTTCTATGTTACAGATACGATTTTGAATGTTGTTTTGAAACAATCATAGTTAAAGTACCAATAAAATCCTTCGCTAATCGCTCAGGATGACGATAAGCACTGTAAATTAAAAGAATTAAGGATAAAATAAAAATCAATGATAACAATTTTAATATTAATAGCCGTAATAGTAGTAGCTCTTGCATTTGAATTTATTAACGGATTTCACGATTGTGCAAACGCAATTGCAACGGTTGTATCAACAAAAGTTCTATCACCAAAACAAGCTGTATTATTTGGCGCAAGCCTTGAATTTCTCGGAGCATTGACCGGAACTCACGTTGCTAAAACAATAGGTTCTGGGATTGTTAATTCCGATATGATTACGTTGACAGTAATCTTTTGTGCCTTACTTGCTGCGGTTATTTGGAACTTGTTTACTTGGTGGCTAGGTTTACCGTCAAGTTCTTCTCACGCACTAATTGGAGGACTTTTAGGAGCTGCGATTGTAAAAGCCGGAATTAACGTTGTACATGTTCATACATTGATGGATAAAGTTATTATTCCAATGTTTACATCGCCAATGTTAGGTTTCTGTGTGGGATTTACGTTAATGCTATTAATCGCTTGGGTTGTAATTGTTTTGAGAGAAACTCCAAATACAGTAAACAAACAGTTTAGAAAATTGCAACTTTTATCATCAGGTTTGATGGCATTAAGTCACGGTTCAAATGATGCCCAAAAAACAATGGGTATAATTACTTTGGCATTACTAGCAGGCGGAGTTTTGAAGCCAGATCCGACAGGTGGGTTTGAAATTCCTCTATACGTAATTATTGCTTGTGCGATGACAATGGCTGCCGGAACAATGAACGGCGGTTGGAAGATTATCAAAACAATGGGGCATAAGATTATTAAACTTAAACCAATTCACGGTTTTGCTGCTGAAACATCCGCTGCAGGTTTGATTTTGACAGCGTCACATTTTGGTATTCCATTGAGTACAACTCACGTAATTTCAACTGCTATTATGGGTGTTGGTTCAACATTCCATGCGCATGCCGTTAAATGGAGAATTGTTGGAAACATTGTAATCGCTTGGGTTGTAACAATTCCGGCATGTATGATTATTTCATCAATTATTTATTATTTGATTTATAAAATTATTTAAGGAGACATCTATGAAAGTTCAACCAATTAGTAATTCATACAGAAATGTTAATACAAATAATACAAACCGAAGAGATGTGAATTTTGGTTGGTTTGGTGGTCCTATGGAACCAATTTCAACAACCCAAAAACATAGTATAAAAAAATCTGTATTATTTGCAAATAGTTTGATAAAAGATGTAATTTTAAATAAAAATTTTTGGAATTTTCTGTTAAAAAAATAACAAAATATTTATTACGGATGTAAAGGATAAGAAGTAAATTAGATTTACTAATCCGCCAGCAAAACTGTTTAGAATAAGAAAAAATCGTTGGGAACTTTCTCAACGATTATGTATTGTTAATATTTAAAATATCTGCTATCCCAAATCTCGGCAGCCTATTCTTAACTGCGGGGCGGACTTTTTTACTCTGTTATCGAGCAAGTCCTTCTTTGTGAAATTTCACAAGTTTTGCAAGATGCCATTCTCTTGCACTGATGTCATCTATTTTGTTTTGAATATCTTCAAGTTCAGCCAACAATGTCGTCAAGTCCTTGCGTTGTGGCTGTTGTGGTTGGGCGAAATGTTCTTCATCTTCGCACCAAAATAGAGGAAAACAGTTGTTTTCAAAAAGCTCTTTATTATTCATAAGATACACTCCTTCACTTTCGGCAAGAGTTATTTATCTCAAAAATAACTCTCACCGAACAAATCTAAAAATCTTGTTTTTATGCTTTTTCTCTTTGATTTTGAACAATAAATGAATGAATCATATCTACTAAATCAAAGTTTCCATATTTGAAAGTATATGGTTGGTTAGCATATTCGCTATCGGCAATTTTTTGCAATTCCTGAACTTGTTTATAATCCATTGAATTAAAATTGAAGCTTGTCATTTCGCCGTAATCAAGCATCAAATCTTCCATATCCTGTAATTTTTTTTCATCCATGAGTACACACTCCTTATAACTCTAGTAACAAATTATGTATCGGACAATTTTGGAAAAAACTTTAATGTTTTAAAGCAGTTTGTTACATATATTTACAAATCATCTATTTGAAGGTTTGACAATGCTAAAAAAATCATTAACATGTATTCAGGTAGAATAGAGGTAAATATATGGCTAATAATAACAACGGAATTTTATCCGGAATATATTCAGGATTAAGCTCAACATATTCTTTGTTGGCATCGCAGTATCCAAACGGTTTGACGCTGGAAAACATTAGTGAGGCAAGAACTAAGACTTCTAACACAAAGGTTTTAAACCAATCATTTGCTTCATACTTGCAAACTAATTTTTCCAGTATTGATAAAAATGGTGATGGGATAATTACGTCAGAAGAAATGAATAATTTGTCGAATACCCTTTCAACACAAGGTTTGACAAAAGAGGAATTAACTCAATTATACGCATCTGGTTCAAGCGGATTATCTGATAGCACTATGACAAAAATTTTGGAACATTTTGATGAAATGGATACAAATCATGATGGAAGAATTACAAGTGCTGAAATTTCAGCTTATGACGTAAATTGTGCAAGAATGGAAGTTGAAGATGACTTTAATAACCGTAAAGCAACTGACATGTCAGTGTTTTATGGTGATAGTTCTGCTTCAACCGACACATATAGCTTGTTGAGTTATAAATACAAATCAAATAAAACTTCATCTTAGAAATTTTTAATAAACTTAGTAACAATACATTTGGAAAGGAAATGACTTCAAAAAGAAGTCATTTTTTTTATAAGTTTTGTTCAAAATATTGTAAAATAGTATCAAGTGCATCTTTTGCATCAATATTGTTTATTACACATCCGGAATTATTTTCTTTAACTCTTTCTGCTGGCGCACCAATATCAAAACAAGCAACAGGCAACCCCATACTCATAGCCTCAGCAGTTGTGTATGAAAAGGTTTCAGGCCAAACCGAAGGAATAAAAACAATATCTATTTGCTCTTTTTCAATTAAATTAGATAAATTTGCAACTTTGTATTTACCCAAAACTTTTACATTTTTTAGATGTCTGCGGATAGAACCTTTAACATTTCCTAAAACTTTTATATTTAATTTTGGATATTGCGGAAGTAATTTGTCAATTTCTTTTATTATCAATGCACCCTTATCAATAGTTATTTTCCCTAGTATGCAGATGTTAATTTTGTCATGCTTTTCTATAGTAACTTTTCTTAATGGAGTTACAGAATGTGGAATAACAGAAATTTTGTTTTCTGTGTTAGGACAAAAAGTCAATAGAATTTTTTTTGTCGAATTTGAAAAAACAATAATTTCGTCAACAATATCATTAAGAAAATTGAACCAATTTTTTTGCCATTCTTCAATATTGTCAATTGAAATAGGAAGTTTTTTGAATTGTTTAAAACAATTTTGACAAATTTTTGTATCAGTGCAGTAACAATATTTATGCTCAGAATTAATCATTCTTATAGAAGGGCAGATGAATTGTAAATCGTGCGCTCTGAAAGAAATCTTTGTACCTATATCAGATTTAATTTTTTTAATAAAATTTAATGTTTCATAAATATTTTTGTAAGTTGCGAGATTATTAACAACAATTAAATCTGGGATTAGTTGTTTAAGCATAACTTCAATATCAAATAAGCTATTTATAATAATTTTGTTTTTATACTCTTTATAATAATATGATATTGTAAAATTATTATTCCAACCATTTTGTATTCTGATAATCAAAGTTTCATTTTTTAATTCATTAATTTTGTTAAAAGTGTACGTTTCTGTACCACCGCCACATATGTGATCGAACCAGATTTCTGTAGTTTTTGCAACTGCATTTATGTATAACAATTCTGCCCAAAAACGAATAGATAAGTATTTTCCATCTTTCAACAAATTTTTTATACTTTTTGAATAATTAGGATATCTTTTTTTCAAAATTTTCAAATGACTTTTTAATAAATCTTGTTTTTCTTTATTATTGAAGCTTCCACCATGTTTGTGCCATACAAATAAATTTGGAGCAATTGTATTAATATAACCTCTTTTTATTGCCCTTTGACACCAATCATTTTCTTCTGCATAACCTTTTTCAAAAATTTCATCCAACCCTCCAATTTCTTTAATAGTCTTTTTATTCATTGCCATACAAAAGCCTACACCTGTTGGAAATTTTAGGCTTCCTGCAGGTAAATTTATATTTTGAATTTTATTGTTAACCTGCTCTAAATCTTCATTAAAGTCATTATCAAAATTGTTTTGTGGTAATGAAAATATAGTTGCAGCGTTGCTAAAAGGAGTTACACTTGCAACTTTGTCATTTTTAATAATTGGTTCTAAAAGTCTGCTTGTCCAATTTTTAGGCACAATAACATCTGAATTTAAAATTATAACATTTTCTTTTGCCAAACTCAGCCCTTTATTTATTGTTTTTACAAAACCTAAATTTTCTTCATTATTAACCAATAACATTTTGGAGCCAAATATTTCTTGATAACTATTTAATAAAGGCAAAACTCTTAAATCGGAAGATTTGTCATTTATTACAATAAGTCTATAATTCAAATCTGTGTTGCTTTTAATTCCGTCAAAAAGGTTTGTTAAATAATCATAACCGTTATAAATCGGAATAATAATATCAACTTTATTTTCTAAATTAATAGTGGCTTTATAGCTAAATAGTTCTTGCAAATTATACGTGTTTTTTGTCGTATTTTCTTTATGACAAATTTTGGTGATTATTTTATCAAGAATTTTGCTTAAACTCATTTATTATTCCTTTTGTAGAAATTAACAATATCAAATATTATATGGGTATTGTATCATGAATAAAATTTTAAATTTTTAGTTTATAATTAAAACAGAGAAAATCGTAGGTGGTTTATGGTTGATAAAATTAAAGTTCGTGGAGCAAGAGTTCATAACCTAAAAAATATAAATGTTGATATACCTTTAAATAAAATTGTTGGTATTGCTGGGGTTTCCGGTTCCGGCAAGTCTTCTCTTGCGCTTGGAGTTTTATATTCGGAAGGTTCAAGGAGATATTTGGAAGCTCTTTCAACCTACACAAGACGAAGAATGACACAGGCAGAAAAAGCTCTTGTTGATGAGGTTTTATATGTTCCTGCCGCTCTTGCATTACACCAAAGACCGTCTGTCCCTGGAGTTAGAAGTACATTTGGAACCGGAACGGAACTTTTAAATAGTTTAAGGCTTATGTTTTCTAGGCTTGCAAACCACAAATGTCCAAATGGACATTATGTGGAACCGACACTTGCGGTTGCCGCTGAACAGGAAATTGTTTGTCCTGTTTGCGGAACGCATTTTTTAGCTCCATCAGCAGAAGAATTAGCTTTTAATAGTCAAGGTGCTTGTAAAACTTGTAGTGGGACAGGAATTGTCAGAACAGTCGATAAATCAACTCTTGTTCCTGACGAAAATCTTACGATTGACGATGGGGCAGTTGCTCCGTGGGGAACTTTGATGTGGTCGCTTATGACTGACGTTTGTCGTGAAATGGGCGTACGAACTAATGTTCCGTTCAAGGATTTGAGTGAAAAAGAAAAAGATATTGTTTATAACGGCCCTGCAGAAAAGAAACATATTTTTTATAAAGCGAAAAATACAAATCAAGCCGGAGAACTTGATTTTACATATTATAATGCAGTTTATACAGTAGAAAATGCGCTTTCAAAAGTAAAAGATGAAAAAAGTATGAAGCGTGTTGAAAAATTTCTTAAACAAGGTGTTTGCCCTGATTGCAAAGGGACTCGTTTGTCACAAAAAGCAAGAGAGCCAATGATTATGGGGATAACTTTGGATAAGGCTTGCCAGATGACATTGTCAGAGCTTGTAGGTTGGGTTGCGAAAGTTCCTAGTTCGTTACCTAAAGAAATGCGACCTATGGCAGAAAGTATTTGTGCTTCTTTTCAAACTGTTGCGAAACGTTTGATGGATTTAGGATTGGGCTATTTGACACTTGATAGAGCGGCATCAACTCTTTCGACTGGGGAAAGACAAAGAATGCAATTGGCAAGAGCGGTGCGCAACCGTACAACAGGGGTTTTGTATGTCCTTGACGAGCCGTCAATCGGTTTACATCCTGCAAATATTATTGGTTTGCAAGGTGTAATTCAGGATTTGATTGCGGATGGAAATTCTGTAATCTTGGTAGATCATGATACTCAAATTTTGAAAACATCTGATTGGATTGTTGAAATGGGGCCTCAAGCCGGAGCTAATGGCGGATATGTTATTGCAGAAGGTAGTGTGAAGGATATTGAAAATAATGAAAAATCTGTAATTGGTAAATTTTTATCAGGTGAAGAAAACACAGTCACAAGAAATCAAAGCTCCAAAGAACAGTTGTTTGAATTTGGCAAAATTTATATGGAAACAGAAAAAATTCACACTGTAAAACCTTTGAAAGTTGAAATTCCTAAAGGTAAATTAACTGTTATAACAGGTGTTTCCGGTTCCGGAAAAACTACAATGGTTTTGGAAAGTCTTGTTCCGGCGTTGGAAAAATTTATAAATGGAGAAAAATTACCAGAACATGTTACAGAGATTAAGGCTGAAAAAATTAAACAGGTTAAGTTAATTGATGCGACACCAATTGGGATTAATGTTCGTTCGACTGTTGCGACATATGCAAATATTCATGATGAGTTGAGAAAAGTTTTTGCAAAATCTGAAAAAGCAAAAGAATTGGGCTATAAAGCGGGAGATTTCTCGTATAATACAGGAAAATTGCGTTGTGAAACTTGCGATGGAACCGGTGTAATAAATTTAGATGTCCAATTTTTGCCTGATGTAGAAATCCCTTGTCCGGAATGTGGCGGTTCAAGATATTCTAAAGTTGCAGAAAATATTAAGTATGAAAACTATTCGTTACCGAAATTGATGGAAATGGATGTAAATACGGCACTTGAGGCATGTCATAATTTGAAAGTGGTTCAGCAAAGATTGCAGGTTTTGCAGGATTTAGGTTTAGGTTATTTAACTCTTGGGGAAGCAACACCGAGTTTGTCAGGTGGTGAGGCACAGAGATTGAAACTGGCAAGTGAGATGCGAAAATCACAATCAAATTCTGTATTTGTTTTTGATGAACCTACAATAGGCTTACATCCGTTGGATGTACAGACACTTTTGAAGGTTTTTCAAACTTTGATAGATAATGGGGCGACTGTTATTGTAATTGAACATGATTTGGATGTAATAAAAAATGCAGATTATATTGTGGATATGGGACCAGAAGGAGGAGAGGCCGGAGGTGAAATTATATTTACCGGAACTCCTAAAGATTTAAAAAACTGCAAAACATCCAAAACTGCAAAGTTTTTATAAAAACAAAACTGCCCAATTCATAAACTATAGAATTGGACAGTTTTTGTAGTATCTTGCAATATTGATTAGTCAAAAACGTAATCAATGATAGCAGCTTCTCTAGCACGTTTAATTGCAGTTGCAATCATTCTTTGGTGCTTAGCGCAGTTACCTGTAATACGGCGAGGAATAATTTTTCCTGCTTCTGTCAAGTATCTTCTTAATTTTGCTGCATCTTTGTAATCAATTGCTTCAACTTTGTCTGCACAAAGTGAACAATTTTTACGTTTTTTCTTGTCATCGTTATTTTGTCTTGCCATTTCTCGAATTAGCCTTTCTAGCCTTTTTTATTTTATACTACACTTTTTTATTTCGTCATCTTCGGACTCAAATAGCTATTGTCCTCAGAATGACAAAATGTTCTTTAGAACGGAATTTCGTCTTCGTTAATCAATTCATTAGACATATCATCTGATTCAAATTTAACGATTTCTTCTGTTCCGAATTTTTGGTTTGAAGGAGCAGAAGAGCCACCGCCTTCGCCCATTCTCTCAACCGTATTGGCATCAATCTCGTAAATTCTTCTTTCTGCACCATCATCAGTTTTTGATACTGCAACTTGAAGTCTGCCTTCAACAAGAACTCTATCGCCTTTAGTCAAAGATGATACAGTTTCATCCAACGCTTGCCTTCTTGAAAGAACTCTTACAAGAGTTTCTTCTCTTTCGCCAATATTAAGAACAAATGCAGATACCGCAATATTGTTTTGGGTAAAACGTTTTTCCGGCGCTCTGTAAACTGTTCCTGTTACTACTGCTTTTGAAAATGCCATTTTTCTTTCTTTCTTTTTAAAATTGTTGGGGAAAATATCCCCAACCTACGCTTATGCACTAACTTTTGAAGATTCTAAGAACATAGTTCTTAAAACATTGTCGTTCAATTTCAATTGTCTTCTAAATTCAGCTACTTTTTCAGCAGGCAAGCTTAATTCTGTAGTAACAAAAAATCCATCTCTGAAGTTTTCGATTTCATAAGCTAATTTTTTTCTGCCAGTTTTGTCTGTAGATTCAACTTTTCCGCCGAAATCAACAACAACTTTATTCAAAGTTTCAACTGCTTTTTCAACTTCTTCTGCATCCAAATTTGGTTTGAATATAGTTAATAATTCGTAAGTTTTCATGTTTAATTTTCTCCTATTCTAGTGTATAAGTTTATAATATCATGGAAATACGGGATTTTACAAGATATAATCTGCAAAAAAGCTATAGTTAGCCGAGCCGATTAAGAAAATATCTTGGTCTTTATCATCCACAGAACCTTGCCATTCAATGAATACAGGGCCTCCAAGAAGGTTAACTTTAACTTTGTTTTCTGTTAAGTTATTTAAAACACATGCAACAACGCTTGCACAAGCTCCTGTCCCACATGCTAATGTAATTCCGCAACCACGTTCAAATACACGCATATCAATTTCCATGCGAGATTTTACTCTTACAAACTCCGTATTTGTTTTTTCTGGAAAAAATTCGTGTTTTTCAATAACAGGGCCGTAAGTTTGGGCAAGTTTCATCGGATCTTCGTCTGTAATAATTACACAGTGCGGATTTCCCATAGAAACAGGGGTAATTTCAAATTCTCTGTCAAGGGCAGTAAGTTTCTTTTCTCCATTTTCGCTCCAAAACGGGATTTTTTTGTTTTCTAAAATCGGTTTTCCCATATTTACCTTAATTAATCCGTTATCAAGAAGTTCAGGTTTGATAATTCCTGCAAGTGTTTCAACACTAAATGATTTTTTGTCAACTAGTTTGTTGTCAATACAATATTTTGCAAAACACCTCATTCCGTTTCCACACATTTGAGCGGTAGAACCGTCTGAATTATAGAAATACCAACTGATATCTGCCTCTTTGTTTTCAGGGTTAAGTTTCGGGATAATCATTCCATCTGCACCGACTCCAAAATTTCTATTGCAAACTTTTTTGGCAAGTTCGCTCATTTTTAATCCGGTTTTTTCGTATTCGGGGTAATCAATTATTACAAAGTCGTTTCCACAGCCTTGCATTTTTGTTAGTTTAATTGTTTTCATGTTTAAAATCCTTTCAGAATAGTTTAATTATAGCATGATTGAATTTTTTCAATTGCCAAATTATAAAATTTTTCTGCCAAACTGCCTTTATAAATTGCCTCTTTAGATTTTTCGATTGTAAACCAGTTTGCTGCATCAACTTCGGTTGTGAGTGAATAGTTTTCGTTTTTTGCTCTGACAATAAAATTGCAAATAAGCGTATTTGATTTTTCATAATAACTTGATGCGTTGAACTTAAAATCTATTACATCCAATCCGACTTCTTCCTTAATTTCTCTAATAAGAGCATGTTCAAGGTTTTCGCCTTTATTTACATAGCCGGCAACGAGAATATTTTTTGGTCTACCGTATTGTTGGATTAATAAAATCTTAGAAAAATCAGGATTGCAGATGACTGCACTAACTGCGACATTGTACATTGGAAATTTGAACTCGTCACAATTTTCGCAATAAGCAACCATCCCTTCACTTATTCCACAATTTATACACTCTTTTTCGGTTAATTTGTTTCCGCATTTATTACAATATTCCATACAAATATTATAAATCAAAAAAGATTAATCAATTTAATGTAAAAAACAATCCATTTTCTTCAAATTCTGCGGTATAGCCTAGAGTTTTGACAAATTCTTTTATAAATTCAATAATTTGCGGGGATGTGTGTTCAAGGTTAAAATATTGTCCGCCACAAGCATCATGAAAGTGTACGTATTCACCGAATTTTTCATTAACGGCGTTTTTAATTTTTATTACATTCGAAAAATCAATTGTTGTCATAGGTGAATTATATTATAAAATCTAAAAATTACGCAAAAATTTTTATTTACAGGTTTTAGATTAGCATACGTATTATGAAAATTATTAGCCCAATTAATCCAACTAGATTTATAAAAAACACAAAACCTATCATAACTAATGTTGCACAAGCTGATACAAGAAAACTTTGTTCTTTTGTTGTGCCTGAAAATAAGTTTGGGAAATTGTACCTTGATGTGAAAATGCCAAAAGCTGGTTACGGACATAATTTTATAACCGAATTAAGAAACAGGTTTGATAAATTGCTGGGGTATGAAGAATTTGCGTATTTTGAAGGCTCTCCAAATATGTCGGGACTTTTTATTCGAGTTAATGACGAATATAAACAAAAAGGGTTTAATTTTGGGGAAATTTTGAGGCTTTCAAGCATTATAGAAATTATGGAAAACAAGGTTAAAAATTTTGAAATAATTTCAAAGGATACTGCGATTTATTTCCATGCAAAATATAAATTTACACCAAATTTAGCTTTTTCTGATAGAGATAAGTTCTTAAAAACGCTTTCGGGTGATAAATCAAATGGTTATGAAAAATTTTCTCAAAAGGCGCAAGATTTGGCGGATAAGTTGAAAATTGCCAAAGAAAACGCTGATATACCGCAACAAAGAAAGATTTGTGCCGAAACAAATGAGGTTTTAGGCGAATATTTGGATAAAGTTATTGCTGAAAAAAGTCAAAAACAACATCCTATAAATTTTACTATGCCAATGACTTTGACAGATGAAAATATTTTGAAAAATAAAGAATTTTTCAACCAACTTTTTAAAAAACATGGAATAGATTATAATGTTTAATCTTATTTCGGCGGTTCGTAGTATTTTGTCGCTTGATTTATGTAACTGTTGACATTTTTACTCCATGTTGGAGCGGAAGCTTTTACATTTGTGTATCCAAAGGCAATTGAATCTACTGTAGTTTTTTTTCTATGTTGCTTAGTCCTTATTGTATCAATTCTCTGTGCAATATGATCAATACTCTCTTCTATTGAATTAAAATTTTGTTTAGGCCCTCCAACACTGTTTTTGCCTCTTGTTTTAGTACCCCTTGCGGATTCTTGCATCGCAACAGCAAGAAGAATCCGTGGGTCTATATCCCATTTTTTGCCACTGTCAATAAATGCTTGAGCTTTTCCACGCAAAATACTTTTTTTATATTTACCTTTATATCTTGGTGCAGTTGTCATTTGTTCAATAGAGTTATTCAACCATTCCGGCGACCAGTCATAAGATGTACTTATGCTATCTTTTTTGGTAAGATTTTTCGGCTTTTTAAACATTTTAAATTCCGGCATTTTTATTTCTCGAGGAACTTCTCTTGTATAGTTTTCAGTACCGTCGGCATTATATGCTTGTCCATTGTAAATAAAAGTTGTCCCCTTAATGGTTTTACAAGTTTTGTTGAAAATACTAACCTCTTGCAATTTATTAGTATCTTGTAAAATTCCATCGTCATTCTGGTCACACTTTTGGGCTATAATCTTTTTAATTCCGTCTAAACTGTTGATATTAATATCGTCGAACATAGTTAATCTCCACTACATACGCTATTAACGGAAAAATATATTCAAAACTTTAATAAAATCAGTTAAATGTTAACAAATATTGCAAATTATATACATGAAAAATTTTTAAGATATTTGATTTTGAAAATTTTTCTTAATAAAATTGTTTTATGGAAAAATTTTTGGGATTACAGCTAGAATATTTATTGATGTTGCAAAATTTTAGAGAAGTTACGCATGGAGCGTTTGACTGGATTTTATATCATATAACACTTCTCGGGGAATATTGTTTTGCAATGCTTTTGATTGCATTGTTTTATTGGGTTTTAAACAAAAAATGTGGGATTTATTTGATTTGGAACTTTTTTGGAGCGCTTGTTGTTAACCAATTTTTGAAAGTTACGGCATGTATTTATCGCCCATGGATTTTGGATAATAGAATACATCCTCTTGAAAAAGCTATGAAACACGCAACTGGCTACTCTTTTCCAAGCGGTCATACAGCGATTGCAACGGGAACATTTGGAGCTTTGGCAGTTAAGTTTTGGTCAAACAAAATTCTTAGATATTCCCTTATTACAATGGTTTTCTTAATCGCATTTTCAAGAAATTATTTGTGTGTTCATACGCCTCAAGATGTTGTTGTTTCAATGATTGTGGGTGTTGGACTTTTATATGTGACATCTAAAGTGCTAAAATGGATTAAAAACGGCAAAAACCGTGATTTAATTGCGTTTGGAATTATTTTAATCTTGTGTATTTTATTGATAATTTATACAGAGTTTAAACATTATCCGGTTGATTATTTGAATGGTGTAATTCTTGTTGATCCTGAAAAAATGAGATTTGAATCTTTCCCAAAAGCTGGATTTGCGTTAGGCGCTTTTACCGGGTGGTTGTTAGAAAGAAGATTTGTAAATTTTGATGTACCTCAATGCGGTTTTTGGGGAAAAGCTTTATTTTTTCTTTTTGGCGGTTTAATTTTAGTGTATTTACAGGAATATTTAACTCCGATCTTTTTGCAATACATGTCTGCTCCAATCGGAAGATTTAGCAGTTGCTTTTTGATTGGATTATATATAACGATTCTTTATCCGCTAGTGATACATTTTTATAACAAAAAGTTTGCGAGAAAAATTGATTAGTTTTTGCTGAGTTCAGCTACTTTTTTGCGCATATCTTTATCAAGGTGTTTCATTTTATAAATGTAATTTCTATCCATAAGAGTTTTAGTTATTGAATAATTATTTTCTCTTAAACATTTTAAAGATATATTAACGGCTTCTTCACAAGATTTTGGACCTTTTATTGTGTCAAAAACTGTTCTTTGAAGAAAATCTTTTGTTGTATCATCCCATTTGCCATAAATTTGGCATAACTGTTTTGCAAAATTGCATTGAGTAGGATCAGTAATTCCATCCACTCTGCAATCTTCCATAACTTCTTGGGTCAATTTTTCGTTTGACAAAATACTATTGATTTTCGGGAAAAATTCAATTAATGCTGTATCTACGATTTCATCGCCATCTATGGCTTTTAAAATTACATCTTTTCTGTTTTCCGGTTTTTGAGATAAAAAGCGGAATAATTCTACAGAAAAATTCTTGTCTTGTGGATTTCGTTTGTTCAAAAATGAACGTTTAAAGTTTTGTATAATTCTTTTTTCTGAAATTCCAGCTTCTTTTTGGGCAAGAGCTTCTTCTGCAATAATAGGAGTTTCTTGGAATGTTAGATATCGACCGAATTTAGTGGCTTCTTTTTCTAATTTATCCCCCATAGATATACGTTTTAATTTGCGTTGAATAGATTTGTCAAGGTCTTTATCCAGCGAAAATACTGTAGAAATTTGACTTAGAATACTAGGCTTTTCAGCAATTGGAATGTCGTCAGAGCTATAGCTTCTGCTTGCATAATCGCTCATTTCATCAAAAATTTCTTCATCTCTAAAATAGCCTTGTGAAACGGTATCTTCAATTTGAGCTAATTTTCTTCTCTCAAAAGACATAAGAGAATTTGTTTCTTCAATGTTTTTATAGTCGTTGTAATTTTTTTGAAAATTGCTACTAAATTCTGCAATGTCATCATTTAGTGGTTGAAATTGTTTGAGTGTTTTTAAATTGTGTCTTGTGAGTTTATGTTTTCGTAATGCGTCATTTATAAATCTTGTTTCACCTGTAAGTTGTTTGGTAGAGCCTATTATAGGACTAATTTTGCTCATTTTATTTCTCCTATGTTTGTTCATATAAGTTTTGTAAAAATATTTTTTGCTATGTGAGTGAAGATAAATTTACATAAAAAATTGACGAATGTGGTTTATTTGATAAAGTTGCAGTATAGGTAAGAGGAAATTAAATGTTACGAAAAGCTGGTAATAGGGATATTTCAAGGATTGCTGAGATATTAATTTTTACAAAAAGAACAACATATAGACCGATTTTTAAAAATGCCAATGTTTCATTTAATGAGATGCAAGTTTTGAAAGAGATAGAAAAACTTAGTCAGCCTAGCGCATTGGATAATATTTACGTATATGATGATGGAATAGTTAAAGCAATGGTGAAAATTGAGGATGTTGGTGAAAAAACAAAAGTTAGTGAATTTTTTGTAGATCCGTTTTTTCAAGGAGAAGGGATTGGTACAAAGATTTTAAATACTGTTATTGAGAAATCGCAAGAAGTCTTTTTGTACGTTTTGGATAAAAATGAGAAAGCAATTAGGTTTTATGTGAAGATGGGGTTTAAATATACTGGAGAGAAGGAGGAATTTTTGAATTCTGGATTTTATATGTTGAAATATTTTTTTGTAAAAAGTTAAATTAAATAAATTCGGAAAAGCCACTTGACAAAGAAAAATTATTTAATACAATAGAATTACATCCGAACAATCGTATGGAGGAGTGCCAGAGCGGTTGATTGGAGCAGTCTTGAAAACTGTCGTACGTTCACGCGTACCGTGGGTTCGAATCCCACCTCCTCCTCCATTTAGAAAGAGCCTGAAAAGGCTCTTTTTTAGTGCGTTTCTGCTATGCCCCCGAACTCAAAAAATGAGCAAATTTTACAAAAAAGGGACCAAAAAGGGACTGCTGAAAAAATTTGTTGATTTTAGAGGATTTTAGAGATTAAGCAAAACTCAATATTACACATCGGTTTTTGCGGTAAATGCGGTCAATTCCAAGCCGGTAGAGATTAATTCTCTAACTTGCTTTTTGTAAACTTTTGTAACAAAAAAGCAATTCTTCCTAACATAATCTCTTTATATAAATACGGGGATTTCGGGGAATAATTATGATTGCAAGTAAAGTTTTAAAAACTATATTACCGCATACTTCTTTTATGAGGGGAATAAAAGCAAGACCCTTTAATGAAGTTTTTCAAGAAATAACAACTTTTTCTAAATCATCACATAATGTTTGCAAAGATATTAAACTAGCAGGCAAAAAAACTACTAGATTTGAACAATTTTTTAGACAAAATCATACTCCAGCATTAGAAGATATGGGCAGAGTGGATAATCAAAAGTGGAATTTATTAGAACAACTTTGTTCAAGACAAGGATTGAAAACAAAAGATATTGGTGCTATTGCAAGATATGATAATGAAACTGTAAAATTTTTATCTGAATTACCAGACGAAAAATTATTGAAACTAAGAGACTTTTTAAGAATGAAAGACTCTCATTGCGAATACTTGCAAGCTGTAAATTCTGATACATTAAAATTTTTATCAGAAATGAAAGAACCGCAATTGAATTTCATCAAAAAATATCTCCAATTAGAAAATCGTGGATATAAAGTATTTAACAATAAAGAAATACTTGCACTTTCAGAACTTGGTTGTAACGAACAACAAATGAACAAGCTTATCTTTGATGGTGGTTTGAATGGCGAAAGCATTCTGGAAGCTAAAATGGTTAAAAATTTGAATACAGACAAACTTATTGAAGAAATTAACCAAGCAAAAAAACTCTATGGTAAAAAATTTGGTAGAGCACATATAATGCATAACAGCTACAATCCTGATAATTTTACACTTGCGATTGCTGAAAAAGGAAGTGGTAAAGCATATTTAAAAACTTTAGATAAAGATTTTAAAGTAATTAATCAAGAAGAACTATTTATTGAAAGTATTGAAAATGGAAACTTAGCATTTACACGTGAAAATGTTAAAAGTTTAAAGCAAACTCCAGAACTATTAAAGATGCTTGAAAAAGATGAAAATACAATAATAAAACTAAGAAGATTTTCTCAAAAAGGAAAGTTAAATTCGGATGTTACCTTAAAAGCTAACTTTGCAGAATCAACACAAAACCCTAAACTTTTATTTAGCAAAGCTCAAGTGTTAAAGGAAGAATTATCTTTTGTTAACAAAAAAGGAGAAAAAATTGTTGAAACAACGATACCTTCAGAAGTTGAAGGTGTGTATAAAATTGTACAAAAAGCTCCTAATGGAACTGTAAAAGTTTTAGGAGATGCAAAAATTGACCCTCAAACTGGTATAAAAACAATTACCAAAAACCTAGAATCTTTAGACGGAACAACAACAAATAAAGTTATAACAATACAACCAAATGGTAATAAATCGCTAACATACATTATTAAAGACGCAAATGGAAATGTCTTGATGAATAGACAATTAACTCATACATTTGTTAGTCCAACAGAAGCAATTTCTAAGGTAAATGGAAACACATACAAAATCAGCTATTCTGCTGATAAAATTTCCGTACTTAATTCTCAAAATGGTAAAGTTACAGAAATTAACCTTAATGAAATACTTAAAGATTGTACTCCGGAACAAAAACAAAAAATGATGACTGTTTTAAAACAAATGTCAGGAGAAAATTTGTTACACATAAATGATAAAGTCAAAAACTTCAAAGTGATAGATAATATACTAGATTCTTGTGCTTGTTACGCTGGAAAAGATATGGGAATAATTGCAACTGGGGGAAATGAATTTGTATCAACCCACGAATTATATCATCTAATCAGTCAAGCCTCAAATGTTAGAAATGCTGAAAAAACTATTAATCTTCCAAAATATGTTAGAGACAAAATAGGTGCAACTTATCAAAAAGAACTAGATTTGTTTTTAAAACAATTTCCTGAAGCTCAACGAAACCATATTAAATATTTTACAAATCAGTTAACTCCAACTTCCTCAATAGAAGAAACTATTGCAGAGGGTGGTGCTATATTAAATACATATAATAACATTCCATTATTTTCAATTAGATCAGAATATCTAGAAAGATATTTTCCTAAAACAATAGCCCAAATTGAAAAAGCAACAATACATACAGAGCCACAAGTTTTAGAAAAGATTGCAAGCAAACAACTTTATGATATTGGTTCTATGAGTAAAAAATTGAATATTCCTGATTTCATGAATACTAGAAATAAGGGGGTTCATATTGCGTAGACAATAATTAGTTTGGAAACTTTTATTTTTAAACCATCTTCATAGAATAAGGTAACATTAGAAAATATTAGTTATTTTAACAATTGGGATGTTTTTATCGTTTTTGGAGTTGATGTTGTTATGTTAAAGTTTGCTCTTTGTGCTAATTGTTGGGGGGTTAAAATATTTAATCTGCTGTTTAAAGAAGCTGTATTATTAGATGTTTGAATTACATTTTTAGGTAAATTATTAACTTTTTGAATAGGAATAATTGGAGATAAAATGTATTTAACAAAAGAAGAACTAATTATATTACAAGGTTTGAAAAATAATCAGACTTTTGCAGAAATTAATAAAAATTTATCTAAGCCAATGCGAACTTGCGACCCAAGAATTGATTCACTTTGTCAAAAATACGGAGTTACTGATAGGGTAGAACTGGTAAATAAAGCAGATTTAGAAAAGGTTAGTATTACCTTTTTCATGGATTTTAGATATTAGAGATAAATTTTCCCAAATAATTTACCTTTACTTATTTATAAATCTATCCTTCTCTTTGTAGTTGTATTTTAACTAGCAAAAATTTTTATTTTAATGTTTTTCTTGAATGAAGGGATTTTTATGTTTGTAAAAAACGACGCATTATTTAAATTTAATACTAACAATCATTATAATCAGAGTTTTCAGGGTAGTAGTGACAGTCATTTATTAGATTTTATGAGTAAAATTGCTTTAAAACCGAAGCTTCCTGATGTTGATAAGTTTGAAAAAATTACTCTTATTAAGAAAAATATTTTAACTGTTGAAAACTACAATGAAGTAACTAAAAAGGCTCATCCCGATTTTTATGAAATAAGTCAATATAACCTTTCTCTCAGGGCTTCAAGTTTTTTTCGCAGGGGAGTTGTTTTAGGTGAAACATCTTATTTTAAAGATGTTATAGATGTGTTTTCAACTTTATTTAATAAAAATACTAATGATAAAAAGTCTATACTAATTGTTGGAATAGGGCGATCTCAAGAACCTTTTTCTTATTTGGCTTCAATAAAAGAACTTATCAAAGATAAAAAACTGAAAGATGTATTAAATTTACAAACCGTTGATTTACAAGCAAAGCCAACTAAAAATATTTTATTAAGTTGTACTCATTATGGAGGTTTTTGGGGCAAAGAACCAATATTTGCAAAATCAAGTTTTATCAAATATGCTCAAATGTATGTGATACTGTTTTACAAACCGGTTTTCGAGTGAATGATGAAATTTTTGATTATTTATATAAAACATATAATAATAAATCAAAATCAAAATGGGCAACTAGGATTCAAGATGATATAAAAAATTATCCAGACAACAGTTTTGATGTTTTATCTATGAATAATGTTTTGGGTTATATTGAAGATGATGACGAATATTACAGTACAATTAAAAATATGCCGAGAATTGTTAAACCTAATGGATTTATAATAACAGATACAATATGTGAAAATTTATTTCAAAAAGTTGGTGTGGATAAAATGCTAACCAAAATAAGTGCTGGTATTTTTAAGAAATCCAATAATTAATTGTAGTTAAAATTTACAGTTTAAGATATCTTCGATTTCTACTTCTAAGGCTATGGCTATTTTTTGTAAGTTTTTTATTTTCTCAACTTTTTTATTTTCTCAACTTTTTAACAAATTGTTCTAGTCTGTCTATTGCTTCTTTTAAATTTTCCATTGAATAAGCATAAGATATTCTCAAAAAACCTTCCCCACTTTGTCCAAAAGCGGTTCCGGGAACAGCTGCCACTTTTTCTTCCATAAAAAATTTTGTTGCAAATTCTTCACTTGTCATTCCAAATTCTTTTATACAAGGAAAAACGTAAAAAGCTCCAAAAGGTTCAAAACATTCTAATCCGATATCTTTAAAACGTTTGATTAAGTAGCGTCGTCTTTGGTTATACGCTTGGCGCATTTCTTCAACGTCTTTATCTCCATTTTTCAGCGCTTCAATTGCCGCATATTGGCTTGTTGTTGGCGCACACATAATCGCAAACTGGTGAATTTTTGTCATCTGTTTGATAATCGGTTCCGGTCCACAAGCGTAACCTAATCTCCACCCTGTCATTGCATAAGCTTTTGAAAAACCGTTTATCAAAAGAGTACGTTCTTGCATGCCGTCAATACTTGCAATAGAAACGTGTTTACCATTATAAGTTAGTTCGCTATAAATCTCATCTGACATTACAAAAATATCTTTTTCTATTATGACTTTTGCAATTTCTTCCAAATCTAATTTATTCATAATTGCGCCGGTCGGGTTGTTTGGGTAAGGTAAAATTAAAACTTTGGTTTTATTTGTAATTACATTTCTTAATTCTTGTGCAGTTAGTCTAAAATTGTTTTCGGCTTTAAGATTGATGATAACAGGTTTTGCGCCTGCTAAAACTGCACAAGGTTCGTACGAAACATAAGATGGCTGCGGAATTATAACTTCATCACCAGGGTTAATCATTGCACGAAGTCCAATATCAATAGCTTCTGAGCCACCGACAGTTACAATAATCTCTTTTAATGGGTCGTAATTAATTTTCTGTGTTCTCGAGATGTAATGTGTAATTTCTTTACGTAAGTCTTTTAGTCCTGCATTTGAGGTATAAAAAGTTTTACCCTTTTCAAGGGCATAAATCCCTTCATCTCGGATATGCCACGGGGTTTCAAAATCAGGTTCGCCAACACCTAATGAAATAGCGTCTTTCATTTCACTAACTATGTCGAAAAATTTTCGTATTCCCGACGGTTTTATGTTCTGAACTTTTTTACAAATTGGGTATTTCATGGTGTAATAATTTCTCTTTCTTGTTCTTCAACAACTTTGTTGACGATTGTTCCGTGATCTTTGTACTTTTTCAAGATAAAATGTGTTGCCGTACTCAAAACTCTGTCTAGTGTTGAAAGTTTGTCTGTTACAAAATTAGATATCTCTTTTAATGTTTTTTCTTCAAGAGTTACGAGCAAGTCATATCCGCCTGAAATCAAGTAAACAGATTTCACTTCAGGATATTTGTATATTCTTTCGGCGATTTTGTCAAACCCTTGCCCACGTTGAGGAGTAACCTTAACTTCGATTAGTGCGGTAACTTTTTCAATATTAGTTTTTTCCCAGTTTATGAGAGTATGATATCCGCAGATTATACCTTCTTTTTCAAGTTCTGCAATATCATTTGCAACATCAATTTCTTCCATTCCGAGCATTGCGGCAAGTTCTGATAAATCAATGCGACTATTTTTTTCTATTATAGATAACAATTCTTCTTTCACGAAAATCTCCTTTTAAAACTATTATATGCGAACGAACACAAAAAATGCACCAATGTAAATTTAAGTCTATAGTGGTGCAAGTGTAAAATTATAACGCTCGAATTATCGCTTTAATATTTATATCAGTAACTTTTAAAAGTGCGACAGTTCTTGCTGTTTCATCAAAGTTTCCTAAAGATTTTAAAATTTCTGCAGTTTTAAGGATTATTGTTTGATTATTAGATTTTAACAATTCTCTTATTGCAAGTGTATCTGTCGCAAAATCAAGAGCAGTGTAGACAAAAGGGCTATCCTCTCTCAATTCTTCATTAATATATATTTCCAAATCTTTTTTGCGAACATTATTTAGTAACTTTTTGATATCGAAGATTTCATTTTTGGTGTTTTTGTCTTCATCAAAAAGGTATTCGTCATTTTCTGTTAATGTTTCAAATTTTTCTTTTGCATTTAACAAAACGATTGCAGATTTACTATCACTATGATTGCTTATCAATTGTTCAAAGATTTCAAAAAGTTCAAAATCAAATATTGTTGCGAGAGGCAAAATTTCTCCGAGTGCATTAATAATATAATTTATTGTTAAAAGCGCATCTTCATAGTTATCTTTTAGTAAATCAAAAAGGTTTTCCAAATAAGGAATTTCGCCTGCAATATTTTCTGCCATTGTGGAGTTTTTCATTGCGTTAATGATATAAGGAATTGCGGATTTGTTTCCATAAGCAACTAAAAATTTCACTGCTGAAAGTTTTTCAAAATCATCTTCATTCTTTAATCTTTCGATTGCAGAATTATATGTATCTTCATCGTGCCATGCGCCTAGTGCTGAGGCGCAATTTTGTGCAAGAAATTCATTTTCAGAATTGGAATAATTTTTCAAAAACTCGTAAGCCAATGGATCTTGAATTTTTGCAAAATATTTAGCGGCGTAGGTTTTTTCATTATCATTCCCATTTTCAAATTTGTCTAGCATGATGTCAGTTAAATCTTCATCAGCATATTTGACAAGAGCAGAAACTATTGTATCTTCATAAGATTGAGAATAGTATTTTAAAAACTCAAGTAAATTTTGGTAATTTGTTTCGTTAATAGCATTTGAAATTCTCTGTGTTACATTGTTTTTTACAAAATCGAAAAGGAAATCGTCGTTATCGACGAGTTCTTTAAATAATTCAACATCGCAATCATCCACAAGATGTTTTGCAACTGTTTCGTATTCATTTCTGTTTTTACCGGTAAGTTTTTTAAAATTGTCAGACATATTTATGCACAAAGTTAAAAGATCATGACTGTAATGGTCTTTTAACTTCTCACCTTTCACTTTTCACTTTATTAGTCTAAATAGAATACAGTAATAACCTTGTGACCTTCTTCTGCATATTGAACTGCATTGTGCAAAGTTTTACTTGTATGAGATAGGAAGCAGATTAACTGATTGCATTCATCAATAATTTCTCTGTTACAAACTCTTGATGCGTCAGCCAAAGTCATCATTGCTCTATCCGGATGTTCAATAATATTTGGAACTCCGATAAGCTGGTTTTGTACATCTGATGGTTGTTGACCTATTGTTTGAGGTAAAATTACTCTCAATTTGTCAGGGTTAGCCTTCATTGCGCCTCTGATTGCTGCGGCGTTTGTTCCTGATGAACCACCTGATGTAATAATTGTATTGCCTTGCATTACAAGAGCTGTTGTCAATGTTTCTATCATTTGTTGGTGAGTAATAGGAAGATTACGACTTCCGATAATTGCAATACGCTTCGCTGATTGTTGAATTGTTGCTAATTCCATAGCAAGTTCATCAACTGTGTCGGGTGAACCTGATGAAACTGTATCCATATCTTCATCAATCGGAACTACGATTGAACCTTGTTTTTCTTTGTTTTCGTCTTCTGAACCCATAAATACTTTTGTCATGTCAGTTTCTACCATTTTTCCTACTTTCTCATTGCAATCTATACATTTTTAGTTTATGCTGATTATATCACAAAAATTTGATTTTGGGAATAGGGATATGGAAAATATACTGGATAATCTTAACAAAGAACAAAGAGAAGCTGTAGAAACTGTAAGAGGACCATTGTTGGTACTGGCGGGAGCAGGCAGCGGAAAAACGAAATTACTTACTTCAAGAATTGCGTATTTAATTCAGAATGGTGTTAGACCTCGTAATATTCTTGCCGTTACATTTACCAACAAGGCAGCAAAAGAGATGAAAGAACGTCTTGGTAATATTTTGGGCGAAAACGTTGTAAAATATATGTGGGTCGGTACTTTTCACGGTATTTGTGGAAGAATTTTGAGAGAGAATATTGAAAATTATAGTTTTCAATCTGGAAAAAGATTGGATAAAAATTTCTCAATTTATGATGAAACAGATTCTAATGCGGTAATTAAACAGGCAATTAAAAAGCTTAATCTTGATGATAAAGTTTATGCACCAAAACTTGTAAAAACAGTTATTTCTAATGCTAAAAACAAGATGCAGGATGCTTATACTTTTGCAACTTTTGCCAGAGATTTTAAATCACAAAAAATTGCTCAAATTTATGAAGAGTACGAAAATTCTTTGAATAACAACAATGCAATTGACTTTGATGATATGTTAATGCTTACGGTAAAACTTCTTGAACAGTGCAAAGAGGTTCGGCAACAGTATTACGATAGATTTCAACATATTTTGGTTGACGAGTTTCAGGATACCAATATGGCGCAATATAAGCTTATTAATATGCTTTATACAAATCTCGAGCCTGATATTCCGGATGAACGTTCATTGTGTGTTGTAGGTGATGTTGACCAGTCAATTTATAGTTGGCGTGGTGCGGATTATACGATTATTTTGAATTTCCAAAAAGATTTCAAAAAAACAAAATTAATTAAACTTGAACAAAATTATCGTTCTACCGCAAACATTTTGAATGTCGCAAACGCAATCATTGAGAACAATACAGAGCGTGTGGACAAGGTTCTTTATTCACAAAAAGGTGATGGCGAATTAATTGATTATTTTGAGGCGCAAGATGAGGCGGATGAAGCAAACTTTATTGCAAGCCGAATTAAACAGGATTCCGGCGGAGATTACAATAGATTTGCAATTCTTTATCGTACAAACTCGCAATCTCGTGCATTAGAAGAAGCTTGTATGGCGGCAGGACTTCCGTATAAGATTTATGGCGGTTTAAAATTCTATGATCGTAAGGAAGTTAAAGATATTATTGCATATTTGAAATTGATTTATAATACGGATGATTCACAAAGTTTCAGAAGAATTGTAAATGTTCCGAAACGTGCAATTGGCGATACTACTGTAAAAAATCTCTCTGATTTTGCAGATAAAGAAGATATCAGCCTGTTTGCAGCTTGTCAACGAATTGAAGATGCAGTTGAAATTCCGCCTAGAACTCGTTCAAAATTGAAAGATTTTTCAGAATTGATTTTGAAATTTGTAAACGCTAAAGATTCATATTCATTGCAAGATTTTGTAACTCTTGTTATTGAAAAGACAGGATATTTGGCAGAACTGCAATCTCAAAATACCCCTGAAAGTGAAGCTGATATTGAAAACTTGCAAGAGTTGGTTAACGTCGCAGGGGAATTTGTTCCTGAAGAAGCTGACAATGCTTTAGGTGAATTTTTGCAACAAGTTGCTTTGGTTTCTGACCTTGACGGAATGGAAGATATCTCAAATAATGTAACCTTGATGACTTTGCACTCTGCAAAAGGTTTGGAGTTCCCAATAGTATTTCTTGCCGGTTGTGATGAAGGTGTATTCCCGCATCAGAGAACATTTAATATCCCATCAGAAATGGAAGAAGAACGTCGCTTGATGTATGTTGGAGTTACTCGTGCGGAGGAAAAACTTTATCTTACATCGGCAAAACGCCGTCAAATGTGGGGCGAATACAAATATTACAATCCATCAAGATTTATTGATGAAATTCCGCCTCAATTGTTGAATAAAATTGGGTTTGAAGGTTCTACAAGCGGAACTTCTACATTCCAAAATGCAGTTTCAAGAGCAAGAACAGGAAAATCTGATTATTCATATTCTGCAGCTCAATCTGACAGTTTTGGGTATGTAAAACCGTCATCTGGCTTTGGAAAAGGTTTTGTTGCTCCGACAAGAGGTTTGGCTACAGGAAAATCTCATAATGACAGACAAAGGCAAAATTCAAGTTATTCTCAACAACCGCACAGAACTCCATCTCGCACGATTTTGGTTAAATCTCAAGCCAATAAACAACGTGATGATGAAAAAATTAAAGAATTTTTTAAAGATAATGCGATAAAAAGAATGCTTGAAGAAAAAAAACAAAAAGAGCGTATGCAGCAGGCAGAAGATGCTGAACGTCAACGCAGAATGGAAACTACAACTCCAATCGAATACGTTTTTAATGTCGGAGAAAGAGTTTTTCATGACAAGTTGGGGATTGGGCATATTCAAGAAGTTACTCAAATTGGTGACAGTATGATGTACACAATTGATTTTGGCAGACAAGGTGTGAAAGCTATGGATGCCGCTTATGCAAAGTTGAAGAAGTTTTAAAATAATATAACTATTGCATATTTTGTTCAATAAATTGCGCTATTTTCGTCGGGTGAATGTTATTCAACCCGCCGATTAGTGCATTGTAATCATATCCCCATGCGGTTTGTGAATGCAATTCAATATAATATTTTTTTATAATTTTTAAGTATTCGGAATTGTCTTTTTCTAAATATTTTAAAAAAAGTTCAATTGGTAAATTTCCTGCTCCTCTACCCATTCCAAAAGTTGTTGCATCAACACTATATGCTCCGAGTTCGATAGCTTTTATTGTGTTCGTAAAAGCAAGTTGGAGGTTGTTATGTGCGTGAAAACTTATTCTTTCAAATCCACAATCTGTAAGTTTTTTGTAGATATTTTCAACATCTTTTGGCATAAAGGAGCCGAAACTATCTGCAAAATAAATCGAATTTAAAATTTCTTTGTTTTTCCAGTTTTTTAAGAGTTCATAATCCTCAAATTTGTCAGCTGTCATTAGATGTAAAAAAACTTCAAAACCCTGATTTTTAAAATCTTCTATAGCAAAAATTGCAGTTTTAATTTCGTGAGGATAGCAGGCAATTCTTATACAATCAGCTTTTTCAGATACTGAATGAATGTTTTTTGCATCTAACATTACGCATAATTTGATGTCGGATGTGGTTATACACTGTGGCATATTATAACCGACTTCAAAATAATCAATTTGAGTTTTTTCGGCAGCATTAAGAGTTGCCAAAATACATTCATCAGAAAAATTCCACTTATTAACATGTCCGCCATCACGCAGAGTGCAGTCCAAAATCTTTACCATGCAAATATTTTAGCACAAAAAATACAAATAACTTTATAGTGCAAGAATATTCTATTTTCATGTTAAAATCAATTTATGTTTACAGGGATTGTCGAAGAAATCGGAAAAATAAAGTCATTTGACGGTAAAAAACTCGTCATAGAATGTTCAAATGTTTTGGATGGAACAAAATTAGGCGACAGTATTGCAATAAATGGTTGTTGTCAGACTGTTGTTGATTTGATGAGTAATTATTTTTCAGCCGATGTAAGTTCAGAAACATTGAGGATTACAAAAGGATTTAAAACAGGAGAGAGAGTTAATCTTGAAAGAGCTTTAACTCCGCAAACTCGTATGGGTGGGCATATTGTTCAAGGGCATGTTGATGGAGTGGCAAAATACTTGGGTGATATGAGGTTTGAAGTTTCTCCTGAACTTGACAAATATATAGTTTATAAAGGTTCGATTACTGTAAACGGTGTTAGTTTAACTGTTTCAAAGTCTGAAAAAAATATTTTTAGTGTTGCAATTATTCCCCATACACTTGAAAATACTAACCTAAAAGACTTGCGTGTTGGTGATTTGGTTAATATTGAAACTGATATTTTAGGTAGATATGTTGAAAAATTTTTATCAACGCAAAATAATAATATTACAGAAGATTTTTTGAAAGAGAACGGATTTATATAATATGGAAAATTTTAAATTTGACTCAATAGAAAGTGCATTAGAAGATTTTAAGAACGGCAAAATGTTGATTGTTGCCGATGATGAAGATAGGGAAAACGAAGGTGATTTGATATGTTCAGGGCAAATGGTCACCCCTGAAATTATAAAATTTATGGCAGAAAATGCTAAAGGTTTGATTTGTCTTGCAATTGCTCCAGAAATTGCTGAAAAAATGCAGTTACCGCAAATGGTTGAGCAAAATAATGAATCTATGAAAACCGCTTTTACAGTTAGTATTGATGCATCTGAAAAATACGGTGTAACCACCGGAATTTCCGCTTTTGATAGAGCAAAAACAATAGAAGTTTGTCTTGCTCCAGATGCCCAACCGTCAGATTTGCGCAGACCGGGACACTTATTCCCATGTGTTGCAAGAAAAGGCGGTGTTTTAACAAGGACAGGACATACTGAAGCAGTTGTTGATTTGGCAAGGCTTTGCGGGCATGTTCCGGCAGGTCCTATGTGCGAAATTATGGCAGAAGATGGTCACATGGCAAGGCGAGATGACTTGTATAAATTTGCTAAAAAGCATGGTATCAAATTTATTTCTGTTGCGGAGCTTATTGCATATAGATTGAAGTCTGAAAAAATTGTAACAAGAGAGGCGGAGGCACATCTTCCGACACAATTTGGCGACTTTGAAATTTATGGATATTTAAACCACATGACTGGGCAAGAAAGCGTTGCGTTAGTAAAAGATGACGGTTCAGATAAAATTCCGCTTGTAAGAGTGCATAGCGAATGCCTTACCGGTGATATTTTTCATAGCTTGAAGTGTGATTGTAATTACCAATTGCATAGTGCATTAAAAATGATTAACGAGTACGGGAAAGGCGCACTCGTTTACATGAAAGGGCATGAAGGCAGAGGAATTGGTATAATTAACAAGATTAAAGCCTATCACCTTCAAGAAAAAGGACAAGACACTGTTGAAGCGAATGTTTCTTTAGGATTTAAACCTGATTTGAGAGATTATGGCATGGGAGCGCAGATAATTCGTGATCTTGGGTTTAATAATTTCAACTTAATTACAAATAATCCGAAAAAAATCGTCGGTTTGAAGGGTTACGGATTAACTGTACATGATATAGTTAAAATACCGCCATATATAAATGAGTATAACAAGCGGTATATGGAAACCAAAAAAGAGAAAATGCACCACATGATATAATGAGTTGCATTGCATGATAACAAGGAATTAAGGACATGACTGACGAAAATCAAAACTTTGAGGCTAGATTATTAACTCCAAACGATTATAAAGCGTTTGCAACTGTGTATGATGATTTTGTAAATAGGGCAGTGACTGAGTATAATTTTGAACTTGAACCGCTCGATTTTGAAGGATTTATTGATGCAGTTGAAAAGAAATTGATTGAGTGTGTTGTGTTGTTTGAAAATGCAATTCCTGTTGCGTTTTTGGTATATACAACTGCTATTTCAGAGGCAATAGAGCTTAATATAATTCATTCATTCAAAATGGAAAATATGGTTGAAAGAGCTATGTACTTGCTTAAAAAGTTTTTGGAACTTACAAAGGCCGAAAGATTGGATAAAATTGTTTGTTATCCGATGTTAGGTTCGCAAAAAGATTTAATCGGTGATATTGCTCGTTATGGGTTTAAGTTTGTTGGTATTGCTGTTTTGAGATTTATGATGGCAGGAACAAATTCAAGAGATATTTTAAAAATTACTCAACTTTCGCCACTTGATAGTGAATACAAGCTTGTTGACTGGCATGACAAATATTTTGAAGATGCGGTGGAAGTTGTTCAAGAAGGTTTTGAAGATAGTGCAGATGCCTTGTTTGATCCGAGATTTAAGACAATCGAAGGTACTCGTGACATAATTACAAAGATTGTAAAAAATATATATGCAGAATTTTTGCCTGAGGCAACAACTATATTGTTATGCAATAATATTCCTGTTGGTTTTTGCTTTATGAACCTTACAGGTGGCAGAATTGCAAACATTCCAATTGTTGCGATTAGAAAAGAACATCAGGGCAAGGGGTTGTCAAAACATATGCTTAAAAAATCTGTAGAAAAATTGATTGAAATTACTGACAACGGAATAAAACCGATTACGGAAGTAAATACAACTACAGAAACCAATAATTTTCAAGCATTGAAAATGTATAGACATTTAGGCTTTAAAGAGGACTACAACTATCCTCAGTCATACTTGCCAACAAAAGATTTATAAGTACGTGCGTTAAAGTATCTTGTAGAGGGGGCGACTGGCTATGTGCAAACTCTCCACCAAAATACGAGGTAGTGATGAATATTGTCACAATTGGCTACGTGCGTAAAAACTCTTCACCAAAATATGAGGTACTTTAGACCAATATTGTTACAGAGGGCTACGTGCGTAAAAACTCTCCACCAAAGTGCGAGGTAGGGATGAATATTGTCACAATTCACTACGTGCGTAGCACCTCAAATTTTAGTTTGTTTGAATAAAGGTTATCTATTAGTCTTGCAATATCATCTTTTTTTGCTTGTGTAGATGATGTTTTAATATTTTCGTAAATCCTTGATACGGCTTTTGTATGTTTTTGTTTTTGACAATCTGTATATTGATTATTTATCCAGCTTGTAACCTTTTCTGTTACAGGATCAATGCTTTTTATTATACTAATTGTTTTGCCATCACGTTTGAATATTGAAATTTTCACTATTTTTTCGGTTTCAAGGTCATATTCTTGAATTGAAGAAATTTTGTTTTCGTCTTTTATATTAAAATTGATTGTACGGATTTTTTTACCTGTTTCCAAATCATATTCATCAACAGATTTGTACAAAACATAATTTATAGTACGGATTTTTTTGCCCGTAAACTTGTCATACTCATCAATTGAACGAACTTTTTTATCGTTAAAATAATCAAAATGAGTTGTTCTTAATCTTAAGCCTGTAACGGCATCGACTTCCATAATTCTGTCAATTGACTTGCCGTTTTTGCGATAAACAATTTCTTCTTTAGTTTGTGTTAGAGAGTTATTGTCTAAAAGTTGTAAATGAGAGCTATTTGTTTGTTCCGGAAATGCGTTATGAATTGCATTTAGTAAAGTCATAAAATTTCTCCTACATCATATAATACATGATAAAATATTTTTTGCTATTTTATGTAAAGTATTATACATAATTAATTGGTTCAAAATATTGCCCATGCAGGTATAACACCATTATCCCATTTTTTTTAGAAGTTTCAAGAATGTTTTGTAATCAGTTCCCCAGCTTGCCATAGCATCAAGCACTGGAGCTAAACTATAACCGACATCGGTTAAGGTGTATTCTACTCTTGGAGGAACTTCCGAAAAAACTTCACGTTTTACAAGTCCATCATCTTCCATTTTTCTAAGATTATGCGTCAAAACCTTTTGAGAAATTCCGCTACAAGCCTTTTTTAATTCGCCAAAACGTTTAGTTCCGCTGAGTAAATCTCGGATTATTAAAATACGCCATTTTTCACCGATAAGGCGTAATGTTGTTTCAACAGGACATTTGGGGAGTTCCTTTAAATCCATATATTCCTCTTATAGTATCTTTCGGTAACATACGGATTATAGCATAATACTTGATAAAATCAAAATTCACTTACAAATTTTATTAATTTTTTAATATCTTTGTTCCAAATTCCGTTCCAATTACGTATTATTACATCTGCAGGACAAATTCCAGCATCAACGTATTCTTTAATCGGTTCTAAGAATTTTTCTTCGCCGGTATCCATTTCGATTAAAGATTTTTCTGCTATGTATAAAATATCTTTTGCTATTTCTTTAATGTAATTGTTTCCAATTTTGGTATTCATAGCATTTTTTGGCACATTATATCTTAGTTCTGAAAAATCCCTATAATCATAGTTTTTGAACAAATCTTCAATTTCTTCAATTGCTGATTTGTTATACAAAATTCCTTTGTAAATTGCTAAAATAGAATATTGCAAATCTTTTCCGACACAGTCGTGATTTCTTATCTCTATAAAATTGCGAAGTCTTACTTCTGGGAAATAAAGATTTGCGTGGAGGTTAAAATCTTCAATATCAGCATCAAAATTTTTGTAACCGTTTTCCATAAACTCGTCAAAACAAATTTTTCCATCTAGTGGAATTGCGCTATTATCACGGTTTATAAAAATCATTGGAGTTTGCAGTACGTAATCCACATATTCTTCAAACGAAAATTTTTCGTCGATTTGACCGACAAAACCGCATCTGTCATTATCTGTATTTAGCCAACTCAATGCACGAAAACTTTTGTAACCCGTTTCAACTCCACCCCTGATAGGAGAATTTGCAAACATTGCGGTCATAAAAGGGGTTAATTTGTTTGCAACACGGAATTTTTCCATAGCATCATCTTCGTTTTCAAAATCTATACAACATTGCACTCCGGCAGTTTCTCGCATCATAACATCAGACAAAATTCCCCATAAATATTTTGCCATGATGTGATATCTACGTTTTGGAATTAAATTTATTGATTTGTGAGTAGAAAGTGGTGAAACTCCATAGTTTAATAGGCTTATACCAAAACGATTGAGAATTGGATACATTTGTTTGTTGAGTTTGTCAATTTTTGATTTTAATTCATCAATTGTTTTTTCGGGTTTGATACTTAATTCTATTTGACAACCGGGTTCTAAAGTAACTGTGTCATGGACTTGTTTTAAGCCAATAATATTATAATCATCAGTTATATAATCCCAGTTTTCCTCTTTCGCAAAATTTCTTAAAAAATTACAAATCCCAAATTCTGAACCATAATCAGCAGTTTTTGAAGTCACAGAAAAAATTGGTAATCTTTCATATTCAATCCCGATATTGTGTTCTGACTTGGGTTTACAACCTTTTTTAAACAGTTCTATGATGTCTTTTTTGCTCAATTTAGTTTGTGTTTGCATATGTTCAACTCCATTTAAATTATAACATCCACAAAATAACAAAAAATATTTATTAAAACATTTACCTGTGTGTGGTATTATTATAGGTAAGATGAACTACTACGAACGGGCAAAATATTTTAGAACTAAAAAAAGACTAGGGCAAAACTTTTTGATTGATGGGCAAACAATTGCTGATATTATTGATTTTGCTGACATTAATCCTGATGATACCGTTATTGAAATCGGACCGGGTGTTGGTTTTGTAACTGAACAATTAGTAAAGCATGCCAAACAAGTTATTGCAATTGAACTTGATGAAGAAGCAATAAAAGAGTTGGAAAAATTGGATGCACCCAATCTGAGAATTATTCATAACGATATTTTGAAACAAGATTTGTCAGAACTTTGCGAGGGCAAAATTAAAGTTGTCGCAAATATTCCGTATTATATTACAAGTCCGATTATTGCACATCTTTTGGGCGAAATCGACGATTTGAATAATAAGAACCGAAACAAAATTACGGATATTTTGTTGATGGTTCAAGAAGAAGTTGCACGTAGAATGGTTGCAGATGAAAATTCGTCAGGCAAACAGTATGGACTTTTAACGATTTTGTCACAGTTTTGGGCTGATGTTGAGATTATGAAACTTGTTGGCAGACGCTCTTTTTATCCTGCGCCAAAAGTTAATTCTGCGTTAGTAAAATTGGTTGTGAGAGAAAACCCTTTACTTGATTTAACTGATTATAAACATTTTAGAAAGGTAATTAAGGCTGGATTTTCTCAACGTAGAAAAAATATCAAAAATTGCTTGATGTCTGGTGGTTTTTCTAAAGAAAAAATTCAAATAGCATTGAAAAATTTAGGACTTGATGAAAATATAAGAGGAGAAAAGCTTTCAATTGAAACATTTGGAAAACTTTCTGAGGAGCTTTTAAAATGAAAGTTCAATGTCCTGCAAAAATCAATTTAACCTTAAAGGTTACGGGTAAACGCCCAGACGGTTTTCATAATATTGAAAGCATTATGCAAACAATTAGTTTGTATGATTATTTGACAATTGATGTTGAAAAATCTGAAAATTTTGAGATAAATTTGTCAGGTAATAGTACTGAAATTCCTTATAATGAAAAAAATCTCGTTTATAAGGCTGTAATGTTGTTTATTGAAAAGACAAATCTTTCTCCATACAAAATTGATATTTATATAGACAAAAACATTCCGGTCGCAGCTGGTTTGGCAGGTGGAAGTACTGATGCTGCAGGAACGCTTTGGGGATTAAATGAAATTTTTAACAAACCTTTGTCAAGAAAAGGGTTGCATGAATTATGTTCAAAACTTGGTTCTGATTTGAATTTCTGTCTTGAAGGCAGTCGTCAAATGACAAGTGGCAGGGGTGAGATTTTAGAAAAACTTCCGTTTGAAAAAATGAATATTTCATTAATCAAACCACAAAATCTTGGAATTAGTGCAAAAGAGGCTTATACAAAATTTTCTGATAAAAAATCAAATAATTTTAAATCAGAATTTGGAGATAGAGCAAGTTTTGAAAACGATTTAGAATGGGCATTAATCGACGATTACGATGAATTAAAAGCGATAAAAAAATCTTATCCGAAGTCAATTATGTCCGGTTCTGGGTCAACTTATTTTGGGGTAGATATAGAATTTTTGACACAAGATGGTTTTTGGGTCGCAAATGATTTGCACACTACAGATGTTGGAATTGTGGAAGTTAAATAAATTCCTTTTGTGGCTGAAATTTAAGTGAAACGTGAAAAGTCCGTATCGTTATTAATAAGTGAATGGTGAGTGGTGAATAGTGAATAGACCTTATCAAGGAAGTTGTAACGTTCGTAAAAAATAGTTTACAATGTTAGGTTATCGTTATTAGTTAAGCCATTTATTGATACAGACCTTGCTTATCTACTCACAAGATTTCACATTTATTTCAAAAAATTATTCGCTTTCAGCAATCCATTTTTTTGGGTCAAATCTGAGGTCTTTAACATTCAATTTTAAAGATTTTAGGTAGGGTTCAAATTTCGCTAGTAATTGGTTTTTTCTTAGCGTTAATTCTTGTGCAACTATTGCGTTTTCGCATGCTACAACCATTACTCCGCCGGTCATCATTGAGTATGGTTTTGAGCGTTTGGCAAATTTTTCTCCTGCGATTTTTCCCCAAAATTTGTACAAATTATTGCGGGTAATTGCTTTTTTTATCTCTTTTTTTTCAAGCAAAACCCCAACTAATGATTCGGTTGTTACAAAATCTGTGTATAAAACTTTTTCCAAAATTTTTTCCCTAACGTTCTTGTTTTGCACTTGAACTTTTTTGTGCTAACATCAAAGAATGGATTATTCTAAGTTAAATGATATCATAAAATCATCCAAAAATATATTGATTATTTCCCATGTAAACCCCGATGGGGATACTTTAGGGTCAATGTGCGGGCTGTATTCGGCAATTTTAGAAAACTATAAAAAGAAATGTGATATGATGGCGATTTCTAAAGTTCCTGATGTTTATAGTTATATTCCGCATTTGAACGAGGTTAAAAATATTGATTATTATGACAAATCAAGAGAGTATGATTTGGTTATAAATGTTGATGTTGCTGCAATAGATAGAATTTGTGATGCCAAAATTCTTTTTGATAAAGCAAAATACACAGTAAATATTGATCACCATAAAACAAATATCGCTTATGCAGATTTGAATTTTATTAATCCTGATGCAAGTTCAACTGGCGAAGTTTTGTTTAATTGTTTTTCTAATATGAATTGGAAACTTAATCTTAATATTGCAATTTGTTTGTACACGGCAATTTTGACTGATACAGGTTCGTTTAGGTTTGATAATACAAAGCCTTCAACATTTGAAACTGCTTCAAAGTTGGTTGAAATTGGGGTTAATCCTTCTGATATTTATAAAAAAGTTTATGAATCTGATTCAAAAACGCTTGTTATGTTTCAGGCACATTGTGTAAGCAAAGCGAAATTTTTGAATGATGACAAAATTGCTTATACAACGGTTTATAAAAAAGATATGGAACAATTTTCTGCCGGCGACGATTGTATGGAAGGTTTGACAGAAAAATTAAGAGCGATTGTTACAACAAGGGTAGCTTTTGTTGCAAAAGAGATGAAATCAGGTGGAACAAAGATTTCTATGCGAAGCAAATTTGCGGATGTTGCGCAGATTTGTGAAGTGTTTAATGGTGGTGGACATAAGTTTGCTGCAGGTTGTACTATTAAAGCTCCTGTAGAGGAAGCTGTAAAAAAGATTTTGGCAGAAATTAAAAAAGTTAAACAACTATAGATGAGCGAGATATGAACTTTAAGGTTTTTGTAAGAGGTGTAAAAAGGTTAATAATATCTGTTATAAAGAACGATTTCTACGGAATGGCTGCGGAAATGGGCTTTATGATGGTTATCGGGATTTTCCCTTTTATGTTGTTTTTGACGGCTGTTTTTGGTTGGATGGGAAACAAAGCTTTGATGGAGCCAATTTTAAAGTTCTTGGCAACATTTATGCCAGAGCAGGCGATGGATTTAATTTTAACTGTTCTTTCTGAAGCGATGATTTTTTCTCATGGAAAATTAATGGCAATTATGGGTTTTTGCGTAACCATGTTTTTGTCAATGAATGGTATTGCGGTTGTTTTGAAGGGTTTGAACAGAGCTTATAAAGTTCATGAAACAAGAAATCTTATTTACACACGTGCGTTGTCGTTGCTGATGGTGTTTGTTGACACTATGGTAATGTTTTTGAGTATAAACCTTATCGTCTTTGGTAAGGCGATTATAAATCTGTTTGTGAACCATTTTCACATGTCACCAGGAATTGCGTTTACGTTATTGACTTTGCGTTGGCCTGTAGCATTTGCGGCACTTTATTTCATGGCATTTTTAAGTTACTACATTTTACCGGATTTGAAAGGTAATGAAAGATTTAAACGAAAAAGTGCTATTCCGGGAACTTGGTTTTTTACTGTTTTCTGGTTAATCGGTTCGTGGGGATTTTCGATTTATGTAAACAATTTGAGAACATACAACATGGTTTACGGAACAATTGGTGCTTTTGCTGTTTTAATGATCTGGTTGTATTATACATCAGTTCTAATTTTAATTGGTGGAGAAATAAATTCGCAGGTATATAACCAACTAGAGCGTAAAGCGCAAGAAATTCGAGATGATTTTGCAAAACTTTCACTATGGCAGAAACTTATTCCTGCAGTAAAAAAGTTGGATAAAAAAGATGAAGAACAAGAATAATTATTTTTGCATTAATTGTGCAGAAATTACTCCGAATATAAAGTCTTTTCGTTTTTTGAGTTTAAATCCTTTGCTTTCAAAGTCTTTTATTAAATCTTGCGGTTCAGGAAATTCTCGTTTTGATTTTATTAAATATGAATAGGCTTTTGGGTTATCTGTAAAAATTTTTGTAAGTATCGGGGTTATGATTTCGTATATTTTACTTGGCAAATTTTTTCTACCAAAATCAAGGTGTAAAAATTGCCCGTTCGGTTTTAGTACCCTGTAGACTTCTTCAACCGATTTTTCAGCGTTAAGAATGTTTCTTAGCCCAAAACCCATAACTGCGATATCAAAAAAATTATCTTCATAAGGCAGATTTGTGACATCGCCTTGCCAAAACTGAATATTTTTGTGTTTGGATTTAGCGATTTTTAACATGTTTTCTGAAAAGTCAATTCCAGTAATTTGGCAATCTGGGTTGAACTTTTTTATAATTGCTGACAAATCACCTGTTCCGCAACAAAGGTCTATGACGTTTGAATTAGATTTGATATCAAGCATTTTTATGGCGGAATTTTTACAATATTTTTGCATGCCAAATGACATTATATTGTTTGCTAAGTCATACTTTTTTGCAATCATATTGAACATTGTATGGATAGTTTCGGGTGTTTTGTCTAGCGTCATAAATTGTTACCTTTTTGCTTAAATTCTATATTAACATATAATAAAGTTATGAACATAGCTTTTATACCAATAGATAATAGACCTGTATGCTATACCTTGCCGGAGCAAGTTTGTGCAATAAATAGCAGTATAAATCTTTTTATGCCTGAGCGAAAATATTTGGGTTCACTTACAAAATACGCCGATGTTGATAAAATTTTTGAATGGCTTGAAAAAATTCCTCAAGTTGATGCGATTGTAATGTGCCTTGATACAGTTGCTTATGGAGGTTTGATTTCGTCAAGAAGATGCCCCGATACATTTGATGAAATTAAAAACAGAGTTGAGAACTTAAAATCTATTTTGGAGAAAAAGAATGCAAAAATTTACGCTTTTTCTAGTATAATGCGAATTTCTAACAACAATGTTAATGAAGAAGAAAAAGAATATTGGGATAAATGGGGCAAAAAAATCTTTGATTATTCTTACCAGACACATAAATTAGGAACAGAAAGTTGTATTTCGAATATCATTCCGTCAGAAATTTTGGATGATTATTTAGCAACAAGAAAACGAAATTTTGAAATAAACAAACTCTACCTTGAATACCAAAAGCAAGGGCTTTTTGACACTTTAGTTTTTTCAAAAGATGATTGTGCAGAATATGGTTTTAATGTTCAAGAGGCGCAAGTACTTGAAAAATTGGGCGGTTTTATAAAAACAGGCGCAGACGAAATTCCTTTGACTTTACTTGCAAGAGCGGTAGTGAAGTTTTTTGACGCAAAGATGCAAAGATGTAAGGATGCAAAGTCTTTTACAGAACCTGTTGCACAAAGTTGTCATTGCGAGTGTGAACGAAGCAATTCAGTTAATTCAAAAGTAGTAGGTCGAGATTACTGTCTTGACGACGAAACTTCACTAAAAATTTCTCCAATATTTTTAGCTCCCGAATACAAAGGTTTAATTTCTAATTACGAAGATGTTTCGATTGAAAAATCTGTAAAAGGACAATTAGAATTGGCTGGATGCAAGGTTTGTGAACCTGATGAGGCTGATATTTTGTTGTATGTGAACAATTTTGAAGACCATCAGGGGGAAATTGTTATGAAAGTTCCAACAAAACCGTTTTCAAAAAAATGGCAAAGTCCCGAAAAACCTTATATGATTGCAGATGTCAGATATGCAAATGGAGCTGATAATGAGTTTGTAAAGCAGTTATTTGAAGTCGGATTAGGTAACAATTTTTATGGATATTCTGCGTGGAATACTTCTGCAAACTCTCTTGGAAGCTTAATTTGTGGAGCGGTGGTTAAGTATTATGGTTTCAAGTTGCAAAGATGTCAAGATGACAATTCAAAAACAGTAGATCGGTATTACTATCCTGACAATAAAAATGAAAATTTTCTCAAACTTCAAACTATTCGTTTTCTTGATGATTGGGCTTATCAAGCAAATGTTAGACAAGAATTAAACTCTCCTGATGAAAAATTGGTTAAAGAAAAAATGAAACCTTATGAAAAAATGGTTTTTGGATTGTTGGGAGTGGCTTATAATATAAGCTATAAATTTACTTGGAATAGATTGTTTGAGGTGGAAATTTGCATCTTGTCGAATTAATAATCTTGAGTATCGCATTAGGGGTAGATTGTCTTGTAGTTTCTTTTTCGCAAGGATTGATATTTACTAGCAATAGAACAAAAAACTCTCTTGCACTTGCTTTTACGATGGGAATTGCGCAAAGTATTATGCCATTGTTGGGGTATGTTGGTGTTGGTTTTTTGAGTAAATATATTGAGGCTTATAGTGAATGGTTGGTTTTTGCTATATTTATGGCATTAGGAATTAAATTTATATATGAAGCGTTTCAAAAAAAAGAAGATATGATTTGTTGTATCGGGTTGAAGTGTTTGATAGGCATGGGAATTGCAACAAGTATTGATGCAATGGCGGCAGGTGTAAGTTTGCGATTAACCAATGCTTCATTGGTGCTTTCTGTTGCTTTGATTGGTTTTGTGTCTTTTATAATGTCGCTTATAGGTTTTTGGTCGGGAAATATCTTCAAAAAACTTCCGTCAAAATATCTTGAAATATTTGGTGGTATAATTTTAATTTTCTTAGCATTGAAGGCAATTTTGTATTAAAATTGTTCCATTTCCTAATGAGGACTCTGCCGAACAAAAGGTGACTAAATGTCACGTTTTGTGAGAGGTGCTAGGGATGGGTGATAACCCGCAAGGGGCACCCACCTCATTCCTCCCTCAAAAGGGAGGATGTTTTACCTTGTCATTGCGCACTTGTTGTGAAAGGTGTTAGGATGGATTTTAGCCTCGTAGGGAAAAGCAAATTTTACTAATGTAAAAATATTTGACCGATAAATGAAGTATGGAACGGCATTGTTACAGAGAACTACGTGTGTAGCACCACCCACCTCATTCCTCCCTCAAAAGGGAGGATGTTTTACCTTGTCATTGCGTACTTGTTGCGCAATCTCTTATCAATATTTATAACCCATGAATTAAATTCCTTTCTCAATTTTCCCATGCCGAAAAAAGGCATGGGATAAGGAATTTTTTACAATTCTTAATATGTTTTTAAATCATGTAATCATGCTCATGTCATGGGTTTTCATGGTTTTAAATCTCAAAACCATGTTGTAGCTTGAAATTCAGCATGATTGACATTTGAAAACCGGCTATATTCCTTTAATTTAGGGCTTTGTTACATTTTTTAATAATCACATGGCTCTCTCTTGAAATAATTTCCTGATTTTTTATAATATTAATAGAGAGGTGAAACTCATCTCTGATGGGGCTTTTGGCGGTATGCTCGTCACGGTTACCATGCTTGGGTAAGATATTTTAATTGTGGAGATTTTATAAATTGTTTAGAAGTAGGGATATGGGCAGAGCAGTTGCAGTGAGAAGATGGACACCAACAGCTCTTGAATGTTACAAAAGAGGTTGCAATTGCGAGGGATGTTTTTATAGAGATTTCTTTAGCGGTTCTTCTCAAAAGTGCCAAATGAAGGCCTCTGTGCTTGAATTGGTGCGTGTTATAGGTACTCCTAATGTTGAGTTGCAACAATTCATTATTGAAGATTAGTTTTTAGAAATTTTGATTTTTAGCCCGAAAGAGTATATAAATTCTAAATTGGGGCTTTAAAAATCAAGTTGTATGTGTTATAATATACAAGCAGTATGTTATATGGAGGTTCAACATGCACATTTATGTAAACGGAAGAAACATTGAAATCACTGACGCTATCAAAGCTTATGTGAAAGAAAAAGTAGGCAAAGTTGCTGCTCATTACGACCAAATTCAAGGTATTGATGTAGTGCTTTCAGTTATCAAAAACCCATCAGCTTCCGGCAAACACGTTGCAGAAGTTAGTTGTAAAATGGCTACAGGTGTAGTTCGTTGTGAAGAAGCTGCTGATTCTATGTATGAAAGCATCGACTTATTAGCTGACAAACTAGCAAGACAAGTACAAAAATTTAAAGACAAAAGTGTAGGTTCTGACAAAGCTTCTATCAGAACAGAAGCTAAAGTAGAGGATGCTGAATAACTTTAAATAGATGTATTAAAAAGCATGAAAAGGATACCGATTTGTGGTATCCTTTTTTTATTTGGTTTTTGGTTTATAATTAAAATATGATTAATAATAAAAAAGTAGTTATAATAATGCCTGCATATAATGCAGAAAAAACCTTGAAACAAACTTATGATGAGATTTATAAGGATTTTGTAGACGAGGTAATCCTTGTTGACGATAATTCGCAGGATAATACAAAACTTGTATCTAAAGAATTAAATATTACAACAATTGTTCATAAACACAACAAGGGTTATGGTGGAAATCAAAAATCTTGTTATAAAGCAGCGTTGAAAGCAGGTGCAGACATTGTCGTAATGTTACATCCTGATTATCAATATACGCCGAAACTTATTCCGGCAATAGTTTGTATGATGGCATTCGGACAATATGATGCAGTTTTGGCATCAAGAATGCTCGGAAATTCTGCCTTAAAAGGAGGAATGCCGATGTATAAGTTTATTTCAAATAAATTTTTGACTGCGTTTGAAAATATTTTTACCGGTGAAAAATTAACTGAATATCATACAGGATTTAGAGGCTTTACAAGAGAAGTTTTAGAAAAATTACCTTTGGCGGAATGTGATGACGATTTTATTTTTGATAATGAAATGATTGCATTGTTGTTTTATAATAATTTCAATATTGGCGAAGTTTCTTGCCCGACAAAATATTTTAAAGAAGCATCTTCAATAAACTTTATGCGTTCATGCAAATATGGTTTGGGAGTTCTTGCCGTTAGCTTGAAATACAGATTAGCAAAAATGGGCATAAAAACCAAAATATTTAAACCAAATGCAAAGAAATTGGATTTATCAACAGAGATTGAATATTATTTTAAATAAATATTGATAGTAGTATAAACACACAATAGCCACGCTATAATGGCGTGGCTATTAATGTTAAAATTTAGGTTATAGTTAGCTTTCTATCAACAAGCTTGCACCGATTACTCCAGCGGTGTTTCCTAGCTCTGCCGGAACTACATCTACTGCTGAACCTGCGATTTTCATGTCACATTTCTGCACGTGTAGGAACAGAGTTTGAATATTTAATCTGCCCTTTATCATTAACAAGAGCTAACTTAACATTTGTACCACCAACATCAAAACAGAAGTTAATTGATATCCCAATAATATTACTTTTCTTTGCAAGAATGCTTTCCGGTCCAACTCAAATCAGAACAATGCAAATAGTCCATATTTTCATTTATTATAACCCAAGCAGTACAGCCATTACCATTTGCATACTCATTTTTTGCAGCCACACTACATCTTTTAGAAAATGCATATTCCGTATTATCACTTGATGAACCTGCAGGAATAATCCCATATTTTGTTACATAAAACAAAAAGAAGTCTTTCCCGAACGTATTTGGACCCTTGCTACCGTTAATATCAACATGCAAACCTCCACAAATATTTTTTAATTGTTCTGTATCCCCAGCAGTATCCGTTTTATATTTACATTCCTTACTATTCAAAAAAAATGAAACTGCCTCTCCATCACTTAAAACAAATCTTGTATGCCCAGTTCCAATTCTACCAAAGTTTGTTTCTGTTATTCCGGTTAATGACTTATATAAAGCATCTGGGAAACAACCTGCTTTATCGTGGTTACAATCTTGTATAATCTTTAAATATGGCTTCATATTACTCATAAATTCATCTGCGCCATAGCCATCAGAAGTTTTTTCTGTAGCCCAATCCTCGGGTTCTACTCCTTGTGATTTGGCTAAATTAAATGCTTGTGACATCGTTGAATAGAATTTTTTAAGGGTGACAACCGTCTGTTTTTCTTTATAACTCTGAATTAAACTGGGAATTGTCATTGCCGAAACAACACCGATAATTCCTAAAGTAATTAAAACTTCCGCCAAAGTAAATGCAAATTTTTGTACATTGTTAGATAAATTCATATTCATGCTAAAACTCCGATAAATTATATCACTATAGTGGCATGCAAAAACAGTTTTGTCAATAAAAAAAGATATAATAAATCATAACAAGGTGTATCTATATATTGTATATTTATAAATTATGGAAAGTATAAAAATTTTGTTTGGGAAAAGAGTAAAGGAGCTAAGAAAACAACACTCCTACACACAAGAGCGTTTAGCTGAACTTGTCGGAATTGACACAAGAAATCTTATAAAAATTGAAAATGGTCAAACCTTTCCAAGAGCAAACACTTTAGACAAATTAATAGAAGTTTTTTCCATTACTCCTGATGAAATCTTAAAAATGGGGCATCTTGAAAATATTGAAGTTTTAAAACAAAAAATAATTGAAAAATTAAATAATGATGAAAAACTTGTGAAAATGGTATATAAACTGTTATTTTAAGATTAAAAAAGGGAAAATACGCTTGAACTTTCCCTTTTTGCTTTAAATATATTGCATAAATTTTCAATCAAATTTAATAATTTTAGCTTTCTATCAACAAGCTTGCACCGATTACTCCAGCGGTGTTTCCTAGTTCTGCCGGAACTACATCTACTGCTGAACCTGCGATTTTCATAGCTCGTTTTCTTAAAGTTTCTTTTAATGGGTTAATCAAGAAGTCGCCAGCATCTGCAACTCCACCTCCAACTATGATTTTTTCCGGATTAAGCAAATTTACAACACTTGCCATGCCAAAACCGATATATTCACCCATAATTGTGAAAATTCTTTGAGCAACCGGATCGCCTGCATTTGCAGCTTTACAAACAATGTACGGTGTGATAGGTGCGCCATTTGCGATTTCTCTGAATTTTGCAGACTTGCCGCCTTTGATATAATCTTCTGCCATTGCAACAATTGATGGACCTGAGGCAAAAGCTTCTAAACAACCTTCATCTCCGCAACCGCATAAAGGGCCGCCGTGCATTTGAAGTTTTATATGCCCGATTTCACCTGCAGCATTTGATGCTCCACGAACAAGTTTCCCGTTGATAATCAAGCCAGAACCAATACCTGTTCCAACTGTTATGCAGATTAAATTTTCGCAACCTTTACCTGCACCATAATTAAGTTCGCCTAATGCGGCACATCTTACGTCATTATCAACACGAGTTGGAATATGAAATTCATCTTCGATTAGCTTTGCAATTGGAACTTCAACCCAACCAGGAATATTTGGAGCATTTCTTACAATGCCCGCTTTATAATCAACTTGTCCCGGAAAACCAAATCCAATACCTTCAATATCTTTTGTATCAAGTTTAGTTTCTTTTAATAAATCATATATAGCTTGTTTGATGTTTTCAACAGTGTATTCATACCCCATTTCTGCACGTGTAGGAACAGAGTTTGAATATTTAATCTGCCCTTTATCATTAACAAGAGCTAACTTAACATTTGTACCACCAACATCAATACCAATTCTATTTTTAACCATACTATTTCTCCCTTTGACTGATAGGTATATTGTAGCATGAAAATTATATTTGATATGCTATTTAAAAGTTTCTAAATTTCTTTTTTCTCGTTTTTATAGTAAACTGTTTGTTGTAAATGGTATTACTTAATATAAGGAAGAAAAATATGGAAAAACTTTCACCGTTACAAATCGAAAGATTAAAGTATCAGCCAAAACTTCCATCTAGCCTTGCTGAAGGTATTAATAGCTTGGAAATGGCTGAAGGTTCTGCTACTCAATCAGTTAGAGATCAAGAACAAATTCAAGAGTTATTCAAAAATACTTACGGAAAACCTGTTGTTACTTTCAAACATTCTACAATGTCTAAAGAAGCAGGTATTAGAAACGTTGGTGTAATCCTTTCAGGTGGTCAAGCTCCTGGCGGTCACAACGTAATTGCCGGTTTATATGACGCTTTGAAACAAGCTAATTCAGCTAACAAGTTATACGGTTTCTTAGGCGGTCCATCAGGTATTATTGATGGTAAATATGTTGAATTTGATGACAAATTTATCGACGCTTACAGAAACACTGGTGGTTTTGATATTATCGGTTCTGGTAGAACAAAACTTGAAACAGAAGAACAATTCGAAAAATCATTGGCTGTTTGTAAAAAATTAAACATTTCTGCCGTTGTAATTATTGGTGGAGATGATTCAAACACTAACGCAGCACTTTTGGCTGAATGGTTTGTTAAACATAATGCAGGAATTCAAGTTATCGGTTGTCCTAAAACAATTGATGGTGATTTGAAAAATGATCAAATTGAAATTTCTTTCGGGTTCGATACTGCAACAAAAACTTATGCAGAACTTATTGGTAATATTGAACGTGATGCAAATTCTGCTAAAAAATATTGGCACTTTGTAAAAATCATGGGTAGAAGTGCTTCTCACGTAGCTCTAGAAGCTGCTTTGCAAACTCAACCAAATATCACTTTGATTTCAGAAGAAGTTGAAGAAAAGAAAATGTCTTTGGAAAGCATTATTAACTATATGTGCGACATTATTGTTAAACGTGCTGATATGGGCAAAAACTTTGGTATTGCAGTAATTCCTGAAGGATTGATTGAATTTATTCCTGAAATGAAATCAATGATTGCAAACCTAAACGATATTATGGCATCATTGGAAAACGATTCAGCATTTGTTAACGCAACTACAATTCGTGACAAATTTGATATCGTTGAAAACAGACTTGAAGCTAATAATGCTAAAGTTTACGCATCACTTCCTGTTTTAATTAAAGGTCAATTGCTTGCTGATCGTGATCCACACGGAAACGTTCAAGTTTCAAAAATTGAAACTGAAAAACTTTTAATTGAAATGATTTCAACAAGATTGGAAGAATTGAAATCTCAAGGTGAATTTATTGGTAAATTCAATGCACAATCTCACTTCTTTGGATATGAAGGAAGATGCGCATTCCCTTCAAACTTTGATGCAGATTATTGCTATTCATTAGGCTTTAACGCATTTGCATTAATCAGCTTTGGTTTGACTGGTTATTTGTCATCAGTAAGAAATTTGACTGCTTCTGCATCTGAATGGGTTGCTGGCGGTATTCCTCTTACAATGATGATGAATATGGAAAAACGTCACGGTGAAATGAAACCGGTTATCCAAAAAGCATTAGTAAAACTTGATGGACCTGTTTTCAAACAACTTGAAGACAACAGAGAAGACTGGGCAATGAATGACAGATATTTATTCCCAGGTGCTATCCAATACTTTGGACCATCTTGCGTATGCGACGTAACAACTTGCACACTTCAATTAGAAAGAGCAAAACAATTAGTTAATGCGTAAGATATTTTGAAATAATAAACCTAAAAGGCGGACTAAATTATTTAGTCTGCCTTTTTTATTGTTGATTATTAAGTAATAAAGTTATATTAATAATATTTACAAAAAGAATAATCGCTGATATAATTAATATGTAGGGCTGGCACACTGCCACTTCGCCACACGCAATTTACGAAGAAATTGGGCGAAAGGAGGGCTAAGAACTATGATTGACAAAATAATAATGCTATTACTCTCATTTGCAATTGCAGTAATAGCATTAAAAATTCAATCGTAGGGTGCGAAGTAGAGTCTTTAAGTCGGTTTACTCTAAAGGCTCTCGCCCTACACCTATATTATTTACGATTTTTCATGTTTTGTCAAGTGTTGTGGGTTAAATTATGAACTTGCCGTTTTCATAAATTAGTTTGTCATCAGCGTAGATTTGACCACCGTTTTTCATGTTTTTAATCATGTCCCAATGTAAACCGGATACATTTTTGCCACCGGTTTCAGGGTAAGATGCGCCTACTGCCATGTGTATTGAGCCACCGATTTTTTCGTCAAAAAGTATGTTGCCGGTAACTTCTTGAATTTCTTCATTCGTACCGATTGCAATTTCGCCGATACCTTTAGAACCTTCATCCATATTGAACATTGTTTCAAGGTAATCTTTTCCAGTTGCAGCATCAAATTTAACAATTTTTCCGTTTTCAATCCACAAATGAACTTTTGTCGCAGAATTTCCTCTATAATTTTGAGGAAAATCAAAGTAGATTTCACCATTGATATCGTTTTCTACTGGAGATGTGAAAACTTCTCCATCAGGATAATTGTTTACACCTGAACAACTAATCCATTTTCTACCTTCTACTCCGAATGTAATGTCTGTTTTTTCGCCAACTATGCGAACTTTTTTAACGTTGTTTAAGTAATTTGCCCATTTAGTCTGTTTTTCGTCTAACTCTCTTAGTTTTGCAACAGGATTATCCAAATCAAGATAGCAAGATTTAAACAAAAATTCTGAATATTCATCAAAAGACATTTTCGCTTCTTGCGCAAGAGCATGCGTCGGAACATCTGCAATAACCCAACTTGCTTCTCCTTTTGCGGTTCTGTCCATCAAAGTTTTTGACAAACCTTGAGATGCTTTTGAACGTTTTGCAAGTTTGGATAAATCAGCACGAGCCATATTTTTAGTGTTCATAGGAGCGCCAATTGAGATGAATTTGTTGACTGTTTCATATTCTAGTTTAATTATTGGGTCGATATATTCTAACTGTTCATTGTTTGCGTACTTGATGAAAATATTGGAAAAATCTTCAAAAGATGTGCGCAAAATTGGGTGTGCGCCTTTTTGAATAACTCTTTTATAAATAGCTTTAACTAAATCTTTTGCATAAATACTTGTTGCTCTGATTTGTACTAAATCATCTTTTTGCACATTTGTTGAATAATCAACCAAAACTTCTGCATATTTGTCCCAAATTGTTTTTTGCATTTTTTACCTCGATTAATTATATATAAATGGCGGGATAGGTATCCCGCCCTACATTTAGAAATGGTGAATAGTGAGAAGTGAATAGTGAATGGACCTTTACGTGCAGTAGCACAAAAATTATTTTTGAGCGGAGTGAACTAAATGAACCACTCACTGCTCACCATTCACAACTCACTAAAAATTATTCTAACGATTCATGACCGCTTTTATGAGATTTTAAAAGCACACCACGTTTAGATGTTTGAATAAAATCAATCATTTTTTCAATATATTCATTCATTGGAATTTCTGCTTTAATTTTTTCAATAGCTTGAGTTGTGTTGTATTCTTCTGAAATCAATAATTTGAAAGCTTCATTAGTAGCTGTTCTAACTTCTTGAGAAACTCCACGACGTTTCATTGCAATTACGTTAAGTCCACGTGGAACAGGTGGTCTGCCTTCACCTTTAGAGTATGGAAGAATGTCTTGGCGAGATGCTGAAAAACCGCTAATGATAGCCATATCACCAATTCTGATGTTTTGGTGGAATACACTCATGCCACCAACAAATGCGCCAAATCCAACATGAACGTGACCGCCTAGAGTTACAAGGTTAGCCAAAATAACTTCGTCAGCCAAAACACAGTTGTGAGCGACGTGAGAACCAACCATTAACAAGCATTTTTTACCAATTCTTGTTGTGAAATCACCGCAAGCTGCACCTCTGTGAATAGTAACGTTTTCTTTAATAATTGTGCCATCACCGATAACTACTTTAGTTGCTTCACCTTTGTAGCCCAAATCTTGTGGTTCAGAACCGATTGTTGCGAATGGAGAAATTGTACAATCATCGCCAATTTCTGCAAACTCAATGTGAGCGTTTGAAATAACTCTTGTTCTGTGTCCAATTGTTACGTTTTCACCAATAACAACGTAAGGTCCGATGATTGCATCATCAGCGATTTTAGCCGTTGGGTGAATAATTGCGGTTTTATCTATCATTTTTTTTCCCTCTTTATTAACCTCTGTATCTACTTATAACATGTTTGTCGGGAGTTTTTTTATCCTCTCTCTATATACATAACTATAAATACAATTATAGTACAAATTACAAGGTATAACAATATTTTTATATTATTTTAATATTAAAATATATTACCGCAGATTTGTTATAAAAGGCAAAAAATCCAGTTTTTATATATTGATGGCAAATTAGAGGAATATGCTATTGAACAAAATGGTTCTACATATTCTGCAACTGTTTCTGGTTCTAAAATAAGGAATGCAAAGTTGGAAACATTTGATTCTAACCATGTACGCAAAAAAGAATATAAAATGGATTTTTATGCTGATGGAAATTTAGAAAGATTATATATGGCAAAATTGAAGCCAATTGAGCCAACAAAAGCTTCTGTATGTGAGCTTACACAGGCTCGTTTTTATAAAGACGAAGTCGCAAATGCAACAAGAACAAAATACAATCCTGTAGATCATTCAGAAATTTCAAAAGAAACATATAGCAAACAAAAAGGCTCTAAATAGAGCCTTTTTTACTTTTTAACTGTAGTATAACCGCTAAATTTTAAAGTTTATTTAAAAGCGAAAGTCATATCTGCTTCTACGCAAATCTTTCCATCTACTTTTCCTACACCGTGAGCCTTGCAGATAGGGCCTTTGATTTTTTGAACTTCTACTTCCATATCAAATCTGTCACCAGGTCTTACGATATTTTTAAATCTTACACCGTCAACTCCAGCATAAAGTGTCAATCTTCCTTTAAATTCAGGCATTGACATTAAAATAGGTGCTGAACATTGAGCCATAGCTTCTAGTTGCAATACACCAGGCATGATAGGGTTGTTAGGAAAGTGACCTTGAAAGAATTGTTCGTTCATTGTCATATTTTTGTAACCCTTAGCATATTTACCAGGAACACATTCTGTAATTCTATCTACAAGTAAGAATGGGTAACGGTGCGGTATCATTTCCATAATTTGCATTGTATCAAATTGCAATACTTGTTGTTCTTCTGTCATTTTGTTCTCCTTTATTTAATTTCAATTAATTTTCCTTTTAACATTTTTGCCACTTTTACGTGAACGGCGTGTCCAGCCTCTTTTACCAAAATCTGGCATTTTAGGTTTAATGGATTTACGCCTGTCAAATACAAATCACCTATAAGGTCAAGAATTTTGTGTTTTACTGGCTCGTTTTCGCTACGCAAATCTGATGTAAAGCCAACATCCTTTAAACCCAACGTGTTTTCTAAGGTTACACCTTGCGCAAAACCTAACATTTGAAATTTTTTCAAATCTTTATAAAAACCAAAAGTTCTTGCCTCAATGATTTCCTGTTTCGTTTTTGGGTTATAAGCTTCCCAGCGTTTTGTCAAGTCAGGGTGATCATAATTTACTGCGTAAGAAATGTACAAATCGTCAGCAGGTAAAATTACCAAACTAGTCTTTCCGTTCAAATAATAAACCGGTTCAGATACAGTATATTTTTTCGGTTTTTCAAACAGATGTTTTTCAATTCCGGCTTTTTCAAAAAGTTCAACCCATTGTTTGGAACTTCCATCAAGTGCCGGAACTTCTTCTTCATCCATATAAATATCAATACTGTCTATTCCACAGAAAGCTAACGCAGCAGTTAAATGTTCTGTTAGCATTGCTTTTGCTTTTTTGTTGTTTATATCTCCTAAAACAACGCAATGATCTGTTGCCAATACATTATCTGCACAAGCTACAAAAGGCTCGTTATCTTTTATGAAATATCTGATTTTCCCTTCTTTAGATGGAACAAATTTTACGGTACAAGGTTTGTTTTTCATTAAGCCATTACCGGTGATTTGTGTTTCGTGTTTTAAAGTGGTCATGATATGTTTGATTTGGTGAGTAGTGAATTGTGAATAGTGAATAGTTCTTATAGGTGCTATCGCACTAAAATAAACTTTCCGAACGTAGTGAGCTAAATGAACCATTCACCACTCACTACTCACTTTATTTTATTCCTTTCCTATATTATCTTCAAATTCTTTCAACAGTGGTTCATATTTTCTGAACTTAGCAAAGATTTCTTGAGCATCTTTCATTGTTTTCAATTGTTTAATAAAATCTTTTCTTGGCATTGCCGGAATACCAATAATAATTGATTTTTCAGGGAATGATTTTGTAACCCCTGCTTTCGCAGTGACAATTGAATCAGAACCGATTTCAATGTGATCTGCAAGTCCTGCTTGACCCGCAATTACTACTCTATCACCGATTACGCAACTGCCGGCGATACCTACTTGAGAAACGATTAAACAACCTTCGCCAACTTTACAGTTGTGACCAATCATTACAAGGTCGTCAATTTTGGTATTATCGCCAATTGTTGTGTTTTCGATTGTTCCTCTGTCAATTGTTGTATTTGCACCGATTTCAACATTGTTTCCGATTACAACAGCACCGATTGAAGGAATTTTAAAGATTACGTGTTTTGCGTTTGTTTCTTTAATTTCACCATCTTTTCTTGCTTGTTCAATGTTATCAGGGTTTTCTGTAACAAAGCTGAACCCATCAGCTCCTAAAGAAACTCCGTGATGTAAGATTACATCGTTGCCAACTTGAACTCTATCACCGATGTTTACGCCAGCGTGGAAGAAGCAGTTTTTGCCGATTTTTACACCTCCACCGATGTATGAATTTGCTGCAATTTTTGTTCCGTCGCCAATTATTGCATCGTGAGAAACAACAACATTTGCACCGATTTCAACGTTTTCACCTAATTTAGCGGTTGGATCAATAACTGCTGATGGGTGAATTCCTTTATATACAACAGGTGCTACGTAGAAAAGGTTTAATAATTTCATCATAGCAAGACGAGGTCTATCAACTTCAATAGTTGTAAAGCCGTCGATTTGTACTCCTAATGGAACTAGAGCAGCTTTAGCTTTTGATTTTGCAAGGTTTGCGATTTCTTCTTCACCCAGCGCAAGAGCTAAAGTATTTTCATCAGACAACAAAGGTGGTGCAATTTGAGAAATTTTTGCATCTTCAACCTTTGTCAACATACCGCCTACGATATGTGTAATTTCTTCTAATGTGAATGTTGGCATTTTATATTCTCCTTTTTTATTATATTTAGTGAAAAGTGAAACGTGAGAAGTGAAAAGTCCGTTACAAAAAATATTTTTATTTGTTCTTTAAATACTTTGTTAAACCTAATAACATTCTTTTTACTTCTTCCAATCTGTTAGTTAGTTCATTTGCATCTTTTGTGTATTTAAGTTTTTCTGATATAATCAGCTGAGTTTGTAATTCTGCAATTGAACCTATAGAAATACTTATAAACTTAAGTGTATCGTTGTCTGAAAATCTAGCACAACCTTCTGCAATATTGTATCCTTTTGTAAGTGTCCAGTTTTTGAAACGGTCTTTTCACGTTTCACTATTCACCATTCACTCTTTTAATAACATTCGTTGTCGATTTCCCTTCTACAAAGCTTATAAATTCTACTCGAGTGCCGTTTTTGCGCATAATATCCGCTTCCGGCAATGTTTCCATTGTGTAGTCTGCACCTTTTGTGTAAACATCAGGCTTTATTTCATCTAAGAGATCACGTGGACTATCTTCATCAAATAATACCACATAATCCACACATCTCAAAGCGCTTAACAATTCAGCTCTATCGTTTTCGTTGTTAATCGGTCTGGTTGGTCCTTTAATGCTTTTTACCGATTTGTCGGAATTTAATAATACTATTGAAAAATCCGCAAATGATTTCGTCTTTTCAAGATATCTTACGTGTCCAATATGAAGAATATCAAAACAACCGTTTGTACAAACAACTGTCTTGCCTGAATTGTGAATGATATTTACTAATGCTTGAATGTCATCTCTTTTTACTAACATATCCCTCTATTTCCTCACCGTAATTCTACCAAAAACAAGGTGGAAAGTGTCTAAAAGTTACCGTTTGTTAAGAATAAAGCTCAAGTATAACTTGAGCTTTTCTTATTATCCGTTTATGTCAAATTTTCTTTCTTTTACAACTAATGCTTTCGGGTTGACAAATTCTTTTAACCATTTTGGCATTTTTCTTAATGCTCTTGCCGGTCTTTCTGCATTATATTGCGATTTTTCATGAGATAATCTCTGAGAAATCATCATTGCTGCATCTTTGGTAGATGGATTTAGTGTAAAGAACGAAGGGCAACCGTTTTCTAACGGGGTAATTGTTAATTTTTGAATTTTCATTTTTTTAGTATAACTCCATTTCTATGACTTTTTGACAAATTCTCACAGTGTTAAGAGCTGCGCCTATTCTTAAATTGTCCGCAACACACCACAGTGAAATTCCATTTTTGAACGCCAAATTTTTTCTAATTCTTCCGACAAAAACAGGATCAACGCCTGATGCGTCACGAGTTGTCGGATATTCCATTTTTTCAGGGTTGTCGATAACTTTTACTCCAAATGAGTTTTTCAAAATTTCTCTAACTTCATCCGGAGTAATTTCATTTTCAAACTCTATATCTACGGCTTCAGAGTGTCCGTTGTAAACAGGAACACGAGCGGCAGTACATGAAATTGGCAAATCTTGAGGAAGGTGAAGGATTTTTTTAGTTTCGTTTACAACCTTCATTTCTTCTTTTGTATAACCGTTTTCGCAGAATACATCAATTTGCGGAATTACGTTGAAGGCAATAGGTTTGTTGAATTTTTTGTTTTCAAAATCTTTTCCTTCAAGTCTAGCTTTTGTATTTTCGGTTAATTCGTTAATAGCCGCTAATCCTGCACCGGATACGGCTTGATATGTAGAAACGATTAAACGTTTAATTGGATTTTTGTCCAATAAAGGTTTTAAAACTAGCATCAATTGTGACGTTGAACAATTTGGGTTTGCAATAATACCTTTGTGTTTGCGCAAATCCTCATCATTAACAAAAGCTATTACCAATGGAACATCTTTTTCCATTCTGAAAGCAGATGAATTGTCGATTAAAACTCCGCCACGTTTAACAATTTCTGGTGCAAATTTTTGTGAAGTTGAACCGCCTGCTGATGCTAAAACGATATTAACACCATCAAAACTTTCCGGCTTTGCTTCTTCAACCACATAGGTTTTGCTTTGAAATTCAAGTTTTGTGCCTGCTGATTTGGCACTTGAAAGAAATTTTATTTCATTAAAATCAATTTTTAATTCGTCAATAATCTTTGTAATTTCTCTACCGACAACACCTGTTGCGCCTAAAATTGCGATATTTGGTTTTCTCATTTCTACCCCTTATCTCTTATGATACAAAAAGAATTATAGCACAAGATGAAATAAAAGTGAAAAAATTCCAATTTTAAATTTCCAAGAGGAATTTAAAATTCAATAAATGTGGCTGATTTTAGTGAAAAGTGAGAAGTTCTTTTCGAGCTTACATAATGTTATCAAGTCCGTAAACAAAATCATTGTGTTTGAAAACATGTTTTACGGCAAGCAAAACACCTTGCATATAACATTTTCTATCCATGCTATCGTGTCTGATTGTCATAATTTGACCTGATGAACCGAATATAACCTCTTGTGATGCGATATATCCCGGCATTCTTACAGAGTGGATATGGATATTTGAGTATGAATTTCCACCTCTTGCGCCTTCTATGGTTTCGGTTTCAGCACAATTATTTTTTGTAAAATCGTCTTTTACTTCTGCCATCATTGCAGCAGTCTTAATCGAAGTCCCTGATGGAGCGTCTTTTTTCTGATTGTGGTGAAGCTCAATGATTTCTGCATTATCAAAGTATTTAGAAGCTTGTTTGGCAAACATCATCATTAAGACTGCACCTGTTGAAAAGTTTGGTGCAATCAAACAACCGGTATTTTTTTCTTTTGAAAGTTGTTTCAATTCTTCAATTTCTTTATCTTTTAATCCTGTTGTTCCAATAACGATTTTAATATTGTTATTTAAACAATATTTTGCATTTTCAAAAATAGATTTAGGTTGCGTAAAATCAACCAATATATCAATATCTTCAACCCTATGAGCATCCGCAATTGAATGATACATTCCATCACTTGCAATATCAATTTTTGCAACAAGTTCTGTTTCAGGACATTCTTCTACGGCAAGGCAAACTTCTTTTCCCATCTTGCCCATAGCTCCACATACTGCAACTTTTATCATAATAGTTCTCCTTATTAATCTTTACGGTTGATTTAATTTTAACATGAAAATTTCTGTGGTATGATAAATTGAGTGAGTGTTGAATAATGAGTAGATTTTATAACTCATTATTCACTTTATTAATAAAAGGAGAGAACAATGGCAGATGCAAAATTATTAGCAGCAATTGAAAGATCAGATACTGAACAATTACAGATTTCAATCAGTGAATACAGAGGGAAAAGCTACTTGAATATGAGAATATTTTACACAACTGATGACGGTCAAACTTGGTTGCCAACTAAAAAGGGCGTAACTTTTACCCCTGAACAAATTGATATGTTGGAAGAAGCTATTCAAGAAGCAAAAAAAGAGTTCATGGAGGAAGAATAGAATTAAGTGAGTAGTGAGTGGTGAATAGCTCTTTACATTTCACTCTGAATATATTTTGGGACTTTAGTTGTTATATTGGTCTATTCACTACTCGTCAATCACTATTCAATAATTCTCGTGTTAACCCATGCAAACCAGTCTATTTGAGCAACAAACACAACAACAAAAATATGCTTCTGCCCTTGTTAATATTAAGGGGTTGGGGGTAAAAACATTTAGTTATTTAATACCTGACGAAATGAAGGATAAAATTCAAATCGGTCAGGCAATTTTGGTTCCTTTTGGTAGACAAGGACTTATCAATGCTTTTTGTGTTGGGTTTTCGGATTATATTGCCGGAAATTTTAAGGTAAAAAAAATAAGTAAAATTCTTGATGAAACTCCGTTGTTCTCAATAGATTATTTGAAACTTTTAGAATGGGTGGCTAATTACTATTGTTGTGATTTAGTGACTGTTTTGAATGCAGCAATCCCAATGAAATTAATAGAAAAAGCCTCAAAAACTGAAACGTTAATTGAGTTTGAAAAATATGATGGTGCTACTAAACGTCAAGAAGAAATTTTAAAGCTTCTTGAAAAATCAGGTAAAATGCCATTGATTTTGTTTGAAAAATATGCAAAAACAACAAGAAACACAATCAAAAAACTTGAGACATTAGGGTGCGTAAAACTTTATCAAGAAGAATTATATAGAAATCCATTAGATATTTTGCAAATTACTCAAAGAGAACCGCTATTTGAACTTTCAGGCGATCAAAAAAAAGTGTATGAGGGGATAAAAAGATGCATAGATGCAAAGATGCAAAGATGCGAAGTTGAAATAGCTGATAGTGGCGACGTAGATACTTCGACTCAACCCGAAACGAACTGTGCTTCTGAGCCTTCAAGTCTCTGTGCCTCTATTTCTCATCCTGAAATTCTTTTGCATGGTGTTACGGCATCCGGTAAAACAGAAGTTTATTTTAAATTAATTGATGATACTATAAAATCTGGAAAAAATGTTTTGTTTCTTGCTCCGGAAATAGCTTTAGCATCGCAGTTAACCAAAAGACTTGCCAAAAAATTCGGTACAGAAGATGTTGCAATTTGGCATAGCAGTATTTCTGATGGTGAAAGATATGATGTTTGGCAAAAATTATACAAAGATGAAATTAAAATTCTTGCAGGCGCACGTTCTGCTGTTTTTGCACCATTAAAAAACATCGGGTTGATCATAATAGATGAGGAACATGAGGGAGCTTATAAGCAGACAACTCCAGCTCCTCGTTATGATGCGAGGGTTGTCGCAAGAAAATTGGCAGAGTTCCATAATTGCCCGTTGTTATTGGGTTCTGCAACACCTGATATTTCAACATATTATAGAGCTATGAATACGGGGAATTTATTTGAACTTAAAAAACGTTATAACGATGCAAAAGTCCCTCCGGTTGTGGTAATCAATATGCAGGAATACGGGCGTGCTGCGTATAGAAGTGTTATTTCAAAACCTATGCAGGTAGAGATTAGGGAAACTCTTGATCAAGGAAAACAAGTTATTTTGTTGATAAATAGACGTGGTTTTTCTACATATACTCAATGTCAGGCATGCGGGCATGTTATAGAATGCCCAAATTGCGCTATTCCAATGATTTGGCATGCAAAGGATCAAATGTTGAAATGTCATTATTGCAATCACGCAGAATATTTTCCTGATGTTTGCCCTGAATGCGGTTCTGATGCGTTTAAAAATAGCGGTACAGGTACTCAAAAAATTGAGCAGTATATCAAGGAGCTTTTCCCTGAAAATAATGTAGAACGAATTGATAGTGATATTTTGGTTAGAAAAGGTGAGCATATAAGGCTTTTAGAAAAATTTCAACGAGGTGATATTGATATTCTTGTCGGAACTCAAATGATTGCAAAAGGCTTGGATAACCCGAATGTTACATTGGTCGGCGTAATTTCTGCTGACGCAAGTTTCAATTTGCCTGATTTTAGGGCATCAGAAAGAGGGTTTCAATTATTGACACAGGTTGCTGGTCGTGCCGGTAGGGGGGAATTTGCTGGGAAAGTGCTTTTCCAAACTTACAACCCTGATTTTTACGCACTAGAAAGCGCAAAATCTCAAAATTATGGTGAATTTTATACTGCAGAAATCGCAGCGAGAGAGGAATTTGATTATCCTCCGTTTAGTCAAATTATAAGATTAATTTTAAGTTCTCAAAACGGTTTTAGAGCAGAAAAATCTGCTCAAGAAATCGCAATGAGATTAAGTTTGATGGTCGAAAAATTCGGAATATCTGAGAGGATAGAGGTTTTAGGTCCGACTCCTTGCGTAATTGAGAGAATAAATAGCCAATATCGTTTTCAGATACTTATAAAAAATAAAATGGGCGAAAAAGGACATCAATTCGTTTCAAGCTTTATGAACAAAATCATAATGCCAAAAGATATCCGCCTCGCAATTGATGTTGATCCGTTGGATATTTTGTAGATTAGAAGAATTTATGATTAAAAACTTTGCAATGCTTTAGATAGAAATTCGCAAGAAATTTTTGAATTTTTGCCTGATTAAGTATTGTGAAAAAGGGGTGAATTTAATAAAAAAAATAAGTTATAATAAAAACACAGAGCGGTAGTTTCTCAAGCTACCGAAACTCTATATGAAGTCTAAACGGTTCTTAATTTTTTAATTAAGAACCGTTTTATTTGTAATAAATTAATGTACTTTATTTATATATTCTTTTGTTTTTTCACGGATTTGTTTGTCGACTTCGAAAATCTCATCAATTGTTGGATTTTTGATGACTTTGTGTTCGTCACACATTCTTTTCGTAATCTCGTATATGTTGTACAATTTAATTCTTCCGTCTAAAAACGCAAATACTGCTTCTTCATTTGCTGCATTCAAACAAACAGTTGCGGTTCCGCCGATTTTTCCCATTTCATAAGCCAATTTTACTGTCGGGAATTTTTCGTAATCCGGTTTTTCAAAATCTAAATGGGCAATTTCTGCAAAACTGAAACTTTTTGACTTAATACCTTCAAAGCGATCAGGATATGTAATTGCATACTGAATAGGAATGTGCATGCTAGGTAAACCTAGTTGCGCAATTACACTGCCATCAACATATTCAATCGCAGAATGCACAATACTTTGCGGATGTACTACAACATCAATATCGTCATAATCAAATCCAAAGAGGTGGTGAGCTTCTATGATTTCCAATCCTTTGTTCATCAATGTTGCGCTATCAACAGTAATTTTTTTCCCCATATTCCATCTTGGATGTGCAAGTGCCTGTTCTACGGTTGCATTTTTCATATCTTCAACTGTTTTGTGAAGAAATGGTCCGCCAGATGCAGTAATGATAAGTTTATCAACTTGGTTAATATCTTTTATGCACTGATGAATAGCACAGTGTTCGCTATCTACAGGAACGATTTTTACACCGTACTTTTTAGCTTCTGCCATAACAATGTCGCCTGCCATAACAAGTGTTTCTTTGTTAGCTAAAGCAATATCAATACCGTTTCGGATAGCTGTTAATGTTGGTTTTAACCCGATTTTGCCCGAACACGCAACAAGAATAATGTCATTTTCTTTGTTAGAACAAATTTCTTCAAGTCCTTCAGAGCCGTGAAGAATTTTGTAAGAATTGCCTTCACAATTGCCAGTTTGCGCATTATGACAAATATATTTAGGTTTAAATTTTTCTGCTTGTTTTTTTAATAATTCAACATTGTGTCCACCGGCAAGAGCGATTATTTCAAATTTGTCTTGAAGTTTTTCGATAACTTCTAATGCTTGAGTACCGATTGAACCTGTAGAACCGATTATACTAATTTTCTTCTTCTTATTATTATCCATTATTTTTCTATCTTTTCATTTATTGTTGGCAGTTATGCCTAATTTACTGTATTTTGAGCTTTTAAACCACTAAGACACTAAGTTGCTAAGTTCATATCAATTTCTGAAATGTCTTAGAGGCTTAGTGTCCTAGTGTCTTATAGCTTTTTTATTTATGTACTTCTGTGTATGGTTTGCTTTCATTTACGTAATTTGTAACTTGTTTCAATGCAGGTTTGTAAGCGTTAACAGTTGAATTTCCGCCTAAACAACCGCCAGTACAAGCCATAACTTCAATTAAGTTACCTAAATCGCAAGTTCCGTTTTTAGCATATTTTTTCAAATCTCTTACAGATTGTTTTGTTAAGCCGTCAATTACAACAGGTTTAACTTCAACATTTTCTGGTACAAGAACTTGAACAGCTTTTGCAACACCGCCTGTTACACAGTAGTTTCTAGCTTCTGCTGATGATTGAACTTTAAATTCGCTATCAGCGCATTCTGCAACTTTAATTTCTTTCGCAGTCATCCAAGCTCCAACTTCTTCGTAGTTGATAACAAAATCAACATTGTTGTTATTTAATGCTTCACGTTTTTTAGCTACACAAGGGCTGAAGAACACAGTAACCGCATCAGGATTTTCTTTTTTTACGATTTCTGCAGTATAATACATTGGAGTTTTTGTATCAGAGCGGAAAGGTTTCATTTCTGGCAAATGCTTGTCAACAAGTTCGTTGTAACCTGCACAACAAGAAGTTGTCATGAATTTTTCTCCTTTTTCCATTCTTTCAACAAATTCGGTTGCCTCATTTTTACTTGTAATGTCTGCACCTTGTGCAACTTCGTAAACATCAGAGAAACCTAATTCAAGAATAGCTTCTTTCAATTGAGTTGCGGTGCAAGGTAATTGACCTAACATTGCAGGAGCAATCATTGCTATAACTTTTTTACCTGCTTTAATATTTTTCAAAACATCAATAATTTGACTTTTTTCGTGAACTGCACCGAAAGGACAAGCAGATGCACATTTTCCGCAAGAAATACATTTGTCAAAATCAATTCTTGCGTGGCCATCTTCGTCTTTTGCAATTGCGCCTACAGGACAAGCGTTTTCGCAAGGAACAATAATTCTTTGAATTGCTTGATAAGGACAAACTTGAGCGCACATTCCGCAATTTTTGCATTTTTCAGGGTCAATATGAGATTTCCCGTCATGTACAGAAATTGCTCCAAATCTACAAGTGCTTTCACAAGGTCTTGCAACACAACCTTGACACAAATCAGTTACGTGTATTCTTGAAGGTACACAACCTTTGCAGGCAGTTGTAAGAACAGTTAATGGATGTTCTTCCGGTTTTTCTCTGTTTTCAGCATTTTTTGCAACTTCTGATAACAAAGTGCTATCGTTGGTTTCTTCAATAGATGAACCCAAACCTGCGATAGCTCTATCTCTAAGAATTGCTCTTTCTTTATAAATACAACATCTGTAAGGAACTTCACTTCCTTTTGGTCGCATGTCGTAAGGAATTAATCTTGTATTTTCTTCAAAATTGTCACTCAAATAAGCTTTGATTAATCTGATTAAGATTTCTTTTTTTAAATTAGCTGTTTGTTTTGGAGTATTCATTGCCATAATTTTATTTCACACCTCATTGCTATTACACATATACTAAATTATGGCATAAACATGGAATTTTTCAAATAAAACTCGTATAGATTATTCTGAAATTTTTTCAGATGCGATCAAGAATTATAATAGATTGCGCAACAAGTGCGCAATGACATGTGTTAAAAATATGAACCAAAATAATTTTTCTGATAAGGTATATTCACTACTCGCCACTCACCATTCATACCTATTTTAACGATAAGGACTTTTCACTTTTCACGCAAAAAACTTATACCAACTCAGCTGCTCTATATGAGCTTCTTACTAAAGGTCCGATTTGGTGGTTTTTAATTCCGACTTTATTAGCTAATTCTCTCAGTTTGTCGTATTCTTCTGGAGTATAATATTTGGCAACTTCAAGATGGTGTTTTGAAGGTTGAATATATTGTCCTATAGTGACAATATCACATCCGACATTTTTCAAATCAATAAGAGTCTGTTCAATTTGTTCAAAAGTTTCACCTAATCCGATTATTAAACCTGATTTTGTTAAAATATCGCTATTATCTTTAACATATTTCAAAACTTCTAAAGAGCATTCATAATCTCCTTGTGGGCGAACGGATTTGAAAATATCTTGAACTGCCTCAATGTTGTGGTTAAATACATCCGGATGAGCTTTTATAATAACGTCTAAACAATCCTTATTTCCCTTAAAATCAGGGGTTAAAATCTCAATTTTTGTATCAGGGCAAAGTTTTCTGATTTCATAAATGCAATTGGCAAAATGTTCTGCTCCACCATCAGGTAAATCATCTCGGGTTACAGACGTGATTACTGCATATTTCAAACCCAACGCTTGAACAGCTTCTGCAACATGTTTCGGTTCTTCTAAATCTAAAGGTTCTGGTCTTGCGCAAGAAATGTTGCAATATTTGCAATTTCTTGTACAATCGTTTCCCATAATCAAAAACGTTGCAGTGTTTTTTGTGTAACATTCGTTTTTGTTTGGGCAACGTGCGTTTTCGCAAACCGTATTAAGACATTTTGTTTTCAAAATCTTTCTCACAGTGCGAGTTTTGTCTGTATCAATAATTGGTCTTTTTAAATAATCAGGTAATCTTCTTTGCATATTTTAAATTATATAGCAAAAATATTGATTTTCATGACTTAAAACAGTATAATGTAATTAAAAATAAATTTATAACTCAAAAAGGAGTACAGATTAATGAAAAAATTAATGACACTTTTATGCTTGTTATGCTTTGCAGGTTGTGCTTATGCAGAAGTTTACGAAATTCCGGGTTCTCGTGTAGAAACAACTTCTGAAGTTCAAGTTCAACAAGATGGCTCAAAACAAGTTACTGAAACAAAAGTAAAAAGAAGAAGACTTTTGCGTCACAGAGATCAAAACCCTACAAATACATATTGGAACTTTGGTAAAGTTCCTTTCTGGACAGGTTCAATTTAAGTTTATAACTTGTGTCAGAGTTCTTGTTACTTGAACAAGCATTCAAAGATGCCTTCTGAATATGTAGGATGGGCAAAACATACTTTTTTCAAATCATCAATCGCTATGTTGTTTTGCATAGCGATTGTTATTTCTTGGATTAGAGAGGCAGCCTCTTTTGAAACAATATGCGCTCCAACGATTTTGCCTTCTTGAGAAAGTATTTTGATAAACCCATCAGAGCAGTTGTCGCAATGAGATTTGCCTAAAGCTGAAATTAAAATGTTTGATTTTTTGTAATTCCCTTCTTCCAAATCCTGTTCTCTTTTACCAATCCATGCAATTTCTGGGCAACCGTAAACAACTGATGGAACGAGGTTTTCATTAAATTCAATATTTGCAATTTCTGCGACTGCTTGTTTAATTGCAAAATGCGCTAATTGAATTTTTCCGCACGCATCACCTATGCAAATATCGCAATTTTCAATTGGTTGCGGAGTTCTTCCTGTTGCCAGCAAGACAAGTTCCGGTGTTAATATTTCTCCTGATTTAAGAGTTACGTTTTGGTTTTCAATTTTTTCAACCCCATTTGATGTGTAGAATTTAATCTTTTTAGATTTAAAAATTCTCTCAACTCTTTTGGAAACTTCAATATCCGCTAAAGGTAAAAGATGGTCTGCCATTTCAACGATAGTAACTTCAACATCAAACGCTGATAAAATTCTTGCCCATTCAATTCCGATTGCACCAGAACCAATTATGACAATGCTTTTAGGTAGAGTTTTTAAATTTAAAATATCATCTGATGAAAGAATAAATTTATGATCAAACCTTAAACCATCAAAATCACGAGGTTTTGAGCCTGTTGCAGTAATTATTTTTTTACATTCATAAATTTCTTCATTAGCAAATACTTGATTTTCTCCATTTTTCATTGTGTGAGAAGGGATTTTAGCCTCTGCATTAACGACTACAACTCCAGAATTTTTTAAAGAAAGTTCTAATGATTTTCTCAATTTTTCAACAATTTTGTCTTTTCTTTCAACAACTTTTGAGTAATCAAAAGATAGGTTTTCTGCGGTAATTCCTAATTCTGTCGCTGATTTCATTTCTTCATACAGTTCAGCAGAATGCAATATTGCTTTTGTTGGAATGCAACCACGATTTAGGCATACACCGCCAACTTTGTCTTTTTCAAACAAAACTACAGACAATCCCTTACTTCTAGCTTGAAAAGCCACAGTATATCCGGCAGGTCCACCACCAATTATTCCTAAATCAAATTGTTGTGTCATATTTTATTAACCCCTTTTTTAATCCATCTAAATTTTGTTTAGCCGTCTATCTTGTGTACACTCTCGGTAATCTAACTTTTAATCTGCAAGTCAATTCATAGTTGATTGTTCCTAAGATATTTGCCCATTTGTCGATTGAATGTGTTTCGTCTAACAGTGTTATGACATCTCCGAGTTGTGTATCAACACCTGTGATGTCAAACATCATTTGATCCATAGTAATATTACCAATTTGTGGAACTTCTTTTCCGTTCAAAATTCCATTGATTTTGTTTGAAAGTCCTCTTGGAACACCATCTGCATAACCTAGCGGAACTGTTGCAATTTTTCTTGTTCCATGAGCAGTGAAAGTGTGACCGTAGCTTACTCCTTCGCCATCTTTGGCTTCATGAATATTCACAATTCGAGCCTTTAAAGATAAAACCGGTTTCAATTCGGGTTTATGAACCTCGCCATCAGTAGGTAAATCGGGATAAAGCCCATAAATTCCGATACCAGCACGACGCATATTGGAATTTGGTACGTCATAACACATTGCACCTGCAGTGTTTAGAATGTGTAACAACAAGCCATCTGTGTCAATTTGTGAAATCACTTTATTCCATCTGTCGATTTGAATTTGAGTTTTTTCTCGGATTTCTGCGTTCGCAAGATGAGTGAAAACACCTCTAAAATCAAGATAATCAGCGTTTCTAACTTCTTTTATAAATTCAACCGCATTGTCAACAGAAACTCCAATTCTATTCATTCCGGTGTCAAGTTTTACGTGAACTTTTGGCTTAATTCCTGTTCTTTCGTAAGCTTGTTTACAAGCTTCTAAATGCTCTTTTGAAAAAATTGCGATTGTGATATCTGATTTTACGGCTGTTTCTACTGCCCAGACCGGAACTGCGCCCAAAACAAGTATTTCGCAATTTATTTTTGCTTGTCTAAGATCAACACCCTCATCAATTGAAGCTACGCCTAACATATCTGCTCCTGATGCCAAAAGTGTCGGGGCTATCATTACAGAGCCATGTCCATAGGCATCCGCTTTTACTACTGCCAAAAGCTTAATACCTTTTGGAGTGTTTTTTCTAATTGCACGCATATTATGTGAAATATTTTCTAAATTAATCTCAACCCAACTATCCCTATGGATATTTATATTTGTTTGTCTAACATTTTTCATAAGTTTAAGTATAATACCAAAACTTAATAGTGGCAAGAAAAATTTTAATATAATTTTTACATCCGACAAAATTTTACGATGTAATATAGAATTATACATTAAAGAATAGAGGAGAAAAAATGAGCGTATTTGAAGCCGGAATGATGGTTTGCTTTGGAATAAGTTGGCCAGTAGCAGCGTTAAAGACATATAAATGTAAGTGTGTACATGGGAAAAGTATTCATTTTTCAATGTTAATTTTGTTGGGCTATGTTTGTGGCATTGCACACAAAGTATTAGATGACATGGACTGGGTATTCTGGCTATACATAATGAACACATTATTCTTGCTCGTGGACATGTACCTGTATTATCTGTATCGAAACAATAAAGCTCCAATAGAGCCTGTTGATGATAACTTTGATGACGAAAAAGAACTTGTTCAAAACTAATACAAAGACGCAGAGAGGCATGGATGCGAAGTCTGTATCAGAAATAATAATAGGTTGAGAATAATCTTTTTCACAAAGATTTTTTTATAAATCTCCAATATAATAATTACTATTTACAATATATAAATTGTTTTAAGCAAATAATATATTGTAGAAAACAATTTGTCAACAACTTAAAATTTTTTATATGAACAAAGAAGAAATTTTAAAAGAATTTGGTCGAAATCTGAGAGCTGAACGAAATCGTGCAGGATTATCTCAAGAACAACTCGCTGAAAAAATTGGGGTTTCGTATGGACAAGTTATCGGTACAATAGAAAGAGGAGAAACAAATACCTCACTTTCCGTTATTGTTGCGATTTTGAATGAACTCAATTTGGATTTTGACAAACTTTTTGATAGAAAAAAGTTTAATTCATAATTATTTTTTGTATTATAATCTAGTTATGGATAGAAAAGAATTTATTAATGCTAAACGTATCGTTTTCAAGTTTGGAACTAACATTCTACGTGGTGATGACGGTTTTGTTTCATTACCGAGAGTTTTTTCATTTATTGAAGACCTTTCGCATTTGGCAAGAATGGGAAAAGAAGTTATTGTAGTTACATCCGGTGCTGTTGGTTTGGGCAAAAAACGTTTGGGTATTGAAAGTACCGAAGGTGTTGCTCTGAAACAGGCTTGTGCCGCTATTGGACAGGGAAAATTGATGTCAATTTATGAAAGCGGATTTGATACTTATGGCTTAATCGCCTCGCAAATCCTTTTGACAGAAGACGATTTTTCTCTAAGACAAAGGTATTTGAGTTTAAGAACAACTCTTAACAAGCTTTTGGAATTAGGTGTTATCCCTATCATTAACCAAAATGATACGGTTTCTACCGTCGAAGTTCATCCGCATTATGAACACATGCAAGTATGTTTTTCTGATAACGACAAGTTGTCTGCGCTTGTGGCAAGTGAATTAGATGCTGATTTGTTGGTAATTTTATCTGATGTAGAAGGGCTTTATGATAAAAATCCAAAATCTAATCCTGATGCGCAAATTATTAGGAAGGTAGATGAGGTTACAGAAAAAATTCTTGCTCTCGGAACTGATGCCTCAGAAGGTGGTAGAGGCGGCATGAGGACAAAACTAAAAGCTGCACAAATGGTAACTCGTTTTGGTGGCAGAGTTTTGATTGCAAACGGAAAAATTCCTTATGTAATTAAAAAAATCTTTACTGGCGAAGAAGTTGGAACAATGTTTCTTCCGCAAACAGAAGAATTGTCTGATAAAAAGCGATGGATTGGTTATGCAACAAATATTATCGGACAAATCGTAGTTAATGATGGCGCAAAAAAAGCTTTATTAGCTCAAAAAAGTTTACTTCCAATTGGTGTTTGTGAGGTTATAAATGAGTTTAATAAGGGTGATGTAGTTTCAATTCTTGATGAAAACAGAAATGAAATTGCACGTGGAATAGTAAACTATGCTTCAGATTCCTGCCGACGTGTAATTGGTTGCCATTCTGACAATATTATGGAAATTCTTGGTTTTAAAAACTATGATGCAATTATTACGAGAGATAACATAACGTTATTATGATAAATCTCCATCTCCTATTGAAAAGGATGGATTTGTGCTGTTCTCAAAATAGGAATTGTAGAAATTCTAAAAAGGATAAAGGAACAAACAAATGGATTTTATACAAATAGCTAAAAATGCAAAAAATGCTTCATTAAAAATTGCAGATTTATCAACAGAGATTAAAAATAAAGCTTTGTTAAAAATTGCAGAAAAAATTGAAAGTGCAAAAGATGAAATTTTTGAGGCTAACAAGGTTGATCTTGAAGCTGCAAGAGTTCTTGTTGAAGAAGGAAAATTGTCAAAATCTACTTTTAATCGTCTTGCGTTTAACGAAAACAAAATGCGTGATATGATTGCAGGGATTAAAGATGTGGCAAAGCTTGACGATCCGATTAATAAAAAATTGTTAGTTCGGGAGCTTGATAGCGATTTAACTTTGTATAAAGTTTCTTGTCCAATCGGTGTTTTGGGGATAATTTTTGAGGCAAGACCTGATGTTATCGCTCAAATTTCTTCTCTTGCAATAAAATCTGCGAATGCGGTTATTTTGAAGGGCGGCAAAGAAAGTATTAATACCAATAAAAAAATTCTTTCTGTCATAAATTCTGCGTTGAGTGAAGTTGAAGGGTTTCCTGAAAATGTTATTCAGCAAATTTTTACGCACGAAGATGTCGCTGAAATGTTGAAGTGTGATAAGTATATTAATTTGATAATCCCTCGTGGTGGAAATAAACTTGTAAGGTTTATAAAAGATAACACGAGAATACCTGTTTTAGGTCATGCTGACGGAATTTGTCATATTTTTGTCGATAAATCCGCTGATATTGATATGGCGATAAAAGTTGTTACAGATGCAAAAACTCAATACCCGAGTGCTTGTAACGCAGTTGAAACACTTTTAATTCATAAAAATTTTGATAAAAAAGAGAATTTGCTTGCAGCTTTGCAACAGTCTGAAATTCAACTTGTGATGGAGCCTGAAAGTTGGGCGCACGAGTATGGAGATAAAATTTTGGCGGTAAAGGTTGTAAATGATGTTGATGAGGCGATTGAGCATATAAATACATATGGGTCAGGGCATACCGATAGTATTATAACAAAAGCTATTGAAAATGCTGAAAAATTTATGAATAAGGTAGATTCTGCAGGAGTTTATTTTAACGTATCAACAAGATTTGCTGATGGCTTTAGATATGGCTTTGGTGCTGAAGTTGGTATTTCTACAAATAAAACCCATGCAAGAGGGCCTGTCGGATTGGAAGGTTTGACTATATATAAATATAAGCTTATTGGAAATGGAAATATTGTTGGAGATTATGTTTCCGGAGAAAGACATTTTCATCATAAGGATTTGACGTAGTAGGTTTTAAAATGAAATAAAAGGAGAGGTGTCCGAGTGGCTTAAGGTGCGGATCTCGAAAGTCTGTGTACAATTTGTACCGTGGGTTCAAATCCCACCCTCTCCGTTTTTTGATTAGGATATTTAGGAAATCTAAGTGGGCTCCGAACCCGGTTTGCTCCTTCATGTAATTGCGGAGCAAACGGCTTAGCCATTTGGCATACAGAATTGTTGTTGTTCGGATTTCATATCCTCACATACAATTCTTGCAAAATCCCACCCTCTCCGAATTAAAAGTCCGATAGTCTGTTTGATTAGCGGACTTTCAATTCGGAATTGGTTTGTACACATTGTATTTTATTAAGTGGTTTGATTATAATAGATGGTGCGATTATTTTGGACAATCAGCTTTGAGAGCGAGTTTGAGCGGTCGGAAGTACTCAAACTATGTGTAAGGTAAATTGGACGGAAACGAACATTTTGTGGATTTATAATTTATGAATATTATTGTTGAGTGGATATGCACAACCGACAGGTACAAATTGAGAAAATGCATAATACATTATCAAAACATTACGAAATGTAAAAAAGGTTTAAAACCTCTCAAACCCAGTTATAATGCCCGATATAATATGATATGATGTAACGGGGCAAATTTATATAATTTCGTGTTTTAGTATAGATATAGTGGGAAATTGTAGGAGTTAAACTATGCCTGTATCCTTGAACAATGTATCTCAAATCAATAATACTCAACTAATCAAGCAACAACCAAAGACGACAGATGAGAACGCAAAGTCTTTTCCAACCAAAACAGCAGTTATCGTAGGTGCTGGCTTGACAGCACTTGCCGCTGTTGGAATTTATATAGCAACCAGAGGAAGAGGCGGTGTAAAATCTGTAAATAAACCAAATACTGAAACCACAAATCAAATCAAAGAAATGACAGTTGAACTTTTTAAGAAAGAAGGTAATAAGTTCTTGAAAGGTCGTGCAATAATGGCTGATGGCAGTAATTATTCTGGTAAAATGACGTCTGTTCTCCAAGACGGGAAAAAGATTGTATGTGAATACGAAAATGGTTTTCTTAAAAATTCAACAAAATTCGACTGTGAAAAGGTTTTATTTAACAAAGAATACAAATATAATGACAAGGGCAATCTTATTGAGGTAATAGAAAATTCAGATAAATCTAAAAAACTATTTTCAGCAGAGTATGACAATAAAGGTAAAACAGTAATTGGACAAAAAGTATCCTATAGGATTGATCCTTCAGGGAAATTAAAAATTCTAAATATTGAGGGGCATGGTAGTAAAGAGTTCAGATATACCTCTGATGGAAAGCTACATAGTTATACTCATCACTATTTTGAAAATGGTACGTTTATGCATGATTTAGTTATTTTACATCCGGATGGAAAAACTAAGCGCATTGTAATAGGAGGTGATGGGAAATCAACTTTCTACGATAAAGAGGGTAACATTGTTGATAGCATATACTTAGACTTGATGAGAGGTGGAAAAGATATTTGTTATCATAATAACCATATTTTTAATAAAGATTTTGATAAAAATGGCCGAACTAGAGATTACAAATTCAAAGGACTTCACAGCAAGGCAAGAGGTTGGATTTCAAAATATAATTTTATTGAAGATGGGAAAGTAGTTCCTCAAAAAAACCTTTATCTTACACTTGATGATGGACGCAAATATTCATTAATTAAAGATGGAAGCAAAGAGATTTCAATTATTCCGAATGGCTCTGAAAACTTTCTTCCAAAAGATAGTGCAGAATATAAAGAAGTTTTTAACCGAACTAAAGATTGGGTACAAGAGTTTAAAAGCGAATACAAAAAAGCGATGAAACTTCAAAATGAAGTATTGATTTCAAAAAGACAATCAGAGAAAATCGCAAATTCGGCATTATAAGGAAAACTTAAATTCGTTTTATAATTTACTTAACCAAATAATCAAACTGTCAGTTAAAAGACATTATACTATGTGTCAGTTTGTACACATTTTTAATTGGTGTTGTAGGAGCTAAATTTATTGGCGCTACAAAGAAAAATTAAGCTTCAATATGGCAAAAAATTTTTTTTACATGTTTTAATATTACGGAACAAATAAACAGGAGATATGTAATGAGAATTAACACGGAGTATAACAACCATAAGAGCAATGTAAATTTTGGTGCAAAAATTCTTGCGACAGATGCTACACTTGAGGCTTTTAAGTATGCTAAAGAATTATTATACAGCAACAATAAAGAAAAATTTTTGGTTGTTGATAAATTTTGTAAGGGTATGGATAAAGCTCTAAATTTTCCATCTAAGGAAAAAGGTTTTGTTAACTATGTTGGAAAAGACTGTATTGGTTTTGGTGTGCCGGCTTGTCCTAAAATTATCTCCACTAACTATAAATTAAATGCACCTTGGCAAAATGCACATGGAGATGTTTCGTTAGGAGAACGAATCATGTTAGAAAAGCCATCAGTACCACAAAGTGTTGGTGGAGATACAATGGCTTTGTATTTAGATAGTTTCAAAGGGCGTACGAACTTCCCTTCAAAGTTAAAAACAACCCCTTTAACTCCGCTTCCGACAAAAGAAGATGCAATACAAAAACTTCAAAATAAATTGCTAGAAATGCTTCCAAATCTTGGCTTCTTCCCAGAAAAATTATTTGCAAGAAAGGAAGGAAATCGTGAATTAAATAAGGATTTGTGTAAACTAACTGAGGCACATGCATGGAATAACATTGCAAAATGGGAGCCACTTCCTGTTGAAGAATTAAATAGAATAGATAACATTGACAGAAAGAATATTAAAGAATTTGCAGAAAAACACGTAGAAGAATCTATTATACAAGATGAAATTAATGAAAAAAGTCAATTTTCTGGTAATGTGAATAAGTTCAAATTTCTCAATAGGTTATTAGAAAACTTTGCTCCTAACTCAAAACATGCAAGAGCAATTGAGGAAGAATTGTATAAAGTTCGAGAAGTAGAACATAAATATTTGCAAAGCTTAAAAGATAGGTTAACTCCGGTTAAATCAACAGATAATCTAGAGCCTAAAAATAAATATTCGTATTTTATATCAACATCATACGAAAATTTATACAAAGAAAACGGCATAAGCTAAGTTGTGAAATTGTTATTTATCTTTTTAAAAAATTTTGAAATTATGTTATATAATTTTGTTTTTTGGAGAACTTAAAATTGTAAAAATTTTGTCAATATCTATAAAAAAAATATTTGGTCTGATTTATTATTTAGATATAGATATAAAGGAATTATTGTGTTAACTCAAAAAATTACATTCACCCCTGTTGATAATTATAAATTAACTAATAAAGCAAGATCAAAAAAAGCGAGCCAAGTTAGTGTTTCAACCCCAGAATACTTAAGTATTGATTATTCCAAAATTGCTTTTGGAGCAATGTATGGAGTAAAGCCTAAAAAGATAAATTTAGATGCGGAAAAATCTAAGTTATTACGGCAGATTACTGAGCTTTTGCAAACAGAAGAACAGGATGTTGATGCTGCTGAAATGACAATGAAAGTTATGCGCCGTGTAATGAATTTTTTTAGAGAGTCTTTGAAAAAGTATGAAAAAATTCTTAAAGAAGCTGAATTATTATCAGAAAATAAAGCTTTAAATTCACAACAAAAGCTTGAGGAGATACAAAAATTACAAAAAAGATTATCGCAAGCTTCAAAATTTAAATATAATACTGACGGACCTAAAAATAAAAAACAGGTTGCTGAAAATGTTGATTATTTATTGTTGAATAGGTTGAAGTCTGCAGTAGTTGAGGATGATTTTAACTTACAAAAAGTTTTGACCGATTATTACAGTGGTTTGAAAAATATTTCAAAAATTGAGGATTTAAATAAACAATATCCGAAAATTAAAACTCCAACTTCTCCTAAAGAAGTTATCGCTAAAAAAATTGAAAGTGTTTTAAACCGTGATTTTTATGAGGGGTTGGGCGAGCATATGGGGTCTTTGAAAGAGGCCAGTGAATATTGTCTAAAACCTATTAGCGGATTGGTTTACGATATTGCACAAAAATATAAAGTTGATCCAATCCCATTGTTTAAGGCGGTATTCCCTCATACTACTGCCAAAATATTTGAGAGATATGGAAGTATTGCAACCAGTGGAATGTCTTCAATTCCTGAAGTTCGTAAGATTAAAACTCCGCAGGTAAGTCATTTAGACTTGAAACTTTTGAGTATTGATTTTGATGATTTTGTAACTTCAACGGTTAGAAAACATTATTTTGAAGGTCAAAAGTTGAATGAAGTGATTTATGAGAAAGATGGAGTTTCAATTCCGTTATTAGAATTGAGAAATTCTGATTATAAGTTTGAAAAAATGCCAGAAAAAGTTCGAGCTTTTGTTAAAACGGGTGAAGTTCTTGACTATGCCCAAAAAGATTATGATAATTTTGATGTAAATCAATTTAGAAAAAGATTAGACTTCTTTGCAAATGGTGGAGTTGGCGAAAACGAAGAAATCTTGAGTAAAATTATTGATTTTGACGGATGTGATTTTACTCCTGAAGATACTAAATTTTTAACAAAATTTTTGAGGGAGTTGGATGCAGTAAGAGTTGGTAAAAAATCTATAGCAGAAGCAGTTGAATATATCAATGAACAAGATATAGCTCCTAAGGGAACAAATAAATTAAATGAAATTGCAAGGCAAAAGGCAGAAGAAGATATAAAAATCAGACAAAAAGTTTCTGCAGAATTAAGTTCTGTAAAAAAAGATTTTGATAATGTAATGAATATTCTTTATCAAAATGATTTAGCGGATATTGCGAACTCTTGTGCAGTGTATCGCCCAAAACATATAGAGAATTGCGAAGATGCAAAATATTTGATTTCGTTGATAAATAAAAATATTGATAAAGAAACTAAAAAGCTCAATAGAGATGCTGTTGAACAAAGTATTATGCGTTGGGATACCTACAATTTCTATAAATCTGAGGGTAAGACAAGTGATGAAGTTTTGGCAAAAGCCGAAAGATTTGCAAGGCAGGATGATGGCTCTATTGATATTGATAAAGCTGGTCAATATTTAATAAATTCGGAAATTGTTAAAATGTATCCGGAAAGTCTAAAATACTCAAAATATCCAGATATTTTAGAAAAAATTATGGAAAAAACAGCAAGCTCAAGTGAAGCTATAAAATATATATGCAGATATGAAGATTATATGAACTTAAGTTCAACGGAAAAAGCTCAACTTTCAAACTTTATTGATATGTTTGATCAGAAAAATTATGTCGATAAGGCCATTTTGAAATCGATATTGGAACAAGATTACTTGAACGTAGATACACCTGTCCAAATAAAAACTTCGGGAACTGAAGCTGTTACTGCGACATTTAGTGCTAAAGCTAAAAAAGCAATTGCAGATAAATATAAATATCCAACTTGCATTACTTACCTTAAGGATTTTGAAAATGCTTTAGCTAACTTTGCTGGGGAATGGGGTTCTTCTGGTATAAAGAAAACAGGTAAAAATAATAATGCTTTGAGATATAAAATGGAATTAAAAGTTACAGGAAAAGATGATAGATTATTCTCAAGCAATAATGATTACTACTTTGATGTGTTCTCGGATAAAGGTTTTCACTAGATTCAAATTTGCACAGATATAAATATAAAACAACAGACCGCTTTTCTTAGCGGTCTGTTTATTAATCCTTTTTGTTTAAAATCTGTGTTTGTAACTTGATTAGAAAGTTGTTGCAGGTTTCTTTTGAGCAGTTGCTCCTGGAATTGATTGCCAGTTTGCTGCCATAATTTTCTTGAATGATTTTAAAGCTGTATCTTCAAGTTCACCTAGTTCTTCAGCTTCCATAATCAATTCTCTTAATGGAAGTAATGCTCTTTGATCTCTAAGTACACCTAAAGCAGCAGCAGCACCAGCTCTAACCAATTCGTTTTCTTCACGATTTTTCATTACATCAATCAATGCAGGAACTGCTTTTGTATCATTCAATTTCCCTAATGAAGTAACTGCGTAAATTCTTACGTTAACCCATTCGTCATATAACATATTAATAACTTTATCAACAGCTTTTTTGTTTCCGATTTCACCCAAAGCACGAGTTGCATCACATCTTACGTTAACTTTTTCGTGGTCTAATGATGCAATTAAAGCATCTGTTGCAACATCACCAATTTCAATTAAAGCATCTGTCGCAGTGATACAAACTTGAGGGTTTTCATCATTTAGTGCTTCTACAAGAGGTTCAACAACAATTTCGCCACCCAAACGACCCAATGCACGAGCTGCACGAACTCTTACATCAACATTTCTGTCTTCACGTAAAGATTCAATCAAATGAACTGTAGCTTTTGAGTCACCAAGTTCTCCCAAAGCACGAGCTGCATACAATCTTACAGAGCCGTTTTTATCATGTTTTAATACATCAATTAATGGTTCAACTGCTTTTGAATCGCCCATTTCACCAAGAACACGAGCTGCATTATATCTAACTTTTTCAGAGTTACTTGTTTTAAGATCTGTCAATAATTCTTCAAAAGATTTTTTAACTTGTTTTTTCTTGCTGTTCACACTAATTGTCATTAAGTTTTTCCTCCAACACAATATTTTAAACTTTCTACACGTTACTTATTTATAAAAAATTTCGAGATTAAAATATTGCCTTTTTTACCTACTTATATTAATTTTTATTAACATTCTTTTTGTTTTCATAAAAAGTGCAGTCACGAGTTAAAATTTTTCTTTAAGGGTAAAACTCACACTTTATATTTTTAATATAACATATTTTCTATTCTTTGTCTTAATTCTGTGCAAAAAACATGTAAAATTGCTATTTTGTTTTTCTAATAATTAGTGTCTTTCAATTATAATAATACTATTTTTGTAACAAAAATTTATAATTATTACTCCCCATAGATAGTAATAATAAATTCGCTACCCTTACCAACTTCACTATTTACAGTAATTTCCCCCTTATGTCTTTCAATAATCTTTGAACAAATTGCCAAACCAAGCCCTGTTCCAACCCCAACTCCTTTAGTTGTAAAACCTGCTGAAAATATCTTGTTGAGCTGATTTTGGGGGATTCCTTTTCCGGTATCTTTTATCTTAACTATAAGCTTTTTATCTTTATATTCAGTGGTAATTGTAATAGTTCCTTTGCCGTCAATTGCCTGACAGGCGTTAATTAAGATATTTGTGAATACTTGATTTAGCATGTTTGGAAAGCATTTAATAGCGGGGATTTCACCGTAATTTTTTATAATATCAATTCTGTTTTTTGTTTCGTGTCGGATTAATTCCAAAGTTAAATCGAGTTCTTTATTAATATTAGCCTCTTGAAGTTCAGCCTCGTCAAGTCGAACGAATTTTTTTAAAGAGGTAACAATATTGCTGATACGGTTAACCGCTTCTTTATCAATTTCATTTATATCGGTCAACATTTCTTTCAAGTCGGTGTCTTCTATTGAGCCAAGCAACTTTGCGACAATTCCATTATTTGATTTTATTGAAGCTACCGGAGTATTAATTTCGTGAGCAACGCCAGCTACAAGTTGACCTAGAGATGCCATTTTTTCGGAATTTATCAATTGAATTTGCGTTTCTTTCAATTCTTTCATTGCGCTTTTGAGTTCTTTAACAGTTTGAATATTTTTCTGATAAAGTTCTGCACGAGTGATTGCGTTGGATAATTGAGAAGAAATTGCATCCAGAATTTCTATTTCTTCTGTCAATTCTCGTTTTTGATAACTGAGTAAAACTATCACGCCCATTAGGTTTTGCATATGATGAACAGGAATAATTATTCGCAAAACAGGTTCTTTGAAAGGTTTTGCACCAACATATTCAATAATAGAATTAGATATTGTAATCTCTTTATTATTAATAGTTTCCATTGTTTTTTCATCAAAACTTATTGGTGTATTTGTTTTGGATTTTTTTTCACCATAAACTTCTTCAATTTCGAATTTATTACCGTTGGTTTTTGCGTAATAAGCTTTGTATGCACTAAACATTATTGCAAGTTCTTTCAATGCAGATTGAAGAATTTGGGATATATCAATACTTTCTCTAATATTGTTTGAAACTTTATTTATGAGTGCAATTCTGATTGCCTGACTTTGTGCTTTTTGTTTAATTTTTTGTAAATCTTCGTTTTCTTCAACCAAATTATTGATTTTTTCGGTTAATTTTTTGTTTTCTTCATAAACATCTTCCAACTTATTTTGCGCACTAACATCCGTAAAGAAAATTATTGTGTAATTTCCTTTTTTAATTGCTTGCAAATCGTAATAATAAATTCTATTTAATTCTGATTGATAGGAAATTCTTGCAAAAAAATCTTCTTTTGAAATTACTGCATGATAGATGGGAGAATAGATTTCGATGTTTTCGGAATTTAGCGGACAGATATTAAAGCTTGAATGATGAGAGAGTTTTTTTATGTTTGTAAAATCTTTAAACCACCTTTTAAAAGTGTGGTTTCGATATACGACTTCACATTTTTTATTCAAAATTATTACAGCATCCCTAAACTGCCTGAAAAAATCAAACTTCTTCATGCTAACTATTATATTTCATTTTAAAAAACTGGGCAATTTGTAAAACATGTTCCAATATGTTGTTGTGGAAAATTTTTAGGAGGCAACATGCTACAATTTATAAAACTGGGAAACATTATAAAAGAAATCCGTCAAAAAAGAGGAATTGATGAAAAAGCAATGGCAAAACAAATAAATGTTTCTGTCAGTCGATATCGAGAGATTGAAAACGGAAATGCAATTTATAATTTTTCTACGCTCATAAAAATTGCCAATATATTAAAAGTGGATTTACCTGAAATCTTTAAAAAATGGTAGTTTTATAAAATCAATTTAAAACTCAAGGTTTCGACGATTGTTTGGATATTAATGTTCAAACGGTTTTCTTGTTTAGCTTTTTCAATGGCTTTCAAATCTGCAATCAGTTTAACTTTTAGCGATAAATTATCAATATTAGCTTTTAAAAGAAATTCAATATAATTTTGCATTTGTGTAAAAACAATTTGCGGTTCAATCATTTTTGCCAAATCCAAAATTTTGTCATTAAAATCTAAAACTTCATTTCTCTCAAGTTCCAAATATCCATCCATTGCATCTTTTACAAATGAGAAATCTCTGTCTTCGTCTTGCATAGACGGAACGTAAAAACATTGCGCACGAGAAACAACAGTCGTAATCATATCTGACTTGTCTTTTGTTAAAAAGAAAAACGTTGTGTTTGAAGGTGGTTCTTCAAAAGTTTTTAATAAAGCATTCGCAGCATCAGCTTGAAAATTAAGCTGGTTTAAACCTGCAACATTTCCTTCTTTGTCTTTGTCACAGAAGATTAAAACCCTGTGGTAATCAGAAGTTACGAGCAAGTCATTTTTAATCATTCTTGCCTGATCAATAGAAATAACAGTTTTTGAATTATCATCTGATGGTTTGTTGTCAACTTTGGAGATTGTTAAAACCGCAGGATGATTGTTTTCTCTAATCCATTTGCAATTCAAACATTGGCAATCAGGAGTGTGATCTCCTGTACAGTTTAGCATTCTTGCGATTTCCAAAGCCAAATCGTACTGAGCTTGAATATCTGAACCATAAAATAATATACAATGCGCAATATTTTTGCCGGTAGAATTTATGCCGTTATTAAAATATTTCATTAAAAATGGGTATTTTTCGTTAATTTCTGAAAAGTGCATTTTCTACCTCTTTTTCAACATCTAGTGCAAGTCCGGCTTTTATGCGAAATTCTGCCTCTGTCAAGTTTTCCTTTAATTTAACTAAATCTTTTAAATTATTTTTTTTGAGTTTTTGCAATGTTAATTTTACAACATACTCGTGCATTCCTGTCATTCTTGAAAGTTCCATAAGAGAAGAATTTTGCCCTCTTGCCTTCAATATAATCCAACGTCTGAGCATAGTTTGTAATGTTGACAAGATTTCTAACGGATATCTTGTGTCAAGAAGTTTTCTGTATTCCAAAAGAGCTTTGTCTTTTTCGTTTTCCATAAGGAAATCTGAAAAAGCAAACAAATCTTCATTAGAAATGCAGATTTCTTTAACCATATCGGCGGTGACAATATCTTTTGGATAGGCGAAAAGTTTGAGTTTGTCGAGTTCTCCATTGATTTGTCTAAGGTTATTCCCTATTTGTGAAATTATTGCAGTTAGTGCATTTCTATCAAGTTTAATCCCTTTTGATTTACCTTGTTTAGTAATCCAACTTTCAAGCTCAATAGTTTTGTATGTCGGGATAAGCGGACATTCTTTTGCGTTGTATTTCTTTAAGATTTTAAATAATTTTTTACGAGCATCAATCTTTTTACCTTCGTTTCGTGGAAGTTGTGCAACAAAAGCAATATCAAGGTTTTCGTTATTATTTTCTAAGGCTTCTTCAATTTCTTTAAGTTCTTTTTCATCAAAAGCTTTAGAGAAATAATCAAGACAATTTATGACAATAAGCATCTTCCCAAACATCATGGGTTGAGAACGCAAAATAGAAATTAAGTCTGGAAATTTTGGACAATCATAGGTTTTGAAAGACATTTCAAGAAAGTTTTTATCAAGTCCCTTCTTTAGTTTTTCAACCTCTTGTTCGATGTTGTAATCTTCTTCGCCATAGAAAAAATATATTGCCATATTATTTATATTCCTAAAACTCTTGAATATATTATGTCTACATTTTTTAGAAAGTCAGATTTGTCAAAGATTGCATCAATTTCTTTTGGAGTTAAAAGTTTTTCTACATCTTTGTCGTTCAAGAGATTAATCCTGAAATCGCCATCATTTTCAAACGCATCAAGAGCGTTTCTTTGGACTAATCTATATGCGTCTTCTCTTGTTAATCCTTTTTCAATAAGTTTCAATAAAACTCTTTGAGAATAAACAATTCCACCGAATTTGTTTGTGTTTTTCAACATATTTTTTTCATGCACAACAAGATTTTTTACAACTCCGTTAAATCTATTCAGCATAAAGTCAACTAAAGTCAAACTGTCTGGAAAAATTATTCTTTCGGCGGAACTATGAGAGATATCTCTTTCATGCCATAATGGAATATTTTCCAATGCAACGATAGAATTTGCTCTTACAACTCTTGCCAAACCGCACAAATTTTCGGAGAGTACAGGGTTCTTTTTGTGAGGCATTGCAGATGAACCTTTTTGTTTTTCGCCAAATCCTTCCTCAACTTCCAAAACTTCAGTTCTTTGCAAGTGGCGAATTTCTGTTGCGAATTGTTCTATTACGCTTGCAATTAAGGCTAATGACTGCATAAAGTATGCGTGATAATCTCTTGCAATGATTTGTGTAGACATTCTTGCAGGTTTTAAGTTTAGCTTTTTGCAAGTCACTTCTTCAACTTCTGGAGGAATATTGCTATAAGTCCCGACAGGGCCTGAAATTTGACCAACTCTGATTTCGTCAAGAGCGTGGACAAAGTTATTTCTTTGTCGTTCCAAAATATCTATCCAGTTGCAAATTTTTACGCCAAAAGTCATAATTTCTGCATGAACACCGTGAGAACGCCCGATACAAACAGTTTCTTTATGCTTTTTAGCCAAATCTTTCATTGATTGAATAGTTTCATCCAAATCTTGAAGAATTATTTTTCCGCTATCTTGGATTTGTAATGCAAATGCGGTATCAATTACGTCAGAACTAGTCATTCCGACGTGCATATATTTTGCCAAATCTCCTAAACTTTCGTTTACGCAGGTCAAAAATGCGATGACATCGTGCTTTACTTCTGCTTCGATTTCGTCAATTCTTTCGACATTGAATTTCGCTTTTTTCTTTAATTCTTCAACATCTTGTTTTGGGAAAGTTCCTAAATCCGCATAAGCCTCAGCTACTGCAATTTCCACATTTAGGTAGTATTGGAACTTTGAGTTCAAATCCCAAATATTTTTCATTTCTTCACGTGAATATCTATCAATCATAGGAAAATTATAACATAAATAATTATTGAGAAAAACTTATTCAGCGCAATATTTCTTTACAAAAATAGCAATTATTTAATACGTAAATACTTTATATATACAAGAGAGGATAACTATGAGTGACGTAAAACAGGTTCAAAATACGGTAATGACTGAAAGTGACTTTAATAAAAGTCCGCTTAAAAATGTAATGTCATATCAACAATATTTTACTAATGCTCTTAAAAGTCAATCTGCATTCACATTTGCAAAATTTGATCCTCAAAAAGCTTTTTATGAAATGCGAATGGAGGCTTATGACAAGCATCAAAAACAATCGGAAGCTGCTATTGCAAATTATAAAGAATTAGAGGCTCAATATAAAGCTCTTTTGGGACAACAAACTTCTATTAACAACAGTTTGATGTCAAAATATCAGGTTTCTAACAAAAATGATTTGATTAATACTATGAGTGCAAGTAATTCGCTATTTGATCAGGGTGTTTATAATAAAACCTCAAATTCTGTAAACGAAGCTTATACAAAATTTATTGCAGCTTTGCAGAGTGCAAATTATCAGACACATAGGATTGTTTAAAAATCTGTAACATGTTTTTATTTTCATGCTTGCAATTTTTCCTTTAATATATTATCATGCAACTTGTAGAGTGCTTACGCCAATAATCACTCAACAAGAAAAGGAAAATTAAAATGAACTTAAAAAACAAACAAGAAATCGTAAAAACTTACGGTAAGAACGAAAAAGATACTGGATCTACAGCAGTTCAAGTTGCTATGATGAGCCAAAAAATTTCAGAACTTACTGAACACCTAAAATCTAATCAAAAAGATTTCGCAACCAAAAGAGGTCTTTTGATGATGGTAGGTAAAAGAAAAAGATTACTTTCTTATTTGAAATCTCAAAATCTTGATGAATACAGAGAATTAATCAAGAAATTGGGTATCAGAGGTTAATAACTCTCGTGTCTTTCGCTATTTAGGCGGAAGTGAAAATTTCTTTATGAACGTAAGCGAATTTAGAAATTTGAGAGGTAATATCTAGGATTTACAAAAGACTGTCGTTTGGCAGTCTTTTGTGTTTTATGTTGAGGAAAATAATAATGAAATCATTAAAATCAATGCGTTTACATATCGGAGTTTTTGGAAGAACTAATGTAGGCAAATCGTCTTTGTTAAATAAAATTACTAATCAAGAAGTTTCAATAGTTTCTGATATTGCGGGAACTACTACCGATGTTGTCGAAAAATCAATGGAGTTGTTGCCTGTTGGACCTGTGACGTTTCTTGATACTGCGGGATTGGATGATGAAACAGAATTATCAGGGCAACGTATAGAAAAAACGATGAAAGTTGTGAATAGAATTGATGTTGCGGTTGTTGTTTGTGATTTCAATGGAATTGGTAAATTTGAAAATGATTTGATTGAAAAGTTTAAAGAATTAAAAATTCCTTATTTAATAGTTGTAAATAAATGCGATTTAGCTCCAAAAAGTTTTCATATAGACTTAAAATCAGAATTGTCTAATATAATATATACGTCAGTCAAAAAGGATGATAAAATAGTTTTTAAGTTTAAAGAGGCTTTGGTCAACCTTTTGCCGGAAGATTTTGTAAACTCTCCTAAAATAGTTGGAGATTTAGTGCCAGCAAAAAGTACGGTAATTCTTGTTATTCCGATTGATAAGGAAGCTCCAAAAGGTAGAATTATTCTGCCACAAGTTCAGACATTGAGAGATTTGTTGGACAATAATTGTTTGAGTTATGTAGTTAAGGAAAGCGAATTGAAAGATGCTTTAGATAACTTGAAAACTCCGCCTGCTCTTGTTGTTACGGATAGTCAGGCGTTTAAAAAAGTTTCTGAAATTGTTCCTGAAAACGTTTCTTTGACATCCTTTTCAATTCTTTTTGCACGATTAAAAGGTGATTTGGATGAATTTGTAAATGGTGCGAGAGCAATTGAAAATTTGAAAGACGGGGATATGGTGCTAATTCTTGAAAGTTGCACGCATCATGCGATAGAAGACGATATTGGGAGAGTTAAAATCCCAAATCTTTTGCGAAAAAAAACTGGTAAAAATTTGGTAATACATAACTATGCCGGTCATGATTTTCCTGATATTAAGGACTACAAACTTATAATTCATTGTGGGGCTTGTATGACAAACCGTAGAGAGGTTTTGTCAAGAGTTTTGATTGCGAACCAAAATAATGTTCCGATTACAAATTATGGGGTTGTGATTTCGTATTGTTTAGGGATTTTGCCTAGAGCTATAAAGATTTTTACTGAAAATTAAAGTTTTTTCAAAATCTGCCGTAATATAATCTGTAAGAAGGATAACGTGAGGTATTTTTTACGGTAGGATAAAATTATGTACGATTACGAACCGGAAATTGAAGATAAAGATTTGAAAAAAGTCGGGCTTGAACTTATGTTCATGACCCCAGAAAAAGGAGCGGTTGAAAACTGGGTTACGGCGGTAGAGCTTGCCAAAATGGTTGAATTACCTGTAGATATAGTAAAAAAGAAACTTGCGATTTTGAAAGATGCCGGAATTGTGAGGGTTCAGGGAATAAGTCCTAAGTATTGGAAGTTTGATGATTATAGTTTTCAGCGAATGGATGAAAATGACGAGGTGTACAAGCTTCTTTGCAGTTTTGACGATGTAGATTTTGATAAATATTTTTCTTATTAGCAAAAAGTTTTTTGTTCTGACTTGATATAAATATGAGAGTCAATGGAATAAATAGCTATTTATATACCCCAAATATTTACCCGAACAAGCGATTTAATTATGTAAGTCGTGTATCTTTTAGTGGTATTGATAGGTTTGAAAAGACTGCTACTACCGCTTTTTATGATGGTGTAAAGACTTTTTATAACAGACTTGAACAAGATATGGAGATTTTAAAACCTGATGATATCAAACAAATTGCATCAAATGTCGTCAAACGAACAGGTCTTGATGAAAAAAATGTCTATAATGCTATGGGTATGCTGACTGAATATTCAAGTTATAAGAGTTTGTGTAATATTGAAAAAGGCTTGCATAGAAAAGGTTTTTATAATATTGAATCTTTGCCTGTAAAAAAAGAGTTATTTATGTGGCGTAATCCTTGTCTTGCGGATGCTTTAGGTTATGTTGGGAAAAGAAATTTTTCTCATTCGCTTGAAACAGATAAAGCCGCTATGGTTGTGGATGTTGAGATGTTAAAGTGGCTTGATTTCATTGAAATAAATTCAAAAGAATATTTTAAAGATAAAAATCCTCTTTATATTGAAAATTTTGAAAATGGATATAATTTTTTCAACCAATCTAAGTCGTTGGAAGATTTTACAGTTGAAAAGTTAAAAAAAGCTCAACATTACCAAAATAAAAATGGCAAAAGCATTTTATATAATCTCAACTATGTTTTAAATGGTGATGTTTTAGGAAAATTGCAACGGCGTGGAGTTGATGTGCAGATTTTAAAGGCAGATATTGTAAAAAATCCGACACCTGAACAGATTGCAAAAAATGTAAATCCCATTATGCCTGATTTTAATAAGTTTTATGATTCTATAAAAGATATTCCAAAAAATGGGGATGTGCCAATAGAATTGGGTGAAAAATATGTTTTGGATTATTTGAATGCAATGACAGAAATTATTACCCCGCGCAAGTATGGAAAATATTTGAAGGATATTCATGCTAAGATTACAGAATATCTACATAAAACAAATCAGGATACTGCCAATGTTTATCATATAATTCCGAATGTAGAAAAGAGTTTTGCAATTACAAATTATATGTAAAGACGTGCAAATAATGTGAACAGTTCTAAAAGCTTATTTGTAAAAACGAATGAAAATTTTGGGACTATGTTACCTGATTTGAATATATTACCATCAAATTCAACACTTGTTGTTATGGATGATTATATGATTTCGGGACTTTCAATGTTGCAAGAACAATTCCCTTATGACGAATTGATTAGAACCGATCATTTTGCGCCAATGGGTAGAGTTTTGCAAAAGAAAAATATGAATGTAATTTTTGCTCCTATAATTTCTTCAAAAGCAGGAAAATTTGAGTTTGAAAATTTTATTAAGCATGTTGGTCGACAAGATAAAGATAAAATTTTGTCTGCAAAAGATATGCCACAATTTGAAGAAAAAGTAATTTATAATCGGGAAAGAAAATATAATCGTTTTCAGACTTCAACAGTCCTTCCATATATGGGACCTGACACAAATGCAGAAGAATTTATTCCAATGTACGAACAGTTTTTGTATAACCCAAATGCGCAAAAACCTGTTTCTGAAAATATTGGTGATGCTTATGAGTTTATGTTGTAATTTTGTAATTTTATTTGCCGATACAAAAATGGTCAAAAATATTGTTTAAAATATCATCTGTAATTACTTCACCTGTAATTTCATCAAGATAAAGAAGCGCAGATTTCAAATCAATTGAGATTAAATCTTGCAATTGATGAATTTTCGCTGCATCAAGTGCTTGGGTTAAGCTTTCTTTGCATTTTAGCAAACAATCTTGTTGTCTGTTGTTTGTTACAAATTCAGTATCTTCAAGTGAAAAATTGTAAGCAGTCTGTTTGATTTTTTCTTTTAATTCATCAAGTCCCTCTTTTGTAACGGTTGAAAGATAGAATGTGTCGTGTTTTCTGTCTTTTACCAAATCTGCTTTATTAGCAATAATGATGTGATTTTTGTCTTTAATTAAGCTTAAAATAGCTTTGTCATCATCATTTATTCCTTTTGTAGCATCATATAAAAATAATACAAGATCGGCTTCATCTGCGGATTGTTTAGAATATTCAATCCCGATTTCTTCAACCTTACCAACTTCGTCATTATTTCTAATTCCGGCAGTGTCGACAAGTGTAATTGCAACATCCCAATCAAGAGTTTCGGTCAAAACATCTCTTGTAGTGCCTGCAATATCAGTAACTATTGCACGTTCAACGTTCAAAAGAGTGTTGAAAAGCGAGGATTTTCCGACATTTGGTTTTCCTACAATTGCAATTTTTATTCCTTGACGCATTATGTTTGATGAATTTGCTGAGGCAAGAATTTTATTTATTTTTGTAAGAGCTTTTTCAAACTCTGAAATTATGTAGTCATACTCAGGTTCTGCAACATCTTCAGGAAAATCTATTCCGGCAATAATTTTTGACAAAACATTGAAAATATCAGTCCTAATTTCTTTAATTTTAATTCCCAAAACTCCAGATAAATTTTTGGCAGATTGTTTTGCAAAATCTCTTGTTTTTGCATGAATTAAGTCTGCCACTGCTTCAGCTTGGGACAAATCCATTTTTTTATTCAAGAATGCACGTTTGGTAAATTCTCCACGCTCTGCCATTCTCGCACCATTTTTAAGAACAACTTCAAGAATATTTCTGACAACGTTAATTCCGCCGTGACAGTGAATTTCGATAACATCTTCGCCTGTATAACTGTGTGGATTTTTGAAAGGAAGAAGGATTACTTCGTCAATTTTTTTATCATTATCCATAATCCAACCGTGAGAAATCTTGCCGGCTTCAAGATTGTGACGAGAATAAATTTTGTCTATGATTTCAAAACTTTTGTCACCTGAAATTCTAATAACTCCAACTCCACCAGTACCGATAGGGGTTGCGATTGCTGCGATTGTGTCAAATTCTTGTATTATGTTCATAACCTTATTATATAATAAAAAGAAAAAGATGCTGTAAAACATATAATTTTTGTGATAATCAGTATAACTGAAAAAGCGTTAGTGCTTATCTTGTTGATAATACTAACGCTCAAAATCACAAAACATAGGGCTTTTAAAGGGACAAGGTGGAACTTGCTCCGCCCTTTCCTTTATTATAATATTATTTCAATGTTTTCAAGTGGTGTATTAAATATAATTTTTTGCAATTTGTAATGCTGCTGAGGCTGCAACTCCATAAGGTCCCATTGTACTTAGTACACCTGATGCAAGGTTTGCATATTTGCCAAAAGTACTGCCGGATGATTGTGAGGCATTATAGCTCTGTGCGTTATAAGAGTTTCCTGATGAACTGTTTGATTGTGAACCTGAGATGTAATTCAAGGCATTTGAGTTAATTTGATTTTGGATATCCTGTAAAAAACTCAAATACGTGTATCTTTGCGAAAGTTCGTTATTTACAAGTTCATCCCTTTTTGCCAAAACATCTTGTGCTAAATCATTGATTGAATTTGCACGGTTTGCTTCAATTGAGTTTAAATTGTCCATAAAAACAGAATTGTCAAGATTGCCAAACCTTGATGCGATGTCGTTTTTTAAATTGCTTAGTATTGGAGTGTATAAGTTATTTATAAGTTTTTGCCCATCAAGTGTGTATGCGTTCAATTGTGATTGTAAGTTCTTTTTAGTTTCGTCATCAAAGACGTTAACTGATGAGAGGGAATTTGCGAATGATTTTTGCGCATAATCGTACGCTTGTTTTTCAGCATCTGACATACTATAGTTTGAATATACATTATTCCCTGTTTTGTATGTAGATGCTTTGGAATTCCCGTTTAAACTGATTGTTCCGGCCGAATATTGTGGGTATTTTTTAGAAGATTTTCCCATTGTTTTATTCCTTTCCGGACAAATTTTGATGATTTTTGTAAGGCGTTGATATAATATTATACCATATCTTTGCAAAATCTGTAAAGTCTTGTATGTTTGAGCTATAATTTTGGTATGGAAAATTTGGAAAAAATAAACGAACTTATTAATAATAAAAAATATGTAGAAGCTAAAGAAGAATTAGCAAAACTTATTCATGGTGACGAAAAAGATGCAGAAGCTTTGAAACTTTTGGGGCTTTGTCATATAAATTTGGGAGAATTTAAAGAAGGACAGGGCGTTTTTGAAACTGTGGTTAAATATAAAGATGATGCCACAAGCTGGTTTTATCTTGCAAGTTGTTATGACAATCAAGATGATTATTTGCACGCAATTTCAGCATATGAAGAAGTTTTGAGGATGCGTAGTAGTTATGTTGATGCTTACAAAAATCTTGCAATTGTTTATGTAAAAAATAAAGAACCGCAAAAAGCAATTGATACCGCTAAAAAAGCTCTTGAGTATGTTCAAGACGATTATACTGTTTATTATATTGCTGGAACTGCTTGTATGGCATTGAGAAAGTTTGATGAGGCTTTAGAATATTTAGAAAAGGCTTTGGAGCTAAATCCTGAACATTCTCAACTTTATAATAACTTAGGTACTTGTTATGTAACCGTTGGGAATCTTGATAAAGCTTACGAAAACTTTATGAAAGCAAGTGAATTTGATCCGAATAATTCCATTACATATTTTAATATTGCTTCAATTTTACAGCTTCAAAATAAGCATAAAGAGGCTTGCGAGTTTTTCAGAAAAGCTTATGAAATTGAACCTCAAGATAATTATTTGGTTGCACTTGCGCTATCTGAGGTTAAATCAAATCAGTTGGAAGAAGCTATTAAACATTACAAGATTTTATCAATTCATCATCCTGAAAAGCATAATTATCAATATAATTTGGCGTGTTGTTATGATGCCGCAGGAGAATATCCAAGTGCGATTACAATTTTGGCGCAACTTGTTTTGCTTAATCCAAAATCAGTTTCTATGTTAAGAAAATTGGCAAGTATTTACGTAAAAATAGGACAGTTCTCTAATGCAAAACTTTTATATGAAAAAATTCTTATTCAGGGAAATGTTTCTCATGAAATTTATTATGAATATGCGCATCTGTGTGTAAAAACAAATGATATGGATAAAGCTGAAAAGATTTTGAAAAAAGTTGTTGAACTTAATCCAGATTTTGCACTTGCGCACAAGGATTTGGGTGTTTTGTATTTGAGTAAAAGATTGTTTGATTATGCAAAAGACGAGTTTGATACTGCGTTAAAACTTGCGCCTGAAAACTTTGATATTGTGTATGAATATGCAAATTATTTACACGCTACAACGGATTTCAAAAAAGCTGATGAATATTATCAAAAAGCAATTGAGCTAGACCCTCATCATACTGACGCTCTTGCGTTTTCAGCATTGAATAAAATTCAGTTGAAAGATTTTGACAAGGCTTATGAGCAAATTCAACACGCTCTTCATCACGAAACAAATAATGATTTTATGTATTTTATAGCAGGCAAAATCCGATATCTTCAAGGTGAAATAGAAGATGCGAAAATGTATTTTGTTAAATCATATGAACTTCAAAAAACTTATGATTGTGAACACATGTTAGGATTATGCTATTTTGAATTAGGAAATTTTGAGCAAGCAAACGGAATTTTTAAACATATGCTTGAAAAAAATCCGTTGAATGTGAACCTGTTGTTGAACAGTGCAAAATGCTATGAAAAATTGGGTGAAAAAGATGAAGCGTTGAGAGTTCTTGATAAAATCACCGATACTTTCCCTGAGTGTGAAGAAGCGCAAGAAATGATTAGAGAAATATCATAGGTGCTACGCACGCAGTGGGATTGATGTTATAAGCTTTCACCCATCTTTCCTATGACAAATAGGGAAGAATTTGGGCAACTACTTGAAAAATAATAAAAAATTTGTTAAAATAGAGATGTTGACAGAGAATAGAGAGGAATTTTTATGAAAAAGAATTTATTTAAGCTCATCGGGGGGGGGGCAATAGTCTAAAATCCTCTCATAATCATGGTCTACGCCTGTTTTTAAGACGCTTAGCCGCCTTCACACTTGCAGAAGTTCTTATCACTCTTGGCATCATCGGCGTTGTTGCGGCTTTGACTATTCCAACTCTTATGGCAAACCACAGAAAACAAGTGGTTGAAACAAGATTAGCTAAGTTTTATTCAACAATAAATCAAGCTATAAAAACCGCAGAAGCAGATTATGGGGATGCTAATCAATGGGATAGGCTAGAATATGGGTTTAATGAAGATGAGGATGGAAATCCTACGACATCAAAAGCATTAGCGTGGTTTGAAAAATACTTAAAACCATATCTAAAATACACAAAATACGAAGTAGATAATAACAGTGAAGGGCAAGTAGCAACATATTTCCCTGATGGAAGTTTAATGCTTATTTCTGCAAACAGTATCATTTTTTATCCGAGTGCAAAGGATTATGAATTATTAGATGGCGACATAGTTGTTAGAAGAAAAAGCGTAAGTGGCACAAAATACTTTACATTCTTTTTTGCTCCTAATTGTAAAAGTTGTCATACCTTTGAAAAGGGGATTGAGCCATATATGTATGGTTGGGACGGCACAAAAGAAATGTTATTAACAAATAATAGTATTGGGTGCAAAAAAGAAGTAAGTAACGAAAGAGCTTATTGTACTGCTCTAATCCAAATGAACGGTTGGAAAATTCCGAAAGATTATCCTTTACGCTTTTAAGTTATAGGGTGTAATTTTTCGGCACAATATTGCTATTGTGTGCTTCTTTTGTTTCGTATTCAATCATCTAAAATTACGCAACCCAAAAGTCCAACCCTCGATGACGGTTGGACTTTACGGCAAAAATCCTTTTTTCATTCCCTAATTTGATCCTTTTTTTGTTTGCTATACCAAGCCTAAAACTTTCTTATACCAAGAAAATGTTTCTACTTCGATACCATTGAATGTTGTTTTTAAGCACTGGTTTTTCAAGTAGTTTTCAAATTCGTCATTGAATTTTGACTTTTGTGATTTGCGTTTGATTGTTTCTGAAGCTAACACTGTCATAGACCTACTCCTTTTGTTTCCTAAGTGACCATATATAATTCGTGTATAAATTATAACATATTTTTGTATCTTTTTCTAGTGGGTGTAATTTGAACATTGGCTGAGATTTGCTCCCAGTCTGATTAATTTAATTGTAAATTTTTGTTAAACTTTATAAACCCCTTTGACATATAGATATTAGATAATTGCATGAATTTTTTCAATTGCCGATTTGGGTGATTTTTTTCTTTGCACAAAACAGCTTTTTCTGCTATAATGCTGGTAAGAAATTATTATAGATTAGGAGAGTGGCACTATTAATAAGAAGTTATTATTTTCGGCATTGTTATCACTAGTATTGACAGGTTCGCAGGTTCAAGCTATGGTTCCTGAAGCCAATTCGTTGTATCAACAGGCATGTTCTGCTGAATACAAGGAAGATTACACTACTGCGGTTGAAAAACTTCAACAAGCACTGAACCTAGCAGGTAACGACGTTATGATTTATACAAAACTTGCGGGAGTGTATAGTGAAATGGGCGAATATGACAAAGCTCTTGAAACTTATTCAAAAGTCCTTGAACTAAAACCTTCAGATGGATATATATACTTGAGTATTGGTAGTATTTACGAAAATCAAGGTAAGTATTTAGAAGCCTTGCAAGCCTATAACAAAGTTGCAGAAATGTGTCCTGAATATTTGTATAATTATTTGAATATTGCAAATGTTCAATATCAATTGAGAGATTATAAATCTGCAATCGAAAATTATAATAAATTCTTATCTACGTATTCTCAACATCAGGATGCTAGAGAAAACTTAGCATCTTCTTACGTAAGTAATGGGGATTATGGTAAGGCGGTAGCGGAGTATAATAATCTTTACTCCAAAAATCCGACTGGGTTCAAAAACTTTTCAAATTACGGTTTAGCCTTGTTTCAAACAAAAGATTATGACAAGGCTTGCGAATTTTTAGAAAAAGCAGTTGAGGCAAATCCTGACAACACTTCTGCACATATAAACTTAGCTCTTTCTTACCAAGAGTTGAACAAAAATGATTTGGCATTAGCTCAATATGATGTTGTTTTTAGGCAACAACCGGCTTTGCATTCTATTCGTTTTGATTACGGAAATTTATTAGCTGATATGGGGCAAGACGAGGCAGCAGTTGAAAATTATAAAATTTATATTGCAAACTATCCTGATGATGCAAGGGCTTATCAAAATATCGGTATTGTTTATAAACGTTTGAATCAATTGGATAATACAATTGCAAATTACGAAAAAGCTCTTGAATTACAAAAAGATAGCAGGAATGTAGATTTGGTAGAGGATTTGGCAGAATGCTATCATTTGAAACATGATTATACAAATGCTTTAAAATATTATGATGAAGCTCTTGTAACTAAAAAAGATGATTATAATTTGAGATTTAATAAAGCTTTGGTTCTTCATGCGATGAAAGATTATAGTGGAGCTATTGCTATTTATTCTGAATTGTTAAAGGAAAAATCAAGCGATTCAATCAACAACAATTTAGTTGCTGCTTATGTTTCTTTGGGTGAAGAAAATTTGAAAGCCCAAAATTATACGCTTTCAACAGAATATTTTGAAAAGGCTATTGAAGGTGGAACAAAAGACAGTTTCGCATATTTTGGTTTAGCAAAATCTTACAGAGCTTGTGGTTTAAACGAAAAAGCAACAGAATATTACGAAAAAGCTATTGCAATGTCACCTGACAAAATTCAATATAGCAAAGAGTTTACAGAATTTATTGCATCTTCTAACAAAAAAACTGACGTAAAATCTACGGATGCTTCGGAAGGTATTAGAGAAATTTCTCTTTCGATGGATTCAATCAAAGCAGGAGAAGCTGCGGATGAAGAACAAAATAAAGGTTTGATTGCAAAAGGTGATGCAAATTACAAAAGTAAAAACTATGATGTTGCGATACACAATTATCAAGATGCGTTAAAAATTAATCCGTCAGATGAAGTTACACTGTTGAAAATCGGTAATATTTATAAACTTAAAAACGATAACAAAAACGCAATAAGTTTTTATAAAAAATCAATTGTTGTAAATCCGAATTATACAGATGGTTGGTTCAATTTAGGACTTGTTTATGCGAATGACAAAAACAATAATAAGGCAAAAGAAGCTTTTCACAGAGTAATTGCGCTTAATCCAAATTACGGGTATGCTTATTATGCACTCGGAATTGCATATGAGCAAGACGGAAACATAAAAGAAGCTTTGAATAACTACAAAATTTTCTTAACTCATAGCAAGGATGAGGCGACAACAAAAGCGGTTGAAACTAAAATTAAGACTTTAGAAAAATGAAGAAATTAATTTTATTATTTACAATTTTTCTTGTAATGCTTGTGTTTTGTGGTTGTACGACAGACAAAGCTGCGATTTTGTTTAACAAATATCCGATTACGGAAAAGAATATTTATGATTATTCCAAGTCTTTTCTTGTCGGCAGAAGAATATATTATGTCATTTTGATGCCCAAAAAGGTTGAGAGCAGGTATTTGTATATTCAAATAATAAAGAAAGATAATAGTTATGGGCAATATGGTTATAAACTGCAACAGACGTATAATATAAGGCTAAAAGATGAAGAAATAAATTATTATACGGATTATTTTGTGTTGAATGAAAAAGGTTTTTATATAATGAAAGTGTATTCAAAAGACCGCCCACAAAAAGTTTTGGCTCAAGCAGATTTTTATGTTGCGAAGTAATTATTTTAGTAAATCAATCAAATCGTTTTTGATGTGGTTATAAAAATTTTCGTTTATAGTATTTTTGTCTGTGAAATTTACTATATAGGGTAAAAGGCTATTATCAAATTTGTCTTTTAATTCAGGTATAATTTTATCAAAATTTTCACATTCGACAAGAACATCCAAGTCTGAAAGTGGGGTGAAATCCCCTTTTACTCTTGAACCGTATGCGTAGAATTTTCCGGTATAAGCTTTTAAAATATTTTTTATTATTAAATCTTCTTTTTGCGTGATGCCTTTAATCATTTTTCGGTAATTTTTCTTCTAATTTTTCAATCAAAAAATCTGTATCTTCAATAAACTGTGGAATTAAATCAATCAATTTGCGAGATTTTATCAAATCATATTCGTGAGCTGTGTTGTTGCGTTTTTCGTTGTATTCTTTCCAGTTTTCCCAGTTTGTAATGAAATTATAACCTTGCATAAATCTGAAAGTATTATTTACGGTCAATTCTTCTTCTGTAATTCCGTAGACTTTTTTTAATACTTTTTTCATCAATTTACGTGCAATTTCAAGAGTGTATTCAAATCGTTTTATACAAGAATCTTCAAGCATATCTGCAAAGTTGCAAGTCCTATTTGCGTTAAGTGTTTTTATGCTTGATTTAAGTGTGTCTAAAGCAGACTTTAAATTAGAAATATCAATACTCATAGGATAATATTAACATGTAATATGTTATAAGACAAGTTTGATAAAAATAAAAGGTGCGATACTCGCACCTTATTATTTTTAATTAATTAATATTTATTTAGTTATTCTGTTTTATTTCCTTCATCCAACAAACTTGTTTGAGAAACGTTAGCTTGTACTTCTTGAGCATCCATTGCTGCTACGTCTTTCTTTACAGTTTCGTCTTCATCAGGGTTCAAGATTTTGTTTACAGATACAACTGTGTCATTGTCTGTCAAGTTTTGCGCTCTTACCCCTGTTGCCGGTCTGCCTTGACGAGAAATTGAACCGGCATTTAATCTTGTTACAACACCGTTTGCAGTTACCATCATAATATCATCTGATTCTTTTACGATAGTCAATGCTACAAGTTTTGAAGATGTTGTTTTGAATTTAGTTGCAATCAAACCAATTCCGCCTCTGTTTTGACTTCTAAATTCTGATAATTTTGTACGTTTTCCAAAGCCGTCAGAAGTTACAACTAATAAGTCTGCGTCGTAATCTCTAGGAACGATGTCGCAACCTACGATTTCGTCACCTGTTCTTAATTTCATTGAAGTTACACCTCTTGCACTTCTTCCCAATGGTCTTAAATCTTCGATTGGGAATCTGATTGCCATACCGCAAGATGTTCCGATAATGATTTCATCTCTAGCTGATGCAAGTTTTACCCAATTAAGTTCATCGCCTTCTTCCAAGCCGATTGCAATAATACCATTTCTTCTAATGTTTGAGAAGTTGTCTAATTCAATACGTTTAATGTAACCTTTTTTAGTCAACATAATTAAGTTCAAATCGTGTGAGAAGTTGCTTACAGGTACAACTGCCGTAATTCTTTCATCTTGATCAATTGGTAAAACGTTTACGATTGGCAACCCTTTTGATTGTCTGCCACCTTCTGGGAAGTCATATACGCTCAAGCTATAAACTGTTCCTTTTGATGAGAAGAACAATACTTTGTCGTGCATCATTGCAGTAAAGAAATGTTGAATATCATCATCTTCTTTAGTTTTAATTCCCGATTTGCCACGAGTTGCACGGTTTTGACGTTCAAATGTGTCAAGCGAAATACGTTTCAAATAGCCTTGATGTGTAATAAATACAGCCATTGGAGTATTTGGAGTTAAGTCCTCAATAGTTACTTCACCTTGTTCCGGCAAAATTTGAGTTTTTCTGTCGTCACCATACTTTTCTTTGTCTTCAAGTAATTCTTTTTTGATAATGTCAAGAATTTTTTGACGGCTTGCAAGAATTTCTTCATATTCAGCGATTTTCTTAACAAGTTCATCATATTCAGCTTTAACCTTGTCTTGTTCCAATCCTGTCAATCTTCTCAATTGCATTTCCAAAATTGCATTAGATTGGTCAACATCAAGTCCAAATCTGCTCATCAAACCGGTTCTTGCATCATCTGTAGTTTTTGATTTTTTGATAAGTTCAATAACTTCATCAATTGAACCCAAAGCAATAATCAAACCTGCTAAAATATGCGCTCTGATTTTTGCTTTTTTAAGGAAGAAAATTGTACGTCTTGTAACGATTTCAACCCTATGTTCAACAAATTCTGAAAGAACTTCAAACAAATTCATCAATCTCGGTTGTTTGCCGCAAAGAGCAAGCATATTCACCCCGAAAGTTGTTGCCAATTGAGTGAACTTGAATAAATTATTTTTAACGACATCAGGTTTTGCATCTCGTTTAAGTTCAATTACGATACGCATACCTTCTCTGTCGGATTCATCACGAATGTCAGAAATACCTGTAACTCTTTGATCTTTAACAAGTTCTGCGATTTTTTCAATCAAAGCAGCTTTGTTAACTTGGTAAGGGATTTCAGTTACAACGATTGCGGTACGTGCTTGACGACCGTTTCCACCTGCGATTTCTTCAAAGTTTGCAACAGCTTGCATTTTGATAGAACCACGACCTGTTTCGTAAGCTTGTTTAATATCGTTCAATCCGATAATTGTAGCAGCTGTCGGGAAGTCTGGACCTTTAATATATTCCATTAATTCTGCAACAGTAATATTAGGATTGTCGATTAGGGCGATTGTTCCATCAACAATTTCGCAAAGGTTGTGAGGTGGAACATTTGTTGCCATACCAACTGCGATACCGGAGCATCCATTCAACAATAACATTGGAAGTCTTACAGGCAAAACTGAAGGTTCTTGTAATGAACCGTCGAAGTTTGGTTCAAATTCAACAGTTTCGCAATCAATATCAGCAAGCATAGATTGAGTAATCTTGTGCATTCTTGCCTCTGTGTACCTCATAGCGGCTGCGCCGTCACCATCGACAGAACCAAAGTTTCCGTGACCGTCAACAGTTAAATATCTTGTAGAAAAGTCTTGAGCCATACGAACTAAAGCTTCATAAACTGCAGTATCGCCGTGTGGATGGTATTTACCAAGAACTTCACCAACGATACGAGCGCATTTCTTGAACGGTTTATCAGGTGTCATTCCGAGTTCGTTCATTGCATACAAAATACGTCTGTGTACAGGTTTTAAACCATCTCTAACATCCGGTAACGCACGTCCGACGATTACGCTCATTGCATAATCAATATATGAACGTTTCATTTCCTCTCTGATATTAACAGGAACGATTTTCCCATCTGCAAACATATTTTGTTGATTGCTCATTTCAATCCCTTTCTCTTCCAAGTCTAAGCTATTGTAAATATTGTATCACAAATACATCTATTTGAAAATTTTTAAAATAATCTTTACAAAACTAATGCTCAAAATATTGGATTGCTTGCATATTTATTAGTATTCAAGTATAATTTTGGCAGTGAAAATTATATGAGGTGATTAATGAAAGGTATTGTATTAGCAGGAGGGGCAGGAACAAGGTTACATCCAAGCACAATTGCAGTTTCAAAGCAGTTGTTGCCAATTTATGACAAACCGATGATTTATCATCCGATTTCGGTTCTTATGCTTGCAGGAATAAAAGATATTCTGATTATTTCTACTCCGGTTGATTTGCCGAATTTTAAAAGATTGTTAGGCGATGGCTCACAATTTGGTATTAAATTTTCATACAAAGAGCAACCATCTCCTGATGGCTTAGCACAAGCATTTATTTTAGGTGAGGAATTTATAAATGGTGACGATGTTGCACTTGTTTTAGGGGATAATATCTTCTATGGTGGTGGTTTTTCGGGGAAATTGAAATCCGTTGTTAACAATATAAAAGAATTTGGTGGAGCAACTGTTTTTGGTTATCCGGTTAAAGATCCGCAAAGGTTTGGAGTTGTTGAATTTGATGAAGCAGGAAAAGTTTTGTCATTAGAAGAAAAACCACAAAATCCAAAATCACATTATGCTGTAACAGGTTTATATTTTTATGATAAAAAAGTCGTTGATTATGCAAAAAATCTAAAACCTTCCGCTAGAGGAGAATTAGAAATTACAGATTTAAACAATATTTATCTTAAAAATGGGAATTTGAATGTAGAATTGTTGGGACGTGGCTTTGCATGGCTCGATACTGGAACTCATCATTCGTTATTGCAGGCAGGGCAGTTTGTAAAAACTGTTGAAGATAATCAAGGCATAAAAATAGCTTGTCTTGAAGAAGTTGCTTACAGGATGGGGTTTGTTACAAAAGAAGAACTTATACAAAACATTGAGAAGTACAAAAATAACGAGTATTTTACATATGTAAGAGAAGTTTTGAATAGAGAAAATTAATCTTCTTAACAAATTGTCTTTGCGTTCTTTTTATTTTATAATTAGTGGCAAGGTAATATAGAGGGTTATGGAGGACTGGCATGAATTTGGAACATATTAAAAAGGTTGATACACTTGTTGCCGAGCAGATTGAAAAAGAATTTGAAAGACAACAAAATACTATTGAATTGATTGCGAGCGAAAATATTACATCGCAAGCAGTTATGGAAGCATGCGGAAGTGTTTTGACAAACAAATACGCAGAAGGTAAACCGCACAAACGTTTTTATAATGGTTGCGATTGTGTTGACGTTATTGAAGAAGCGGCTCAAAAAAGAGCATGCGAACTTTTCCATATGGATCATGCCAATGTTCAACCTCACAGTGGCGCACAAGCCAACATGGCAGTATTTATGGCGGTGCTTAAACCCGGCGACAAAGTTTTAGGCATGGATTTGTCAAACGGTGGACACCTTTCTCACGGTTCTCCGGTAAATTTTTCAGGCATGTACTTTGACGTAAAAAGCTATGGCGTAGACGAAAATGGCAATATTGATTATGAAAATGTTCGTAAAATGGCGCATGAACATAAACCAAAATTGATTATTTGTGGTGCAAGCAATTATTCAAAAATTATTGATTTTAAAAAGTTCAGAGAAATTGCTGATGAAGTCGGTGCATATCTTCTTGCAGATATTGCTCATATTGCAGGACTTGTGGCTACAGGTTTGCACCCATCTCCGGCAGGGTATGCCCAATTTGTAACTACTACAACTCATAAATCTTTAAGAGGACCTCGTGGCGGTATTACAATGTGTGATGAAGAATTTGCGCAAATTATTGATAAAGCGATATTTCCTGGAATGCAAGGTGGACCGCTTGAACATATTATTGCAGGTAAAGCGGTTGCTTTGTTAGAGGCATCTAAGCCTGAATTTAAAACTTATGCCGAACAAATTTTGAAAAACGCAAAAGCTTTGGCTCAAGGTTTGATGGATGAAGGAATGGATATTGTAGGCGGAATGACTGAAAACCATCTTATGACACTGGATTTGCGTAAAACTGGTAAAACAGGTAAGGATATGGCTAATGTTTTGGAACGAGTAGGAATTACAGCTAATAAAAATACAGTTCCGAATGACCCTCAAAGTCCTTTTGTTACAAGCGGAATTAGACTGGGAGTTCCGGCAGTTACAACAAGAGGCTTTAAAGAAGATGATATGAGAGAAGTTGCAAGTATTATTGCATCTGCAATATGTTCGTCAGATAATGAACGAGACCTACAAGGTTTAAGAGAACGCTCATTAAAACTTTGTAAGAAATATCCAATATACGAATAGTGAAAAGTGAAATGTGAAACGTGAAAAATCGTTTCGTTTACTTCATTCAAAAAAGGAACAATCATGCTAATAAAATTAACACATGCACATATAATTGGAACAGTAATAGCGTACTTAATCGGAGTGTGCTTAGTTCCGCTTGTTATTAGTTTTTCTAAAAAAGAAGGTTTGGTTGATATGCCGAACGCTAGAAAAATTCACACAAAACCAATATCGAGAATTGGTGGTGTTGCAATTTGGACTAGTACAATGTTGACTTTTTTATGTCTTGTGTTTATGAGCTATTATCCATCAGGAAACTTATTGTCAGGTATTTTACTTGGAGGTTCATTGATGTTCTTGTTAGGACTTGTTGATGATATCTACAATCTGGATGCGAAATTCAAATTGTTCTTACAAGTGTCAATTGCTACTTTGGTTTACCTTTTGGGGGTAAAAATTAATAATGTTCCATTCATTGGTGATATCGGAATTTTTTCATACCCAATTACAATGCTATGGATTGTCGGAATTTCAAACGCTTTGAACTTTATTGATGGTGTTGATGGTTTAGCTGGTTCTGTAGTGACAGTAAATGCGGTAACTTTAGCGATTATTGCCGTTGCAATGACCCCACCTAATCCAATCAGTGCTTTAATTGGATTTATTTTAGCCGGTTCTATGCTTGCATTTTTGACATACAATTTCAATCCTGCAAAAATATTCATGGGCGATAGTGGAGCGTTATTTTCAGGGTTTTTGCTTGCAACAATATCTATTACAGGTGTTATGAAAGCTGCAACATTAGCAATTCTTTTACCTTTTATCGTTTTAGCCGTACCAATTATGGATATTACTTTTTCATCTTTAAGAAGAATTGCCAAAGGTAAGTCCCCGTTTGTAGCTGATGCCGAACATATTCATCATAAACTTTTGCACGCAGGTTTTTCACAAAAGAAAACTGTAATGATTTTAACATCAGTTGCAATTATTGCAGGGGCTATTGCTTCACTGTTTATGGGGTCTACTACTATCAAACATTACTTTATCTGCATTGTAGCAGTTGTTTTTGTAATGTTGTTACTAAACTTTATCAAAGTCTTGACAAAAAAATAATTATGGTGTATAATCCCAGTGGATTTAATTACTCAGTTTTGAGCGATGTCGTTTTCACGAGGGAAAGAGTTCAGAATATTTAAGTGTAAATCTACTGAATATCCGAATAGTTGAGTTTCTGAAAACTCAACAGTATTTCATGGATATTATTGTGTAAGTTAAGTAAGGGTTTGTTAGCTATGACAGTAAATGCAGTAGGAAAATCGGACAATTTGTACACTATTATTCAAACAACAGCTGCCGGCAGTGTTGCCGGATATGCTTCGAAGTACATTCTTCCTGTAACAAAGCAGGAAAACTCAATTTCGAAAAGTTCAATGTTGAACTATTGTCGTAAAATTACGAACAAGGCAAAAATTGCTGATTTAGAAGCTTTGGGTGACAAAAAAACTTTAGCCCAAGATGCTTTTATCAAAATGGCAAATTCTAAAGACAAAAGAGCATTTGCCTTCTCTGAAATTGGTAAGCAAGTAACCAAATTGGGTGGCGAAGACAGTGTCGCAGGTAAAGAATTAAGAGGAATTATAAGAGAAGTTAACTCTGTTTCAACAAATTTGACAAAACAATTTGCTAAAGCTTATCGCTTTATGCTAAAAGATATCAGACCGGCTGCTCCATTTGTATTTGCCGGAGCAGGAATTGGTTTCTTTGCAGGATTTGCGCATAATGTTTTTAAAGTAGACATTAACGCATAATTTTTATATTTTTTCACCAAAAATATAAAGTCGGATAATCTATCCGGCTATTTTTTTGTGCTACGCACGTAGCCCACTGTGACAATATTTGTTCCTACCTCATACGTTGGTGTAATGTTTTCGCACGTAGCCCACTGTGACAATATTTGTTCCTACCTCATACGTTGGCGTAATGTTTTCGCACATAGCCCACTGTGACAACATTTGTTCATACCTCATACGTTGGTGTAATGTTTTTGCACGTAGCCCTCTGTGACAACATTTGTTTCTCACTAAAGTTAAATCTTATCGCCCTATAGTCCTATCGCCATATCGCCTTTTTAAACACCTATATGCTATATTTATTTCTTCACCATTGATTTTGAACGCAGTTTTCTATGATATGTTATTGCAAACCTATGAGCTTCATCTCTTATTCTTTGGAATAAAAATAATGCACTTGAATTTCTTGGCAAAATTACTGGTTTTGACTGTTTTGGGAGAAATACTTCTTCGTGCTTTTTGGCTAAACTTACAACATCAATATTTTTTATTCCTAATTCTTCTATAATTTGCATAACACTTGACAATTGTCCCTTACCACCGTCAATTATAATCAAATCGGGTTTTTCCCATTTTGGCTCATCCAAACGTGAAAGTCGTCTTGTTAAAACTTCTTTCATTGACAAAAAGTCATCCGGTTTCCCTTCCGTAGATTTGACTTTGAATCTTCTGTATTCAGAACCTTTTTTTACTCCGTTTTCAAACACAACCATTGATGCAACGGTATTTGTTCCCTGAATATGTGAAATATCATAGCATTCCATTCTGTGCGGAAAATTTTGAAGTTGGAGTTTTTCTGCCAAATATGAACCGATTTCGTTAAAATCTTCATAAATTGATGCCATTTTTTTTATTTTAGCATTATCCAAAAGAACTTTTGCATTTTTATCCGCAAGCATTTGCAATTCCTTGCCTTGCGCAGATTTTCCATAACTTATTTTAACTTTCTTTTGTGCCAATATTTCTAACCATTCTTCATACAATGCTTTTTCGCCAACAGCTTCAAGTTCATTAGAAACAATTCTATCAGGGTAGCCGAGTTTTAGAGTGCTATAGTACTCTTTGAAAAATGTTGCAAAAAACTCTGTTCTGTCGTTTTCTTCAACATCGTAAACAAAATCTTTTTTGTCGATAAGTCTGCCTTCTCTAATCATCAAGATTATTATTGCAAAAATTCCGTCATCAGCCATTAGAGAAATTACATCTTCATTTAATTTTGTGTTTTCGTAAACTACTTTTTGCTTTTCAAGAGTTTTTGCAAGGTCGTTGTAGCTATCACGAAGTTTTGCAGCTTTTTCAAATTGAAGTGTTTCGGAATATTTTTCCATTTGTTCTTTTAATTGCTTCATTAATTCGGATTGTTTACCGGAAAGGAATAATTCAGCTTGTTTTACAAGGTTTGTGTATTCTTCTGAAGAAACTTTATTTTGGCATGGTGCCATACATCTCCCGATATGATAGTAAAGACAAGGTCTGTCTTTAAATTTTGGAGTTTTGCATTGTTTGAGTGGAAAGATTTTTTTCAGAAAATCTAACGTTGCGTGCATTGCTCTTATATCTGTATATGGTCCATAATATCTACCTTTGTCGGGGTTAAGATTTTTTTTGCGAACAATCGTAATTCTTGGAAACGCCTCATCTGTAATTAAAAAATACGGATATTTTTTGTCATCTTTTAATAAAACATTGTATTTTGGTTTGTATTTTTTGATTAAATGGCTTTCAAGAATTAGGGCTTCAACTTCGGTATTTGTAATAATATATTCCATCCGTTCAATTTGTGAAACCAAAATGTCAACTTTAATTCTATCGTGTTTTCTGTTGAAATAACTCATTACACGACGTTTTAAAATCTTTGCTTTCCCAACATAAATAACTTCTCCCTCTTTGTTGTAATAGATGTAACAACCTGGAAGTGATGGTAAAAGTTTAAGAGTTTGTTTTAATGTGTCATTCATCAATTTAATTATAGCATCTTTACAAAGAATTGATTAATTTGTTTTATTAGATTATATTATGATTAGGAATTATGAACTTATGAAGTTAAAAAAAGGATTTCCTAAAATATCTTTGATATTTGCAATTATTTTTGGGATAGTTTTCCCTGCGGTTGCTGCTGAATCAATTCCTCCGATGTGGATTGATTTTTGCCCGGATGGATTAGAGAATGCTGAGTATAAAGAGATTAAATGGTTTTGGCCCGAAGGTACAAAATCTACTCAAGAAATATACAATTATTGGGCAAATAGGCGTAAAGAATTTCAAACAGCGTTGTTTAAATGTAATTTGATGGACGAAGGCAGTCAAGCAGGATGTTATGCAGGTTTAAAAAGACGACAATTATTTTTTAATGAGCAATACAAACGTGATATTCAGCAGCAACAAATTACACGTCAGGATTGGCGTGACAATCATGAAAAAGGTTCTAGCCCGTTTATGATTAATATTTTCCAAAGATAATCTATTGAATTATTTTCGAAACTTCATCTGTAATATCATCTCCACCAAACAAAACAGTGTTTTTCGGTAAAACTATATTGTAATTCATTGAGCGTGCTTTTTCGACTACTGCGGTTTTAATTTTACTGTCAATTGCTTTAACTTTTGTGTTGTAAGATGTATCCAGTGCAAGTTTTTGGTTATTGATTTCATTTCTGTATTTTTCTTCTAATTGTGCAATTTTTACGGGATCTTGTTCCTTAGAAATTTCTGTTCGAGCTTTGTCGATTGTTGATTGCATGTTTTGCATTTGTTTTTCTTGTTCAGCTTTCAAACTTTTTATTTCTGTCGAATTTGCAACAATTTTTTGAATATCAACTGTTGCAATTTTGTATTCCGGTTGGGCTTTTGAAATAGCAATATTGTTTATTGAATACCCCATTACAAGAGATATTACAACTGCTGAAGATAGTATAATAATTTGTTTTTTCATAAAAAATCCCCTTTCAAAAATCTTTGATTTGTATATAATTTATAAAGAATTTTTTAATTTTTTAATTGGTTAGTTGGATTAATTTCATGTTTTTTGTATGATAGTCTTGCGAATACATAAAAGGATTAAAAATTCGTTTAATCCACAAAGGAGAGAAAATATGAAAAAATCAATTAATGATTTAGGTGACGTAAAAGGTAAACGCGCTCTTGTTAGAGTTGACGTAAACGTGCCTCTTGACGAAAACCACAATGTAACAGATGACACAAGAATCCAAGCTATTGTTCCTACAATTAAAGCTTTGAAAGAAAAAGGTGCTAAAATTATTCTTATGGCTCACTTAGGTAGACCAAAAGGAGAATGGAAAACTGAATTTTCTCTTGAACCTGTTGCTAAATATATGTCAAAAGTTTTGGGTGAAGACGTATTGTTCGTAAAATCACCTGTTGGCGAAGGTGCTGATAAAGAATTAGAAGCATTGAAAGACGGTCAAGTTGCTTTGTTAGAAAATATTCGTTTCTATAAAGCTGAAGAAGCAAAAGATGATGATATGACTTTTGCTGAAGAACTTGCTAAATTAGGTGATTTCTATGTAAACGACGCTTTTGGTGCTGCTCACAGAAAACATACTTCAACTGCAAAAGTTGCTCACATCTTGAAACCTGCTGTTGCTGGTTTGTTGATGGAAAAAGAAATCAGATGCTTGTCACAAGCTCTTGATAACCCAACTCGCCCATTTACTGCAGTTGTTGGTGGTGCTAAAGTTTCTTCTAAAATCGGTGTTTTAGAAAACTTAATCGACAAAGTTGACAACCTAATTATCGGTGGTGGTATGGCTTATACATTTGTAAAAGCTAACGGTGGTAAAATTGGTAACTCTATTTGTGAAGATGATCAAATGGATGTTGCAAAAGCTATTGAAAAGAAAGCTGCTGATAAAGGCGTAAAAATTGTTATGGCTACTGATGTTCTTGCTGCTGACGATTTCTCTGGCAACGGAACAAACAAAGTTGTATCTATCAATGAAATTCCTGATGGATTTGAAGGTGTAGATGCTGGTCCAGATAGCCAAAAAGCTTTCGCTGAAGTTATCAAAAATTCAAAAACTATTTTGATGAACGGACCTGTTGGTGCATTCGAAAACCCTAAATTCGCTGAAGGTACAAAAGCGGTATTGCAAGCAATCGTTGATGCAACTAAAGCCGGTGCTGTTTCTGTAATCGGTGGTGGTGATTCTGTTTCTGCTGCTAAGAAATACTTTAAAGCAGAAGATTTTACTCACGTTTCAACTGGTGGCGGTGCTTCTCTTGAATTTATTGAAGGTAAAGTACTTCCAGGTGTTGCAGCATTAGACGAAAAATAATCAGAATTTTTCATACAATACTCTTAAAGACCCGTCAGATGGCGGGTCTTTTCCTTTTGCTTAAAACCTGAAAAATTTCACTTCGTTTTTCTTTTTGTGTTAAGATTATTCCAAGCGAGGTTTTTTATGAAAAATATTTTGGTAACCGGAGGTGCCGGTTTTATAGGTTCTCATTTATGCGAAAAATTATTGGAACAAGGAAATCATATTATTTGTCTTGACAATTTTTTCACCGGTTCAAGAAAAAATGTTGAACACCTTTTTGATAATCGAGAATTTGAACTTATCAGGCATGATATTATTGAACCGATAATTCTTGAGGTTGACCAGATTTATAATCTTGCTTGTCCGGCAAGCCCCGTACATTATCAGTACAATGCAATAAAAACAATAAAAACAAATGTTTTGGGAGTTACGAATATGTTGGATTTAGCGGATTCTGCAAAAGCAAGAATTTTGCAAGCTTCTACCAGTGAAGTTTATGGAGATCCTATTGTTCATCCGCAAAAAGAAAGCTATTGGGGAAATGTTAATCCGATTGGTATAAGAAGTTGTTACGATGAAGGAAAACGTGTAGCAGAAACTTTGATGATGGATTATCACAGGCAACACAAAGTAGATATTAGAATTATCAGAATTTTTAATACTTATGGACCTCGTATGGCACAAAACGATGGTCGAGTTGTTTCAAACTTCATTGTTCAGGCATTGAAAAATGAAGATATAACGATTTATGGAGATGGTTCTCAAACAAGATCTTTTTGTTATGTGGATGATTTAGTTCGTGGAATGATATCTTTGATGAATGCTGAAAATTTTATGGGACCTGTAAATGTTGGAAATGATGGAGAATATACTATTTTGGATTTGGCAAAAATGATAATTGAGCTAACTAACTCAAGTTCAAAGCTTATATTCAAACCGTTACCGTCAGACGATCCTTGCCAAAGAAAACCTGATTTGTCACTAGCGAAAGAAAAATTGGAATATGCGCCGACAGTTAATGTAAAAGATGGTTTGCTAAAAACAATTGAATATTTCCAAAATGTACTATGTTTGTAACCCACAGAGGGCTACGTGCGTAGCAAAACATTACACCAATGTCCGAAGTATGAACCAGTGTCGTCGCAGAGGGCTACGTGTGTAGCAAAACATTACACCAATGACTGAAGTATGAACCGATATTGTCGCAGAGGGCTACGTGCGTAGCACAGCTTTTAGGTACCAAGTTTTTGCTCCAGAAATTTTTACGTCTACAAATTGTCCTGTCAAATCTGTGTCGCAAGGAATATGTACTGTTTTGAAATTTCTTGTTTTTCCGGTATTTATCATTTGTCCTTTGTGTTCATAAAAATTCTCTACAAGAACTTCCATTTCTCTGCCAACATATTTCAAATTTGACTTCAAACAATTTTCTTTAACTTTATCATTAAGTCGCTGAAATCTTTCGTTTTTAACATCTTCCGGAATAAATTTGTCAACCCATTTTGCGGCAACTGTTTTTTCTCTCGGAGAATATGCTGCGACATTACAATAATCTAATTCAAATTCGTCAATTGCAGTAAGTGTGTCTTTGAACTGTTCTTCTGTTTCTCCTGGAAAACCTGCGATAAAATCGCTTGTAATAGTTACATCCGGTATCATATCACGAACTTTTTTTACGATTTTTGCGTAAGTTTCTCTATCATAACGTCTGTTCATTGCTTTTAAAACTTCTGAATTTCCTGATTGCATTGGAATGTGAAAATATTCACAAACCTTATCCAATTCTTTCGCAGTTTCAATTAATTCATCTGTAATATCTGTAGGATATGATGTTACAAAACGTATTCTGAATTTACCTTCAATAGAGTTTAATTCCCTCAACAAATCGGCAAGTCTGTAGTTTTTGTCTTTAAAATCTTTGCCATAACTGTCTACGTTTTGTCCAAGTAATGTAATTTCTTTAAAACCTGCGTTTAATGCATCTTTAACTTCTTTTATAATAGTTTCAGGGAGTCTTGATCGTTCTCTGCCTCTTGTGTATGGAACAATACAGTATGTACAGAAGTTATTACAACCTTCTGTAATGTTTATCCACGCATTAGTTGATTTAACACGATTAATTTCGTAGTTTTCAGGGTTTTGAGATGGAAGATTAGTTTCTTCGCATTCACAAACTCTTTCACCATTGTTAATTCTTTTTATAACATCTGGTAAAGAATAAATCTTGTGTGTTCCAAGAACAAAGTCAACATAAGGCGCACGAGAAAAAACTTGTCTTGCTTTTTGTTGTGCAACACAGCCACACATTCCGATTTTTAAATCAGGGTTTTTGTCTTGTTTCCATTTTCCCCAAACTCCGAGCTGGCTAAATGCTTTATCTTCACTTAATTGTCTGATTGAACATGTATTAACCATTAGCAAATCAGCTTTTTCAGGGTCTTTTGTTTCTTCATAATCAAAATGAGAAAGCATTCCTAGCATTCTTTCTGTATCTGATTTGTTCATTTGGCAACCCATTGTTTCTATATATACGTGTTTCATAATTGTCCCTTTAGCTTGCAAAGATACTGGAGTTCTTGACGAAAGAATAAATATCCTGTCTTTTAAGTTTGTTTTTTTTGTAACAGACTGCGCCTCTTTGCCTCTACGCCTCTATATCTCTATGCTTTTAATTTATCACAAAAATACTTAATGTTCTTGACTTTTCTTTGAAAAAATAATATTCTTTATGTATAAATTGGTCTGAAAGGTAGTGTATCTATGGGGTTAAGAGAAAAGAACGTATTGGCATTGTTGCATGAAAGAACAGAAAAATATTCTGACAAAGTTGCTTTGGGGATGAAAACAAAATACGGGTGGAAAGAATTTACGTATTCCGGTATTGGACTTTTGTCCCGAAAAATTGCGCATTATTTGATTAGTGAATTGAATGTGCAAAAAGGGGATAGACTTGCGATAATTTCTGAATCCAAGCCTGAATATGGAGCGTGCGTTTTTGCTTCAGTAATTTCCGGAATGGTAACAGTCCCTTTGGATGTAAAATTAACAAAATATGAATTGAAATCTATTCTTTCAGATTGCGAGCCATCTGTAATTATGGTTTCTGCAACGCATTATGCGATGGTAAAATTTTTGCAAGAAGAAATCCCATCAGTTAAAGCTGTAATTTTGATGGATGAGCCTTCTTGTGAAATTTATGATAAAAGTGTTTATCAATTGCCTGATAATTATGATTACAAGTGGAAATTGAGAAGTTCAAAAGCAGTTGCATTTATTATTTACACATCGGGAACAACAGGTGCGCCAAAAGGTGTTGAAATAACTTTCCAAAATATGCTTGCGCAATTAGATGATTTAAAATACGCATTAGATAAGATTTTACCATATGAGAATGTTAATATTTTATCTATTTTGCCTATGAACCATCTTTTTGAGATGACGGTTGGTTTTTCTACGTTTTTGAATTTTGGGTTTTCGGTTTATTACACTCCTAGTCTAAAACCAAAAGATATTTTGAGCATAATGCGAGAAAAACAAATCGAATTTATGATTGTAGTTCCGGCATTTTTAAAACTCTTGAAAACTGCAATTGAGGCAGAACTTAAAAATTCTCCAATACATGTTAGGGCTATGTTTAAGTTTATGTTTAAAATTGCAAAGTTTATACCATCATATAGGATTAAAAAATTGATGTTTAATAAAATTCATAAAAAATTTGGCGGACATTTTTCCGGTTGTATTTCTGGAGGTGCGCCATTAGATTTGGCGGTTGGTGAATTTTTTGAACGTATAGGTATAAAGGTTTATCAAGGATATGGTTTGTCAGAGGCAAGCCCTGTTGTATCTGTAAATGTTGACAGGCATGGTGATTTGGCATCAGTTGGTGCGCCTTTACAAAGTCTAGAGGCAAAAATTGATGACGAAACAGGAGAATTGATTTTGAGAGGTCCTTCTGTGATGAGAGGTTATCACAATCAACCTGAAATGACATCTGAAGTTTTGGAAAGTGATGGATGGTTGCATACGGGAGATATTGCAAAAATTCGAAACGGGCATATTTATATTACTGGTAGAATTAAAAATATGATTGTGCTTTCGGGAGGGAAAAAAGTTTTTCCGGAAGAAGTTGAAGTTGTTTTAGAAAAAAGCCCTTATATTGCTGAGGTTTGTGTATTGGGAACTTCTCGCAGTTTTGGAGCGAAAGACGGAACAGAAGAAATTACAGTAGTTGCAGTCCCAACAGAGGATGTTATTAGTAAATACGAGGCTGATACTGTGGAAAAATTGATTAAAGATGAGATAAAGAAATTGTCTTTACGTTTGACTGCTTACAAAAGACCTGTTAATATAGTCGTAAGAATAGAACCTTTACCAAGAACTACAACTAGAAAAGTTAAGCGTAAAGAAGTAAAACAGTTTGTAAATATTTAAGAGGTATTATGAAAAACACACTTTTATTACTATTTTTATTAGGAATTTGTGTAATTCCTGCGTTTTCAGAAGAATTGAAATTAATTAATCCACAGGCTGATTTGCCTCCAAAATGGACAGATTTTTGTGAAACCGGTTATGAAAATGCGGTTTATAAAAATAGAGATGATGTGTTTAATGTGTTCAGCTATGTTAAGTCAGAGAGAACAAAAACGAACTATTGGGCAGAGCGCAGAGTTAGTTTTGAAAAGTATTTGAAAAGTTGCAATGCGTTAGATGATAGCGCAAAAGCGGAATGTTATGCAGAGTTGAGAAAATCAGAAAATGAGAAAAATGATTTGTATAAATTGAAACGTACCCAAATGCTATATGAAAATAATATTCAGTTGAATAGACGTTAGGATTATATCTAAGCACTAATAGACCCTGAATTTAATTCAGGGTCTATTAATGTTTATTTTTTTATAAAGAAATATTAATTTTACTAAAAATAGGAATAATTCCTACTTTACAAAAAATATTTTGTATTGTATTATAAAGCATGTAAAAAAAAGAGGCTAATTTTTATATAAGAAAGGTGGTAAAAAATGGCTAAATTTGTATGTACAGTATGCGGATGGTCAACAGAAAGTGATAAAGCTCCTGAAAGATGCCCTTTGTGTGGAGCAACAACATTCAAAGAAATTAATACAGCAGAAGGAAAAGTATATGCTTGCGAACACAAAGTAGGCGATGGAAAAGTTGAAGATAAAGAAGTTATGGACGGTTTGAGAGCGCATTTCGCAGGTGAATGTACTGAAGTTGGTATGTACCTTGCAATGGCTAGGGTAGCAGAAAGAGAAGGATATCCTGAAGTTGCTGAAGCTTATAAGAGATACGCTTTTGAAGAAGCAGAACATGCTGCAAAATTTGCCGAATTGTTAGGTGAAGTTGTTACAGATTCAACAAAGAAAAACCTTGAAATGAGAGCAGAAGCTGAACAAGGAGCTTGTGAAGGTAAACTTGCTATTGCAAGACGTGCAAAAGAATTGGGTTATGATGCAATTCATGATACTGTTCACGAAATGGCTAAAGATGAAGCTCGTCACGGAAAAGGTTTTGATGGATTATTGAAAAGATATTTTTCATAAATTTTGTCATAATTGAAAAACCAAAAAGCGACTTTCTTTACTTGGAGGTCGCTTTTTTATTGTTTAAATGGGGTGCTATGTTGCTTCGCTCCTCGTAATGACGATTTGTTGTAATTTTTTTACCAAGATATGAAATATGTATGAATGTTGTTACAGAGGGCTACGTGCGAAAACATTACACCAACGTATGATGTATGAACCAATATTGTCACAGGGGGCTACGTGCGAAAACATTACACCAACGTATGATGTATGAACCAATATTATCACAGGGGGCTACGTGCGAAAACATTACACCAACGTATGATGTATGAACCAATATTGTTACAGAGGGCTACATACGTAGTATAAAAAAAGACCTCTTTGAAAAGAGGTCAAGGTTGGTTATTTTGGTTATGTTATAGTTTTTTGAGAATTTATTTCGGTTTTACATTCTCTATAATTACCCTGAATATTAATATTTGCTTTAAATGTTGTAAATGTTTACAAAACTTTATGTTATTATGTAATCATGTTTGAAGGTTTAAGAAAATTCTTTTTGTCAAAGATTTTGAGGCGCAAATATTATAGAACTGGGAAATGTAAGGCTTGCGGGAAATGTTGTACGCAGATTTATGTCAAACATTATAAACATGTTGTTAGTGATGAAAAGGAATTTGAAAAACTTCAATATTTGCATAGATTTTATACTTATTTGAAGGTTATTGGAAAGGATGATATAGGTTTAATTTTTGAGTGTAAAAATTTAGATCCTGAAACGCATAAGTGTAAGATACATAAGAGTAGACCTGGAATTTGTCGAAGGTATCCGCAGGAAGAACTTTTTTCAATGGGGGGTGCGCTTTCTGAGGATTGTGGTTATAAAATGGAGCCGATTGTGCCGTTTTGTGAGGTTTTGGAAAAAGTTACAAAACGAGATAAGCGAAGTTAAGCATTAAGAAATTATACGATATCAAAGTTTTCTAGTTTTTTGTGGGCATGTCATTGCTATCCATAAAAATTTTAACTATTTTGGGCAAATATGAAAAATTGTCAAAAAAATATTTGCTACTTTTCGGCAATGAAAAATTTTGCATTGTCGTTTAAGCTGATTATATGGGATATAATGAAAGGTTGGTATATTATGAAAAAAATTAAAAGTATAAGAAGTTTAAAAAAGTTAATAGTTGTTTTTGTTATGGCGTTGTTTTCGTTGCCTGTAATGGCGACTTGCCCAATTGAGGGTGGGGCTTGCACTGCGTTTTCTAATTGGGAGGCGAAACCTTTGCAGCAGAAATATGTTCCTAATCACATTCAAGAAATTCAGAAACCTAATGCGTTTCAGCCGAGTTATGTAGTTCCATATCACAATGAGTTAATAAATACGGAAAGTGGAAGCACTACAAAACCACCTTCTAGTGATTACAATTCTAATTGTCAGTTTGGTGTTTGCCTGCCTGGTGTTGAAGGAGGAGATAGCGTGTTGAAGTAGTTTATTTGGTGAGAAGTGAGTAGTGAATGGTGAGTGGTTCATTTCATTATTTTGTAAATGGCTATTCACTATTCACTAAAATATTAATTTTTTGTTTATTTTTTTAATATTCTCAAAAAACGATGTTATAACAATAATATAGTTAAAGAGAAAATTAATTGAAAAGGAGATAATAAACTATGGCAAAAACAATTGGTATTGACTTAGGTACAACAAACTCAGTTGTAGCCGTTATGGAAGGTGGTAAACCTACAGTTATAGCAAACGCAGAAGGATCAAGAACAACTCCTTCTATAGTTGGTTTTTCAAAAACAGGTGAAAAATTGGTTGGTCAATTAGCTAAACGTCAAGCAATTCTTAACCCTGATAAAACAATCGCTTCAATCAAAAGACATATGGGCGAAGATTACAAAGTAAACATTGATGGAAAAGATTATACTCCGCAAGAAATTTCAGCTATGATTTTGAGAAAATTGGCTGATGATGCGTCTAACTACTTGGGAGAAAAAGTTACATCTGCAGTAATCACAGTTCCTGCTTATTTTAACGATGCACAAAGACAAGCTACAAAAGATGCCGGTAAAATCGCAGGTTTGGATGTTCTTCGTATTGTAAACGAACCTACTGCAGCAGCTTTGGCTTATGGACTTGAAAAAGATAAATCTGAAAAAGTTCTTGTATTCGACTTAGGTGGTGGTACATTTGATGTATCTATCTTGGAAATCGGTGACGGTGTTCATGAAGTTCTTTCAACATCTGGTGATACTCATTTAGGTGGTGATGACTTTGACCAAAAAGTTATGGATTGGATTTGCGAAGAATTTAAAAAACAAGAAGGTATTGACCTTAAAGGTGACAAACAAGCAATGCAACGTGTTAAGGAAGCTGCAGAAAAAGCTAAATGCGAATTGTCATCTGTTATGGAAACAAATATCAACTTGCCATTCATTACTGCTGATGCAAACGGCCCTAAACACTTAGACTTGAATTTGACAAGAGCTAAATTTGAAGATTTAAGCCGTGACTTATTGAATAGATGTAAAGTTCCAGTTGAAAACGCATTGAAAGATGCTGGAATTACTAAAAATGATATTAATGAAGTAGTTCTAGTTGGTGGTTCAACTCGTATCCCTGCAGTTCAACAGTTGGTAAAAGAATACACAGGTAAAGAACCTAACCAATCAGTAAACCCTGATGAAGTTGTTGCAGTTGGTGCAGCAATTCAAGCAGGTGTATTGGCTGGAGAAGTTAAAGACATCGTACTTCTTGATGTAACTCCGTTAACATTAGGTATTGAAACATTGGGTGGTGTAATGACTCCGCTTGTTCCAAGAAATACTACAATTCCGGTTTCTAAATCACAAGTGTTCTCAACTGCCGAAAACAATCAAACAGCCGTTGATATTCACGTACTTCAAGGTGAAAGACCAATGTCTAGAGATAACAAATCATTAGGTATGTTTAGGCTTGAAGGTATTGCTCCTGCAATGCGTGGTATTCCTCAAATTGAAGTTACATTCGATATTGATGCTAACGGTATTGTAAATGTTTCAGCTAAAGATAAGGCTACAAACAAAGAACAAAAAATTACAATCACAAATTCTTCTAACCTTTCTGAACAAGATATTGATAAGATGGTAAAAGAAGCAGAAGCTAATGCTCAAGAAGATAAAAAGAAAAAAGAAGAAGCTGAAATTAAAAACAATGCAACAAGTTTAATCGGTTCTGCTGACAGAATTGTAAAAGATTTTGAAGGTAAAATTGATGCCGCTGATAAATCTAAATTAGATGAACAAAAGGCAGCATTGCAAAAAGCATTGGATGAAAACAAACCGACAGATGAATTGAAAAAATTGTCTGACGAATTGCAACAAACAATGTTCAGTATTTCTCAAAAAGCTTACGAAGCAGTTCAAAAAGAAGAACAATCAACTGCAAGCTCTGAAAGTGCATCATCTACAACAGAAGACAAGAAAAACGATGATGATGTAATTGATGCTGAATATACTAAAGAATAATTCTTTAGAAATTAATAATTAAAAGCTATAAAATCCCTTGAACTTTCTTAAGTTTGAGGGATTTTTGTATAGTTGTAATTTGGTTTAGTGTGATAATTCTTTTTATGATAAAATAGAAATCATAAAGGAGAGAATTATGAAAGCAATTGTATTTGATGAAGAATTAAAATTGGTAAATGATTATAAAAAACCCGTTCCGCAAAAAGGAGAAGCTCTAGTGAGAGTTACTTTAGCTGGGATTTGTAATACAGATTTTGAGATAACTAAAGGTTATATGGGGTATAAAGGAGTATTAGGTCACGAAGCAGTTGGAGTTGTCGAAGAGATTAATGACAATGACCAATCTCTTTTGGGTAAAAGAGTTGTGGCTGAAATTAGTTATGGTTGTAAAAAACCAGATTGTCCATATTGTGCAGAAAAACTTTATCGTCATTGTCCGGACAGGCACACTTTAGGAATTTGGAGAAAAGATGGTGTATTTGCGGAATATTTTACAATGCCTTTAGAAACACTTTTTGAAGTTCCTGATAATGTAACTGATGAACAGGCAGTTTTTGTAGAACCGCTTGCTGCAGCTTGTGAAATTTCAGAACAATTGCATATCAAGCCGTTCCAAAAAGTTATAGTTTTAGGTGATGGGAAATTAGGCTTGATTACTGCACTAGAATTAAATAGTCAAAATGTAGATGTAACTTTAGTTGGTAAACATCAAAACAAGCTTGATATTGCAAAAGCTCAAGGTGTTAAAACAAAATTGTTAAATGATTTAAAAGTTGAAAAAGTATATGATGTAGTTGTTGAGGCAACAGGTTCTATTTCCGGTTTTGAAACAGCTTTGGCTCTTACAAAACCTCGTGGAGTTCTTGTTTTGAAAAGCACAATTGCTGCATCAAAAGAATTTAACCTTGCTCCAATTGTAATTGATGAAATTACTGTTTTGGGGTCAAGATGTGGACAGTTCCCTGCGGCATTAAGACTTTTGCAAGCGGAAAGAATAGATTTTTCTCCGTTGATTTCTGCGAGATATAAGGCAGATGAAGCAATTAAGGCTTTTGAAAAAAACAAAGAAAAAGATGTTCTAAAAGTTTTGATTGAGTTTGATAAATAAAATTATTTCAGGTAACATTAAATTATGGCAGATACAGTTATAAAAGAAGAAAAACCGTTCTCAGGAACGATGACACTATTAGACAAATACATTTTAAGACAAGTTATTGAAATGTTTATCATGGGTGTTTGCGTTTTTACGTCAATTATTTTTGCATCTGATACTTTTATCACTTTAATTAAGCAAATTTCATTATTCGGAATTCCGTTTAATGTTGCTTTGATGATGATTATTTTGAATCTTCCGCAAGTAATTGTTATGACTATTCCGATGGGTGTTTTGCTCGCAACTGTAATGACACTTAACGGGTTGAGTTTGAAGTCTGAAATTACTGTTATGCGGGCTTGCGGAATTGGCTTGAATAGAATCGCAAAACCAATATTTATCTTTGCATTGATAATGTCCGTTTGTTCTTTTATTATTAATGAAAGCGTTGTGCCGGTTATGACTAAACAGTCAAAAGACTTGGCTTTGTGGGCTTTGGGACAAAAGAATATCCCAGAGGGTAAACAGAACTTCGTTTTCAAAGAATTAAATGATGGCGGAAGTATTAAAAGACTTTTTTATGTTGGTTATTGTGAAAACAAGACTTTGCATAACATAACAGTGTTGGATTCTTCAAAAGAAGGAACTATTCAGGTTTTGCAGGCTGATGAGGGTAAAACTTCTCCTGAAGGTTGGCAGTTTGAAAAAGGTGCAGTTTACACTGTTGGGGATGATGGTAATATTTTGAACACAACTTTGTTTGACAAATCGATAGTAAAATTCGGACTTGATATGTCAAAAGAGTTAAATAAAAATGTTGCGAAAGAAATGAATTTTGCAAAACTGGTTAATTATATCAAAACAAATACTAATATTGATGAAAAAGAACGTAATTCAATCAGAATTGAGCTATATGATAAATTAGCATTGCCTTTGACTACAATTGCTTTGGTTTTAATCGGAGTTCCTTTGGCGATTACTCCTCCGAGAGTTCGTTATAACAGGGGGTTCTTGTTCAGTATTTTGATTATTTTTGCGTATTATTTGATTAGAGCTTTATCAATATCATTTGGCGAAGCTGGAACTTTGCAACCATTCTTGGCTGCTTGGATGCCGAATATCGTTTTGACAATTATCGGTTCAATTCTTTATTACAAAAAAGTTTACACAATAGAATAACAAAAATTAAAATTTACAGGTTTTTTAAAAAAACGTTATGAACAATAATTTATTCCAAAACAATTTCAGAAGATTAAACGATATCGATCAAAATATTTTAAATAATAATTCTTTTAAAGATTTAGACGATAAAACATTGAAGTTGGAATGTTTGATTGCAGAAAAAGAAGAAGCGCTAGATGCCTTAAATAGCAAAATTAAGGGAGCTGAACTTTTGGGAAAATTGTTAGACGTAATGGATTTGAAAATTCAAGCAAAACAGATAGAAAATGAGATTGCTGACTTGCGAGAACAATATTCAAAAAGAGGTTTGGCTGAAAAATTAACAACAGTGATAACTCCTAAAAAACCGAAGGTAAAACTTTCACCAATTGCAAGATTGGCAAGATTTGTATCAAGAAAAGTTATTGCCAAAATGTCTAAAAAGGTTCAATCTATATTTGATATGAGCGATTCGCTGGAAACATTGACAAGTATAAATGAAAATGTAGATGAATTGATTGCCATGAAAGTTCCGTATGGCGAAACCAAAGCGAATTATGAAAAATTGACAAATTATTTGTATAGAGCAAATAAAATTCGTTCTCAAATTAATAAAAGAATGCAAAAACTGTAATTTTTTGAACAGTTTTAATAATGTTGCATTATCTTTTAAGCTATAATATAATTGTAATGTAGGGCGCACAACCAACTCCGTTACACACAATTTACGTAGAAATTGAACGGAAGGAGGTTATCTATGATTGACAAAATAATAATGCTACTAATAGCATTTGATATACTGTTAGTAGCATTGAATTTACTAAAATCGTAGGGTGCGTAGAGGCTCTTAATAGAACGCTTAACTCATTAAGAGCTTCGCCCTACTTCTACATTATTTACGATTTTTCATGTTTTGTCAAGTGTTCTTGGGATGGCTTGTTTATTCTTATACTTGCTAAACAGTTATTTTTGTCATAAAATTTTCTCATAGAAATAGCTAAGGAGAAAATATGAACGAGCTTTTAAAAAAATCAGCAACAGAACAAAGCAAAGCATTAAAAAATAAAGAAATTTCCGCTGTAGAGTTGACTAATGCAGCATTTGAAAGAATTAATAATTTAGAAGACAAGTTGGGAGCATTCAATTCTTTGACAAAAGAAACTGCTCTTGAAACTGCTAAAAAAGTAGATGAAAAAATTGCTAAAGGTGAAGAACTTCCACTATTAGCAGGTATTCCGCTTGCTCTTAAAGATAATATGAATTTGGTTGGCTCAAAAACAACCGCATCTTCAAAAATTTTGGAAAACTTTGTTTCTCCATTCAATGCAACAGTTACAGAAAAACTTTTGGGAAACTTGGTTCCAATCGTTGGGAAGGCAAACCTTGACGAATTTGCCATGGGTTCTTCTAATGAAAACTCTGCATTTAACAAAGTTCACAATCCTTGGGATTTGAAAAAAGTTCCTGGTGGTTCATCAGGCGGTTCTGCGGCTTCTGTTTCTTCTTGCGAAGCAACTTTGGCATTAGGTTCTGATACTGGTGGATCTATCAGATTACCGGCATCATTCTGTGGTATTGTGGGTATGAAGCCAACTTACGGTCGTGTTTCAAGATATGGTTTGATTGCGTTTGCATCATCATTAGACCAAATCGGACCTTTTGCAAGAACAGTTGAGGATGCTGCAAATCTTCTTGAAGTAATTTCTGGTCATGATCCTAAAGATTCTACATCTTTGGATTTGCCTGTTGAACATTATGCCGCTCACTTAAACGATGATATTAAAGGCATGAAAGTCGGTGTAATTAAGGAACTTATGACAGAAGGTTTGTCTGAAGATGTTCAAAAAGCAGTTGAAAAAGCGATTGAAGATTATAAAAAATTAGGTGCTGAAATCGTAGAAATTTCATTACCTCACTTGAAATATTCAATTGGTATCTACTATATTTTAGCAACTGCTGAATGTTCTTCAAACCTTGCAAGATTTGATGGCGTAAAATACGGTTACAGAACTCCGGATGCAAAAACATTACTTGAAATGTACACAAAAACAAGAGCAGAAGGCTTTGGGCCGGAAGTTAAACGTCGTATAATGCTTGGAACTTACGCATTATCATCAGGATACTATGATGCTTATTACAAAAAAGCTCAACAAATGAGGGCATTAGTAACTCAAGATTTTGCAGAAGCGTTCAAGAAAGTTGATATCTTGATTTCACCAACTTGTCCAAATACAGCATTTGAACTTGGAGCAAAATCATCTGATCCGTTGCAAATGTATTTGACAGATATTGCAACAATTTCAGCAAACTTGGCAGGTATTCCGGGAATGAGTGTGCCTGCAGGATTTGATCGTGACGGTATGCCAATCGGCTTGCAAATCTTAGCTCCACAATTGCAAGAAAGCAGATTGTTCAATGCTGCTCACAAATTTGAAAGAGCCAATGATTACTATTTGCAATTGGCAAATATTTAATTATTATAATGATATAGTAATAATGGCTTAGTGCATAACTAAGTCATTATTTTTTTTTAGTTCCCATGTAAAATTTTTACGAGGAAATAAAAACATTTTTGCCAGTTCAATAAATATATTATAAATACGATTATAACAACAAGTTTTCCAATGACATTGTTTACGATGTTTTCTTCATCTAGTCCGGCGTAAGATATTGGAATTACTGTTTTGTCGAGTATTTTCACTAATCTTTTTAGCGTTTTTGCATATTGAATGTTTACGTTATATTTTGTGTTGTCATTTAGGTATATTATAAGATCTGTGTTAATAAATTTTTCAGGAGCTAGTGGTGAAAACGGTTTTTTATTATATTCTACAATGTCAATAAGTTTTATGTCCTCAAAATTTATTTTTATTGAATTGTTAAGTTTTAAAATTTCTCCGTCTAAGTCAAGTGAAAGCAAATTGTATTTTCCAAAATTCCACTTTTTAATAATTGTTTTGTTATATAAAATCCAAGAATTAAATAAAATAATTTCAATAATTCCAAATAATTTTGCAAGTGGAAAGAAGTTCAAAAAAGGTTGTAAAGATTGATGTAAAGTGATTATAAGACAGATGTTTGCAACTAATATTAGTTTAATATTAGGGTTATATATAATTGAATTTTTTAGTAAAAGTTTAAAATTTTTAATGCTCATTTCTGTATTATAACGATAAATTTATAAACTGGCAAAAACTTTATAATTCAATTCCTTCAAAGAATTTTTCCATTGGGATGTTTAGAATTTTTGCCATCTTAAATAATGCTATTGCAGTTGGAGAAGTCAAGCCTTGTTCTAATTTGCTAACATAGCTCAAACTCATATCTATCAATTCTGCAAATTGTTCTTGCGTAATGTTTTTGCGAATACGTTCGATTTTGATATTTCTTCCTAATTTATATTTTAATTCCTCAGCCATGTCAAAATTATATAATCTTGACAATGTTTTAATAAGTGAATATAATGATAATAGTATCAATATATTGATACTGAATAACAACATGTTGATAGGAGCTTATTAAATGAAATTTAAAGCATTTACAAATTGGTGTAAGGGGCTTACGCACGTAGCCAATTGTGACAATTCTCAAAGAGCCGGATTTACTTTAGCTGAAGTTCTAATTACTCTTGGTATTATTGGGGTTGTTGCTGCATTGACTATGCCATCTTTGATTGAAAACCATCGTAAAAAAGAAGTGGTGACAAAGTTGAAAGCTTTCAACTCTATTATGGGACAGGCTTTTCAGATGTCAAAAGAAGAAAACGGTGATTGGGATACATGGGATGGTAATCGTTTTGGAAATGGCGGAGAAGGTTACGATTGGACAAGTGGTGACGGAGAAAAACAATTAGAATGGTTACAAAAATACGTTTTACCATATATGAAAGTAACTGAAACTACTACAAAAGGAAAATATGCAATAGTTGGTTTGCCTAATGGTACTGGATTTTCAAACTATAATCAAATATACTTTTTCTGTTTAAAGTTCAAAGATTGTAAAGAAGTTACCGAAACTTGGAATAGCAGAGATAGATTTATATTTGAATTTAGTAATAGTAAAGGTTTTATAACTTACGGTGGAAATTATTCATCAAGAGAAGATATTATGAATGGTAACGGGTCTAATCATGCTTGCAATAAGACAAAAGGAAAAGGTCTATGCGCTAAGTTGATTGAATATGATGGATGGGAAATCAGAAAAGATTATCCATGGTAAGAAAGTGGTGGATTAATCCCTAACGGGACAGCCCCCATCCCTAGCCCTTCCCTTATGAGGGAAGGAACTTTTCATAGGATTTAAGTTATTTCTAACCTTCTGCAACAACGGTTGTAAGAAGATCGCCATAACTGTTCATAGAACCGTCTGTTTCTTCTACAACATAGTTATAGCCTTCTTTTCCGGCAATTGCTTTTTCTGCTTTTTCTAAAGCTTCATCATAATCTTTTGTTTCAGCTACCAATGTTTTTGAAAATTCTGATTTGTTTTTAATTGTGTAGATATGGTACATAGTTTTGCCTCCTCTTTACTATTCGTTTTTATTCATTTTTTCTTTTAATTCTAACACTTCGTATTTAAGTCTGTTAAGTTCGCATTTTATTGGGTCAGGTATTCTGTTGTGCATCAAAACTCCGTTTTTATCTCTGAATTTTTGATGAACAATTCTTCCAGGAACTCCGACTACTGTTGAATAATCCGGTACATCTTCAACGACAACTGAACCTGCACCTACCCTTACGTAATTGCCTAAATTTATGTTTCCAAGAACTTTTGCACCTGCTCCGACGATTACTCCATTCCCCAATGTTGGGTGGCGTTTACCATGTTCTTTGCCTGTTCCGCCAAGTGTTACTTGTTGATAAATCAACACATCATCCCCAATTTCTGTAGTTGCGCCGATTACAACACCTTCTCCGTGATCTATAAAAAATCTTCTACCTATTTTGGCAGCCGGATGGATTTCAATTCCTGTTATAATCCTTGTTATGTAAGAAATAATTCTAGGAATTAGCGGAATATGCCATTTGTATAATCTGTGTGCAAAGCGATAAGCAATAAGAGCGTGCAATCCCGGATAGCACAATATTACCTCTAAGAGGTTTTCTGCGGCTGGGTCTTTGTCGTAGATAACCTGAATATCTTCTTTGACTTTTGTTATGCCACGTTTTATGATTTTGAACATAATCTCTCCGAGTGAAATGTGAAATGTCCATATCGTTTACTTCGTTTGGAAATAGCTTTGGTGCGATAGCTCCTGTAATGGTCTTTTCACGTCTTACTTTTCACTTTTCACTTAAATTAATTTTGCGAATTTTCTTTTGCCTGCTTGTAATACTACACTGCCTTCAAAGTTAAATGTATAAGCCATATCGGTGATTTTTTCTCCATCAACTTTCACACCGCCACCTTGAATTAAACGTTTTGCTTCTCCTTTACTTGCAGTGAATTTTAGTTCTACAAGTACATCAAGAATACATTTTCCGTTCATTCCTGAAACCTCTTGAATATCATCAGGAATACCTTTGTTTGAAACAACATTGATAAACGCATCTTGACCACGTTTTGCACCGTCTTCTCCGTGATATTCTGCAGTGATTGTGTAAGCCAGTTTTAGTTTAATATCTCGAGGGTTTACAGAACCTTCAGCGATTTGTTTGTCAATTGTTTCAAGTTCTTCTTTTGTTGCATCTGTAAGCAAACTATAATATCTTGAAATCATGTTGTCAGGAATACTCATTAATTTCCCAAACATATCGTTTTCACTATCGGTAAGTGAGATACAGTGTTCAGGATATGTTTTTGACATTTTGACAACGCCGTCTGTTCCTTCAAGTAATGGTAAAAGCATTACTAATTGAGGGTATTTTTTACCGTAAGCGGCTTGAATATCTCTGCCTAGAAGAGTGTTAAATCTTTGATCTGTTCCACCTAATTCAATGTCAGAATCAATTGCTACAGAGTCATAAGCCTGCATAAGCGGGTAGAAAAATTCGTGAATAGCAATTGGTCTGCCATCTGCGTAACGTTTTGCGAAATCATCCCTTGTCATCATTTGTGCAACTGTTACGTTTGAAGCAAGTTTCAATAAATCAATAAAACTCATAGAATGTAACCAATCGGCATTATTTACAACTTCTGCTTTTGTAACGTCTAAAACTTTTGACATTTGATCAAAGTATGATTGAGCATTTTGGGCAACTTGTTCTTTTGTAAGAGCAGGTCTTGTTTCTGATTTGCCTGATGGGTCGCCAACCATAGCTGTTGCGCCACCTACGATTAAAACAATTTTATGTCCCAAATTTTGAAATTCTCTAAGTTTTCTCATAACAACTGTGTGTCCCAAGTGTAAATCAGGTCTTGTCGGATCCATACCTAATTTTACTCTTAGAGGAGTATTTGTGTCGTGTGCATGTTGAAGTTTTACTGCAAGTTCTTCAATTCCGCCCGGCAGAACTTCTGCGTTACGAGTTAAGTGTTTCGCTTGTTCTATAAATTCACTTCTTATTTCCATTTCAATTCTCCATATTTGATATTTTTCAATAAATTTATTATAACATGCGCAAAAAATTTTTTTTACGGGTTTTAAAAATGCTATGGATAAAATTAATAATATAAGTTTTACAGGAATTAAAAATGTTGCAGGATGTCAGTTTCAAAGGAACAAGCAATCTTTTTCTACTGCATTGTCAATGTGTTTGACCGATGATGTTAATGGAAAAGACCTTTCAGAATTTCATTCAATGGTTAAAAAAGTTGCAACAAAACCAAACCAGTTCGAGCATTATAACGGTTCAGATGTTGTCAATATTGAACACTATGCGCAAAATGATGGCACTGCATTGTTTTTGAATGGTGATGAAGTTAAAATTAATGATGAAAATTTGCCGGTTTTATCTTATATAGCTAAAAAGACAAGACAAATATTTCATTTGCCAAAAGAAAAAATGATTGTGAATAATGAGTATAAAACATCTGATGGTGTTGGGCAAAATCTTATGTATGGTATAGTAGCTCATTTTAGAGATCCTGAGCATCCTGAAAGAACAGATTTGTATGATACATTTTTTGACACAAATGTGGTCAAAAGTATCGCAAGGGATATAAATCAATCTATTCAAAAAAAGATGAATATATATTTTGATGTATAAAAAGTAAAAACCGGTTTTTTAAAGACCGGTTTTTGTTAATTTATAATTGATTTAATTCTTGTCGCAGGCTAAAGATTTGTGTGTTGTAATATTCTAACCATGTTGTTTCTTCGTCTTTTAGTGCAGGTTCGGACAATGCTCGGATTCGTTTTTTGTCTAAATCTTCCAATTTTTCTTTGATTTCCTGTTTTCGAATTTCGTTTTGGATGTTTAGTTGGCGGGTTTGAACCTCGTCTTTTGAAAGTTTGTGCCAAATTCCGTCTTTTTCTTCGTATTCATTTTCTTTTACAGAAATTACATTTCCATTATATAGAATAATAACGTATCCATTGTTTTGTTTATCTAATAGTTCAACCCATTGTTCATCAGAGATTTCAATTGCTCCGTCGAATTTGTTTTCGTAAAACCCGTAATCTTTATTATTTTTTGTTCCGTAATATTTCATATTTTCTCCTTAATAACCTATAACTATCCAGTTCAAATAAACAAATTGTCCACTGCAACCATAATATAAACCGGTTAAAGATTGTGTTGCAGTTCCGGCATCAGCGTAATGTGCTGTTCCGCTATAACCTTGTTTGGCAAAAACCGGACAGGCTACTTTACTATATGCAAGCGGATAGGTTATTTTAGAGGAAGTTCCAAAACCCCATTGTATTAAAATTCCGTTTGGAAGTCTGATATATCCGGGATTATTTTTTGACAAAATTCCTTGTGTAGAATACCATTTGCCCCATTCTTCATTTTCGTATTTTCTTGTAAAGATTTCTGGATTTTCTCCGTTGCAAATCCAAATTTGCGTAATAACAGAATTTTCATCTCCTGTTACGACAAGAGAGCCGGCTTCTCCTTTGGGAATATTAGTCGGTGTGTAAAGGGTTGAAAATATGTAAGTCCCTCTGTTTTTGTAGTCGTTCAAGTTAGTGTCCGCTTCTGTGACGGTGTGTTCGACGTTCAGATCTGTTTTGTCGGCTTTTTCATTTAGTGTTTTGTTAATTGTTTCAATGTCATTTGCTGTAGAATTTTTATTTTGTTCGATAAAATTTGCTAGTGAAATGAAATTGGCATTTACTTCATCTGCTTTGGCTTTTGTACCCGGAACAAATGAGTAAGGAATCATTGAATTAGTCATATTATCCTTTCTGACTAATTTAATGAATTTTGTATTTCGGCGTTTGATACTCTATTATACCATGTGTTTGCAAAATCCGTCAATGTTGTGGTATTATCAAATTATGGCAATAGGCGTTGATATTGAAGATATAAATAGATTTGTAGGAAAATCGGAAGCTTTTCTTAATCGTGTGTTTACTCCTATAGAACTTGAATATTGTATGAAGTATGCAAAACCGGAAAGTCATCTTGCTGCTCGTTTTTGTGCTAAAGAAGCAGTTGTAAAGGCTTTGACTGCTTTGAATATTTTAAATGTTTCGTATAATGAAATTGAAGTTTTTCATAATGACAATCAATGTCCGCAAATTCGTATTCTAAAAAATCTTGAAAAAGAGGTCGTTTTTCAAGTAAGTTTGTCGCATGATAGAGCAAAAGCTATTGCGTTTGTTACTGCTGAAGTGCAATAGCATTTTGTTTTTTGTAAGAACCTAAAAATCTTAAATGAGTTGTTTGTTCTTTAACTTGCTGAATTGTGTGCATAATTTTAGGGTTATGAATATGCCCGTCAAAGTTTACGATAAAAATATATTCCCCAAACTTGTGTTTTGAAGGTCTTGATGCGATGTATGAAAGGTTAATGTGATTTTCCATAAATACATTTAAAACATTTAATAATGCACCAGGTTTATTTTCGGTTGAAAATGCCAGAGATGTTCTGTCATTACCTGTTTCTTCCGTTTCAAAATCGCCAATTAAAATAAATCTTGTTTGATTTGTTTTGTCGTCATTTATATTTTCTTTTAAAATGTTTAAATTATAAGTTTCGGCGGTTTTAGCACTCCCAATTGCAGCGTATGTAAGATTATAGTTTTGTAAGTTGCGTGCAGCTTCTGCGGTGCTTGGAGCTTCAATAATATTTACATTAAATGGCATTTCGTTATGAATAAAATCTTGGCATTGTGCAAGTGCTTGAGGGTGCGAAATTATTCCGGTGATTGATGAAAATTCTGTCGTTCTCGAGAGTAAGCAGTGGTTAATTGGCATGTAGCATTCAGAAAGAATTTTGATATTTGGATTTTTGGTAATCATAAGATTGTCAAGACTCTCTCTAACAGTACCTTCAATAGAATTTTCTACCGCCAAAACTCCAAGAGAATTTTCATTTTCATCAACGTACTCAACTACCTGCCTAATTGTTTGGAGAGGAGTTGGGTATGCGCTTATGTTAAATCGTTTGCAAAATTTATCTTTTGCCATCTCTGTAAAAGAGGCTTGTGGCCCTAGATATGCTATAGTTTTTACTGTTTCTAAATTTAACATTTGCGATTACTCCTTATTTTTTATATGATTATAGCAGATAGATAATATTGAGGCAAGATTAATGAGTGAAATTAAATTTGGAACAGATGGCTGGAGAGCTGTCGTAGGAAAAGACTTTAATGAGGAAAATGTTAGAACTGTTACAAAAGCTATAGGAAAATATGTTTACGACAATTTTGGGTTAGATAAGGAAATTATTGTCGGATATGATCCTCGTAATATGGCTTTGGAATACGCTGAACAATCTGCTGAACAGTTGGCAGAATACGGGTTTAAAGTTTTTATATCAAAAAAAGTTATTCCAACCCCTGTTTTGGCATATAACGCAAAACATTTGAATGCGTGTGCAGTTATGTTTACGGCATCTCACAATCCACCTGAATATTTAGGAATAAAATTTATTCCGGATTATGCAGGACCTGCAACATCTGAAATTACGGATGAGTTGATGTATAACCTTCATGCTAATTTCAAAACATTGGGTAATGGCTCTGTTACTAAATACAATTTTGCACCAGATTATTTTGCCCATATAGAAAAATTGATTGATTTCAAGAAAATCAAAACTTTTGAAAAAAATATAATTTTCGATGGCTTGTATGCTGCTAGTATCGGATATTTTGACAAATTGTTGGATATAAACGAAATTAAATATGATAGTTTACACATGTTCCATGATACAAATTTTGGGGGCGGAATGCCTGAACCGAAGCCAAAATATTTAAAAGAATTGATTGAAAAAGTTAAGTCAACTCCAAATTCTGTTGGATTTGCAAATGATGGTGATAGTGATAGATTTGGTGTGATTAATGAAAATGGAGAGTATGTTTCTCCAAATGAGATTATTTCAATTCTTTTGATGCACTTGAAAAAGCACAAAAACTATTCCGGAACATTAGTGAAAACAGTTGGTGCTAGTCTTTTGTTGAACAAAGTTGCAGAAAAATTGGGTGTAGAAGTTATTGAAACTGCAGTTGGTTTTAAACATGTTGGTGAGTCAATGAGGAGGTTTAATCCAATTATTGGTGGTGAAGAATCAGGTGGTTTGAGTATTCAGGGACATATTCCTGAAAAAGACGGTATTCTTGCAAACTTACTTGTTTTAGAAGCAATGGCTTATGCGAATAAATCTCTTGTAGAACTTCAAAAAGATTTGTATGACTTTGTGGATTGTAAATTTTATAATGATAGAATTGACAAGCGTCTTGAAAATGTTGAAGAAATTAAACCGGTATTGGAAAAATATAAAAATAAGACAGAAATTGGAGATTTCAAGGTAAAATCAATTGATACAAAAGATGGTGTAAAACTTTATTTTGATGATAATTCAAGTTGGGTTCTTGTCAGACCGAGTGGAACAGAGCCATTATTGAGAATTTATTTTGAAAGTGATAGTGTAGAAAAACTAGAAAAATTAAGAATGGTATTACAAGGTTAGCCTAAAAGTTTTTAGATGCCAAAGGCTTTGTGTAAATATGCTCTGTTTGTATCAAAAATTACATTGTCGGATTATTAAATCTGAACTATGTAGGTAATTTTTTGTTATTGGTTTAAATAGAAATTATTATAAAAACAACCGAAATATAAAACGGAGCATTCTCATAGAAATACGGCTAATACGCATTGGAGAAATTTTTTTTATACCATATTCATTAACTATTTCTTCATTTTGAGCATCTCTATAAAATTCTTCTATATCAATGTCACTATTTGGATTGTATTCTACTGGTACGACTTTTTTACGTTTTACAAATTTAGAACGAACAATTTCAAACTCTCCATTATCAAGGAATACTCCTCCACATTTGTAACAAGTATCAATTTGTATTCCGAGCGCTCTTGTTTTTGCCATAGGAGTTCCGCAGGCTGGACAAATTCTTGTTTTGTTTTCATCTACAGGCATGAAGTTTTTATTAGAAAGAGCTTGTTTAATTTCTGAAATATCTGCGTTTTTATCGCTAAATTCTTGAATTTCTTTATTATCAAAAAATATTCCGCCACATCCGTTTGAACAAACATCAATGTTTATGCCTTTATCTGTAATGAATATTTTTTGCATTTCATTGTCACAAGCAGGACATTTTATAATTTCTTCCGTGTCACCCATTATTTAATTCTCCATTGTTCTAATTCTTATAATAATAGTTTCTATTTAATAAAAAACCTCCTTTTAAAGGAGGTTTTTTAGTGTTTATATTAGATTTGCTAATTATTTTGTTTCTGCGTTTTCAGACAAGTTTTTCAAAATTGTATAAGACGCATCCCATCCGTTTAAACCGCCAGTAGCTTTGTATTTAGCAATTTGTTTAGCTCTTTCTTTTTTTAGCTTAGCTTGTTCTTTTTGGAATTTAGCTAACTTAGATTTATTGGCATTTCTTTCAGTAATTGTTGGTTGAATATAAGCCAAGAAATTTTTGTATTCTTTGCAGTTGTAGCCGGCTTTAACTTTAGATGGGTAGTTGTATGATAAATAGTCATAAATATACATTGTGCGTCTAAAGTTATTTGGTTGGCTTTTTAGGATATCCAAAGATGTTCCAGGTTGTTTGCCCAAAATAACAATCATAGCTAATGGGTTATAACCGGCTTGTATCATTAAATCAACACCAGTAATATCAGCGTTCATTTTGTCTTTTTCAGACATACTTTTTAGAGATAATTCGTTTGCAATCAAGGCAGTGTTTTCAAGGCTTGTGTCTGCGAAATTTCCTGCAAGAGCTGATGTTACGTTAGATACAAATTTTTTCTTAGATGCGTTAGCGTTGATAATAACACCAATTTGTTGTGCGATTACAGCTGCAACTTCGTTATCGTTACCAGCGTAGCCTAAATCTATTTTTGGAATGTAAAGTTCGTTGTTAGAGTTTGATGTGCTATTCGTAACTTCTGTTTCTGTTACAACAAACTTTGTAGTTGATGGCAAGCTATTCTTAGTCAAAACCTGTTTCCCTACTGTAGGAACTCTGTCAACTGCACTCCATGTTGCAGCTAGTGACGGAGTTGCAAGAGATGCTGCCAAAAATAATGACAAAATGATTTTTTTCATTTTTTTACTCCTATCTTAATCCGTAAACCTAAATTTTATTAATGCTATTATAGCATGAATACCATCACGCCATGTTATTTTCTTCCCTTCTGAAAATTCTCTACCATAGTAGGAGACAGGAAGTTCATATAACCTTGCCCCACGTTTCAAGACTTTTGCCGTAATTTCCGGTTCAAAATCAAATCTGTTTGATTTTATTTCAATTCCTTTAATAAAATCAGCTTTAAACGCTTTGTAACAAGTTTCCATATCGGTCAAAGTTGAGCCATATAGGATATTTGTTAACAAAGATAAAAATTTGTTACCTAACAAGTGATGGAACATAAATGAACGAGACGGTTTCCCTCCTGAAAGTCTTGAACCGTAACAAACATCTGCCCTGCCATCAAGTATTAGTTTTACAAGTGGTTCATAATCAACCGGATCATATTCCAAATCTGCATCCTGAATTACAATGATATCACCCGTAGCTTCTTTAAATCCAGTTCTAAGTGCTGCACCTTTACCTTGATTAAAGTCGTGATATAAAACTTTATACGGATATTTTGAATATAAATCTTTTGTCCCGTCGGTTGAATAATCATCAATTAGGATAATTTCTTTTTCAAGTCCGCAAAAATTCGTCTGCTCAACTTTTTCCAAAATTTTATCTAATGTATTGACCTCGTTATATACAGGAATAAGTATTGTAATTTTTTTCATCAAACCACCTATAAAAAATTTGTATTATTCTCAAAAATATTGTACAATAAAAACATAGAGATGTAAAAACTGATATTTATATACACAAGGGTTAAGAAAGAAGATGGAAAACAACGGTACGGAAATTATAAAAAAAGGTTTAGCCTGTTTAGAGGACAAGGATTACGATAACGCAATCACTACTTTTACTTCTGCACGAAAAGACTTTAAAGATAATCCGCAATATTTATCTGTGAGTATGAGCTTTTTGGGAATGGCACTTTATCTTAAAGATAAAAACAATTATACAAATGTTTTGGATATGTTGAATGATGCTCAATATATGGCAGAATTTGCAAAAAGTAGCACTGCAAAAATTGCTAATGAGTATGCAAAAGGTACTGTTGATTTTGGTGAAAATTCTAAAGATACTGCATTATTGCATTTTGAAAGTGCTAAAAATCTTTCTATGGTTGCAGGTGACGAATTGTCAATAATTGGTTACGTTTTGACAAGGATTAAACAGTTAAAAAACGGGATGGATTTTTCATTGCCGATAAAAAGTGATCCGTTGGTTTCGTTGGTAAAAATAGGGCGTTCAATCACTGCCGTAACTGATATTGATGTATTGTTAAAGGTTATTGCAGAGGAAACAAAAATTGCTATTCAAGCAGACAGATGTACAGTGTTTATGCTTGATAAAGATAAAAATGAGTTGTGGAGTAAAGTCGCTTTAGGTTTGGGTAGTCAAGAAATTAGATTTCCGGCAGATAAAGGTTTGGCAGGATATGTAGTAAAAACCGGTGAACCGTTGAATATTCCTGATGCTTATAATGATCCTCGCTTCAATCCTGATATTGATAAAGAAACCGGTTATAAAACAAAGACAATTCTTTGTATGCCTATCAAAAACAATAATCAGGAAATTATTGGAGCTTTTCAAGTACTTAACAAAAATAATGGAGTGTTTACTAAGGGGGATGAAGATTTGCTTGTTGCAATCGGAGGAAGCGCTTCTATTGCACTAGAAAATGCTCAGTTATTTGAACAACAAAAGGAATTATATAAAGAACAAAAGATTTTGTTTGAAAGCTTTATTGATACGCTTGCAACTTCAATTGATGCCCGTGACAAGGTTACGGCAGGTCATTCAAGTCGTGTAAAACTTTATTCAATGTTGCTTGTTAACGCCTTAGATTGTGATGAAAAATATAAAGAAATTGTTGAAAAAGCTGCAATTCTTCACGATATCGGCAAAATTGGTATTAGAGATTCCGTTCTTCAAAAAGAAGGCAAATTGACAGATGAAGAATACAAACATATTCAAGAACACGTAAAAATTACCCATGATATTTTGGAAAAAATTCATACATCAGAAGATTTTAAACAAATTACTGAAATCGCATGTTCTCATCACGAAAAATATGATGGTTCCGGTTATTACAGACATTTGAGTGGTGAAGATATCCCTTATGGTGGAAGAATTTTGGCGGTCGCAGATGTTTTTGATGCGATTACGTCAAAACGTCATTATCGTGATAAAATGCCTATTCAAAATGTTATTGATATCTTGATTTCAGGTAAAAATAAGCATTTTGATGGAAATTTGGTCGATACATTTTTGAAAATTCCTGTAGATAAAATTATTTTGGTATTTTTAACAGAAAATCACCATATCTTTAAAAATGAGGACAAAGAAATTTTGAGCCATTATAATTTATTTGATATTTACAATTTTATCATTAATGAAAATTCTACAGATGAACAAAAACATATTGCAGAATTGTTTAATTTCTACTATTCTGGGAATGTAAAATAAAGAGAGGGTTGTTGTTATTTAATGCACAAATTAGCTAGTACAATTGTTATAACAGTTTGTTTGTCAGCTCCTGTTTTGGGAGAAGGCTTTGATGCAATTCAACCGGCAAATCCATTTGTGCCACAACCAATTCCTGTTAATACTATTGCAATTCCGTTAAAAAAAGCAACTTTAACTCATAATAGCATTCATAACCAATATGTGATTGCGTTTGACAGGTTTATGCAAAGCAATGTAAAGTCTGCATATATGGATTTTAAAGTTCTTATTGAAACTATGGATGAAAACGATTATGCGTATATGAAGATGGCTGAAAATATGTCAGATATTGGTTTTTTTGAACTGGCAGATTTGGCGGCATCAAAGATTGAAGATAAAGCGTTATCAGACTTTTTGATTTGTGATATCAATTTGTATTACGGTACTTCTAAAAGATTAAAACAAGATGATGAAATCTATTTGGGTGAGATTTTTTCAAACATAATTTATAATGATCAAAGTAGAGAAGCTACGTCAGAATTGGTTAAAAATACTGCACTTATGACAAATTCTGATTACGCAAATTATCTTGCGGCGTTGGGGTATTTAAAATCAAATGATTTTGTTGAAGCTGGAAATTACATCGACACAGCTATAAAAATGAACCCACAAAATTTGAATTATAAAAAGTTGAAAGCTGAAATCTTGTCACAAGGTAAAAAACCGCAAAATGCCTTGAAAATGGTGGATTACATAAAAGCTCAAAATCTTTATACTGCTGATTTTTCAAAGAAAGTTAAATCTCTTGAACAGTATGTTTTGTATAAATCTCAAAAAGATTATTCCGAAAAAATGTATCATCTTGGATACTATTATTACTATGAAAACGAGTATGCAAAAGCTTTAAGGACCTTACAAAGTTCTTTAACGACCAAAAAGAAACATAATAAAGAAGTTTATGCAATATTATCAAGAGTTTATTATGATATGCAAGAATATGAAAAAGCTCAAGATACTGCAATGAAAGCTTACAAACTCGATAGCGGAAATACAACTACACTTCTTGTTTTGGGAGATTTGAGTTTTAGAAATGCGGCTTACAAAGACGCTTTAAAATACTACAAGTCAGCAGCATCAACCGACAAGACATCTTCAATTTGTTCTGTAAAAGTTGCGCAAACTTATGAACAATTAGGTAAAGAAAAAAAAGCTATTGAGATTTATGAAAGAATTTTGAAATCATATTCTGACAGTTTTGTCGCATATTACAAAATTGCGCTAAAAGACAAGTCAAAAGAAATAGCATATTTAAAAAAAGCAGTTGCAATAAATATGAATTACAAAGATGCCTGGATAGATTTGGGACGTGTAGAAATTGAACGTGGAAACTATTTTGAAGCGAAAAAATATCTTGGCGTTGCAAACTATATTGACGAAAACGATTTTAGATATTATTATTATCAAGGATTGATTGCAAAAAATCAGGGACTTAAACAAGATGCTCAAAGGTATTTTAAAAAATCTTTGCTTTTAAACCCTGATTATATCCCGACAAAAGAGGAATTAAGTATATGAAAAAAAATATTCTGATAGTTGAAGATCATGAACTCACTCGTTTTGGCTTGAAAACGACTTTTGAAAATGTTGATTTTGTAGAAAATTTATATGAGGCAGATTCCGCAGAAACGGCTATTCAGATATTTAACAATAATAATATTGATATAATTATCATGGACTTAGGTTTACCCAATATGAACGGAATTGAGGCTACAAAACAAATTCGTTCCGCAAACAAGGATGTAAAAGTTATTATACTTACCTCTCATAATGACGAAAAAGAGGTTTTGAACAGCTTGAAAGCCGGTGCAAATGCTTATTGTTCTAAAGAAATTAATCCGCAAAGATTAATTGAAGTTGTTCGCTCTGTCGCTGATGGTGCAGCATGGTTTGACCCTAGTATTGCGCATGTCGTGCTAAAAGCAAGTGCAAATTCTCCGTCATTTGAAACAAATGAAACAGATAACAGAAAAAATTATGATTTGACTTCTCGTGAAGCTCAAATTTTAAAACTTATGACTGAAGGTTATAGTAATATGGAAATTGCACAAATTTTGGTTATAAGTATAAATACTACAAAAGCCCACGTTGCAAATATTTTGCAAAAACTTGAAGTTGATGACAGACTTCAAGCAGCTCTAAAAGCCCTTAAAAATAAAATTGTATAAGGATTGATAAAATGCCGGAATTAACGAAGGTTTTACTGGTTGACGACAATTCCAAATATTTAAAAGACGCTCTGCCTTTTTACGGATACGAAGTAACTACGGCACACGATGGTGTTCAGGCATTGAAGGAACTTTTTGATAACAACAAAAATTTTGATATTGTTCTTCTTGATGTTATGATGCCAAATATGAACGGATGGCAAACATTGAAAGAAATTCGTTCAAATGAAAATACAAAACATTTACCCGTAATTATGCTTACGGCAGTTAATGAAGAAGAAAAAATGGTTGCCGGTTTGAAAATCGGAGCAGATGACTATATTGTAAAACCGTTTATATTGCCGAACCTTTTAGCCAGGATGGAAGCTGTTTTAAGACGTTCAAAATGGCAAAGTGTTTCGGTTAAACAATCGCCTAAAAAAGATTTGCCCCCAGATTTGTTAACCTCAAAAGAAAAAGAAGTGTTAGAAATGGTTGCAAATGGGGCAAGTAATAAACAGATTGCAGAAAAATTGTTTGTAAAAGAGGTTACAGTAAAAACACATTTGAATAGTATTTTCAAAAAGCTAAAAGTAACAAATAGAACACAGGCTGTGCTTGTCGCTGGCTATTTGCACGAAAGCAATTAAGTTTTGCTTTCAATCTAATAACAAAATTTATAACACAGTCAGTTGGGCTTTCAGTCCGACATCATAAATTATAAATCATAAATAAAGGAGAAATAAATGATAGATTATACAAAAGAAGAATTAGTTGAATTATTGAGAAAAAATCCGGAAAAATTTAATGAATGGAAAGTTGAACAAGAAGAAGTTGATTTGTCTGAAGTTGATTTTTCAGGTATAAATTTGTCCGAAATAGATTTTACTGATGCGGATTTAAACTCAAGTTCTTTTGCGGATTGTAATTTATCATTTGTAAACTTTACGAATACAGATTTAACATCAGTTGATTTTACAAGGGCAAGGGTTTTGGAATGTGATTTTACAGATGCCTTGTTAACAGGAGCAGATTGCAGTTATGCAGAGATGACTTATTGTAATTTCTCTGATTGTGATATGGCAGGATGTATTTTGTCAGAAACAGATTTGAGTAATTCTGATTTGACTGCATCTCTTAATTTGAATGCTTCTCGTCATGATGAAGATACTGTTTGGCCTGATGATGATATGTTGCCTGATGGTTTTGATGGTTCTGAACACAAAGACCTATCAGCACTTCAAGATGATGAAGAAGAAGTTTCATCAGATTGGTAATGTGTTATTAAGATGGCTAGATGCAAAGACTGTATTAAAAGCAGCTAAGCAGCTAAGTGAAATAAAGTCATCCCTTGTGAGGAGAGGATTTAGGTGGGTGCTTATTTGAAACTCTATTTTTTTTAATAGATTATTTAAAATAGGACTGTTTGTGATGTTTCACTTTTTGTTATATTTGTGAATTTTGTAGAATGGAATTTTCTTGACTGAAATCTTTCAGCACGTAAAATAAAACTTGTATATAACCGAAGGGAGTATAGAAAATGTTGGATCGTATACAAGTAACAAAAGAAGTAGAAGAAATGTGCTGCGTTAAACGTGGCGTTAAAGGCGAGCCTGCTCCTATCCCTCAAGAAGGTGATTGGACAAAAGTTAAAGAAATTAAACAAATTTCTGGCTTGACTCACGGTTGTGGATGTTGTGCGCCACAACAAGGTACTTGCAAATTAACTCTTAATGTTAAAGATGGTATCATTCAAGAAGCACTTGTTGAAACTATTGGTTGTTCAGGTATGACACACTCTGCTGCTATGGCTGGTGAAATCCTTCCTGGTAAAACTATTTTAGAAGCTCTTAACACAGACTTAGTTTGTGATGCTATCAACGTAGCTATGAGAGAATTGTTCTTGCAAATCGTTTACGGTAGAACTCAAACTGCGTTCTCTGATAACGGATTGCCTGTTGGTGCTGGTCTTGAAGACTTAGGTAAAGGTTTGAGATCTCAAGTTGGTACTATTTACTCAACTAAACAAAAAGGACCTAGATACTTAGAATTGGCTGAAGGCTATGTTCTTGAATTAGGTCTTGACAAAAACGACGAAATTATTGGTTACAAGTTCGTTCACATGGGTAAATTTATGGATGCTGTTAAAAAAGGCATGGATCCAAAAGAAGCTCTTGAAAAATTCACAAGCACATACGGCAGATATGCTGAAGCTGTTAAGAAAATCGACCCAAGAGTTGACTAGTTGCTTCCCCAATCTCCTCGCCAATTGAGGGGAGAGCGGATTTGCGTACGGACTGAGTGTAATGTGTCCGGATAGCGAGCAGATTGAGCATGTTGCGCCAATGTTGCTTATGCAAAACTCTGGGAGCGTAGAGCAAATTCAAGACAGGAAGTAGTTAATTAAAACGTATTAATTAAAAACAATTAAGAGGAAAATAAAATGACAGTAAAATTTGAAGGACAAGACAGACGTCAAGCTAAATTGAACAAAGTTTTACCTGAATATGGCTTCAAATCTTTAGAAGAAGCTCAAGAACTTTGCAAATCAAACGGTATTGATGTTGAAGCAATTGTTAAAGGAATTCAGCCTATCGCATTTGATAATGCTGTTTGGGCTTATACATTGGGTGCAGCTATTGCACTAAAAAAACAAGCTGCAACTGCTGCTGATGCAGCTAGCTTGATTGGTGAAGGTTTGCAAGCATTTTGCGTACCAGGATCAGTAGGTGATACAAGAAAAGTTGGTATCGGTCATGGTAACTTGGCTGCTATGCTTTTGAGAGAAGAAACTAAATGTTTCTGTTTCTTAGCTGGTCACGAATCTTTCGCTGCTGCTGAAGGTGCTATCGGTATCGCTAGAAATGCTAACAAAGTTAGAAAAAATCCTTTGAGAGTTATCTTGAACGGTTTAGGAAAAGATGCTGCTTATGTAATTTCTAGAATTAACGGATTTACTTCTGTTGAAACTCAATATGATTACAAAACTGGCGAATTGAAAGTTGTTAAAGAAACTAGATTCTCAGAAGGAGAAAGAGGCGAAATCAGATGTTATGGTGCTGATGACGTTTCTGAAGGTGTTGCTATTATGATTAGCGAAGGTGTTGACGTATCAATCACTGGTAACTCAACTAACCCAACTCGTTTCCAACACCCAGTAGCTGGTACTTACAAAAAATGGTGCTGGGAAAATGGTAGAAAATACTTCTCAGTAGCATCAGGTGGTGGTACTGGAAGAACATTGCACCCAGATAACGTAGCTGCAGGTCCTGCATCTTACGGTATGACAGATACAATGGGTAGAATGCACGGTGATGCTCAGTTTGCTGGTTCATCATCAGTTCCTGCTCACGTAGAAATGATGGGTATCATCGGTATGGGTAACAACCCTATGGTTGGTGCAACTGTTGCTGTTGCAGTAGCTGTTGATCAAGCTCTTCGCAAATAGTTAGTTTGCAAATAAATAAAAAAAACACCAAGCTTTAAATTTCAAAGCTTGGTGTTTTTATATTTCAAAAAAATTTTAACTTATATTTTAATATTATTCATCACGCAGAAGGTTGTCAGAGATTTGCCGGATTGGCGTAATTCTTTTAAAATATATTTGTTTTTTGTTTTTGCGATAAGTTCCTCTGCGTTCTTGTACATTTTTTCTGCATTTTGAAGATATTCAATTTGTTCAGCGGATTTTACAAGACCGAGTTCTTGAAAATATTTGCCGTACAAAATGTATAGTCGTGAAAGCAAGTCGTTCATATTGAATTTTTTCGCAAGTGAGATTGCGTTTTCAAGGTGAATTTTGGCGGTTTCAAAATCGGATGTTGTAATTGCGCATTTTGCAATGACCATTTTCAAAAGCACTGTAAAGAAGTAACTGTCTATTTTAGGATTTTGTGCAACTTCAAGTGCTTGTTCTGCAATTTCCATTGCACTTTGCGCTCCATCTGTAATTAATGTTGCATCAGCGATTAAAAACCATGTCAGAAGCGCACCTACAGCCATTTTTTCTTTTGCAAAATATGCGATTTGGTCATTATAAATTTCAATTGCTTGTTTTACATTATCATTATCTTTAAGCACTTTCCCAAGCAAGGTTTTCAAAATATTTTTCGTAAAATTATCACCATTGTTGTTGGCAAATGTTACGATTTGGAACAAATCTTCTTGAATACCATCGTATTGTTTTTGGAAGAAATTGTTAATTATGTTGATAAAATTCCAACGGATAATTGTTTCATTATCCATTGTGTTTTCACGATAAAGTTTCAAAACTTCTTCAAGCATTTGTTCAGAAGCTTTGTAATTGCCTTTTATGGTGTTTGCAAAGGCAAGGGTGATTTTACATTTACAAATAAACAAGTCATCTTTAATTTGATTTCTTTCAATAATATCAAACAGAATTGTTAAAATCTCAAAAGATCTGTCATTACCTTGCATAACAAGAGCATTTGCCAAAACTAAATACGTTTTCAACCAAGTTTCGTACATAAAACCAAGTTTTGCATCTTTGATGTTTAATTTTTTGTCGAAATATTGGTCAATTATTGGCATAATCTCGGTATCAATCATGTTTATAATTTGTCCGCAATTGCCAATGTTTAATAGAGCATTTAATTTAGTTGTTTTTAAAAGAGCTATTTCCAGTTTGTTTTCCGGCTTAACTTTTTTCAAAACGGAATCTACGCATTCAACTTCACCAAAATAATTTCCTGTTTTGCGACAACATGAGGCAAGGTATGCCAACAATTCAACTTCTCGAGGACTATCTCCGATTGCTTGTGCGTTAGAAATTGCATCCGGAAGATATTCTATAGCTTCTGTCGGATTTGAGTTTGCTAGAAGTTTTCCTAATCTTTCTGAGATGTTGTATCTTATTTTTAGAGTTTGAGTTTCATCAAATTCGTTAATTAAAGCTAAAGATTGTTTTTGCGAAATTGCGTATAGGTTCAAATCGCCAACGTAAGATGCAAGTCTGGTGTTTTTAGTCCAAATTTCAAGCGCAAGTTGCGGTTGTTTTAGGTTCTGGGCAATAATTCCTAATATTGCGTGAGAATTGAGCGTAAAACCAGTTAAATGTTTGAAGATTTTTTGGTTTATTGCATTGTAATTTGTGTCGTTTTTGGCTGTTTTTAGAATAGTTTCCCATAATAAAAGAGAGCTAAATTCGCAATAAATATCGTTTATTGGCGTAATGTAATCCATCTTTTTTAGATAAATCATTATTTCCAAGAATGTTTTATCATTAACTTCAAAAATTTCTTTTAAGAGGTTCATATTGATTTTATCACCGATAATTGCAGAGCCGAGTAATATATCATAAGCAACCGGGTTAATATGAGCCAAAAGTCCAAGTCTAAATTCTAACAAAGAATTAAATGTTGTCGCAAGTTGAAAATCGTTGCCGGAAAGTTGGCAATCAAAACAAAAATCAAGTGCGTGGTTGATGTATGACGGGTTTCCTTTACTGATAGTATAAATTTCTTGTAGTTCTGCTTGTGAAAGTTCTGGAAAACCTTCAATTTTAGAAGTTTTTTGATTAACCAACATCCCTATTTGTCCAAACTCTAAAGGTGCAATTCCTACATCAAGATAAATTCTTTCATCAGTGTTTTCGGGGAAATAAAAATACCCTTTTGCTGGTTTTGGTTCGTTGTAAAGTATTAAAAATTTAAGATTTGACCAAATATTTTCCTTTCTTATAAATTTGCTCAAAAACTCATATGAAAACCCATCTATAAAATCGAAATTATCAACAACAATTACAAATTTCCCTACTGACGTAATTTTATCAAATATTTTATTTAAAAAATCAAATGTATTATTTTTATTTGCAACAATATCTTCAAAAGTGCCGTCTTTGCTCGGATATAAAAAATTGATTAGGTCAAAAATTTCTCTGTTATTGAGTTCTGGAAATTCATTTTTGAAAAATCTTGAAGAATCTTTTTTAAACTGCAAATTAGTAAGGCAAAAATTTGGTAAGTTGAAAATATTCAACAAAATGTCCTGAATTAAGCCCCCGGATGTTATTTGCGTGATTGGTGTACATTTGCCGTAAAGCCAAGAATAATTTTTGCAATCATTCATAATTGCTTTTAGTACAACGGTTTTACCAACACCTTTTTCGCCACTTAAAGAAAAGATTTTTTTGTCACGAGAATTAATTCCCTTAACTAAAATCTTTTTAGCACTCTGTTGTGAAACGAGGTTTGCAGGATTTTTAAGCTTTACGTTTTGAGCCTCTACTTTGGGTTTTTCGAACGAGTAACCGCATTTTCTGCATCTTGTTGTATTTGGAAAATTTACACTATTACAATTCGGGCAAAGTTTTAAAATTTCTTTGCCACAATTTTTACATTTAAAATCAAATATTGAATTAACTGTATTACAATTTTTGCAAACCAATCCTGTTCGAGCCTTGCAATAAGGGCATTTTAAAGTATCGTCAGGAATTGATTTTTTACATACTGGACACTTCATTGTATAAAAATCCTAGTTGAATGTCTGTTTAACCTTTTCCATCAACTTGAAAATTCTCTTTGAAACTTCTGATTGCGAGATAGACAATTCTTCTGCAATTTCCTTTTGAGTCATACCTTTTTCATATCTAAGGTCGTAAAGTTTGGCATACTGTTTGGCAGGCTCTTGTTTATCAACTTCAAAAACAGAGTCAACAATGATTTGAAGAATTTCTTTTTTTACGGCAACATCTTCCGGAGTATCTTGAATAGCAACCGGTTCATAAGTTACTTCAATTTTAGAATAATCAGGAAGGCTGGATTGCACAACAGTTTCAAGCGGAACTTCTTTTGTTGACATATAGCCTGTTTTAGTTCTTCTTAATCTACCTTCATTTTTTAGTACATTTAAAATAGAAGTTGTTGCAATCTTTCTCAAATAAGCTTCCAATGTTACATCAGAAGTTACAGTCTTAACAATTAATAAAGATCTTTTGCAGGTTTCATTGAAGAAATCATCATACAAATCTTCATTATTTGCGAATTTTCTATCATTTTTAATTATTTTTTCTATTAAATCTATTTTGTCTTGTGCTAATTCCACGTTAAAGTTTCCTCGTTCTTATCACATTATAGCATAATTAAAAGTATATGATAAGAGCCAAATTGAAATCTGGGGTCTTAACCTCGTCACTAGGCGGTTTTACGACGTTTAAAGTTTCTTTAACAGATTGTAACACAATGTTATCAATTTGTGTTGAACCACTGCTTGAAACAATTCTTGCATCCTGAACAGCGCCGTCTTTAGAGAGTTTTAGGCTAACCTTAACTTGATTTGTGTAAGCATATTCATCTGCAAGTAGCAAATCTGCTGAAAGTGACAATTTTATACTTTTGCCGGCAGTTCTTAAATAATTTTGCATTTTTGTGCTATATGATAGGCTATCAGGCACATCCCAAACAAGTTTGCTTACATCCATATAAGATTCTTTCGCACCTTGTTTAGGTTTAACTGCAGTGTTTTTAAGTTCTTGTGGCTGAGCTTTTTGAATATTATTTGCATCTTTTTTAATATCAGGTGTGTTTGCCAAAATATTTTCTGTGTCAGTTGGTGCAGTTGGAACATTGTCTGACGGTGTTTGTGTTGTTGCGATTGGTTCTACAACATCAGTTGCATTGTCGTCTTTAGGTTTTAGCATCATAACTGCTGAAGCTGCTGCTAAAACCGTAACCAATGCTGCTGCAACAATAATTGTATTTTTATTTGTTTTTGGTTTGTTCATTAATGCTGCACCAGGAATAGACTGTGGTTGGGCATCTTCTTCAATGTTATCTAGTTCTGCATCCGTAACAGGATCTGTATCATTAAATAATACTCCGATATTTTTATTATCTTCAATATTTTCAGGTGTATCTTGGGTTTCAGTAGATTTTTCTTCACTGTTAATTTCTCCACCTAAAAGATCATCAATATCGGCAAACATTGCATCATCAGCGTTGCTTTCTTCTTCTGAATTTTCTTCTGTAATAGTTGGTTCTTCAGTATTAGTTTCGTCTGACGTAACAGGAGTATTTGCCAAATCAGTAATATCAGGTATTTCGTCTAATGACGCATTTGTATCAGTTGTTTCTGTTTGCGGAACTTCTACTGGAGTGTCAGATGTTGCGGAAGAGTTAAGGATGTCATCAATTTGAGATAACAAATCGTTTGAAGAAATGTCTTCAGCATTTGTTTCAGGTAAATTCTTGTCATCCAATCCTAAATCTTCAATTGAAATATTATCAAGATTTTCAGGTGTAAGGTTTTCTAATAAATTTTTGCCAAAACCTTCTTTGTTTTCTTCTGTTTCGGCAACAGGTTCGGAATTCTCTGTAGAGTTTTCAGGCTCAACTGTTTCTGAAATATCAAGCGGCTCAACGTTATTTGTTAATTCTGTTGTTTCATTAAGTCCAGTTTCTTCAAGATTTAAGTCCATGTCATCAAGTGATACAACATCGTCCATAAAATCTGATGTGTCAAGTTCTTCGACTTCTGCTTGTGGAACATTATCAAATGATGTTGTTTCTGTTGTGTTAAGGTTTTCGTCTTTAATTTCGCTCTCTTTTTCTTGAACATCATTGAAAGAAATTTTGTTTTCTGTTGCGTTTGTATCTATATTGAGATTTTCTTCCGGAATGTTTGTTGTGTCTATATCTACATTATCAAAAGAAATTGTTTCTTCTTGAAAATCATCTTTAGGATTAAGTGTTTCAACGTCAGAAATATTAACATCATCTAAAGAAATTGAATTTTCGTTGATATCAACTTGGTCATTAAGATTTTCTAAAGGTTCAATGCTTGTTGTATCAACTTCGTTTAGGGAAATTTTTTCTTCGTCAATGTTAAGTGGTTCTGTTGTATTTTCTGTAACATCGGTTTCAATATCATCAAAAGAAATTTTGTTATCAATCTGATTGATAAAATCTTCACCGGCAGTAGGTTCTGGAATTTCTACATTATCTAATGAAATTTGTTCTGTTTCGATGTTTTCTTCTGGAAGAGAAATATTATCAATTGCAGAAGTGTCAACTTCATCAAGTGAAATAGAGTTTGTTGTAACATCTTCTTGCGGTAGTGCTGTATCTTCAATATCAGGTGCTTCAACATTTTCAAGTGAAATTTTTTCTTCGCTTTTTTCGCTAATCAGGTCTTTTGCAATATCAAGTCCCTTATCAGTAATATTCATACCGGTTTCTGCGATAGCACCGATTTCTGCTGCAGTAGATGCTAAACCAGCAATTTCCCCAGCCGCAATTGCTGCAGTTCCGGCTGCTGCACCCGCAATTGCTCCTGCTGCTGCTCCGGCAATTGCAGTGCCTGCAATATCTGTATCATTCGATGATTTTTCGTCGATATTTTTCGGAGCTTCGGTTGTGTTTGCAACATCTGTTGTATCATTGTTAAAATTTTCATCAAGTGCGATGTCTTCAATTGGTGCAATTGGTTCAAGTTCAATATCATCAATTTCAAGGTTTTCTGAAACATCTGTCGGTTCTTCTTCTGTTACGATGTCTGAAATTTCAGTAATATTTGTGTCAACCGGATTAGTTTCAGTGATATCTTTGATTTCAGGTTTTTTGATTTCAGAATCTGTCATCGCTTTGTATGAAAGTGTTTCAAAGTTTTCATACTCAATAAATTTATCTCTTAATTCTGCACTTTTTGTAAGCTGATTGATTAAATATTTTTTGTCATCTTCTGAAATATCATTGTCAGACATTGCAACGATAATTCTTTCAGAATTTGAATAATCTTCTTCTGAAAGGGTTTCGTTTGTTGTGCTTTGGTGTGTTTCAATATATTTTTTCAAGTCTTTTGCAGAACTTAATTTTTCTTTTTCAATAAAATAATATTTGTCGTTTGCGTTATTTTTATTAATTAATTTAGGATCGAAAAAGCCTAAGAATTTTACATGTGATAAATCTTTGGCAAGATAGAAAACAAGGTAAATATCAGGAACAATGTTATATTCAAAATGAGATTTTGGAACGAAAATAACGTTTTCATCAAAAACTACTCTTACATCAATATGAATATTTGGTAGCATAATATCTGAAATATCCATTTCTTCAAGAATTTTCTTTATAGAATGAATATTATAAATATTAGAAACATCTATATCTTCTGATGCAAGATATTTTAGAGCCAATTCTGCACCGAGTGTGTTAATATATGCTCTATTTTTAACATCTTTGTGTGCAAATGCGTTTGCAGCAACGCTCGCATCCAATTTGTCCTGATCTTCAATATAAATAAGTGTTTCTTGTTCTGTTCCCATGCTTTTTCTCCCTTTCAATACATAAGATGACACCAGATAAAAAAATATTCCAAAATTTTTGTAAACATTTGTAACAAATATTGAAAAAGAAAATATTTTTAGTCAAAATATATTTGTCAGTCGTTTTAAATAGATATAACAAAGTGTGTTAAAAGGAGGTTTTTCATGATAAATTCTGTATCTGGCGTAAATTTTAGAGGCGATGTCGCTCCGGCTCAAAATTCACAAGATTTAATTAATGCTCCAGGACAATTTGCAACTCCGGTTGCTGATGTTCCGGCAGATTCGTTTGAAAAAGAAGGTGCAGAAAAGAAAAAAAGTAAAGCTCCTGCTATTATTGGAACAATTGTCGGCTTAGCAGCTTTAGCTTATGCAGGCTTAGGTTTGGCAGTTGGTAAAGGTAAATTAAACAAAGTTGTTGCTCAAGAAGGTAAAGAATTGAAATTGACAGACAAAGCTATAAACGTGTTGCACGACATTGGTGAAAATGCTAAAGGTGTTTGGGATTCAATTGCTTCAAAATTTGGTAAAAAAGGAGCTGCAGCAGAAACAAAAGCCGCAGATGGTGCAGAAAAAGCTGCTGAAGGCGCAGAAAAAGCTGCTCCAGAAGCATAGAAAATTTTATATAAAAACAAAAAAGTCCGCTTCTGGCGGGCTTTTTTATTGCAAATGTTTTAAAGTTTAATTTAAAAATTCTGCTAAAATAACATTACTAATTAAAATTCCACTGTCAGTTAGCGCAAAACCTACATTAGTTTCTTTTAGATACTTATAAGATAGGTACTTATCTATTGTTGTAGTGTACTTTTTACGGAAATCTATATTAAATTTCTTATTTATGTTTTCAACATTTATTCCGCTCATTTTCCTAAATCCGAGAAAGATTTCTTCCTCTAATTGCTCTTGTTTAGAGAGTTTGTGGCTTGATTTATGAATTGTCGGATTATTTATGTATTCACCTAATGTTGTTGGGTTAAAATATCTTGCTCCGTTTTCATATCCGTGAGCAGATACACCAAAGCCATAATAAGTATTGTTATCCCAGTAATTCAGGTTATGTCTGGATTGAAAACTATCTTTTGCAAAATTACTTATTTCATAATGCAAAAAGTCATTATTGGTCATAGTTTTAATGGCTTTTATATACATATCGGCCTGAGTATCTTCGTCAGGAAGATTTAGTGGTGGATTTTTGTAAAAATAACAATTTTCATCAATTTTTAATCCATATAATGAAATATGCTGAATATTTAGAGAAATTGCGGTTTTCAAATCATTTTCAAAACCGTCAATTGTTTGTTGTGGAAGTCCATAAATAAAATCAAGACTTATGTTTTCAAAATCTGTATTTTGAGCTAATTTAACTACATTTTTAACATCATTTGATGAATGTCGTCTGCCAATAAGTTTTAAAATTTTATCATCAAAAGTTTGACAACCAAAACTCAAGCGGTTTATTCCACATTTTTTCAAACCTTTTAAATATTCGGATGTAATAGTTTCTGGGTTAAGTTCAGATGTAATTTCTGTACTTTTATTTATATTGAAAAGGTTTATAATTTTTGAAAACTCATCTATTGTCAATATAGATGGAGTTCCACCTCCAAAATATAATGTATTTAACAATTCTCCATTATATTTCGTTTGGATTTCTTTAATGAGTGCATTAATGTATTGTTCTTTTAATTCAATTTTCGGATATGAAATGAATGAACAATATTTACATTTTGATTTGCAAAATGGTATGTGAATATAAACATTTTTTACCATAAAAGGATTGTATAACAAGTAAGGTTGATAAGTAAACAGTTTTATGGAGGAAAAGTCGATAAGACTATAAGGCGATGGGGCGATAGGTTCATTAATATAATTTTTTGCTTTTTTCAAAATATCCATTAAATGATTGATGTGAAGTAAGTAGAATTATTCTATTGTATTTGTGGGGAAAGCTCATCATTATTATACAGACTAAGGGATAAGTATGGTAAACCAAGTTATAAATTCAATAGATTATAAAGAGTTGTACGCACAGTACAACTGGTTTGCGAACAATTATCCGCAAGTTGTTCAAGCATCAAGTGATGAATTTTTCCTTAAAGGTTTACAATTTATTTTGATAGGGATTAGTAAAAATATAAATACATTGATGGATAAAGAAGCTTATTTTGTTACGAAAGTTCGTATTGATAAACTTCATGATATGTTTTTTAGAACGTCTGAAAAGGCAGTTGGAATTATTCTTGATAGAGCTTTAGGTAAACCAAATTCCCGTTTTAATTTGAACAAATTAACTGATTTAGAGGCAAAAATTATTACATCATTTAATGATTATATGTTTAATTCTATGGTAAAATTTTTGTCACCAGCCCCACCAGAATTGAAACGTTCAAATTTTGATGTTGTTCATTTAACTTTTTTAGTAAAAGATATTACGACAAATGAAGTTGCAAAGTTTATTATAACTTTGCCTGATGAGCTTTTGAAACCTGATGTTGTAACATCCCAAAAAGATAAGTTTGACTATGGAGATTTTTCGACAAGTATTATTGATGTTGCAATAAAAGTTGGTTCAACAAGGTTTAAACTTATCGATATAAAAAATATTGATGTTGATGATATTGTTGTTTTTGATAACAGTAATACAAAACGTATGGTTTTGAAATTTAAGGATTATGAAAAAGATATTAACTTAAACCCGAATTTGGGTTTGGTAATTCCTGTTGATAACGATGGAGGAAGTGAAGAAATGACAGATAATACAAATCTTTGGGACAGTATTGAAGTTGAGATGGATGCTCAATTTGATACCGTAAAAATTACCCTTGGAGAATTGAAAAATATTGAGGAAGGTCTTGTTGTTGACTTGACTTCTATTTACGACAATAAAGTTACTTTAAGCGTGGAAAACAAACCGATTGCTCGAGGTGAACTTGTTATTGTAAACGACAGATATGGAGTAAAAATTGATGAAGTTATTGCAAAAACTCCTAAAAAAGATTCTCCTGCAGAAGATGCTTTGCCTGTAGCAGGTCAAGAAACACAAGATGATTTTTCTGATGAAAATATGGATATAGATGAAACTCAAATTCCACAAGAAAATGCAGAAGGTGGAGAAAATTCTGACGAGGATGAATTTGATTATAGCGATTTTGAGCTGGAAGATGAGGATATATAAGGCAATAAAGCTTTAATATTATAAGTAAGTTGGGCTTTTCAAACCAACAATAAGAGGAGGAACACAAATGGGATATATGATAAATTTTATAGTTTATACCGCAGCAATGATAGGAATAATTTTTCTGGCTGTCTTTGTTTATAAAAAATTCTCTTTTACAACCGGTTCAAAGTCAAAGTTTTTGAATGTAGAAGATTGTATCAGTGTTGGTCCTCGTAAAGAAATTTTTGTTGTAAGAGCAGGTAACGAAAGGTTTTTGGTTGCTTCTGATGTTGGAAGAACAAGTTTGATTTCAAAGTTAGAAGGCAATTCTTCATGCATTCCGGAAGTTCAAAATTTAGCAGAAAGTCAAGGAAATGAAAAAACAATTTTGCGTTCAAAAACACAACAAACAAATTCAAGCATTGATGACTTGCCGGAAATAGTTACTTTCCCTAAAAGGGAGCTAAAACGTCAACCTAAAAAAGTTTTTAAAAACATAATCAATAATATATAGAGGAATAAAATGGAAACAATTATAAAAGATATGAACCCAGTATTGCAAATGTTGATATTAATGACTGTATTTTCATTAATACCATTGATTTTTTGCTGTATGACAAGTTTTTTGAGATTTGTTATCGTATTTTCAATGCTGAAAACTGCAATGGGTACTCAACAAGTTCCGCCATCAATCGTAATTATCGGTTTGGCAATGATTTTGACATTCTACACAATGGGGGGAACTTTCCAAAAAATGTATGATATGGGATCAGTTCCTTACCAGAAAAATCAGAATATTGTCGAGGCAATAAATGAGGGGTCAAAACCGTTAAAAGAATTTATGATGAAACAGACAAGAGAAAGTGATTTAGCATTCTTTGTTGAAGCATCAAAAGGTGCGCCACCAAAATCTCCTGATGAAATAACAGTTTGGCAAGTAGCTCCGGCTTTCATTATCAGTGAATTAAAAACATCTTTTGAAATCGGATTTATTATATTTGTACCATTTATTGTACTAGACCTTGTTGTCGCAAACATTTTATTGGCTCTAGGTATGTTTATGTTGTCACCGACAATTATTTCTCTTCCGTTTAAACTGCTGATATTTATTGCGGTAGATGGTTGGGCGTTGATAGTTCAAGGACTGGTGACAAGTTATAACTAGAAGATAAGATGCCTGGATGTAAAGAGGCAAAGTCTGTTCAGGATAGTTAGGCACGAAGAAACAAAGTAGGGCGGTTCCCCCGCCATCAATAAAAGCAAAAAGAGGACAAACACATGGAAGTTTTAGTTGAATATTTAGCAAAAGGCTTTTTGATAATGCTCGCAATATCTATGCCGTGCGTACTTGTTGCTGCAGGTATCGGGCTTGTTGTTGGTATTTTGCAAGCGGTTACTCAGGTTCAGGAACAGACAATTGCAGCTGCTCCAAAGATTTTGGGTGTTTTCCTTGTTATTGTTATTGGTGGAATTGGGTTTATCAATATGTTGAAGGGCTTTGTTATGGACGGAATGTCTATGGCATTTAATCTTGTTTCCAAAAATGATTCTTACGTTTTGCCGGCAGACTATTATAAATATACTTCCCCATTTGAAAGAGAGATGAGTGATAAGTTTAAAAACCAGTCTGATATTGATTATATTATGAAACATCCTGGTAAAGTTCCATTTATTGATCAGCAACAAAAGACAAAGTATTTTGCAAGTCCGCAAACTCCTATGCCTAAGCCTAATTTTGTAGAAACAAATAAGATTCTTGGAAGGTAGATTGAGTGGAACAAATTATATCAGAATTAATGAAAATGTTTCCAATGTTGAATGCCTACCTTGCAGCAGGAATTTTTATTTTTGCAAGATTGTTGGGCTTTTTTAGACTTGCTCCGGTTTTTAACAGAAAAGAAATTCCAGGCATGGTTAAAATTGCTTTGGCTTTGTTGATGACAATAATTTTGACAAGTACAGTAAAACCTGATGTACACATAATTCAGGGATCTTTTGCGCTTTCAATTTTGTTGAATTTTGTTGTTGGTGCGATGATTGGATATATTGCTCAATTAATTTTGCTTGCGGTAGATGCGGGCGGAGATATGGTTAATATGCAGATGGGGCTATCTTCTGCAATGGTTTTAGATCCGACAACGTCATCTCAAGTTTCAATTGTTGGGAAGTGTTTTCAACTCTTGGGATTGGTAATTTTCATACAATTAGGCGGAGTTTATTGGTTAATTACTGCTTTAATTCATAGTATAGATATTTTCCCACTCGGGGCGACAAGTATTCCTTTGCATCAAATTGTTAATATGGATTATATGGTAAAATTATCATCAAACGTTTTGTTTATGGGGTTGCAAATTGCTTCTCCGATACTTCTTGCGACATTGGGACAAGACATTATATTGGGTGTAATTTCAAAAACTGCACCGCAGGTAAACGTTTTCCAACTTAGTTTCTTATTCAAACCGGTTTTGGGAGCAGCGATTATGGTTTGGATTTTGCCAATGTTGGTAAATATAATATCTGATTACTTTTTGTCATTCTCGCAGATTATATAAGTATTAGAGGCAAAGATGCAGAGAAGCAAAGTCTAAATAGTCATTACGAGGGGTGAAACGACATAGTAATCCCATTCATATTGAAAATAATGAGATTAGTGTTACGCACGTAGCCCTCTGTAACAACATATTTCAATTTATCTTCTAAAATAGTCGCAAATCAACGTTTTCTTGCGGGGAACAAGGTTGATTACTCTTTGCATAAATGTATTTTTTTGAGAATTTTCTAACTCTTTTTTTAGGATGGCTTTTTCTAAAACGACTTTGTTATACAAATCTGAGCATACTGAACTCTTATCAACATGCTCTCTCAATTTAGCCAGTTGAATTTCTTTTTCTCTTATAGATTGAATTAGTTCTTTTTTCACTTTGTAAAGACCTCTCGAACTGTACTTTATTAGAATAAAACTAATTCGAAATTTTTAAATCAGCTTTTTAGTTGATTTAAGCTTTTATTGCTAATAAATCATACTCATAGCCGATTTTTAAAGCTTCAATGTTTAATGGTAACAAATTCTTTCTGTGAGGAGGAATTACGTTATCCAAAGCCTGAGTTAGAGTTTCCAATGTTGTTAATTTGCTTACTTTAGAAACAATTCCTAATGCAAGTATATTAGCCATTCTAACATTGCCAATTTTCTCATCAGCAAGTTTTGTAATTGGAACAAAAACATAGTTGATATCTGCTCTTGGTTTGTCTTCTTTTACAAGAGTAGAGTTTGCAATCATCCAACCACCTTTTTTAATTTTTGGTAAAAATCTATCAAAAGAAGCCTGATTAAGTGCAACAATAAAATCCGCATCCGGTTTGTTAACTTCGCTAACATCTTCATCACTTGTTACGATTTCACAGTTAACTGTACCACCACGCATCTCTGCGCCATAAGATGGGTACCATGTTACATTCTTGTTGTCTAACATAAATGCGTTCGCAAGTACTTCACCTGCCAATAACACGCCTTGTCCACCAAATCCTGCAATTATAAAATTATGTTCCATTTTTATTTCCTTTTTACGTTGAACTTTTCACTTATTCTTCAGTTACATCCTTATAGATACCCGGTTTAAAGATAGGCATCATTTCGTTTCTTACTCTTTCATGAGCTTTGTCAGGTGACATTTTCCAGTTTGTAGGGCAAGTTGAAAGAATTTCTACAAATCCAAATCCCAAACCTTTCAATTGTACTTCAAAAGCTTTTTTTATAGCCTGTTTTGCTTTTCTGATGTTTGCAACTGTATCAAGAGAAACTCTTGCAGAAAAAGCTGTTCCATCGCAAAGTGCAATATGTTCTGCAATTTTTATCGGATAACCGTAGTATTCAAGGTTTCTTCCTGTCGGAGAAGTTGTAGTTTTTTGCCCAACAAGGGTTGTAGGTCCTAATTGACCGCCTGTCATTCCGTATGTTGTATTATTTATACAGAATGCCGTAATTTTTTCTCCCCTTAAGGCTGCGTGCATACTTTCTGCCAAACCGATTGATGCAAAGTCGCCATCACCTTGATATGTGAATACAACTTTGTCAGGTCTTGCTCTTTTAATTCCTGTAGCTTCTGCAATTGCTCTACCATGAGGAGCTTCCAAAGCATCTACATTGATAAAATCGTAGATAGTAACAGAACATCCGATTGATGCTGCAAGAATAGTATCTTTTTTGATACCTAATTCGTCAAGAACTTCTGCAACAAGTCTTACGGCAACGCCGTGATCACAACCAGGACAGAATGAATATTTTACGTCGCCTTTTAGCGATTCCGGTAATTTAAAAACTTGTGTTGCCATTATATTAATTCCTCGATTCTTTTTACAATTTCGTCTGCTGAAGGTGGCGCACCAACACCTTTGTTTACTAAATCAACAGGGCATGCACCATTAACTGCAAGTCTAACATCATTAACCATTTGTCCCATATTAACTTCAACCGTGACAAATCTTTTGGTTGTTTTTGAAAGCTCTGCCAATCTCTTAGAAGGGAATGGGAACAAGGTTATAGGTCTTAAGATACCTGCTTTAATTCCTTTTTCTCTTAATTTTTTCATCGCAGTTTTAACGTTTCTTGAAGTGCTACCAAATGAAACAAGAATGATATCAGCATCTTCCGTGTTGATTTCTTCCCATTGAGTTTCATTTTCTTCAATAGTTTTATATTTTTTATAAAGTCTATCCAAAAATTCACATTGTCTGTCAGCAAGTGGGGCATAAGAGCGAATAATTCTTCCATCTCTACCGTTAGCACCTGACAATGCCCATTCAGAAGTTTCAACTTCAGGATATGGATAGTCGTAATATTCTACGGGTTCCATCATTTGTCCCAAAAGTCCGTCTGCAAGTAGAACTGTCGGGTTTCTATATTTCTGAGCTAAGTAAAATGCTTTGTATGTTAAATCTACACATTCCTGAACTGTTGACGGAGCAAGAACGATAAGCTTGTAATCTCCATTTCCGCCACCTTTTGTAGCTTGGAAATAATCCCCTTGTGATGGGTAGATATTACCTAAACCTGGACCGCCTCTCATGACGCTAACCAATACAACCGGTAATTCATCAGCTGTTGCATAAGACAAGCCTTCTTGCATCAATGCCACTGCGCAAGAAGAAGATGATGTCATTGCTTTAACACCTGTTGAAACTGCACCGATAACCATATTAATTGCGGCAAGTTCACTTTCGGCAGAAACGTATGCTCTTTTTAATTCTTGCATTTTTCCGCTCATAAATTCTCCAATTTCACTTTGAGGAGTGATAGGGTAACCGAAATAACATTGGCATCCGGCAAGAACCGCAGCATTTGCTATTGCGTAATTCCCTTTTGTTAATACTTTTTTATTTGTTAAACATTCTGTTGTCATATATTTTTTCTTTCTGAGCAATTGCTCCGATTTTAATTAACCTTTATAAACTTCTGTAATTGCCAAATCAGGGCATCTTAGCGCACACATTGCACACCCCAAACATTCATGGTTCGGGTCATCAAACTCTACAACGTGAACTCCGAGTTTGTTTGTCGCTTCACTAATTTTAAGTAGTTTCTTAGGGCATTCGTTGATGCACAAATAACATGCTTTACATTTGTCTTTATTAATCACTATTCGGCTCATTTTTACCTCTTATTTTCTTGTCTACCCCATATTATAGCACTGAAATTTTAAAAGGGTTAATTTTATCTTTACAATTGTAATAATAAACGTTAAGAGTTTGCCCAGTTTGGTATTCTTCTGTTACTATAATAAAGTATAGTGGGATATTTTTAAGAAAGTGAAAACAAATGGCACTAACTGTAGATGAAATCGCTGAAATTCTCAACTCAATGCGTGTTGAAAACGAAAATAATGTCGAAAATTTTGAAAAAGTATTAACTGATATAAGCGCAAAATTAGAACTTATGGCTGGAGATAGCGAAGATGCTGATTTGATAAAAGTTTATTTAACTGAATTGAAAGGGTTGGTTGAAGATAAGTCTGTTGATACAAATACAAGATTTGCAGATATTGAAAAAATTCTGCATAATGTGCTTTTGTGCCAAGATGATGTTGCAAAGACTTCAGAACTTAAAGATTTATTCCATGTATTTAGTGCTGCATTTGATAATTTTACGAGTAATTTTGTAAATCAAAAAGATTTTTTGGAAGATTTAAGTTTGAAACTTGGAAATGTTGAAAATAAAGTTTTTGATAAAGATGAACTCGCATCATTGATTGCTGGTTTAAACCAAGATTTGGTAGCAGTAAATAATGATATTGAAAAATCTTTTGTATCTATTGATGAAAAATTTGCGGAGGTTATTAAAAAACTTGATAGTTTTGATATTACAGAACAAGTTAATTCTATAAATTCAAAAATTTTAAATATTTCTGAAGAGATAAACTTAATTCCATCAAAAATTTCGTTTGCAAGTTTAGAAGATAAAATTTCTTATTCTCAATCAGTACTAAATTCTTTGAGAGAATTGATTACAGAAACTTCTGAACAAGAAAATGCAATTATTTCAGAGAGATTTGAAAAATTAGAAAAATCTTTTGAAAGTATTGTTACGGATTCTGATTTTACCGGTTTTAGAACAAATTTAGCTGATTTTGTTCAAAAAATTATTGATAATTCTACAGTTTTAAATACAAAACTTTCTTACACAACAGAGAGAATTGAACATATTTTAACAACAATAGAAAATCTTGATAACAGCGAAGAATTTGATAAAGTTTTGAATACTGTAAATCAAAATGCCGGTGAAAATCTGGATAAGATTTTAGCTGATATTGAAAATCTGAAAACAAGAATATCAGAAGAAATTAGCTCTAATTCAAAAACTTATTTTGATGATTTGAGTATAAAAATTGCAAATATTATAAGTGAAATCAGTGATGTAAAATCAAATTTGGAAGAAAAATGTGAAAACGTTTCTGAAGATATTTCGCAAAATGTTTCAACAGCGTTTGCAAGTACAAAAATTTCTATGGAAAACGTGATTGTTGCAATGAATAATTTGAATGACATGTTGAAAGAACAATCAGAAAAAAATGCTGAAACTATTCTTGCAAACATTGATGAATTAAATGGAAAAGTTGATGAATTTTCGACAGATATTGTTGATGAACTAAGAACCTCTTTCTCTGATATAAAAACCGGTTTTTCATCTGGTATTGCATCAAATATTTCTGACTTGAAATTACATTTAGGTGATGTTGTAGAAAGTTTGAGAAATTATGTTTCTGAATTGAATGATAATTCTGAAACTTCTAAAAAAGTTGTAGATGAAAAGATTTCAAAAAAACTATTGGCAATGGAAACTGCAATTGAAAATTGTTCAGATGTTTATGAAGATAAAATGGCGACACTTCAAGTTAAGTTGGCTGAATTTGCTCAAAATGTTCAAAACACTTCATCTGATGTTAATGAAAAGATTTCGTCTTCTATTGAAGAGCTTGGAGATATCAAGCAGGAAATTGTTTCTGTTCAAGATGCTTTAGGGGAAGTTAAATCTTCTGCAGATGAAAAAACAGAGAAATTTTTAATGTTGTTAGATGAAAATGTCAAAGAAATATTGACTGCTATTGAAAATCTTGAAAAATCGACACTGAAAGATATAAATTCCTCAATAAATGAAAATATTGATTTGATAGAAAATAAATTTTCTACAGTTTTGGATGTGTTGGAAAAGTTTAATAGTGAAACCGGTTTAGCAGGAAGTATAGAAGAAAAATTCTCTGCATTAAAACAAGAAATAGGACTTGTAAATACCGACATTACAGGTACAATTCAAAGTAGCAGAGATGAAATTTTGCAGAATTTTGAAGATATAAAGAAAAGTTTTGATGATTTTTCAGATTATGATTTTAATAAATTGATGGCAGATTTGAAAATTTTGCTTGAAACTTCGTTTATGAATTTTAGTGTTGATGTAAATGGAGAACTTGCATCAAGTTCTGAAGCTATAATGAGATTGGAGCAGGCTTATAAAGATATTTTCAATAAAATTACATTGATTGAAGATTGTGTTTCTGAAAAACTGCAAAATGATATTGAATTATTAAATATTACAATTGAAACAAATTCTAAAAATTTGCAATGCTTGTTTGAAGAAAAATTGGATGAATATATTGGTGATATGAAATCTCAAATTGCTAATATGTTGGAAGATACGAGAGTTGTTGATGCAATTTCTAATACAAAAGAAGAAATAAATGTAAAACTTGACGTTGTTTTGGACAAACAAGACAATATTGAAAAAAATATTACAGAAGCTATTTCAAATAATGCAGAAGATGTTTCAAATAAGATTTATGGCAATATCTTTTCACTTGGAGAGGAGTTAAAAAAACATATTAAATCAACTTGTGATGAGGTTGTTGAAAAAACTGTTGATCAGACAGTTAAGCAAGCAGTTGAACAAACTGTAGAAAAATGTGACACTTCAAAATGTGAAGAAAATATTGATATTTTGAATCAAAAAGTTGATGCACTTGTATTATCGACAGATAAGGATGAAATCTTAAATTCAATAGATGAATTGGGCGCAAAAACTGAACAAGCAAATGATGTTTTAAATCAAAAAATAGATGCTTTAGTCATATCCACTGATAATGAAGAAATTTTACATTCGTTAGAAGAAATTGAAGCTAAAGCAGATAAAACAGGTTCTGATTTGACAGAAACACTTGAATCTTTGATTGCTCGAGTTGATATTATTGCAAGTGATGATTCTTTGAAATCGGATTTGGAAAATATTACTGAAAAATTAGATGATTTCGAAGAAAATACAGAGTATTTTAAAAATGCTCTTGATACTTTATCAAATAAGGTCGACATTATTGCAGCTGATAATTCATTAGATATTTTGTATGACAAATTTGATGAGTTTTCAGAAACAGAAGATAAAGTTGCAGAAATGCTTACGGCTTTACATCAAAAAGTTGATGTAATAGCGATGGATGACAATGATTTTGATATTGAAGAAGAAATTGATGATATCAAAGAACTTATTTTTGAGCAAAGAAAATATTTTGAAGTTGCTTCTGATGAAAAGGCTAATGCAATTGACAAGTATTTGAAAGATGTACTTTTAAAACTTGACAATGTTGACTTGGAGAAAAATTCTGAAGACATAAAAGAAACAATAATGAATGCGTTAGTTTCTCTTGTTGATCAAATTTCATTTGTTGAAGAAACAGAAGAAATTAAGGATTTTGTAGAGGAAAAAACTGATGCAATTAAACAAGGTTTGATAGAGGTTCAAAACCAGTTACGTCAACTGGCTAGTCCTGATGATGATTTTGGATATTCTTATACATTACAAGATGTGGAATCTGATATTGCAAAATTGAGAGTTGCAATAACTCATCTTTCCGGTAACGATTTTGAAAACTTGTCAGGAGATATTAAAAAAATCGTTAATTCTGTTGAAGGCTTAGAAACTACTCTTACGCAAGAACAAATTATCGGTTTGAAAGGTAATATTGAAAAGTTAAATGAAGACATTTTAAGTATAAGTTCAAGAACAAATAAAATTCTTTTGACATCTGATGAATCTAACAAAGCATTGAATGATGGATTGAATAACTTTGGCAATCTTGTTGGAAAATTGGAAGATAGATTAGAATATTTGGATAATACTGAAGCAACAGAAAGGCTTGAACGTAAGATTGAAAGTATTCAATCAATGGCGGTTGAATCTGCAAATGCTGATAAAGTTTTTCATCAAGTGATGATGTATTTGGGTGAGTGGATAGATACTACGACCGAAAATATTTCAAGTATTACAGAAAAAACATCAGAAATTAATTTAATAAAAGAAAATGTTAATGACGTTATTGAAAAGGTTTCTGATATTCAAGATATAAAAGATAATATTGAGGAATTGCGTTCTGCAGTTCCAGAGAAGTCTGAATTGCTTTCTGAATTAGAAAATAAATTTGAACAACAAGAGGCAAGAATTGACAGATTGGAAATGAAGTTAGAAAAAATATTATCAACACTTGAAGAAAAAGATGATATGGTGTTAAATAGAAAAGTAGATAAGATTGAAAAAATGTTATCAAGACTTGGTACTAATATAGAAAAGCTTACATCTTATGTTGATGAAGACTAACAAATTGATAAAAGATTTAAAAAATTCTCTCTCGTCGGCTAATGTGTTGGACACATTGGAAGAACGCTATGCTTATGCGCAAGATGCGTCAAATTTAAGAGATATTAAAAATAATATTCCTGATGTCGTGGTTTTTGTTGAAAACACCGAGCAGGTTCAGCAGGTTGTAAGAATTGCTAATAAATATAAAGTTCCGATAATATGTCGTGGTGCAGGCACAAATGTTGTTGGTGCTTGTGTTACAGAACATGGTGGAATAATTTTAAATTTTTCAAAAATGAATAAGATTTTTGAAATAAATAAAGAAAATATGACCGCTCGTGTAGAACCAGGTGTTGTGTTGGGCGATTTTCAAAGAGAGGTTGAAAAGTTAGGGCTTTTTTATCCGCCTGATCCTTCCAATTTGGCGGTTTCTACAATTGGAGGTAGTATAGCACAGGCATCAGGTGGGGCAAAGTCTTTTAAATACGGAACGACAAAGGATTATGTAATTGATTTAAAAGTTGTTACGGCTAGTGGCGAAGTTTTGCAGACCGGAGCAAATACTATTAAAAACGCTACGGGATATAATTTGAATACTTTGTTTGTCGGATCAGAAGGTACTTTGGGGATTGTTGTAGAAGCAACTTTAAAATTAATCCCTAAACCTGAAAGCAAAAAAGTTTTGATGGCATATTTTGATACGGTAAAAGAAGCGGTGAGTGCTGTAAATGCTATAATTGAACAGAGAATTTTTCCGACAACTATTGATTTTATGGACAAAAATGCAATTCAAACCGTTGAAAAGTTTTATCCTGCAAATCTTTTGACCGAAAAAGAAGCTGCACTTGTTATAGAAATTGATGGGTTTGAATGTTCTATGAAGTATCAGGAAGATATTATTGTAAATATCTTGAAAAATTGTGGTGCATCTGCAATTCAAGCTTCTCATAATGATAAAGAATATAATAAAATTTGGACTGCTCGAAGATCTTCTATGGGAGCTTGTGCAAAATTAAAACCGAATGTTACAACTGATGATGTTATTGTCCCGAGAGAAAATTTAGAGGCTTTGGTTTTGGGGATTAGGAAAATTTGTGAAAAATATAATTTAGATGTCTGTATGGTTGGACATGTAGGTGATGGGAGTGTTCATCCGCAAATTCCGATTGATTATTCTGATGAAGATGAATATAAACGTTACAAATTTGCAAAGAATGAAATCTATGATTTGACTGCAAGTTTAGGTGGAATTTTGTCAGGTGAGCATGGTGTTGGAATGTTGAAACGCTCTCATATCAATAAAGTTGTATCTAATGTCGCAATTGATTATATGCGGCAGATTAAGAAAACATTTGACCCAAATAATATTTTAAACCCTTACAAAATTTTTTAAGTAACCATAATTCTTGACAATTATATTCGCTTATTTTAACCTATTAGCATAGAGGAAATGAAGTGAGTATCTTCAACTGCTGGCGCAGCCGTAATAGTCGGAATGCTCAAAATGGATTCGTTTACGCACAGATTGAACGAACTCCTTTTGTGGCCTCTTGAAAAAGAGGACTTTTTTATGTCTTTAATAGCTGTACAATCCAATAATTCCAATAAAATTGGAACGTGTCCGCATGGTTTGCCGCAAGGTGCATGCCCGATTTGTAGTGGAATGGGCGGAGGTATGAAAAAGGCTGATTTTTCAGCAAAACCCGGTGAAATGAGCTGGAATGAATGCGCAGCTATCGGTGCGTTTTTAAAAGCTCAAAAAATGGCTAAACTTCAACGAGAACAAGATGCGCAAAATTTTGCAAATAATGTTAGAACATTCCAAAATGCAATGATGAATGCAAGTCAAAAACTTGCAAATATTGGTGGATTTTTTTCTCAAAATACGCCATCAATTATTGCAAAACCGGTAAATTTTGTATTAAATACTGTTTTAGGCGGTATTGCAAGAGGAATTGCAAATATTCCAACAACTATCTCAAATATAATTCAAACTGTTCAACAAAAATTAGCGGATATTTCAGATAAATTGACCGCAATAATTGGGGAATTAAAAACTTCTATTGCAAAAAAGATTTCTGAAACATTTAACAGTTTGAAAAAGAAAGTGAAGTCATTGTTCTCTATATTTAAGCCGCTAAATTCTGATAACGATGATAAGCAAGTCGATGAAACCAAAAAGGCTTTTAAATTGAAAACTTTTATTCATGATTTGTATAAAAAAATAATTGAAAAGGAAATAAATGACGATTAGTACAACTCCGCTTCATGATGCAGAAACCATCAGGCAGCAACGTAATTTGACAAAATCGCAAAAAAGAACAAATACCGAAACCAGAGAAGGGGTTCTTGTTAATAATTTTATAAAAGATTGTCCGGATTGCAAAGTTAATTTGGATGATACCTGTGATACTCTCGTAATTTCAAATTATTCAAAAATGCCGTCAAGGTTATATGAAAAAGATATTACGCCTGAAAAAAGTATTTTACCAATAAGTGCTTTGTCTGTAGGAGTTATGGGAACAATTGCGCTTTTGGCTGCGTTTGTAAAACATAATACTAAAATTAATTTGAAAATTGTTGACGAAAAACGTCTTCCTCCAACCACACGAAATGTTGCTATAAATGAAGAAACTCATCAGGCTCTTTATCAAATGATACAAAGTCCGACGCTTAAAACGATTAGAGCAGGTGTTGGGGTTTTAACTCTTACAGCGATGGGTTTTATTGGAAAAACTTTCTTTGATGGGTTTAAAGATGTTTGGGTTAAAAAACGTGAAGCGGATATTCAAAAAAATATGCAAGAAAAACTTATTGATATTGAAACTCAATCTTTTGCCGGAAAAATTCAGATTACCCGTAATATGTTGTCTGAAAAAGCAAATGAGTTGAATGATTATCTTTCTGGTGGAAAAAGAAAAATTTTAGCAAATTTTGGCAAAAAAATTCCGTTTACTGCAAATAAAAAACAAGAAGAAAAATCGAGTAACATAAATTACTTTTTATTAGGTGTAACAACACTTGCATCAATTGTCGGATTGGGTTTTTTAGCGTTGAAAAATTTGAGTAAGAGCAACAAATTGTTGAGTGAATTTGTTGAAAAGAAAGAAAGTTTGATTAAAGATGTAATCAAAAATTCTAATAATACAACAAAAGAAAAAGATAAAAATTTGTTGGATGCTTATTTTCAATCAATTGATGCGAATGAAAATACTATCAAAGAGTATTTGAAGGATTTGAAATGGGATAAAGCTGAAGTTGAAGATTTTATACAAAAGATGGTCAAAAAATCAAAAACTTCAACAACGGCAGTTAATGCGACAATTGGTGGTGACGGAACTCCAAAACCGGCTTTTTATTCTCATGTAAATGATTATAGAGCATTTTTCTATAACTGGCTTTTAGATCCTAATAATAAACAGTTTAAACAATTGTTTTTTGGAATTACCGGACTTACGGCTATTGGGTATGGCGGGAAATTGGCAGGTGATGCAGTAAAAGAGGTTCAGGTGAAAAAAATGAATGCTCAGACAGAAGTTGATTTACAAAATAGGCTTGTTTCAACCGAGTTAAGGAACTTCAAGTCTAAAAAAGATGCAGCAATTCAGCCACTTGTCGATGAGTTTTATAAACAGGTTCAAAAAGGCAAGCCAAAAGAAGAATTGAAAGTTATGGCAGATAATATTTTGTTAGAAATCAAAAATGGTCCGCCGTTTGTATATTCATAAAGGAGATTAGATGAATAATATTGCAATAAATAATGCTTATAGAGTGCATTCCGCACCAAAAGTTTTTCAAGATAAATTTCAACATTTACAAAAACCTTGTCCGATTGTTGATGAGGGCGACAAGTTTGAATATACGCATTGCAAACTTCCGACAAATGACAGAAACTATACTTATGTTGACCCAAACAAAGTTAAATACTTTGTTGCGCAAAAAGAAAATGCACTTCCGTATATAAACGATGTTCTTCAACATTCAAACAATGAGGAGCAGGTAACTGAAACGTTATATATTCTTGATAGAATGATTGATAATGGCACAAAGGGTGTTGACAAAATGTATCCGACTTTGAGTAGGTTTAATAATACTAAATCGCCTAATATTCAAACATTTTTAGCAGGAATTTATAGAAAAACTCAAGTCCCTGATGCTTTTGGTCCTTTAGTAAAAATGTTGATTCAAAATTCAATAAATCCACAACCTGCTCCATTTGACCCTAATGAAGAAATTGGCGGAGCTATATTAGAATATATTAAATGTTGGGGAAATAGATGCTGATAAAGTGATTAGGGCGATAAGACTATATGGCAACAAGCTTGTATTGCTTATTTGACGAAAACAATTAACTTTTTTAAATGTTACAGTTTTGTAACATGATTTTCAACATGTTTAAAGTTTTTCCCAACATGTGTCGATAACCATGGTGTAAGTACAAAGTTAACGAAAGGAAGATCGACAGTAAAATGGGAATGTCAGCATCACAAGCTAGATTTTTAGGTCTGACTGCCAGAAAGACAAATGTTGAATTTGAAGGTCAACAGATTAACCAACAAAGAACAACATTGTCTAACCAATCTGCAAATTACTACAACGATTTGCTTGGTATGGCTGTTCCAGTACCGCCGTCTGTCGATGATTACACTAAGGCAGTGTACACTTTCGAAGACGGAGCATTAACAAACCAAATTACAGCAATGATTGCGCAAAATAACGGAACTTATACCGTTAGCTATTTGAGAACTTGGAAAGATGACTTTTCAATGGTAAGCGCAGCTACAAGTATTGTTACACGTACAACTGACGGCGCAAATAATAATTACAAAGTAGGCTCAAATACTTTGAGAAAACTTGGAGAATTTGGTGATGATGCAATTAAAACTACTGAAAAAACTCAAACAGTTGGAAATAAAATTGTAATTGACGGAATTTCTTATGCCGTAACTAAAAAAGATGACGGATATTATATTGATGAAAAAACTGGAGATACAACAGAAGTCCCTTTGACTGCTGAAGAACAAAAAAATATCGGTTATTATTCTTACGATGCTAAAAAAGATTTGTTGGTTCAATATCAAAAAAATGGTAATGGAACTTATTCTCCTATTAATGAAAACGGAATAGTAGATACTACAACAACAGTAACAGAAGATAAAGTTCTTCCGGCTATTTATGATGAAAAGAATGATAAAGTTTCTTGGGTTTCTCAAAAAGATGATGGAACTCTTGTGAAAAAAGATTACAAAACTCAAGAAAGACAATTAACTCAAGCTGAAATTGCTTCTATCACTACTCAAAAAGGAGGAGATGTAACAATTGATGGTGATGCAATTAATGATGAATACTTGAAATCATTGTCAGAAGATCAACTTAAACAACTTTTGAAAGAAGAAGAACAATATTTGTCACTTCTTAAACAAAAATATGGTGACGGCGACTATATGGTTAGATACGTTCAAAACACAACAACAGGCGAATATGAACCATATTTTTACAAGTTAGATAATTTACAAAATGCAAATTATGATGCTAACGGCAACTCTCAATCAAATATCAATTGCTACAAAATAGGAACAGAAACTAAAACAGAAGAAGTTAAAGCAGTTGAAGGTTGTGAAATTGAAAAAGATAGCTCTGGCCGTTACATCAACATAACAATTAAAGATGCGTCAGGTAATAAAATTACTTATGCTTTGACGACTACAACAGCAACAGATCAAGCTGCTTATGATGACGCTATGAACCAATATGAGTATGAAAAATACGAATATGATCAAGCAATTCAAGATATCAACTCAAAAATTGAAATTATTCAATCAGAAGATAAAAATCTTGAATTAAGACTAAAACAACTTGATACTGAACAAGATGCAATTTCTACAGAAATTGATGCAGTTCAAAAAGTAATTGAAAAGAACGTTGAAAGTTCTTTCAAAACATTCGGTTAGTCGAGTGACAAAACATTAACAGATAACAAATAGTGCAAAAGCACTAAAACATAAACTAAATTTTCCTTTCCCTTTTTCCTATTGATTTTCCAACGACAAGCAACAGTTTGTCGTTTTCTTTTGCGTAAATGAGGTATTAATTCCCCGAGTGTATAATTTGTGATATTTTTTATTGACACGGAATTTCATTAATAATACAATTGTTGTAAAAACAACATACTCATAAAATCAGATAGGGAGAGTGTATGAAGAAAAATATCATAATATTTTTGTCGGTAGTTATTGCCGCAATTTTAATAAGATTTGGATTTTCAATGTTCGGAAACATTATGCAAGGTAAGGCTATGAAAAATAGACCAGCTCCTTCTGTTACCGTACAGGAAGTTGAAACTAAAAGTGCAATTAGAAGTTTTGAAGCACCTGGTAGAGTTGTTTCAAAATATCGAGTTGATGTAATGGCTCGTATTTCCGGATATCTTTTGAAAAGTTACTTCAAAGAAGGGGATTATGTAAAAGCCGGTCAGGTTTTATTCCAAATAGAACCGACAGAATACTCTAACGCATCTAATGTAGCTGCTGCGAATGTTAAAAATTTGAAAGCTCAACTTGTTTACGCAGAAAAACAACTTGCTCGTGCATCAGAACTTGTAAAAAAAGATTACATTGCAAAAGCTCAGTATGATCAATTATTATCGCAAAGGGATGCTCTTCGTGCGCAATTAGCATCAGCTCAAGCATCTTTGAATGATGCAAACAGAAATTTAAGTTATACAAATGTAAAATCTCCGGTTAATGGGAAAGTCGGTATTATTAACGTAACTGTCGGAAATTATGTTTCTCCAACATCAGGAGCTTTAACTACAATTAATAGCACAAATCCGATTTATGTAACATTTCCTATTGATTCAAATGATTTTCAGGCTCTCGCAAATGCTGACAAATCAAACAATATAAATAGAAAAGTTGAATTAGTAATGAGTAATGGTACAAAGTATTTCAAAAATGGGGTTCAAGATTTTCAAGACAACAAAGTTGACCAAACAACAGGTACTGTAACAATGAGAGCAACTTTTGACAATCCTAATAATGAACTTATTCATGGTGAATTTGTAACAGTTAAACTTTATTCAAATAATCCGGTAGAAGTTCCGGTTGTTCCAGTTACTGCAGTTTTAGAAAACCAAGCCGGTAAATATGTCTATAAATTAGACGAAAATAATCTGCCACAATTGGTTTATGTAAAAACAGGCGAACAAAATGGAGATAATTGGATTATTAAAGAAGGGGTTCAAAAAGGTGATAGGATTGTAACGGAAGGACTTCAAAAAGTTACACCTGGAAAACCTGTAAAAATTGTTACAGAAGAAGAAATGAAAAAAATTAGAACGAAACAAGTTACGGGTGAAAAACAAAAATAGAAAAGTTTTTACAGTTACGTATCAATTAATGAGCGAAATGTAATAAATGAACTTTTCTTTTTTCAGATTTTACCTCTCATTCAATAAAAAGGAACAATAATGTCAAACGATAAACACGAACAACAAGGAAATTTATTTATAAAGCGCCCGAAGCTTGCAATTGTTATTTCACTTGCGATTATGCTTGCCGGCATGTTAATGATTACGACATTGCCTTTGGAAGAATATCCTTCAATTACTCCTCCGCAGGTTGTTGTTACGGCAACTTATGCGGGTGCAAGTTCGGATGTTGTTGAAGATACTATTGCGGCTCCGGTTGAGGCGCAACTTAACGGTGTAGAAGATATGATTTATATGTCATCAACTTCTCAAAATGGACAGTATCAATTGACTTTATATTTTAATATCGGTTCTGATCCCGATATGGCGGTAGTTAACGTTCAAAACCAACTTCAACTTGTTACTCCGAGATTGCCGGAAGAAGTTCGTCGTTACGGTTTGTCAGTTAAAAAATCTACCGGTGGACCTGGTTTGATGATGATTTCAGTTAATTCTCCTACTCATACTTACGATTCTTTGTATATCGCAAACTACGCATCTATTTATATCAAAGATGAATTGGCACGTATTAAGGGTGTGGGTAAGGTTTCGGTATTTGGATCTTCAGATTATTCAATGAGGATTTGGCTAGATGCTGCTAAAATGGCTAATTTGGGCGTTTCTATTTCAGAAGTCAGTGCGGCTATTCAATCACAGAACACACAAGTTCCGGCAGGTGATTTGGGTGTTGAACCAATGAAAAACAAACAGATGATTAAGCTTACTATGCGTACTAAAGGGCGTTTGAAGGATGTATCTGAGTTTGAAAATATTATTGTTCGTTCAAAAGCAGACGGATCTCAAATTAAATTGAAAGATATTGCTAGGGTTGAATTGGGCGCCGAAAGCTATTCATATTTCTCACGTATTGGTGGAAAAGATTCTGCGATTATTTCAATCAGTCAGTTGCCGGAAGCTAACGCAATTGATTTATCTAATAAAATTACAAAAAAAATGGAAGAATTGAGCAAAGGTTTTCCACAAGGTATTGAATATAAAATTCAACGTGATGAAACGGAATTTGTTCGTGAATCTATTAAGGAAGTTATTAGTGCAATCGGACTTGCTATCGTACTTGTAGGTATTGTAACTTATATGTTCTTGGGTAGCGGTAGAGCTGCGTTAATTCCTTTCTGCGCAATTCCGGTTTCCTTGATTGGGGTATTTATTTTTATGAATATTCTTGGTTTTTCAATAAACCTTTTGATTTTATTCGGATTAGTTTTGGCAGTTGGGTTGGTTGTAGACGATGCGATTGTAGTTTTGGAAAACACGCAACGACATATTCAGGAGGGAAAATCTCCGACAGATGCAACAGAAGTAACCATGAAAGAAGTATTTGGTGCGGTTTTGGCGACATCTTTAGTTTTGATGGCGGTATTTGTTCCGGTATCTTTTATGTCAGGTATTACGGGACAAATGTTCAGACAATTTGCCTTGTGTATCGCATCTTCTATCGGTTTGTCAACTTTGGTAGCCTTAACTCTTGCACCTGCTTTATGTGCAATGATTTTGAAATCAGGAGAAGAAAAAGCTGATTTTGAATTTATTCAAAAATTTGATGACTGGTTTGATGGTATAAGAGGTAAATATTTGGATGGTGTAAATTTATTTATTAATTCGCCAAAGCTTACTATGTCTGTGTTTGCGGGAATTGTTTTGTTTACATCAATTATGTTTTGGCTAATACCGAAAGGCTTCTTGCCTACAGAAGATAAGGGGGCAGTATTTACTCAAATTCAGTTGCCTGACGGTTCTTCCGCATCAAGAACAAATATTGTTGCAAATGAAGTTGAAGATAGAATTTTGAAAATTCCAGGTGTTGAAAATACTATTACTCTGGTAGGTTTTTCGGGTGAAAATACGGCTTTGATTGTAGCAGAACTTTCAAATTGGTCAAAACGTAAGTCTAAAGATCTTTCTATGCAGAGTATTTTAGGTAAAATAAAAGCAGAGTTTGCAAATTATCCATCAGCGACAATTGCATCTTTTTCACCTCCATCTATTTCCGGATTGGGGATGTTTGGTGGTTTTGAGTACCAATTGTTGGATAAAGGTGATAGAACTCCACAAGAACTTTACGATGAGGCACAAAAACTTATTGAGGCAGGAAATAAAAATTCTGCTTTTCAAATGGTTTATACTTCATTTACGGCAAACCTTCCTCAATTGTTGATTAAGGTTGATGAAAATAAAGCTCTTGCTCAAGGTGTAAATATTTCAGAAATTTATAGTGCTTTGTCAGGATATTTCGGAAAATCTTATGTAAACGACTTTAACAAATATGGTCGTGTTTATCGTGTATATTTGCAGGCAGATTCTGAATTTAGAGAAAAACCTGGTGATATAGACAAGATTTATGTAAAAAATAATTCAGGAACAATGGTTCCGTTGTCCGCAGTTGTAAATGTTTCTAATATTGTTGGGCCGTATAGTTTGACAAGGTTCAATATGTATCCGGCAATTACAATTAACGGTCAAGCTCGTAATGGCGTAAGTTCAGGGCAAGCGATGACGGCTATGGAACAAATTTCGGATGAAGTTCTTCCGAAAGATATGGGTTATGCGTGGTCTGGTAGTTCGTTGCAAGAAAAAGAATCTTCCGGTCAAATCGGACCAATTCTTGCGATGTCATTAGTTTTCATATATTTGTTCTTAGTTGGTTTGTACGAAAGTTGGATGTTGCCGATTGCCGTACTTTTGATTTCTCCTGTAGCGCTTGTTGGTGCTTTGTTCTTTCAATACGTTTCGGGATATTCATTAGACTTGTATTCTCAAATCGGGCTTGTAATGTTGATTGGCTTGTCTACAAAACAGGCTATTCTGATTATTGAGTTTGCAAAAGATGCTCACCAAAACGGAATGAGTATAAAAGATGCTGCAATGCAAGCGGCAAAACTTAGATTTAGGGCAGTAATGATGACAAATATTGCATTTATTTTAGGTTTGTTACCGCTGGTATTTGCAAAAGGAGCAGGTGCAGCAAGCCGTAACTCTGTTGGTATGACCGTGTTTGGAGGAATGATGGCAGTTGCATTTATTGGGACATTCTTGGTTCCGGCGTTTTTCACTTTGGTAGAAAATTTGAAGGTTTATACTGCTCACAAGGCTCGTGAATTACATTTAAAAAAGGATAATAACAAATAATGTTAAAAAGAATATTATTACTAAGTTTAATAATTGGTATGACTTCGACAGTCGCAATTGGCGCAGATATCGGGAACAAAGTTAACGAAAAAGAATACCCGTCAGCGGATAAGGTTTTGCCTGCAAATCCCCCTAAAGCAGACTTTGTAATAGAGGGTTCTGTTGAAAAAAATATTGATATGACGCTTGATAAATGTATTGAATTGGCATTAGGAAACAATCCTCAAATTAATGCTGCGTTTCATGATATTTTAGCTTCAGATGCAAGAATTAAGCAGGTTTGGGCAAATTATTTCCCGCAATTGAGTTGGCAAACAGGTTATACCAAAATTAAGCAACTTCAATTGTCAGATGCGTTGGGGCGAAATTTGACTTTCAATTATTATATTTTGGGTCAAGTGACACTTCAACAAATGCTTTATGACTTTGGAGTTACTCAAAATCAAGCGACGATTAAACGTTTAGACTATGAGGCTTACAAAACAACTCTTAGTGCAACAATAAACGATGTTATTTACCAAACAAAAGATGCGTATTTCAATCTTCTTTTTGCCTTTGAAAACAGACGTGTTGCGGAAGATACGGTTAAAAAGTTTGAAATGTTTTATAATCAAGCGAAAGCTTTTTATGAAATCGGGATGAACCCAAAAGTTGATGTAACAATTGCAGAAGTTAATTTGAGTAATGCAAAATTACAACTTATTCAGGCTGATAATGCTGTAAATCTTGCGGTTGCAAAGCTGAATAATGTTATGGGGGTGCCGTTTATTGACAAGTACAATGTTCAAGAACGTTTGAAATATCAACCGGTGGATGTTACATTCAACAAATCTGTTGAAATTGCTCGTGATGCAAGACCGGAATTGAAATTGGCAGAATTAAAGGTCGAAAGTGCAAACCAGACAATGAAATTAGTTAAAAAATCTTATTTCCCAACCTTGTCAGTTGAAGGGCAATACCAGCGAGGTGGTAAGAGTTGGAATTCTAACTATGGTTATAATATCGGTGGATATTTGAATTTCCCGACTATAAATGGAATGCTCATAAAAAATGAGATTAAAGAAGCAAGATACTTGTATGATAAAGAAATTGCAAATGCTAAAAATACTCAAAATTCGATTTATTTGGAAATTCAAAACGCATATTTGACATTGGAAGAAAAGAAAAACCAAATGCCGGTTGCAATTTTGGGGGTTAAACAAGCTAAAGAAAACTATGAATTGTCATATGGAAGATATCGAGTAGGTGAGGCAAGTCCGACAGAATTGAAAGATGCGCAGATAAATTATCAGCAAGCGCAACTGACATATTATAACGCATTGTATCAATACAATTCCTCAAAAGCAGCATTAGAAAAAGCGATAGGTAAAAATCTTACCGCAGAAACATCAGATGTCGTAGAACTTGGCAAGTAGTTTTTAATTCTTTTTACATTTCCTCCCTTGTGAGGGAGGATGAAAGGTGGGTGCTGATTGTTTCACCCTCACCTCTACGGGATAGCACCCATCCCTACCTTCCCTCTCTTAGGGAAGGAGTAATTACTCCCCTGTCAATTACGAGGGGCGAAGCGATGTAGTAATCCTATTAAATTGAAAAATTTATCACTCAAAATCAATCAATTTATTTAATGGAATTTCTAATGTATCAGCTATTAAAAACAATTTTCTAAGACTTATAAACTCTTTTCCGGTTTCTATGCAGGCAAGATGTTCTCTTGAAAAATTAACCATCTCAGCAAACTCGTTTTGAGATAAGTTTTTCAATTTTCTATAATGTTTAATATTTTGACCCAGTTTTATAAGCCTTGACATAAACTTATTTTGCAACAATAATATTTATAAATATGTAAGATAGTACCTTACAAAACTTTCTATTGAATAATAATTAAATATAGTATATAATGAGAAGTATTACATCACAAGAAAGGATTATAATGAACAATTTTCGTAAAAAAGCTTTTACATTGGCAGAGGTTCTCATCACTCTCGGAATTATTGGTGTTGTAGCAGCATTGACTATGCCCAGTTTAATTGCTCACCATAGGAAAGTTGCGACTGCATCTAAATTGAAAAAATTCTATTCAACTATGGAACAGGCAATAAGGTTTGGTGAGGCTGAATATGGTGATTCTAATGAATGGGTTAAGCCACGTACTCAGAGGGATGAAAATGGTAATCTCGATAATGATGCGCAAGGTCGGGTTTCAAAAGAATTTTTTATGACATATTTAGCTCCATATTTCAAATATACTGATGTTGTTCAGGGTAAACAAGCGGTTGATGAAGATGGAAATGATAAATCCACTCTTACTAAAGTTTATCTTGCTGATGGAACAACTTTTGCGTTTAACAATGGAAGTTGCATGGATTTTCAGTTTGATGTAAATGGTGATAAATTGCCTAATGAATTTGGCAGAGATAAATTTGTTTTCTTTATGTGTTTTTCCGATGCAGAAAGGCAATTGCAGTGTGGTAGTTCAACAAAAGCTTTTTGTACTCCAAAATATGGTGCAAGAACAAGGGAAGATTTTATTGCAAAATGTAAGCAACAACCATATTGGTGTTCCAGTTTGTTAGAGTACGATAACTGGGAATTTAGGTCTGATTATCCGTATAGGTTATAGATTTAAAATTTATATGTAACGAAAAGTTAACAAAGCTGTTTTCAAAAAAGCAATTTTTTTAGAGTTCTATACTTTATATATATGTAAGAGATATAAAGAGAGAGAAAAGAAGATGTTACAAACTAAAGCTAATAACAAATTTGGAACTTTAACTAAAAGAACTAAAAAGGTTGAAGATAAAGAATTTAATATAGAGGATTATAACTACCTCGCACAAAAAGATAAAAGAATGCGTTTCAATACTTCAAAAGATCCGATTTATTATGTATTTGATGTTATTGAAAACAGACCAATCTCAACATTGGCAAAAGAATTTGTAAAAGATTCATTCTTTGAAGCAGTAAATTTTGTATCACAAGTCGTTAGATAATCAATAGGAATTAAGGAAAAGGATAGGAAATAAAAAGATGGCAATGAGCCATCTTTTTTTATTATGAATTATTTGTTTATCACCATAAACGATTTTAAACTTCTGCCTGCTCCATCTCCAATAGATGTTACGTTGTATTTGTTGAGGTAATTCATAGAGGTAGAACTTCCGCCGTCAAATGCCATTGCTCTGTCCCAACCCAGTGATTTTACGTAATCTCTTACTTCATACAAATCCATCGGGTGCTTGTCTGTAATAATCAAAATGTGTGCAACGCCGTCTTTCAAGCCGATAATTGTTCTTGATGTTTTGTGCAAAACCGAACAACTTTCTCTAATGACAACTCCGTCTTTTTTTACCACAAAAAACTCTTCTTCAAGTCTGAGTTGTGGGTAAATCAATGGACCGCCTTGTGCAGATGTTATTATGTTGCAGCCAAAATCTACAGAACTTTTGTGTGGAACGATTTCGTAATGATATTTGCCGTCAGAGCATTCAATTACTCGAAACTCGGTTCTATCAATGATTTTGCTTAAATTTCTTCTTAATACGGGATTTGATAACAAACTGTCATTAAGAAGTGGATCTTCAACAGTGTTACGATCGCTTACAATATAAGAAATTGATTTCCCGTTATTCGGATCAAAGTAACCTGTGTTTATTGTAAATTCAGATTTTGCACGTTGGTGCGCTTCTTTATTTGTGATTAAACTGTCAGAACTGATGAATTTTATATGTTTTTTTATCTTTTCGCCTTTTAAGACGATATGATAAATCCCATCATTATAGTTAATATCTATCGGATATGCGTTTGCACAACCAATTGTAAACATCATTGTAAATAGTATAAATAACAGTTTTTTCATATTATAAATCCTTAGATTTGTAGAATGCTATGATTGCACAAAGAAATGCAAATGGTGGGAAAATTGCGGTTATGAACGGATGTAAAACACCTTTTTCTGCCAATAAGTCAAAGAATGGCAATGTTATATAATACAAGAATATACTGCCGATTGCAATTGTAAATCCGACCAATCTTTGTTCTCTAGGTTTGCTAAATCCTAGCAATGCGCCCATAATAGCCAACAACACGCATACAAATGGATGGAAAAATCTTTGTAGGTACTTGTTCAGCATATATCTGTATTCTTCGTCTAAACCTTCTTTTTTCAAAAGTTTTATGTAATTGTGCAAATCTCTGTTGTTGATTTCACGTTCTTTTTTTACGGAATATGTCATTAATGTGAAAGCATTTTGAGCAGCTTCGCCTTGTAAAATATCCATTGTCTTGAATTTGTTTATGTCGATGAAAATTCCGTCATTAGAAATTTGGTATTGTGTAATATCTGACAATAGCCACTTGTCTGGCAAGCTTTTTCCGGTTTTTGCATAAAAAATGTTTTGAAGTTGGTGAACATCGTCATATTGTTTTTTTGAAAAATCCAAAACGATAACATTATACATAGTGTCTTTTGCAAATTTTGATACAACAACAGCCATTGTCGGAACGCCGTCTTTGTCTTTTTGTGTATAAATATATTGAGTTGAAATATAGCCACCATGTAAAGCATTGGATTTGTTTACTGAATATGGGATTAGTTTGTCGCAAGTTACAAAACACATCCAAGTTACGATTAAGCTTAAAGCCAATACAGGAGCGATAATTCTATGGAAAGACAACCCAACAGCCCTAAAAATAGTCAATTCCGAATCTTTACTTAATTTGTCGAAAGTAAATAAGCTTCCTAACAATAGCCCTACCGGAAAAGCTTTCCCTAAGATTTTCGGCAATTCGTAAAAAATTACTAAAATTGCGGTTTTAACTCCAAATTCTCCTGCAAGTGTTCTTTTGATTGTGTTCAATAGCATTTCCGGTGCAATCCAAACTACTGTAAAAAGAAGGATTGCAACGAAGGTTGCCATCATAACTTGCATAAAAATATATCTGTCATAAATTGATATTTTAGGAAATAATTTCATTATAGTGCGAAATCCTTTCCTAGATAAAATTCTTTAGCAACAGGGTCGTTTGCAACATCAACACTTTTACCTTGAATTTTGATTTTTCCGTCGAAAATTACGTATGCTCTGTCTGTAATAGAAAGTGTCGCTTTCGGGTTGTGGTCTGTAATTAGAACACCTAAGCCCTTTTCTTTTGAGATTTTTTTGATGTTGTCTTTAATATCGCCGATTGCAATAGGGTCAATACCGGCAAAAGGTTCGTCTAACAACATAAAATCAGGACTTGCGGCTAAAGCTCTTGCAATTTCTACCCTTCTTCTTTCTCCACCGGATAGTGAAACTGCTGCGTAAGAACGAAGTCTTAAAATCCCAAATTCGGAAAGAAGTTCTTCAAGTTTACGTTTCTTTTCGTTAACGGTTAATTTGTCGTTCATTTCAAGTACGAGCTTGATATTGTCTTCAACAGAAAGTTTTCTGAAAATAGATGCTTCCTGTGGTAAGTATCCGATACCTGCTTTGGCACGCTCATTCATCGGCCAACAAGAAATATCTTCCCCGTCTAAGAAAATGTGTCCTTTGTTTGGTTTAACAAGTCCTACAACCATATAAAACGTAGTTGTTTTTCCGGCTCCATTTGGTCCTAAAAGACAAACGACTTCGCCTTTGTTTATATCAAAAGAAACATCGTTTACAACGCTTCTATCTCCATATATTTTTATCAGGTTTTTAGCTTCAATCCTCATTCCATACCCCTTTTTGTTTATAAGAACATTTTACTTTAAAAAAATCTCTATTGCAATTGTTTCAAAATAAAAACGATACAAAATTATTAACAATTGTAAATATATAAAGTATATATGTTAAGGATATCATAATAGGTGGAATACATGAAGTATAACCATTTTCTTTTTCTTTATTTTCTCCTACACACACTAACCTTTTACCAAATATGAGATTGGCCGTTTATAACGGCTATTTTTATGACAATTTTATATATTTGACCCGCTAAACTATTCAGTCATAGTTGCGGATTACAGGCAGGCTTGATTACTCCGTTTATTTATTAGGCCTGCCTGATGTTTTGGTGCTATGCACGTAGCTGTTGATTATTTTGTTTTTTTATGGTATAATTTTGTGCCAAGAAAAATTTATTCTAAAAATATTATTACAGATTTAAACATTTTGGCAGGAAAGGAGATTATATGGAAGAATTGCAAGAAGAAGTGCCTAATTATGATGAAACAGAAAGTATTTGGAAAATTGATGGCCCAATTGGTAGAATGAGTTATTTTTGGATAACATTGGGGGTTCTGTTAATTCTTGTTGCCCCTGCACTATTAATAAGGTTGTTAATGCCTTTCCTTGTGCCAATTGCATTAATTTTGGTTTTAATTGGGATTTATTTGTCTTTTGTTGCAACTGCAAAGCGATTTTATGATATTACAGGAGATTCAAAAAAGGGTACAATTATTGCTATTGTTTTAATACTTTTGCAGTGGGTATTCAGTCCTGTTGGGTTTGTCATATTAGCACTTTGTTTGTTTGTGCCTGGCAAGTTTATAAAATAAAATTTTATAAAAATTTCTATGTAAAAAAATAAGACGGATTGATATCACGTCTTATTTTTTATGTTTTTATTATTTTTGTACGTCAAAATTATTTTACAAAATATGTTGCATTTACGTTTGCAAACACTTTAATAACTCCGCCTTCAATAGTTGTTGATGTCCCAGCTGCTTCTGCATCCATTGTCATTGCTTTATTTGACATTAACATTCTGTATTGTGGGCGAGATGAATTGCTTGTGGTACAACTTATGTCTATTGTTCTTATGCCTGCAAGTGTTGTCGGTACAGTCTTGGCAACTGCATTTGCACGAGTGTAGGCTTTTTTAGCAGCAATTGTTAATAAATCGTTGCATTGAGTTTCGTAGCTTGAAACAGAGAAATTTAAGCTATTAACGTCTGTTGCTCCCAAAGAGATTGCTTTATCAATCATTGTACCGATTTTGTCAATAGATTTTGTGTGAACAATAATTGAATTTGATACTTGATATTTGTCAAAGTTCCTTTTGTTGCCTGAATATGAGTAAATTGGAGTAGCGCTGAAATCTGCAGTTTTTATGTAATCTCCTTTAGTAGTGTCAATAATTGATTTTAGAGTTGAGATTACTTGTTCTGAAATTTCTTTGTTTTGCAAAGTTGCTTTTTGCATTGATTTTGTGTCATAAGTTTTTACTGCGATAGAAATTTCGGCAACATCAGGAGCAAGCTCTGTGTTTGCACTTGTATTAACTGAAATATAGCCTCTTTCAATAGATTCAGAGATTGCTTGGACAGAGGCATAACCAAAAGTCAAAGCAATTACTGTCGCAGAGATTAAAAACTTTTTCATACATTTTCCTTTTCTATTTCTTTTTTGTCTTCTTCTTTTTTGTTTTCTTTTTTACATTCTGTTTTTTCAACAGGCGTAATTTTTTCTATAGGTTTAAGTTCTGATGATTTCAACAACATTGAATTTAAAACTTTTGCTTGTGATTGGAATTTTACTCGTTCCATAAGTTTTTCCATATCTTTTTCGCTCAATTGTTGAATTGGTGCTTGAAATTCTACAATAAATTTCTTTTTATCATTGATTATAAAACCTGAAATTGCAATGATTGCCCATAACATAAGTCCTTGAAAAATGTTAATCAAAGGCAGCGGGGCGAAATTTGCTGCATAATTCCATAGTTTCATTGCACAAATCGCAGGGAAAGCAATAAATCCGGCAGCCAGACAAGTGCCGATAAATGCCATCATTAATATTCCTCTTAGTCCTGAAACTTGTATAACTCTTGCTCTTTTTTTCATATATTTTGCACTTCCTTTTTACTTTATCATGTTCAGAAAATCATCTTCTGTCAATATTATAACACCTAATTTTTCAGCTTTGTCTAATTTTGAACCGGCTTTTTCTCCGGCGATTACAAAAGAAGTGTTTTTTGATACTGATGATGAGGTTTTTCCGCCCATTTGTTTAATAATTTCTGATGCTTCATCTCTCGTCATATTTTGTAATGTTCCGGTTAAAACAAATGTCTGTCCTTTGAATTTGTCTGAAACATTTTGAGCGGGTGGAGCGGGTTCAATTCCTAATTCTTTTAGTTCTGCAAGCATTTGAATTGTTTCAGATTTTCTAAAGAAATTGTAAATATCTTGTGCGATAATTTCTCCAACCCCTTCTACTTTGGATAATTCTTCAACTGAGGCGTTTTGCAGATTTTCAAGGGTTTCAAATTCGTTAGCTAAAACACCTGCAGTTTCTTTGCCGACATTTCTTATTGTAAAGGCGGTTAATAACCTTGCAAGGGGTCTATTTTTGCTTTCTTGAATTGCAGTGTACATGTTAAATGCAGACTTTTCTTTTACCATATCAAGTTGCATAAAATCTTGCATTGTTAATTTGTACAAATCGACAGGTGTTTTTGCAAAACCTTTCGTATAAAGTTGTTCAATTATTGATGGCCCGATTTTGTCAATATCCATCGCATCTTTTGACACCCAGTATTCTATTTTGGCACAACGTTTTGCGTGGCAATCGGGGTTGTCACAGTATAAATTTACCTCGTCTTCGTGAGTAGTTAATTTTGAATGACAAGATGGACAAAATTCCGGTGGAGTGTATTCCGGTAAATTGTAGTGCGTTTCATCTTCAATAACTTTTACGACTTTCGGAATAATTTCTGCTGCTTTTTTGATATAAACTCTGTCGCCAATTCTTACATCCAGTCTGCCGACTTCGTCAAAGTTGTGTAAACTCGCTCTTGCGACAGTGCTTCCGCCCAATTGAACAGGTTCAAGTATTGCAACAGGAGTGATTGCACCTGTTTTACCAACACTTTCTTCAATTGCAAGAAGTTTTGTTGTAACTTCTTCCGGTGGAAATTTGAATGCTGTTGCCCATTTGGGCGCACGAGAAGTAAAGCCCATTTCTTGCTGAACAAGAGTGTCATTTACTTTTATCACAACTCCGTCTGTTGCATAATCAAGGCTGAAACGCTTTTCATCCCATTCTTTGCAGTATTCTATTGCTTCTTTGGCATTTTTGCAAAGTCTGATGTTTGGATTTACTTTAAATCCGAGTTTTTTTAGATACTTAAGACTTTCAAAGTGCGTTTTGGGTACATCTTTAACTCCGCCCGTAAAAATTGCGGTATAACAAAACATCGACAAATCTCTTTGTGCGGTGATTTTACTATCAAGTTGTCTTATAGAGCCTGCTGCAGCGTTACGAGGGTTTGCGAATAGTTTTTCGCCTTTAGCTAAATTTTCTTTGTTTAATTTTTCAAAAGCTTCTTTGGGCATATATACTTCGCCACGAACTTCTACGCTTACAGGTTCAAAAAGCTTTAAAGGAATGGCTTTTACGGTTTTTAGATTGTTTGTAATATCTTCTCCTGTAATTCCGTCACCTCTCGTTACTCCACGTACGAAAATTCCGTTTTCGTACGTCAAAGCCATTGCCAGACCGTCGATTTTAAGCTCACATACGAGTTCTTGTTCTCCATATTCTTTTACGATTTTTTTGTACCAATCGAGTTCCAAATCCTCGTAATCGTATGTGTTGTCGAGGCTATATAAACGGTACTTGTGCTTATATGGAAAGAATTTTTCGCTAATAGAACCAACTCTTTGAGTTGGGCTATCCGGAGTTACGAAAAGCGGGTTTTCGCTTTCCAGTTTTTTTAATTCTGCAAACATTTTGTCGTATTCATAATCGCTGATGGATGGATTATCTTCTACATAGTATTTGTAATTTGCTTTGTTTATTTCGTCTTTTAAAAAATTTATTCTATCAATTACCATAATTCTTTCTTCTTTTGTAACATTTCCGTTGGCGTGGCAGGTTTCACTACTCACTTTTCACTTCAATTACTACATCACCATCAACAATTCTCGGATAACTTTTGTTGCTACAGCGGTTGAAACTCCTGATGTATCATAATCCGGTGCTAATTCGACAACATCAGCTCCGACAATATCAAAGTTTTTGAGATATTCAAACCACCCCATCAATTCATTGAACTGCATTCCGCCACTTTCAGGTGTTCCTGTTCCTGACATTACGGAAGGATCTAATACATCTAAATCTACTGTTACAAATACTTTTTTACTCTTTAATTCGTCAAGTCCTGAATATTCGTGGATTAGGGTATTATGTTTTTTCATAAATTCCCATTCTTCTTTCATTCCTGAACGAATTCCGATTTGTTTAATGTTTTCTGCTCCGACGATTTTTGAAGCGTGACGAATTACGGCAGAATGTGACATTTCTTCACCTAAATATTCTTCTCTCAAGTCTGTATGAGCATCAAAATGAACAATCGCCAAGTCTTTATAAAATTTTGCAACAGCTTTAATTTCAGGCAAAGTTACAAGGTGTTCTCCGCCAATTCCGAAGACTCTTTTGCCGTCTTTATAAATCTGCTCAACATTTTCTTCAATCAAATCAAGAGATTTGTATGTGTTGCCAAGTGGAAATTCCAAATCTCCAACATCGTGAAAATTCACGTCTTCCAAATGTTTGTCAAAACGTGGTGAATAGTCTTCTAATCCCCAGCTTGCAAGCCTGATTTGTTCAGGTGCAAATCTTGAGCCTGAACGGTAAGAAACTGTCCCGTCAAACGGCATTCCGAGCATTACTATATCTGATGAGGCGTAATCTTCGTTTTGCCCCATCCAATTTCTATCCAAAAATGGTCCTTTTAGCATAATTTTCTCCTATATTTATTATTCGATTTTATAATAAATAAAAGAATTTTTCAAAAAATTAATATCTTTAAACCTTGATTTTTTAAATAAAATAATTAAAATAAATATATGAAGAAATTTTTATTAATACTGACTTTTTTAGCATTTAGTATTCAAGTGGTATTTGCTGATACTGATTATGAACAAATTTACAGAGATTTAGAGCCGGCGGATTTTTCGTATGTTCACGATATCGATCCTGGCGAAATGTATGATGTACAATACACTTCGTGGTCGCCGTATCCGCTTTTTAGATTGACTTCTCCTTTATTTTTCAAAAATACTACGATTGAGCCGGGATATTATCTTTTGACCCCTAGAGAGCATAACGGGAATTGGTATATTCTTTTCAAAGAACATGGGAAAGTTAAGTATATAATTCCGGCTTATAACAAAGAAATTGTACCTATGGGATTTTATGATGCGAATTTGCCGAAAGCAAAACTAACTCCGTCGCAAAAATTTCAGGTTAAGTTATATGATTTTGTCGGGAAGTACGTGAGAAGTTCTCAACGAAAACCTGCGCCTGAAACATTTTTAGAAACTACAGATTTGCCAAACAATTTTATTTCAATAGTAATTTATTGGGGCGATTATAGATATTATATGGTTCTCAGAACTATTAAATTGTAATAAAAAATCACTCATTGATAATTCAATGAGTGATTTTTCTAATTTATAATTATTCAATTAAGCTTCTGTTTCTTCGTCATCAGTATCTTCGTCTTTGTTGAATGAATCAAGAACCATTGTTGCCATTTCTTTTGCAATAATATGTTGGGTTGCCGCAGGACAGTTTTGTAACATATTCATTGCGGTTCTAAGTGTGCTGTCAATATCGTACCAACGACCTTTGCGGTTGTCGTCTAAACCAGAACCAACTGCATTAATAATGTCTTCAACTGCTTCAAATTTTTCATCTTCAATATTGTGTTCAATGATAATTTTAATTAAATTCAAAGCAATTCTGATTTGAGTTTCATCGTCTGATTTTTCAAGAGTTTGCACCGCTTGAGATAAAACAGGATCTTTATCGTACCAACGTCTGTGTTGATTTGTGTATTCTTCTTTCATATCTTCTCTCCTATTATACTGATATGGCTTTATTATGATTGTTTTTGCAAGATATGTCAAGATGTTTACGCAAAGTTTGAAAAATTTGTTAGCCTTGTTTGAAAGTTACGCCTTTATTACCTTTCGGATATTCCCAATCTAGTGAACAATCCTCGCAAGCAATTCTGCAAGCTCCGCATTCAAGACAGTTTTCGTAATTTACAATCAATTTTTGTGCTTCTTCATCCCATTCGTAAACTCCTGCCGGACAAATTATCGTGCAAATTTTTGATTCGCATTCTTTGCAATGTTCTTGATTTGGTTTTAGGTGAGAAACCGTGTCAGAATTGTATTTTACTGTATATAATTTATCTTCTAAATTGCTCATTTTAAAATCCCCCACAATAATTTTATTGCAGTCCAAGCATCTTTAAATAATTCAGAAATTTTCCTGTCTGTAAAAATACTTTTTATAAATTTGTGATATTTTTCTTTTTTTGGAATGCTATCGACTGCTTCAAACATTTCAAAAAACTCATTTATTTTTTTAGGATAATAGCCTAAAAAATGTTCAGCACGCATACTTATGCCACTCATCAAGTCTTTGTATGTGTTTAAATCTTTCATTATAAAACTATTTTCAAGATGTTCTTGATAATATGCGAGTGCGTGTTCAGAATAATCTCGCTTCCCAAGTGCTATTATTGCGGTTTCCCCTGCAAGTTTCCCTGAAATCATTGCTAGGTTTGTACCTTCCCAGTGTAAATTGTTTACAAACATTGCAGCATCTCCGCAAACCATTACGCCTGCGCCGAATAATAGCGGAATTTTTTTATATCCGCCTTCAGGAATAAGGTGTGCTGAATATTCAGACAATTCGCCATCTTTTATTAATGGAGCGATTTCCGGATGTACTTTTAATTTGTCTAACAATTCATAAGGACGTAAACCTTTTTCAATAAGCTCGCTTAACGTAACTCCAAGTCCAATAGTTACAGATTCTTTATTTGTGTACATAAAGCCTAATCCTAGCATTCCTAGCATTGGACCGCCAAAGATTTCGTAAATACATCCTTCATCATCATTCACATGAAATCTGTCATTTATTTTCTCTTTCGGAAGTTTTATAACCTCTTTTACACTCAAAGCAACATCTTCCGGCTTTAAATCTCCTCTTAATCCGATTTGTTTGGCTAGTAGAGAGTTTACACCGTCTGCGAGAACAACTATATCAGCATAATAATCTTCTAATTCCGTTTTTACGCCTTTTACATAGCCGTCTTTTACGATTAATTCTTTAACAACTGTTTCTTCGACAATTGTAACCCCTTCTTTTTTTGCTTCTTCTGCCATCCAACGGTCAAATTTACCTCTAATGACAGTGTAACTGACAATATCTTTTAAATTTTTCTTATGAGAAATTACAGTTGCATCATTTTCGCCAAGAAGTGCGTATTTGTGTTCAATATTGCGTCTTTCAATAGGCGCTTCTGTTTCAAAATTTGGGAAAATTTCTCTTGTTGGTTGTGCGTAAATTGCACCTCCAAATACGTTTTTACTACCTGCAAATTTGCCCCGTTCAATTAGTACAACATTTTTCCCTGCTCTTGCAATGGTTATAGCACAGGAAATTCCGGCAGGACCTCCGCCAACAACTATAACTTCTGTTTTATTATTATTTGTTTCTTCGTTCTCCATAACAAACCACCCAATGATATATATTTACAACAAAACTATACATCAAATTTTATTCATTGTAAAATAGTAAATATGATAATTACTGCAGGTAAATTTAAGGGGCAAAAAGTACAAGCTCCTGATGAAAATATAACAAGACCAACGCTTTCAAAGGTTAGAATGAGTATTTTTAATACTTTGCAAGCAATGATTGATTTTGATAATAATTCTTTTCTTGATATGTATGCCGGTTCTGGGATAATGGGTTTGGAAGCGTTATCAAGAGGTTTTTCAAAAGTTGTTGCGATTGAAAAACATCCGAAGGTTTCGCAGATTATAAAAACGAATTTTAAAAAGTTTACTCCTTCTCCTAAATTGTTGTTTGGTGATAGCTTGAAGGTTGCAGTAAAATTAAATGAAAAATTTGATGTAATTTATATTGATCCGCCGTATTTTTCAGGAATTTACGAAAAAAGTTTGAATGCTATTAAAAATATTGTTGGTGGAATTATTATATTAGAACATGTGACAGATGTTGATTTGACTGGATATGAGGTTATAAAACAAAAAAAGTATGGAGATAAATTTATCACTTTTTTGAGAAAAGTTGAATAGTTTAATTTAAAATTTTGTTCAAAAAAAGAGCCGATAAATTCCTTATCGACTCTTTTTTTTATCCTTAATAAAAACTATTTTACAAGTTCTTTGAATTTTTTACCAGCTGAGAAAGCAGGAACTGTTTTAGCAGCGATTTTCAAAGGTGCGCCAGTTTGAGGGTTTCTACCTGTTCTAGCAGCTCTTTTGCGTGGTTCGAAAGTACCGAAACCTACTAGAGTTACTTTTTTACCTTTTGAAACTGTTTTTTCAATTGTTTCTAAAGTAGCTGCAATGATGTCAGCAGTAGCTTTTTGAGAAACTTTAGCTTTTTTTGATACTTCTTTTACCAATTCTTCTTTGTTCATTATGAACCTCCTTTTTCCTTTTGCATACAGTAATAGAAACCATTCTCTCTCCCGCATGCTTTTATCTCGACAAGATTTATTATAGCATTTTATTTCAATTTGGCAAGTGTTTTTCAAAAAAATTTTCAATCTAACTATATTATAGAGCGACTTTTAAGGGGTTGTACTGCTGAAAATTCAATAATATTGCCATTTTCAAGTTAGTTATATGATTTTGGGTCAACTTTGGCAAATTTAACATCTTTGTAAAAATATTGCAAAATTTGATATGCGTTATAGCCTTGTTTTGCCAAATTGTTAGCTCCGTGTTGTGACATGCCGACACCATGACCGTTTTTTTTGATATTGTCATCAAAAGACGGAACAGAACGAAGGTATGGCAAATTACTCCCCCAACTGTTAGTATTTGTCATTCCACCGGCTGATGCAGAATAATATGCACTGATTACTTTCATGTTGTAAGTTAAAACTATACCTTTTGTTTGATCCACTGCGTAATTTGTATCGGCGGTTTCTGCTGAAGCTCCTCTATATGCTTGATCTTCCGGTGTATCTTTTAGGTCATATCCATATCTAGCACGTTTACCTAAATTTGCAAGAGCGTAACTTCTTGCTGCAATGGCTTGGGCTTTGTGTGCTTCTGTAGCCCAACTTGATGGCATTTCTGACGGAACAACTCCTTTTATATAATCTTCTAACGGAATATTATTAATTACGGTTAATTTCCCGTTTTTGTTTTGTATCATTATAATTCCACGATACCATCTGCCTTTTGCACTTACAAATCCTGTTCCTACGGGTTTTATAACAATATTGTCGGAGTTAACTTTGTAAAATTTCCCTTTATACTGAATTGCCATTAAGTTATGATATGGCTTGATTTCATAACCTTTCATTGCCTCTAAATCACAAATGCTATGGTTGGTATTGGCATCAATGATAATCCCTTTTACAGACGTTCCAATTCCTGTTGAGTCAGTTCCGGTTTGAAGCCCTATTTTTATTGCATAACAAGGTGACGCAAAAATTTGCGACATAATTAGTATTGAAAATATTATTATAATCTTTTTCACAACTTCATTATAACACATTGAGGTAAAAAAGTGTTTAAGTCATACGGTTGATTTTTTGCGGAGTTTTTTCTTCAATACCCAAATTTGCTTTAACTCTTTTGGAAATATGTTCTCCCATTTCTTGCCCTGCTGAATATGAAGTCATAGAACCGGCTACAAAGGTTAAACCTTTGATAATAGCTTCAGCTTTTCCTTTTAATTTATGCTTTTCTAGATATTCAAAAATAGGTTTGAACATTTTATTTTCGGATAATTGTTTAATTCCATTTTGAACACTGGAAGAAGATACGGTTTTGTCGTAATATTTTTTAATCATTCCTTCTCCAGCAAACATTGCTGAGAGAGCTGCAATTTCTGTAATTCCTGTTTTAACCTTATCATCAGACATTGCGGTTTTTACAACTCCAGATGCACAAATAAGGGGGTTTACATTGTTTACGGCAAATTGAGTGGCTTTGCCGGCATATTCAAAAGCTTTATTCTGTTTTGCAAGATCAGAAAATACACTTAGCGCACTACGAGCAGTATTTGCTGCCAAACCATCGTATTTGGCAACTTCTTGTACCAATCCTGCGGTTTGTCCTAACACAACTGCACTTCTGCCGATTTCTCCGTTTTGAGTTTTGTCGGCATTACGGTATGCAAATATTCCTGATGCTACTGCACTGAACATTACAATATTACCTATTAAACTACACTACATTTATATAAAGTATTTCTTTAAGCAAAAATTGCGTGAGTGTGAAGAAGTTGTTACAGTTTTTTATTAGGACGGTAGGGCGATAAGACAATAAGGCGATAAGTTCATTTCAGATGTTATTGTTTTTAAATTGTTTTTGAGCGAAGCGAGTTAAAAGCCTTATTGCCTTATTGCCTTCATAAAAAAATGAACAATTAAAAAAAAAATTCGTTCTATTGATATTAGAAGAAAAACTGTTATAATATAAACTATGAAAAAATTACTGTTAATTCTCGTGTTACTTTTAATATCATCAATTGCGCAAGCGGAAGATTTGCCTAATATTCAGCTGCCTTTGAGGGATTATCACGGAATAATTATTCCTGCAGGAACTTTTATTCCTGTTATGAATGCGCAAGAAATTTCTACACAAAATTGTCAAGAAGGTTATAAAGTTAAATTTATTTCTACAAATGACTTATTTCTTCATGATACTAATATAATTCCAAAAGATACGACATTTTATGGCTATATAGAAAAAATTAATGATCCTGTTGTTGGAACAAACGCATCTATGAAGATTAGGATTTCTAAAATGACTTATGCAGATGGGTATGAAATGCCGGTTAGAGGTTATTTGTACACATCTAATAATAATTTGTTTGGTGGCGGAATTTCTGAACCTGTAAAATATAAACCAATGGCACAAAGGCAGGTGAGAGTTCGAAAAACCACAATTCAAATGGTTCCGTCGTACGAAAGAAAAATGGGTACACATACCACAATAAAAGCGGGGTCTAATGAGATTATTATATTAACTTCGCCAACTTGGATAACTCATACCTTAACAAATTGACTTATTGTAAATTGTAAAATACAATGTATTAGATAAGAGAGGAATATTATGAAAAAAATCGGATTTGTATTAACAGCTATGATTTTGACAACAGGAATGGCTTATGCCGCACAGAATTTTGATGTTCAGCAAAATTCAGAAGTTCCTTTATATCAAGAAAAATACTATCCTTCGCAAACAGTTAAAGGAAACCAAACTTTAAAAGGTAGTGTTGTAACAGTTCCGGCCGGACAAAATATGCCGGTTGTTGTTACTACTCCTATTAGCTCTGAAACTATGACTACAGGACAAAATGTAACAGTAGCTTTAGGTTCGGATTTTTATTATAACGGTAATTTGATAGCACCTGCAGGTAGCACGGTTACTGGAACTGCCATTGAAGTTTCTAAGGCAAAACATGGTAGTATGAATGGAAAACTTTTGTTGAGATTTACTCAAATTGTTACTCCATACGGTGTTCAAATTCCAATTTCCGCAGTTGTAAAAACTAATGATAACACAGGCGTTTTGGTTGGCGGAACTAAAATGGATGTTACTAAAAATTACGGCAAAGATATTGCAGTTGGCGCAGGTGCAGGTGCTTTGGCAGGTGTAATAATTTCACCTTTAGCCGGCGGTAGTGTTGGGAAAGGTGCTGCTTTAGCTACGGCAGTTGGTGCTGGTGGTGGTGTAGTTAAATCAATTTGGGATAAAGGAAATGATGTTGTAATTCCTGCAAATTCATCAATTCAATTGACTCTTACCCAACCGATTACTGTAAATCCTGCAATTTTTAATAACAATTATTAGAAAATCGGGTAATAATTTTATTTTTGTTTTAAAATAAAATAAAAACACGAAGTCAGATATTGGGGAAAATAAATGTCCTTATTAGGAAAATACACAGACAATTTAATAGAAGATGATGAGTTGGAGCAAGGTTCAAGCTATATTACTCCTGCGGTGTTGAAAAACGATGAAGATATAAGTTTAAAAAAATCAATACTTATTTCAGCATTGCTTCACCCAACGGTTATCGGTGTTTGGGCTTTAACACTACTCATTCTTGCAATGATGGGTATTACCCTCACAATTTTTGAGAAACCGAAACCTAAAACAAACGATATTGAATTTGTACTTGTTGATAAGGAAGAAACTCCTATAAACAAAAAAACTCCATATCGTGCGGATATAAATTCTCGTGCCGGTGGACATCATGATCCAACAAGAAAGGTTTCTATGCCTTCTCCGTCACCAGGAACTCCAAAGCAACAAGCTGCTCAGTCACCAAAACCGGCGGCTAAACCTGCTGCTCAAAATCCGTTACAAAAAATAGTGAAACAAGTTACACAACAAAACCAACATACATCAGCACCGGTTAAAAAACCGGCACCTGCTGCAGCTGGTCCTAAAAAAGCTGAGCATGCAAAACCAGCTCCACCTACTGCAAGACCTTCGTTGAAGCCTCCTACAACTCCAAGACCGGTAGCAAAGCCTTCATCTCCATTTGCAGTTCCTGTACCAAAAGGAGGAACTGGAACTGGTAGATATACAACAGGTCCAATCAGTGGTTCTGGATCTTCTGCTAGAGGTGGTGGTGGCGGTGGAACTGCATCATCAGGCAAAGGTTCGCATGTCGCTGGGCCTTCTCTAGCACCAACTGGTGGCTCTGGTAATAAAATTGCTAGAGGCGGTGGCGGTGGAACAGGAGGTTACGGAAATCCTGGACCTGGAAATCCAAAGGGCAGACCTGGTATTGATGCCGTAAGAGAACCTGACTTTGGACCATATATGCGTGAATTACAAAGACGTATTAAAATGAACTGGGATCCACCAAAAGGAAACGAAAGTAAGCGTGTAGTATTGCAATTCAAAATCGCCAAAGACGGTAGGTTATTGTCTTGTAGCGTACTCAAATCTTCCGGACTTCCGGGAGCTGATAAAGCTGCAATTAGTGCAGTACAGGCAACTGCTCCTTTCAGACCGTTACCGGCTGAATTTAAAGGACAAAGTGTAGATATTCAATTTACGTTCGATTACAACGTATTTGGAGCATCAGGATATCACTAAAAATTATTTGAGTGAAGTTAGTGTAACGATCCTTTCACTTCTTTCGTTTCACTTTTCACTCAATTTAAAACAAGGATAATTACAAAAGAAAGAGGATAAAACTATGGAACTATTATGGAACTCAATTGCAATGGACTGGCCTGTATTAACACCAATCTTGATTTGTTCAATTTTGGTTGTGGGCGTTGTAATTAACAGATTTTCTTTTTATAAAAAGAACAAAAGAGATGTTGTTCTTTTTATACCTAGATTGCAAAAGGAATTAGTAAAAAACAACCTTGATGGCGCACAAAATTTAGCTATTCAATGTGGTGGCGTAATCGGTGAAGTTACAGAAGAAGCGGTTAGAATATTTTCTGAACAAAAGAGTGGTTTTTCTCGTTCATTTGATATTGCAGCATCTTTGGCATCAAGAAAATTGGAAAGTCACTTAACAATTTTAGGTACAATTGGTGGTGTTGCTCCGTTCTTAGGTTTGTTCGGTACAGTTGTAAGAATTTTGTTTACATTCCAAGATTTAGCTGCTCAAGGTAATCAATCTGCTGCGGTTGCATCAGGTATTGCATCTGCATTGATTGCTACGGCATTTGGTTTGGGCGTTGCGATTGTTGCGGTAATTTTCTATAACTCATTCCAATCAATTGTAAAACGTTATGAGGATGACTTCCAATTAATCAAATTGTTATTCTTAAGCTTTGTAGATTCTAATGATGAATCAACAACTCCAAGTAATGCAAATATTTCTTTGTAAGAAGTGGCTAGGCAGCTAAGCAGATTAGATGCAAAGAAGTATAGAGGCAAAGTCCGTTACAAATGTGACTCTCGTCATTGCGAACAACTTAGGAAAGAAAAGTAGGTTTGGGCTTTCTAGCTCAACAACATAAATAACGAAATCGAAACGGTCTTTTCACTTTTCACGTTTCACTTCTCACAAAAAATCAGGTAACACCTGACAACACACACTCAACACGAGGAAAAATTAATGTCAATGAAAAACAACAAGGGAAAAGAGGCCCTGTTTACAGAAATAAATATCACACCGTTAACAGATATCTTTTTGGTACTGCTGATTATCATGATGGTTGTTGCTCCAACTTTTCAGTCGAATGATAGTTCCATAAATGTTCCAGAAATAAATAGCGGAGTATCAATTGAGCAGAAAAATGCGACAGTGTCTGTTACAAAAGATGGTAATATGTTCTTAAACGGTACACCTGTTACAGAACAGAGTTTGACAAATGAACTTGTTACTCTAAAACCTCAGTTAGAAAAGGCTGAACTTGTTGTAAAAGCTGACGAAAAGGTAAAAAGTGCAAAGATAATGGAAATTATGAATGCAGCTCAAGATGCGGAATACAAAAAACTTATCGTAGCCGGAGAACCTTTGAGTAAAAAAGAACAAAAAGAATTGGAGAAAGACGCAAGCAAGCAGTTAGGCGGCTAGAAATTGGCTAGGCGGATTAGCGTAGGTCGGATTTACTAATCCGACATTAGACCTCTCACTAAAAAATAAGGAAATATAAAATGTCCAGAAATAGAGATACATTTAACGAAATAAATATCACACCATTAACAGATATCTTTTTGGTACTATTGATTATTATGATGGTAATTGCGCCAATGTTGGATCAACAAGGGTTGAATTTGACCGTACCTGAAAATGTTGCACAAGAACAGGTTCAAAAAGAAACCAAAATAATGACCGTAATGGTTGATGCAGGCGATAAATATTATCTTGACGGCATTGAAATTCCTGCAGAAGAATTGGAAAGCACAATTAAATCTCAGGCAAAAAATTATCCAGATGGACTTTTGATTAAAACAGATGCGGATTCAACTCATGGTGCTATGGTAAAAGTTATGGACAGCGCAAGAAATTCCGGTATAACAAGTATTTCTGTTGACGAAATTTAGTGTCAAATTCTATTTAGACATTCCATTCAGGATTTTTGCCGTCAGCAATTTCAAAAAATTTGTTCATACGTTCAGCAACTGACAGTTTTTCATCATTTTTTTGAAAAATTGTATTTGGTTTTGTCATGTCAACTTGACTTGCCATCGTATCAAGTTTGTTGATTTTTTCTTTAATCGTATTGAAATTTACTATCATTTTTTTCTCTCTCTCATATATAAGAAAAATTTTTGAGAGGAGTAATTTCAAAGAAATGAAATTTATTTACAAAAGTTTATGTGAGTATAAGGCGATAGGGCAATAAGGCAATAAGGCTATAAGGCGATAAGGCGATAGGGCTATAAGGCAATAAGGCGATAGGGCAATAAGGCTATAAGGCGATAAGGCGATAGGGCTATAAGGCAATAAGGCGATAGGGCTATAAGGCGATAAGGCGATAGGGCGATAGGGCAATAAGGCGATAAGGCGATAAGGCGATAGGGCGATAGGGCAATAAGGCGATAAGGCGATAAGGCGATAAGTTCGTTACATCTCTAACCTGTTTACAAGTTCACAAAATTTCATTTTTGAGTTATAATATAAAAAGTTAGATAGTTATAAAGAGGGCGGTGTTCTAATGAATAAAAGTCAATCAGCAGGAATGTATATTGTACTTGCAATAGTGGTTATTCTATTTGTTTCATCAGTGTTTGTTTCAGGACCTACTACAAAGGTTTCTGAGATTTCTTATTCAAACTTTTTGGAAAGATTAGATAAAGGTGAATTTAAAAAGATTGAAAAATCTGATGATTTTTTGGTTGCAATTCCAAAAGTTCAACCGGAAGCTACAACAAAAAAAACAGTTGCTCCAACTATGAACAATCCGTTTGGAATTCCTGAAACTGCTAAAGCTCCGACTTTAAAATATAAAGTTTTAACACCGACTTATGATCCTGAATTGATGAAAAGACTTGATGCGTCTGACGCTGATATTCAAGTTACAAGAGCATCTGAATCTTCCAAAACTATTGGTAATTTGTTGAGTTATTTGTTGTTGCCGATTTTGTTTTTGGTATTTCTTGCGGTTATGGCAAAAAGTATTCAGGCAGGTGGCTCTCAAGCAATGTCTTTTGGAAAAAGTAAAGCCAAAATGCTTTTGGATAGCAAGGTTAAAACAACTTTTAAAGATGTTGCCGGAATTGATGAAGAAAAGAAAGAATTGGAAGAAATTGTTGATTTCTTGAAAAACGGTGATAAATATATTAAATTAGGCGCAAGAATTCCAAAAGGCGTTCTTCTTGTTGGACCTCCAGGTACTGGTAAAACTTTGATGGCAAAAGCTGTTGCCGGAGAAGCTGGAGTTCCGTTCTTTTCTATCAGTGGTTCTGACTTTGTAGAAATGTTCGTTGGTGTTGGTGCAAGTCGTGTTAGAGATTTGTTTGAACAAGCTAAAAAACATCAACCTTGTATTATATTTATTGATGAAATTGATGCGGTTGGTCGCCAAAGAGGTGCCGGAATGGGCGGTGGTCATGATGAAAGAGAACAAACTCTTAACCAATTGCTTGTTGAAATGGATGGTTTTGACGAAAATACAAATATTATTGTAATTGCGGCAACAAATAGACCTGATATTTTGGATAATGCTTTATTAAGACCTGGTAGATTTGATAGGCAAATTTATATCAATGCACCTGATGTTCGTGGTAGAGAACAGATTTTGAAAGTTCATGCTAAAAATAAGCAACTTGAACCTGAAGTTGATTTAAAAACTTTAGCAAAACGTACACCTGGTTTTACCGGTGCAGATTTGCAAAACTTGTTGAATGAAGCTGCTCTTTTGGCTGCAAGAAAAAATAAAGAAAAAATTTCAATGGGTGATATTGACAATTCAATTGACAGAGTAATTGCAGGTATTGAGAAGAAAAGTAAGGTTTTGACAGATGAAGATAAAGAATTGACTTCTTATCACGAAGTTGGTCACGCATTGTTGGCAAAACTTTTGAAAGATGCGGATGAACTTCATAAAGTTTCGATTATTCCTAGAGGTTATGCTTTGGGGGTTACTTGGACAAAACCAAAAGACGAAAAAGTTCATACTAATAAGGCAAAACTTCTTGCTCAAATCACTGTTTCATTAGGTGGTCGTGCTGCAGAAGAAATTGTTTATGGCAAAGACAGAGTTAGTACAGGTGCATCTCAAGATCTTATTAACGTAACAAATATTGCTCGTAAAATGGTTACTGCTTGGGGAATGTCAGATAGATTAGGTAATATGGCATATGGCAAAAACCAAGAAAATGTATTTATGGGTAGAGATTTCGGACATCAAAGAGATTATTCTGAACAAGTTGCGTTTGAAATTGATGAAGAAATGAAACGAATTGTTGATGCAAAATATGAAGAAGCAAAAGAATTGTTGAGTTCAAATCGTGATATGTTGGAGGCAATTGCAAAAGAACTTCTTGATAAAGAAACTATTGATGCGGAAGAATTTCAAGATATTATGAACAGGGTTGAACACGAAAGAAGTTGTTAAGATATAAAGATTAAAAATATAAAAAACGTCATGCAATATTTGTATGGCGTTTTTGTTTGACGTGATTACTGTATCGCTTCGCTCCTTGTAATGACATATAAAGTTCCCCTTTGCTGAACGTCATTTTTTTTGCCAAATTAATCCTAAAATTTTAACAAATCGTATAAATTTTTTTCATATTTTGTGTTATAGTAAATTCATTAGAGGTGTTTATTATATGAATATGAAAGGAGAAATATCATGACTGGAAAACGTGTATGGTTATTCAAAGAAGGTAATGCCGATATGCGAAACCTTTTGGGTGGCAAAGGTGCAAACCTTGCGGAGATGACAAATTTGGGTCTGCCTGTTCCTCCGGGTTTGACTATTACTACTGAAACTTGTATGGATTACATCAATCACGGTAACAAAATGCCTGCAGGACTGATGGACGAAGTTAGAAACGCTCTTGCAATTGTTGAAACACAAGCAGGTAAAAAATTTGGAGATGCTGAAAATCCGTTGTTAGTTTCTGTTCGCTCAGGTGCAAGACTTTCTATGCCGGGTATGATGGAAACTATTCTTAACTTAGGTTTGAATGATAAAACTGTTGAAGGCATGATTAAATTAACTAAAAATCCTAGATTTTGCTATGATTCTTACAGAAGATTTTTGACAATGTTCGGTTCTGTTGCTTGGGAAATTGATAGACAAAAATTTGAGGACTATCTGGATAAAATAAAAGAAGAAAAAGGGTACAAATCTGATACTGAATTAACTGCAGATGATTGGAAATCGTTGATTGCGCCTTATAAAGAATTGATTAAAAAAGAAACAGGAAAAGAATTTCCGCAAGATCCATATGTGCAATTGGAAGAATCTATTGAAGCTGTTTTCCGTTCTTGGAATATTCCTCGTGCTGTCGCATATAGAGAACACTACAAAATTGACCACAATTACGGAACTGCCGTAAATGTTCAAACAATGGTATTTGGAAATATGGGTGATGATTGCGCAACAGGCGTATCTTTTACAAGAAATCCTTCTACCGGTGAAAACAAGTTCTATGGAGAGTATTTGACAAATGCTCAAGGTGAAGATGTTGTTGCCGGTATCAGAACTCCAAAACCTATTGCTGAACTTGAACACGAAATGCCTGAACTGTACAAACAATATGTTGATATTGCCAAAAAACTTGAAAAAGGCTACAAAGATGTTCAAGATATGGAATTTACAATTGAAAGAGGTAAATTGTGGATTTTGCAAACTCGTAACGGTAAAAGAACTGCAAAAGCATCTGTAAGAATTGCAGTTGAAATGTGTGAAGAAGGTATTATTGATAAAGAAAGAGCGGTTGAACTTGTCGATGCAAACCAACTTTATCAAGTGCTTTTACCTGACTTTGATCCAAAAGCCAAAAAAGAAGCTCACAAAATTGCTCAAGGGCTTGCAGCATCTCCAGGTGCAGCAGTTGGTAAAATCGTTTTTGACACAGAAGAAGCTGCAGAACGAGGCAAGGCTGGTGAAAAAATTATTTTGGTTAGAATTGAAACTTGTCCGGATGATATTCACGGTATGATTGAATCTCAAGGTGTTTTGACACTTCGTGGCGGTATGACATCTCATGCTGCAGTTGTGGCTAAAGGTATGGGAAAACCTTGTGTTGCAGGTTGTGAAGATTTATCAATTGACCTTAAAAATGAAACATTGACAGCTGGTGACGGTACTGTTTATCACAAAAATGATATCATTTCACTGGATGGTGGTACAGGTGAAGTAATGGATGGCTCAATACATCTTGTACCTCCGACGATGGATGATAACTTTAAAAAATTGTTTGAATGGGTTGACGATATCAAATTGTTAGGAGTTCGTGCAAATGCTGATACTCCGGCAGATGTAGCAAAGGCTTTGGAACTTGGCGCAGAAGGTGTCGGACTTTGCAGAACAGAACACATGTTTATGGATCCTGAAAGACTTCCTTGGGTACAAAAAATGATTATTGCAGGTACTCCTGAAGCTAGGAAAGAAGCTTTGGAACACTTATTGCCAATGCAATACAGTGATTTTTATGCAATGTTTAAAGCATTGGGTGAAAAATCTATGACAATCAGGCTTCTTGATCCGCCTCTACATGAATTTTTGCCTGACAAAGAAGAATTAATTGCAAAAGTTGCAACTAAGAAAGCAAAAGGTGAAGATTATGCAGAAGATGAAAAATTGTTGAACATCGTTGAAGCAATGTCAGAATCTAACCCTATGATGGGGTTAAGAGGTTGCCGTTTAGGTTTGACATATCCTGAAATTAATGAAATGCAAGTTCGAGCAATTTTCTATGCAGCTTGTGATTTGAAAAAAGAAGGTTTAGATGTTAAGCCTGAAATTATGATTCCGCTTGTTGGTCATGTAAATGAACTTAAAACGGTGAAGGGAGTTCTTGAACGTGTAGCAAACGAAGTTATGGATGAAAAAAATGTCCGAGTTGATTATATGTTTGGAACAATGATTGAAATTCCTCGTGCTGCTCTAACTGCTGATCAGATCGCAGAACATGCAGAATTTTTCTCATTTGGAACAAACGATTTAACTCAAATGACATTTGGTTACTCAAGAGATGATGCAGAAGGTAAATTCTTGCAAAACTATGTAGAACAAAAAATTCTTCCTGCAAATCCATTCTCAACACTTGATCAAGAAGGTGTTGGACAATTGATGAAAATTGCATTAGAAAAAGCTCTAAAAGTTAGACCACACCTAAAACGAGGTATTTGTGGTGAACACGGTGGAGATCCGGCATCAGTTAAATTCTGTCACAGAATTGGCTTAAACTATGTTTCTTGCTCTCCATTTAGAGTTCCGCAAGCAAGACTTGCTGCAGCTCAAGCAGTAATTGAGTTCAAACAATCAAAAGATATTTCATTACCTTTGGGGTGTAAGTAAGCAATAAATAAATTAAAACAAGCAGACGAGAAAATTTTTCTCGTCTGTTTTGTTTATTGCGCTAATTATAAAAAAATGCTATAATTTTTCTATGGAAGAAAGTTACTTAAAAGAAAAAGCTAATTGTTTAAGAAATGAAATGAACCACTTATGGACTGGAACATTTGTAACTTGTGGTGGAGCAATTGGTTTTAGTGTGTTTGAACCTAAAAATATACTTGTTATAATTTATATTGTTTTAGGAATTTTTTTAACTACAATATTTATTAATGGGTATATGGTTAGACGAAATCAATTAACTCAAATTGTAAAAGAACTTAATGAGCAAGGAGGAAAAAATGGAAAACTTTTATAGCATATTAACAAATATATTAGGTTTTACAATTTGCGGTATTTTGTTATATTTTGCGTACGCATTTCACAAGCAAGATAAAGAATTTGCAAAGCACGAAAAAAATTAAATTTAACTGTTGTGGGCTAAATACACAATATTCTTAAATCGTTTAGTTATGGTAATCTTTTCCGCCAACTATTCTAAGGTGTCTGTTTGTACCTTCTCCTATTGACTTGCTAGACATGTTGTGTTGTTCTACAAGTTCATGTTGAAGTTTTCTAATATGTTGGTTTTGTGGTTGTAATTCTACGTGTTCGGCTCCGGCAAGAATTTTATTTATTGCTGCTTTCGCCTCATCTAATGCTCTTTCAGCATCATCATAATATCCGCATAGGGTTTCAGAAGCTTCTGTTATTTGTAAAGCTTCTTTCAAAACCTTTTGAATTTGAGCCATAGAATTTGTTTTTACATAAAATATTTGTAATCTGTAATCGTTTGCGGTACTCAAAACTTTGGCACCACCTTTTATAAAGTTTTTGTGCGCAATGACAATATCCGCCTCATCAAGATTGCGAGTGATTTCTGCGTTCAAATTCAAGCGTTCGATAACTTTTTCAACAATCGTTCTTGAAACCGCATAAAGATAAATCTTTTTAAACCCTTTTACTTCTTCGACATATTTCTGTCTAGAGAATGAAAATTTTAAACTGTCTGTATTGTGTTCCGGTTGAATTTTTTGTTCAAGTTTGTTTATCTCTTTGGGAATATCCGTAATTGTCGGTTCTGTTTTAGTTGGTGTTTGAGGAGGAAATTCTCCTTCGTAGGATTTGTCTACTTTTCTAATTTCAGGTCTGATAGGCCAACCTCTTAATATATAATCAACCGCCTCCGCCGTATCTTTATAGACTGCTAAAGTGTTTCTGTCTAGGATTTCAATAACAACATCAAATGTTGGTTGTTTTTCTCTTTCTAAAACTGTTTTTTGAGATGCTCTACGTTTTGCCTCATCATCACCTAATGTTACGGACTGAATACCCCCGACCAAATCTGATAGTGTCGGGTTTTTGATAAGGTTTTCTAAACTATTACCGTGAGCGGTTGCAATCAACATAACTCCACGTTCAGCAATGGTACGTGCAGCTTGTGCTTCTGCTTCTGTACCGATTTCATCAACAACGATAACTTCTGGAGTGTGATTTTCAACCGCCTCAATCATAATATCTTTTTGAAATTCTGGTTGTGTAACCTGCATACGGCGTGCATGTCCGATTGCAGGGTGAGGAGTATCGCCATCACCGGCGATTTCGTTAGAAGTATCTACAATTACAACACGTTTACCAAGTTCGTCAGCAACAAGTCGAGAAATTTCTCTCAATTTTGTTGTCTTACCAACTCCAGGTCGACCTAAGAACAAAATGCTTTTGTTCATCATACAAATATCTTTGATACAAGCAATAGTTCCTGTTACAACACGACCGATACGGCAAGTTAGACCAATAACTTTACCTTGTCTGTTGCGTATTGCACTAATTCTGTGAAGTGTTCCGGGAATACCTGATCTATTGTCGGATGTAAACTCTTGTATTCTGCTTGTAATATAATTAATGTCATCTTCTGTGACAAATTCTTCGCCCAAGTACTCAATTTTTCCGCCGGCGTGACGAATTTCTGGAGTTCTGCCGATATCTAAAACTATCTCAATGACATCTTCCATTTTTTCATAAGAGATGTGCTTTTTCACCTTTTGGGGTAAAACTTCTGTTAATCGGTCTAAATCGTTTTGAAATTGTAAGTTGCTCATTTTCTTTTCTGCCTTTCTGATATTTTGTATATATAACAAAATAATTGTCGGCTGATTACAATTCCGCACGCGCAGCGAAACTAATATTTAATTTTCTTAAATTCAATTCACCTTTCTATATATATTATACCACTTTTTCCAAAAAACTCATCAATCTAAAGTATTACAAAAGTAGCAAATTTACATTTTTTAATAGAGGCTTTCTTACACTTGTTTTTGAGAAGAAAAATTTTATATTTTATGTTAACAAATGTTACAAAGGATAATTACTTTTTAAAGTTTTTGAATAAATATGCCGTAATACTACATGAATGTTACTAAGAAAGGAAAATCATCAATGGGATTAGCGGCAGGACAAGCTAGATTATTGACGATAACAGGCAGGAAATCTGACTGTGAATATGAGTCTATGCGTCTTTCTCATCAGAAGTTGGCTCTATCACGTCAACTTACTGACCTTTCTAATGAATATCAAAACTCTCTTGACCAAACAAAATTGATTTATGATTATTATGGAACTGGCGATCAATCAAATCCATTGTCTTATGGTATTTTGATGACACCATCTACATTAAATAATTATATGCCTGTACTTGTTACAGATCCAAAAGGTAGGGCTACATTGAATTCTAAATATGCGGCAGCAGCAGAAGCTGCGGGTATTCCGCAAGAAGGTTTAGGATCATTGCCATCAGAAAATACACGTAACAAGTTTATTGAAGCTTTGGGCGGGCAAGGTGTTATTTCTGATAAATTGATGAATACAATTTTAGGACTTCCGTATAACCAAGCTGCCGGTATTGGTGGTGGAACTACTGTTGCGCAAATTACTCAAAGTGGTAATTTGAATGATTTGACTACTTATTTGAAAGATAACGCAGCGAATATCAACATTACATTTGATAATAGTTTATACGATGGTTACGCAGGCAGAACAGACATCAATATAATATCAAAAGATGGAACTGAGAGAATTCCGAATGATGGCTCTTTAAATAAAACATATAATTTGGGAAATCTATTATCAGGCGATGAATCTTTGGTAATTGACCTTGTAGAACATAAACAAGGTAAATATGGTAATAAGAATATTACATCAAGAGTAATGGGTGTTATTGATGATGTATTAAATCAAGTTGATGACTATTTTACAAGTTTATTTGATCTTGGTGATACTGTCTCAAAAAGTGCTTTAGATTATGCAAGAACTTCAATTCAAGAAATGTATGCACCGTTAAATTCAGATGGTATGAGTTATGATACAAGCAATACTGACAAATATTTTACTTGGATTGGTAAAGATAAAAAAGATGGTGCTAATTACATTGGTTGGTCAGGTGGTGGACAAAACCATACTGTATTTAGAGAAAGCCGTGCTACGCATCAAGTAGATTTAGGTAATATGGTAAAAGCTTACATGACTTTCTTGCAAGATTATATCAATGGTGTTTCTAAAACAGATACAAATGGTAACGATTTATATACTGTTAAAAAAGGTCATTTGACAGAAAGCAGATTAATTACAAATTCAGAAAGCTATCAATACACATGGAAAACAGGTGCAACTGTTTCCAGTGATGATTGCGCTCAAGCAACATTCTATGATGCGTTGTTTAACCAAATTTGTCAAAACGGTTGGACAAAAAATGACAAAATTGACGATAATGAATATATGCAAGAAATGTTGAAAAGTGGCATGTTGTACATTTCTAAGGTAAATGATGATGGATATTATTATCAAGGAAATTATGCAACAGATTCTTATATCAAAGAGGTTTCAGATGATACAAAAATTGCTCAAGCTGAAGCTAAGTACAATACTGAAAAATCAAAACTTAATTCTAAAGAAGAAACTTTAGACTTAAAGATGAAAAACCTTGATACAGAGATTTCTTCACTAACAACAGAGTATGATACTGTTAAAAATACGATAGCAAAGAATATTGAAAAATCATTCAAGCGGTATAATGCGTAAAAATAATACTGAGTTAAACCCCAGAAACAGGAGGCAAATCAATACTTTTTAAGCGTTGTTCAATACGTCTGTACCATTTTAAGTGTTGTTTAAAAAGTATCTTGTATTTTGTAATATCACCTTGTGATATTTCTTTAAATTGGCTATCGCAAGTTTCTGTCAAAGCTTTTTCTAAATAATGAGTTAATTCTTTTCTGCTCATATTGTCAAATTCATTACCTTGACGAAGTTCAATTCTTTTTCCAAATTCAACAATAACTTCAGGTCTGTTATCTCTAAAGAACGCATAATCCACTGCCATAGGGATAAGATTAACTTTTCCATATTTTTTAAGAGCATTTTCTGCTATATATGCCAAACCGGTCTGAAATTCAATTGGTCTAAAATGTGGTGGTCTAATTATGCCTTGAGGGAATATACATAACATATTTCTCAAATCTCCCACAACATCAACAGAGTATTTTAAAGCTTTCATTGCAGATTGTGGGGATTTTTTGTTAACCGAATAAGCACCACCACGTCTTAAAAGAGGAAAACGGTTAAGTTCTTCAACCATCAATCGGATTTCTTTGTGAAAAATTCTGTGAGTAGTATTATAAAGTACAATTCCATCCCACCAGTTACAATGTGGTGCAAATAAAATTGTTGGGACATCTTTTTCTGCCTCAAAATATGTTTCTTCTCCTCTATATCTGAAAGCAAAGAAACGATTTTGGAGCATGTTAAAGAAAAACATGCTTGCCACCCATAGCCAAAATTTGCTTGTTTTAGCCGGTTTAAATTTCTCCTCTTTGTTCCTCAGCTTTGTAGGCGGGATGTCAGAATATAATTGTTCTTCTACTACCATATATCAATTGTACTCCGATAAAAAAAATAAGGCAAATAGACGAGTGGATAATTTTAAGAAAGGTTAAGGTCATTAATTTTTAATGTATAATTTTTATTATGAAAGCCGAAGAATTAATCAGATATTTTAAATCATTGGGTTTGACTGTTCATACCGGAACAAAAGCTAGAGGACATCAGGGTTTTTTCTTGAATAATCGTATAGATATTTCAAAAAATATCTCTGAAAATCGACTTATTCCAACTCTTTTACATGAATTTGCACACTATATACATTCAAAACTCGAACCGAATATGAATAAAACCGGTGGAAGTTTGGAAATTCTTTTCAAGTCGGATAACCCTATTTATAAAGAGGAATTGATAAAAGTTACAAATTTTGTTGATAATAATTCGCTTTGTGTAAGATTATATGAGCATAAGGACAGAGTTAAACAGAAGATTAAGGAGTATGAGGAGATAGTAAAAAAATATTACCCGAAGTTCCAGCGTTCTAAAAAGTTTAAAGAATTTGATAAATACATTAAGCGTTCAAATGCCAAATATCTTTTGAAATATGATAGAGTAAAATTAGTTGAGGGTGGATTTTTTAAAAAAACTACAAAGCTTTTTTCTATAGATAATATAGAAAAAGATTTTGTGGACATGCCACCTGCATTTGCTGCATATATAAGATTACATTCGTTTCAGAAAAAGCAATCAAGGATTTCTGCACGAATAAATAAATATAAAAAGTATTATGAAAAACCTTGTGAATTATTTGCCAGATTAGTTGAAGGCATATACCTTGATAGAGAATGGGTTGAGGCAATTGCTCCGAATTTGATAAAGCAATTTTATGATTTGTTGAAAGACGGATATTATATGGAGTTGGAAGTGGTTTTGAGTACCTTTTTACATAAAAAGTTACCGTTGTCAGCGCAAAGCATATAACCAATCCTTCCATCGCAAGGGGAATTACGTTGCTATGATTAATTTGTTTATGATTGTAAAGAAATGTAAAAACAAGTTTAAAATACCCTCAAACCCTGTCATAATGCCTCTATGCTATGCTATGCTATGCTATGTGGCGCACTGTGTCAATTGTTTTGGTGTTTATGTTTTTATAAAAGAGTAAGGAAAATCGATTTTCAAAAAAGTTAAGAAAGAAATTATAGGAGAAAAATTATTATGGCAAATATTGGAAAAATCGCAACAAAAGCGACTCCAGAACTATTTAGGGTAGCACCCGCTAAAACACTAGAACAATTTAGTGCAGTGCTTAAAAAAGACGTAAAAATGAAAGAACCTCCTAAATTAGATGAATTTAAAAAATTAGTAACTAGCAATGAGGCTAAAGAGTCATTAAAAAATATAGCTCCAAAACTAGCCAAAGAACCTCCATTATGGAAGAAAGTTATTGGAAAAATCTTTGGTTAATTAAAATTTAAAAAAAATAATGTGTGGACAACTAATATCCGCACATTATTTTTTTATCTACTTACGCTCTGCCATACATGTCTTCATATCGAATGATGTCTTCTTCAATTAGGGGATCGCCTTTTTGAACTTCTATGATTTCAATATCTTTATCAAACGGGTTTTGTAAAGAATGTATTGCTTTTAGTGGAATATCTATACTGTGTCCCGGAGAAAGAATAAGTTCTTTCCCTTCAAGAACAACTTTTGCAGTTCCCGAAAGAATAACCCAATGTTCGCTTCTAAAATTGTGCGATTGAACAGACAATTTTTGTCCGGGATTTACGTGGATAATTTTTGTTAAGAAACCTTCTCCTTGTGCAATAACCGTGTAAAATCCCCAAGGGCGATAAACTGTTTTATGTACAAGGTGAGTGTTGTCGTTTTGTTTTTTTAGTGTTTCGTAAATCTGTTTTACTTCTTGTGTTTTGTCTTTTTTGCAAGCTAAAATTGCATCTTCTGTTTCAACAATAACTGTATCTTCAAGTCCGATTGTTGTAACAAGTTTTGATGAAGCGTAAACAAAAGAGTTTTTGGAATTTTGGTCTAGAACATGACCGACAAAAACATTTCCATTTTCATCTTTTTTGCTAACATTATATATTGCTTGCCATGAACCTATGTCATACCAATCACTTTCAAGTTTTACGAGTGCGATATTGTCAGATTTTTCCATGACTGCATAATCTATTGAAATGTTTGGCATTTTGTCAAAATTAATGAATGGGATTTGGTTGCTTTCTGAAAAATCAAATTCTTCTGAAACTTTTGCTATTTCAGTAGCATGCTTGACTGTTTCGTTTAAAATTGTAGAAGCTTTGAACATAAAAATTCCGCTATTCCAATAGAAAGTGTTCTGTTTCAAATATTCTTTTGCTGTTTCGAAATTTGGTTTTTCTACGAATTTTTTGACCTTAAATCCATCCCCGATTTTTTCTGCAGTGTCAATGTAGCCGTAGCCTGTTTCCGGATAATCAGGTTTTATACCGAAAGTTACGATATAACCTTTTTGAGCTAATTTTTCACCTTTTTTAATTGTGGATACAAATTTTTCATTATCTTTAATTAAAAGGTCTGAAGGTACTGCAAGAATTATTGGATCTGATGCAGATTTTTGTATAATATACTTTGTTGCTAAAACTATTGCGGGAGCGGTATTCTTGGCAACAGGTTCTCCCAAAATAATTGGGTTTTCGGTTAATTCTGAAAGTTGCATCCTTACGTTGGCAACATGTTTTGTGTTTGTTGTACTAATTATATTTTCTTTGGGCATGCAATAATTTAGTCTTTCAAATGTCGTTTGTAACAAACTTTCATTAGAAACTAAGTTTAATAATTGTTTTGGATAAAGTTCTCTCGAAAGTGGCCATAATCTGCTTCCTGAACCACCTGCCAATATAATTCCGTACATTCAACCTCCTGATTTAACCAATAATATTATACTATAAAATACTATGTGTATTAAATCTTTCAAGGCTAATGTAACTTTTCTTTATAAAATTGATAAAAATTAAGAGGTGTAAAATTGCTTGTCTTAAAATTAGTTTTCTGATACTATATTAATATAATGTTTGATTGGGATAAGAAAAAGAGAGTAGTAGCCGGTTCTATAGCGGTATCAGTAATTGTTTTAGGTTCAATTTTAGGCGCAGTTTATCAGCCACAATCTAAGACTGATGAAATTTATTCTGCAGCGTTGGAAGATTTTTCTAAAGGGAATTATCAAAACGCTTATTATTTGTTTTCTAAAGTTACTCTATTTTCCAATCTAAAACCAGTTGCGATTTATCATAGAGCAGAATGTGCAAGGATGTTGGGGGATGACAAATCTGAGATTAAGCAATATCAGTTACTTTTTAATAATTATCCAAAACATAAATTGAGTATTCGCTCAAGATATCTTGCGGGGCAAAAAATTATTGAAACAAAGCCAAAGCAAGCAAAAAAATATTTTGAATATGTTATTCATAATGCGCCTGATACTGATTATGCGATTGCAGCGGAATATTATTTGGGTGTGATTTTGGAAAATAAATATAAGGATACGAAAATTATTCCTACGTCTGTAAAAGATGATGTACAAAACTATTTCAGGCACTATTTAACAAAAGCTCCGTCAGGTAGACTTGCTCTTAATGCGGTTAATCATTGGTTAGAATTTGCTGATGATATAAATAAAGATGATTATTTGCTGATGGCAAATTCGTGCTATTTGTTTGGAGATTACCAAAAAGCTCAAGAACTTTTGCAAAAAGCAGATATGAATGAAAGTTGGACTTTGGATGTAAAAAATTCTTATGCGTTGAAAAATTATCCGAGAGCAAAATTTTTGACAGAAAATGGCTTACAAAAACGTTCGCAATATGTGGCAGATGATGGGATTTATGATGCTATAGATATATATTTAAAACTTTCTAATACTAAATCACAAGGTGTTGACAGGTTGTTAGGGCTTGCCGATGGTAAAGGGCGAGATTACTTGCAAAGCTTGAAGTGCCAAAATGTTTCGCAAAATGACAAAGCGGCATGCTATAGTAAATTGTATTTGAAGTACCCAAGTGGAGATTTTTCTGCTGACGCTTTATCAAATATCTTCTTTGCAAAAATTAAATCAGGAGATTTGGTTAGTGCAAGAAAAATAGGCATGGATCATTTGAAAAAATTTCCAGACACAAATTCTTCTCCAATGGTGATGTTTTGGTTAGGAAAAATCGCTGAAAAATCAAATAATTACAGTGAATATACAAGTTATTACAAATCAGTCATAGACAAATATCCAGATTCTTATTACGCATATCGGGCTTATTTAAAATTGAACCATTTGCGTGGACCATTGATTACAAATTATATGAGTCCAAAGCCGGTTGTTTATCCATATAAATATACTCATAATAATATTATCGTAAAGCTTGTAGATTTAAAGGATTATGATGTCGTAAATGAATTAACTAATGACGACTTTGTTCGCAGCTGGGTGCTTTATAAAAAAGGTGACTATTCCCACTCTATGCTAGTTGCAAGAGATGCAATGGAAAAGATTAAAAACAAACCAGACAAATATGATTTGAGATGGCGATTAATTTATCCTGTAATTTTTTATGATGACGTAAAGCAATATTCTGCGCAAACTGGTAATAATATGCCATTGATGCTTTCTCTAATTCGAGAAGAAAGTTATTTTGATCCTTTAGCGCAAAGTGCAGTAGGTGCAAGTGGATTAGCGCAAATTATGCCTGTTACTGCAAGAGAAGTTAATTTAAAAATGGGATTAGGCATGAATATTTCAGAAGCTTTGTTTAACCCAAACATGAATATTAAATTAGGAAATTATTATTACTTGTTTTTAAAAAGCAATCTTGAGGGATATGATATTTCATCAGTTGCAGCTTATAATGGAGGAATTGGTTCTATCCAAAGATGGAAAACTTCCTTGCATTACAATGATACAGATGAATTTGTAGAACAAATACCATATTCTGAAACTAAAAATTATGTTAAAAAAGTTTTCAGAACATATTGGAATTATATAAGAATTTATAACGGAAATAATTAATAAAGTTTAACAAAGAGCAATTTTTGAATTTAATATGTTTTATATATAAATAATAGGAGTAGGTATGATTTCAAAATTATCGTTAGCAAAAAATGTAATGGCATATGCGGGCAAAATTGGTTCTCAAATTAAGTCATCAAGTTCTATTGCTCAACATTCACCAAGCTTAAAAACTTTGCAAAAAGATACATTTTGTCATCAATATTGGCAGCAAATAAAGTCAGAAGGCTTGCTTAAAAATTCAAATCAAACATCTGTAAAATTGCATGGTTATTTGAATGGGATAAATCATCATTTGGTTACAGGCGCAAGTCCTAAGAATATGGATAAAGAATTTATGTCATTGGGGCTTACTCCGAGAGATATGATTACTTTAACCGATATTGAATTTAAAAGTTTAAAACCAACAACAGAAACGATCCATGCTTTCCGTTCAATAGGAGAAAAACCGGACTTCTTTTCTGAATACAAGTTGTATAAAAAACGACTTGACATAAAAAAGGGTGAAACTATTGATATGAAAGAGTATGCGTATGCAACATCGGATATTGATTATGCAAGAGGATACCTCACAAATAACAAAGGAATTTTATATGATATAGAAATTCCAAAAGGTTCAAAAGTTTCTGTAACAGGCGCTAATACTGCAACAAATGAAGTTGTTTTTCCAAGAAGTTCAAAATTTGAGTGTGTTGGAAAAGAGCATGTAAAAGATGCTAATAATGATTATGTAAAAGTAAAATTGAAATATATTGTGCCACAAGATATTTAATTGTAGATGTTTTTAATGAAATAAATAAAAGCCTCGTCAATTTGACGAGGCTAAAAATTTGCTTATTCGGGTAAGCATGCTTTTTATAACATGTTTTTTCTGATATTTTCTTTTTGTTTATCAATTTTTTTAATTCTGCGTTCAAGTGTTTTTACTTGTTTGTTAAGAGCTTTTCTTTCTGCTTTAACTGCAGTGTATTGCGCATCTACATCAGAATATTTTGTTTTATAATTTAACAATTCATTTCTAACATCAACTTGTGCATTATCAAGTTGAATGATTGCATTTTGCATTTTAGCGTTACCTACAGGTTCTTCTGATGAAGTTGTTGTAGAAGTTTTGGCAACTGTATTTGCAGGTTTTGCACTAGTTGTTGTTGCAGTTGTTCTGATTGTTGATGAGTTTGTGTAAGCATCTTCAAAGTTTAGTGGAGTGAATGCGTTTCCATCTGCATAAGCTGCGCATGAGCATGCTATTAAAACTGATAAAGATAATACAAGTTTTTTTACGTTTTTGTTCATGTTTTTTCTCCTTATAAAAAATACTATTACTCTATTTTTATATAAGTATATATTATGGAGCATGAAAATAACTCATACAAAAAAATGAGAAATTAGGGAACATAAAAAGCATGCTTTCGTCATGATATAGTGCGGTTTTTGAGATTATTAACTTTTGTAAACTGTCTAAAACCTTGCAAATAAAAGGTTTTTCAAAAAAGTCAAAAATCATGAAAAAAACATGAGTTCATGGGCTTGATTTTAAATTTTCTTTTGCATAGAATTAGAAATGTGCCTAGCGCACAGTGAACTTTCAAAAAATCAATCAGAGTTAAGAGATTTTAAATAAATTTTAAAAAAGTACTTGACAAAGAAAATTGATGATATAAGATAATAAATGCAGATGACACTAGCAATTAAGAATTAAAAAATAATTTATTGCATCTGACTTATATATAAAAGGAAGTAAACCCCAATCATAAAGATTGTGCCTGCGTTGCAGGGCTTATTAAGCGGTCGAAGATTTGAAAAATCGCACCTTGACAACAGAATAGCTGAAAGAACAAAATACTTTGTTAATTCTAAAAAACGAAATGATAAGGACAAAAAAGTAATGAGCTAGACAACCTAAAAAGGTTGAAAAAAATAACTTTCTGACAATGGAGAGTTTGATCCTGGCTCAGGACGAACGCTGGCGGCGTGCTTCATACATGCAAGTCGAACGAGAAGCTCACTTCGGTGAGTGGAAAGTGGCGGACGGGTGAGTAATGTGTAGAGAATCTGCCCTTGAGTGGGGGACAACAGCTGGAAACGGTTGCTAATACCCCATATGAGATATTTTGCAATAAATATCTTGAAAACTCCGGTGCTCAAGGATGAGTCTGCATCTGATTAGCTAGTTGGGGGTGTAATGGACCACCAAGGCGACGATCAGTAGCTGGTTTGAGAGGATGATCAGCCACAATGGGACTGAGACACGGCCCATACTCCTACGGGAGGCAGCAGTAGGGAATTTTGCGCAATGGGCGAAAGCCTGACGCAGCAACGCCGCGTGATTGATAAAGCCCTTCGGGGTGTAAAGATCTGTCAGTGGGGACGAACAATGACGGTACCCACAGAGGAAGCACCGGCTAACTCCGTGCCAGCAGCCGCGGTAATACGGAGGGTGCGAGCGTTGTCCGGAATCATTGGGCGTAAAGAGTTCGTAGGTGGCCTGTTAAGTCTGGTGTTAAATGCAGATGCTCAACATCTGTTCGGCACTGGATACTGGCAAGCTTGAATGCGGTAGAGGTAAAGGGAATTCCTGGTGTAGCGGTGAAATGCGTAGATATCAGGAGGAACATCGGTGGCGTAAGCGCTTTACTGGGCCGTAATTGACACTGAGGAACGAAAGCCAGGGTAGCAAATGGGATTAGATACCCCAGTAGTCCTGGCCGTAAACGATGGATACTAGGTGTTGCGGGTATCGACCCCTGCAGTGCCGAAGCAAACGCGATAAGTATCCCGCCTGGGGAGTACGCACGCAAGTGTGAAACTCAAAGGAATTGACGGGGACCCGCACAAGCGGTGGAACATGTGGTTTAATTCGAAGCAACGCGAAAAACCTTACCAGGGCTTGACATCTAACAAACACTTGTGAAAGCGAGTGGTGCTCTTCGGAGAATGTTAAGACAGGTGGTGCACGGTTGTCGTCAGCTCGTGTCGTGAGATGTTGGGTTAAGTCCCGCAACGAGCGCAACCCTCGTCGTTAGTTGGATGTGTCGGTACACTTACACATTCCTCTCTAGCGAGACTGCCGGTGATAAACCGGAGGAAGGTGGGGACGACGTCAAATCATCATGCCCCTTATGCTCTGGGCTACACACGTGTTACAATGGCTGGTACAACGAGCCGCCAACTCGTGAGAGTGAGCAAATCTCTAAAAACCAGTCTCAGTTCGGATTGCACTCTGCAACTCGAGTGCATGAAGTCGGAATCGCTAGTAAACGCAGATCAGCACGCTGCGTTGAATACGTTCCCGGGTCTTGTACACACCGCCCGTCACACCATGGAAGTCGACCACGCCCGAAGTACGTGAGCTAACCGTAAGGGAGCAGCGTCCTAAGGCAGGGTTGGTGACTGGGGTGAAGTCGTAACAAGGTAGCCGTACCGGAAGGTGTGGCTGGATCACCTCCTTTCTAGGGAGATTCAAGGTATCACAAAAGTGATTTAAAATAAGCCTTCAATCCCAAGGTCGTAAGTCGATGATATTATATAAGTTTTAATTGAAGCAAATCAGACGTTTTTCTTATATAAAGTAGACTTGTTAACAAGTATTTTTCAGCCTATTTTGTTACCAGAGTGCAACCGCACTTGACTGTACATTGAAAATTGCATAAGAATATAAGCGTATACAAAGATAAATTGTATAGATAATAACTGTTATCAAATATAAATATCTAAGTAAACGTAATCATCAATGAACCTTAAAATAAATATTAGGTAAAGCTACAAAGAGCTAATGGAGAATGCCTTGGTACTGACAGCCGATGAAGGACGTGTAAAGCTGCGATAAGCTTCGGGGAGTTGCTAAAAGACCTTGATCCGAAGAAATCCGAATGGGGAAACCCTACGAGGTTAAAACCTTGTAATCCACAGATAAATACATAGTCTGTGCGAAGGAAAGCCTGTGAACTGAAACATCTTAGTAACAGGACGAAAAGAAAATAACCAAATGATTCCGATAGTAGCGGCGAGCGAACTCGGAAGAGCCTAAACAGTATGTACGTGATAGACTGCAATTGTTGTGCATATTGGGTTGTGGGACTCACAGTATGATTTGCAGATCATACAAAGAGTTACAAAGTTAATTAATAGCTGAAGACAACTGGGAAGTTGCACCATAGAGGGTGATAGTCCTTTAAGCGACATTAATTAATCTCTTGTGAGTATCCCGAGTAAGGCGGGGCACGTGAAACCCTGTCTGAATCCACCGGGACCATCCGGCAAGGCTAAATACTAGTCAGTGACCGATAGTGAACGAGTACAGTGATGGAAAGGCGAAAAGAACAGTGAGAAGCTGAGTGAAATAGACCCTGAAACCGTTAGCTTACAATCAGTCAGAGCACTATTAATAGTGTGATGGCGTGCCTGTTGAAGAATGAGCCGGCGAGTTATCTTATGTTGCGAGGTTAAGGAGTTAACATCCGGAGCCATAGCGAAAGCGAGTTTGAAAAGAGCGTTAAGTAACATGCGATAGACCCGAACCTTGGTGATCTAACCTTGACCAGGATGAAGCGTGGGTAACACTACGTGGAGGTCCGAACCAACCGATGTTGAAAAATCGGTGGATGAGTTGAGGTTAGGGGTGAAATGCCAATCGAACCAAGAGCTAGCTGGTTCTCCCCGAAATGCGTTTAGGCACAGCGTCAAATTTATCTTACAGGAGGTAGAGCACTGGTTTTGTGCGGGCGACGAAATGTTGTACCAAACAATGTCAAACTCCGAATGCCTGTAATGTTATTATTTGGCAGTGAGGCTATGAGTGATAAGATCCATGGCCAAGAGGGAAACAGCCCAGAACGCCAGTTAAGGTCCCTAATATATGCTAAGTGGTTAAGGAGGTAAAGTTGCTGAGACAACCAGGAGGTTGGCTTAGAAGCAGCCATTCCTTGAAAGAGTGCGTAATAGCTCACTGGTCAAGCGACTTCGCGCCGAAAATACACCGGGACTCAAGCATATAACCGAAACTGCGTCATATAGTTTACTATATGGGTAGGGGAGCGTTCTATATTAGGATGAAGTAAGATCGAAAGGACTTATGGACGAGATAGAAGTGAGAATGTCGGCATAAGTAGCGAAAACATTGGTGAGAATCCAATGCACCGAAAACCTAAGGTTTCCCACGGCAGGCTCGTCCGCGTGGGGTTAGTCGGATCCTAAGCTGAGGCCGAAAGGCGTAGGCGATGGGCATCAGGTTGATATTCCTGAACTATCTAATAATCGTTATTAGAAGCGGAGGGACGCAGTAGGATATGCAAGCAGCCGAACGGAAGTGGCTGTAAAGATGTGTAGGTAGAACAGGTAGGAAAATCCGCTTGTTCGTTATAAACTGAGGCATCGAGTAGGACATTCTACGGAATGGAAGTTGCAGATTCCACACTGCCAAGAAAAACTTCGCTATCGAGACTATTAGGTATCCGTACCGTAAACCGCCACAGGTAGGTTGGTAGAAAATACTAAGGTGCGCGAGATAACTCTCGCTAAGGAACTCGGCAAAATCACCTCGTAACTTCGGGAGAAGAGGTACCCTGGTAGAGTGAAGCGGTTTACCCGTGGAGCTTGATAGGGTCGCAGTGAATTGGCCCATGCGACTGTTTACCAAAAACACAGGTCTCTGCTAAGTCGATCAAGACGATGTATAGGGGCTGACGCCTGCCCGGTGTCGGAAGGTTACGCGGACATGTTAGACATTAGTCAAAGCATAGAAGCTAAGCCCCGATGAACGGCGGCCGTAACTATAACGGTCCTAAGGTAGCGAAATTCCTTGTCAGGTAAGTTCTGACCCGCACGAATGGCGTAACGATATGGGCGCTGTCTCGGCGAGAGGCTCGGCGAAATTGGATTATCCGTGAAGATACGGATTACGTGTACCAGGACAGAAAGACCCTATTGAGCTTTACTGTAGCTTGAAATTGAATTCGGGTTCTTATTGTGCAGTATAGGTGGGAGACTATGAAACTAGGACGTCAGTTTTAGTGGAGTCATCGTTGAGATACCACTCTGTAATAATTTGAATTCTAACCTTGATCCCTCAAACAACAGGGCAAGGAACAGTTTCTGGTAGGCAGTTTGACTGGGGCGGTCGCCTCCTAAAATGTAACGGAGGCGTTCAAAGGTTCCCTCAGGTTGGTCGGAAATCAACCGTTGAGTGTAATAGCACAAGGGAGCTTGACTGCGAGACCTACAAGTCGAGCAGGTACGAAAGTAGGATATAGTGATCCGGTGGTTCTGTATGGAAGGGCCATCGCTCATCGGATAAAAGTTACCATAGGGATAACAGGCTTATCTCCCCCAAGAGTCCACATCGACGGGGAGGTTTGGCACCTCGATGTCGGCTCGTCGCATCCTGGGGCTGTAGTAGGTCCCAAGGGTTGGGCTGTTCGCCCATTAAAGCGGCACGCGAGCTGGGTTCAGAACGTCGTGAGACAGTTCGGTCCATATCCGGTATACGCGCAAGAGATTTGAACGGAGTCTTCCTTAGTACGAGAGGACCGGGAAGAGGGGACCTCCAGTGTACGGGTTATCGCGCCAGCGGTAAACGCCCGGTAGCTGTGTTCCAAGCGGATAAGTGCTGAAAGCATATAAGTACGAAGCCCACCGTAAGATAAGATCTCTCATAGCATAAGCTAGTAAGTTCCCAGACAGATCATCTGGTTGATAGGTCAGAGGTGTAAGAGTGGCAACATTTTCAGCCGACTGATACTAATAGAACGAGGGCTTTTCCTAAATGAATTTTGACAAGAGTGAAGCGAAAGCGGAACTTGTGCTAACGAAAAACTTGATGTAACGGCTTTAACCGTAAGGTTAAAGAAGTGGAATTAAGAGTTTAGAGTTGTCAATAATTCAGACCTAAGAAATTAAGGAAATGTGATTACAAGTTTATAATTCTTATGCAGCTTTCAGGGTACAGTGAACCCCTAGTCTGAGAAGATTAGAAAGATTTGCTGGTGACCAAGAGTGAGGAAAACACCCGTTCCCATCCCGAACACGGTCGTAAAGACTCACCTCGGTGAAAATACTTGGCGGGCCACCGCCTGGGAAGATAACTCGTTGCCAGCGCCTTTATTCTTCGGGTTAAATGTTTTAAATGTTTAACCCGATTTTATCCCAAAATTAAATTGTTAATATTTATTAAACTTTTTTAAATAATTACTTGACAAATAAAATTGAAGGAATACAATAATAATTACCGACAGAAAGTTGGTTCTTGATTACGGTGAAATTAATCACTTAATCCGAAGTAAATAGCCCCAAGTTAATTCTTGTGTGTAAATAATTTGTGAGGCTGAAAGAAAAGTTTGTTTCGCACCTTGACAACAGAATAGCTGAAAGAACAAAATACTTTGTTAATTCTAAAAAACGAAATGATAAGGACAAAAAAGTAATGAGCTAGACAACCTAAAAAGGTTGAAAAAAATAACTTTCTGACAATGGAGAGTTTGATCCTGGCTCAGGACGAACGCTGGCGGCGTGCTTCATACATGCAAGTCGAACGAGAAGCTCACTTCGGTGAGTGGAAAGTGGCGGACGGGTGAGTAATGTGTAGAGAATCTGCCCTTGAGTGGGGGACAACAGCTGGAAACGGTTGCTAATACCCCATATGAGATATTTTGCAATAAATATCTTGAAAACTCCGGTGCTCAAGGATGAGTCTGCATCTGATTAGCTAGTTGGGGGTGTAATGGACCACCAAGGCGACGATCAGTAGCTGGTTTGAGAGGATGATCAGCCACAATGGGACTGAGACACGGCCCATACTCCTACGGGAGGCAGCAGTAGGGAATTTTGCGCAATGGGCGAAAGCCTGACGCAGCAACGCCGCGTGATTGATAAAGCCCTTCGGGGTGTAAAGATCTGTCAGTGGGGACGAACAATGACGGTACCCACAGAGGAAGCACCGGCTAACTCCGTGCCAGCAGCCGCGGTAATACGGAGGGTGCGAGCGTTGTCCGGAATCATTGGGCGTAAAGAGTTCGTAGGTGGCCTGTTAAGTCTGGTGTTAAATGCAGATGCTCAACATCTGTTCGGCACTGGATACTGGCAAGCTTGAATGCGGTAGAGGTAAAGGGAATTCCTGGTGTAGCGGTGAAATGCGTAGATATCAGGAGGAACATCGGTGGCGTAAGCGCTTTACTGGGCCGTAATTGACACTGAGGAACGAAAGCCAGGGTAGCAAATGGGATTAGATACCCCAGTAGTCCTGGCCGTAAACGATGGATACTAGGTGTTGCGGGTATCGACCCCTGCAGTGCCGAAGCAAACGCGATAAGTATCCCGCCTGGGGAGTACGCACGCAAGTGTGAAACTCAAAGGAATTGACGGGGACCCGCACAAGCGGTGGAACATGTGGTTTAATTCGAAGCAACGCGAAAAACCTTACCAGGGCTTGACATCTAACAAACACTTGTGAAAGCGAGTGGTGCTCTTCGGAGAATGTTAAGACAGGTGGTGCACGGTTGTCGTCAGCTCGTGTCGTGAGATGTTGGGTTAAGTCCCGCAACGAGCGCAACCCTCGTCGTTAGTTGGATGTGTCGGTACACTTACACATTCCTCTCTAGCGAGACTGCCGGTGATAAACCGGAGGAAGGTGGGGACGACGTCAAATCATCATGCCCCTTATGCTCTGGGCTACACACGTGTTACAATGGCTGGTACAACGAGCCGCCAACTCGTGAGAGTGAGCAAATCTCTAAAAACCAGTCTCAGTTCGGATTGCACTCTGCAACTCGAGTGCATGAAGTCGGAATCGCTAGTAAACGCAGATCAGCACGCTGCGTTGAATACGTTCCCGGGTCTTGTACACACCGCCCGTCACACCATGGAAGTCGACCACGCCCGAAGTACGTGAGCTAACCGTAAGGGAGCAGCGTCCTAAGGCAGGGTTGGTGACTGGGGTGAAGTCGTAACAAGGTAGCCGTACCGGAAGGTGTGGCTGGATCACCTCCTTTCTAGGGAGATTCAAGGTATCACAAAAGTGATTTAAAATAAGCCTTCAATCCCAAGGTCGTAAGTCGATGATATTATATAAGTTTTAATTGAAGCAAATCAGACGTTTTTCTTATATAAAGTAGACTTGTTAACAAGTATTTTTCAGCCTATTTTGTTACCAGAGTGCAACCGCACTTGACTGTACATTGAAAATTGCATAAGAATATAAGCGTATACAAAGATAAATTGTATAGATAATAACTGTTATCAAATATAAATATCTAAGTAAACGTAATCATCAATGAACCTTAAAATAAATATTAGGTAAAGCTACAAAGAGCTAATGGAGAATGCCTTGGTACTGACAGCCGATGAAGGACGTGTAAAGCTGCGATAAGCTTCGGGGAGTTGCTAAAAGACCTTGATCCGAAGAAATCCGAATGGGGAAACCCTACGAGGTTAAAACCTTGTAATCCACAGATAAATACATAGTCTGTGCGAAGGAAAGCCTGTGAACTGAAACATCTTAGTAACAGGACGAAAAGAAAATAACCAAATGATTCCGATAGTAGCGGCGAGCGAACTCGGAAGAGCCTAAACAGTATGTACGTGATAGACTGCAATTGTTGTGCATATTGGGTTGTGGGACTCACAGTATGATTTGCAGATCATACAAAGAGTTACAAAGTTAATTAATAGCTGAAGACAACTGGGAAGTTGCACCATAGAGGGTGATAGTCCTTTAAGCGACATTAATTAATCTCTTGTGAGTATCCCGAGTAAGGCGGGGCACGTGAAACCCTGTCTGAATCCACCGGGACCATCCGGCAAGGCTAAATACTAGTCAGTGACCGATAGTGAACGAGTACAGTGATGGAAAGGCGAAAAGAACAGTGAGAAGCTGAGTGAAATAGACCCTGAAACCGTTAGCTTACAATCAGTCAGAGCACTATTAATAGTGTGATGGCGTGCCTGTTGAAGAATGAGCCGGCGAGTTATCTTATGTTGCGAGGTTAAGGAGTTAACATCCGGAGCCATAGCGAAAGCGAGTTTGAAAAGAGCGTTAAGTAACATGCGATAGACCCGAACCTTGGTGATCTAACCTTGACCAGGATGAAGCGTGGGTAACACTACGTGGAGGTCCGAACCAACCGATGTTGAAAAATCGGTGGATGAGTTGAGGTTAGGGGTGAAATGCCAATCGAACCAAGAGCTAGCTGGTTCTCCCCGAAATGCGTTTAGGCACAGCGTCAAATTTATCTTACAGGAGGTAGAGCACTGGTTTTGTGCGGGCGACGAAATGTTGTACCAAACAATGTCAAACTCCGAATGCCTGTAATGTTATTATTTGGCAGTGAGGCTATGAGTGATAAGATCCATGGCCAAGAGGGAAACAGCCCAGAACGCCAGTTAAGGTCCCTAATATATGCTAAGTGGTTAAGGAGGTAAAGTTGCTGAGACAACCAGGAGGTTGGCTTAGAAGCAGCCATTCCTTGAAAGAGTGCGTAATAGCTCACTGGTCAAGCGACTTCGCGCCGAAAATACACCGGGACTCAAGCATATAACCGAAACTGCGTCATATAGTTTACTATATGGGTAGGGGAGCGTTCTATATTAGGATGAAGTAAGATCGAAAGGACTTATGGACGAGATAGAAGTGAGAATGTCGGCATAAGTAGCGAAAACATTGGTGAGAATCCAATGCACCGAAAACCTAAGGTTTCCCACGGCAGGCTCGTCCGCGTGGGGTTAGTCGGATCCTAAGCTGAGGCCGAAAGGCGTAGGCGATGGGCATCAGGTTGATATTCCTGAACTATCTAATAATCGTTATTAGAAGCGGAGGGACGCAGTAGGATATGCAAGCAGCCGAACGGAAGTGGCTGTAAAGATGTGTAGGTAGAACAGGTAGGAAAATCCGCTTGTTCGTTATAAACTGAGGCATCGAGTAGGACATTCTACGGAATGGAAGTTGCAGATTCCACACTGCCAAGAAAAACTTCGCTATCGAGACTATTAGGTATCCGTACCGTAAACCGCCACAGGTAGGTTGGTAGAAAATACTAAGGTGCGCGAGATAACTCTCGCTAAGGAACTCGGCAAAATCACCTCGTAACTTCGGGAGAAGAGGTACCCTGGTAGAGTGAAGCGGTTTACCCGTGGAGCTTGATAGGGTCGCAGTGAATTGGCCCATGCGACTGTTTACCAAAAACACAGGTCTCTGCTAAGTCGATCAAGACGATGTATAGGGGCTGACGCCTGCCCGGTGTCGGAAGGTTACGCGGACATGTTAGACATTAGTCAAAGCATAGAAGCTAAGCCCCGATGAACGGCGGCCGTAACTATAACGGTCCTAAGGTAGCGAAATTCCTTGTCAGGTAAGTTCTGACCCGCACGAATGGCGTAACGATATGGGCGCTGTCTCGGCGAGAGGCTCGGCGAAATTGGATTATCCGTGAAGATACGGATTACGTGTACCAGGACAGAAAGACCCTATTGAGCTTTACTGTAGCTTGAAATTGAATTCGGGTTCTTATTGTGCAGTATAGGTGGGAGACTATGAAACTAGGACGTCAGTTTTAGTGGAGTCATCGTTGAGATACCACTCTGTAATAATTTGAATTCTAACCTTGATCCCTCAAACAACAGGGCAAGGAACAGTTTCTGGTAGGCAGTTTGACTGGGGCGGTCGCCTCCTAAAATGTAACGGAGGCGTTCAAAGGTTCCCTCAGGTTGGTCGGAAATCAACCGTTGAGTGTAATAGCACAAGGGAGCTTGACTGCGAGACCTACAAGTCGAGCAGGTACGAAAGTAGGATATAGTGATCCGGTGGTTCTGTATGGAAGGGCCATCGCTCATCGGATAAAAGTTACCATAGGGATAACAGGCTTATCTCCCCCAAGAGTCCACATCGACGGGGAGGTTTGGCACCTCGATGTCGGCTCGTCGCATCCTGGAGCGGTAGTACGTTCCAAGGGTTGGGCTGTTCGCCCATTAAAGCGGCACGCGAGCTGGGTTCAGAACGTCGTGAGACAGTTCGGTCCATATCCGGTATACGCGCAAGAGATTTGAACGGAGTCTTCCTTAGTACGAGAGGACCGGGAAGAGGGGACCTCCAGTGTACGGGTTATCGCGCCAGCGGTAAACGCCCGGTAGCTGTGTTCCAAGCGGATAAGTGCTGAAAGCATATAAGTACGAAGCCCACCGTAAGATAAGATCTCTCATAGCATAAGCTAGTAAGTTCCCAGACAGATCATCTGGTTGATAGGTCAGAGGTGTAAGAGTGGCAACATTTTCAGCCGACTGATACTAATAGAACGAGGGCTTTTCCTAAATGAATTTTGACAAGAGTGAAGCGAAAGCGGAACTTGTGCTAACGAAAAACTTGATGTAACGGCTTTAACCGTAAGGTTAAAGAAGTGGAATTAAGAGTTTAGAGTTGTCAATAATTCAGACCTAAGAAATTAAGGAAATGTGATTACAAGTTTATAATTCTTATGCAGCTTTCAGGGTACAGTGAACCCCTAGTCTGAGAAGATTAGAAAGATTTGCTGGTGACCAAGAGTGAGGAAAACACCCGTTCCCATCCCGAACACGGTCGTAAAGACTCACCTCGGTGAAAATACTTGGCGGGCCACCGCCTGGGAAGATAACTCGTTGCCAGCGCCTTTATTTAAAAGAGAGAATTGAGTTTAACTTGATTCTCTCTTTTGTTTTATATTAAATTTATTTTTAGGTGTGTATGAAAGTATCTTCAATAAATTTTTCTCACAACATAACTTTTAAAAGTGAGCCATTGGCTTATGATGATGAAGTTTCTCGAGAGCGGCGTAATTTTATCCGCAGTCATCTTGATTCTTTGAATTTTGGTTATTCTGATATTTATGAAAAAGAACCACGATTAGAGGAATATGAATTAAATAAGTTAGTAAAATTTTATTCATCTAAACCTAAAAAAATAAATATTGATAATTTAAATATTGTGGCTAAAAAGATTGATAGTGCAGAAAAAACAAGTATTTATAGAGGGCAATCTTTAATGTATTCTTCTGATCAGGATTTGAAAAACTTAAAAGATGCTGGTTTTCAGCAGGTTATAGATTTAGCTTGTTTTGGTAATGAGTATAAAAAACGTGTTGAAAAAGCAGGAATGCGCTTTTCCAGTTTTAGTATGGAGAATTTTTGGGATGGTCCAATTTTTAATAATTGGAGTACCAAAGAAGATAAACAAGTATTTGTCAAAAAATTTGTAAATTTTATAAATAAAATGCAAGAAGGAAATGCTTATATTGGTTGTGATTTTGGTACTTATAGAACTGATGATGCAGTAATGTTGAATAGTTTTTTTAACCCTCTTGCAAATCGACATCCGGTAGTAGTTCGGTATAATTTTATGACGAATAAAATGAAAATTTTGTATGAAAATTTGTCAAATTCGGATAAATCAAAAATGAAATGGACAAAGGAATATGAACAAAAGTTCTTTTTAATGCTAAAGAAGGCTTTCTCTAAACCGTTTAGTTTGTTGTAGTAATGTTATTGAATGAAATTTTGAAATCTGGCAAAATACTTTAAAGCATTTAGTGTTTTATTTTAACTTTAACAAATTTACTTTGTTCATTGTTTATTGCGGATTTAAAAATATCAAGTCCATATTTTTTGTAAAGGCAATCAATAGTATTTTCTGTCTTATGAATATTTGCTTCTTTTAGTCTTAAAAATTGTGCAAGTTCGGTTTTACCACCAATACGCTCAAAACTCCAAGATACAGGAAATAAGTTTTCAATTTTCTTTTTTAATCCTAAACCGTAATCTCCTATTATATTTCTTGTTACAACCAATTCAAGATCATCAGAACCCCATTTTTTTACATTTTCAAGTTGGGTTTCAAATGATTTTTTTGGTATTCTTTTTTCTCCAATTTCATTAAGTTGTTTATACAATTGAGTTTCAACTCTTGGAGAAATTTTTATTCCAAAACTTGGAGATTGCGATTGATAATTTATGTTCATATTTATTTCCTTATTTTGAATTTTTAAAACAATATGTATTTAAAAATTGTTTGATAATATTGTAATATTTTTTAGAACGAGGACTTTTGGGATTGTTAAATATGTCTTGAAAGCCTATATTAATCATATCTGAGATAATTTGATTGATTGATTTTTTAGTAAAATATTTTTCATACAATGCGACACAAATTCCAGTTCTTCGCTTACCGTGTTGACAGTGGATATACGTTTTGCCATCATTTTTTATAATGGAATTGTTAACTGTCAAGAAAAAATCTGGAGATGGGAGTTCATCAAGTCTATGCGGGTATTTATAGTTTTGATATTTTATGCCTAACATCTTGCAAAAAACTTTTTCTAGCGGTTTTGCGACATAAGATGTGTTCCGAAGATCTATAACTTGATTAATTCCTTCTTTTTTCATTTTGTACAAGCGAAGTGGGGAAGTTACGGCTTTACCACGAATTAATCTATTATCTACCACTATCATGTATGGGGCTAAATTACTTTTCATGTATATTCTAAAAACTGTAAAAAATAAAATTGCTAGTTTTGTTAGAAAATATTATCTATTATCACAGAGGACTGTGTGCGTAAAAACTTTATACCAATGTATGAGGTAGGAATGAATATTGTTACAGAGAGCTACGAGCGAAAACTCTTCACCGATATATGAACTATGAACTAATATTGTTACAGAGGGTGAAAAGACTACACCAATATATGAGGTATGGAAAGGTATTGTCACAGAGGGCTACGTGCGTAAAAACTTTATACCAATGTATGAGGTAGGAATGAATATTGTTACAGAGGGTGAAAAGACTACACCAATATACGAGGTATGGAAAGGTATTGTCACAGAGGGCTACGTGCGTAGCACAAAGAAAAGAGCCTGTTGAAACAGGCTCGTTGGAATTAAGAATAGCTGGAAGTATGAAAAAGATTTAATAATTATATTTAATATAATAAACGTTCCTGTGCCAATTGGCTTGCTAGGTAGTTCTTATATTGGTCAGGTGGGTAAGTTGACTTTTGAAAAATAGTAATTATAGAAATAGTATGACGATTTTGGAGTTTTTTAAATTTAATAGAGAATGCGAGCATTCAAGAGTTCGCCCTGATGTTGATTTCGCTTATTGTCCTGATTGCGGAGAGTTAATTGAAAACCAATGGTATTTGGTGCGATGCGCTTGTTGTGGTGTGAAATTGAAAGGGATTATAAAAAATAAGGAAATTATTCCGGAAAAGCATTTTTGTCATAATTGTGGTGGGCGAGAATATGTTGTTGAGAGGATAAATAAGATTAATTTTATAGATATCAGTTATGCAGTGTTGGTTAAGGCTGTTGTGCATAATAGTGCGGAAAGTTATACACAAAGTTGGGTTGAAACAGACTTTAAAAAACAAAATTACAGACCGAGATTGCTGCAACAATTCCAATAAAGTCAGCCAATAAGCCAACTAAAAGAGCATATCTTAGTTTGGAAATTCCGACTGCGCCAAAATAAACTGCCAAAACATAGAATGTTGTTTCGCTAGAGCCGACCATTATTGCGGCAAGTTTTGTAGCATAGGCATCTGGACCTAAATTGTTTGCGATGTCTGAAAATATTCCCAGTGCTGCTGATCCTGATAGTGAGCGTACCAGCATTATTGGAATTGTGTCGGCTGGTACATTAAATTTAGAAAGTATAGGAGCGAAAGCATGAGATATTAAATCTATTATTCCAGAGGCTCTAAACATTGATATTGCAACTATTATTGCAACCAGGTATGGAATTATATCTATCGCAACTTTAAAACCGTCTTTTGCGCCTGTTGTGAATGTTTCATATAACGGAACTTTTTTGAATAATCCCATTGTTAAGATTAAAAGGATTATTGCAGGTAATGCCCAGAGGGAAATTATGCTCATTATTGATTGGAACATTGTGTTCCCTCCTCTTTTTGAAGTGTGTCATCTGCATTTGTTGCAGGTTGTTCAGCCCAAAATCTTTGGAATATTTTTGCTAACAATATTGCGCTTATAAAAGCAATACTTGTCACTAGCAATGTTGGAGCTATAATTTCTGTCGGATTTTTATAACCAATTCCTATTAAAATAGCGATTACTGTTGCTGGAATTAATTGAAAACCTGCGGTATTCATTGCCAAAAACATACACATTGCGTTTGAAGCAGATGATTTGTCTTTGTTTTGCTTTTGTAATTCTTCCATTGCTTTTATCCCAATTGGGGTTGCAGCATTGGTTAAGCCAAAAGCATTTGCTGAAAAACTCATTGCTATGTCGCCGATTGCAGGAGAATTTTCAGGAATTTCGTTGAACAATCTTTTTGTAATCGGTTTAATTATTTTTGCGATAATGCTTATAAGTCCACACTTCTCGGCAATTTTCATCATACCGAGCCAAAATGCCATTATTCCGATTAGAGAAAACGCAACTTTTACGGAAAGTTCAGCCCCCGTGAGTATGGAGTTTACAACATCAGGAAGTTTTCCATTAATTGCGCCTGCGATTATAGATATTACTATTAAAAAATAGAAAATATAATTCATATTATGATTAAAGCATTAATAAAAAGCTAGGTCAATTTATAAAAAAAGGATTAATTGATAATCCTTTTTGTTTTAAACTTTTTTAATTGTTTTTGCGATATCTTTTACGATTTGTTTTGTTTTGGCCAAAATTCCTGTTTTTTCAAACGGAGCATTCAAGTCTTCAATCATCTTTTGTCTTTTCATATTTTCTAGAAATGCCAACTTCCAACTTTTTGCAATTTTAATCGGATTGTGAACTGATGGACCAGAAGTGGCTCTTTTTTTGTTAAAACAATCAAATTCGATTTTATCAAGTTTTTTTACGTGTTTGGAGTCTTTTGTAATTTGCGCTCTATCGTATGTTGCGCCAATCGCTGCATTGTAAATTCTTTGAATAATCATAAAACCTTCTTCCTTATTAGGGTAATTGTATTTCTATTTCTAATAATACTCTGAAAAAAAATAATTGCCAAGAAATAGCTAATATTTAAGAAATATTAAGAAAGGTCTTACCTAAAAGAAACTTCTCCCAGAAAATCATTCCAATAATCTTTTCCTGTTTTGTTTGGATGTGTGTTAGAAAGTGCATAGTATGCACAAGATGTATTTTTAGATATATCATCAACATTATTTAAACAATTATGAGAACCTATTTTAAAAAAATTACCGGCTGAACCATTTGCAGCTACTGTACCTATACTTGTTTGATTAGTGTCCCCCATTGGTACAACTTTTCCATCTTTAGTAAATGCAAATAAAAAATAATCCATTCCGTACCTATTTGGACCTTTTTGTCCATTTACGTCAACACAAACTACTGGGCCGGTTTGATCTTCTCCAGTTGCGTTATCATTAAATATGATTACTGCTCCTGACGCAGTTAAATAAAAAGGAGAATTATCGCAAATAAATGAAGAATTTTTCCCTAGAGTATTTGCTCCACCGGAATAAGCTTTCCCGCTTAGTGTTCTTATGGAATAAAATGCTAAAAAGTTCCCGTTTCCGTCATCTGTTCCCATCCCGTTGGAAGTTATTTTGGTTGAACCTTTATAGTATTTGGTCATTATTTCATCTGCGAGGTTGCTTTGTGTCGCAAATGAAGTATCTGTAACAGTTTCGCCCATATCTGCATAATATTTTTGAGCTACTTGATTTAATTCAGAGTACGTTTTTAAAAAAGCAGTGTGCAATTCTCTGTTCTTTGTTCTGTTAATTAATGAGGGGAGTGTGAGAGCAGCAACTACTCCGATTATACCAAGTGTTATTAAAACTTCTGCTAAAGTAAACGCTTGCTCTTGTTTATTTTGAAAACTCATTGATTTTAATTTAACCATAATCTCTCCTTGTTTACACTATTATAATAGTATAGAACACACATTGTCAATAGTATAAACTTCTTTATATGTTGAATTATGTTGATGTTCTAAAAAGGATAGGGCTAAATTTTCGTGTTGCTCGTATAAAAAAGTCTTTGTCTCAAGAAGAATTTGCAGAATTGGCAAATGTCCACACGAATTATATTGGTAAGGTTGAGCGTGGAGAGCAAAATTTAACAATAAAAAAAGTTGTTTCTCTTGCAAATTCTTTAGAAATTTCACTTGATAATATATTAAAAATTGATTAGAAATAAAAAAACGGTATCTTTTTTCGAAGATACCGTTTTTATTTGTATTTAACAATTTAGATTAGCAGCAAGAGCAAGCTTCACAATTACAAGATAAAGCTTCTTTAGCTTCTTCCAATCTAACTTTGATACGACCATCAACGGCAATACCTTCTCCAGTTGTTTCTGAAATTAACAATGGGTTGATATCTAATTCGTCGATGAATTTGTAATCATTAACTAATTGAGATAATCTCAACAATGTTTCTTGAATTTGGTCGATTTGAGCAGGTTTTGTACCTCTTGCACCTTCAAGAAGTTTGTATGCTTTAACTGATTTAATCATATCCATAGCATCTGTATCTGTCAAAGGAGCAATTCTGAAAGTTACGTCTTTCATAACTTCAACGAATACACCGCCTAAACCGAACATCATCATAGGACCGTATTGAGGATCTGTTGCGATACCACAAACCATTTCACGAGAACCCTTAACCATTTCTTGAATGATTACACCTTCAAGACCTTCTAGCAAGCCTTTAGCTTCTAATCTTTCAAGCAAGCCTTTGTATTCTTTTCTCAATTGTTCTTCTGATTTGATGTTTACAACAACACCACCAACATCTGTTTTGTGAGATGTTGTTTTTGAAGTCATTTTCATAACAACCGGATAGCCGATTGAATTACCTAAGCTAACAACTTCTTCTTCGTTTGTTGCCAAACCATATTTACAAGCTCTGATACCATAAGCTTGCAATACATCGATTGATTCAAGAGTTGTTAATTGAGCTCTGTTTTCTTTCAATGCGTTTTTGATGATGCTATCAACTTTAGCTTTGTCTACGTCTGAATAGCAAGGAACTTTTCCTTCAGGTTTTTCAATCCAAAGTCTTTGTTCGTTCAATCTGTTCAAACCGTCAGCAGCTTCTTCTGCATACATAAAGAATGGCATATTAACTTTCATATCAGAAAGTTTTGTGAAGAATTCGCTCTTAGTCATGAATACACCGATAACAGGTTTTTCAGGGTGTTCAGCTTTAATTTCCATCAAAGCTTTAGCAACATCGATATCTTTCAAACCTAAGAATGGAAGATAGATTGTAATAATCATATCAACGTTTTCATCAGCGATTACTGTTTCCAATGTTTGCTTGTAGTGTTCGATTGGAGCAGAAGCAATCATATCAACAGGGTTTTTAACTGATGCTGCAGAAGGTAAGAAACTTCTTAATTTGTCTTTTGTAGCATCTGTCAATTTAGCCATTTGCATACCGTATTCGCAAACTGCATCTGTAGCCATAATACCAGGACCGCCTGAGTTTGTAATAATAGCAACTCTGTCACCTTTTGGAATAGGACAAGTTGAGAATACTTTTGCAGTTGCAAATAAATTTTTCAAAGAAAATTCTCTGATAATACCTGATTGGTGCAATAATGCAGCAGCAGCTTTATCAGCACCTGCTAATGAACCAGTGTGAGATGATGCAGCTGAAGCACCAGCAGCAGATCTACCAGATTTTAATGCAAGAATAGGTTTTTTCTTTGTAATTCTTGTAGCTAATTTTCTGAAATTAGCAGGATCTTGAATTGATTCCATGTATAACAAAATTTGTTTTACATCTTCATCATTTTCCCAATATTCAAGAGCAGTTTCTGCATTAACATCAGCTTGGTTACCGATTGAAATGAATTGTGCAAAACCAAGATTTAAGTCTTTCAAAATATTCAAAATACCGCCACCTAAAGCACCTGATTGAGATACAAAACCGATGTTTCCACGTTCAGGAAGAGATTCTGCAAAACATCCATCCATTCTAACGTCTGGGTGAGTATTTACAACGCCTAAGCAGTTAGGACCAACACATCTCATACCGTATTCTTTAATTTTCTCAACTAATTGTTTTTCAACTTCAGCACCTTCTTTACCAGTTTCTTTGAAACCAGCAGTGATGATACAAAGACCTTTGATGCCTTTTTCGTGACATTGGTCAATAGTTGATAATACGAATTTAGCATTAACGACGATAATAGCTAAATCTACTTCTCCAGGAACTTCCAAAACAGAAGTGTATGCTTGAAGTCCTTCAATAATTCCACCTTTTGGGTTTACAGGATAAATTTTTCCGTTGAAATTGTATTCCTGTAATCTTTTCATGATATCAGAACCGATAGTATGTTCTTTTGTTGACGCACCAATAACCGCAATTGATTTTGGTTTCATGATTTTGTCTAAAATGTTCATGTTTTTTCCTTTCTTTTAGTTTTCAATCATATTTTAGATTACTTTGTTTAAATTTTTTTGTGGTAAAGATTGAGATTTTTCAAAATTACTCATTGCATCTTTTACCGCAGAGTGCAAAATGTCTTTTTTCTGTAAGAACTTATGCACCAATACTGTATATTTTTCCGCTAAGTTTTCAGGATTAATAGCCTCAATGGATAAAAATCTTTTATCTTTTGTATTTTGTACTTGCAAATTATAAGGTTTTTTAGCAATACCTGACTTTTCGGAAACTTCTGATAAATAACCGATTAGTTTAGGACTAATGTCTTTTGAAAAAGTAACTGAACCTTGAAAGTTTTGATTTGAGATAGCTTGTACTTGCATAATTTTCTCCTTAGCTATTTAGTACCCGTTTTTAATCCACTCTCTCACACGGAATTTAGCCCCTAGATTGTTTGCGATTTCTTCGCATTTTTTCAAATCTAAGTGTCTACCTTTGTAACCTTCAACAACGCTTGCGACAACCGAAATTTTTTCGTCAGAACAAGCTTTGATAAAGTTTTTAACTTCTTCATAAGCCTGAGCAAATTTTGGTTGAGAAAGTTCGTCGTATTCCTCTTTTGTAGCTCCATTCAAACTTACTGAAAACTCGTCGATAAGTCCTTTGCATTCTGGAGCTATATTTTTTTTGTAAATATAATTGGCATGTCCGTTAGTATTTACTCTAATCTTAGTTTTGGGGTATTTTTCTTTAATGTATTTAGCGACTTGTTTTAGTTCGTCAAATTTAAGCATAGGTTCACCGTAACCGCAGAAAATAGTTTCTGTGAATGGTAAATTCGTTGACAGTAGTTCGTTTCTCTTCACTTCAAACTGTTTGATAACATCTTGTGCAGTAGAATTTTCGTCATCTAGCCATAAAGTTTGACCGACAACGTCATCTTTGTCTTTTCTAAGGCAAAAGATACAGTCATTTGTACATCTGTTGGTTAAATTAATATAAATTTTTCCATCGAGTAAATATACTAAAATATTTGACATGACAAGCCTTTCAATAACTAAATTATTGCATGCTCAAACTATATTTACAAGTGATTTTTAACTGCAAAATATTAAAAATATGTTAAAATTAGAAATTTTAGATGCTTAGATGCAAAGTCTGTATCAAAAGTGTGTGTTTTAAGTGAAAAGTTAAACGCGAAAAGTCCGTATCAAGATGAATAAGTGAGTGGTGAATAGTGAATAGACCTTATCAAGGAAATTGTTTTCTTTGTGAGATGTTTCTTTTCCTCCCTAATGAGACTCTGCCGAACAAAAGGTGACTAAATGTCACGTTTTGTGAGAGGTAATTTAGGTGGGTGCTATCCCACTAGGGAAACATTTAACCTTCCTTGCAAAGGAAGGGGGACCGCTTGCGGTGGAAGGATTGTTTTTTTTGTCTTGCGCAGACGGCGGGAACTTTTTGTGTAAAAAGTTCCACAAAACCACCCACACGCTCCATTCACTAATAACTAGTAAGTTCAACTAAAAAACAGTCAAACTCGCTACGCTCAAACAATGCCTGTTTTTAACCCTCTGTGTAAACATTTGTTCCTACATCATACATTTGTGTAAAGCTTTTTGTTGTTTGTTTCACTAACAAGTTATTGTTCATTTCGCTATCGTGGGATTATTTTCTTCTTCTTAAAACCACTTGAAAAACATCAAAAATTTTGTTAAAATATAGATGTTGACAGAGAACAGAGAGGAATTTTTATGAAAAAGAATTTATTTAAGCTCATCGGGGGGGGGGCAATAGCCTAAAAACCTCTCATAATCATGGTCTACACCTGTTTTTAAACCGCCTGGCAGCCTTTACCTTAGCTGAAGTCCTCATCACTCTCGGCATAATCGGTGTTGTAGCGGCAATGACTTTACCTAGCTTGATTGCAAATTACAAAGAAAAACAAACTATTGTTGCGTTAAAAAAGTTTTATACAACTTTAGGTCAGGCGGTTGCGAGAAGTCAGGTTGATAATGAAGGTGATTATTCTGCTGAAAATATTATTTCTGCTTTTAAAACAGTTAAAATTTGTGCAAAAGGTGACACAAGTGCAAGTTGCGCTCCAGAAACCTATAGAACTCTAAGAGGAGATGCGCATAATAACTGGGGAGCAGTTGATGGTTATAGAAATACTATTTATTATGCCGTTTTGCCTGATGGTATGATAATCAGGTATTTCGCAAATAGTGATTGCAATTCTGAACACGGAGATACTGAAATACTTAAAAGTATTTGCGGCGAATTTAGCGTTGACATCAATGGTAATAAGTTACCAAATCAAACAGGAAAAGATGTTTTTTATTTTTTCATTGCTAAGCAAGGAGTTATTCCTGCCGGAACAAAAGATGAAACTCGTCGTTGGTCAAATTTCAGCGATGAATGTGTGGCAACGACTGCCGGAGGTGTTGGCTGTACTGCTTGGGTTGTTTACAATGAAAACATGGATTATTTACACTGTAGAGATTTAAGCTGGACAGGCAAACACTCTTGTAAGGAAAAATAGTTTCAGATTATTTCTTTTCGTTAGAATAATCGGCAGTTCCAGGAAAAGCATTTGAGCCGGTAGCTTTTCTTGTAATCCAGTATTGGATTTTTGGAATAAATGTTGATAAGAAAGCTGCTGAAATTGCAAATCCAATTCCCCAGTTGAATGCGTTTTTGCCAAAATTTTCTTTGCGTGCTTTTTCAAGAAGCTCTTTGGTAATTTCGCCGTTTTTAGCTTTCTTGATAACTGATTGAATATAGTGTTCAATTTCTTGCTGTTTTTTGATAAATGTTTCTTTATGGATAAATCTCAAATCTTTATCAAATACAGGTTCAGAAATACTTCCGGTGAATAAGTTTTGATCAGACGTTGAGCATCTGAATACGTTTTTCAAGAAATCAGGAATATTAACTGCGCCGTCTGTAAATATGTCAGCGATTTGTTTTTCGGTAACAATAGCTTTGCCGGAAAGTTTCGGTTGAAGTTCTGACATTCCTTTGGCAGATTTTTTAAATCTTTCAATGTCAATTTCAGGGTATTTAGATTTTACGTCATTTAACAATTCGGTGAATTTATCTAATTCAACAGTACCGTTTCCTTCTCGTATAGCTTTTTGCAATTTTGGAGTAATGTAAGCGGCGTTATCTCTGTTTCCTAACATAGCGGTTCTAAAGTCATCTGTACTCATTTTGCCGTCGTTAGCTTTTAGAACTTCTTGCATCAAGTCTGTAACTTGTTGTGCTGCGATTGGGTCAAGTCTTGTTCCGCTACCGGTCTGGAGTTTGTTTAGTAAGAATGCAACTACAGGCATGTTAAACATGTAGAAGTAACTTGATGAAATATCACGGAATAGAACTTCTGTTCTTTCGTGGTTGTTTCTCGCAGAAACGCCTCTACCAACCCAAACACCGGCATCAGTTGAAATTAAACCATATTTAGGATTGTTTTCAAAACTATAAGCAAGTGACATCAATGTTTGCGGAGAAACTGCTCCGAATGAAACATTTTTATCTTGTTTCATAAATTTATCCATTGTGTATTGCGGTTGAGTATTATTATTTTCTGATTGGTTTGCTTGATTTTGTGAGTTTGTTTTTGGCTTATTAGTTTCTTCGGCTTTTTGTTTTTTCATAATATGTTTTGTTATAGCTTGGTTAGCTTTTGGTAAAACAAAACCAACAAGGGCGTTGGCAAGTAAAATACTTGTCATTACTTTCCCGAATTTGTAGCCTGCGATAACCTTTTCTGCTTTTTTAGGATCAAGTTTAAGTTGGTTTTTGAATTTGTTCATGTAGTTTCTGAACGGATCACGAACAGCATCTTTGCCGGTGTCAAAGTCAGTTTCCGGCAATTTGAATAATTTTTTGCCGACAAATTTGTCGATAAGGCTATTGAACAATGGAACACCGCTGAACCAGAACAATGCACCTGTCATTTCTTCGGTCAAACGTTCTCTTGCTTCTGTAAAACCTCCTCTTTGGTAGGCCTGATAAGTTCTTCCGGCTTCAACAAAAGCTTCCAATAAAATAACAGGAGCGATAGAACGGCTCGCCAGACCTTTGACAAACTTTTGTCCGTAACTAAAGTCTTTCAGAGTTTGATTGGGTTTTATATGTATATTTAAGTTTGGTTTTATATTAGAAACTGCCATATTAAAAAATTTTTCCTGAATACATAATGACCCTGAAAAATCATTTTTGCCTTAATTTTAAATGTTGTTAACATTTCGTTACACTGAAAACGCACTCTATGAAGTAGTTAAGTTTTGTTAAAATAATTTCCTAAACTAACAATGTTTTATATTCAGTGTTTTTGTTAAAATGTGTATAGAAGGTGTGAAAAATGCAAGTAACTCCAGTAAATAGTAATTTAAACCAGACTAATACTAATTACAATAAGAATAAGGAAAGAAAGATTAAAGCGGGTGTTGTGGCAACTTCCGCATTGGGTGTTGCAACGGCGTTAGCGCATATTTCTAAACGACAAGGTTTTTCTTTAAACCCATCAAGAATTGCCAAAACTCCAATTAAAGATTGGGCAATTTTTAGTTTGTATAGCAAAAATCATCCAGATAGAAAATTAGTTCATTTGGAGGGTGCTGAAGTAATTGAATTGGCTTCAGCATCTGTAGCTGGTGGTTTGATTGGTGGGCTTGTCTTTGATGATAAAAAACACAGAAAAGCAAAATATAAAGAGGCTATTAACCAGTTGCTTGGTAATGTTTTGGCTCCAATTGGATGTGTTTCTTTGGCTGGAATACTATACCAAAAACAAGAAAAAAATATTTTAAACCTTGTTCCTCAAATAAAAGAAACAGGCAAAGCTTCAAGATTTTTTAATGCTGCACTAAAAGCTGTTCCTGGTTCGATTGCTACAATTGCTGCTTTAGGAACAGGTATATTTGTTGGAAACAAAGTTTCTAATTTTATAAACGAAAAAATTTATCATAAAAAAGTTGAAAGAAATATTAAACCATCTGATTTTGCTCCTCACGTTGATGATTTAGGGGTTGCTATTACTTTAATGGCCAAAGAATCTCCATTCTCTTCATTTATTCAAAGAGTCGTTCCGGCATTCCTTTGTGTTCCTGGTTATGAAACAGGCATGCACAGAGAAGAACCGGAAATCCCTGAATTAAAGAAATAATTATTGCCAATCTTTTTTGTGCAAATAGTCCATATTGCCATTGTATAAAGCATGTGCAGTACAACCTCTACCGTTGATATCTGCTCTTCCAACTGCTTCAAATGCGTTGCAATAGTTTGTTGTTGAATTTGGTTTAAAACCTTCTGTGGTAAAGAGGAAATTGAAAACATCAACTCCAATTTTCATTTTAGATTTTTTAGGAAATGCTATCCAAAAGTCAGAGCATGCAATTTTTTTACCTTGATAATCTCCATTGCAATCTAAACTACTAATCCAACCCATTGTGACCATAGTTCCATCTTTTAAATAAAAATATTTATCAGCAGATACTTCCCAAGGCCAAAAAGCTTGTCTACCATCAATAGATTCTACATAACCAATGTATGAATTTTGAGGAATTTTGCTTTTTTCAACATATTTCATAAGGATGTTCATTACGTTTTCAGTTCCACTATTATCAAGAATGTCGTTTCCATCATCATCTTTTTCACCTGTATTTGTGATGGTTAAGCCCCAGTCTGTAACATCTCCATATTCTTCTTGCGCCATCAAAAAAGCGTTTTGCATCACAGAATAAGCTTTTTTGAGTTGGGTAACTCGTTGCTTTTCGTGGTAATTTTGGATTAAAGATGGGAGAGTTAGTGCTGCAACTACTCCGATTATTCCGAGTGTGATAAGAACCTCTGCCAATGTAAAAGCGGCTTTTTTTAGGAAAAGAGTACAGTTCACCATGCGATACTTCGGACTGTTGTCCTCAGTATGACGTTTTTTATTTTCGTAACAGATTTTGCCTCTATGCGTCTTTGCATCTGATTTATTTCTCAATCTAACATCCTCTTTCATATAATCTCCTTTTATACATATATATCTAATAATTTACAATAATATAGCTATATACTTAATATGTCAAGTATTATACATATATGTATATGAAAAAGAGTTTGAGTAAAGCTGAACTATTAAAAAAATTTGGGCTAAACGTAAAAATCGCAAGGCTTAAAAAAGGGTTGACACAAGAGCAATTAGCGGAATTGATGAATATTCATTTAACTTATATTGCACGTATAGAAACAGGTAAAATAAATATGTCATTGGGTAAAATTTTAGAACTTGCAAATACTCTAAACATCGACATAAATAAATTGCTATTTATTGAGTATTAATTCAGTTTTTATTCTTTTAAAATATCAGCGTATTTTTGTAAATCATTTAAAAGTAAAGAGTATTTTTCATTCAGTTCGGCTCTGGTTTGATCTTTGTTTTCGCTTTGGCTTACTTTCTCATCAATTTTTGCTTGTAAGGCTTGTTTTAATAATTCAGGTATGTTCAAAGCTGTCGGGTTTTCGCTTGCTAAATTTGCATAATATTTATCAAGAAAATCAGGAGAAATTCGTTCTTTCCAGTTTTCTTTTCTATCAATTCCACCCATATTGTATGTGACATCAGTAATTCCTAAAATATCTGCAAAAGATATTTGGAATTTTGGAGTAGTCATAAGTTCGGCAAATTTCGCTCTCACTAAATCTCTGTCATTAGAATTAAGTTTGTTTTTAAGTTCGTTTCTTATATCAGAGATATTTTGTCTGCCGTCATCAATATTCAAATAGCCTGCCAAATAATTTACATCCCATGCAGGGGAGCTTTTTGTGTATTTGAAACCATTTAAGCCTTCCCTATCAGGATAATTCATTGCTGGAATATTGTCGTGTGAGCCGATTAGATACCAATCGCCTTTTCGGGTCGTTTTTAAAGCTTCTTGCGCACGTGTCCAGTCAAGGTTTATGATTTTTGGTAAATTTAATTGGTTTTCGTAGATTTCTCTAAATCTTGGCGGATATGTACATAAATCTTCCCATACAGGCATATCTGATTTTATGTTGTGTTCTTTTAGCGCTGGTAATATTAATTTAGTCAACAATTTTGGGTAATCCCAGTATTTGTCATATTCTTTGCCATTTTTGTCTGTAAGCTCAGAAATATATTTTTCTATATTGTTGTTTTTATTGCAGTTATTTGAAAAATCTTCATTTGAGGCATTTTTTAATAAAAGATAAGGTTCTATTAAACCCATTGCGTGATCAATTCGGATGTTTTCGTTAAATTCAAGTGCAAAATTTATTTTTTCTTTTAAAAACTTCCCGCCGATATTCAATTCATATTTGTCATTTTTAAATATTTTTTTAGGGTCAATTACCGGAATATGCCACCTTTGAGATCTTCCATTGTATTCTTTTGCTCCCATTTCCCAATCTTTTAAAAACGCATCTTTGTAACGCCACATGTCCATTTGAGAGCAACCTACTAGTAGGTCGTTAAAATATTTAAAACCTAGTTTTTCACGCCATTCTTTATTTTCTTTAATTTGTTTTGTTGCTATAAATTGTTCAAATTTATGTTGCTCAATTTCGTTTTTGTTGGCCTTTTTAATGCTATTATATCGTTCAATAGCTTCAATATCGCCGTTATTCAAGTCTGAAATCAAGTTTTCATCTCGTTCGTTATGCCAATCGTCGATTTTGTCTGTATTGTAATGTCTTGCTAATACTTTAAAAATTCCTTCATCTGTCAATCTTTTGTTGTTGCGAGAAAGAAAACTGTTGTATTCATTTTGTAACGCAAGAGCTTGAGGTTGACCTTTTGCAACATTTGTTTTGAAGTTTTTGAAACTTTCTGAAAGAGCTTCGTCATAAGTTTTTATAGCTTCTTCAAAATTGCTCATTTCATAATTTTCATCAGTATTTTTTATAGGTTCTGTGACAGAATTGAATGTTTCTTTTGACAAAATTTTTCCATACTTATCAGTTGTCAAATCTTCCAAATCAATAAACAATCTGTTTTTGGCAAACGCAGAAGAATTATATGGAGAAGGTTTTATTTCTCCATCTTTAAATTCCAACTCTCCTCCAGGTCCTAATTGATTACCATTAAAGCCATACAAGGATAAAAATTTGACATATTCTCTAGCGGCCTTTCCATAAGGACTTCCGATATAGGTGTTTCGGTCAATTGCTGGAAAGCAGGAACCATGTGTAATCGCAACTCTGTCTGTAACCCCGATTACATCATAAGCTTTGTCACAAGTATCTTTTAATCCTCTTTCTTCTTCCGGTAGAGGTCGTCTTGTAAATGGTATTTGATTGTTTATCCCTAACACGCGCATGATGTTTTTTCTAAAACTTGTAAAAATATTTTTTTGCTAATGAAATTTTAAATTTCTGCAATAATATCAACTTGCGCATTGCAACCAATTTCTTCTCTTGCCAAAACAACGATATTATTAATATAATTGCTCAAAAGTGTGAATATCAAATGTCTTAATTCTAATGGTACGAAAAGTTTTGGTACATCAATCTCGAATTGTTTTGATTGTTTAATGATTTTTTCTGCCAATTTTTCGGCAAAACCTGCATCAATTCTAATTATAGCATCTTCGCCTTCATCAAAACTCGGAGTTAGTTTATCAAGAGTTTTTTCTGAAATTTCAAATGCTGAAATAACTCCGTCTTCGTTTTTGTATTTGTCACAGATTTGACGAGATAATGTCAATCTAATTTTTTTAATTAAATCAGATTTTGTGCTATCTTCTGCAAAATCATTAATTTTTTCAAAGATGTATGTGATATCTTTAATTGAAATTTCTTCTCTAATCAAACTTGTTAAAATAAATCTCAAGTCAGAAAGCGAGATGAAATCAGGAATTACGTTTGTAACTAAAAATTCGTTTGTTTTGCTCACTACATCAATATACTTATCTAATTCTGCATAATCAAGTAAATCTTCAACATATTTGATAGCGCAATATTCTAAAGCTTTTGCGATATATTCAGAACCGGAAATCCCGTTTTGCCAAAAATCTTTTGTTTTGCTCTTTTCAATCCAAATAACTTTTCGACCTGTAATTTTGTCAGTAGTCGAAATTGAATCTTTTATTTTCTTATCTAAATGTAATTCGTCAGTGTAGAACATTAAAAAATTCGGGTAAACCATAGATTTAAAGACGTCTATTCCCCTGATTTTTATTGAAAATTCATAAGGGTTTAAATTTTCGTCATCTTGGAAAACTATTTTGGGAATAACATAACCAAGACTTTCAGTTAATTTTAATCTTGTTTTAACAGTTTCTGCAACGAGTTCTTCTTCATCAATTTCACTGTCAGGATCAATGTAGCCCAAAATCTCTTCACTCAAGCGAATAGATAATTTTTCTTCTTTCAACTTTGAATACATCGCATCTGGAGATGTTGCTTTTGCCAGTTGGATTTTCAAATCTTCCAACTCTTTTAAGCCGGCAGAAATTTTATCATTAAGTTTTTTCCTGCTTACAGATGCCGGAGCTTCACCATCAAGTTCTTTTTTTACTTTTGCAATTTTAGCTTTTTGATCCTTAATTTTGCTTTGAATATCAAGGCAAATTTCATACGGAGATTGTTCTGTAGAAAGCATTTTCTCCATTTGACTTTTAAAGGTTGAAATGTTTATTGTATCTGCGTTAATCTCATTTGTGGAGGTATCTGATTCTCGCATAAAAATGCAGTTGCACAATATTTGACCATCTTCGCCTTCAACTTCTTGCATGCTATACAGTTCCCAATTGTTCATAGACATTTCGTTCAAAAGGTTTTGAAGTTCTTGAGTATTGTCGCTTGCACAAGTTTTTATAACATACTGCATTTTTTTGTTAAACATTTAATTGCTCCTTATTTTTTGTCGTTTTCAATAAGAATTTTTAAAGCTTCAATAGCGGTCTTGATAGCCATATCAGTATCATGAACGACAGGATTTTCCAAGCCAGACTTTTCTCTTTCCTGATTGGCTACTGTTAAAAATACAGAACCTACTCTAACTCTTAAAAAGCTACCAACTATAAATAAAGCTGCAGATTCCATCTCGGATGCCAAACATCCCATCTTCTTCCAAGCTTCCCATTTATTGAGTAGTTCATAGTTTACAGGCATTTTTTCAGGACTGTGTTGCCCGTAAAAAGAGTCTTTGCATTGAACAACTCCAGTATGGTATTCGTGTCCTAAGTTTTTTGCAGCCTGAACAAGAGAATTTATTATGTCTAAATTTGCAACTGCTGGAAATTCTATTGGTGCATATTCTTTCGTTGTTCCTTCCATACGGATTGCACCAGTTGCAATAACAATATCGCCACCTTTTACGTTAATATCCATTCCTCCGCAAGTTCCAACTCTTATAAAGGTTTTAGCTCCTACGTTGACAAGCTCTTCTAATGCAATAGATGCTGAAGGACCGCCGATACCGGTAGAAGTTACACTAACTTTGGTTCCGTTTAGGTATCCTGTGTAAGTTGTGTATTCCCGTCTATCTGCAACTAATTTTGCATCATCAAAATACGCTGCAATTTTAGCACAACGCTTAGGATCTCCCGGAAGAATTACGTATTCACCCACATCTCCAACATTTAAACCGATGTGGTATTGTTCTCCATGTTCAGAATATTTCATGATTTCTCCTTAAATACTAAAACTGGCTACTTTTCAATTTTTGGATAACCAAATCAGAAATATCAACACCACCAACAAAAATTACTCTGTAATCAACAATTGCATCAAGTTTTTGCTCTACAAGAACTTGTTTTGTTGCAGCTTGAATTTTGTTATAAACTTGTTCTTCTTTATCAGATTTTAAACGCATATAAGCATCTTGTTTTAGTTTAAATTCTCTTGCAGTTTGATCTTCAAAGTTTTGCTTTTTCAATGGAGTATCAAGAGCTTTGTATTGTTTTTCTTTGTCAACCATGTATTGTTGCATTTCCAATGCTTTTGCATCAATTTCTTTTACTGCTTGTTGAGCAAAAGGAAAGCTATCTTGTACTTTTTGGTAATCAATATATCCAACGCCTGCTGCATTTGCTTGATTGCCTAATGTAATAAATAAACCGGCAGTCATTAATAAAGCTGCTAATTTTAAATTTTTCATTTTATACCTCCATTAGATTAATACATTATATCGCCTACACCAAAAGTGAAGTAACCGTTTTTGTTGCCGTTACTACCCGGATTTGTAAGAGGAATACCATAATCGATAGATAATGGACCCATTCCCGGTACATACAGTTTTAAACCAACACCGGCAGATACTGCATAAAGCGGTCTGTCGTAAATTTTATCCGTAATTGATGGGTTGAAGATTTTACCGGCATCAGCCCATACAGTAAATCTTAGGTTGTTTAAGAAATTAATTCTTGTTCTATCAAGGAACGGAATTGGGGTTGCAAATTCTGCACTACCCATAATGAATGCGTCGCCTGTACCAACCCCACTCATTTTGAAACCTCTGATAGTGTAAGGACCGCCTAAACGATATGCCATAACTTCCGGCATGTTATCTCCGTGAATTTTTCCTCCACCTTTAGCAGTGAATGATAAAGATGATTTCTTCCCAATAGGAACATATTGTTTAACCATACCGGTTAACTTTCCGTGAGTTTTATCAAAATCAAGAACACCAAATTCTTCATCAAATCTCAAACTTGCCATTGTCCCTTTTCTGGTAACTGTTGCGCTATCTCTTGTGTCATACAAAAGAGCCGGACTTAAAGATAAGAATAATCCACCATCAAGTTGTCTTGCACGTTCCGAAATTGGGATATTGTATCTTGAGTACAAACTTGCAATTTTACCAGCATCGCCTTCAGATACGTCAATATTTTCAAGTCCTAAAGAGAAAGTCCCTGTTACGTGTTTATTGAATTTCATTCTGTGAGCAACAGTTGCTTCTGCACCAATTCTTCTTTCAATAGCAAGTGGAACTTGATAAGAACCAAAATCTCTATAGAAAATCTTACTCATCAAAGATGTATCGGCGTTATAAAAATATGGTTTGAAATAACTCAACTCAGCCTGCAAATTCATACGGCGTTTAATGGATGAGTCGTTTAAGATTACACCGGTACCGGCAATACCGTTAAGGGAAATTCTTTCGTTTCTTCCCATAAAGTTGTTATCTGCAATTCCAACAGAACCAAACACACCGGTTACAGAGTCAATACCACCGCCTACTGAAATACTAGCAGTCCTTTGTTCTTCAATATTAATAGTAATATCGTATTTATCAGGATCATCAGTAGGTTCGATTTCTCTGGTTACGTCTTTGAATGCTTGAGTTGCATAAAGTCTTACCAAATCTTCTTTTAACAAGTTTTCATTATAAACTTGTCCCGGTTCTGTCAAAACATTTCTTTCAATAACGTAATCTTTTGTTTTTTCATTACCGGAAATTAAAATTCTGTTGATTGTTCCTTCTTTGATATCAATGTTTACAGTTCCATCCGGATCGTCAGAAACTGAATCAATTCTTGCTAAAATATACCCTTTTGAGCTATAGCAATCTTGGATTTTAGCAATTGCATTGTTAAGTTCTGAAATATTTTGAGGTTTCCCTTTCATAGGAAGAAGGTAGGATAAAATTTCGTCGGTAGAAATTACAGTGTTTCCTTCAATAGTAAAATCTGTTACGGGAGCGTTTTCAGTTACAACAATTTTTAAAGTGATAGAACCGTCAGAATTGTTTACAGGAATTGCACGCATGTTTTCTGTAAAATATCCCATTTCGTAGATAGCTTTAAGATCACGTTGCACAAGTTCTCTGTTGTATGTATCTCCGGCTTGAAGTTTCATTTGTTGCAAAATTAGAGATTTGTCAATAACGTTGTTCCCGACAAATTCAATATTTTTAATTTTTCTTTTTTCTGAAGTATTTGCAGTTGTGCTTACTGATGCAGAAGTTGTATGAGTTTCGTCAAAAGAAGTCTGTGTTGCAGTAGGTGTTTGAAGGTCATGCACATCTGTATCGTTTGCACCGCCCCAGAAATTCCCTCGAGCAGCACATTGAAGCGGGCATGTCATAACCAACAACAGGGCTATTAAAGATATATACTTTTTATTTCTCAAAAAATCTCTACCTTAAAAACTTCAATTAACTATCCTAAAAATATTATATCATAAATTAAAAAAAGTGGAAGATGTAAATTATAATAAACATCTTTTATAAATATCGTTTTTATTTAGTTTATACAATTCTGCCAATATCACTGATATATCCTTGTCTTTAAAGCCTTTGCGTTTTAAAACAGAAATTTTTTCGTCAATGTCAATATCGTTACAATTAAAATTTTCCCTAAAGATAAGCCCGACAATTTCGCCTTTTAAAATGTTGTTTTTAAAATGTTCAATAATATTTTCTGCGCTATCAATAACAATTTCTTCAAAAACTTTTGTAAGTTCTCGCCCGATTGCAACTTTAGAATTTGGTCGAATTTCTTTGATAATATCTAAGGTGTTTAAAATTCTGTTTGGAGAATCATAAAACACTATATCAGTCGATTTGTATGTTTTTAAAAGATTTTCGATTTGAGTTTTTGTTTTTGGTAAAAATCCGATAAATGTGAAATCTTCTCCCTCTCTTGGAACTTGAGATAAAAAAGTTGCAACTGCATTTGCTCCGGCAAGAGATGTTACAGAAAAATTATGTTTTCTCAATTCTTCTACGATAACCGCTCCCGGATCGCAAAAAAGAGGAGTTCCTGCATCAGAAACAAGTGCAATTTTTTTCCCTTCATTTAACAGTTCAAGGAAGTAATCCACACGTTCTTTTTCATTAAATTTGTGATAAGAAACGCATTTTGTCCTTATATCATAGTGGTTTAATAACTTTTGAGTTACTCTCATGTCTTCGCAAGCAATAATATCAACACTTTTTAGTGTTTCTATTGCTCGCAAAGTAATATCGCTTAAATTACCGATAGGTGTCGGAACTATATAAAAATCATATTCTTTCATGATTTAATTATATGTTAAACATGAAATTTTAATAACTTAAACCTACGAGCTGAACATTGTAAATACTTTTTCAACATTCTTGCTAATTAGGTTTTTAACAGTATCGTATTCGGTTGTTAATGATGACAATTCTGTATCAATATTTTTCATTTTTAGTTCAAGAGTTTCTTCTTTATAGTTTAATTTTGTCTTTTTAACGTTATATTCGGCTTCTGCTTGAGCTATAGCATCATCATCAGTTACTTCTGCAATGTGACCGCTTGCGGTGTAATGTCCTTGATAAAAATATCCGTCAGTATTTAGGGTAGAAACAAATAATTGACCGTTTTTCAAAGCGTGGGTTAGGTATTCTTGGTCATTTATTTTTTGCATAATGTTTTTGTCAGTACAAGCTCCGTTCATACAAATTTGGTTATACAACATGTTATAAAAATCTGCGTTTAAACTAGATTGCTCTGTTGTTGCGTTATCATTTTTAAGTACAAAGTAATATGTTAAATCATCTGTTACATAATCACTTTTCTTTGTAGAAGTCTTATCTACACCATAACCTGCATCATAGCCTTCCAATGCTATGGCAAAGTTAGTTAAAAATGATTTCAACATATTTGTTAAACTTATTGATGAAATATTTTTGTTTGATTTGGCAATAGTATTAGAACCTTGAGCAGCGGAAATTGCGTTAGAAATAGCTGCATAAGTTGTTTTGCCGCTTGAACTTACTGCATAATTTGCGTTAAGTTGAAGTTTTGAAAATTCGTAAGCTTGTTTTAATGCACTTTCAGAAGTTGCATCAACATTCAAACCTTTAACATTTGCACTTTCACCCAATCCGAATTTAGCAGCCATACCCGCTAAAACTTTTTCGGCAATTGATGATAACGCTTCAGCTCCCATTGTTCCGCTCATTTCGTATTTGCCACTCAACAAGTCGCCTAGAGTTAATTTTTCAATATCTTGTCTTGAAAGAGCGTTACCTGATTTTGTGATAATGATTTTTCCATCATCTTTATTAGAAGGTGATGTCGTTGTACAGAAAGTTTTGTTAAATTCATCATCTGTTACTTCTTTATTTCCATCAGCATCTGCAAGAAGTGAAATTACATCAAGGGCATAGATAGAATTTCCTTTTTCATCCACTGCGTTTTGCATATATGTGATGAAGGTATTAGTTGTCATGGCGTTGGTCAAAGTTTTGTCAATTATAGCTCCACCAATACCAGATTTTGTATAACCCGCATCTCCCAGATCGTATATTGATTTAATTGTAGAAGGATCTGCAAGTCCTTGAACTCCTAATTGGTATAAGAATGCGTTACGAGAACCTCCTGTTGTTGCATCTGTTGTTCCAACTGTAAATAAGCCGTTTGGAGTTGTTGTATTTCCATCTTTGGAGGTGATTTTCGCAATTGGGTTACCGTCTTTATCAATAATACCCGCATTCTGTGCTGCAGTAAACATGCTTTCGGTCAAAACAATTCTACCCTGAGAATCTGTAATTAAATAAGGATCATACTCATTCAATGCGGAAGGTGTCATCATTAATCCATAAGACAAATTGTAAACATTTCCGGTCCCGTCGCAATTGTTGTCAGCATCCCATACAAGTTTAGTCGCATTCAAAGAATCTTGATATTCCTGAGCTGCGGCTTGCTGGTCACGAGTAACAGAAAGCTTTTGTTGCGCAATTTGCATTGATTCAAATTCGCAATTCATCTTTCTTGCTGTTATCGCCAGAAATCTTGCTTGTGAAGCTGCCAATCCCATTGTATTAACGCTTTCCTTTCGATTTTACTTAGTAACTTACATGTCTATTACTCGTATTAACGGTATTTTGGCAATCAAACTTTAATATATAGAGAATAATGTTACGAATTTGTAATAATTTCTCCATGATACAGATTTTTCATTTCAAATCAATCAATAAGTCATAAATTTTATCAATTTTATCCTTTATTTCCGAAAACTGTTCTTTTAAATCAATAAAACTATTCATTGTCACGAATTTTTCTTCAATTTCGTCAATAATTTCTCTATGTTTTTTCTCTAATTGTTCCGGAGTGACAAAAATTTTTTGTTGAATAAAAAACATTAAAACAACAATTATAATAGGTGAATATTCAATAAATTTATCCATTAAAACTCCTCCCTTACAGTGTTATTGGCCAATAAAAATCAACTAAATATGAGGCGGCATCCATCGGATGAGATAAGAATTTGAGTTCTTTTGACTGCTTGATTTGTTGATATGTTGGAATATCTATTTTTGACGAACCCTCTTTGTATTTGAGATTATAGATGTTGTATAAAAGTTTTTCACATTTTTTATCAACAAAAAGACAGACTTCTCCATTTGCGGAGCGGACTTTTGAATTGAATGCCATAATCCTATTTTTTATTGGCGGATTAAAAGCTTTTATCTGAATTTCTACATCATAGCCGAATTGTAAAAGTTTTTTGTTTATAATTACGTAGTTTGTGTATTCACTGGTACAACTTCTGTTGTCGCCTGATGCGTCACCGTTTACGATGATTTTCCCTTTGTGGTTTGGGTACCTGCGATAAAATTCGTCGCAAGCTTTTGCGGTTGTCGTATTTTCCATTGCGATTTCATCAAAGTAAAAGACCTTATCGTCTGTTTTATGTGCAAAAACCCAACACATTGGATCAACGTTAAAGTCGCAAGATATATGCAAATCCATTTCTGGTTGATAAGTTATTTCTTTTATGTTTTCGTCGGAAAAATCCTTTATGACAAGTCCGTTGTTGTACTCTCCGTTTTGTGCAAGTACAAAAATATTGTAGTATTGTTCGTCATAAACCTTTTTTAGTTCATCGCAAAAACCTTTTGGTAAATAAATATTTTGGGTTGTTGGAGCGCTAATTAACCTATAATTTGGCGATTTGTTTTCTTTAAATGTTTTATAAACCCATCCCCTACAAGTTTCGGGATTTGTGTGTCCAAAAATTCTATATGTAAAATCTTTCCAAGATTTTTTGACTTTCTGTCGCATACGCCCCAAGAGCATTTTGAATGTATCGTAAGGAATATCGGACATTTCTTCAATTTCGACAAATCCTAAGTTTAGAGATTTTAATTTATTTGGTTCGTCAAAATGCCTGAATAGAATTTCTGAGCCGTTTTTAAAAGTTAATTTTTGGAGAGATGATGACCAATCGTAGTCTTTGCCTTCCGTAAATCCAAAATTGTCAAGATGTTCAAAATATGTTTGTAAAGTAGTGTCTCGTACAAGGGTGTAGGTTTGCGCTCCAACAAGACCTCTTATTCCTGGAAATTTTAAAGCCAATAAAATCCCTAATAAAGACCCTGCAAAAGTTTTGCCCGAACCGTAACCCCCTTGATAAACAGCGACATCTAATGAGTAATCATGCGGGATTTCTAAAAACTCCCGTTGTGCTTTTAATAATTTATACAACAATTCCCCCTTTATTCAAAACTGTTATTTCTTAATTATATTTTTTTATATTTTAGAGTTTCATAAAAATCGTGTTGTTATAATTTCTCCTTTTATGTATTATTGGTGTATGAGAATATATAAATATCTTTTTTCAAATCTGTCTGCATTATGTTTTTATTTTTTAGTTTTTTTAACTATTCATGTATTTGTTCTTCAAAATTTGCATATAAAATTATATACAAATGTATATATTACTTTAGCGCAGTATAGTGCTATATATTTGTTATTAACTATATTGGCTTTTATTTTTTTAATTCTTTTTGTTATTGAAATATTTCTTTCAAAAAAGTTTCTAAATTTTTTGCCTCAAATAGATTTCAAGAATAAACATTTTGCTTTATTGCACAAAATATTATTTTTTATAGCTTTTATAGGTAATTTTTTGAATTTTTTATTTTTATTTTGTATGTATTATTTGCTAATCGGAAAGATTTGAATTAGTTTTTTCTTCCAATAAAAAATTATTTGCGTTTTCTATTCCGTACTGTTCCAGTGCGAATTTGAAACATTCTAGCCAATCAATTTTTTCTTCAACTTCCGGAACTTGGGCAAAGGCTTGTACGACTTCAAATAGCTCTTTTAATCTTAATTTTCTTTCAAAAGTTGCTTTTCTATCGCCATAGCGGTAAATATAATTGGAATTTCTAATATCATCATCAATTTCAATAAAACTTGTTTTGCCCCTATCATTTACACCGATTAATTCTTTGCCAAGTTTGAAATATGAAATTATTTCTGCAGTTTTTTCAACCATAGGAACAATGATTTTTCTGTTTATGGAATCCAAAATCATATTTAAGCGTGCTTCTTGTCCGTTCACTGAATAATTTAATTCGGTTGCGGTTCTTTGTGCTGATTGAATATTCCCAGCCATGTTTTTGAAAATTCCTGTTGCGCTTTCAATCGTTGATTTAAAATAGTTTAAGAAATCCCAACCAACCATTGCTTTGTCAAAAGACAGTGGAGTTGGAGATTGCGGCATAAGTGCTGCATCATATTCAATAATTTTGCCCGGTTTAACTTCTTGTTGCCCTTTGAAACATCCTTTTGGTGCAAGATATGGAGGGTTCATCATAAGAGCAAGAGCATCAATTTGTTTGTTTAAAATTGTTGATGCTATATTGTTCAAAATCAGTGCAACTCTTAGCGGAGAAATTCCTCTGCAAGTTTGCGGAGATTCAATTATGTTTGCGTGAATAAATGGGTTGATTACGAACGGATTACTCTCAAAACGAATAATCATTTGTCTTGCAGCAACGACGACTAACCAATTTTTTAGTAAAGTTCCGTCATTGAGTTCAATATCACCCCAAAATTCCAAAATTTCAACTTTGTTACCTTCTACAGCCTTTTCTTCTTTGTTGTTGGGTCGTTTGTTATTTGCCACCACTCCTTTCAAAATTTCCAGTTTTTCTTTAGTTAATTGGTTGTTAGCTTTGTCTGAAAAGATTTCATCAACTGTTAGATATGTGCGGTATATTTTGGCGCATTTATCCCAGTTGTCAATATTGAATTTATCGAAAACAAAATCTTCTGACTTAATATGTTTGATTTTGGCGTTGTCATAAATAATTTTTTCATCAAGTACAAAACCTGTTTTATCATCTGATAGCAGTTGTTCTTCAAGAGTTTGCGCTCGTCTTGTCGATTTAATTTTTGTTTCCCAACCGACAAATAGTGTACTTTCTCCGGTTTCAATAATTCCGTCAATAATTTTTTCCATTTCATTTTCAAGGTTCATTTGTTCAAAAGTATTAACAAGCATTGCTTTTTGGCTATTTGCAAAACTTTGTGTTTGTGGAGTTGTACCGGAAACGTCAAACATTGCATCCGGATGGGAATATAGGTTTTCGCTAATATGAGATTTTAAAGTTTGAGCGAGTTCGTAAATATCAGGTAATTCAACCTTGTTATCCCACCCGTTAAGTCGTGGAATTTCCGAATTATAAATTGCATCTCTAACGAGTTTTATATCTGTTAATTGAGAATTCCTTTCTCCGTCGTATTTATCAAATTTTTTTGTAATATTTCCGATTAAGTATTTTTCATTTAGATTATCTAATTTCTGAATTAAATCTTCTTGTTCTATTTTCATTGTTTTATAACCTTTCTTTTAATATTGAATAAATCTCAATATCTTGCAGTTTTCCGTTTCTTTTTGTTTCATTTTTCAATAAAGCTTCTTTGGAAAATCCTGAATGTAAAAGCAGATTTTTTACACGAAAATTTTCAGGATATATAAGGGCTTTGATTTTTTCAAAACCATATTTTTGAAAAATTAGGCGCAAGAAACAATAAGCGCAAATTTTTGTATAAATTCCCCAATAATTCTTGTCAAAGCAGGTAACTAGTTCAGCACTATGGTATTTTTTATTATTCCCTATAATGTTATCCAGATATACAAATCCGCTAACTTTTTCTCCTTCTGTAATTACCCAAAAATATGGATAAGTTCTATTTATGAGGTCAAAAAAGTATTGTACTTTGTCGTTTTTGGCATCAGCGTAGTCGTCATCAAGGAATTTTGAATATTTTAAATATAAAAGTATTGCTTGTTTTACGTATGCTGGGGTTTCATAAGGGTTTGAAAATTTTGTCATTAATATTCAGCTTTCTCAAATTTTATGTACGCATCATCTGTTGTGAAGGCGTTGAGTTCTCCTTTTAACATTTTGGATCTGACATTAGTTTGCAATCCTATTAGTGCATCTGCTTGAATTCCGTTTATAAATGTTTCGCATCCCGTTTTTCTGTTGAAAAATTTGTATATAGAATATTTCGAAAATATTTTGTCTTTAGGCAAATCTTTTATATTGGTGTAAGTTTTGGGGATAGGTTTTTCTTTTGATTTTTTTAAATCGTTCATAAATTCTTTTTCAATCTTCATTTTTATAAGATCTTCTAAAGAAGCATTGCTCAAGAGTAATGCTTCTGCGTCACTGTTTTTCATTCGTTTTTCTCCTTATTAATAATTAGATTTTTTTATCGTCAAGATTTGAAATTGTTATTATTTTGGCTTGTTTGTATTCTTCGTCTTCTTGTTTAGAGTTAAATCCAAGATATTTGCATAAATTTTCAAGGGCTTTTAAACCGGCAGATGTATCACGAAGTTTCTTTTTGCCGGTGTAATCACCTTCTTTATCCAAAATATCTTCCTCTTCAAGTGAAAATTCTGCGATTTGGAGTAATTTTTGTATTACATAACCTTTATTTACTCTTAATGATGAAATTTGTTGTTTTAGTTGTGTTTTAATTTCTCTTATAATGGTTTCATCAGACAAAAGTTCTGTTGCGGTGGTTGTTAAATTCTTTGATTTGTAACCGGCGCATTTCGCAGAACGCTCTCCATCGAGAGTTTTGATGTATTCAGATACAAATATTTTTTGTTGTTTAGTTAATCGTTTCATAAGTTTATAGGTTTTAAATTATGTACATTTCGTTACATTTGCAGGTATTATTTGAAATTTTTCGAAAAAAATTGTATAATAGTCATGCTATTTATATTTCGGCTAGTGTAAATCTTAACAGGAGGGGAAAATGAATTTTAAACTTCCTGTTTTTTTTATGCGCAAAAATGATTTTACTTTTTGGGAGAAACTCTTTATCTACGGGATATTTTAATAGTTGGATGTTCCTCAATTGTTTTAGAAACTTTTGATTTTAAGTTCGCAAAAGCATCTTTGTACATGCTTAGCCAATAGCTAAATCGGGCATGTTTTGGATTGCCTTTTAATCTCATACAAGCTCCATATACAACAATCGGTTCGACAAATGGGTTTGGAATAAGAGATATGTCATCAGCTTCTTCAAAAGTTAATTTTTCTTCGCCGTATTGATTTTTTACGCAGTTTTTGGTGTAGTAAATAATTTCAACAGTTTTGTCTTTGTTAAAAGTTGGAAAAAGAATTTTGTCATTGAATAAGCTATAAGTGCTTGAAGGTTGAGAGTTTGTAAAAAAGTGTTCAAAATTTGCAAAATACTCATACTTTTTGCCATCAACAATGATATCTTTAATCCTTCCGTCTATTGTATTTTCTATTTCTCCTGAATTTTTGGAAAGGGTTAATTTTTTGTTTCTTATTAAAAAATTCCATTTGTCAGATGTGCAAATTTCGGAATTTATTATGTTAATAATATTTTTCAATTTGTTATGCTCATTTTTGGTCAGTTCGGAAAAAGTATTAACTTGTTTGTAATTTAATTCTACAAGGCATTTGTTAATAAGTTCTAGGTAGTTCATTTTTCTCCTTTCTTCTTTCAAGAAAGAGTAGCCTAAAAATAGACTACTCTCTCACAAAAGATTTAATAGTTATATGCTATTTAATCAACCCTTTACGGAGTTGAGCCATTATGGCTTGTTCGTTTTTTGCGAACTCAGCACCACTCATTTTGCCGATTTGTTCACGAGTAAAGACCAAGTTTTTCATGCCGTCAGAATTATTGTTTTGTGCATTTGCACGCAACCTTTGTTTGGCGGTTTCGTTTTCATTGATTAATGCCTTTTCGTGTTTTTGTTTTTCTAAATATCTTTGGATTGCAGAATTTTCAATTTTTTCTACAAGCGCAGAGATTTTAGAAATTTCATCTCTATCAAAATTGGTATTTGAATTTTTTAAATAATCATAGACATCACTTCTGCCGATTTGGTTGAAAAAGTCCGGCATGGGTTCGGCTTGAGTTGGAATGTCTATTGACTGTTGTAACTGTTTTTGAGGTAGATTTTCTGTGTATTTCTCAAACGCCTTTTGAGATACGAAATTCATCAAATTTTGTCCTTGTTCTTGTGTCATTACACCATTCCCAACTAGTTGCTTAATCGTGTTGATGTCGTTAATTGCCATTTGTTTGTATTTCTCGGCAATGTTTGGCTGATTGTTTTCAGATGCCGGATTTTGATTGTCGGCAAGAGATGAAACATTTTCTATATTTTGTTCATTCATAACTTTTTCCTTATGCTTGTCTTTTCATGTATGTGACCGCAAATTCAATTGCTTCATCAATAAATGATGAAAACATAATCGAAATTATTGGTTTTAAAACAATAGGAACAGGAAGTTTTTCAATGACAAATTTTATAGCCATTTCTTTTTTCTGCTTTCCTTTGTTGCTTCCAAGAATTTCTTCTGCGTTATTTACTGCAGATTTTGCGAGTTCTTTAATTTTTATTTTGAAATTGTTAAACATTATTTACATGCTCCGATTTATTTTGCACTAACAACCATTTTTGCAAGAGCTTTTGGCTGAACGGTTTTAGCACCGTATAGGTATAAGCCTCTAACAAGGTCTGAGAAACTGTCTTTATCTCTCAAACTTTCGATTTTGGCTAATTGAGAGGCGAATGTAATACCCTCATTTGTACCGGCTAATACATAATATTTGTCAGATATTGCGGTTAAGTTTGTGCTTACTAAAACATCCATTCCGGCAATTCTTCCGATTGCTCCTTCTCTTAATGTTTCATCAGCAACATTGTGCGCACCAATAAATTCAGAGCTTTGTAATAAATAAGATTCAATTGTCGGGTTAATTACGACCCAAGGTCTGGTGCCTGTAGAAACAGCATCAGAATTTTTTAAACAAAGTGCAAGTTTTACAAAATATGAGTAGATAGTTGTTTTATCAAGAGTAATCGGAGCTTCGTCGCTGCCAACAATGTTAGTTGCTGCAACATTTGCATGTTGTGATAAAAGATAGGCATCTTGAACTTCTTCTATTGCTTTTCTTGCATTTTTAAGATGTGCTTCCATAATATCTGTGTTTGCTTGTACTTGTGCGATATCATTGATTTTGAAAGCAAAGAATTTCTTTTGATCAATTACAAGTTCTTGAGATGTTGGTTCAAGTTCACTATATGTAATATTTTCTGAACCTAATGTTGAAATTGTAACTTCTGAAGGAGTTATGATTTTAACTTTATCACCTTGATTTTTAATTTCTCCTTCCCAATTTCTGTTTACACATTGTAGCATAACGCAATCTTTTTCCAGCATATTGTTTAATTTTTTGCTCCAAATTTCAGGAATGAATGCTGAGTAAGAGTTAGTTGTTTCTGACATAATTTTTCCTTTCTTTTTTTAGTGTGTAATTTGTATAAAATGAGTGGTGATTAGTCATCAATATAGACTTCTCTAAATTGAAGTCCGATTATTGCACAAGAATTTGTGATATCGTTTCCTTCGACACATAATTGTACGGAGTAATTTGCTTCAGAAATTTCGGCTTTTTCTAAAGTATCTTTGTTTACTGCCCAAACAGGAATTGAACTTTCTTCATCTCCCCAATGACACGGTTGGTGGTCTGGCATATCGTTGTCAGCCCAAATCAAATGATCTTTGTAAACAGAATAAATATGTTCCTCATCGTCTGATAGTTCGCTGTCGTAATCTTTGAATACTGAAAATTTAAAATTATTGTCATATTCTGTATCTAACAGAAAATAAAATTCGTCAATCATTTTTCTATGATGAGGATTTGTAATTGCAAGAAATGGAGATTTCCACATAAAATCAATTGGAATTCCGTTGAAGGTTGTTCCATAGTCATCTTTGTAAATTTTTCCGTTTTTATCTGCTATATAAATCTGTTCATTATGTACGCAAGCAGTTACTATATCTTGTGGAACTTTTCTTTTATACCAAGCTTTGTTTACATAATCGTTAATCCAAATGGTATGAAAATATTTGTCTGATGCGTATGGAAAGAAATACCAGATTTGATTTTTCTTTTCGTAATGCAAAGCAATTGTGTTTGATAAATTCTCAAAAGACGAAAATTCATCTTTTATATTTAAAGATATTTCATTCCCGAGTTGAATTTGGTTGAGTTCTCCAACTTGTTCAAGTGCAAAAATTCCATTGCTCAAAAAATATTGTTTATTTGATACGTTGAGGATTGATGAAGAATTTATAGCACCTATATCTGCAAATAAAGTGATTGCAAAATCGCTTGGATTTGTTCCGGAAAGAAGGTAAACGCTATTTCTTTTGTAAATTGCAAGATAATCTTTATATTGGTGTAATGCTGTTATTGAACCGGTATCTGTATGAAATTCGTTGATGTAACCAGCATCGTCAGATGTCGTAAAATCATTGTAATTGCCAAGTGCAGAATAGTAAATGGTTGCATTCTTTGCGACCCAAACTCTACCCTTGTATGCCGAAATAATTCCTCCTGTTAAAATATCTCCATTTAAGTCTTTTAATCCACACTCGACAACGTCATAAGTTGAATTGTTTTTGATGTAAAACAATCCATCACTTTCTGTCATTATTAATATTCCATTTAAAAAGTTTAAAAATTTAGGTTTTCTGCCGGTTAAAGTTTTGTTGATTAAATTCGTTTTGGAATGTAATTCGTCATAAATAAATATTTTACCTGAAACTGTCGTGATAACTAATTTGGGGATATCATAAGATAACATTTCTGTTATTCCCGTGATTTCTTCTCCTATATCTAAAAATAAGGAATTTCCTTTTTGTTTTACAATTCCTCGATTTTGGAGGATTTCAATATTTGTAGCATCTGCCCAATAAATCTTTTTTGTATTAAGCCCCAATTCTGTTTTTGTTAAAGCTTGATTTATTCCGCCTGCTAAATTGTAATATGATACTTCCATTTTTGTAGCTCCTTTTTAATTAATTTTGTTGATTTTGTTTAAGTACCATTTGATTTTTGTTCTTATAAAACTTCCGACTTCTTCTTTTGTAATCCATTGATATGGAGGAAGATAGTTGATATCAATTTTGCCCGCTGACGTTGTTTTTGGATTTTGTTTCCCAAACTCGTAATGAGTGAGAACAGTTTGTGGTGTTATTTGAATGTTATATTTTTTGCAAAGTTGTGCGCAAAAATTCATTGTACTTTCAAATTGTTTTTTGGTAATCGGATATTTCCCAACAGATTTTGCCGACTTGTAATTCAACATTGCGCAGATAGCAACTCCGATTGAACCGGTGTTTCCTCCGCCGGTGTGAGCTGCATATTTGCCGGCTTTGCATATTTCATTTGCTTCTGGCTTGAATACTCCGTAATGGATTTCTCCTTTGGCATCAACTAAAAAATGATAATGTTCTTTTTCATAATTAGTTGGAAAGTACGTTCCTGCTGTCCAATGTATGATTATTCGCTTCATAAAATTCCTCTAACCATTCTTTATTCATAAACTTGTAAATCATGGCCGCATGGGTTCTGTTTTGTGCGTGTAACTTTAAAATTGCTCTATCTATATGATTTCTTACTGTGCCGTAAGCTATTTTGAGTGCCGAACAAATTTCTTTATCTGAATAACCCAATGCAACCAAAGTTATTACTTCAACTTCTTTGGGGGAAAGTGCCATGTTCAAAATTCCTTTACTAGTCTTTATACATTCAGCATATTAAAAAACGACTGAATATAATTCATAATATTTCCGTTCAAAAAAACAAGGGCGGAATTATCCGCCCAGAGAGTAAGATAATTTAAGGATTGTTTTTTAGGTATTTGTTTTCTGTAAGTCCTATTTTCAAAGCTCTAAGATTTGAATAACATCTCTTTTTTACTCCAAATTCGTTATAATTTAAGTAGAATTTGCTCGTGTATAACGGTTTGTAATTAGCAGGTCGAATTTCGTATAAGATGGAATTTTTTAATTTTGAGAAAAATCCCCGAGCTTTTTGATTAATTTTTCTTATAACTGAAATATTATTTTCTTTGTTAATTCTTGTGAGTTGGCAAACCGAATGACCGCAAACAGGACATTTGCTCAAGTAATCTAGTTCGCACAACAAAAAGTTTTCCTGCGGAACAAGACGAAAAGTTTTGGTCTTATGTAAAGCTCCACAGCAATGAATATAACCCATACTGCTATCCCCTAACTTTAGTGGTAAACGATTTTGCCATCTTTGGGCGTGAACCTTAACCACATTTTTAGTATAACTTATATTCCCAATTTGAAAAGTCCACGATTATACAGGCATGTTGCTATCTCCATGAATACATGGGGCGCTAAGCAGCTTTAAGTGAAAAGTGAGAAGTGAAAAGACCATATCGGGATGAATAAGTGAATGGTGAGTGATGAATAGTGGGTAGAACGTATCAAGGAAAATGTGTTCCTCCCTGATGAGACTCTGCCGAACAAAAGGTGACTAAATGTCACGTTTTGTGAGAGGTAATTTAGGTGGGTGCTATCTCGTAAAGAAATTTATAATTATAAACTTTCACCCATCTGCCATTCTTTATAAGGCAATAAGGCGATAGGACTATAGGGGGGAAAGAGAGAAGTGAAACGTGAAAAGTCCGTATCGTTGAAGATATTTTGGTTCATATCGCCAACACATTCTTCTTTCCCCTCGCCCCTTGTGCTGAGGGAGCAGTTGTTCGTGAGCATTTAGATTGTAATTATTTTACGCACAATTCGCAGCACATTTGGCAAGCACCGAAAACTTTTGCGGCGTGAAGATTTTTTCTAAAACATCTGTAATGCGGAAGGTTGAAAACTTTTTTAATCGGCATATCTTTGATGTTGCCGATTTTTTGTGACAAACAAGGGTAAACATCTCCCTGCGGATTAATCATCATGTTTGAATAAGGGTACATGCAAGGTTTATAAATCTCTGAAACAGGTTTTTCTGCCGGAGTGTTGAAAAATTCTTCAATTTTTTCAAGTGGATTTTTAGAATATTCAAACTTCGGTGAAAATCTTAATTTTACATTCGATTTCTTACTTAAACTTTCAAGTTCCTTGTAAACTTCTTTGAAATGCTCCATATCAAAATATTTTTGAATAGGGTAATTCGCATTAAATTCCGGTACAAAACTATCAAATAATACAGAATTTTGTTTTAAATTGTTGTTGCGTAAAAAAGAAATTGAAAGAAAATTAAATCTCTTTTCGTCGCACATTTTGTAAAGTTTTACCAAATCATCAAGATTATTTTCAAGTACAATTGTCTTGATATCAACCATCGGGCGTTTTTTTCGAGAATTCATGTTGTCAAAATTGTTCATGATTTTGTCCCAAATTCCGTCTTTGTTTCGGTTAATATTATGGTTTTCTCCATAACCGTCGAGAGAAACCGACAAAAGCATCATTTTACTTTTTATAAAAGCATCTATGATTTCGTCATTAATCAAAATTCCATTTGATACTACATTCAATTTGCCAAATGTTTTTTTAGCAGTTCTCATCAAAATGTCGACAAAATCTTTTCTGATAAGCGGTTCGCCACCGACAAGAGTTACAAAAGAATAAAACGGAATTTGGTCTATTATTTTGAACCATTCTTCAGTGGTTAGTTCGTCTTTTTTTCTGTCGTCGCCAACGTAGCAATATGGACAATTCAAGTTGCAACGATATGTTAATTCAAAAAAATATCTTAACGGCATAGGTGCTAACCCGCTTCTGTCGTTGTAAGCAGGTAGTGCATATAAGTTTCTTCCAATATCAAACAGGTTTGACAAATTCATTTTGAGATTAACCGCCTATCAAAATTAAACTAATCCAAATAACAAGAATCCCGGAAATAATACCAACAATTGATTGGTGCCAATCGCCGTATTCTTTTGCCAGTGGTAGCAAGGTATCGAATGAAATATAAATCATAATCCCTGCAACGGCAGCCATCAAAGCTCCTATTAGGACTTGTGGTAGGAATAATCCGAAAATAAACATTCCAACTAAAGCTCCGATTGGTTCTGTAATTCCTGAAAGTGCTGCATATAACATTGCATATCGTTTTTTGCCTGTTACGTGATACATTGGTAAAGCTACTGCAATACCTTCAGGAATGTTGTGAATAGCAATAGCTAAGCCGACAGACAATCCAAGTGTAATATTTTGGGTTGTTGTAAAAAATGTTGCCATTCCTTCTGGAAAGTTGTGTACACAAATTGCGATTGCGGTAAAAATTCCGGCTCTTTTAATTCTATAATTTCTATGAGCAGGACCGTCTGGGTGTAAAACGTCTTCCGTATCAATGTGGTCTGGTAAAAAGTAATCGATTAAGATTGCGACAATCAAACCTGCCACAAAGCCTGCAAGTGTAAGCCATTCATGTGTATTTGGAAAATGTTGCGCCAAAAGTTTTCCGGCTTCCGGCAACATATCCATAAATGATACGAAAACCATTACGCCGGCAGAAAATCCCAAACCGACAGATAGTGCTTTTAAATTATCTTTTTTTACAATAAATGCTATACCACCACCAATTGCAGTTGATAAACCTGCAAAAAGAGTTATAAGCATAGCTGGGGCAAAATTATTAGGTATAATCATCTTCATTAATTCCTTTCAAAATAATGATAACATAAAGGAAAAATATGTAAAAAACAAATAAAAATTGAATTGTTACGAAATGTAAATATAAGTTTAAAATAGGCTTAAACCCTGTCATAATGCCTCTATGCTATGCTATGCTATGCTATGTGGCGCACTGTGTCAAACTTTTCCACGTTAATGTTTTTATAAAAGAGTAAGGGAAACGAAAAGAAAGGTTGGATTAAATGGCACTAAGTAAAATTTTAAGTAATGGTTTGAAAGCTCTCTCATCAACAGAAAGATTTGGCAAAACAGTTGTAACTAAAACAAATGTTTTAAACAAAGAAGGGAAAGCAGTTATTTCAAGAGTAAAATGGACTTTCCCAGGACAAGCTGAATTTAGAAGTCAAGAGACATATTATCATCTTGGTGGAGATTTAAAAACAGGTGTAAAGAAAGAATTTGCTGCTTTGGAAAAAGATATTTTTGGTAAACCAAAATATATACAAGAAGCTACATACGTAAAATCTCCTTCCGCAAAAGACTGGCAAGATGTAGGAGCTAATAAGCATTATGACTGGGGGCAAGGTTATTACGCATAAATTTTAAGCAGTAAGAAAGATGAAAGGCTTGGGAAACTATATTTCTCAAGCCTTTCATTATGTGCTTGCATCTTATTGTTGTGACTATCTCGCCCCTTGTGGGAGAGAAGAAATTTCTTAGCGAATAATATGAGCTTAGAAATTTCAGAGAGGGGTAAAATTAATTACTGAAGTTTTTCTCAAATAAGTTATTATTCTTTTATAAGTGATAGTATGATTTTGGCAACGGAATAATTTGCCATCTGTTATACTATATCTCCACTCCTCTCATCATATCGACGAGAGTTTGAATGGTTGTATCCATACTAACAATATCGGAAGTTCTTTGTTGCAAGAACGCATTAATTTTTGGCATCATCTCAATTGCTGTATCAAGTCTAGGGTTAGTTCCGGGTTGATACATTCCAACGTCAATCAAATCTTTGTTTTCTCTATACAACGCCATAATTGTACGCATTTTACCGGCGGCTTCTTTGTGTTCAGGTGTAACAATAGATGACATCAACCTTGAAATACTTCCGAGAACGTCAATTGCCGGATAATGGTTCATTTCGGCAACTTTTCTTGACAAGAAAATGTGACCGTCAACAATACCACGCACAATATCTACAATCGGATCCGAAATGTCATCACCTTCCATTAATACTGTATAAAGAGCTGTTACAGAACCTTTTGGGCTATTCCCTGCTCGCTCAAGAACTTTTTGTAGCCAAGAGAAAATTGATGGCGGATAACCTTTCATTGTTGGAGGTTCGCCTAGTGATAACCCAACTTCACGCCCTGCCATTGCACAACGTGTTACGGTATCAGTCATCAAGAAAACTTTTTTACCCTGATCTCTAAAGTATTCACAAACTGCGGTTGCAGTTAACAAAGCTTTTTGCCTAATCAATGGTGGTTGGTCGCCTGTTGAGCAAACAAGAACAGATTTTGCCATACCTTTTTCGCCAAGTGCATCTTCAACAAACTCTTTAACCTCACGCCCACGTTCTCCGATTAACGCAACTACGTTTACATCTGCATCAGAGTTTCTGGCAATCATACCGAGTAATGTACTTTTCCCAACTCCAGAGCCTGCAAATAATCCTAAACGTTGTCCGCAACCCATTGTCATGCAGCTATCAATTGCCCGAACTCCTGTTGAAAACACTTCTGTAATAATTGGTCTTTCAAAAGGTCCGGGTGGGGGTCCTTCTACCGGTCGCCATGTCGCTCCGGTTGTGTCAAGCGGTTTGCCGTCAATCGGTTCTCCCATCGGGTTAATCAATCTTCCTAAAAGGAAATCTCCAACTGGAATTGTGATAGGTCTACCGGTAGATGTAACAAGACTACCTTGCCCGATACCTTCGCCATCATAGAGCAAAAGTAATTGAGCAACTTCACCTTTAAAAGCTTGAACTTCTGCCGGTTTTCGTCTGCCGTCTTTTGTTTCGATGTAGCATAAATCTCCAACTTTCAAGCCTGGAAGTTTTACTTCTACGGTCAAGCCCAACAATTTAGAAACCGTTCCTTTGAAACGATATAATTCGGTTTCTTCTAACTTGTTTATGATTTTATCTTTTAAGTCAGTCAGTTTGCTTGTATCTAATCCATCCATAAAATTATTATAATTGCGAATTATATTTTTTTCAATTTATTTACATATTAATTGAATTTTGTTTCCATTGATTTTTTTAATTTGTCTGTAACTTCCCTGTAGTCAATAGTTACAGGTGTTGGTTTTGATGTTTTTATTATTTTTAAAAATATTTTAGAATTTTTGGGTTTTTCACCATCAAGAAAATATTTTGAATTTGCAACATCATACCTTGCAGGAACTATTAAACCGCTTGTAGTAAATTTTTCACTACTTTCTTTCGAGGATAAATATTCAATAAGTTTTTGTGCTTCTTGCTTGTGTTGAGAAGATTTTGCAATTGCCCAACCTGATGCATCAAGTTGAACAATACTCCCTTTTTCTCCGTTTGGAAATTGAACAATGTCCCAATCAAATTTAGCTTCTTCTCTCAATTTGGGAACCATCCATCTGCCGGAGATATACATTCCGATTTTTTGTTGTAAAAACATTTGAGCCATTGTAGCACTCGCACTTTCAGATTTTAAAGGAGCTACATGGTACTTTTTTCTTAAATCTGCATAAAAATTCAAACCGTCTTGAGAGCCTTTTTGTTTGATTTCAGAAGGCAAAATTCCGCCATCGTTGCTCATCAGATATGGAAGATAAAACAGCGGATCTTCTTCAAAGCTTATCCCAAAAACACCATTCCCAGTCAAATTTTGTGCAGTTTTTAAAAATTCTGAATAAGTCCAATTTGAATTTGGGTATTTTATGTGCTTTTTGTCAAACAAATCTTTGTTGTAAAAAACGACTAAATTTGAAACATCTCTTGGGATTGCGTATAATTTCCCGTTCCAAGATAATGCTTGCAAAGCTTGCTGGTAGTACTCATCTTGAGGAACTTGTAATTCTTCCAAAAGATTGGCGTTTGCGTATATTGGGAGATATAAGTTATTTATAAAAATCACATCCGGTGCGGTGTTTGAAGCAAATAAAAGGTGAATTTTTTGAAAATAATTTTGAGGGATGTGCATAAAATTTACTTTTATATCCGGATTTGCTTTTTCAAAATCATTTAAAATCGGTTTTAGTATATCAATTTCAGATTTTGATCCCCAGCTTGCAAACTCAATTGTTGTATGATTATCTTTTTGTGAACACCCGCAAAGCAATGTTGATAATAATAAAATCGGAATAACTTTTTTTATAAACATCTCAAAATATTTTTCAAGACGACAAAACTCAATCTTCAACTTTTAGCCCTTTATATGTATTGTTATAATTCGATTAGCACACCCATTTTGTTGTTATTAACTTCTACAAGAGATTTAAAATCGCCCGCCTTTACCATATAAACGTTAGCGTTATCGTGTCTTACTTGTATTGGGTTTGTAACATTTGAATTAAATCTTTTTAATACGAACACTTCGTCGTTAACTTTTCCGATTAATGCAGATTTCCCATCAAGGTTTACGATGTAGAAACCTTTATTGTTATCAATGTTGTAACCAGATTTTACTATTAATCCGTTCAAGTATGAAGTTTTTGAATCATTACGCAATTTTGTAATCGGGTTTGTTAAAGGTTTTGTAACTGTTTGTTTTTGTTGTTTTGGAGTGTTTGTAGGTTTGATTTTTTTTGCAACCGGTTGAGGTGCAGTTTGAACTTGAGGTTGTTGTTTTGGTCTTTTAGCCTCTTGTTCTTTGTCAATAATTGAGAAAAACTCATCAACTGAAGACATAATATAGTCAGAGTTGTCATATTTAATTCTGTTTCTGTCAACATCTGCAACATCAAGGTTTGCATCTTTTAATCTTCTTGGGTTGGTGTGAAGAATAGAACTACCCAACTCTACGTTTTTCTGTTCGTGCAGAGGTAGAGCATTCTCATATTTTTTAAATCTGCTCTTAATTTTATCTCTGCTTGTTGTGTCAAGAGAAGCTCTTTGAGTGTCAAAAGCTTTGAATTTAATAGATTTTTGGATTGCATCATCTTCACTTTCAACAATTTCAGGTTCAATTTCCACAGGGCGAACTTTTGAAACTTGAGAAACCATTTTTTCAAGTTCTTGGCGTTTTTTGTTCAATTTTCTAACAGGTTCAGCCGGAGTTTTGATGAATGTGTATGTTCCTTTGTTATTAGCACGAGGAACAGGTTTTGCTGACGCATCTAAGTATCTTTGGTATTTTTCTTGCCAAGACAACTCGTCATTATCTGTTATATTATTATATTTAAAGTTTTCTGTTTCAGCGTGATTTTGCGCAAGTTGCTCAACAAATGAAGCTTGAGTCTCTTTTGTTGCCGCTGCAATTGCGCCAAGTATTTTCAAAACAAACATTAAACCAAATAGTGATGCAATTGTTATTCCGATAGGTTTAATTGCTTTTTTTGCTTTGTGTTTAAGTGTTGCCAAAATTGAAGATTTTTCAACTTTAGGCATTTCGTTTATATCTTTTACTTCTAAGTCAGGAGTGTTGTTTGAGATATCAACCTGAGCGTTTTGAGTTGTTGTAAGCGTTTTTTCAGGAACTTGTTCAACAATTTTTTCTTGTTTAACTTCTTGAATTAATTCCGCTAATTGCGCACGTCTTGTTTGGCGGTCTTTATTTTCTTTTACAGATTGTGGATTAACTTCTGTTAAAGTAATTTTTGGCGCAGTTGATTGTTTTTTCACTCCTTTATTAGAATTACTTAGTTCTTTGTTAGGTGCTATAGTTGATTTTTTCGCAACAGGGGCAGAAGCCTTGTTAACAGTAACCTCTGTCTTTTGAATTTGTTTTGGTTCTGTTCTGCCTATACTATTTTTAACTGCATTTGCTTGCGCAATCAAAGTTTTGTATTCTTTTTGCTCTTCTGTTATAGGAGTAGTTTTTTGTGCGCTTGTTTTAATATCAAGTGGTTTGGTTGTAATTAATGTAACTTTTGTGTAACCGCCATTTGTGTCATTAACGGTTTTTACATCAACATTTGATACCAAATCTCTAACGCCACTTAAATTAGATGCGCTATAGCCTGAACTTTGAACTTTTGGAATAAGAATTACATATTTGTTGTCAGATTTTTTTCTAACCATAACGTTGTCATTATAGCCATTTGACGTAAATAATGTAACATTAACGGAATTTGGAGATGATTTCTTCAAATCAAGTTGCACAAGATTGTTGTTGCTATTGGCAAATGTTCCTGTTACAGGTGCATTCGCAAGAGCAAGCAATAATGCTATACCTATTATTCTAGATTTTTTCACTGCCATTTTCTACCGTTAAAATTTTTCCCTTATATTATATAATACTTTGAGTGTTAAAAAATTGCCAATTTGTTAAAATTTTGTGCTTTTATGTTACAATTTATGAAGAAATTATAGCATAAATTATAGGAAATGTATCGTATGAAAAGCGGATTTACTGCAATTATTGGAAGACCAAATGTTGGAAAATCAACATTATTAAACCAAATATTAGGACAAAAGATAGTTATAGCAACAGACAAAGCACAAACTACAAGAAAAAGAATTAAAGGAATTTACACAACAGAAAAAGGTCAAATTGTTTTTATAGACACTCCGGGAGTGCATAAGCCATTGAATAAGTTGGGTGAATTTTTGTTAGAAGAATCCAAAATGGCAGTTCCAGATGCTGATTTAATCTTATTTTTAGTAGATGGTTCAGAGCCTGCAGGAAAAGGTGATAAATGGATTGCGCAAAATATTTTGCAAACGCAAATTCCGGTTGTTATTGTAATGAACAAAGTTGATAAACTAAAAAAAATAGAAAAAGTTGAAGAAAATTTATTAACTTATAAACTTTTGTTTGAAAAGAATTATCCTGTTGTAAAAATTTCCGCTAAAACTGGGCGAAATATTGATACGTTGATTAAGAATATATACAAATATCTTCCAGATGGCGATTTATTGTATCCGGAAGATGTTGTAACAGAAGAAACGATGCGAGATGTTACAGAAGAAGTAATCCGAGAAAAAATCTTGTTAAACACGTCAGATGAAATTCCACATTCTGTGGCAGTAAAAATCGAAAGTTATACTGAAAGTGACGACATTGATAGAATTTATGCCTCAATTTATTGTGAAACCAAAAGCCAAAAAGGTATTTTGATAGGTAAAGGTGGAAATCTTCTCAAAAAAATTGGAACAGAAGCTCGTATAGAGTTAGAAAAAATCGTTGAAAAGAAAATCTTTTTGGGTTTGGAAGTCAAAATAGATAAAGATTGGCGTAAAAAACAAAAATCTTTGAAAAACTTTGGCTACGAAAACGAAAAATAATTATATATTTAATTTATAACCGCCACCATAGATTGTTTCAATGTATTTTTTGCCATCAGAAATTTTATCAATTTTACTTCTCAAATGTCTGATATGAACTCGGATTGTTTCAATATCGTCATCCGGAGAATATCCCCAAATGTCTTTCAATAACTGAGCAGAAGATACCATATTACCATGATTTTGGAATAAAAGGTTGAAAATTTCAAATTCAATCGGAGTTAATTTTGTTTGTTTTTCTCCGATTTTTACACTATAAAGTTCCGGTAATAATGTGACGTTTTCAAGGGTTAACAGCTCTCTTGTAGATGCACTTGCCGGAATTTGGTGAGATCTTTTTAATAATGCCCTAACTCTAACTTGCAATTCTTCCATTTCAAATGGTTTTACCAAATAATCGTCTACTCCGATGTCAAAACCTTTTACTTTGTCATTGATTTGCGATAATGCAGTCAACATTAAAATTGGGATATACTGTGTTTCATCATTTTTTCTAATTCTTTGGGCGACAGTGTAACCGTCAACGTCTGGCATCATTACATCAAGAATTACAAGAGAAGGTCTTTCTTGTTTGCATAATGCAAAACCTTTCACTCCGTCATATGCCTGAACTACTTTGTATCCGCACAATTCAAGGTTAACTTTTATAAGTTCATTTATTGCTAAATCGTCATCAATTACCAAAATTTTATTCATATTTGAATTTTATATATAAAACAAAAAAAATACAACACTTTTTGTTAAAAAATATTAATAAAAATAGTCTGTTCGAATAATACAATATAAGGTCTTTTCAGGTATATTTATATGAAAAGATTTGTAAATAAATGCAGAAAAAGTGTAAAATTTACATATTTTCGGATTTTTATTGTATTATGTTAATTGCGTAAGCAAATTTGTTAAAAATAATATACATTTATAGGAGGCACATGAATTGGCAGTAACATCACCATTTACAGCATTTAAGAACGGTAAAAAAGAAATCCACTTAGGACAACATGTTTTAGCAGAATTTTTTGAATGTGATCCGAACACATTGAATAGTTTAGATAAAGTAGAAAAATATATGGTGGATGCCGCCCTTGAATGTGGTGCTACTGTTGTTCAAAAATGTTTCCATATGTTTAATCCGTATGGGGTTTCAGGAGTTGTAATTATTTCTGAAAGCCATCTTGCAATTCATACTTGGCCGGAATTGGGTTATGCTGCGGTTGATTTGTTTACTTGTGGTGACAAGTGTGATCCAAAAGTTTCATATGAGTTTTTGAAGAAAAAATTCAATTCTAAAAAAGCAACTTTCTCAGAATTAAAAAGAGGTATTATTGATGAAGAAACTCTTAAAGTTGCTGAAAAACCTTTTGAAATTATGCAACAATTCGCAGACTAGGAATGTGTCGTTCCATCCGACCATCAGATTATAAAAACAGTTTAAAAATACCATCTATTATTATAGGTGGTATTTTTAGTTATAAGTTTTCCCCGAAATGCGCTTATCGCCTTATCGCCTTTTTGCCTTATCAACTTATTCTCTTATTGTTAATTCATGTAAAAAATTTGACAAAACCACATGACAATAAAGTTCTCTTTTAATAGAATTGTTTTATTAGGGGGTAGAAATGCCGGAAGATTTAATAGAAAAAAAATCAAATTTTGACTTAACTTCAAGAAGTGCTTTTTCAAATAATGAAGAAGTTTTTACATCTCGCTCTTATGCAGCGTTGTTGGCAAAAAATACAATTCCATACTTTCATAAAAAAGTTGCTGATAATTATATAATTATTAAAAAAGTTTTTAAGTTTCAAGCGGTTATGCCAAGAATTTCTAATGTAGAAAAAGCTCTTTTGGCTAAATACGATTTTAATACCCTTGAATACACAACAGTGAAACAAATGTATGAAGAATTAGCATTGTTGCAAAAATGGTCAATGTCGCAGGATGAAGAATTGAAAAAAGATTCTGATGCGATATTAGAAATTAGAACAAAAGAATTGAAATTCATTGTTGCGACAAGCTACGCAAATATTTCAAATGAAATTTATAAAGGCTATTTGGCCTTAGAAAACTACTTTATAGAAATCAGCAAATATAATGACTAATCGCTAATTGTTGCTTTTATAAGTTTGTAGATAGTTTCGATTTTTTCTCTATCTTTGAGATTTTGGATATCAGAGATTATTTCACAAACCAATTCTTCTTGAGGTTTGATATGGTCAAATGCGAACAAATCTGCACAAGAAACATCCAACACTTCGACAATTTTTTCTAAAGTGTCAGCAGTCAAAAAGTTTTCCCCATTTTCAATTCCACAAAGAGTTCTAGTTGCGATATCTATCTTTTCAGCGAGTTGCTCTTGTGTATAACCATGTTTTTGTCTAACTCTTTTTATTTTTGCGCCTAATTGCTTTTTTATGTTCACGATATTTAACCTCTAGTTTATTCTAAAAGATAATATTGAATTTCTAAACGGTACATTGCTGCGTTAATAAGTGAACAAAACGAAATGAAATATCGTAATAAACCCGAAATATGTTGCGAAATGTAAAGTGTTGAAATCCTTGATATAACTGATATATAAAAAATATATGAAATTTAACCTCATATTTATGCAATTTTAAGATATAAAATGTTTTTATATAAGAGTAAGATGTGCAATTGCCAATAGGTACTACAAGATATTAAGGAGATTGAATTATGACAGAACCAGTAGACATGAAAAAATTAGGCGGATTGAGCTATAACGCCAATTTGGTAAGTTCGGCTAAAAAACTTAAAAATGGAAAATTTGAAATTGTATTCAAATCAGGTGAAAAAATCACTTATCCATATCAAAAAGATTTTGTTCGAGCCGATGGTTCACACGGTAAAGCAAAAACAGGTGAAGATATTGATGGTGACGGGCATAGAAATGCTGCTATTCATCAAAGAACGGATGGTAGTTTGATTTATGATGATACATATTTTAATATCACAAATGTTATGGGAGCAACATTTACTTCGTCAAAAGATACAGTTTCGCATGTAAATTTAAGCAATAGCTCAAATACAACTATCAATTTAGCCGCAAATGATAGTAAATGGTATGGAGATACTGCAACTGTTGAGGGGGGCGCAAATAATAAAGTAATCCTTGATAAAGAAGATACTGCTCAAATAAATGGATATGATGTCGAAGGACAAGGCACTGCTGCTCAAAAAGATTATAAAAAGAAAGAATAAGTTCTATTTAATAATTAAATTGATTATAACAAGGCGAGGATTAAATCCTCGCCTTTAAAGTTTAAAAATTATCAATATTTTAATTGATTGACAGTTAATAAAAGAACTGTATAATTGTGTTATTAATATTTGGAAGAATCAAATAAAATCTGATAAGTCTTAGAACCAGCCTAATTGCAGTTGTTGCATTGTTAACTGGTGGATTGGTTGGGTTGATATTAACAAATGATTTTTCTTCTGGAAGATTATTTATAACAAAAAAGACTGAGAGTTTTCTCAGTCTTTTTTATAAAATGTTTATTGTATAAACTATGCTTCAGCAGGAGCTTCTTCTGTAGCTTGTGCTGCTTCAGCTTCAGCAGCAGCTTTTGCCTCTGCTTCTGCTTGAGCCTTAGCTTGAGCTTTTTTAGAAAGTTTAACTGTTTCTTTTTTTACATAGTTCAAAGTACCGTCTTCGTTGCAGTTTTTGATTAAGTATGCAACTGTTTCAGTAGGTTGTGCGCCTTTTTTTACCCAATCCAAAGCTGCAGCTTTGTCTAATTTCATTTCTTTTGTTTTTGGGTTGTAGTGACCAAGTTCTTGAACAGGTCTGCCTTCACGTTTAGTAGTTGAATTGATAACAATTACTCTGTATGTAGGAGCTTTTTTTGCGCCCAATCTTTTCAATCTGATTTTTAACATTTTGTTTTTCCCTTATTTTTTTGTTATAACTTTCGGATTGTTCAAACACCGCAGCCGCGCCGTATTTGTCAAATCCTTGAACAGGGTTAAGAGGAATTACCCCATTCCATAATTGATTAAAGCACAAATTCGTTTTGTAATCAAGAGAGGGTTAACAAATTTTACGAAAATCTCACTTAGTATTTTTATGAAATATAAATATTTCGTTAAGGCAATGTAATATTTTTTTTGTCCATGCTATTATAAAAACATTGAATTACCAGACGGAGAGGAATTTTTTATAATGCTAAGTTTTTTATTAAAGTTGTTGGGCGATCCAAACGAAAAAAAAGTTAAAAGTATAATGGGGATTATTGACCATATTAATGCTTTAGAACCACAGTTTGAAAAATTAACTGATGAAGAATTACGAGCTAAAACAGATGAATTTAAAGAAATTTTGGCAAAACGCCCTACTTCAAAAGACTTTAAAACTGATAGAAAACTTGAAAAAGAAGCTCTTGATAAAATTTTGCCGGAAGCATTTGCTACGGTTAGAGAAGCCGGTAAACGAGTGCTAAATATGCGCCATTTTGATGTTCAGCTAATTGGGGGTTACTTTTTACATAATGGTCATATCGCAGAAATGAGAACAGGTGAAGGTAAAACTCTTGTGGCGACACTTCCAGCATATTTGAATGCTTTGACTGGTAAAGGAGTTCACGTAATCACTGTAAACGATTATTTGGCAAAACGTGATAGCGACTGGATGGGCAAGATTTACAAATTCTTAGGGCTTTCTGTAGGTGTAATTCTTTCCGGTGGCAGATCTGCAGAGGATTTTGCCGCAAAAAAAGCAGCTTATGCTTGCGATATTACTTACGGAACAAATAACGAATTTGGTTTTGACTATTTGCGTGACAATATGGCATCTAATATTGAAATGTTAGTTCAAAGACCTTATAACTATGCAATTATAGATGAAGTTGACAGTATTTTGATTGATGAGGCAAGAACACCGTTAATCATAAGTGGTCGTCTTGAAAAATCAGCTGAAACTTACCAGTTAATGGCAAAAGTTGCTCCTCAATTAGAAAAAATTAAAGACTATGAAGTTGATGAAAAAAATAAAAATATTATTTTGACAGAAGACGGTATTGATCACGCACAAGAGATTATTGGCGTAAAGGATTTGTTTGATATCAATACTCAATACGCTCATCACTTGTTACAAGCATTGAAAGCTAAAGAATTGTTTGTAAAAGATACAGATTATGTTGTTAAAAACGGCGAAGTAATGATTGTTGATGAGTTTACGGGGCGTTTGATGGAAGGCAGACGTTGGTCAGATGGGTTGCACCAAGCTATTGAGGCAAAAGAAGGAGTTCAAATTCAGGATGAAACACAAACTCTTGCGAGTATCACATTCCAGAATTTATTCAGGTTGTATCCGAAATTATCCGGTATGACTGGTACTGCAATGACGGAAGAAGCTGAATTTGGTAAAATCTATAACCTTGAAGTTACTACAATTCCGACGAACAAGCCTGATATTAGAATAAATTATCCTGACGTTATTTATAAAACAGAACGAGCTAAATTTGATGCTGTTGTTCAAGATATTATCAGAATGCACGAAATTGGCAGACCGGTTTTGGTTGGGACTATTAGTATTGAAAAATCAGAATATGTTTCATATTTGTTAAAACAAAAAGGTATTCCACACCACGTATTGAATGCAAAACACCACGAAAAAGAAGCTTATATTATCGCTCAGGCAGGGCGTGTTGGTGCAGTAACAATTGCAACGAACATGGCTGGTCGTGGTACAGATATTCTTTTAGGTGGTAATGCTGAATTTTTGGCAAAAGAAATGCTTGATGAAAAAGGAATTACTCCTGAAAGTGAAAATTATGCGGCAGAAAAAGAGGCTGCATTAGCTCAAGCTCGTGCAATAACAGAAAAAGAACACGCAAAAGTTGTTGAAGTTGGCGGACTTCACGTAATTGGGACTGAACGTCATGAATCTCGTCGTATTGATAATCAGTTGAGAGGGCGTGCTGCTCGTCAGGGAGATCCTGGATCTACAAGATTTTTCTTGTCATTACAAGATAATTTGATGAGAATTTTCGGTGGTGAAAAGATTACTGCATTGATGAATGCGCTTAATGTTGAAGATGATATTGCAATTGAAAATGTTCTTATTACAAGACAAATTCAATCAGCGCAGAAAAAAGTTGAAACATACCACTTTGACATAAGAAAATCTGTTCTTGAATATGATGATGTAATGAATATTCAGCGTGAAAAATTCTATGCACAAAGACGCAAAGTTCTCGCAGGAAAGAATTTGTCAGAAGATATTTATTATATGATTGAAAAAGAAATTGATAGACTTTTGCGGAGTTATATTGCCCCAGATCTTCATCCTGAAGAATATGTTTATGAAGACTTACAAACTATGATTAAAGAATTACATTCAATTATTCCGCAATTGTCAGGTGTACAAGTTTCTGATATCCAGAATTTGAGGTTTGAACCTATTTTTGATAAGTTGAAAACTTTGGCAATTGGAGCTTATCGTCAACATGAGGAAGAAGTTGTTAATTTCTATAATCAGGTTGTAACTCAATATGACCAGGAAGCTCCGTTGCAAGAAGCGTTTAGCGATAATAATGTTATTAGAAGTCTTGAAAAAGACATTTTACTAAGAGTTGTTGATAATAAATGGATTGACCACTTACACAATATTGATATGTTGAGAGAAGGTATTGGCTTGCGAGCTTATGGTCAAAAAGATCCATTGATTGAATATAAGCGTGAAGCTTACGACTTGTTTAATAAAATGATGTATGAAATTCAAGGCGATACTGTAAAACACTTGTTTAGAACCAAATTCGGAATTCAAGTAATTGGACCGGAACCTGACGGTGGAGAAGTCGCATAGAAAATTGATATTTATGCTAAAATTAAAACAGAGTAAAAAGATTTAAGAAAAAGGAATATAAATATGCTAAGAACTGGTATTGTAGGATTACCTAATGTTGGAAAATCAACTTTATTTAACGCATTGACTAGTGCGAAAAACGCTCAGAGTGCGAATTATCCATTTTGTACAATTGAACCGAATGTTGGGGTTGTAAATGTTCCTGATGAAAGACTTCAAAAACTTGCGGAACTTTGTAAAACTGAGGTAATTATTCCTACGGCTATTGAGTTTGTTGATATTGCAGGGCTTGTAAAAGGTGCAAGTAAGGGTGAAGGTTTAGGAAATCAGTTTTTGCATAATATAAGAGAAGTAGATGCTATTATTCAGGTTGTGAGATGTTTTGATGATCCAAATACTATTCATGTATCAGGCAAAGTTGATCCGTTGGATGATATTGAAATTATTAATACAGAACTTGCGCTTGCCGATATGGCATCTGTAGAAAAACAAATTGCGAAGGTGTCAAAAGTTGCAAAATCTGGCGATAAAGATGCGGTTTTGCTATTGTCAGTGTTAGAAAAAATGCAAAAATTACTAGAAGGAGCTTCATTTATCAATCTTAATGATCACTTTAATGAAGATGAAATTCCGGTTGCAAAGAGCTTGAATTTAATGTCTACAAAACCTGTTATTTACGCAGCGAATGTTTCTGAATTTGATTTAAAAGAAGGTAATGATTACACTAAGAAAGTCGGAGAATATGCCGCTGCTCATGGTGCTGAAATGGTAATTATTTCGGCAAGAATAGAAGAAGAATTGGCAGAACTTTCACCTGATGAGGCAACAGAATACTTGCATGATTTGGGAGTTGAAGATAGCGGAATTAATAGGATGATTAAGTCTGTTTATAAATTATTGAATTTGCGGACATTTATTACTGCTGGCGAAAAGGAAGTTCACGCTTGGACTATTCCTGCAGGTGCAAAAGCTCCACAAGCAGCTGGTGTAATCCATACAGATTTTGAAAAAGGCTTTATCAGAGCAGAAATTACCCCGTATGATGAATTTGTGAAGAATGGTTCTTATGTTGCTTGTAAAGATAAGGGTGTAACTCGTCTTGAAGGCAAAGATTATGTTGTGCAAGACGGAGATTTGGTACACTTTAGATTTTCAGTATAAGTGATACGTACGTAGTCCACTGTAAAAACATTGGCTTTAGATGCAAAATCGGTTACAAGAAATATTATGTTCTCCATTCAGTGGAGGACATGATAATTTCGTCAGCACCAACCTTGTATCACTTCTCACAAAACGAGATATTTAGTCCCCTTTTGTTCGGCACAGTTTCACTGAGAGGGAAATTTACTCCTTCCCTTGAGGGGAGGTTGGGATGGGTGCTAACCCGTTAGGGCTAAAAACTCAATTTGCCTTTATACATCTAAATTCTATCTACTTACCAATTCTAATTTCTTTCCAACACTGCATTCTTGTTTATTAACTTGTACATAAGGTTTTGAAACGAAGTTGTATTGAGGATTATACATTGTTCGTCTGCCTGTAAATGTCGGTTGGTTTGAAGGAACATTATATAAAATTAATGTTGTATCTTTTATATGAATTGGGTTTCCACCTGCGGCAGTAATTTGGTTTTTGTCATTAACATAATACTCTGTGTGGTCGTTTGGATCGGCACTTTTAAACATCATACCGGATTTTAAACCGCATCTTAAACCGGCATTGCCACCGTAACCTTGATTAAGATCGATACAATTCATTGTTAATTCTGCAGGAGTATAGTATTTGTCGTACTCGTGGTTAAGTCCGGCTGTATTGAATACTGAAATTGTCATTCTTCCGTCAGGACATTGTCTTAGTAAGGCTGAAACTTGGGTTTCGCCGTGTTCTTCACTAGAAATTCCTTTTGAATGATCCAATTCGTCATTATAGTTAATTTTCGTATATTTTGCGTTTTGTTCTTTTAATGCGAATGGAGTTCCTGAATTTAGAGGTTCAAGTTCTGCCCTTTTTCTCAATGCAAATTGATAATCAATATTATCTTTGAATGTTTTTACAAATTCTTTATAATCACTGCTTGATGGGTCAACCCATTCGTTATGGATTACGTTACGGTTTTGCAAGTAAATATTTTTGGTAGTTGTTTCATAGCCCGTAGAGCCTAATTCATCGCCTGCAAATAGTGTCGGGTTCCCTGTTAACGCAACTAAGAATTTGGTTTGACCTAACAATTTTGACATTGCAGGGTCAATAATTCTGCGCATTGTTTCGTTTTTAAGTTTTAGTTTTTCATCCGCATTTAAGCGCATATTTTGGTTTGGTTCAAGGTAATCCATTTCATCCAAAACTATGTCTAGTGCGATGTTGTAATCCTTTGTGCCAAATCCGTCTGCTTCAATAATCTTGTCTTTATAGTTGCCTTGAGCTAAGTTTTTAATCGCTTGTAACATTTTGCCATAGACATAATCTTTTCGTTCTTGGCTCAAACCAATTCTTTCTTTGGCTTTTCCCATTCCACTGATTATAGATTCACCTTTGGCAATAGCAAGAGGGCTTACTCTGTCATAGTTGTAAGCTTCAATCGCCCTATTTGAAGGAATGTCACCGTATCCCATTCCGTGCAAAACTTTATACGCTCTGCGACGGTAATCAAAATTAGCGGGATCTGTCAGGTCAGAATAAACAATTCCCATATCCATTGCAAAACCTTCTAAAGCACGGCATTTATCGTGGTTGCCGGCAAATGTATATGTGTATAACAAGGATTCAAGCGGTTCTGAGTTTAAGAAATTTCCATCTCCAACAAGTTGTTTTAGAACTGCCAAACCTTGTTCAGTACCTCTTTCTACACCATTTTCGTCTGCAAATAATTTTCCAAAAATTCCAGTTAAATTTGATGAAAAATAAGTGTAGTTTGCGGTTGTTGTAAATCCGGCTTCATTAATCAATTTTTTTACAGCTTCTTTAGTGTCACCAAATCTTGCACCTGATTTTGCTCCATAGCCTCTTGTGTAGATTGAACCTTCATCAGTTACTTCTGCGGCAATATAAGCATCTGGGTGATATTCTTTTACGGCATCCGTAAATTTAGACCAAAAATTAATAACTTGGTTCCATGTATATTCAAAATCTGTTTTTCCATTTCTTACAGATTCAATATCGCCGATATCTTTTGTAGCATCAATTCTCCAGTCCAAACCGGCTTGCGATCTGTCAACAATCATTTCTGCAAGTTTAAAACTGTTTGTATCAGTGCCTTTAATTGATTTGAATAAGGCTTTTGCTAGTTTGTCTTTGTCTGAATTTTCGATTTTGCCGATATTATTTCTTAATTTTTTAATAACAGAAATCGCCTCGTCTTCAGGGCTATCTGCAATAATTTTCATTTCTGTAAGGGAAGTTTTTTTCAAATTCTTGTAATCATAAGAAATTTCGCCTGTTTCGTTGTCATAATTAAATTCAGCTTTTGGACTAACTCCTTTTATAATCGCAAAACGAGCGATTTCAGCAGTCAAAAGTGGCAATACATATTTACCATATTCAGTTGTGTTGCCAGATTTGTCAAAAAGTTTGCTATTTTCAGGAAGTTTGTCATTTACATTCGCCAAAACTCCTGTTGCAAGAGTAGCCATTTCTTGTGTGTACATTCTGTTAGTTTGGCGGTAAGCTTTTTCATATTCCGGTTTGATTTGCGGGTTGCCATCTTTGTATAAATCAAATCTTGAAACTCCGATTTGATCTTCTTTTGTAGCTCTTTTTGAGATGTATGGAGAACTCAAAACACCTGCAATATCGTCACCAACTTCAATTGCATCAAGTGGTAAATCCATAAGCCCTTGAACTATGGCATCTTTGTATAAATTTTCTGTGTCAGGTTCTTTTAGGTCATAAGAATTGTTAATCACGTTTTTGACAATTTTTTCTGAAACATCTAAATCTTTAGGGAAAACTTTTCCGTCTTTTTGTTTATTTATTGTTTCAAAGATTGCGTGTGCATTTTTGTTATCAATATTTTTCAAGTGTTGAGCAGCATTAAGGTTCAAAATTTGATTTGTTTTTTTAGTCCAATATTGTGCGGAAGATATTGCATAGTCTTGAACTTCCATGTTCTTTTGTTTTAAAAGAGCAGCTTTTTCTTTTCTTTCAGTTGGATCAACAATGTTTCTAAGTGACTGAGTTTCAGCATGCGAAGGAACAAAACTTAATTTTGCGATATCTGGGTTTGCATCCCAAGTATAGAAACCGCTTTCGTGTTTTCCATCAAGTCCGAAGTATTCAAATTGTGCAACTGCTCTGGTTGCCTCGCCACTTTTTAAATCTAATTTGTTTGCAGATTTTTTGTTATATTCGCTTAAAAGTTTTACGTTTTTCTTGTAAGTTTCTGGGTTAATTTGGAAACTGTATGGAACAACAGTATCATTGTGGTTGTTTATATCAAGATAATTTTTGTCAAATTTGTCGTAAGCTTCAATTAATTCCTTGTCAGAAAGTTTTTCGGCATTAACCAATCTGTCGTCATAAATTTGAATATAAGTTGGTTTGTTTTTGTCATATTTCACAGATTTAATGCTGATTGTACCATCAGGTTTTTGTGTAAATTCATACGGAGAATTGACAAGCCTATGAGTTACGTGTTCAAGTTTTTTCCCAAAAACTCCAAGACTTAAAGGACTGTCTTGAAGTCCGGAAATATTAAACCAGTTGAAATATGGTGATTTGTCGCCCCATTTCAAAACATTTTGGAAGTGAATACCTTCCAAACCTTCATTTACGTATGCGCCATCTGATACAAGGTTAATACCTTTGGCAAACATTTTTCTTTGAACTGAGGCGTAATTGTTGATATTGCCTAAAGAATTTGCCATTTGGAAACAGTTTTTGTTCCAATAAGCATGGGCAGAAACGCTATCGTCAGTAAATAATGGAGTTGTAACAATTCTTGTAAAGTTATCCAATTTGCCATCATCGAGGTCTTTTTCAATACCGGCTAAAGAACCTCCGATTTTGTTTGCAAAGTTTTTAGAAGAAGTTAGTAAGGATTTAATTTCTTCATCAGATTTTTTTACGATTTTGTTGGTGTTGTCATATTTCCAAACAACATTGTAGTTGTCAGGAATTATAAGTTTCATTGATCCACCTTTTGATGATGTTGAAGCTTTATCCGAAACTATGTTGTAAATGTCGTATGGAGTGTGTTTTTGACCTCTTTCATCAATTTTGTTTCCTGGATCTGTTGCATAAATCGGATCTCTGTGAGTTCCTTTCGGATAAAGTTTGTAGTGGTATGCAAAAGCTTCATCCGGCGCAACATCATAATCTGCGGAAAGGTTTACTTTTGTTGCTTTCCCGCTTTGTAGTTTAACTCCAAGCTCATTATTGTAAGGATTGTCATCATATCTTTTTAGGATATCTGTTACGTAATAATTATTGTTAACGTCTTTAGCTACTGAATAAAGTTCAAGATAGCAGTCGTATTTGCTATCGTCGTAAACGAAGTTAAATTCATGCTCTTTATCTCCATATTGAGATTTAGTGGGCTTATAACCCTGAAAATTTATATTATTTCTAACTTTCGGTTGGTTTAAATTCAAACTGACTTTCACGTGAAAACTCCTTACTACTTCATTTATAACTCAACTCAAGAAAAATTTTTGTTATAATGTATTATATTATTAAGAAATTTTTACAAAAAAAGTTATAATCTTATGTTCTTGCTATAATCAAGCTTGAAAAGGAGAAAATCAATGCAAACAATAGATATCAAATGTGATGTAAAAGATATAAATTTGGCAGATCAAGGTAAAAATCAAATTGAATGGGCGTTTAAAGATATGCCAGTTTTGAAACAAATTCAAGAAAGATTTATTAAAGAACAACCGTTTAAAGGTTTGAAATTGTCTGCTTGTGTACACGTTACCAAAGAAACAGCGGCTTTGTGCGTTGTTATGAAATCCGGTGGTGCTGATGCGGTTTTGGTTGCATCAAATCCATTGTCAACACAAGATGATGTAGCAGCGGCTCTTGTAAAGCATTATGGAATTCCGACTTTTGCAGTTGCAGGTGAATCTGTTGAACAATATAAATCACATATTAGAGAAGCTTTGGAACACAATCCTGATATTATTATAGATGATGGTTGTGACATGGTTTCTATGATACACTCTGATTATCCGGAACTTGCATCAAAGGTTATCGGTTCTACAGAAGAAACAACTACAGGTATTATCAGACTACAGGCTTTAGAAGCTCAAGGAGCTTTAAAATTTCCTGCAGTTGGAGTTAATACAAGTTTGACAAAACACCTTTATGATAACAGATATGGTACAGGGCAAAGTTCTTTTGATGGAATTTTGAGAGCTGCAAACATTTTGATTGCAGGTAAAACGGTTGTAATTTCTGGCTACGGATGGTGTGGTAGAGGTTGTGCGTTAAGGGCGAAGGCTTTAGGGGCAAATGTAATTGTTTGTGAAGTTGATCCGCTTAAAGCACTTGAAGCTGCAATGGAAGGCTATAGAGTAATGCCAATTGCAGATGCGGCAAAAGAAGGTGATATCTTCTTAACTGTTACAGGTGATAAACATGTAGTTGATGTTAAACACTTGTTGTCTATGAAAGACGGAGCATTTGTTGCTAATGCAGGCCACTTTGATTGGGAAGTTAATGTTGGTGATTTGAAAGCTTACGCAACAGAAATCAGACAGATTAGACCAAATCTTGAAGAATATAAATTAAATAATGGAAAATCAATTTACGTATTGGCAGAAGGTAGATTGGTTAACTTGGTAGCAGCGGAAGGACATCCTGCAAGTGTAATGGATATGAGTTTTGCAAACCAAGCATTGGGAATTGAATTTTTGGTTAAAAATCAAGGCAAATTAGAAAAGAAATTGTACACTTTGCCTCACGAAGTTGATGTAAAAATTGCAGAATTAAAACTAAAATCAATGGGAATTTCAATTGATACATTAACGGCAGAACAAGAAGAATACTTACATAGCTGGAAATTCTAGTTAAAAAATAAAAAAAATATAATAATCTAAAAAACAGTGCATTCAAAATTAGAATGTGCTGTTTTTGTACCCATTTGAGGACTCTGCCGAACAAAAGGTGACTAAATGTCACGTTTTGTGAGAAGTAAAGGGATGGGTGACATCCCGTAGGGGCAACTTGAAAATTAAAATCAGCACCCACCTTTAATCCTCCCTCGCAGGGAGGAAAAATTACTCCTTCCCTAAGAGAGGGAAGGTTGGGATGGGTGCTACCCCGTGGGGAAAACTTGATAATCACAATTAGCACCCACCTTTAATCCTCCCTCATAAGGGAGGAAAGATTGCTCCTTCCCTTTTTAGGGTACAGTTCAAAACAATATTCGTAATAAAATTTAATTTCCTATTTTCAAAGGGTTGTCAAAACACTAAAAATAGTTTAAAATAAAAAAGTAAAACAGAAAAGAGGATAATCTGATGGAAGTATTAAGAAAAGTTAAGTTTAACGGGGGGGGGGCAACTCACCGCTTAAATAAAGGTTTTTCAGCATTCACCCTAGCAGAAATGATGGTTGTAATGCTTATAATGAGTATTGTGTTGGCGGCAATGGCGCCGGTAATGACAACCAAAAACAAGGTAGATAACTCGTCACCTTGGAGATATTCACCAAACAATTCATCAGATGCTTATTTTGGTCAAGGTGCATCAATGCGTGCAATGATTGGTCAACTTAATGGTGAAGATACAGATAATGGTAAGTTAATAATCAATAATTTAGGATCGTCTTTCAGCCATATTTTATTTAAAAATGGTAATACAATTCTTGGCGATTTGTATATGAGTGGAAATAACCTAATTTTAGGTCACAGAAATGGTTCATCAACCTCTTTAGGTCAAAATAATATTAATATCGGTCCAAACAACTGGCCATCAACTGATATAACAGGGCAAAGCAACATTATTATTGGTGATAATGCAATGACCCATTTGTCAACAGGAAGCAATAACATTGGTTTAGGTACAACATTGACGGCTTTAACAACCGGTACAGGTAACGTTACAATCGGTGATAATTCACTAACCAGTGTAACAACCGGTGATGGTAATATCGGTTTAGGGAACGAAGCAAACCCAGCAATAACAACCGCATCAAAAACAATTGCAATCGGAACAAATTCAGTTGCCAGTTCTAATGGTGCAATCGCTATTGGTAGCAGTATGACCCAAAGTGAAGGACATGGTGCAGCTTTAGATGCTGCACAAGCAAGAGTAATAAACTCAATTGCAATTGGAAACAATGCAACAAGTGGAGCAAATAACGGAGCTGGTCAAAATTCGATAGCCATAGGCAATCAGGCGAAAGCAAATTCTACCAGTGATAGCGGAGCCAGTGGTATTGCAATAGGTGCTTATTCAAATGCTGGAGATCACTCCGTAGCGCTAGGAACTTCTGCACTAAAAAGTAATACAACAGGTTCTGATAATATCGCAGTAGGAACTTCTGCACTAAAAAGTAATACAACAGGTTCTGTTAATACTGCATTAGGAGATAGCGCACTACTAAGTAATACAACAGGTGGGCATAATATATCAATAGGATATGCTGCAATGCAACATAATGATACAGGTTCTTACAATATAGCAATCGGCGATTATGCGTTAAGTGCTAGTAATACAGGGTCTAACAATATTGCAATTGGTAGAGAGGCAATGTATTTCCAAACTAATATAAATACCGGTAATACCGCAGTAGGAGCTCAAGCGATGGCAGGTACTTCTAAAGCTTCAAATTATTATAATACTGCAATCGGTTACCAAGCTCTACATAGTGCAGGAAATACTTCACATAATGCGGGACATAATACCGCGGTAGGTGCAGAGGCTTTGTATAACAATATAACAGGTAATTATAACACATCAATAGGTTCCGGTGCTTGCCAATATGTAACCGGTTCTAACAAAACTTGTATAGGTGCATTTTCGGGCCCGACAAGTGGTAGTGATTGGGCAAGCGACGACAAAGAACATATTTTTATAGGCAGTAGGTCAAAATTTAACAATGGTCCTGCTGTATTAGAGGTTCATAATGACTATGCTTCTGTCCGAAATGTTCGTGCTACTGGTAGAGGGAAGGGTGATCAAACATATGAAATCAAAAAAACAGGTGTTGTTGTTAATGGCAATTTATTTGTAAAAGGAATGATATTTTTCAACGATGGTACCGATGATTGGGCAAATCCAGGAACAATTAAGTATAATGGGAAAAATGATGGTTATGGCGCACAAGCGTATGGTCGTGAAATTACGCAAAATGCAGATTTGATATACTATTCCGACTATGCAGGTAAAGTTGTACACCAAAGACAAGATAGTGACCGAAGATTGAAATACGTCGGGAAAGACAACAATGACGGATTAGCTAAAATTAAACAATTGAAAGTATTCAATTATGTTTATAAAAAAGACACAACCAAAACTCCACATGTTGGTGTAATCGCACAAGATTTGCAAAAAGTATTTCCTAATGCCGTAAAGAAAGGCACCGACGGATTTTTGACAATCCGTATGGAAGATATGTTCTATGCAGTAATCAATGCGATTAAAGAATTAGATGCAAAAATTACTGCTCTTCAAAAAGAAAATCAAGAGTTGAAACAACTTGTAAAACAAGTTCAAGAAGACAATAAACGTTTAGACCAAAGATTACAAAAATTAGAGGCAAAACAAAAATAAAAATTTTTTAACATAAACCATGTCGCGAAAGCGACATACTTCCATTCTATCTCCTGAGAGCAATCTCAGGAGTTTTATTATACTCCCTTCCCTAAACTCAGCACCCACCTTTAATCCTCCCTCGCAAGGGAGGAAAAATTGCTCCTTCCCTAAGAGAGGGAAGGTTGGGATGGGTGATATCCCGAAGGGGCAACTTGAAAATTAAAATCAGCACCCACCTAAACACCTCTCACAAAACGTGACATTTAGTCACCTTTTGTTCGGCAGAGTCTCGTAGGGAGGAAAAATTACTCCTTCCCTAAGAGAGGGAAGGCTGGGATGGGTGCTATCCCGTAGGGAAACATGAAAATTAAAATCAGCACCCACCTAAACACCTCTCACAAAACGTGACATTTAGTCACCTTTTGTTCGGCAGAGTCTCGTAGGGAGGAAAAATAACTCCTTCCATTTTGAGGAAGGGTAAAGGGATGGGTGCTACCCCGTAAGGGAAAATTAAAATACTCTTAAAATTAATCCAATTGTATTTCTTAATCCTAATTTCTTTCTTTCTTGCCACAAAAATCTTATTGTTTCAGGGCGGATTTTTAAATTATTTTGAATGTTGATTTTGGTAATATAGTCGCTATGCAATTTTTTATTTCCGGTAACAAGTGTGCAATTCCCTGCGTTATTTTTGTGTCGTCTATAGCAGATCAGTGGCTTGTAGATTATAGCAGAACCTCCGATTAAGTGTGCAAAATTAAACAAAAATTTATCCGGACAAATTTTCCATTCATGAATATTTTTGTAATCTAAAAGAATTTCTATTGCGGATTTTCTAAACATTGCCGAACTGTTTGGTGACCAGTACCAACCGCCAAAACGTTTATGCTTAAGTAGTTTATATTCGGGCGCACAATTTTCAAACAGTTTATCTAATTCTTTTATATGTGGAGAAGATATTGAATTGTATGTGTGAACTTCGTCATCTTCTCCGATTTCTGCAATTTGACAAGAAGTAAACGCAACAGAGGTTTCTAAATGCACTCTAATATGTTCTTTGGCAAAATCTTCCATCAACATATCATCACTGTCAACAAAAGTTATAAACTGTCCTTGCGCCTTTTTTAACCCTTTCAACATCGCTCCGAGCTGCCCCTGATTGGTTTCTTGTTTTATTAGCGTAATTTTCAAATCTTGGTTGTCAGCAATAAAGTCTTCCACGATTTTGCAAGAATTGTCTTTTGAACAGTCGTCAACAACTATGATTTCAAAGTTTTCGTAACTTTGATTTTTTATGCTTAAAAGTGTTCGCAAAATATATTTTTCGTAATTGTAAGAAGTAACAATAAAGGTTACCATTGGAAGTTTAAGCATTTTCTTCCTCTGTTTTGCCTTCTGCCAAAAGTCTTTCCATTTTTTTGTTGTGCATAATTGATGAAAAGAGTGCTGCAAGAATAAATGCTAAACCAATGCCGCCGGTAACGGCTTCTGGAATTTCTTTTACAGTTGAAACAAGCATCAAACAAGCCAATGCTCCGATTGCCCAATGTGCGCCGTGTTCAAGGTATAAGAATTGCTTTAAGGTTTTCTTTTCAACTAGCATAATTGTAAGAGATCTTACAAACATTGCACCAATTGCTAAGCCGATTGAAATTATTATGATATCTTTACTTAGTGCAAAAGCTCCCAAAACTCCATCGAGCGAGAATGACGCATCAATCAGTTCTAAGTACAAAAAGCTTACTAATCCAGTGCAACCGGCTGCACCTGTTGCGCATTTTGCAAGTCGCATTTCTTCATGTTTTTCAAGGTAATGCGTAAATCCATCAATAAACAGATATGTGATTATACCTGAAATTCCGGCTATCATAACATGTAACTTTTGTTCTATCGGTACAAAATTTTGGGTTACAAGTAGCATAAATAGTGAGATTACAATTTCAATTCCTTTTATATGGTCGAGATGAGAAAGCGGAGCTTCAATATATTTTATCCAATGAGTTTCTTTTTTGTGATCAAAGAAGTAGTTAAGGAACAACATAATCAAGAACATTCCACCAAAAGTTACTATTGGTGCGTGAGTTTGGTGAAGGTAATATGCGTATTTGTCAGCGTTTGTAAGTGCAATATTTGCGACTTCAAGCATACTTAATTTTGCAAAAATAGAAACAACTAAAATTGGAAATAAAAATCTCATCCCAAAAACGGCAATAATTATGCCCCAAGTTAAAAATCGTGTTCTCCATTTGTGGGACATTTTTTCAAGTTTCATTGCGTTAACGACAGCGTTATCAAATGATAAGCTGATTTCTAAAATTCCTAAAACAATTGCAATAAAAACGCAAGCCAACCCTGAACCGCTATGAACATGTTCACCCCATAAGTATGCGCCGATTAAGCCTACGATTGTAATTATATATGATCCTAAAAAATATTCTAACATTATTCTCTCCTTTTTATTAGCAATTATAATTTAAACATTCTAAAAAATCATCATTCAAGTTTTGTAGAAATAGTGTAGATGAGCAATCTTTTAATTAGTTCCATTCCCTAAGAGGGAAGGGAGAGGGATGGGTGCTATCCCGTAGGGAAAACATGATAATTAAAAATTAGCACCCACCTAAATCCTCCCTCTTTAGGGAGGACTAAATTTCATTAATTTTAAAATAGTAGCTCTGATTTACTAATCCGACACCAAAACTTATTTACTCTCCAACACATTTGAAAATTTTTTTGTTCTTGCTATACTTTAATTATGAAAGATATGTTAGATAAAATTCTTCAAATTGAGAAGAAATATAATGAATTAGGCATTACCCTATCAGATCCTGCAGTAATTCAGGATTATAACAAATTTAGAGATTTATCAAAACAACGTAAATCAATGGAAGAAACTGTAAATCTATATTATGATTGGAAAAATGCTGTAGATGCTATTGAAGAAGCCAAAGAAATGATTCGTAACGAACACGACGAAGAAATGAAGTCATTTTTGAAAGCTGAAATGGCTGAAAATGAGGCTAAACTTCCGGGATATGAAGAAAGAATGAAAGTTCTTTTACTCCCTCGTGACCCTATGGATGATAAAGATATTATGCTTGAAATTCGTGGTGGCGCAGGTGGCGATGAGGCAAATATATTCGCTGGAGATTTGGCTCGTATGTATATGAGATATGCTGATAAAAAAGGTTGGCAAACACAAGTTTTGAGTAAAACTGAATGTGAAGCCGGTGGTGTATCAGAAATTATCATTTCAATTAAAGGCGATGCAGTTTATTCGCAATTGAAATACGAATCAGGTGTACATAGAGTTCAAAGAGTTCCTGCTACAGAATCTCAAGGACGTGTTCATACTTCAACCGCAACTGTTGCAGTTATGCCGGAAGTTGATGATGTTGAAGTTGAATTGAATATGAATGATGTTGAAATTTCAACAGCTCGTTCAGGTGGTGCTGGCGGACAAAATGTTAACAAGGTTGAAACTGCTGCCAGAGTGTTCCACAAACCAACAGGAATTATGATTTTCTGTACTGAAGAACGTTCTCAACTTCAAAACAAAGAACGTGCTTTGCAGATTTTGAAGGCAAAACTTTACGATATGGAAGTTCAAAAACAAATGCAAGAAATCACTGACCTTCGCCGTTCACAAGTTGGAACAGGTGATAGAAGTGAGCGTATCAGAACATACAACTTCCCACAAGGTCGCTTGACAGACCATAGAATTAACCATAACTTGAATGTTAATACAGTTATTGATGGGGATTTAGATGAGCTTATTAACTTGCTTATTGAACATGACCAAAAGTTGAAATTAGAAAAATTGGCAGAGGTAAATTAGTGACAGAACGAAAATGTGTAGGTTGCGGGAAACTTTTTGATAGAGAAAATATGGTAAAGATTACTCGAGAAAACTTGCACGGTGAAGTCGTTTTAAAGCCAAATAATAAAATATTTGGCAGATCCGTATATCTTTGCTATAATAATTCGTGTATAGAGGCCGCTTTTAAAAAAAATAGAATTTCAAAAGTGCTAAAAGCTTCTGTGCCGGAAGATTTGAAAGGAAAATTATTAAATGAGTTTTGAAACTATAAGAATAAATGAATTGGCAAAAGAACTTGGGCTTACCAGTAAGGAAGTTTTAGATAAGTTCGCAAAAATTTCTGTTACAGGCAAAACTCATTCAAGTACCGTTACAATGGAACAGGTAAAAAAACTAAAAGATTTTATCGCATCTGGTGGAGTGAAAGAACACAAAAAACCAAAAGCTTTTGTTGTTAAAAAAGCAAAACCGGCAGAAAAACCTGTTGTAAATGAAGTTGAAATAAAAAAAGAAGAACCAAAACCGGAACCTGCCAAAAAGGCGAGTGTGCCTAAAGTTGAAATTGTTAAACCTAAACAACCTCAAAGCAGGTTAGAGATTGTTAGACGTGCGCCAAGAAAACCGGTTGGAGAAAATGCAGCTTCTACAGATAGACCGGAAAGACCATCTAGAAATGGTGAAAGAAAATTCCCTCCTCGAGGAGAACGTACTTCTCGTGGTGAAAGACCTGAAAAAGGAGAAAGAAATTTCCCTCCTCGTTCTAAAGACGGTGCGGCTAAAAAACCATTTGAAAAACCATCTGGAGAAAGAAAACCTATTCAAAGAACAATTATTTCTCAAGATATTTATGAAAATAAAGGTAATGGAAGACGTAGAACTGACGGCAAGAAAAAAGGGAAAGATTTTAATAACAAAAAAGAAGAACAAGAAAGAATTTCTCTAGAAAAAGCGGCAGCTCAAAAACATAAAAAACGTTCTCACAAAGAGGAAGAAGCAAAGCAAGTAACACAAGTTGTAGTAAATAGAGCTATGACAATTAGCGAATTGTCTGAAAAAATTCAACATACTCCAGCTGAAATTATTAAATTCTTGATGTTGAACGGTATTATGGCAACAGTAAACCAACTTATTGATGTTGATGTAATTAAAAAGATTTGTGCAGAATATGAGTTGGAAGTTCTTGATGAAGACTTAGATGCTTACATGGAAGAAGAACTTGAAAAAGAAGAAAAAGAAAAGAAATTAACAGAAGTTGATAAAAAATTATTGAAAAAACGTGCGCCTGTTGTAAGTATTATGGGACACGTTGATCACGGTAAAACTACTTTGTTAGACAGTATTCGTGCATCAAAACATAAAATCGTAGCATCAGAAGTTGGCGGCATTACTCAGTCTATTGGTGCTTATACAGTATATTTGGATAACAACAAAGATAAGAAAATAGTATTTGTTGATACACCGGGTCACGAGGCTTTCACAGAAATGAGAGCTAGAGGTGCAAAAGCTACAGATATTGCAATTTTGGTTGTAGCTGCAGATGATGGTATTATGCCTCAAACAATTGAAGCTATTAACCACGCAAAAGCAGCAGATGTTCCAATTATTGTAGCAGTAAACAAAATAGATAAACCGGGTGCAAACCCTGACAGAGTTTTGCAACAGTTAACAGAACACGGTCTTGTTCCTGAAGAATGGGGCGGAGATACAATTACTGTAAAAGTTTCAGCTTTGCAAGGTACAGGTATTGATGAACTGTTGGAATACATTTTGTTGGTAGCTGATGTTCAAGATTTGAAAGCTAATCCTAAAGCTGAGGCATCAGGTGTTGTAATTGAAGCAAACCTTGATAAAGGTAAAGGTGCGGTGGCTACATTATTAGTTCAAAATGGAACTTTGCGTGTAGGTAATTGTATTGTTGTTGGTACTGCTTGCGGTCGTGTTAGAGCGTTGCTTTCTGACTCAGGCGAAAGAATACAAAAAGCTGAACCTTCTACACCGGTAGAAATTTTAGGTTTGTCAGAAGTTCCTCAAGCTGGGGACTATTTTGAAGTTGTTAAAAACGAAAAAGAAATGAAAACAATAGTTCAAGAACGTAAAGAAAAAGAACGTGATAAACGTCTTGATGCAATGTTGCCGGCTCATGTTCGTCATGAAGCGGTTGCAGGAGAAGAAGATATTCCGCAATTGAACTTAATTATTAAAGCTAACACAAACGGTTCTGCGGAGGCTGTATCTCAAGCTATTGCTCAATTAGAATCAAATGAAATCAAAACAAAAATTATTCATGTTGGTGTTGGCGATATTTCTGAAGCTGACGTTATGTTGGCATCAGCCTCAAATGCTTTGATTTTAGGCTTTACAGTAAAAGAAGATGCGAATGCTCTTGCGGCAGCTGAAAAAGAAGGCGTAACAATCAAGAAATATGATATTATTTATCAAATTCTTGAAGATATTGAAAAGACAATGTTGTCATTGCTGGAACCTGAAGTTAAAGAAGTTGAACTTGGTAAAGCTGAAGTTCGTCAAGTGTTTACGATTGGTAAAACAACAAGAATTGCCGGTTGTTATGTAACAGAAGGAAAGATTGTCAGAAGTAAAGATGCAGTACTTTATCGTGATGGAAAAGAAATCTTCCGTGGTGCAATTGATCAGTTGAAACGTTTCAAAGATGATGTAAAAGAAGTTGCTCAAGGTTTTGAATGTGGTATTTCTTTTGCTAAGTGGAATGACATTGAAGAAGGCGACATCATAGAAGTTTCTACAAAAGAAGAAGTTGAACGTCAGAGTTTGTAGTATTTTAAAATAAGCCAATATTGTCAGCATGAGTTATAGCTGACGTAAATGTTTCTGTACAAATATCATACATTAATGGCTAAAGTTTTTTAAAATAATTATTATCAGTTATTGCATAATATGCGCAAGTAAAACCATTCTCATTGTGAGTTGATGTTTTTGAACACCGAGCTTCACGGTTATCTCTGAGCCATGTGCCATCAGCTCCTTGTGGAAGAACTTTTCCATCTTTTGTTATTTGAAACATAAATAAATCATAGCCCATTTTATTTGGTCGTTTCTTGTATCCGTTGACATCAATAGTAACCAAATATGCGCCAATTGATTCTGACTGTGCGCCTTGTTCTATAAAAAATGTTGTACCATCATTTGCAATAAAACCTCCATCATCCATATACGATCGACTTAAAGATTTACCTGTATAAGATTTATAATGAGAAAAAGTACCATCTATTTCGTTAATGACACATCCTGTGTTATTATTTATTGCACCACAATTTTGAGCCGCTTTATATTTTGCTGCAAGTTCTGTTTTGAAATTAGACCTATAACTCTCATATTCAAACGGTAAATCATCTTCCCTTTGTATATCAAGAATTGCTTGTGATAAAGTTGAATACTGCTTTTTTAAAGCTGTTTCGAGTTCTTTATGATGGACATTGTTTATGACCGTAGGTAGTGTCATTGCTGCAACAACTCCGATTATACCTAATGTTATCAATACTTCTGCCAATGTGAATGCTATTTTATGAGAATTGTCCCAATTGACTACGTGCGTAGCACCTTCCGCTAATGTAAAAGCTTTTTTCATACTATCTCCTTGATTAATATAAGATGAACATTATTCAACAATGTGAATAATATTCATAAATATACAATATTTTTCATAATTAGTCAATGCAATTTATAATTGTTATATGAATATTAAAGATGAAGTTAAAATAATGTTATTTTCAAAAGGGATGACACTTACAGAATTAGCATTGAAAATGACAGAGATAAGCGGGAAAAACTATTCTCAAAGTTTGCTTTCGCATAAATTATCAGATGAATCTTTACGTTATTCAGAAATGAAATTGATATGTAAAATATTGGGCTACAGGATATATATTGATTTTGATGAAATCCGTTTGGGGCGGTAATTTGATTTTTTATTATTTGTAGTATTATTAATATATTGAACTTTATACATAAAATAATAGAGAGTACACTGTTTGCTCATCCCTCTTAGAACAACAAAATTTAGTGGTATTTTGCTAAGAAAGGGGGTGATGTTTATGAAGCATGATAAATTGTTACTAATAATAAAAGTAGTAACAGTACTATTGTTACTACTTTTAAGTTCTTTATCTGCATTATAGAGACAGTGGTCTGAGAACAACGTGCCTGTTGTTCTCAGGCTCTCTATATTTTTATTATTTACTATCACCCTATTTTTGTCAAGTGCCTATGTTATGATTTTTTATTTTATGTTATAATTTTTTTATCACTAAGGAGAAAATTATGACTTTAAGAAATGAACGTGTTAGAAAAGAATTAATGAGAGATATTTCTGATATTTTGAGAAAAGAAATCAGAGGTTTGGCAGGTGTTGTGTCTGTTTTAGATGTTGAAGTTTCGCATGATAATTCATTTGCTAAAGTTATTTATAGTGTTTTGGGAAATCCTGAACAAATTGAAAAAACTAAAGAAATTATTGAAAAAAGTACTCCTAAAATTAGGTATGAAGTTGGCAAGCGTATTAGATTGAGATTAACGCCTGAATTGAAGTTTGTTTATACTGATTCGTTGGAAAAAGGCTCAAGAGTTAGTGAATTGATTGATAAGATTTCTCGTGGAGAATTGTAATGTCAGGAAACCCTGATAATAAAAGTTTATTTGGTTTTTTGAATATCTATAAACCTGTAGGAATGACATCTCATGATGTTGTTTCTGTTTTGCGTCGAGTTACAAAGATTAAGCAAATTGGGCATACTGGCACTCTTGATCCTTTTGCAGAAGGAGTTTTGCCGATTTGTATTGGAAAGGCTACTCGTTTGATTGAGTATTTGCAAGATGACAAGGAATACCTTGCTACAGTTCAGTTTGGTGCTGCAACAAATACATTTGATCTTGACGGAGAAAAAGTTTTTACATCTGATAAAAAAGTTTCACGAGATGATATTAAAGAAGGTTTGAAAAGTTTTGAAGGCGAAATTTTGCAGCTTCCACCGATTTTTTCTGCAATAAAGGTAAAGGGAAAAAAATTATACGAATATGCAAGAAAAGGTGAAGAAGTTGAAATTCAACCTCGAAAAGTTGTTATTAAAAACATTGAATTGAAAAATTTTGATGAAGAATTACAACAGGCACAAATTCTGCTAAAATGCTCAAAAGGAACTTATATCAGGTCTATTGCGAATGATTTAGGAAAAAATTTGGGTTGTGGTGGGTATTTGATAAAACTTATTCGAACACAAGTCGGAAAATTCAGAGTCGAAAACAGTGTTCAACTTGATGGAATTGATGTTGAAAGTAATTTGATAAATCCGCTTGATATCTTGAATTTACCTAAAATCGCAGTTGATAACGATGATTTGGCTAGAATAAAAAATGGTATGCCAATTTATAAAACTTGTGATAAAATTGGCAATTTTGTAAGTTTGATATATAATGATGTCGAAATCTGTGCAGTTGGAATTGCAGATGGAGAGAAAATTAAATTAAAGAAAGTGTTTATATAATGAAAAAGATAATTTTAAGCTTTGTTTTATTGCTTGCAGTACAAGGAGTTCAGGCTCAGGATTGCTCAACTCTAAAATGTCCTGCTCCTTATGATTTGACTTCAGGATTTTCAAGGGGAATGAGTACTGTTACAGGGCAAAAATTCTTGTCTGAAAAAATTGGAGAAAAACTTGTTAAAAAGGCGATTAAAAAAAATATAACAAGCGGTGACATCAAAGTTAATTTAGATGCGTATAGTGTTCGAGATTTGAAAGCCGGTCGTTTTAAATCTCTTGAAATCGATGGTAAAAATGTTGATATTCAGGGTGTTTACATTTCATCGTTTAATGCAAAAACTTTATGTAATTTCAACTATATTGCAAATGATAAAAGAGGTAATTATATTGTAAAAGAAGATATTCCGGCATCTTTTAACGCAACTATTACGGAAGAAGATTTGAACAAAACAATGCTTTCATCTGATTACAAGCGAATGATTGATGATATCAACAGTATTGGTGGAAATTTGAATATTTTTCAAATAACTTCTACAAATATAAAACTAAAAAACGACAAAATGTATTATGTATTGAAATATTCAATGCCTTTTGTAAGAAAGACAAAGGAACTTGTTATAACTGCTAATTTGAAAGTTGAAAATGGTCAAATTGAACTTGCAAATACTAGTTTCTTGAATAATAGTATGGCATTGGATGTGGACAAGTTGTCAAAATTAATAAATTATATTAATCCGCTTGATTTTTCAGCAAAGATATTAGAAAATAAAGATGCAAAATTTAATATTGAAACTGTAAATATTTCTAATGGAAAAATTACAATTGACGGTAATATGACAATTTTAAAAGATAAGGAACAATAAAAATGCGTAAAAATGAACGAGTTTTTTTAGGCGTAACAGCAGTATTAATGGTTGTTGTATGTTGTGTATTAGGCTTGAGAATGCTTTATCACAACGATGAAAATGTTTCAGGCCCTCTTACTCCCGTGCCGGAAACTCAAATTCCGCAAGAGGAAGAACAAAAGCCGATTGCAAAACCAGTAGAAAAAGTTTATGTAAACGTGTTTTTTATTGGACAAGATGGTACAAAACAGGAAATTTACAGAGCTGTAAATCGTCAGTATGACAAGGATGTGGACGGTTCAAAGATTAAATTTGCAATAAATGCTTTGGTTTCAGGACCAACTGCTTATGAAAAATCTAAAGGTGTTTACTCTGAAATTCCTACAGGTACAAGGGTTATTTCTATTTCAGAAACATCTGATAAAGTTGTAATCAACTTAAATTCAGCATTTGAAAACGGTGGTGGAACAGATAGTTTATATAAAAGACTTTATCAATTGATTAAGACCGCAAAACGCAATACAAGCAAGCCGGTATATTTGTATATTGAAGGTCAAAAGGCTGAAGTTATCGGTGGTGAAGGTATTATGATTACTCAACCGTTGAACGAAAACTCTTTGGATGGTTAGTCGATGGCTGAAAAGGATTTGGATTATTATCTTAATTTAGATTGGACTTTGATTGAAGGTGAGGATTTGGATTTTGATGGAAATCCATATCATTTTGTTGAGATTAAAGAAATTCCAAGTTTTCTATTTTGCGCAAAGACTGCCGAGAAGGCAAGAGAAAATTATAAAAAGCAGTTAAAATGGACTTTGCAGGTAATGATGGAAAGTGGGGAACATATTATTGAGCCTGGAGAAGATGATGATGAACCTGACTGGGAAAGCTTGTGTCCATAGATGAGATGTTTAGATGCGAAGTCTGTTTTTATTAGTGAAAAGTGAGAAGTGAAACGTAAAAAGACCATATCAAGGGAATTGTTTTCCTTCCTAATGAGACTCTGCCGAACAAAAGGTGACTAAATGTCACGTTTTGTGAGAGGTAATTTAGGTGGGTGCTATCCCGTAAGAGAAACATTTAACCTTCCTTGTAAAATAAAGTCCTCCCTAATGAGGGAGGATATAGGTGGGTGCTATTAGGGAAATTTATAATTACAAGCTTTCACCCATCTGCCTTTCAGGCATCTTCCCTATGACAAATAGGGAAGAATTTGGACAACTACTTGAAAAACAATAAAAAATCTGTTAAAATAATAATATATTTATGAAAGAAAGAGAGGAATTTAGTATGAAATTCAAAGAAAACAAGCTCATCGGGGGGGGGGCAATAGTCTAAAACCCTCTCATAATCATGGCCTGCGCCTGTTTTTAGGGCGCCTAGCAGCCTTTACCTTAGCAGAAGTCCTAATCACTCTTGGTATCATCGGAGTTGTAGCAGCATTGACTATGCCAAGTGTAGTAAATAATGTTGAGGGAAAGCAATTACAAAGCGCACTTAAAAAAGGTTATTCCGAAATTTCTCAAGCATTTGAGTTGATGAAATCTGATATTGGTAGAGATATTTTGCCTGTAGATTATCCACCAGGAACTTTTGCTAAAGAGTATAAAGAGTATTTTGTAAAGACGTTATCATCAAATTATAGTGGTTTAGTTTCAAAAGATTTGGATATTGTAGATTTTAATGGATTGAAAACCTATAAAACATATAATAAAAAAAATTCTCTCATCTCTAATTTTTTTGATGATGGACAGTTTGTTTTACCGGATGGAGCGTTGATTTTAATAAATGATTCTGGTCCAATGTTAATTTCTATTGATGTAAATGGAATGAATAAAGGTCCAAATCTTTATGGTCGAGATTTATTTACTTTTGAAATCACGAATGAAGGGAAATTATTGCCAAGTGGAGCAGTAGGAACTTCATCAGTTTTTTTGTGTTCAAAAACATCTACTTCTAGTATGAATGGAGGTGGATGCACGTATTACGCAATCACAGATCCAAATTATTTTAAAAAACGATATTATAAATAACGATAAGTCGGCATTACTATGCCGACTTTAGTTTTTTAATTCTGGTAAACTTCTGCATATTTTGGGTTAACGGCAACCCATTTGAATGTTTGTTCGTCTGTTTCTGGAATGTCGATTACGAATGTTCCACCGTACCTCCCTCTTGAAAAAGCTAAATAGCCTTCTTTGGCAAGGTTGTGGAATGCTTTTCTGATTGTGTTCGGGCTTAAATCTAATTGTTTTGAAAATTCAATGATTGATGGAAGTTTCGCTCCGATTTCGTAATTTTCTGCAATCATTTTTTTTATGTGATTTTGAGTTTTTTCGTAATAGTAAAAAGCTGTATCAGGTGCAGGTGCAAAAATGGATGTTTCTTTTTTGGCAGAAGAACTGTCGCTATTTGGCATTCTTGTAACAGTTGTTCCGTACCTACCCCTGCGAGCAAGCAAAATTCCTTCGTCGATAAGTGATTTTAGTGCATCATGAATTGTTTTTATGCTTACCGATAATTTTTCTGACAATTCTGCATGTGCCGGTAATCTATCGCCTATTTTAAGGTTTGTAGTGATGTAATTTTTTAAATCATTTTCAACTTTTTTTACTAGGGTAATGTTTTCATCAAAATTTTCTTCAAATTTAAAATTCAAAGATTTTAGAACCCAACCTGATTCGCTTGAGTTTTTGAATTTATGTTCAATAATCCCAAGAGTTCCTAAATATTCAAGCGCAAGTCTTGTTGTGTTTGCAGAACATCCTATTTTGGCAGAAATGTTCCTTGAAGATGGGAGAAGTTCACCTTCTTTGATTTCACTTTCAATTAAGAGCTTTTTTATTGAATTTATTGCGATTTCTCGTTTTGAGGTAAGTTTTCTGATATTGGTTTCAGGATTTTTTCTGTCACGAATAATTGTACCAATACATTGTTTTGATTCAACATATCCCAAATCTTCTACGTATCTAAGTGCGTTTTGAATTGTGCCAATACTTACGCCTAAAAGATAAGCAAGTTCAGGTTTATTTGGCATAAGGTAGTTTTCTTTAATATTTTTGTCGCTTTCAATCCAATTGATAATCCATTTTCCGATAGCAACGGCTTTTGATTCAGAGGTGTTTTTAAGTTCGGGCAAGTCTATAGAAATGTCATCGACTTTAATTTTATGTAAATCAGATTTTTGTGGACAAGTAAATTTTTCCATTACACACACCTCAATTTTGAATAACACTTTTAATAATACAGTATTTATAAAAAAACATCAAGAAAAATTTTGCGGATATGTGAAGGAAAGTTTACAAAATAAAGTCTTTAGTGAATAGTGAGTGGTGAGTGGTGAGTGGTTCATATCACTCACTTCGTTCGAATATAATAATTTGCAATGTAATCACTTTTGAAAAGAACTATTCACAAATCACTATTCACTATTCACCAAATAAAAAAGACCGCATTTGCGGTCTTATTCTAGTAAAGATTCTAGGATTTCTGCGTTTCTGGCAGAAGTTGTGGATTCTCGAACTTTTTGTTTGTAAATATAAGTTCTCAATGCTTCTCTAATCAGTTCACTGCGTGATCTGTTTTCTCCATCTGCAACTTGGTCAATTCTTTGCAAAAACTCTTCCGGCATAGAAATTAATACTCGCGCCATATATTCTCCTTTTCTTTGTCTGTGAACCTTATGTTTATATAAAAACAATTTGATTTAAAAAAGTGCTATTTTTTATACAAAAAATATATACTAATTTTTCAAACTATTGATATAAGCGCATTTGCCGGTTGTCGGAATTATTAACAATTCTTAATAAATCTCAAATTAAATATTTTGCAGATAGCTTTACAATCAAGTGACTTTGCGCTAGTATTACTAAAAAAGAGGTATCCAGTGGAAATGAAATACAAACGTATATTACTAAAAATAAGCGGAGAGGCATTATTAGGAGATCAACAATTTGGAATTGATCAAAAACCTGTTAAAATGATTGCCGAAGAAATTCAAAAAGCTAGAGAATTAGGCGCAGAAGTTGCAGTTGTTGTAGGCGGCGGAAATATTTTCAGAGGGATGAGAAATAGCGCAAAACTAGGAATGGATCAAGCATCAGGTGATTATGTCGGAATGCTTGCAACTGTTATGAATGCTATCGCTTTGCAAAGTGCGCTAAATCAGATGAATATTCCATGCCGTGTTCAAAGTGCTTTGGCAATAAATCAGGTTGCAGAACCTTATATTCGCCACCGTGCAATCAGACACCTTGAAAAAGGAAGAGTTGTAATATTTGCAGCAGGTACAGGCAATCCGTTCTTTACAACTGACACGGCAGCAGCTTTGAGAGCATCCGAGATTAATGCAGAAGCTATGTTGATGGCTAAGAATGGCGTTGATGGGGTTTATACAGATGACCCTAAAACAAATCCGAATGCAAAAAAATTGGATAAAATCACTTATGATGATATTATCGTAAATGGATTGAAAGTTATGGATACATCGGCATGTGCTTTGTGTAAACAAAATAATATTCCGATTGTAGTATTTGATTTTGATGCAAAAGATGCTATTACTGGTATTTTGCAAGGTAAAGAGATCGGTACATATATAAATTAATAGTAATAAGTTTAGAATATAAAAGAAAGAGGTAAAAATGGAACTTGAAGAACTATTTTTGTTCGGAGAAGAAAAGATGGAAAAATCTTTAACTCAGCTTCACAAAGAATTTGGGTCTATTCGTTCAGGCAGAGCTAATCCGATGATTTTGGACAAAGTATTGGTAGATTATTATGGAGCGCCAACCCCACTAAGACAAATGTCACAAGTTTCAGTTCAAGACGGAACTACTCTTGTTATTACTCCTTATGACAAATCAATTTTGAAAGAAATTGAAAAAGCTATTATTAAGGCTGAAATTGGTATTACGCCAAACAGTGACGGTATTTGTATCCGTTTGCCATTCCCTCCTTTGACAGAAGAAAGAAGACGTGAAACAGCCAAAGAAGTTAAGAAAATTGGGGAAGACGCAAAAGTTGCAATCAGAAATATTCGTCGTGATATGACTGATGATTTGAAAAAAATCGAAAAAAGTGAAAACCTTCCAGAAGATACTGTAAAAGACAATCAAGACAAAATTCAAAAATTGACTGATAAATATACCGGTATTATTGACAAGGCCGTAGCTGACAAAGAAAAAGAGGTTATGACAGTATAATGGATGAAATTAAAGGCTTGAATAAAAACGCAACAAGAATGTTAACAGGTTTCATAATGGGGACAATTGCTATGGGCTGCATAATGCTCGGTGGGGTTGCCCTTTTGATAATGCTTTCGTTTATAATATATTTCGCATCGAAAGAATATGTTAAAATTCTGGAGCATAAAGGTTTTTATCCAAGCCTTAAAATCATCTTATTAGCTGAGGCAATACTGGCTATTATTACTTTCTTTGATCAGGCAAAATATGTTGCTTCGGCGTTGATTTTGTGTACTTTGTTTTCATTTATGTGGGTGTTATTTAGAGGTAGACAACCGTATATTGCTAATGTTGCGACAACAATTTTAGGTTTTGTATATTGCGGTTATTTCCCTTTACATTTGCAGTTATTGAGAGATATGTCATCAGCTGATTATCACGATGGATTAGGTTTTGTCGTAATGATGTTTACTGCAATTTTGTTGACAGATGTTGGATGTTATTATGCAGGAACAAGGTTTGGCAAACATAAGTTAGCGCCAGTTATAAGTCCTAATAAAACAATCGAAGGTTCAATTGGTGGTGCTATATGCGCAGTGTTAGGCTCTTGCGTTGTTGGTTTGTTTATTTCTAAAGTTTATATGATTGATGTAAAATGGTACATTCCAGTTATTGCAGGCTTTTTATGTACTGTATTTGCTCAAATCGGTGATTTGTGTGAATCTCTTTTGAAACGAGATGCAGGTGTAAAAGATTCAGGAAATTCGCTTCCGGGACATGGCGGATTTTTGGATAGAACAGATAGTTTTATATTCACAATTCCTGTTATGTATTATTTCTGCAAATATTTTGTTTTTTCTCATGATATTGTAAATTGTATTAAAGGATTGTTTTAAATGCAGAAGTTAGAAGAAATTTTTGGTATAAAAATTGATAATCCTGATTTCTTCAAAAAGGCATTGACCCATCCGTCTTATACAAAAGAGCAGGATTTGCCTTATGTTGAAAATTATGAGCGTTTAGAGTTTTTGGGTGATGCAGTTTTGAAACTCTCTGCATCAGATATTTTGTATAAAAAATATCCTGAATACCAAGAGGGTGACTTGTCGAAAATACGCTCTATTATTGTTTCTGACAATACATTGTCTAAAATTGCGCATGAAATTGGTTTTTGTGATTTGATTATTCTTGCAAAACATGAAGCGAAACAAGGTTTGGCTCACATTGAATCTGTTTGTGCGTGTGCTTTTGAGGCGGTTTTAGGCGCATATTATTTAGATGGAAAATTTGATTTGATAATCCCTTTTTTACAAAAAGTTTTGATGCCTTATATTGAAGAAGTGGACAAAAATTTTGAAAAATTCAATGCAAAAGCAATATTGCAGGAATACACACAAGGTTTGACAAAAGAAATTCCTGTTTATACTATTGTTGGCGAAACAGGGCCTGCGCATAACAAAACTTTTGAGATAGAGGTTTCTTATCAGGGAAAAGTAGTTGCTAAAGGTGTTGGAAAAACTAAAAAAGAGGCGGAACAACACGCAGCTTATGAGGCATGTAAAATTTTTGGAGCAGTAAAATGATTTACGTTTCACCTTCTATTTTGTCTGCAGATTTTGCAAATTTGGAAAGAGATATAAAGCGAATTGAAGATGGTGGCGCAGATTGGGTTCATGTTGATGTAATGGATGGACATTTTGTGCCTAATATAACAATTGGAGTACCTGTTGTTGCATCAATTAGAAAAGTTACAAAACTACCATTGGATGTACATTTGATGATTGAAAATCCTGAAAAATACGTTGAACCGTTCGTAAAAGCTGGCGCAGATATATTGACATTTCACTATGAGTGCGGAACTGATATTAAAAAAACTATTGATTTGATTAAGTCATTTGGGATAAAAGTCGGTTTGTCTATAAAACCTAAAACTACTCCAGACGTTGTTTTCCCATATTTAAAAGATTTAGATTTGTTGTTGGTAATGACTGTTGAACCGGGTTTTGGCGGTCAAAAATTTATGCAAGATTGTGCAGATAAAATTCCTGTAATAAAAGAAAAAGCTCCTGAAAACTTGATTATACAAGTAGATGGAGGAATAAATGCTGAAACAGCAAGAATTTGCACGTTTTACGGTGCAAATTCTTTAGTTGCGGGTAATTATATTTACAAGTCTGCGGATATCAAATCCGCTATCAAATCTTTACGCTAATCCTTTTTTAGCTTTTCTTTTTCTAATTTCTTCTGGATCTGTTGTTAATGCCGGATCTGCAAGGGTTAGGGTTTGTTGCTCGTTGGTGTCAGGCGGATTTGTGTCTTGTGGTTTAACATCTCCTGCTTGTCCTGGAGTTGCGTTCATAAAGATGTTGTTATCTTGACTTTCCGGTGGTAAATCTGCAATTTTAGCCGGATCTTTGACTGCATCAGGTTGCTCTGGTTTTGTTGGATTTTGTGCATTGTCAACTTCCGGTGCCGCTGCAAAACCTGCATCTTCCGGAGAAATTCCTAGCTTATCCAACGCATCAAGTCCAACATCTCCGTCTACTTGTTCATACGTTACATCATCAGGAATTTTGGCAAGTGCTGCCATTTGCTCTGCCCAACTAACAATTTCGGAAGGAATTTCCTCGCCTTTGCTCTCTTGTTTAAGAATTTCTTGTGCAGAAAGTTTTTTCCATCTGGAAATATCTATATTACTTGCGTTACCTGTTACATTCATTGAATCTGCCATTAATTTTCTCCTTTCATATACTTGTTTATTGACGGAATTTTATATAAAAAACTTCAATGTTTGTAAAGTTATGTAACGAAAGTTATATAAATTGTATTGAAAAAGTCAATAATTTAATACAAAAATTTTTTATATAAGAGTGAGAGCTAAATAAAGAAACAGAGAGGTTTTAAGGCTATGGCAACTATGCTTTTATTTTCAAATACAGTTACAGATACATATAAAGAAACTTCAGAAGCTGTTAATTCAGTTGATTTGAATAAAAGATATGTAATTAAAAAGACTTTGGTTGATATGATGAAACAATCATTCTTTCACGGAGCAAGCAGGTTTGGAACTAACTTTATCGCATAAACCTGAAAAAAGTTGTTGGAAAATCAATAGGATAATTAAGGAAAACGAAATCAATAGGAATAGAATAGGAAAATTTTTAGGATAGGAATTATAAAAGACCGGTTATGAGAACCGGTCTTATTTTTAGTACATGTTTAATCTTAGCAATTTACAAATTAAAAATTATCTCTTATAGTATCTTGAGTTTCTTGTTTGTTTTGTTGATCTGCATCAAAGAATTTTTTAATAGTTTTTTCATTTTTAATAGCATTCATCGTATTATCTTGTGTGTTGTTTTTCATTCCGGTAAAGTCAACATTCAAATAAGCCCAAACGCCGGCAGCAATTAATAATAGAATAATAACCCATTTCATAATAAAATCCTCATATTTCTACATCATGAACATTTTATAATTTTTTACCTTATAAAAAATCAGATTTATAGTTGATTTTTACAAAAAGTATTATTTATTGTAAGATTAAATGTAAGAGGACTGTGTAATGGATGATAAAAATATCAATAATATGCCTTACGTTGGCAATGTTTTTTATAAATTATCAGATACTGCTAGGGTGTCTGAGTTAATGGCACGAAATTATTATAAAATGTTCATTTCTGGACATGAACAAATGCTTGAATTAGATGAATTTAAGATTTTGTCGCATATTTTGCAAAATCCGAAGTTGTCACAAAGTGATATTGCAAAACTTGTTTATAAAGGCAAAGCACATGTTGGTAAAATTTTAAATGTAATGGAGCAAAAAGGTTATATTAAAAGAGTTTTGAGTCCCAATCATAATATAATGGTAAAACATACCGAACTCACCGAATTTGGTAAAAAATTATATAAAAACACTGATGAAAAATATCGAGAAATAGCTCTAAAAACATTAAAAACATTTTCAGTAGAAGAAATCAATGAATTGACACGATTACTAAACGAGTTAAAAGAAAAAATGTTAGAAAATAATAAAATTAATTTTTAAAAATTGACTTTAAAAAAATAGTATTAAATAGGGAACGTTTATGTCTTGATTGTGCGCAACAAAACGATAAAATGCTTGCAGTGTTAGTAAAATTTATTTCAGAAAAAGAATTTTTGCAATTTACAAAAACTCTTTTAAAAATTCGGAATATAATATTATTACTAAATTGTTAATTAAATGATTTTATGGCCATTTTGGTTCTTCAGCTTCTCTGATTACGTTGTAGATGCCTTCTACTTCTCTTTTTGTCATCCCTTGTTCGCATCTCGCTGAATATACTCCAGATTCTGCCATAAAGTACATTACATAAATCTTATTTTTGTCACCTCTGATATTGATATCTACACCATTTTCAAGAGTATAGATTTTGTTGTCTGGATATTTGTTGTAATCTCCGCTATTATCACCATTATTGCTTTCATCAAATCCTTTTCTGACGGTTACTGTTCTAAATTCATCAAGTGGATAAGAAATTTCAAACATTCCTTTCATCGCTCTAATTTTGTAATTTGATAGAGATAGTGGAAAATTAAATCCGGCATTTTTTGTTCCGCATTTAAAATCAGTATTACATTCTGTCCAAGGATTTGGCATTCCGACTAATTTTTCTTCTCTAGAAGGTTTGTAGATTTCTTTCCCGCTATCTACATAATCTTGTAGAACTTTTTCTCCTGTAGCTTTTTCAATGCTTCCATAAACAGTAATTCCTCTTTTCTTAAATTCTCTTACCCAATTTGGTTTATAGCCTTCGTCAAAACCTGTAATTCTTTCAACATCTTTGGAAGGGACACCAAAATAAATAGTTTTAACTCCTGACCACATAAGTGCGCCTGCGCACATTATACAAGGTTCAGCATTTATATATATTGTCAAATTTTGAGGAGATAAGTCATACTGTTTGTACTTCTCAAATGCTTTTTTTAGTGCATTAACTTCTGCATGGTATAAAGCGCAATTATCTTCTACAACGCTATTTGAAGATGACACAACAAAGTTCCCGTTTTCATCGTATATTTCAGCATAAAATGGACCTTTCCCATTTTTTACTCCTTCTGCTGTTTTTTGATATACATTTGTCATTATGTTTTTTGCGTTTTCTAAATCGGTTTTATTGATTGGTGAATTTGCGATAATTTCCATTTTGTGTAAAGTTTTAATAGAATATATTTCTTCAGCAAAACATGTAGTTGATGTAAGTGCTACAAGTAATATTGAAATAAATATTTTTTTCATGATTTTCCCCTATCTAAAATATTTTCTTCAAAATTTTAGCAAAATGAATTGTTTTTGGCAATAGTTATTGATTATTTCCGATAGAATGTTTTAGAGCTTTTTTGGACAATTTTTAAAGCTTCAATGTAGCAAGAAAGCTCAGCATCATCTTTAGCAGTATGCAATATTTGTAATGCTTTTAAATATAACGGATTTTGATGAACTTCTGCTTGATCAAGTTCAATTCCGACTTCGTCAAGGGTTACGCCTAATGCTCCAAGCAACTTGAAGTAAAAGCGGAAGTTTATAAAAAATATAAAAATTTATCTAATAGGTGTTACAAACATCACTTTTACGTACAAGGTGGTAATAGTAAGTAAAGAGGAAAGAAAATGAAACAATATTATAACAGAATCTAATAAAGCAGTAGCTTATGTTCTTGAATGGTACTGTTGAAGATAAACGTTTCATTTCGCAAACTGTAATATCGAACTCAAGTTATTATGACGGAAAGCTAGATGTAGAGTTACATCCAGTTTTTGATACATTGTTTAGACTATCAAGAATACATGAACAAAATTGTAAACTGACACATAGTATAATGTCTTTTAACTGACAGTTTGATTATTTTGTTAAGTAAATTATAAAACGAATTTAAGTTTTCCTTATAATGCCGAATTTGCTATTTTCTCTGATTGTCTTTTGAAATTAATACTTCATTTTGAAGTTTCATCGCTTTTTTGTATTCGCTTTTAAACTCTTGGACCCAATCTTTAGCTCGATTAAAATTATATGTGCAAGAAATACCCGTTTAAGAGAATCTGATACCCTGCCAAACTACACGAAGGCTGTGGCTATAGAGTTGTTAAGAAAAGCTTTAGGGATTATTTGCAGAAGTAATATTCTTTTCTTTACTTTCTAATTCTTTTAATCTTGCAAGAGCTTCTTTCAGCTCTTGAACCTCTGCACTCTGATGAGTTTTGTGAGAGAGTTCAATTACCTTTTGTTTGTATTGAGTTTTTTGTTGTTGGAGCTTCTCTATCACTTCTAATCTACCTTTTCTTATCGACATATTATGTTTAGCATTTTGGGCTTCTACATGTATATCATCAAATAAATCGGCCATTTCAATTCTACCATATCTAAAATCTTTCCGTTTTTTATCGAAACTGTGCATTCTTGCCATATAATCATCTGGTCGTTTATCACCAACAACCCCACAAGCCTTATCTCGTAATGCAATAATTTTTTTAGATGCACCTTTAGGATTTTTTATCATTTGAACAGCATCATTAACACTAAGTCCTAAAGCCTCAAGATATTCAGATGTTTTACCATTAGCTTTTGAATATAAAACATCATCAATTAAGGTGTGACTTGCTTGAACATCTGAATTGTTAAAATCAAATTTTTTCCTTCTTATTTTTTTTACTTCTTGAAATTCAGAATCTCCTGCTAAAGCCTTAGCTTTTTCTTTTACTTTTGTACGATAATCACTGATAACAGAGTTCATTTCGTCTAACTTGTAGCCTTCTACATTATCTTCTTTTAAATGTCTAATCACTTTATCATAATCTTTTTCAGATTTTGGCATTCCCCCCATATGTTCAATGACATACACGTTTAACTGCTCTCCCGAATTTTCATTAAGTTCTTTTCTTTCTGCTTGATAGTTTGTTTTGATAGTTTGTCTTAATGTTTTTATTTTTTCTTTGAGAGTTTCTATTTCAGAAGATGCATTTGGAGTTTTGACCTCGTTTGTAGTATTTTGAACAGCTTCTGGTGTATTATGAGTAGCTTGTTGTACAGCCTTGCCGACTTTGCCTTTTGTTGCTAAATAAATTCCAACAGCTGCCAATGCTGTCAAGCCAGCACCTACGATAACTGCTGTTTTGGTTGGAAAAGACTTTGCGTTCTCATCTGTCGTCTTTGGTTGTTGCTTGATTAGTTGAGTATTATTGATTTGAGATACATTGTTCAAGGATACAGGCATAGTTTAACTCCTACAATTTCCCACTATATCTATACTAAAACACGAAATTATATAAATTTGCCCCGTTACATCATATCATATTATATTATATCGGGCATTATAACTGGGTTTGAGAGGTTTTAAACCTTTTTTACATTTCGTAATGTTTTGATAATGTATTATGCATTTTCTCAATTTGTACCTGTCGGTTGTGCATATCCACTCAACAATAATATTCATAAATTATAAATCCTCAAAATGTTCGTTTCCGTCCAATTTACCTTACACATAGTTTGAGTACTTCCTACCGCTCAAACTCGCTCTCAAAGCTGATTGTTCAAAATAATCGCACCATCTGTTATAATCAAACCACTTAATAAAATACAAAAATAAATTAACTATCGAACCACCTAAAACTCAGTCAAAATGCACTAAAAAAGCACCCGAAGGTGCTAATTTAAAAATGGCGGGAACGACGAGGCTCGAACTCGCGACCTCATGCGTGACAGGCATGCGCTCTAACCAAACTGAGCTACGCTCCCATATTATATTGTCAAGTCCTTCGACAAGTCTTATTATAATATGCTGAATTTTTTTTTGCAAGAGTTTTGTTTAATTTTTTTATAAAAAATGTAAATAATTGTAATAACTTTGGCAATTATTTTTTTTAGCACTCTTAATCAAAGTATGAATAGTGTAAATTCTTCTCAAAATAATCTCTTGTTTACTTCTCGTTGCCCAGAAGTCCGAGATGCTCAATGGGTTTGTCAAAAAGTTAAGAATACTTTTCCTCATATTTCTACAACTAAAATTAGTGCAAAAATGGCAGATATAGAAGAGGCAAATTGGGATTTATATAGGAAATTTATAGATAAACCAGAGTATGCACTTCTCTATAATAAAAATCCAAAAGATCGCAAATTCCTTCGTTTATTTGCATGGCGCAGACGAATTGTAAAACGAATTCATGATGCGCGTGAAAGTTGGCGTATAGGTGGAAAAGATGATTATCATCGAGTAAATAATGTTTTAGGACAATTTAAGTATGATAAACTTGGAAATTGTGGTGAAGATGCGTTTATGGCAGCAACGATTTTGAGAATAAACGGGGTCGATAATACTTGTACTGCTGGTTTAAAAGTTGATGGTTCTTTTCTAGATCATATGGTTTGTGTATTTAATAAAGATGGTTCTACGTTTAATGGTAAACCGAATAAAAATACAATAATCATTGATCCATGGGTTGGAATGGCTGATTTTGCCTCTAATATGTTCCAAAAATACAAAAATGTTTTTAGTGAATTACTTATTGGAATAAAGCCTCAGTCAGAAATTACATTTAGAAATGTCGATGAAGTTGGGATATCCGGTATGGAAAGATTTTTGCTTATCATGAAACACCCTGAGCTATGTTATCCAAATTCCGCAAGAGAATTTATGCGAAAAAAATGAGTTTCCATTATAGAAACTCATTTTTTTATTATTTGAAATTCAAGTTTTATTTATACAATGGAGCAAGTTTTGCTGATTGTTGAGGAATAACTCCTTCTTCAATTGATTGATAAACTCTGTAGTCAATTGTTGGGAAGCAGTTATCAATATCTTCAATTTCTTTCAATTTAGCCTCATCAATATTGCCACTTTCAATCATGTCGCAAATTGTTTCAAACCTGTCAACATGCTCTCTAAATCTGTCTGTAGCATAATCTTTTGCTTGCCATGTTGTAATTAAGAACGGCCAATCTGAACTTTGTAACAATAAGTTTTCTCTAGCCATTTGTTTTAATGCTCTTAATAATAATTTGTCATCTGGAATTTCAGAATATTTGTCTGCAATTGCATTAATACGTTTTTCGCAAGCATGGATAATTGGCCACATCCATTCTGTCAAATGGTTATTCCATACGTAGAAATGTCCGCCTTGTCCCCAAGAGCTTTCAGGGATTTGAATAGCTTCTTTTGGTGGATGAGAGTGAACATATTCACCTGCAGTCATTCTTTCAACTTCCGGAAGATATGTATTGAATTTTTTGATTACTTGTTTGATAAATTCAACACCTTCAAACCACCAGTGACCAAATAATTCGGTGTCGAATGATACCATTACCAAACCTTCTTTACCTGTCGCTTTTTTGTAATCGTTTAACATATGGTAAATCAAAGTTGTATAGTGGTCAGAATTTTCGTTTACTTTATTTAATGCAAGAACCGGATCGTAAAGCATTTTATCACCTAAATCAGTCTTAGGTGAAGTAATTCTCCAGTAGTGCATACCTGACTTAGCATCTTTTCTGTGGAATTCTCTATATACTCCGTCTCCAGGATAGCCGTCAGCTGCTGACCAAACTTGATAACCTGCTCTTTCGTTTCTTCCCATTACTGCAACTTGTGCATCTGGTAGCCAGTATGCTGCGTATGTGTCGTAACCAGTAGCCGGTCTATCAGGTAGCGGAATATATTCGATATTGCCGTAAACCCCGATTACACGTCTGTTTCCGATTGAATTACCCCCTTCTATTACGTGTGATTCTGTAAAGAAGTATTCAATGTCGTTATTTTGCAAAGTTACTTCAATTGCAGGGCGCCAATGTTTTTTCCCATCTTTCCCAACATATTCGTAACCTTGTCTGTATGCACATTCTGGTAACCAGCATCCGCACGCTTTTTGTCCAAATAATCTTTTTGTAGTGTCAGAACCAATTTTGAATTGAGCGTTCAAGTTGCTATCTGTTGCCAATAATGGAGAAAAACCATGAGTTGCGCCTGATGTGGTAATTTCGATACATCCCAAATCTTGGAACTTTTTAAATTGAGCAATCAAATCCATGCCATACTTGTTAACAAATGAATTTTTAATATTTGTGAACCAGTCAAAATAGTATTTTGCCAAATATTTAAGGTGTTGAGAGTGAGGCACTTTAGGATCAGGATATCTTTCCAAATCCTTAGATACCTGCGCAATTCTTGAGTCCACATATTTAACAAAACCTTCTTTTAAATGTTGGTCGTTTAACTGTTCTGCAAGAATTGGTGTAATACCTACTGTTAACTTAGCTTTGATACCTTCATCATATAATTCAGAAATTGCATTCAACAAAGGAATGTAAGTTTCTGCCATACATTCATAAAGGTTTTCTTCCCCAAACGGCCACATACCGGCTTTTCTGTAATAAGGAAGATGGCTATGTAACATAAATACGAATTGTCCTACTGACATTTGTGCCTCCATATCTTATTTAAACGAATTATTATATAACTATAATTCTTACTTATATAAAATTTATACCACAAATTACTAAAAAAAATAATCCTTTAGAACTAATTCTTGTGTATAATTGTTACATTAATTAACAGTAAAAAATAGTATTATGCTATAAATGTAGTAGCTGCTTGAAATTTGCCGTATTACATAATTTAACATGTGGGTTGCAAATATAAAATTTTTTATTTAATATATTGTTACTCACATCCTCAAATGTGTTCGGCTTCATTACCCGAACGTAAGAGTAAAGAAAGGCAAAATAAAATGGCAAATATTAAATCTGCTAAAAAAAGAGTATTAATCGCTGAAAGAAATAGATTGAAAAACCAAGCATTCAGAACATCAATCAAAACTGCGGTTAAGAAAGTATTAGAACTTGCAAACGCTGAAGATGCTGATGCTTTAAAATCTGCATTATCAAAAGCATACCAATTGTGTGATAAAGCAGTTTCAAAAGGTATCTTGCACAAAAATACAGCTGCAAGAAAGAAATCAAGATTAACTAAAGCTGTAAACAAATTACAAGCTAAATAGTTATTTGCTGAAAAGAGTAAAAATATCCGTTGTTTCTTTGAAATAGCGGATATTTTTTTGTAAAGTCCTCCCTTGTGAGAGGTGTTTAAGTGGGTAATATCCCGTAAGGGAAACATTTAACCTTACTTGCAAAGGAAGGGGGACCGCTTGCGGTGGAAGGATTGTTTTTTTTGTCTTGCGCAGACGGCGGGAATTTTTTGTGTAAAGCTTTTTGTTGCTAGTTTCACTAACAAGTTATTGTTCATTTCGCTATCATGGGATTATTTTCTTCTTGAAACCACTTGAAAAACTTCAAAAAATCTGTTAAAATAGAGATGTTGACAGAGAACAGAGAGGAATTTTTATGAAAAAGAGATTTTCTAGTTGTATCGGGGGGGGGCAATAGCCGACTAACCTCTCATAATCGTGGTCTACGCAGTGCAGCTTTTACATTGGCTGAAGTTCTTGTTACTCTCGGTATTATCGGTGTAGTTTCAGCGATGACTGTTCCAACATTGATGCAAAATTATCAAAGACAAAGTTATATAACTCAATTGCACAAGGTTTATAACGAGGTTCAACAAGGTGCATTGAGATATATGACTGATAGAAATGCAATCAACTTAATGGAGGCAGGTTTAACAAATTCTGCGGCAATGCAGGAGTTTTTAAGAGATAATTTCAAAATTGTTTCTATGGGAACTACAGATTCTGATATGCCTTGGAATAATGTAAGTTATAAAAACTTAAACGGTGGAAGTTGGACTTCTGGTACTTGGGGATGTGGTCCATGTGCCGTTTTGGCAAGTGGAGCTTGGGTTTGTGCTGACAATCCTAAATGCTATACTTATTCTTATGGGGGATATACTTCAGGATATGGTACATTTTTTGTTGATACCAATGGTAAGAAAGGTCCGAATATTATAGGTCGTGATGCTTTTTTGATGGAATTTTGGTCTGATGGGGTTTTAGATTTGCCAAAAGTTAGTCCGGCTTGCAGAACTCTGGGAGTTTGTGACGGAGATTCTATTGAGGCAATCAGAAATACCGGAACGGCTTGTGAAGGTTCTACAACCTATACTCATCAAAGATGTTTTGCAAACATTCTCAATAATAATTGGGAAATGAATTATTAATTATATTAAATATAAAATTGGTCGGCATTATTGTTCTGACAATTTATAAGATGGAGAAATGAAATTTTCTTCATCTTTTTTATTTTGATTAATATTATGTAAAGATATTGGTAATTAATTTTTTATTAGGTATAATTATTTTATTATATAGGAAAGATGATTATGCAGGATATTTTAGAGAGAAAACAGATAAAAAATATAGATTTTAACATTGATTTGGCTCAAAGTTTTGGTATTTATAAAAACAATGCGGAATTTGATTTATTAGATTATGCAAGTTCTGTAAATGTTTCGTGTGGATTTCACGCTGGAGATCCGTTGACAATTCGTAATGCGTTGTTGAAAGCAAAAGAAAAAAATGTTGTTGTCGGTGCGCATATCGGTTTTGATGATATTCAAGGTTTTGGTTATAGAGATATGAACCTTGATGAAGATGAAATAGAAGCTCTTGTTGTTTATCAGGTAGGTGCTTTGATGTCATTTGCAAAATCTATGCACATGGAAATTGAACATGTAAGACCGCATGGAGCTATGTACAAAAAATGTGCGGAAGATTTTTCATTCGCTTGTTCTGTGGCAAAGGCAATTAAAAAATGCTCAGAATGGCTTGTTTATTATGGTGCGACAGGTGAAATTACAGAAAAAACAGGTGAATTGATAAATATTCCGGTTGCACATGAAGTTTGTTTAGAAAAAATGTATAATGTTGATGGAACGGTAAATACTGTTGCAAAAGACAATGAAAATACAGATGTTGAAATTCAAAGATTAAAGCAGCTTTTGGCTACATCTCAGGTTTCAAATATTGAAGGCGGAAAAGCTGTTGTAAAAGCGGATACAATTCACTTTACAAACAGACTTTCAAATTCGTTAGATTTAATTAAGCATGCTCATAATATTATTACACCGGTTCCGGTTAACTATAAAAATGCGTGTTTGTCAGGTTGGGTAGAATAGAAGAAGGTATAATTGTGATAAAAGATTTTAGAAAAAATGTAAGATTGCCGGAAGATGTAATGTGGCTTATGCCTGGATTGCAGGTTAAAAGATGGTTTGCGTTGATATTTTTAGGCGCAGTTTTAATGACATTAGGTGTTTTGATTTTATTTGACATTAAACCGGTGTTTTATACAATGGAATTTATCCGAAAAGTAGCAATGAACCTATCTACCGAGTGGCTTGCTTTTGCTTTTGTAATGGTTGGTGCTGGTGTTTTTTTCAAAGGTTGGCAAAAAACAAACTTGTCAATGATTGATGGTGGAAGTAATCATTCTTTATTAGAAAATTTATATAGAAGACGTAAACTTAATAGAGGACCTAAAATTGTTGCAGTTGGAGGCGGAACAGGTTTATCTATGTTGTTACGTGGTATAAAAAATATTACAAATAACGTTACTGCAGTTGTTACCGTTGGTGATGATGGCGGAAGTTCAGGAAGATTACGTGAAGAAATGGGAGTTTTGCCTCCTGGAGATATTAGAAACTGTATTGCTGCTTTAGCTGATGATGAAGATTTGGTTACAAAATTGTTCCAATACAGATTTAAGACTGGTGAAGGGTTGGAAGGGCATAGTTTTGGAAACTTGTTCTTGACTGCGCTTTGCTCAATTACAGGTGATATGTATAGAGCCGTAAAAGAATCATCTAATGTATTGTCTATTCGTGGTAGAGTTCTTCCTTCTACTCTTGATGATATGAAGTTGGTTGCAGAAATGGAAGATGGTAGAATTATTCACGGTGAATCTAATATTCCGGAAGCTCATGGTAAAATTAAAAGATTATTCACAGATCCTCAAAATTGCAAAGCTTTGCCGGATGTAATAGAGGCGATTAGAGATGCTGAATTAATTATTCTTGGACCTGGAAGTTTATATACTAGTGTAACTCCAAACTTATTGATTAAAGAAATTGCGCATGAAATTGCGGTATCAAAAGCTAAAAAGATTTATGTATGTAATATTATGACACAACCTGGTGAAACTGATGGTTATAGTGTAAGTGATCATATTAATGCGTTGGTAACTCATGCAGGTAGTAAAAAGATAATAGATGCAGTTTTGGTAAACGATTTTATGCCGTCTAATTTGGCTCAAAAATATCAATTGTCCGGCTCTTATCCTGTAAAAATTGATGTTGAAAATATTCGAAAAATGGGATTTTCTATTTTCTCAAGAAAATTGATTGAAGATAGTAAAGAAGGACTTGTTAGACATAGTTCAAACCGTGTCGCAAGAGCAATTTATTACTGGTTTAGAAAAAAACAAAAAGGCGAAAAAATTAAACCGTCTGCAAAGTTGGCTGAAAAACAAGGTTGCGCAGTATAATGGTAAAAAAAATTACAGTTAAAACAATTCAAAAATACAAAAACGACGGAGAGAAATTCTCCGTTTTGACTGCTTATGACTATTCAACGGCAAAATATATCGACGAAGCTGGCATTGATATTGTTTTAATTGGCGATAGTTTGGCGATGGTAGCTTTGGGTTATGAAACAACTCACAGTATCGGTGTTGAAGAAATGAGTATTTTTACAAAAGCCGTTGCTAAAGGAGTTTCGCACGCTATGGTAGTTACAGATATGCCATTTTTAAGTTATCACACTGATATTCCAACTGCCATAAAAAATTGTGGTCAGATGGTAAGATTAGGTGCAAATGCAGTTAAAATTGAAGGTTTTAGCGATTATATTTTGAGCGTAATTAAACGTCTTGTTGAAAGTGGAATTCCTGTAATGGGACATTTGGGCTTTACTCCACAGTTTTTGAATACTTTAGGCGGATATAAAATTCAGGGTAAAACTCAAGAAGCTGCGGAAGAAATTTTGAAGCAAGCTAAAGAGCTGGAAAATGCAGGTGTGTTTTCGATTGTTTTAGAGATGGTTCCTCAGGAGGTTGCAAAATATATTACAGAAAATATTTCTGTTCCGACAATTTCTTGTGGAGCTGGAAAGTATTGCGATGCACAAGTTTTGGTATCAGATGATGTTTTTGGCAAGTTTTCTGATTTTAAACCAAAATTTGCTAGAAAGTATGGTGATATGAAAGAATTAATTTACAATTGTGCGAAAAAATACAATGATGACGTGAAGAACGGACATTTTCCGTCAGATGAAGAAGTTTTTTAATTGAAAATAAAATATAATTTTGTGCTAAAATTATAGTGAAAGAGAGTGATACTATGTTAGTTCATACAATAGCAGAAGTTAGAGAAAAAGTAAGAGAGTGGAAAAAGCAAGGTTTGACAGTTGGGCTGGTTCCGACTATGGGAGCTTTGCATAACGGACATTTGAGCCTTATTAAAAAAAGTGTTGAAAAATGCGATAAAACGGTTGTTTCAGTGTTTGTAAACCCAATTCAATTTTGTCCAGGAGAAGATTTAGATAAATATCCGAGAACACTTGAAGCAGATGAAAAATTATGTGAAAATGCTGGTGTAGATATAATCTTTGCTCCATCTCCAAAAGAAATGTATGGCGAAGGACATATTATGTCAAACGACTTTTTGACTTATGTTATTCCACCATTTTTCTACGTAAATAAATTGTGTGGAAAGTCAAGGGTAGGTCATTTTGATGGGGTTTGTACCGTTGTAAATAAATTATTTAATATAGTTCAACCGGATTTTGCGTTTTTCGGCGAAAAAGATAGACAACAATTGATTATTTTAAAGAAAATGGTTAAAGATTTGAATATTCCTGTTCAAATTATTCCTTGTCCTATTGTTAGAGAGGAAAGTGGTTTAGCTTTGTCGTCAAGAAATAAATATTTGTCTGAAGAAGATAAAGTTAATGCTTTGGCTTTGAGCAAAATTTTGTTTAATATAAAAGCTTGCTTTAAAAAAGGAATTACTGATGTAAAAGCTTTGACTGAAATAGCTTATCCTTATTTGAATGAAAACCATTCTCTTGAATATTTAGAATTTAGAGATGGTGACGATTTGGAAGAAAAGCAAGTCGCAGATGATAATACAATTGTATTTATTGCATTGAAAATCGGGAATGTAAGACTAATTGATAATGTAGCGTTGGGTAATTAATGATTGGAATTTATAAACTGTTAACAAAAATACTTCAAGGGATAATCAATCTTTTGTTTGTTTTACAAATAGCACTAATGATTTTAGTGTTTTTGACGGCGACGTATTGGTTTTTGAGCTTGATTAATGTTTCGGCATTTGATTTTGCGAAACCTATTGCGGATAGCGTATCTGAATTTGTACATTTGTTCTATAAGCAAGATGTTGAATTAGGCGGAGTATTTATTGATGGCTCGCTTTTGTTATTTGATTTGATTGCAATTGTCATTGTTTTTGGTATTGCAAAGTCAAAGTATTATTTTCACAGAGCAATTGGTTTTTTGGACGATTTGATTAATGGTTGTAAAGAAAAAAAAGAAGAACGTTTTAATAAGTCACTCCAAAAAGAAGTTGAAAAGAATATCAAAAAATGTAACAATGTAGCAGTTTTAGTCCAGTTAAAAGCTAAAAATATGATGGTAGACAGTTGTTGGGGCGGCGATGCTGACGAAGGTGTTAAAGAAAAAGAAGATGAAGCTTTCAAGATTTTTTATGCTTCAATTAAAAATATAACCGGTTGTAAGTTCGCAAAAACCGGCGACAAGATGTTGATTTTGTTGAATGATTTTGAAAATGTTGATAATTTGTTGAGTTTTATAGATTTGTCAATAAACAGAATTAGATTAAATATGAAAAAGAAAAAATGGCTGTTAATAAGCTACATTTCTGTGGATGTTTTTGATGATAATACGAATTTTAAGACAGATGTTTATCCGTTGTTGGAAAAACTTTTGACATTGCATATTCAAAACGAGGCGGTTTGTTTAGGAAATTTTTGCATGCGTTACGAATTGTACTCAGAACCTAAATATACTCCTTTTTTGCGTGGTGCTTATGATATAAACGGGCATTGTGATGTTTGGTCATTAGTTAAGAAAAATTAATCTCCTATTGATTTTTTATATTTTTTCCTATACTATGAAAATATACCGCAGACAGTTAGCGGGAGTTAGGCGAAGATTAAAGTCCGAACCGAGTAAAATTCCAAGTTGTGTGCAAAGAATGTGCAAAGTACCGGAGAAACTCCCTTAAAATATCAGCTAACCGAGGTGAACAGTCGAAATATAAAAATAGATTTGTTAACCTGTGAGATTTTGCGGTCCAATATTGGAAAAGCGAAGTCTTTTTTAGTATTTGGGTAAAATCGGTCGATAACAGATTGTTAAATCAATCAAGTAATACAAACAAAAGGAGCTAATCATGGCAACAAAAGCTTTTAAATCTGAAAAAATAGATGCTATAAAAGCAAAAGCAGAAAAAGCCCAAGTAGCTATTTTGACTGAGTATAAAGGTTACACAGTAGAAGAAATCACTAACTTGAGAAGAAATATTCAAAAAGATGGTGGCGATTACATGGTAACAAAAAATACTTTGGCTAAAATCGCTTTGAAGGGTACTGATTTTGAAGTACTTGCTGATTCTCTAACAGGACCTGTAGCTATTGCTTTCGGTTTTGAAGATCAAGTAAGTCCTGCAAAAGCAGTTGCAAAATTTATTAAAGATACCAAAAAAGGTGCTATCTTAGGTGGTGCATTGGATGGAAACCTATTGTCAGCTAAAGAAGCTGAAGCATTGGCAAAAATGCCTTCAAAAGAAGAACTTCTTGCGAAAATTCTTGGTTCTATCAACTCACCAGCTTCAGGTATTGTTGGATCTATCAACGCAGTTATGGCTCAACTTACAAGAGCTATGGCAGCAGTCAGAGATCAAAAATCAGCTTAAATTTTGCAGTAATTTAACACATTAGTGAAAACTTAAACAAAAAACAAAAGGAGAAAAATAATGAGTAACGTAGAAACAATTTTAGAATCAATTGAAAAATTAACTTTGTTAGAAGCAGCTGAATTAGTAAAAGCTATGGAAGAAAAATTCGGCGTATCTGCAGCAGCTCCAGTAGCAGTAGCAGCAGCTCCAGCAGCAGGTGAAGCAGCAGCTGAAGAAGCTTCTGAAGTAAACGTAATTTTGGCATCAGCTGGTGCTAACAAAATCGCTGTATTGAAAGAAGTTAGAGCTATCACAGGTCTTGGTTTGAAAGAAGCTAAAGATTTAGTAGATGGCGCTCCTAAAGCTGTTAAAGAAGGCATCAAAAAAGAAGATGCTGAAGCTATTAAAAAACAACTTGAAGCAGCTGGCGCAACTGTTGAAATCAAATAGTCAATTGATTATGATTTTGAAAAAAGACTTCCTATTTTTAGGAAGTCTTTTTTGTGTTCAAAAAAAGTTTAAATTAAATATGTAGTTAAATAATAAACGAAAATAAATCCATAATATCCATATCAAAAACATTGGCTATATTTTCTAGCTTTTTTACTGTTAAATTTGTTTCTCCTCGTTCAATCATGCCGACAAAATTTCTGTTTAAGTCTGCAAGTTCTGCCAATTTTTCTTGTGACATTTTTCTTTTTTGTCTTTCAATACGGATTTTTTGCCCTAATTTCTTTATTGTGTCATTATTCTTCATCTCTTAATCTTAATAACTAATATATTGACAATCTACCTAATATTATGATAATATACCCAGTATATTAGTCATAAAGAGGTGAGTATGAAAAAAGCTTTCACTTTAGCAGAAGTCCTTATTACTTTAGGAATTATTGGAGTAGTTGCAGCTATGACCATGCCGACGTTAATTCAAAAACAACAAGATGTTGCTACTGTTTCAAGATTAGAAAAAGCATATTCTATTTTATCACAAGCTGTTATATCTGCTCAACAAGAATATGGCGAAATTGATTTTTGGACTATTGTTGATAGTAATCAAGAATCAACACGTGAAAATTTTGCACGTTTTGAACCGTATTTAAAAATAGTTCGAAAATGTGATAATGAAGCTGGGTGTTGGGCAAAACAAACTCAAAGTTTGTCTGGAGAACAAGCAAGATGGAGTACAGATTTTGGGTTTGGTGTTGATTATATGGGGTTTACTCTTAATGATGGAACAAATGTAGTTTTTGATTTTACTACTCCCTCATTAAGTGAAATTTTTGGATTTCCTGAATATTTAGACAGTGCATATATTATTTTTTATGTTGATGTAAATGGAGATAAACGCCCTAATAAATTTGGTCGTGATATTTTCGTTTTTGCATTAGGTCAAAAAGGGCTAATTCCTGCCGGAATTGCGAATAATTCTGCTAATTGTAGTCCAAGTATAAAAAGTAATATATCGGGGTATGATTGTGCTTATAAAGTATTGCAAGAAAAAGCAATAAAATACTAATATTACATGCAAATCTTTTTGTATTCACAAAAATCGCACATTTTTTGATGTTCAATATCTTCCGGAATTTGGATGTTTTTGATATTTGAACAAATTGTTGTTATCGCTTTTTCGTATTCAACTTTTTTTTCTTGTGTAAAATCAATTACACAATTTTGATTGTTTTTTAAATCGATATAAACAAATTTTATCTCATCTTGTGGAGTTATAAAAGGCGCACTAGACAGACAAAGAAGATATACCATTGTTTGGTAATCATATTCAGGTTTTTTGGGGATAGAACCGGTTTTGTAATCAAGAATGTAATAAGTTTCAGATTCATTTTTGTGTTTTTTTACAATTGCATCTAACCTTCCCCCAATCCAGTAATCTCCGATTTTGCAAAATAAATTGTATTCTGAATTTACATATTTATAGCTGAAAAATTCATTGCTTTTTAAGTTATTCCACGCAATTTTTTCATTTTCATTTAAAGTTGGTTCAAACTTAGAAATATCATCTCCTTTAAGGTAATAGTTCGCAAGTGCATGAACCTTTTTCCCTTTTTCAAAAAAGCTTGCTTTTTGCGGTAGAGAAATTCTATCTATATACTTAAACTTATATTTAAGAGGACAACTTTTGAAGGTTTTTAACATATTTGGTGAATAGTTAGCCATTATTTTCCTCCGTGTTTGGCAGTAGTTCTGCAAAAATTAAGCTGGGTTCTTGCTCAATGATTTTTTCAAATGATTTGATTTTTTTGCTTGCTGAAAAATACAAATATTTTTTTGCTCTGGTGATTGCTACATATAAAAGTCGCAAGTTTTCAGATATCAATTCTTGTTTCATGTCAAACTCTGATTTTGCCTTGTATTGTGGATTTAGACGTTTTAAGTTCTCTGTGAAATCAGCGTTTTTTAGTTTGATTTGATTGAAGTCAAGTGTGAGAGATTTTTCTGATAATTCAGGTATAAATACATAGTCAAATTCATCTCCCTTTGATTTGTGGAGGGTCATAACCTGCACTTTTCCGGCTAGAAATTCTTTGTCGCTTTCATCTTCTTCTGAGAAGAATTTGAACCCGCTCAAAGATGGTTTTTTCGCCAATTCTCCCAACCTTTCTATCAAAATTGGGAATGTTTTATAATTCGTGCTCAATCTTTTTATCAAGGTAGAAATCAGATATACGTTGGATTTTTCGATTTCTGAAGAAAAATAATGTAATCCAATTTTTATTGCGAGTTCTTCCGGTGCAAGGTGCGGAAAAGAGTTCCAATAGTTCAAATCCCAATAAAATTGTGCAAGATTAATATTTTCGATATTGTCGCAATTTACTTGTATAAACGGATTTTCGTATTTGCGAATTTCAAGTCCTAAACGTTGCTTGTAAAATCCCATCTCTGCAAGAATTTCGTAATTGTCTGCGATAATGTTATTGTCAAATGGATGCAAAATCATTTGCATAATTGCAAAAATTGTTCTGAATATTGATTTTTGTTCAAGACTTTCGCTTCTTGTAATGCTTTTCAATCCGCTATTGTTAATGAAATTAATCCATTGTGCGACTTGATAATTACTCCTCAAAAGTATGCCAATTGTACATTTTGGATCTTTTTTTAGAGCATGTTTTATTTCTTTTAAAATGTAATTTCTTTCTTCAATCGGCTTTTCAAAAAGGTTTGAATGTAAAGCGTTCTCAGAAACCGGATTTCTTCCCTCGACCGGCTGCATAAATATTTCAAAAAACGCATTTTTTGTTTCAGGTTGAATTTCTGCCCATTTTACTAAATTGTTTGCCAAAGTCCAAACATCTTTTGTACATCTTTGAGAGCAGTTCATGCTTACGTTGTTGCTTTCTTTGATGAATTTCCTAAAACCTTCGACATCAGCGTTAGAAAAAGTTGTTGTAATTGCTTGGTTTATGTCACCACAACGAATTAGATTGCCGTATTTGGCACTCAAAAGATTGATTAATTTTTGTTGAATTGATGATGAATCCTGTGCCTCATCTTCAATAATGTATTGACAGATGTTTTGGTAGTATGTTCGGATATCTTGATTGTCTTCTAACAATTTTACGGAAGAAATCAACATGTCATCATAATCTATTAAGTTGTTTTCTTTTAAAATTGTTTGGTATTCTTCAAAAAATGTTTTGAATTTTATAATTTTTTTGTCAGTAGTTGCTATTGCAGAATTAAAATCTCCGCCACCGATTTTAAAAACAGAAACTCCTCTGTCAAATTCATCTGTTTCGGTTTTTTTTAATTTTAATTTAGTTGCAAGTTCTCGAACAATTCTTGAGCGTTGTGTATCATCACAGATTTCAAAATCAGATGATAAACCTAATCTTTCGTAGTTCCCGTTTTCTTTTAATATTCTGAGCGCAAGTCCGTGAATTGTACTGATATTAGGAAGTTGTGACGAATTTTGTCTTATATTTTTAATCCTGTCACGAAAATTTCTTGCTGCAGATTCCATATAGGTCATTACGAATATGTTTTCAGGTGAAATTCCTCTATCCAAAAGCTTGATGATTAATGCAAGAAGAATAGTTGTTTTCCCGGCTCCCGGAACTGCTGAAATTGCCATTTTACCCTGTTTGTATTCCAAAACCGGCTTTTGGTCATCTCTTGGGATAATGTTGAAGGTTTTGGTATTATTATCTTTTTGTTCAATGTTTTCGCTTACTTTTATATATTCTTCAATTCCGCCAAAGTTTTCAATTCCGTTTCCATCAAAAAGACTTGAGTATGTGAATATATGTTCTGTTGCACAAAGAGTTAATTTTCTCAAAATTCGAGCAGTTTTTTCTTTTGATAATTCAATATTGTCATCAATTGTAAATTCATCTTTTGCCCAGCCACGTTGGAAAACCCAAGCGTTATAAAGAGGTCCTGTATCGCTTTTTACCCATTCGTCACTAGAAATATCAAGCCATAATTGATATTTGGTCTTAACTTGATTGTCAATAATTTTTTGCGGAGTTGAAATAATTAAATCATTGGTTCCAATTTCTAAAGTAGAATATGGATTTTCGGCAATGATTGAGTTTTCTATTTGAGTAATAATTTCTTCTTGTCTGTCTTTGAAATTGTTCCCAAAAACATTTTCAAAATCCTGTAATTGTTTCACAAAAAAGTTGAATTTATTTAGTTCGACAGAATTTACAAAATAAATTTCAGCTAACTCATTAAAAATATCGCAAATTTTTTCAGAGAGTTTATTCTCATTTGTTGATAATATCTTTAATAAATTAAGAAATTTTTTATATTTTTTAGTGTAATCTTCTATTGAAAATTCATACTCAACAAGTTCTCCTGTCGCTTCAAAATTTTCTAATATTTTTTGACAATATTTGATAGGAATTCCTAAAAATTCGGATAATACAACTCTTAAATCGAATTCTGATAAGCGCATATTGCAATTAAGTTTTAAGATTGTTAAAACTGCTTTTACAAATCTGTTTTGGATAAGTTTTTCACTTCCTGATAAAAATACTAAATTGCAATGCAAATTTTCTTTTAATGAAAATTTGAGCATGTCATCAATTACAGGTGTGATGATAGAAATCTCGCATGGTTGAATATTTTTTGCAAAAAGGCAAGAAATTTGTTTTATTGCATCATCAATCATAGAAGCTCTTTTGGATGGTGATTGTAATGAGAAATTCTCAAGATTTTCTGATTTATTTTCTGTAGTGTTAGAATATAAATTTTCGGCATCTGCTGATAACTTGTTCTGGGATACTAATTTTTGAGCTTTTTGGTTAAACAAATCTTCAAACTTCCATACGGCAGTTCTGTCTGCACTCAAATATCCGGTTCTGCTTGCGCCCTTTTCATCAAATGCAATGAATACATCTTTCAATTGAGGAGCAAGATAAGAGATAAAATCGAAACAAATCGGAGTGATTTCATCACCATCGTCAATGATTAGGTATTTGATGTTTTTAAAATAATCCGAATTTTTATAAATGTAATTGAATATCAAACCTTGTCTGAGGTAGTCAAAATCTCTTAAAGCAAGAGTTTTTGATAATAATTTTTTCAGAGTGACTTTTGCATCATCTGCAAAACTTTCGCCTAAAACTCTTGATCTCCACTCAATTTCTTCATCTGTCAAATTGTTTTGAACAATTAGCGAATATCTTCTGAATATTTGATGAAGAAGTGATTTTTTTGAGTTATAACCCTTGAATTTTACATCTTTTAGAATGTCTTTTAATATGAATTGTGAAACTTCAAGTCCTGTCAGATTTGGTAAAATTTTTGGATTTTCGTAAGGATTTATGTTTTCTAAAAATGCCCAATTGTCATTCACTGCATTATAAACTAATGAAAAGAACGAATTAACTTGCAACTTTTCAATATTTTTTATTGTAAGTTGGTCTAAAGTTTTATTTATGAAGTTTTGTTTAAGATTTGAATTTTGAACAAGGACTAATATTTCAGACGAATTTACTCCTGAATTAAGCAAATCAGCATAAGCTTTTATCAGAAAATCAGTTTTATTGGTTGATATATCGCCAGAAATTAACATCCATACTCCTTCAGTAGCAATTGTAGCATGAACAATAAAAAATAAAATTTGTCCTCATCCTTCTGAACTATTGCATTTTTTTGAAAATTAGACTAATATAAGGACATGAACGGAGAGGTAAAACTATATTAATATTGGAGGTTTAAATTATGCAAGAATTACAAGACAAAATCGGACAATCAGCTGGTGAAATTTACAACTATTTGAGCAACAACGGAGAATCTACTTTCTCTAAAATGAAAAAAGAATTAGATCTTAAAGGCAATTTCGCTGATTTAGGTCTTGGTTGGTTAGCAAGAGAAGACAAAGTTGAAATTTCTAAAAAAGGAACTTCAGTTAGCGTAAGACTTAAATAGTTTTGTCTGATTTAAAAAAAATTGGAAAGCACCTCGTATGAGGTGCTTTTTTTATAAAGAAAAACCTTCTAAATAAATTCAGAAGGTTCAAAATCTTAAATGATTTCTCGTGTAAAGTAGGTAGAAAGTGTAGTAGGTAGTTAAAATTTATTTTCTAATGCTTTCGCATTTTGTTGTTTATGTCTTACATTTATATAAAGTATTTTGGTATATAAAAATTGCATAACTTTGATATATTTTTACAAAAGTTAATAAATGGTGGTTCTTAATGTCTTAATAACTTCGGAATTTGTTTATGATATAATGGAGGGCAGGATAGACCTAAAGAGGAAATTTGATGAAAATAGCTATTTATCCGGGAAGTTTCGATCCCGTTACAAAAGGACATATTGATATATTAAAAACTGCAACAGAGATTTTTGATAAGGTGATAATTGCCGTTGCGCATAATTCTGCAAAAGTTGGTTTTGTACCGGTTGAAAAGAGAGTTGAACTAATAAAAGAGAGCGTTAAAGACATGCCAAATGTTGAGGTTGATGCTTTTGAAGGCTTGACTATTAATTACGCAAAAGAAAAAGGGGCTACGGTTTTGATTAGAGGGTTGCGTGCTGTTTCTGATTTTGAATATGAAATGCAATTATCTCAAGCTAATAGTGCGTTGGCAAGCGAAATTAAAACAGTGTTTTTAACGACAAAACCAAAATATAACTTTATTTCATCAAGCACAATCAAGGAAATTTATCTTAATAATGGCGATGTTTCAAAGTTTGTGCCGGAACCGGTTTATGAATACTTGAAGTCTAAAAAATAAAATTATCTATGTTGTATATAAAATGTTAATTTATGTAGCTTTCAGAATAATAAACTATTTGACAATTAATATACGCTTATGTAGAATGTTATTAGAGTAAGAAAGGTATATGTGTCATGCAACAACAGAATGGTGTATATGATTTATTAAAAATGCTAGAAATCGCTTTGGAGGAAGGTTTTCCTATCATTCCAAGAAAATATACTGTTGTAAAAACAAAAGAGATTGAAGCATTAATTGATAGAATTTATGCGTCTTTGCCGGTAGAAGTTCAAGAGGCAAGGGCATTTTTAAGACGTAGAGAAGAACTTCAAATTGAGGCGCAACAAAAAGCTGAAAAAATTATTGCTGATGCTCAGGCAGAAGCAGATAGAAAATTGTCAGAAGCTGATTTTATTAAAGCATTGGAACGTGAAGGAGTTAGGATAAGAACTCAAGTTCAACAAGAATGCGAAGAAATCAAGCGTAAAGCAATGGAAGAAGCTGAAGGTATTCGTGCGCAAGCAACTGAAGATGCTTTGAAAACAAAAGAAGGTGCAGAGCTTTATGCAGAACAAGTTTTGACTAACCTTGAAAAGAATTTGACACAACAACAACAGATTGTAAAAAATGGTCAGGTATATATGGAACAGTTAAGAGCTGATTCCTACGGTCAGTATGATATTCCAACTTCTTACTCTACTGAAAGACCGCAACAAACATCTGATTTTGTAATTAAATAGGTTGTTGAAAATATTTAAACTAAATCAGTCGACTTAACTAGTCGGCTGATTTTGCTTATAGTTTGTTAACAATGTGTTTGCAATTTATTTTGTTTGTTTTATCATAATAGTGTAAGCCGATTTGATTAGAATGTGAGTTCATCACATTCTTTTTTAAAGGGCATAAACCAATAAGTTAATTAATAATTATAAAGGAATAAAAACTATGGGTATCAAAGGAAAAAATGACAGAATGGTAGTTCTTGCATGTGAAGATTGTAAAGAAAGAAACTACACAACTACTAAAAACAAAAAAAATATTAAAGAAAGACTTGAGTTGAATAAATATTGCCCAACTTGCAAAAAACATACAACTCACAAAGAAACTAAATAGCGTGAGCGAGCTGAGGGCGAAGGCTGGTGTTGGCTTTGGTAACAAAGGTAAGCAGAGCCGTAGACCCGTTAAAGGCGAGCGAACAAGATTATGGGGAGAATATCCCCGCTGAGCGTCCTTAGTTCAGTTGGTAGAACGTCGGTCTCCAAAACCGGATGTCGAGGGTTCGAGTCCTTCAGGGCGCGATTTTATAAAACATAAGGAATCAGATTTATGATAGGTGCAGAAAATCAAATGCCGGCATGGCTTGAAAAATTAGCTAATTCAGTTAAAACATATTTTAGAGGTGTTAGAACTGAGTGGGGTAAAATAACATGGCCGGAAAGCCGACAAGTAGTAGCGGAAACAGTTTTTGTTGTCGCTATTGTTTTCGTGTTTACTGTTGCTGTCTATTTGATGGATATAATTTTTAAAAGTTTACTCGGATTTATAAAGTAATTCGGTAAAAGAATAAAAGGTGGCTTATGACTGAAAAAGAAAAATCTATGAAAGAACAATTAGATGAAGATAAAGCTCAAGAAGCAGTAGAGCAAGAAGCTGAAAACACTGCAAAGGAAGCTAAGAAAAAGCAAAAACGCTGGTACATTGTTCATACTTATTCAGGATATGAAAACAAGGTAAAAGTAAACCTTGAAAAACGTATTGAATATATGAACATGGGCGACAAAATCTTCAGAATTGAAGTTCCTCAAAAAACAGTTACTCAAATGAAGGGTGGCAAAAAACAGGAACGTGAAGAAAAAATCTTTCCAGGATATGTTCTTGTAGAAATGATTATGGATGAAGATAGCTGGTATGTTGTAAGACACACTTCCGGTGTTACAAAATTTGTAGGTTCTGCTAAAAAACCTATTCCGGCTAGAGATAGCGAAATTAAAAAGATTATTAATCGCTCAACTTCAACTCAACAAAAAATTGAACTTGACGTTAAAGCTGGTGACAAGGTTAGAATTACATCTGGACCATTCGCAGACTTTGTTGCTGATATTATTGAAGTTTATCCGGATAAATCAAAAATTCGTGCAAATGTTTCAATCTTCGGTCGTGAAACTCCGGTTGAACTTGAATATAAACAAATTAATAAATTATAGTGAGTAGTGAACTGTGAATAGTGAATGGTTCAATAATAAAAAGTAAAGAACTACTCACAATTTACCACTCGCTATTCATAAATATGTACAAAACATGTGGAAGGATTTTTTGCTATAGTCGGTAAAAACCGTTAGTACCACAAAAGGAGAAAAAAATGGCTAAAAAAGTAGTAGGAAAAATTAAGCTTCAAATTGAAGCTGGTAAAGCAAATCCATCACCACCGGTTGGTCCAGCATTAGGTCAACATGGTGTTAATATCATGGATTTCTGTAAGCAATTCAACGCTAAAACAGAATCTCAAGCTGGTTATATTATTCCGGTAATTATTGATGTTTACGAAGATAGAAGTTTCTCATTCGTAATCAAATCACCTCCAGCTCCTGTTCTTATTAAGAAAGCTTTAAACCTTCCAAAAGGTTCAGCAGTTCCTAACAAAGACAAAGTTGGTGAAATTACAGAAGCTCAGCTTGAAGAAATTGCAAAAATAAAAATGAACGACTTGAATGCAACAACTATGGAATCTGCCGTTAAGATGATTAAAGGTTCTTGCAGAGCTATGGGTGTTACAGTAAAAGAAGGTTAGATGGAAGGAACTTAAAAACTCTCGCCCTTTGGGGAGAGAGGAGATTTTGTTAGCGAGCTGAGGTGAGTTTACAAAATCGAGAGAGGGGTTAGCCCCCTAGATGTTCCGCTAATACCACGAAAGGAAAATTTAAAAAATGAGTAAATTAACTAAAAAACAAAAGAAAATGCAGGAAATGTTGGAAGGCTTCGTTCAACCGGCTACTGCAGTAGATACAATTAAGAAATTGAAAGAAATTTCTAAAGAAGTTTCTAAATTTAATGAAACAGTTGAATGCCACATGAGATTAGGTATTGATGTTCGTCAAGCAGACCAACAAATCAGATCAACAGTTGTATTACCTGCAGGTTTGGGTAAAACTGTTAAAGTTTGTGTTATCGCAAAAGGACCTAAAGCAACTGAAGCAACTGAAGCTGGTGCTGATTTTGCAGGTGCTGAAGAAATCATTGAAAAGATTTCTGGCGGTTGGTTTGACTTTGATACATTGATTGCAACTCCTGACTGTATGGGTATGTTAGGTAAATTAGGTAGAGTGTTAGGTCCAAAAGGCTTGATGCCAAACCCTAAAACTGGTACAGTTACAATGGACGTAGCAAAAGCAGTTAAAGATGCTAAAGCTGGTAAAGTTGAATACAGAGCTGACAAACAAGGTATGATTCACTGCCCAGTTGGTAAAATTGAATTTAGCGAAGAAGACTTGTTGAAAAACTATGCAACTCTTGCTGATGCAATTTTGAGAGCAAAACCAGCTTCTGCAAAAGGTACATTTGTAAAATCAATTTACCTATCAACTACAATGGGACCTGGTATTAAATTAGATCCTAAAAACTTTGCAGCTGAAGTAAAAGACTTGATGGCATAAGTTGTTAAATTTAAAGAATTGAAAGCACTCCTTTTAGGGGTGCTTTTTTTAGTCGAGAAAATCTTTGAAAAAATCTTTAATATTAATATTGAGGGCATTTGCAATTTTTAAAAACTGGTAAATTGTGGGACATTGCAATCCTCTTTCAACGTATCCGATGTAAACAGAAGAACTGTCTATTTTTTCTGCGAGTTGTTCTTGGGTTAGTTTTTTTCTAACTCTGGCAATTTTAAGTTCCATGCCATATTTTTCTTGAAATTCTTGCTTATTCATTTGTCAATTATAAATACTTGACAAACTTTGCTCAAATAATTATAATTAAATAAACTAACTATAGTTATTATTTTATAACAAAGGAGATATAATGAAATTAAAGTTTTACGCATTTACTCTCGCAGAAGGTGCTACGCACGTAGCCCATTGGAATAATTCTCGTAAAATAGCTTTTACATTGGCGGAGGTTTTAATCACTCTTGGTATAATTGGAGTTGTTGCAGCACTGACTATTCCTACACTTATGGCAAATCATAGAAGGCAAGTTGCTGAAACAAGGCTAGAAAAATTTTATACTACAATCAATCAGGCAGTGAAGATGGCTGAAGTTGATTATGGTGATATGACACAGTGGGAACCTCGTGAAAATAAATATGAGAAAGATGAAAATGGAAATGACGATAAAACTAAGGAATTGCCAAATACGGAATATTGGCAAAAATATTTTTTGGCATATATGAAAACATTAAAAGTTGAACCTTACGGGCATAACTCAAGTTGCTTGTTAGCATATTTGCCTGATGGAAGTGTTGTAAATTTTGCTAACGGTTCTATTCAATTTTGGCCAAGTGCTAAAGACTTTAAATTTTTGGTAAATGAAGATACTGGAAAAATTAAAAATGATATGGAAAATTCCGGTGTGAAGTATTTTACATTTTTCTTTTATCCATCAGGTACACAAGAGGCTAATAAATATCATTATAAAAAAGGAGTTGAGCCATATAAATGGAACTGGGATGGGACAAAAGAAATGTTGTTAAATGATAATGGAATAGGTTGTAAAAAACAAGTTAGTAATGAACGGGCATATTGCACAGCACTAATCCAAATGAACGGTTGGAAAATTCCGAAAGATTATCCGTTGCGTTTTTAGATAGTTGAATTTCATTCATATTTTGCTTATAATTTTCATATGAGTATTAAGAAAATAAAATTGAGAGACTTTGAAATTGGTGGTAACAAGTTGACTATAATTGCCGGTCCTTGTGCTGCTGAAAGTCAAGCAATCCTTGATGAAACAGCTCAAGGTTTAAAGGAAATTACAGAAAAATTAGGCATAAATTATATTTTCAAGTCATCTTTTGACAAAGCTAATCGTTCATCTATTTATTCTTATAGAGGACCGGGAATGGAAAAAGGGCTTGAAATGTTGCAAAATGTGAAAGACAAGTTTGATTTGCCGATTGTGACAGATATTCATACTCCAGATCAAGCTGAACCCGTAAGTAAAGTTGCTGATATTTTGCAAATTCCTGCGTTTTTGTGCAGACAAACTGATTTGTTAGTAGCAGCTGCAAAAACAGGAAAAATAGTAAACATCAAAAAAGGACAATTCTTGGCTCCTGATCAAATGGGAAATTTGGTTAAAAAAGTTGAAGAATGCAACAATGAACAAGTTTTGTTGACAGATAGAGGTAGCTCATTTGGTTATAACAATTTGGTAGTTGATTACAGAGGAATTCCGATTATGCAAAGATTTGGCTATCCTGTAGTTTTTGATGCTACTCACAGTGTTCAACTTCCGGGAGCTAATGGTACTTCATCCGGTGGTGATAGAACTTTTGTTCCACCTCTTGCAAAAGCAGCTATGGCAGTTGGTGCAGATGCTCTGTTCTTTGAAGTTCATCCAGATCCTGATAATGCTAAGTCAGATGGACCGAATATGGTTCCGCTTGATAAGGCAGAGGAATTATTTAAAATTTGCAAAGAAATCTTCGAATTGGTGAGAGCGTAATGATTATCAAACAATTTATAGCAGGATTAATTGAAAATAATATGTACCTTGTTATGGATGAAAAATCACATGATGCGGTGCTTATTGACGCTCCTCAAGATATTCCTGAGCTAAAAAAGGTTGTTGATGAATTAGGCGCAAATGTTAAATATATCTTGATTACTCACGGACATTTTGATCATATTATGGGCTTAAATTCTTTGAAAAAAACATTGAATGCTCCTGCCGTAATTTGTAAAGATGATCTTGCTATTTCTGATAACGTGAATGAGTTTACAAGACTTTTCGGAGTACCAGATATTGTTCCTCCTACTTACGAAAAATTTGTAAAAGATGGAGATGTTTTGGATGTCGGAGATATGCAAATTAAAGTAATTCAAACTCCAGGTCATACAGAAGGTGGTGTTTGCTACCTAATTGGTGAAAATTTGTTTTCTGGCGATACTTTGTTTAAACAAAGTGTAGGCAGAACTGATTTGTTCGGTGGAAATTTAGAAAAAATCAGGCACAGTGTGAAAGAGGTGTTGTTTAAATTGGATGAAAATATTAAAGTTTTTCCGGGACACGGACCAATTACGACAATTGCTTACGAAAAAAAATATAATGAAATAATTTAGAAGGTAATAAAAATGAAAGAACAACTAGAAAAAATATTTGCAAATGCAACGGAAGATTTGGCAAAAGCTACTTCTATTAACGATATTGAGGAAATTCGTGGTAAATATTTAAGCCGTAAGGGTGAATTTAACGAAATTAAAAAAAATTTAAAAAACTTGTCTAACGATGATAAACGAATTGTTGGTTCTTTGGCAAACGAGATTACCAAAAAGCTTGAAGATGGTTTGAAAGCAAAACATGACGAGTTTTATAGAAAAGAATTGAACGAAAAATTGAAACAGGAAAGAATTGATGTTACTCTACCTGGAAAATATACTCAAATGGGCAGAGTTCATCCGTTGACTTCTACTACAAATGAAATTACCGCTATTTTTCAAAGCTTAGGTTTTTCAGTTGTTCCGCAAGCCAATGCACCGGAAGTTGAAACAGAATATTTTAATTTTGATGCGTTGAACGTTCCGAAAGATCACCCTGCACGTGATGTTCAAGATACTTTCTATACAGAAATTGCGAAAAACGTTGTTTTGAGAAGTCAAACTTCTAACGCACAAATTCATGCAATGGAGGGTAAAAATCCGCCTATTAGAATTATTTCTCCGGGTAGAGTTTATAGAAACGAAAATATTAATGCTCGTAAGAATAACTTCTTCCACCAAATTGAAGGTTTGTATGTTGATAAAGACATTACTTTCGGTGATTTGAAAGGTGTTTTGAATGAATTTATCAGAACATATTTTGGTGCAAGCAGACCAACAAGATTTAGAAGCAGTTTCTTCCCATTCACTGAACCATCTGCAGAAGTTGATGTTCAATGTATAATGTGTGAAGGTAAAGGTTGCAGAACTTGTTCCGGCACCGGTTGGTTAGAAGTTTTGGGTTGCGGTATGGTTGATCCGAACGTCTTACGTGGTGTTGGAATTGACCCTGATGTTTATACCGGATTTGCTTTCGGTATGGGTGTAGAAAGATTGGCAATGTTAAAATACGCAATCGACGATATAAGATTGTTCTTCAACGACGATGTGAGATTTTTGAAACAATTCTAATAAGAATGAGTGTATAAAAAAAGACCTCGTTTGAGGTCTTTTTTTTATTTGTAAATATCTTTGATGTAATAGAAATAGGCATTTGACATACATATTAGCCTATAATAGTTAAATTGAGTAAGTTTTTGAAAAGTTTAAGAAAGTTGTGATATAAGTAAGCACCCATCCCTACCTTCCCTCGCAAGGGAAGGAGTTATGTCTTATTTTTCATAGAAAAATTCCATTCACATCTTACTGTACAACCTTATGCAAGCCATGTGGCTTGTCGACATTTCTTCCTAATGATGTAGCGATTTCTAATGCTAAAAGTTGCGAAATAACAACTAAACAGAAAGATTTAACTATTTCACTTTCGCATTTTACATCTATATTAAATTTTGGATTAAGTTTGTCGTTTGTACAACCGAGTATTGTTAAAGGTGGGTTATAATCTTCTGAAATTTTACTCAAATTCTTGATTGCTGTGTAACTTAATTCGTTTACAGAAATATGTATCATTGCCGGTTTGTTGTTCAAAATTGCAACATGTCCGTGCATAAATTCTCCCAAAATATTTGAATAAACATTGATGTAAGAGGTTTCTTTAATCTTTAAAGATGCTTCTTTGGCTATTGCGTAAGAAATTCCGTCTGCAGTGATAACAATATTTTTATACTTAGACAAAAATTTTGCGATTTCTTTTATTTCTGGATGAAGTTTGTAAGTTGCATTAATGTATTCCGGCAACTCTTTCAAATCATTGATATAGTTTGAAATATCAATCCCTTTGTGTGCAGCGTATTTTAATACTAATAGAGTGCAACATAACATTTGAGTTGTAAGAGATTTTGTCGCCGCAATACTTTTTTCTTCTCCTGCACAACAATCTATTTTGAAATCAGATGCTTCCCAGATTGTAGACCCTTTTTTGTTTGTGATGCAAAGTGTCCTCATTCCAAATTCTTTAGCTTTTCTTAGTGCAGAATTTGTGTCAGATGTTTCACCAGATTGGGTTATAAACACATATAAAATATCATTGTCGTGTGGAACAGCAGCTTTTAGTAGAAATTCACTTGAATAAATAGCTCTGGCTTCAATTCCAGCAACATTTCCAAACAAGTCGGCAGCAAACCTTGCGCAGTGGTAAGATGAGCCACTTGCAACAAAAATAACTTTTTGAATATCTACAGGGATATCAAACAAGATATAATTATCATCGCTAATGTGCGTTTCCAGAAGATTTTTAAGCACCTCAGCCTGCTCAAAAATTTCTGTTGCCATACTTGTTGTTTTGTGTGAATTGAATAACATATTTACTCCGTTTTGAATTAAACAGTCCTCCCGAAAGGGGAGGACAATATAAATTTAGCCTAAAATATCTCTCAAAATTTCGTTAACGGTTTTTGGATTAGCTCTGCCTTTAGTTTCTTTCATTACTTGACCAACGAAGAAACCTAGCAGGTTGTTTTTACCGTTTTTGTAAGCTTGAACTTCATTTGGATGAGCGTCAACAATTTTTTGAGCAATTTCTTTGATTGCACCGGTATCAGAAATTTGGCTCAAACCTCGTTTTTCAACAATTTCAGATGCTTTTGTGCCATCTTTCATCATATCAATAATAATTTGTTTCCCGATGTTGTTAGAGATTGTATTTTTTTCGATTAACGCAATTAACTCAGCCAAATTTTCAGGAGTTAATTTAGTGTCTGTAATTTCTTTCTTTTCTTCTTTTAAGTAAGCTGCGATTTCGCCCATAATAAAGTTTACTGCGATTTTTGGAGATGCACCTAATTCTAACACTTTGTCGAAGAATAAAGCTAAGCCCATTTGTTCAACGATTACTGATGCGTCGTATTCGCTCAAACCTAGTGACATATAGCGTTCACGTTTTGCTTGAGGAAGTTCTGGCATTTTGTCTTTAATTTCTTGAACCCATTCTCTTGAAATTTTTAAAGGCATTAAATCAGGTTCTGGAAAATATCTGTAATCGTGAGCATCTTCTTTGCCTCTCATAGAGCGTGTTTCTCTTGAATTGTCATCCCAAAGTCTTGTTTCTTGAACAACTTCTCCACCTTCTTCAACGATTTCGATTTGTCTGTCAATTTCATATTCAATAGCTCTTTGCAAAGCAGAAAAACTATTTACGTTTTTGATTTCGGCACGTGTACCAAATTCTTTAGAACCTTTAGGCATAATAGAAATGTTTGCATCGCATCTCATTGAACCTTCTTCTAAGTTGCCATCGCAAACGCCGATGTAACGAACAATGTTTCGTAATTCTTCCATGTAGTTTCTTGCTTCTTCAGAAGATCTCATATCCGGTTCAGAAACGATTTCCAATAACGGAGTTCCGGCTCTGTTCAAGTCAACTAGTGAGTATGAAGAACCTGCAAGCCCATCAGCTCCTGCGTGAACAAGTTTTCCGGCATCTTCTTCAAGGTGCGCACGAGTGATACCAATTCTTTTGCCCTTGATATCTAAATAACCATTTACACAAATTGGTTCATCGTATTGAGAAATTTGATAACCTTTTGGAAGGTCAGGATAAAAATATTGTTTTCTGTCAAATTTACATCTTTCTGGAATTTCGCAGTTTAATGCCAAACCGGTCAAAATCCCCATATTTACACATTCTTTGTTAAGAACCGGCAAAACACCAGGCATACCTAGTGTAATAGGGCTAGTTTCTGAGTTTGGTTCTTTACCAAATTCGCAACCGTCAGGTGCGAAAATTTTTGATTTAGTTTTCAACTGAGCATGAACTTCCAAACCAATTACGACTTCATATTTATCTCTTAAATCTTCCATTTTGATCTCCTTATTTCTCATTTTATTTTATCACAAACATATCCATCAAATCAATTAGTTTTCGGTGCATTTTTATGTTGTGAACTCTTATGTAATCAACGTTTCTTTCTATTGCAAGTGCGTTAATAGCCGTTGTGTATATGTCTTTAGCTAAATTATCAGCATTTGGCATATCCAGCAAGCTTTTTCGAGAAATTCCGAGCATAATCGGACAATTTAGAGATTGAAATTCTTCTATTCTTTTAATGATTTCAAAATTATCCTCTTTTGTTTTGCCAAAACCAATTCCAGGATCAATGATAATGTTTTTGATATTTTTTGAGTGCGCAAAATCAATTTTCTTTTTGAGGTTTAGGAAAATATCTTCAATTAAATTGTTGTAATGAGGAGAATTTTGCATTGTTTCCGGAGTTCCTTGTGAGTGTTGGATAATAATTGGGATGTTATGTTTTGCGATTACATCAATCATTTTTTCGTCATAATCAAATCCTGAAACATCATTTATGATGTTTGCTCCTGCATTTATACATTCTTCTGCAACAATTGCACTACGGGTATCAATGCTGATTGTGGTTTTGTTTTTTGCAAAATCAATTATTGGTAAAAGTTTTTCTAACTGTTCTTTTGGTGAAACTGGAGATGAATATGGTTTGGTTGATTCTGCTCCAATGTCAATAATATCAGCCCCATCAGAAATCAATTCTAAAAGATGTTCTTTGGCTTTTTCAAAATCGTTATACATTCCTCCATCTGAAAATGAATTTGTTGTTAAGTTTAAAATTCCGACAAGTTTTGTCCCCCTCCTCGAAATCATAGATTTCGGTCCTCCCGTAAGGGGTGGACATGAATTTTCAAGTTTTTTACCTAATTCTTTTAACCCAAATGGTTGAAATTTTAGTTTTTCTGCAATTTTTTTAATCTGAGAAACACTTCCGCCTAAAATACAATTTGAATTTTCGATTTTCCCGGTAATAACCTCTCTATGTGTTGCACAATCACAACCTACAGAAAGAGCGGTTTGTTTCAAAATATTTGCCATTGCAGGGGTTAAAGAATATATTTTGATATTCTTGTATTCAAATTTTTCTTTAGCTTTGTGCGAGTATGATTTGTCAAAACCAATGGCATTAATTTCTTTTTCAATATCCGTATCTTTAATTTCTCTCAAAATAAAATCGTGCATAGCATAAGCTTAGCACGACTTTAGATATTTAACAATATTGATTAATTTTTATGTAAAATGTTTTCGTCGATTGCATCGGTTGCAACTTTACTGATATCAGAAAGCCCGGAAATCAATGTTACGAAACCAAAGCCGTAACCCAAAAATCCTGCACCGAATTTATACAATTTGCTATTAACAAGAGGTTTAAGAACTTTCATTCCTTTTACTTTTGCCCCCCAGTTAAGTACTGCATCTTTAGCCCATTTTGCGTTTTCAACAACTTTTGCCCACAAACCGGTTGTTTGTTTGGTAACAGCTGTAGTTGTTTTGGCAACTCCTGCAACACCTTTCATTCCTTTAGAAACTTTTGATGCAGAAGCAAACATGTCAAAACCTGACTTGGCTGCAATTGCGCCACCACCTGCAACTATTTTCTTTTCAGCGTCTTTATCTCGGTTGCGAGCTTGTGGTGCCGGATTTGATGTAAATGAAATTCTTTCGTTTAAAGAGATTGTCATTATTCTTCAGATCCTTTTTCGCTTTGTTCTTTGATAGCAGTAACGCCAGATGCAATACCTCCTGATGCAGCAGTTGTATTTACGGCAGCTTTTTCATAAGTTTCAGCCTTTACGCTTTTGATTTTGCCTTTTACGTAATTAACTCCGGCTTTAATTTTGTTATAAACAAATGAAATTCCGTTACCTATTGCTTTGAAGAATTTTACAATAGGTTTGCCAAATTTTGTTTGTGCAAATTTATCAAGTTTAGCTTTTGGAGTTGTGTAAGCTTTTGATTTTACGAAATCTGCTTTTACGTTTTTGGCAGTTTTGGAAATAAATTCTGTTGTTGCTTTTGCTTGTTCTTTCAAACCTTGCATAGCTTTAGTTTGACCTAATTTTTTGAATGCTTTTATTGATTGTTTAGCACCCCATCCGGTAGCCATTCCACCTAACAAACCTGTTGTTACAATTGCTCCGCCGGCAATTACTTTTTTAGCAGTTTTGGGTAGGTGCAAATCTTTGTTTTCTGCTAATTCGAGAAAATCATCTTGTTGTTCTTCAATTTCTCGTCTTGCAGTTTGATAATTCTTTTCTTCAAGTTCTTCAGGACTTAATCTTCTATCCTTGTTACGACCAAAAGTAGTGCTGTTGTTTGAGATTTTAGGTTGTATTGTTAACATATTTTTCTCCAATATCTTTTTTTACAATACATAATGGATGTGAATAATTTTTCTTGCTATTCTGTTAAAAATTTGTTACAAAATATTTGCCAAGATACTTCGTTATTATTGCATATTGATGCTTATTTGTAAACAAATTTACTCCCTTGATATGAATTTCTTTTAATAAATTCTCTATCTATTTTGTTTAAACAATCAAATTTCTTAGAAAGCCATAGTGGCGCAATGAGTTCCGAACTCAAACCATTGCCTGCAAGGCGATGAATTGTCGTGGTTTTAGGTAAATATTCTAAAAAATCGCAAACTGTTTGAACATATTCATCTTCATCCATAAAACTAATTCCGCCATCATTATAGATTTTTGCAAGTTTTGTTCCTTCTAAAGCGCATAACATGTGGATTTTAACCCCATCAACTCCGAGTTGAGCTAATTTTTGTGCCGTTTGCATAATTTCATCGTGTGTTTCCCACAAACCAAAAATTACGTGTACGCAAACATTTATACCAGCATTTTTTGTTTTTTCATAAGCTCTTAAGAAACAATCGAAATCGTGACCACGATTGATTTTTTCTAATGTTTTGTTGTGGATTGATTGTAAACCGTATTCTATCCATGTGTAATAATCGTCTTTGTATGATGAAATCAGTTTTATTTTTTCATTATCAACACAATCAGGGCGAGTGCCAATTGAAATTCCGACAATATCCGGATGGTTAAGTGCAGAATTGTAAATTTTTTCAAGTTCATTAACCGGCTTATAGGTATTGGAATACGCTTGAAAATATGACATGAATTTTTGTGCCTTAAAGCGATTTTTCAAAGTTTCTGCGCCTACTTTAACCTGTTCTTCTATAGGTAAAAGTTTGGAATGGGCTTGCGAAAAACTCCCGCCTTCGTCGCAAAAAATACATCCGCCGGTAGAAATTGCACCATCTCTATTCGGACATGAAAAACCGGCATCAAGTGTTATTTTATAAACCTTGACACCGAATTTGTTTTTTAAATGTGCGCTATATTGGTTGTAGCGTTTGTCTGTGTCGTTGAACAAGTTTGTATCCCTTCTTTGAAATCCATAAAATATAAAAAAATTTATAATGTTAATTTTTGGATTTCGACCCTCCTGCTAGTGGAGAACTTGAAGTTTCAATGTTATTTGTTTTCGTCTTCATCATAGATTGGGTAAACATAATGTTCGCCACAGTTTGGACATACAACTTCTTGTTGTTTGCCATCTTCGACTTTAGCTACTTCAAACAAAGTTTTGCAACCTGATTGTACACATCTGATAGCCCAGCTTGGTCTTATTAATCTTGCCATAATTCGTTCCTCTTTTTCTCTAATACAAAAATATCTTATCATTTTAAACCCTCGAATGCAAGTCGTTAAGATTGTAGCAAAGAGTAGTAAAAATATTTATCTTTTGCTTTAAAGTGCTTTATGTGAAAGGGAAAATTATGAAAAAATCTTTAATATTTTTATCTGTATTGGTTGTTGCTATGATTGCATTTTTTGATGCAAAAGATAGGTTTGCGGAACTTGATAGTGTTGCTGCAAATACTCCATCTCAGGTTGAGATGAAGCAAATGATTAACAAAAATGGAGAACAGACAAAAAATAGTGTTCCTGATTTCAAAAATACACAACAACAAAATAGTGAAAGTATTCAGGATAAAATGAATAAAGGGCGTCTAGACAATCAAAATCAACTTAATAATATCGACAAAAGACGTGATACAATAAACAATAAGCAGTAAGTGATAAAACCAAATCTCGCCCCAATGGGGAGAGAAGAAATTTCTTAGCGAATAAGATGAGCTTAGTAATTTCAGAGAGGGGTTAATACTACATTTATTTTATATCCCAAAAATCATGTCCCCATAAAAAGGTTCGGTGTTTTTATCATCTTTTTTAGGTTTTTCTGGAATTGTTCTTTCAAATCTTAATGCTCCACCGTTGTTTTCATCAACTTTTGTGTCTATTGGTCTGATTGCTTTTGGAAAAAATCTTAGTATAATATTTTGAGTTGCAGATGGTGTAACAACGGTTTGTGAATACAATTTAATTTTTTCTAATTCTTCGTTAGCTTGTGCGTAGCTTTTTGCTGTAAAAATATTGTCATTTGCGCCGATTTTGGTAGAATAACTATTGCTCCACATTACAAGATCGTTTACAGTATCAAGCAGTACAACTGATGTTTCCAATCTATATGGGTAAGAAATATCAAAAACAGATGAAATATTTAGAATTTCCCACACACTGCGTTTTATTGAGTTTTTGTTTGTAACTGCTGAACTGGAAACGATTAAAACAGATTTGCAATTAAAACTGTTTCCAACTTTTTTTATTGCTGCATAATCCAATTTGTTGGTTGTTTGGTATTTATTCAAAAGGTTTGTAGTTATTTGTTTTAAGTCGGAATTTTGATTTAATTTTGTTCTAATTTCGTATAAATCTGGGGATTTAACTTTTCCATCAGAAGAATTAAAGTCTTTGATAATGTCATTTGCAACGATTTCAGAAACTTCTTCAAAACCGTAATAATTTTCTTTGGTGTTGAAAATATCAGCTGGTAATACAAGCACATCAAAAGTAATTGCTTGCGCAAAAGAAGTTAGTAAAGCTAAAATTAATAAAATTCTTGCAAATGTTTTCATAATTGAATTATAGCATAAAAAAATAGCTCTTTCCCTTTTGTGAGGACTGTGCCGAACAAAAGGTGACTAAATGTCACGTTTTGTGAGAGGTAAAGGGATGGGTGCTAGCCCGTAGGGAAACATGATAATCAAAATTAGCACCCACCTTTTATCCTTTATCGCAAGTGAGGGAAAATAGCTCCTTCCCTTTTGAGGGAAGGGCAGGGGATGGGTGATGTCCCGTAGGGGAAATTTGGTAATCAAAATTAGCACCCACCTTACTCCTCCCTCGCAGGGAGGAAACATTGCTCCTTGCCTAAAAAGGGATTGGGGCTAGTGAAGGTTTAGTATGCCTTTTTACTTAAATTTTCAACAATTTCATATAATCGTATGATAACAATTTTTGAAAAATAACATAAAATTCAGGTATGAAATATGAAGAAATGATTAAATTGGCAGCAAAAGCCTCAGAAAATGCTTATGTTCCATATTCAAAATTCCCTGTAGGAGCTTGCGTATTAGCAGAAAGTGGAAATGTTTATACTGGGTGTAATTTTGAAAACTCAAGTTATGGTATGACAATTTGTGGCGAACGTAATGCGATTGGTACTGCAATTGCAGCAGGTGAGAGAAAAATTCGTGCAGTTGCGATATATTCTCCAAAAATGAAATATTGTGTGCCGTGTGGTGCTTGTAGGCAAGTAATGAGTGAATTTGTTTCATCTGAAGGTTTGGATATTATTCTTGAAACAGATGATGGAATTGTTGTAAAAACATTACAGGAAATGTTGCCGGATAGTTTTGTATTATAGAATATGTATTTGTTTGAACTAATAACCAAATATATAAAAGGTAAAAAATATAAAAAAGCTCTTGACTTTGACCCGTTTGAAACAGGTGAGCAAGATGCGGAATTTGATTCTGAAAATTGTGAACATGTGTTTCTCCCAATAGACAGTACAGAAGAAACGCTGGCATGTTCAAAATGCGGGCTTGTTGTGAAACGTGAAGATTTAAAGGATGTGAATATTTTCAAAAGAAGTTAAAATTTGACTGGATAATCTTTAGAAATTTTCCAACCGTCGTATTGAATTAGTTTTGCGCAGAAAGCGTGATTTTGCGCACAACTAAAAGAATGCCCGTCAATTAATTGTTCACGAGTACCATTCCAGTAATTTGAATATGGCTCAAATGTTGGTTTTAAAGAGTATTTTAAACTCCTATTTAATACTATAGTTGAATTATAGCCGTTATAGTTAAAAAGTCAAGATTTTAGTTAAAACCTATTATATAATCAGAAAATGAATACAAAACAACAAATTAAGCATTTACTGGTTATGAACGATATGACAATGACAGAGCTATGCAAAAGAATGTCAGAGAAGTTAGGTAAACCGTATTCTATTTATAATATCTCAGGAAAATTAAACCGAGATACGATAAAATATAGCGAAGTCAAAATGCTTTATGATATTTTGGGCTATGAACTGGTTTTAAGGAAAAAATAGATGTTATTATCTTTTACTCAACATCATTTGAGATAATGTGTTTTTTGCGGCTTGGAGTTGTGCATCATTGTTGTTTTTTACGTCTTGAATACTTAAAACTACTTTTATATCGGGGGTAATTCCTTTTTTATTGATATCAGTGCCTTTAGGGGTTAAGTATTTTGCAACAGTTAAATTTATGCCTGTTTCATTTGGCATTGGGATAATTTTTTGAACCATTCCTTTGCCGTAAGTTTTTGTTCCCAAAAGTTTTGCTTTATTATAATCTTTTAATGCTCCGGACAAAATTTCGCTTGCGCTTGCAGAATTGCCGTCAACAAGTACAACGGTTGGTTTCTTTACGCCAAACTCAGTATCCTGTGCGTTGATATCATATTTGTAACCGTTTCTGCCTACGATACTAACAATATTTCCTTTAGGAATAAAAAGATTTGCGATAAACACGGCATTTGGTAACAATCCGCCTGTATTTCCTCTCAAATCAAGAATTAATCCTTGTGTGTTTTTTGTTTTTTCTAACGCTTCTAAAAATTCGTTTGGAGTTGTTGAGCCAATAAAACTTGTTATTTGAATATAACCAATATTTTTGTCTAAAACAGAACTTTTTACAGTTTTTATTTTTATTTCTTTACGCATAACTCTTTTAGAAAGCTTGTCGTTATTTCTTAGAATTGTTATGTTGACAAAGCTATTTTCAGGTCCTCTAACAAGATTTGCAACTTCTGAAAGCGATAACCCGTTTACGTTTTTACCATCTATTGATAGAATTATGTCTTTTGGTAAAAGGTTTGCAAACTGTGCCGGAGTGCCTTCCATAACGTTTTCAATACGAATTTTTCCTGCAACAGATGCAATATTTACGCCAATTCCAGTAATTTTTGAATTAATAGAATTATTTTGTTCAAGATATTCTTGTTTTGACATGTATCTTGAATATGGATCATTCAAACTTGCTAGCATTGTATCAATGGCAACTTTAGCATCTTCATCGGTTTTTATTTGCCCGTGATAATGCTCTTTCCATCTGCCCCACGCTTGATTGTTAAGCTCTGCATCGTAATAATTATCACGAATAAGTTTCCAACAGTTGTCAAAAAGTTTTTGGGATGAAATTTGGTCATGATCTACCATTTCCGGCATTTCTGAAACTTCAAAATTATCCAGACTTAAAAAGATGCTGTTTAGTGCGAACAAAGTCGCAACTAACAATAAAAATATTACGATTTGAGTTTTTTTCATACCAATATTTAACAACAAGGATTTATTATAATCAATATGCTTTTTAAGTAGGTTAAGCAGGGAAGTAAAAGGCACAAATAAGTTTTATTGAACAATTAACACCCACCTTACTCCTCCCTCCGGAGGGAGGAAACTTTTTATTCCCTGCCTTTGCGAGGGAAGTGGTAGGGATGGTGCTATTTTGTCGATTGTGGAATAATAAGTTTACAAATCCTCAAAACCTGGTGATGTTGATGGTAAGTTTTTATATCCTTCATTAGACATTACGGTTTTCTTGATGTATCGGTTTGAATAACCGCCACGTTCAAACAATTTTTTCAATTGGTTTTCTCTTACAACCAATGGATGTAATTCGTCATTACTTTCAGGATAAAGTTTTGAAATTTCATACCAAACAGAAGCTTCCATTGTCCACGCATAAGTTTCTTCGGCTAAAGAGTTGTACTCATCTTGATGAAGTGCTTCGTGGGACAAAAGAGCTGCTAATGCTCCTGGAGGTGCGTCTTTGTGGCGTGGGTTTATATAAATAAATAATTGCTTGTTCTTTTTCCATCCGAGCGCATCAAAATTTGCGTAATCAGGGTTGATTGTTCCTAAATCTCTAAATTCGATTTTTACTGCTCGACCAGACAAATTGTTACCTAAAATTGCGTTACGAGAAAATTCTCCGTTTGTACCTTTTAGCATATCAAGTGCAACGTACAAAACTTCATCTTTTCCAACTTCTTTGTACATTGGAGTAATTTGTTTAACATAGTTGTAAGTATATTTTGCAGGATACGTTTTTGGCATTTCTAAAAGTGATGGATCTTGTTTTTTTGCTGCAAATACCGGTAACTGTATAATTGTAATCAGTGTTGTTATAAATAAAATCTTTTTCAAATAATTCTTATTCACGAATACTCTCTCCCATAATAAAAACTACATCTGTAGTAATATTATAATTCTTTTAATTCCAACGTCAAATTTTATTTTATTTTTCGATTTAATGCTGCCAATTCTTTGTATTTAAGTTTATATTCTGTGTTTTCAGAAATACTTTCTGCCTCTTTTATATAATCAAGTGCAGTTTTAAAATCTTCTTTTGCTTTGTAAATATCGCTCATTTTTGCGTAATACTCTGCATTGTTTACGTCAAACATAATCGCACGTTTCATACATTCGATAGCTTCATCATAATCCTTTTCGGCAAAACGAACCATTGCGAGGTAAAAATACCCGCCGGAATAGTTCATATCAAGTGAAATAGCTTTTTGCGCATAGTCTTTTGTTGAGGTTAAATCATTTTTTGCAAAAGCTGCTTTGGCACCTGTAGTGTAAGCAGTGATATAGTTTTCATTTTGTGCTAAAACTTTTTCAACCAAATTTAGAGCATCATCGTATTTCTTTTCTGCAATATAGATTTCAGCAAGCTGGCATTGGTAATTAAGACTATCACTGTTTCGTTCAATAACTTTTTTAATTGTTTTTTCTGCCTTTTCAAACATTGAAAGTTCTCTGTAAACAGTTGCTAATGAAATAAGAGTGAAATTATCATTATTACCGTTTTTGAGGTTCGTTTCAAGTTCTTGTTGCGCTCCTAAAAAGTCTTTATATTCAAGTTTTAATAAAGCATTCAAAACATGTGCAAGCCCATATTCTGCATCGTGTTCAAGTATATAATCAACTTCTTTTTGTGCTTTTTCGTAATTTTTTTGTTCAAAGTACAAATATGCTAGAGAGTATCTGTAGCCCAAATTGTCAGGTGACATGCAAATCGCTTGAACGTAGGACTGTGCAGCTTCTTTAATCCATCCGTTATAAAAATATGCGTTGCCAAGATTGTATAAATATCTATGATTTTTCTTGTTCAAATTTGATGCTTTTGAGAAATATTTTATTGCATCAATGAATTTTAAATCCTCTAATGCGAACAATCCCAGATAATTTAGAACTTCCGGATTTTCGGTTGTTTTTGAGAAAGAATTAAAGATTTGTTTTGATTTTTCAAAATCGCTTTCATCAAAATAAATTTTTCCCAAAAGAACTAACGCATCATTGTTTTCAGGATTTTTGTTTAAAGCTTTTTCAAGTTCGCTTTTTGCTATACTAAATTCCCCATTATCATAATAAGCTTTTGCGATTTCAAATAAAACTCTATCATTTGTCAATTCTGAATTTTCAATAGTTTCAATTTTTTTGAAATCATTTGTTTTGGCTGCTGATTTTATTAGTTCTATTAAATTTTCGGTTGTTTGTTGAAGATTAAAAATCTTTTCTGCAGTTTTGTATGCAAGTTCTTTTTCATCTGAAAAAATATAAATTTTTTGCATAATTTTTAAAGCTTCAATATGGTTTTTGTTTTTTTGTAAAACTTTTTCTAAATAATGCGTAGCACGAGGAAAATTCCTAAGCAAGAAATAAAGTTCTCCGAGTTGAAAAAGAATTTCTGAGTTATCGTTTTCAAGCTCAAGAGCTTTATAAAGCATTTCAATAGCCTGCTTGTAGCACTTTTGAGATTTCAAATCGAATGCTTGCTTGATATATTCCAATGTTTCTTGCATTTATGCTCCGTTATTTCTTCTTATTGTTATTATGTTTTTTGTGTTTGTGTTTTTTATGTTTTGTTGTTTGAGGTTGATTGTTGTTAATTAATACCAAAACTTCATCTTCTCCAGCCATTTTAAGGTTGTTTCTTGCAATACCTTCAAGGCTTTGGGTAGATGAAAACAATTTGATATCCTGTTTAAGTTCTTGGTTTTGGTTCTCCGCACTATCTCTGATTTTGGTTAAAGTTGAAATCTTAGCTCTATAAGAAATAGTTTTAGAGATATTTAATATTGCTCCAAACCCAATTTGGATAAGGCAAAACAATAGCACAAGTGTTAAAAACGAATAATAAAAACCCGTTTTGTTCTTCTGTTTAATAGGAGTTTGAACTTCTTCTTGTTGTGTATTGTTTGAATTATCCTCAGCCATAAAACCTCACAACAAAATTATAAACAAAATAAACTATTAAAACAATAATGTTTGTATAAATTTACAATTTGAAAGTTGCTTGAAAATTTAATTGTGTCTTAGTTGCACCACTATCTACGTAATATGTTTGCTTTGCTCCTGCTTCCAATAAAAGTTTGTCTGTATCTTTTTTGCCGAACGGATTAAATGAAAATATAAGTTCTGAAGATCTGCGATTTCTTGTTACATCTGCTTTCAGGTTGTTTTTAAGTGAAATATAGTTGTTTAATTTAAATTCAGGTGTAATTGATATTGTGTTGTAATCTTGTGCATAAGTTGTGTTTAGCGATTTTTTTACAGATGAACTTATGGCAAATCTGCTTTTTTCATATTTTGTAAAAAGACCTGTTTCTGTTTCAAGCATTGCAATGTTGTCAACTTCATTGCCATAAATTGCGCCAAGAGTAAAATCCCCAATTTTGTCTGTCGCTTTGATTGAATTTGGTGCAATATGATATTCGTCATCTGCGTAGCGTAAGAGTGCTTTTGAGGAGTTTTTGTCAGATAGATTTAAGCCTTTTGATGCGGAAATTTTTTGTGGATTTTTTAAGTTTAAAACAAAATTGTTGTTACCATCTTTTAGGTATATTGAATTTGAATCCTCGACATATTGTGCATAACCTTTCAAAACAGTTGCGCCGAGCGCTATATCATTATCTGAATTATCGAAAGTTTCAGTTTCATCAGTTTCTTGTTTCATGTTTAGGATAACTTCATCTTCAGAGATTTCGTTGGAAGATGTTTGGGTGTCATTTACATAAGTTTCTTCTGTTGCATCAGTGTCTTCTGAGGATGTTGTTGTGTTGTCATCAGGTATTGAATAAATGAAGATATTTGGCAATGCCTCTTGCGTGCCGGATGACCCTGTTGCTGGTATCATCTTTTTGTTTGCACAACTTGAGGGTAACTGAAAAACCATTAGCAATAATAATATTAACAAAGCCTTCTTCATAAGTTATATTCTAAAGGGTAATTAAAGATTAGTCAAATTATTTTTCTTTTTAGAGATTTGTATAGATTTCTAATATTGTAACTACTTGAAAAATCATAAAAAATCTGTTAAAATGATAATGTAAATAATAAATTGAGAGGTAATTTTTATGAAAAAGAAGTTTTTAAGTTGCAACGGGGGGGGGGCAATCGCTTAGCCTCTCATATCAATGGATTTAGCCTGGTTAGGGCGTTTAGTAATCTCGCCCCTTGGGGAGAGAATAAATTTGTTAGTGAACAAGAGCGAACTTACAAATTTAAGAGAGGGGTTTATTGTCATACTGAGGACAACAGTCCGAAGTATCGCATGGTTGGTGAAATTTATCAGTGTCTTACCAATGTTGATAAAAGATTGCGCAACAAGTGCGCAATGACATGTGCCGAAAACATGAACCCAAACACCTTTTCCAATACGGTCCACTCACTATTCATCACTCACCATTCACTTATTAATACCGATAAGGTCTTTTCACGTTTCACTTCTCACTTTTCACAGAAAAGAATAGCTTTCACTCTTGCAGAGGTCTTGGTAACTCTTGGCATAATCGGAGTTGTTTCAGCGATGACTGTTCCAACTTTGATGCAGAATTATCAACGACAAAGCTATGTAACTCAACTGCATAAGGTTTATAACGAAGTACAACAAGCAACATTGAGAAAGTTGACTGATACAAATGCTATAAATTTGATCGAGGCAGGATTAACAACGACTGATAGTATGAAAACTTTTTTACATGATTATTTTAAAGTGGTTCAAGATTGTGATAACGGTGTTGCTGCACCTTGTTTTGTAAGTGATTATAAAAATTTGAATGGTGGTTCTTTTACATCAATTAATGGGAACAAATGGACAGCCGGAGCTTGTGTTTCTTTAGCAAGTGGAGCTTCTATTTGTATGGACAGACCTAATTGGTTTACGATTACCTATAATGGAGTAGCTCAAACTGCTGGAAATGTGTTTGTTGATATAAATGGGCGAAAAGGTCCGAATATTGTTGGTAGAGATGCTTTTTATATGGCAATATTCACTGATGGCGTTTTAGATACCGGAAATGTAACTCCAATTTGCAGAACGCAAGGTGTTTGTAATGGTGGCTCTATTGAAAATGCAAGATTGTCAGGAAATGCTTGTGAAAATTCTACTACAACATCTGACTATGCTTGTTTTGGAAAAATTCTTAATGCAAATTGGCAAATGGAATATTAATTTTAAAATCTTTTGTATAACTTGAAAATAAATTTTGTGCGTGGTATTTTTATAGTTACGAAATTATAAATAGAATCGAGGAAAATTTATGACAGAAGTTAGAGTAAGAATTGCTCCGTCACCAAGCGGAAACTTACATGTTGGTACTGCAAGAACTGCATTGTTCAATTACTTGTTTGCTAAAAAAAATAACGGTAAATTTGTTTTAAGAATTGAAGATACTGATGCAGAGCGTACTAAACAAGAATACATTGATAATATTTTTGATAGCTTAAAAGCTTTGGGGTTAAATTGGGACGAAGGTCCTGATGTTGGCGGTCCTTATGGCCCTTATACTCAATCTCAAAGATTTGATATTTATCCAAAATATGTGCAAGAATTGTTAGATAAAGGTTTTGCTTACGAATGTTTCTGTACACCGGAAGAACTTGAACAAGAGAAAGAAGAAGCTTCTAAAAATAAAAAGCCTTACGTTTATACAAAAAAATGTTTGAATTTGACTGAAGAAGAAAAAGAAAAACTTAGAGCAGAAGGTAGAAAACCTGCAATCAGATTTAATATTGCAAAAGCTCAAAAAGCCTTTCATGATACTTCTATGTTGACTTTTGATGATATGGTTAAAGGTGAACTTCATGTTGATACAAACTTGCTTGGTGATTTCGTTATTATGAAATCAAACGGAACTCCAACTTACAACTTCGCCGTTGTAATTGATGATATGTTGATGAAAATTTCTCACGTAATAAGAGGGGAAGACCATATTTCAAATACTTTCAAACAAATTTTGATTTTTGAAGCTTTGGGCGCAGAAGTTCCAAAATTCGGTCATTTAGGAATGATTTTAGCTCCTGATAGAAGTAAACTTTCAAAACGTCACGGTGCAACTGCCGTTTCTGAATTTGTTGAAAAAGGTTATTTGACTGATGCTTTGATTAACTTTGTTGCCCTATTGGGGTGGTCACCTTCTGACGGTCAAGAAATTAAGACTGTTGATGAAATCGCTCAAGATTTTAGAATACACGAAATTTCCTCATCAAACTCAATTTTTGAATATGATAAGTTGAACTGGATGAACAGTCATTATATTAAAATGCTTTCAATTCCTGAATTAAAGGAAAAATTGAAACCATTCTTGACAAAATATGATTTGAATGAATTAACAGATGCTCAATATACCCGTATGGTGGAAGTTACTTATGAACCATTAACATTGTTGTCAGATATTACTGATGCTGTTCCATATTTCTTTGGAGAAGATGTTGTTATGGAAGACAAAGCTAAAGAAACTCTTGAAACAGAAGTTTCGCAAGATGTCTTGAAAACATTTATGGAACAAGCAAAAGATTGGGAATGGACAGAAGAAAACTTGCACGAAAAGTTGGAAGCTTTCAGAGCTTATTACAAAGAAAAAGGTGTTAAACCAAAAGTTACAATGTGGGCAATCAGAGCTGCAGTTACAGGTAGAACCTGTGGAGCAGATATGACTGCAATCCTTGCAATTATTGGTAAGGAAAAAACATTCCACAGAGTAAAAGCAGCAATGAAACAAACTGTTTAGTAAAAATAAAAATAAATTGCAAAAAGAGTAGATTTTTTTAATCTACTCTTTTTTAATGATATTTACAATTGTAAATATACGTAATATAATTTATTTGGGTAGTTCCTGGAAACCTCCACGATACACACTGTTAACGAAGAAAACGGTCGAAGGAGGTGGTAAATATGAGCTTAGGTTTTGTTAAACTTTTTGAATTTGTTTTTGAAAAGTACAAAAACAAAATTCCAGTACTTGAGATACTGGAATTTTACCTAAAATCATAGGGAACGAAGAAAGACTTTGAGAACTCAGACCTCTCAAGGTCTTTTCCCTATATTTATATTATAACATATTTTTTGTGTTTTTCAAGTGGGTTGAAATTTTTCGTGTTACAATTCTTCTATGGAAGAATTTACACATTATACAGTTATGAAAAATGAGGCCGTTGATGCGTTGGAATGTCAAGACGGCAAGATTTATGTTGATTGCACACTTGGCGGAGGTGGTCATAGCGGATTGATTTTAAGTCGTATTCAGCCAAGCGGAAGATTGATTGCGTTTGATGTGGATGAAGATGCTATTAAGGCTTCGTCTGAAAGATTGAAAGATTACAAAAATTTAACAATTGTAAAAAATTCCTACACAAATATTAAGGAAGTTTTACATTCTTTGGGTATCGAAAAAATTACCGGTGGGGTACTTTTCGATCTTGGCGCATCTTATCATCAATTTCATAAAGGAGAAAGAGGTTTTTCTTTTTCAAAAGAAGCTCCTCTTGATATGAGGTTTAATCAGGATGCTGATTTTTCGGCGTATGATGTTGTAAATACATATTCAGAGAATGATTTGGTTAGAATTTTTTCTGAATACGGAGAAGAAAGATTTTCAAAAAGAATTGCAAAAAAAATAGTTGAACAAAGAAAGCTTAAAAAGCTTGAAACGACAATAGAATTAGCCGATTTGATAGTAAATTGTACTCCGCATGTAAAATCGTCAATACACCCGGCTACTCGAGTTTTTCAGGCTATTAGAATAGAAGTTAATCAAGAGTTAACAAATGTAAAAAATACTCTGAATGATGTGTTGGATTTATTAGATTTTGGTGCTATAATGAGTGTAATAAGTTTTCACTCTCTGGAGGATAGATTGGTGAAACACTTATTCAAATATCACTCGCAGAAATGTCACTGTGATAAGTCGCAAATGATTTGTCATTGCCCACCTCCGATATTGGAGTTGGTAAACAAAAAACCGATAGTAGCGAGTGAACAGGAGATACGGGAAAATCCACCATCGAGAAGTGCCAAACTCAGAATAGCTAGATGTATAAGGCACTAGAACGACAAAAGGATAGAGAAGATAGTATTGGGGTATGCAAGTTGAATACAGCTAGAGTAAGAACAGAAGAATTTGAACAAGTTAGTTATTCACAAAGAGGTTATGTAAGTAATCCGGTAAGAGAAGAAAATCAAGTTATCGAAGGGTATTTTCAAAAGGAGATATCACAGAAGGCTATGGCGATAAGAAAAGTAAATAAAACATTATGTGGATTATTAGGAATAGCAGTGCTTGTTGCATTTGTTAGTTATTACTTTGCAATGTCAAATGAATTGGCATTGAACAAATTGAGCCGCCAAATTACTACTCTTAATGATGAAAACGCAGAATTGCAAAATCATTTGGATAGATTGAAATCTTTTAACAATGTTGATAGCAAAATGATGCAGTACAATATGTTGCAAAAAGCTGCTAAAGTTATTGAAGTTCAAGCAGTTCATTCTGCAACTCCTGTTGTTGCAAAACCTGAAAAAACAGCATCTTTTAATTGGGCAATTGGTTATTAATATATGATTGATATAGTTGTGTATTGAGCCTTTTTTATTGGCTTTGTGATTATGGCAACTATTTTTTTTGTTTCAACGAAAGCTAGTGCTAAGATAATAAAACAGTATGGAAAGCCTATAGCTTATTTTGCAACTCAAAAGTGTTGGAATACAGTTCCAATTCGTGGAACTTCTGTTAGGATGTATATTTATCCTGATTTTATAATTGTTTCTGACAATGGAAAAGATTATTTTTTAGATAAATCATTTAAAGATTTTAAGTTGTATGGATCTATTTTGATAAAAATATTTGAAGTAAAAGTTAGTGAAATAAAAACACTTCAAATCAATATAACTTGGAAACAAGATAAAATGTTGAGAGAGTTTTTCGGAGTTGATGATTAAAATGTTTAACTAAAGTATGAACTTTCCCATACTAAAGTATGAACTTTTGTAAAATTTATTAAAGTTTTTTTCATAGTGTGCCGTAAGTATAAATGAAGGCATGTATGTAAGGAAAATTTCATGAAAAGAGAAGAAAATAATAATGGTGTTTCACTGTTTTCACAGTCTGATTATTTGGTAGGTCAAGACCCCATTGAAGAAATTTTTGCACTTAACTTAGGTGATTTTATAGCTGAAAATCTTATTTCTGAGGATTTGGCTAGAAAAATCGGTAATAACGTAAAAGATAAAAAAGCGGGTTTGATTAACCAATTGAAAGAATTGATTTCTATTTATTCTTTGCAAAATACTCTTTGTGTGTTGAGTTTTGACAAATCCGAAGAACACGCTATTTATACATCAATTGCACAATCTATAAGACAGATGTTGGAGCTTAAGGCATGCCATATTTATCTTGATAAAAATAATGAATTAGAACTTGTTGGAACTACTTCTAAAGTTACTAAAAAATATGCAGAAGATGAAACAACACCGATTGGAAAATCTTTTGTTTCAGGCGAAACTGTAGAGGAAGATGTTACAGTTGTTCCTATGCACTGTAATATTAAATCTACAGGTGTTATTGTATTGGAAAACGATACTCCTATTAATAAAGAATATGTTGAGTTGGTTGAAAGTATTGCGGTGCTTTTCGCAACATCAATGACTTTGCAATCTCAAATTGATGATGCAAACAGGATTATTGATGATGAACATTCTACGGTATCAGATTTACAACATATTAGAGCTGAATTGACCGCATTAATTGGTGATTTGTGCGATTATCAACAAAGTTTTGTTGAACATTTGGCTTATGCAGTTGATACAAAGGGTCAATATAAAGTTTCGCATTCAAAAAATACTGCCAAATTGGCTCGTAAGATTTGTAAACAGTTAGGTTTGAATGAAAAAACTACTGATTTGATATATTATGCAGGTTTGTTGCAGAATATCGGTAAAATTGCAGTTCCTGAAAAATTGTTTGCGGCAAATGGAAAACTTTCTCCTGAAGAATTGAAATCAATTCAAGAGCATGCAGATTTTGGTGTTCATTTGTTGATGAATATTAACTTCTTATCAGAAGTTGTTCCATATATCACTTATCAAAAAGAAAGATATGACGGCTCTGGTGAGCCGGAAGGTTTGAAAGGTCAATCAATTCCGTTCGGTTCAAGAATTATTGCTGCTGCGGATGCTTACTGTGCCATGACATCAGACAGACCTTATAGAAAGGCTATGCCGGTAGAAAAAGCACTAGAGATTATGCAAGCAGAAAGTGGCAAAAAATGGGATCCTGTTGTTGTTCAAGCTTTGGTTGAATGCGTTAAATAGATGCTAATATGTTTTGAGGCATAGATGCAAAGTCTGAATAAAGTAGCTGTGCTACTATATAGTTCTTTCTCGCCCTTTGGGGAGAGATTAGAATTTGTTAGTGAGCTATGGCGAACTTATAAATTCAAGAGAGAGGTGGAGTATCGCAAGATCGCGCAACAAGTGTGCGATGACAGATACTTGCAATATCTTTATTGCACTATGCTAAACGCTGTAATTTTTTCGATTGAAATATTTAACCAATCATATTTGAAACACATATAATCATTGCATTTACAATCATCTTCTTCACAGGTGCAATAATCATTAAGTCTGCAAACAAGAGCGTTTTCTATAGTTATAAAATCATCATGGCATTCTTCGCATTTTCCTTCTGGAATGAAAATTTGTCCGTCGATTTTTAGATGATTTGTAAAAATAGTGATTTTATGAGTTCCGCTTTCTTCCACAATTTTGCTGATTGATTTGATTAAATTTTTTGACATAAAAATATCTCCTTTAGGAAAATAGTTTAATTTATATGGATTAAAATTTTATTCCCCGATTTGGTAATGTTTACTTTTTTTCATAAATTGGGCAAAAAAATATGTTTGTGTTACAATATATACAAGGGATAAGAGTAAATTAAGGGGAGAAATAAATGGCTGAAACAGAAGTTACAAATGAAGAAAAAGCGCAACAACAGGCTGCGCCGGAAGAAAAAATTGAAGTTAATGAGCTTCCTGATAATGACGAAGCCATTGAAACTAAAACTTCCCAAGAATACGATGCAAGCAATATTAGGGTGTTAGAAGGACTTGAAGCTGTTCGTATGAGGCCTGGCATGTACATTGGTTCTACATCTCAAAGAGGTTTGCACCACTGTATTTATGAAATTGTTGATAACTCTATTGATGAATCTTTAGCTGGTTTTTGTACAGATATTTACGTAACTATTAATAAAGATAACAGTGTTACTGTAGAGGATAATGGGCGAGGTATTCCGGTTGATATAAAACCAGGAACTAATAAATCTGCTTTGGAAATTGTTCATACAGTTCTTCACGCAGGTGGAAAGTTTGGAGATGGCGGTTATAAAGTTTCAGGTGGATTGCACGGTGTAGGAGCATCTGTTGTAAACGCTCTTTCTGAAAAATATATTGTAGAAGTTTCTCGTCAAGGTTTTGTATGGCGACAAGAATATATGAGAGGCGAACCGGTTGCTCCTGTTGAAAAAATTAAAGAAACAGATAAAACAGGTACAAAAACAACTTTTTGGCCTGATCCAGAAATCTTTACAGAAACTACTGAAATAGATGCTGATGTTGTTTCTAACAGATTACGAGAAATGGCCTTTTTGAACAAAGGTTTGAAAATTATTTTTGCAGATTTGAGAACTGATTCTAACGAAATTTACCACTATGTTGGTGGTATCGGAAGTTATGTTGAGTTTTTGAACCAAAACAGAAATGTTTTGCATGAGAAACCGATTTATATTGATAAAGTTGTAGATGGCATGCAAATTGAAGTTGCTATGCAATACACAGATGCTTATAGCGAAAGCGTTTTATCATTTGCTAACAATATCAACACGCATTCAGGCGGAACTCATTTGACAGGGTTTAGAAACTCCCTAACTCGTGTATTTAATGATTACGCAAGAAAAAATAATATCTTGAAGGATTCTGATCAGAACCTATCCGGTGAAGATGTAAGAGAAGGCTTAACAGCGATTGTAAGTGTTAAAATTCCTAATCCGGAATTTGAAGGACAGACAAAAGAAAAATTGGGTAACGCAGAAGCAATGGGCGCAACTCAAGATGCAGTTCGTGATAAGTTACAAGAATGGTTGGAATTTAACCCTAAAATCGCAAAAATTATTATTGAAAAAACATTGCAAGCTCAAAGAGCCAGAGAGGCTGCAAGAAAAGCTAGAGAATTAACAAGAAGAAAATCTGTTCTTGAAAATTCTACTCTACCTGGTAAATTGGCTGATTGTTCAAACAGAGAACCTGAAAAGTGTGAAATCTATATCGTTGAGGGTGATTCTGCAGGCGGTTCTGCTAAGCAAGGCAGAAATAGGATGTTCCAAGCTATTTTGCCGTTAAGAGGTAAAATCTTGAATGTTGAAAAAGCAAGATTAGACAAGATTTATGGTAATAACGAAATTCAATCTATGGTTCAGGCTTTTGGTATTAACATTAGCAGAAACCCAGATGAAGTTGATATCGAAAAGCTTCGTTACCACAAAATCATTATCATGACTGATGCCGATGTTGATGGTGCGCATATTAGAACATTGTTATTAACATTCTTCTTTAGATATGCAAGACCATTGATTGAAAATGGTTATGTGTATATTGCTCAACCTCCTCTATTTAAGGTTACTCAAGGTAAGACATCTGAATATATGTATGATGAACATGCACTTGACAAGATGTTGAAAGAACGTGGTATCAAGAATTTGAGCTTGTCTGACAAAACGAAATCAAGAACAAAATCAGGTGATGAATTGTTGGAATTGGTTAAAAATATGTCAGCATTCTACAATTCTTATAACAACCCGATTTTGAATTTGTATCCGGCAGTTGTTTTGAGAGGTTTGGTTCGTTCTGAAATCACTCCAGAATGTTTTGAAGATCAAAACAGAATGAATGAAATTATTGATTACTTGAACCATTACTTACAAGATCACGCTAAGAATTACAATATTTCTGAAGCTGCAAATTATACTTGTTCATTGAAATATAATCCGGAAAATTCAAAATATGCAATTCAATTGAATTTCAATGAAGAAGAACATGTTATCATTAACCAAAATATTGTAAAAAGTTCTGAGTATAAGAGATTGAAAGCAGCATATCCTGTTATCAGAGATTATTTGATAGAAGAAGAAGATAGTTTGATATTGGAAACAGATACAGAACAGTATGAAATTAATTCTTTTGATAAACTCCAAAAATTGATTGATGACAGAGGATCTAAAGGTTTGCAAATACAACGTTTCAAAGGTTTGGGTGAAATGATGCCTCAACAACTTTGGGAAACAACAATGGATCCAACAACAAGAACATTGTTGAAAGTAAACTTAGAAGATGCAATGTTATGTGACCAATTGTTTGATATTTTGATGGGTGATAAGGTTGATCCACGTAGAAACTTTATTGAAACCCATGCGGTTTACGCTACAAATATTGATACATAGGAAGCAACAGCAGGCAAAGTTTTTGCAAATTTGTTAATTCAGTATGTTAAATTTATTAATTTGGCATACTGAATTTTATTTTGCATGCTGAAAGAAGATTGCCTTCACGGAATTGGTGTCGGATGTTCGACAATTTATTTGTATTAATAAAACCTTTCTTGAACTCTTTTTTTGCTTGATGTATGATTAACTCATAAGTAGAGAAAAATGAAAGAGAGATTTTAAGATGACAAAAAAAGAATTGATTTTTTTAGGACCACCGGCTTGTGGTAAAGGCACACAAACTAATAGATTAGCAGAATATTTGAACTTTCCGCATGTTGATACAGGTTCTTTGTTAAGAGCTGAAATCAAAGGTGAAACCGAAGCAGGTAAAGAAGCAAAATCTTATATTGACAAAGGACAATTAGTCCCTGTTGAATTAGTTACAAGAATTATCAAAAACAGATTGTCAAAAGATGATTGCAAAAACGGCTATATTTTAGACGGTTTCCCTAGAAGTGTTGAACAAGCTGGCGAATTAGAAAAAATGAACGCTGAAATTGATAACGGCGAAGATACAAAATTTATTGCAGTTTACTTTGATATTGATACAAGTATTTTGGTTGAAAGAATTGTCAATCGTCGTTCTTGCCCTGTTTGTGGTGAAATTTATAATCTTGAATTTAAACCACCAAAAACTGCAGGACATTGCGATAAAGACGGTGCAGAACTTACTCAACGTAAAGATGATACAAGAGAAGTTGCTCAATCAAGATTTGATACTTATAACAAAGAAACAGCTCCATTAGTTGATTACTATACTAAGAAAGGTGTTTTGAAATCAATCGATGCAAACGGAACAATTGATGAAGTTTGGGAAAGATTGTTAGAAGTGATTAAATAAGTGAATAGTGAGAGGTGAATAGCTCTTTATTGTTCGCAAAATCTTATGAGCGAAGCGAATGAAATGGACTATTCACTATTGACCATTCACTAAATAAAGAGGCTTATTATGATACATAAAAAATCACGTGATGAGATTAAAAGAATTAGACATGCTGGGCATATTGTTGCTCTTGTTCACAAAAAAATGAAAGAGGTTATTGAACCAGGAATTAGTACAAAAGAATTGGATAGTATCGCACACGATATTATTAGAAAAGAACGTGCTATTCCGACTTTTTTGGGGTATCAAGGTTTTCCGGCATCAATTTGTGCATCTATTAACGAAAAAGTTGTTCATGGTATTCCACACGAAGACGAAATCGTTAAAGAGGGTGATATAATCAGTATTGATGTTGGTGCAACTTATGCAGGTATGGTCGGTGACGGTGCTTGGACTTATCCTGTTGGGAAAGTTAGCGACGAATGCCAAAGATTGCTAAAAGCGACAGAAGAAGCACTATTTGCAGGTATTGCACAAATGAAAGCCGGTAATGTTTTGGATGATGTTTCCGGTGCGGTTGAAGCGGTTGCAGTTAGGGAAAAACTTGGTATTGTTCGTCAATATGGCGGACATGGAGTTGGTCATGAAATGCACGAGGAACCGTTCTTGTTTAACTATAAAGTTGGTGACAGAACTTTATTAAAACCTGGTTATGCAATTGCAATTGAGCCAATGCTAAATTTGGGTTGTGATGAAGTTGAAGTTGCTGATGATGAATGGACAGTAAGTACGGTTGACAAAAAGCCTTCTGCGCACTTTGAGCATTCTGTTCTTGTTACAGACGATGAACCGATAATTATTACACAATTGATGGAGTAAAATTACATGAATTACTACATAGGTTTGTCTATGGCTGCTTCGTCAGGTATGGATAGTGGGGTTGCTGTTCTTGATGAGGACAACAACCTTATACTGGTTGATAAACTTTATACAATGAACGACGTAATGTTCTTTTTTGATAATTACCCATCGTTGAAGTATTCAAAAATTTGTACATCGTTGGTTTGGGATAGAACTATGCTTAACGGTAAATGGCGAATACTTGGAAAACCTTATCAACAAGTTGCAACAAACAAATTAATTCCAAATCGTGATGGGTGGACACATCGATATTCAACTAGAGGTTGTGACTATTTTAAATCGTTGACAGAAAAAGGTATTGAAGTCAATCGTTTTGAACTCTATTTGACACGTCAAAGTTTGCATTTGGATTCTTGTTACAAGGAACGTTCACCTGCGGACTGCAAATTTTTGCAACAGACTTTGCGTTTAGAATGGGATTTGGATTTGCCAACAAATATGATGCCGATGGCGCAGTTAGAGGCGATTATTGGTGCAATTTTGGCGAAAGAAAATGCAAAACACCCTGAAAACATCAAAGTTGTTTCTAGTTTCAAGGACATGAACGTAATTGATGTTGTCAAAAATCCGAAAACATTGGATAGATTAGCGGTGTAAAATTATAGGAAATATTAAATATATGTTTTTTATGGTGAAGTCATGATATTAAAAAAAGAATTAGGCAAAAAAATACAAGAATAACGAAAATCAAAACGTATAACTCAGGATGTTTTGGCAGAACAAATTGGTATTGATCCTAAAAATGTTAGCAAAATAGAGAATGGAAACCATTTTCCATCAGCAGAAACTGCTGAACAAAATATGATTTTAATCTCTGCTGCCGATTAGGCTCAATGCAAGTCCTACTGCAGCCCCAATACCGGCTCCCCACCAGAATTTACTTCTTTTTATTTCTTTAAATGCAGAAGCACAAGTGTTATCCATTAAAGAAACATCTTTTTTGTAGTTTTTGAAATTTTTGCTAAAGTTATCTTTTAAAGATTTTACTTTTGCAGGATCTGAAACCTCTTTATCTAATTCAATACATTTTCTAGTAATCTCTTTAAGATCTTCATTTAATCCCATTTCTTGCAAAATCATTTTGCTTTCGGTTGAAACTTTGTCTTGTTCAACTTCTTTGGCAATGTTAGCTAGAGTTGCGATTTTGGCATTTGCTTCATCTTTTGTAATATCAAAAGCTCTTTGGACAAAAACATCTTTTTTAATTGGAAGATAATATGCGTTCATGCCGATTAAACTGCCTGCGATAGTTGCACCGATTTTCTTTTTCTTTGCTGCTGAAGGGGATGTTGGATAATATGCCATATTAGAATTAATTTCTGTCATGTTTTTGCCTCATAAATTTAATTTGTTGACATATTAAGGTCCGTAAAAATATTTTTTGCTATTAATGTTGAAAAACTTCAGAGAATCTGTTAAAATGATAATGTTGTTATTAGAACAGAGAGGAATTTTTATGAAAAAGAGATTGATGTCACAAGAGTTTGAAAAATTGAACAAAGCTCTATGTGGCGGATGGAACGGCACGTTCCTCGTCGGGGGGGGGGCAATAGTCTAAAACCCTCTCATAATCATGGTTTTAGCCTGATTGAAGCTTTTAATAATCTCGCCCCTTGGGGAGAGAAAAAATTTATTAGTGAGCTAAAGCGAACTTATAAATTTCATAGAGGGGTTAATAATAAACTGGATTGCCACGCTAACCAAACTAGAATATTATCAAAAGAATACAGTTTTGTTGCAGGTGACTACGTGCGTAGCACCGCTTGCAATGACGTGAAACGTCATACTGAGGACAACAGTCCGAAGTATCGCATGGTTGGAAAAATGAAAGGAATTATCTTTACCGATAAGGTCCACTCACATTTCACCACTCACCATTCACTTAAACTGGCTGCCTTTACTCTTGCCGAAGGTGCTACGTACGTAGCCCATTGGAACAATTCTCGTAAAATAGCCTTTACATTGGCGGAGGTTTTAATCACTCTCGGTATTATCGGAGTTGTTGCAGCAATGACTATGCCTAGTCTAATTCAACATCATAGGGAAAAAGCTATGGTGACGAGTTTAGAAAAATTTGTTAGTACTATATCTCAGGCTGTTGATCTTTATAAAGCTGATAATGAATGTGTAGACAGTATTTCCACTTGTGTTTCTTATATTAGTAAGGGCGATGAAAATTGTGAAAACTTTGCCCCAATTGCCGCTAAAATGAATGTTATTGCATCTGTTAAAAATGCTAACAAAAGTACTGCGGATTGGTTGCCAGACAAGGCTTAAAACTATTATGGAGAAGAACAAGAAGGTATATATGGCGGGGTTAGTAAGCGAAATATCGGAACTTGTGCTTATTTGTTGAATGATGGAACAACTTTTGCAGTAGATATTAATCCTACCAACTTTGATATTATGGTTGATGTAAACGGTAAAAAATTGCCTAATCGAGTTGGACAAGATATTTTCCCGTTGTTAATCGGCGCAGATGCAAATTTTGTATATGCAGGTGTAACATCTGGAAATTCTAATAAAAATAAAGATGTTATTTTTTATCCTTTAGGAAGTGACTATAATGCTTTTAGAGGATTATGCAGGTACTATTACAGTGGAGGGTGTAATCCTTTAAATACAGATCCTACAAAAGAGCATGGTGCAAGTCCGACGGCGTATGTTTTAATGACTAAAAAACTTCCGCCAAAATATTAATAACGTCTTTGTGGATTTCTTCTATAGATTTTGTAGCATCAAGAACCTTAATTCTTTTAGGTTCTTGTTTTGCTAATTCTAAATAACCTTTTCTAACTCTATTATGGAAATCAATTCCGGCACTTTCCATCCTATCTTTTTCTTTGCCGACACGCTTCATAGAAGTTTCTACATCAACATCAAAAACTAAAGTTAAATCCGGCTTTTTTCCATTTGTTGCAAGGTTATTCAACATATTAATTCTATCAATATTCAAGCCTCTGCCATAGCCTTGATATGCAACTGTTGAATCTATATGTCTGTCGCAAAGAACGATTTTCCCTTCTTTTACTGCAGGATTTACGATAATATCAATATTTTGCGCTCTATCAGCAAGGAATAAAAAGGATTCGCAACGGTCAGAAACTTCACCATCATAATTAAGAAGAATTTCTCTAACTTTTTCTCCCAATCCTTTGCCACCAGGTTCTCTAGTTAAAACAACTTCTTTCCCTTTTTTCTCAAAATATTCGGCTAACAATTTCATCTGAGTAGTTTTGCCACAACCGTCAGGCCCTTCAAAAGTAATAAATAATCCTTGCATCATATAATTTCTCCGTTTTTTCCATTTTAACACGAAATTGTATAATTTGTATTTTCAAGCTAATTATGTTAAAATAATTACAATTATAGAGGAGAGATTGTATGACTACCAAAGTTACAAAATTGAAAAATAATATAGAATTTGCATATAAAAGAAATCCTGATACTCCTAGAGTTGCGTTTTATTTAAACTTTTCTTTGAATAATCCGTCATCACAAGCCGGAGTTTATTCTTTGATGGTAAGACTTTTTATGCAAGGCACTAAAAATCGTACGGCGCAACAATTGTCAGAAGAATTAGATAAATATGCGATTGAATTTTCTGCAGAATTGAAGCTTGATTATATAAAATTTAAGTTTGTATGTTTGAATGAAGATTTTGAACGTGCAATGGATATTTTTGAGGACATTGTTAAAAACACAACTTTTGAAGAATTTGAAAAAGAACGCACAAAACTTGAAGGTGAAATTATTGCCGAATTGGATTCACCTCGTGCAAAAATTATTGATAGTTATTACAAAAATATCTATGAAGGGCATAATTACGGTTTTACGAATACTGTTATTTTAGAAAATCTAAAAAATATTTCAAAAGAAGATGTAAAAAATGCTTACAAAGAAATAGTTGATAACAGTAAAAAAGTAGTAGCTTTTGTAGGTGATTTGGATTTTGATAAAGTTAATAATGTTTTGAATGAAAAATTTGGTGATTTAATTCAATCGGTTGATGAATTACCGGTTTTGAGAAAGCCAGAATTAGTAAAATCAAAAGAAGTGGATGTTATTCAAGCAGATTTAAATCAAGCACATATTTTAAAAGGTTGGCTTGTCGGCTCTGCTGATAGTAGCGATTACCCTGCTATTGTATTGTTAAATATAATTTTGGGCGCAAGCGGTTTGTCATCAAGATTGTTCTTGGAATTGAGAGATAAAAAAGGTTTGGCTTACGTTGTTAGAAGTGCTTATGATGTTGCAAGATTATCTGCTAATTTTTCAATTTATATTGCAACTGAACCTAAAAATATTGAAACTTCTTTAAAAGGTTTTGAAGAAGAAATTGAAAAAATTAAAACGGTTCTTGTTTCTGAAGAAGAACTTGAAAACGCCAAAAATAATATTTTTGGGAAATGGGCATTTATCAGTGAAACAAATTCTCAACAAGCTAATTGGCTTGCGCATTATGGAATAATGGGATTTGGATTTGATTTCCATAAAAATGCAGTTGAGAAGATTAAATCTGTAACTCCGCAAGATATTATGGATTGTGCAAACAAGTATTTTAATGACAAATACGTTTTGACAGTGCTAAAACCGTAAATTGAATACTTGTCTAATAGTATAAGCCTCAGAAATCTTGAATAATGGTTCTGAGGTTTATTTTTGCGTGAGAAATCTATATCTGGTTTTTTTTATTTTGATATTGTTTTTTTGTACCGGTTTTTCGGAGTCGGTTATTGATACGTCAATTTTGTATCAACCAAATGTCGAAAAATTAGAGTTGATTTTTAAATATTTTATGCCAATAAAAAATGGTGTGATTTACACAAAAGTCCCTAGAGGTTTGATTGTTAGTATAGATGAAGGTGTATTTTTTAATTCGCATGAAGTACGAATTAAGGAAAGTTCTCTGTATATTTTAGATACAATAGCTATACTTTTGTCTAAACTTCCAAATTATTGCGTAATAGAAAATCATACAGAAGAAGTTGGTGAATGCGGGGATTATGCAGAAAACTGGGAACTTTCTATTGCAAGAGCGCAAAATATTGCGGAATATATGTCTATTGCCGGAAATTTGCCTCAAGAAAAAGTTTTTTCTATCGGGTTTGGGGAGTTTATGCCCTTCAAAGACAATGTTTCTTCAACCACAAAAGGTTTTGATAACAGGGTTGATTTCGTCTTAATAGAATATGATGTTAAGCGATAATGCTTTGACGAAGTCTTGTTGTTCTATTCTCGCTTAGGATGTTTTTCAACTTCATAATACCTTGAGCGTGAAGTTGACAAACACGAGATTCAGACATATTAATTGTTTCACCAATTTCTTTTAATGTCATGTTTTCTTGATAGTAAAGAACCATTATAATTCTTTCACGTTCCGGTAACCTTTTTAAAGCTTTTTCAAGTTCTTGTTTAACGTTTTGTTCTTCAGCTTTTTCTTGCGGATTAAGTTTGTTTTCATCTTGAATAGTGTCAATAATTTCAACGCTATCATCAGTGTTTCCTCGTTTGTCATATAGCGAAGTCATTGTTGTGTCTTCAGCAAGAAGTTGGTTAACTTTGTCAGGTTCCATATCAAGATAATTTGCAACTTCTGTAGTTGTTGGCATTCTACCTAAATCTTGTTTAAGTTTTTCTTGTGCAGCTTTAATGTCTTTAATTTTTTTCCTAACGCTTCTAGGTAAAAAGTCTTGCGCTCTAATTCTATCTAAAATTGCGCCACGTATTCTGATAAGTGCGTAGGTTTCAAATCTTGTATTCTTTTGGGGTGAATATCTTTCGATAGCATTTATAAGTCCTTCAACACCGTAACCTGCGATGTCTTCAATAGAAATAGTTGCAGGTAGAGTAACTTTCACACGCCCAACAACATATCTAATCAAATAAATATATTGAACAATAAGGGTATCACGTGCAGCTTTGTTGGTTTTATCTTTAAGATATTCTTCCCACAAGGCGGTAAGCTCGTCTTCTGACAACCTTTTAATGTTATTATATGATGTAAAATCAAAACTCTGGCTCATTAAACTTCCCAAATTATTGTTCTTTACATATCTATTCTATCTAATATACAAATTGTTACATCATTTAAAAAGAGGAAATGTTTAAGTTTTGTTAAAGAATATAAAGTAGATTTAGATAAAATAAAAGCAGCTTTTAGTGAGAAGTGAAAAGTTCGTATCGGTATGAATAAGTGAATGGTGAATAGTGAGTAGACCTTATCAGTAAAGATATTTTGGTTCATATCACCAAAACATGTCATTGCGCACTTGTTGCGCAATCTAGCAATTTGTTTGTACCGTCTTTCCCTCCCTCCCTAATGAGGGAGGATTTAGGTGGGTGCTATCCCGTAGGGAAATATTACAAGCTTTCACCCATCTGCCTTTCAGGCATCTTCCATATGACAAATAGGGGAGAATTGAGGTAACTACTTGAAAAACATCAAAAAATTTGTTAAAATGGATATGTTAATAATAAAAAAAGAGAGGAATTTTTATGAAAAAGAGATTTTTTAGTTGCATCGGGGGGGGGGCAAGCGTTTAGGTGCTACGCACGTAGCTCGCTGTGACAGTGTTGGTTCATACTTCAGGCATTGGAGTGGAGCTTTCACTCTTGCAGAGGTCTTGGTAACTCTCGGTATCATCGGAGTTGTTTCAGCGATGACTGTTCCGACGTTAATGCAAAATTATCAAAGACAGAGTTATGTAACTCAACTTCATAAGGTCTATAATGAAGTAGAGCAAGCTCTTTTGAGATATCAAACCGATAGGAATGCCTTAAATTTAACTGAAGCTGGTTTATCTTCACAAGCTGCATGGAATGCAATGGTTCCGCAGTATTTCAAAACAGTTAAAGTTTGTGATAGTTCTCTAACACCATGTTTCCCTGAAACTTCAAGTTATAAAAAAATATCAGGTGTCGCTTTAAATGCAAATGTTTATTCTGTTCAAACTTCTTATGTTTTGGCAAGCGGAGCATCTGTGAGATTTTATCGTGCAGTAAGTGGTAACAGAATTTGTTATTTGCAAGTTGATGTAAATGGACAAAAAGGTCCTAATATTCTAGGTAGAGACTTGTTCACTTTGTCTATTTATAATGATGGGACTATTGATGATGATGGTTCTTCTGCTCCTCTTTCAGAAACTGATAGAAATACCCTTTTTGAGCGTGATTGCAATGGTAATACCGGAGCTGGAGATTATGGTTGCTTTGGGAAAATTTTAAACGACAATTGGCAAATGACTTATTAGAGCAATAAAGAGGTGAGGTTTAAGAACCTCACCTCTTTTGATTTAATCAATTTAAACTTCTTCTTCTTTTTGGTCTTCATCAGGTTTGGTTTCGTCGTGTTTGATGATTTCTAGCTTTGTAATTCTTGCTCCATCAACTTCTTTTACCACAAAAGTTATATTATTGAATGTCGCAGTATCATTAACTTGTGCCAATCTGCCAAGTTGTTTTACAACTAAACCGCCAATTGTATCAATATCGTCATCGTCAATATCTTTTTCGTTAATTCCGAAAAACTCTGCAAACTCATCTAATCTCATCATTGAATTTGCAATGTATGTATTTGGAGCAACTTCTTTGATTTCATCTGTTACTTCTTCTTCAACGTCAAATTCATCTTGAACATCTCCGAAGATTTCTTCAATAACGTCTTCCAATGTTATAAGTCCTGATGTTCCGCCAAATTCGTCAACTACAATTGCCATTTGCCCCTTGCGTTTTTTAAATTCTAAAACTAAATTATCCATAGTAATTGTTTCAGGAACTAATAAAACATCTCTCAAAATCTTTGAAATTGGGCAAACCTCATCTTTTATAGACAAAGAATACAAATCTTTTACGTGAACCAAGCCGATAATATGATCGATATCATCTTCATAAACCGGATATCTTGTATATTGGTTTTCTTCTGCGAGTTTGTTTAATTCTTCTAATGGCATATCAACCGGAATACAAATCATATCAGTTCTTGGAACCATAACTTGTTTTGCGGTCAAATCAGAAAATTTGAATACATTATGCAACATATCTTTTTCTGTTTCGTTTAAGACTCCGCCATCATAACTTGCATTTACAAGCATATCAAGTTCTTCTGTTGAATGAACAAGAGAACCTTTATGAGAGTGCGGTATGTGCAGAAGTTTTAATACAAGATTGCCAAAACCATTTAGCAACCAAATAAACGGATTAAATAAAAATGTCAAAATTTGCATTGGTCTAGCAACTAACAATGCTGTTTTTTCAGTATATTCAAGTGCAATAGATTTTGGAATAAGTTCGCCCAATACAACGTGAAAAAATGTAATTAAAGCGAATGCAATCGAAACAGAAACAGTATGTGTTGCTATATTTTTGCCAATTCCAGGCAAGAACACAAATACCGGTTCAATAATTCGTGCAAGTGTGCCTTCGCCAACCCAACCTAAACCGATACTTGAAATTGTTACACCTAATTGAACTGCCGCAATAAATTTATCTAAATCTTTTAGAGCTTCGAGTGCAATTTTTGCGTTGAAATTACCTTCATTTGTAAGTTGTTCAATTCTTGTTTTTCTAACTTTTACCATAGCAAATTCTGATGCTACGAAAAAACCGTTTGAAAATAGCAAAAAAGCTATAACAAACAAATTAAATATTGTATTACCGGCACTATCCATTTATATTATTTTCCTATTATCCTTCTTATATCTTTTCTAATTATAGTATTTTTAATAAAAAAATGCAAATTCTATTGTTTATTGAACTTCTTTAAGTTCAGTATATATCATTGGAGAAAATCCTTTTGTTGTAACAACTGTGATTACTTTATAAACTGGAGGTTCGCCAATAAGTGTAGGAGATGAAATATGGTAAACCCCGTTCCTCATAACTTCTCCGTTTGTGTGCAAATGACCGGCTACAACAGAAATTACATTGTCGTGTTTGTCTATTACATCAAGATAATTCTCTTTTTTATAAACACTATGTGATGGAATTTCCTTAGCCATAACGACAGGGAAGTGTTGAAAAATTATTACAGGATCATTTTTGTATTTGGTTAATTGTTTGTCAAGCCACTTTAAAGTATTTTCTTTATAATATCCGTTTGAACCAGGAATAATTTCTTTAGCTCCATCCAAAACAATAAACACAAAACCGTTTTTCTTAAATACATAATTTGGTGTTTTGTATTTGTAAAAACAATTGTTATCTTTTACGATTTCAAGATAATGTTTTTTAGAAAGTCCATTGTTTTTGAATACGTCGTGATTGCCGATTACCAAATAATATGGGATTTTTAATTTATTAATGGTTTTGACAAACCCTGGAAGATATTCTTCTTTTGGCGAATCTATATTATCGCCAGTAAAAACAACAAAAGCGATATCTTTTTCGTCATTGATATTGTTTATAGCCTTTTGCAAAATTTCACTTCTGTATTGATTATTTGCAATATAGTGACTATCTGTAACTTGTACAAATTTTATAGTTGCAGCATTTGTTATTGTTTGAATGAATAACAATGTAATTATGGTTAAAAATATTTTCTTTATCATTTATACCCTCTGGACAAATTATATCATAAATTATAATATAAGTAAAAGGAGATAAGATGAGATTAGATAAGTTTTTAAAAGTTTCAAGATTGATAAAAAGAAGAACTGTTGCAAATGAGGTTTCTGATACTGGAAGAGTTTTTGTAAATGGTAATCCTGCAAAGCCGGCAAAACAAATTAAAGAAGGTGACGAAATTCGTATAGAATATGCGAATAGAACGGTTTGTGCAAAAGTTTTGAAAGTTCCGGCAAATAATGTTTCTGTTCAAGAAGCTCCAACTCTTTATCAAATAATTGAATAAATGTTGACTTTGAAAAAAATATAATTAAATTCATGGCATCTAATACAAATGGATGATTTATTTCACATTTATTGAAATAAACATGTAGTTATCCGATTGTATTAGAAAAAGAGGTAGTCATGAAAATTAACGGTGGAATTAGATACTGTGAAAAAGGTTTAACGGCATCGCTTAGGGCAATGCACGTTCAGAGCGAATTAATCGGTATGTATAATGAAAACGTAACTGGGTTTGATAAAATTGGTTATCAAAGAAAAGATCCTATCGTTTCTTCTTTTACCGAATATATTGGCATACACGGACTTTCTCAAACAATTGATGATAAAGTCGGTCGTATTGCGATGTCAGATAACCCTCTTGATTTAGCATTAGCTAACAAAGGTTATTTTCAAACACAAACTGCAGAAGGTGTGAAATTAACTCGTGATGGGCGTTTTAAACTAGATAAATCGGGAAATCTTTTGACATTAGAAGATGGACAGGTGCTTTCTAATGCAGGAACACCAATAAAACTTCCGATTGTTCCGGAAAAAATTGAAGATGTAAAAGTTAACGCAAAAGGTATGGTTAGTGTTTTGAATAGAAAAACTAACAAGTTTGAACAAGCCGGATGTATAGGTGTTGTAGATACAAACGGAGTTTTGGTTATGGATCCGCAAGTGAAACAAGGATATAATGAATATTCAAACGTAGCTTTGCAAAATGAATTTATTTCAATGATGCCTGTAATTAGAAACTTTGAAGCAAACAGACAAATTTTTATGATTCAAAACCAAAATTTACAAAAAGTGATTTCCCAATTGGGAACAACTTCATAATAAGAGGTAATTAATTATGTACAGTATGCAAGGTATTGTAAGAAAAAGTGTAAGTAATGTAACAACTCAGTTTGAAAAACTGGGTTATGTTGCTAATAATCTTGCGAATATGAATACAAAAGGTTACAAAACCGTAACTTTTGAACAAATGCTTAATGAAGATGGATATTTGACAGGAGCAATAAGAACAGAAACTCGTCAAGGTTCAATTCAAGTTACAAGTAATCCATATGATGTTGCAATTGACGGAACAGGTTATATACCTGTTGTTTCTCCTGAAGGAGAAGTTGCATATACCAGAGATGGTGCTTTCAAACAAGGAAAAGATGGTTACCTTGTAACTACAGATGATTGGATAGTAGGTGAAGGAATTAAAATTCCTGCAAACTGTTATAAGTTTGAAATTAAGCCGAATGGAGAGGTTTATTCGTATGATGCGGCAAATACAAAACCTAAAAAGTTAGGAACAATTCCTCTTGTTAGATTTGCCTCTCAAGAAAATCTTGAACAAAGAGGAATGAATAAACTAGTTGCAACCGCAGATTCAGGTGATCCGATGTTGGTTAGAAATCACAATTGTTTCTGTCAAAACAACATTGAAAATTCCAATACAAATATCTATTCTTCAACTTCTGATATGCTTAGGTTAAATGCTTCTTTGTTGGCAAGTACTCGTATGATGAAGGTTGTGGATGATATGTACAACAAGGCAATTAATATTAGAGAATAGATAATGTTAGCGGTATGTTCTGCATTCATGCGGAATAAATAAAAGAGGAAAATTCCTCTCACCTGTCACTCTGTGACACCCTCTTCCCGACTGGGCGAAGGAAATGAAAAGAAAGGACAAAAATGTTTACATCACTAGATAATATGGGAAAAGTTACATTGATGATGGATTTGATTACACAAAGACAAAGAGCTTTGGGTTCAAACCTTGCTAATATAGACACTCCCGGCTACGTTCGTCGTGATGTGAATTTTGGTGATTACTTAAATTCAATGAACAGTCCTTTAGAAACCAAATTGTCTGAAAAATTAGGGCCATCAGGTGTAATAGATGAACAGACTTATGAGGAAATTGATCCGGCTAATGAATTGATGGAATTACAGGAAAACTCACTTCTTTATACGATGGCAACAAGAAGAATGTCAAATATAATTACAGAGATGAAAACGGTTATAAATGTTGGTAAGTAATAACTAAATCACCCTCGCCCCTGCGGGGAGAGGGAAGAATTTGTTAATGAGTTAAAGCGAATTTACAAATTCGGGTGAGGGGTACAAATCACTTCCACACAACAACAAGAAAGGCGTAAATTATGAGTATAATGGAATCAATGAATATCGGAGCAAATGCCTTAAAAGCTCATGGCTTGAGGATGGATATTCATGCAAAAAATATTGCGAATGTTGATACTCCGAATTACGTAAGAAAAATTCCTATTTTAAATGCGACAGAAGATATTTCTTTTCACGGTTTGATGAATACTATGAAAGAGGATGTTTTTGGTGTTGGAACTTTACCTTATTTGCAAGGTGGGGTAGTGTTTAACGGATGTGTAGAAGATCCGACATTAGGAGATAAAATTTATAGACCGGGACACCCAGATGCAGATGCAAACGGATATATTAGAGCATCAAACGTAAACCCTGCAGTTGATATGGCAGATGCAATCTTAGCACAACGTGCATATGAAGCCAACTTAGCATTAATCAATATAACTAAATCAATGGCACAAAAAGCAACAGAAATAGGTAGATAGAAATAGGTTCTACTGATTAATATTTAGGTGTGAAGTTAGTAATTGTCAAAAAGTGAACGCCAATAATTCCCTTTTAAAGAGAAATTATCGTTGTTTATCATGCTATCATAAATTTCTTGCGCACGCTCGTAACTTCTAGTTTCGTTTTCAATATGGATTATTTCGCCAGTTTTTAGATAGATGTTGATGAAATAAGATGTGTAGCGAATTCCGCCTCTACCACCACTGTTATGTTTGTCTTTTATTTCGTACCTATCAATGTCTGAGATGTTAAACTGATTAACAAGTTTTGGATGTCTTAATATTACATTTTTTGAATAAATAAAACAAACATTGTCAGTTTTGGAGCATTGAATACTCTGTAGAGGGATAAATAATGTTCCAATGAATATTATTGCAACTATTGTATAGATATACTTTATTGATAATTTTTTATTATACCATTTTTCTTTCAAAATTGCTCTCCAATATTATCTATGAAAAATTGTTTAGTTATTGTTTATGCCAATAAATGTTCTTAATTTATCTTCTAATAGTTTACAGTTTTTAGAATAGTAAATACCAAAGAAAATTACCAACAACCCAAATATAACTAGAACAATTGGAAACATCGGAGTATCTTTAAAGATTTGAAATGCAAGATGTCCTAAGTAAGTCCAAAATCCAATTGCACCCCAAACCATAAATACTTTTCTTTTTAAAAGTATGCTTATGAACATGTATATAAAGTTAAATATTGCAGTTAAGAAATAAGCAAATTCATTATCACACTCAAATTGAGCCAATATTGAGATTATTGCTCCCCAAAGCATTGTCGCTCCAAAAATATATAACCAATGAGAATAGTCTTCTTTGTTTTGTTTGTCATTATCTAATTTAAGTGCATATCCAAGCATTAATAACGCAAATATACATGTTGCAAAGTTTCTCATTCCCCAAGTCGGTTCTATTGCTTGTCCTAAACATAAAGGAACAATGTCCATAGATAAGTACCACATAGCATAACAGATTGGTAAAGTAAGTAGTGGAAATTTTCGATATTTCAAAAATACAAACCCAGTAAAAATTGTAGCCAATTCCATTAATATCCATCCACTACGTATCAATATGTGAAAATCATTATACTCGTTAAGGTCTTTAGGCATAATACCGATTAAACATTCAAATGCCCATACCAATAGTGGAATAACACTTACAGCACAAACATATAACAAGCCTCCAGGTGTTTTCTTCTTTTTATTCCAAAGAAAATTCCCAATTATAACAAAAATAATAAAATACAATATTGATATTACAAATAGTCCACTATGCCCAAATGTATCCCATATACTACCTAAGTACCAAACCATTGTTGATACTATTATAAATGCACCAAAATAATATAGAAAATTTTCAATATTAAATTTAGAATTATTATTAGCTATATTTGCATCTGAATTATTGCTTACAGGTTTCTTCTCTGATGATGATTTTAAATATTCTATGAGTTTATTAAATATTTCAACTGAAATAATGCCTTCTTTTTGTGCTTGCAACAAATCTAATTCATTAAAGTTCATCGTTCACTCCCCAAACTGGTGTTCGCATCCAACCTCATCATCTAAAAAATAGTTTTAAGGCTAAAGCCTTGTTCTATTTTATATAATGTCGACGGGGGGACTTGAACCCCCACAGCTCTCGCCACATGCACCTCAAGCATGCGTGTCTACCATTCCACCACATCGACATAAGTTGCTTGTAAATATTGCCAATGTAGAAAGACTGCTCGTGGTGGAAGTGCTTCGCACCCTCTCACAAAACGTGACATTTAGTCACCTTTCTCCTTGTTTGCTCGCATTAAACGGGTCTACCGATAAAGCTATTCGCTTTATTCGTTCGCCCTCTGCTCGCAAACAGTTCGGCAGAGTACCACATCGACAAAAGTTGCTTGTATAAACAACGATATTTAATTTTCAATACCTGTAAATATACCATAAATATCAGATTTTGTAAATTTGAAAAACATTTTTTACATGCAATAATGTAGGTATGCTAGACACGATTATTATTAAAGGCGCAAAAGAACATAATTTAAAAGATGTTTCATTACAATTACCAAAAAACGAGTTGATTGTTTTTACAGGTGTTTCAGGTTCGGGAAAATCTTCACTTGCTTTTGATACGATTTTTGCAGAAGGACAAAGACGCTATATTGAAAGCCTTTCAACCTATGCACGTCAATTCTTAGGACAGATGGATAAACCTAATGTTGATTATATTGATGGTCTTTCTCCTGCGATTTCTATTGACCAAAAATCAACAAGCAACAATCCTCGTTCAACTGTTGGAACAGTTACGGAAATTTACGACTATTTAAGGCTTTTGTATGCTCGTGTCGGAACTCCTTACTGTCCAAATTGTGGAGAAAAGATTAAACCGCAAACTGTTGACGAAATTGTTTCTAATATTATGAAACTCCCAGAAGGAACTAAAATTCAGATTTTAGCTCCGGTCGTGAGAGGTAAAAAAGGAGAATATTCTTCAACGTTTGAGGAATTAAGGCAAGAAGGTTTTGTACGTGTAAAAGTTGATGGTGAAATATACAATCTTGATGAAGATGAAATTTCGCTTGCAAAAACTAAAAAACACGATATTTCAGTTGTCGTTGATAGAATTGTAGTTAAAACATCTGCGCAATCTCGTATTGCAGACAGTGTTCAAATTGCTTTAAAAAAAGCTGATGGTGTTGCAGTAGTAGATGTTGTTGGAGAAAAAGGAACTCCAAATAAAGAAATTATATATAGCGAAAAACTGGCATGTCCTAAGTGTAACTTGAGCTTTGAGGAATTAGCTCCTCGTATATTTTCTTTTAATGCACCTTATGGAGCTTGTGAAAGATGTTCCGGTTTGGGAGCTGATTTTGTAATTGACCCAAATTTAATTGTTCCTGATAGAAAAAAATCTTTGAATGATGGGGCAATTTATCCTTGGTCAAAGACTTCAACCCAATATTATAATGATGTTCTAAAATCTGTTTGCCATCATTTCGGTATAGATATGGACAAACCTTTTGAGGATTTGACGGAAGCTGAACAACAAATCATTCTTTATGGAAGTAATGATATTATCAAATTTACGGTTATGCGTTTTGGTTCTCATCGTTATGAAACGAAATACCGTAATTTTGACGGTGTAATTCCATTTTTAGAAAAAAGATATAATGAGTCTAATGGCGAATATTGGCGAGAAGAAATTGAAAAATATATGACAACAACTCCTTGCCCTGATTGTAATGGCGCTAGATTAAAGCCGTTCCCGCTTGCGGTAAAAATTAAAGATAAAAATATCTATGAATTTACGTTAATGCCAATTGATGAAGAGTTAGATTTTATTTCTGATTTGTATTTGGAATTAAATGAATTTCAGATGCACATTGCAAAACAAATTTTGGATGAAATTAGAGCAAGATTAAGATTTTTGAAAGATGTTGGATTAAGTTATCTTGATTTGGCTCGTCGTGCCGGAACTTTATCCGGTGGAGAGGCTCAAAGAATACGATTGGCAACTCAAATCGGTAGTGGGTTGTCTGGAGTTTTGTATGTTTTAGATGAACCTTCAATTGGCTTGCACCAGAGAGATAATGATAGGTTGATAAAAACCCTTATAAAACTCCGAAATCTCGGTAATACCTTGATTGTTGTTGAGCATGATGAAGATACAATAAGAAATGCGGATTATATTGTTGATATTGGTCCAAAAGCTGGTCTAAATGGTGGAAACGTTATAGCTTGTGGAACAGTTGATGATATAATTGCAGCTCAAGCTTCTATTACCGGAAAATATTTGAGTGGTGAAAAATTTATTCCTGTTCCCGAAAAAATTCGAGAGGGAAATGGAAATTTTTTGAGGGTAAAAAATGCTCATATCAATAATTTGAAAAACATTGACGTAGATATTCCGTTAGGTAAAATTGTTTGCTTGACAGGTGTTTCTGGATCTGGAAAATCTTCTTTAATGCAAGATTTGATTTATGAATATGCGTTGCACAAGTTGCGAGGAAATAAACCAAAGCCACAAGGTGTGGATGAAATCGAAGGTTTTGAAAACATAGATAAAATTATTGCAATAGATCAATCTCCTATAGGTAGAACTCCTCGTTCAAACCCTGCAACATATACGGATTTGTTTACACATATTAGAGATTTGTTTTCAAAAACAAATGAGGCAAAACTTAGAGGTTACAAACCCGGCAGATTTAGTTTTAACGTAAAAGGCGGTCGATGTGAGGCTTGCAAAGGTGATGGTGTTTTAAAAATTGAGATGAACTTCTTATCAGATGTTTATGTAAAATGTGATGTTTGTAAGGGGAAGCGTTATAACAGAGAAACATTGGAAGTTAAATATAAGGGTAAAACAATTTCGGATGTTCTTGAAATGAGTGTGAAAGAAGCGTTAGAATTTTTTGACAGTATTCCGTCTATAAAATCAAGGTTGCAAACTTTGAATGATGTCGGACTTGATTATATGAAGCTTGGGCAGAGCGCAACAACTTTATCCGGTGGTGAAGCTCAGCGAATTAAACTCGCATCTGAATTGAATAAACGTTCTACCGGCAAAACTCTTTATTTGTTGGATGAACCTTCCGTTGGGTTGCATTGGTATGATTTGGATAAACTAATCAAGATATTACAGCAATTGGCAGATCAGGGGAATACTGTTCTTGTAATTGAACATAATCTGGATTTTATAAAAATTGCGGATTATATTATTGATTTAGGTCCGGAAGGCGGTATTGGCGGTGGACAGATTATTGCGCAAGGAACTCCTTCTGAAGTTGCAAGATGTAAACAATCATACACAGGTCAATATTTAAAACCAATGTTGACAAATAGTTCAAAATAATTTATCTTTTTTTATAGAAAGTAGGTTTTATGAAAAATTTTTACGGCTTTTGTTTTTTAATATTGGCATTATTAGGTCAACCGGTTTTTGCAAAAACTGTAGCAGTTGAAGCAATGAATGATTTTACGACAGAAAATCCTCCTAAAGAGATGAGTGTAAAGCTTTTAGAAGATGTTGTTGTTGATGAAAATTTAACAATAAAAGCCGAAGACATTATTGATGGGACAGTCATAGATGTTACAGATCCAAAAAGATTGAAAAGAAATGCAACATTTACATTTGTGCCTACGAGTTATAAAGATAAAGATGGAAAAGTTGTTGTAATAAAAAACTATTGCCCTGCAAAATATACGACAAAAGTTAATAAAGGAGAACTTGCAAAATCAGCTGTATTAGGTGTTGGCAATTTTTTTGTGAAAGGTTTGTCAATTGGGTATAGTGCGGTGGAAGGTGCTATTAAAAATGAGAAAGACAACCGTTTTAAATCAAGTGTAAACGAGGTTTATCAAGATTCTCCGCTTTCTTATGTTGAAAAAGGTGCGGAACTTATTATAGAAAAAGGACAAGTTTTCTTTTTGAATTTTAAAACAAAAGATGATGTGCCGGAAGAAGATTTGCCAAATTATGAATATACCGAGTTACAACCTGAGAATAATGTAAAATAAGTTATATAAGTCTTATATAACGGGAATTGACGGATTTTAGAAATTATGTTATTATCCTGTTATAGCAATTCGGAGATAAAAAGAATGAAAAAAATATTATTTATTATTGCATTACTAACAGGTCTGGCAGTCGCGCCGGTAGAGGCTAAAACTGCACCGGTTCAAGCATTACAGGATTTCTCTGTTTCAAATCCTGCTCAAACTTTGTTGATTAAAATGCTTGCAAATGTTCAACTTAATAAAGATACTATGTTGCATGAAGGTTTTTATGTTTTAGGTCAAATTCAAAGTGTTTCAAATTCTTCATTTGTATTTATACCAATTAAATATCAAAACTTCCATAATGAAGTATATGAAATTAACGGAAACTACCCTGCAAAATTTGTAGAAATGGTTGATGCGGCTACTAAACAACCTCCACAAGGAACAATCGCTAAGGATGCAAAATTCTTAATGGACTTTGTGATTGCTGATGAAACTCCTGACAATTCTATTGGAGCTAAATACCAAAATATGGGAACTCCTTCAAATGGAATTTCTGCAGTAGTGAACCAACAGGATTTGGTTTTGTATGATGGAAGTATTCCAAAAACAATGAAAGATTTTCCTGGAATTAAATTAAACTCTTTTGATAATGGTAGTAATTTCAATATTCCAAAAAGATTGATAATTGAAGCTACTCCACGAGAAGTTAATGTTAATGATTTAAAATATTAATTCTTAAAATAAAAATATGAAGTAAAAAGGCGATCATTTTGATCGCCTTTTTGTTGCTAAAGCTTGTAAGGATAATCTTTTAAAAATTCCCAATTGTCATATTGTAATAATGTTGAACAATAGGCAGCATTATTTTTGCAGTAACTAAGAGCTTCTTCGCGAGAGTTTATTTTCCCTGGTCCATAACTGGTGAAAGGTTTTTTAGTTGAGCCTTGCCAAAAAGTCATTTGTTCTTCATTTGTACATAAAATAAAAACAAACTTATCTTTGCCAGTTATGTTTGGAGCTTTAGTTCCGTTGTAATCATAGTTCATATCTAAACATCCACCATTGTGCAAATAAACAACTGAGGAATCACTGAATATAATTCTGACTTCGTAATTTCTTGCATCTGCTGGATTGTCTGATTTAATAGCTTTATCTATAGAAACATATTTAATATATGGAGCAAGATATGTCATGAAAAAATCGTAGGCGTTTTGTGCATTTATGCTTTGCTTATCGCTAGAACCATCTTCTGCTTTTCTAGTCCATTCTGTTGGTTCTCCGTTATCGTTTGTTGAAAGAAGTACGGCTTGTGACATCATACTATAGAATTTTTTAATTCTTGTTGTAGCCTCTTTTTTTCTGTAATTTTGGATTAGAGATGGCATTGTCATTGCTGCAACTATACCAATTATGCCGAGTGTAATCAATACTTCTGCTAATGTAAAACCTTTTTTCATAAATCCTCCAGAATTGTTCAAATGCAAATAAGAGTATTCAAATACGAATAACAATAATCGTATGCAAATACTAGTTTAACCTATTTTTTCAAAAAAGTCAATATAATATATAATTCTAATTATGAACATAAAGACTAAAATTAAGATGTTGACTGCATCCCGTGCAACTACATTGAAAAAGCTTGCAGAAAGATTGAGTGAAGAAACTGGTGAGGACTATACTTATAACAGTTTGTTGGGAAAATTGAATAGGGAGAGTTTGTCTTTGAAAGAAGCCGAGATTATTGCATCTATTCTTGATTATAAGTTAGAGTTTGTGGATTTGTATAAATAATTTTTGTTGGAATTAGTTGTATTATAATAATGTTGGGGTAGGTACCCCGCCCTACATTTTTATATTGTGTAGTGGCTTATATACATAAATATATAAAAGCGCCATTTCCAAAATTGAAAAAATAACTTCAATATTCAGAAATAGCGCTAATACTAAAAACTGCTCCAATGGGCGGGTGGAGCGGCACGCTCCTAGCCTTTTACTTGGCTCATAACTTCGTCAGCGAAGTTTTCTTGACGTTTTTCAAGACCTTCACCTAGCATATATCTAGAGAAAGCTTTGATAGTCAATTTACCTTCAATCAATTGTCCAACTGTTACGTCAGGATTTTTGATGAAAGGTTGTTCAAGAAGAACTCTGTGTGACATAAGTTTGTTTACACGACCTTCAACGATTTTAGCTCTGATTTGTTCAGGTTTCTTTTGAAGATCTTCTTTACCCATTTCAACTTCTGTTTCGTGATCGATAACAGATTGAGGAATTTCTGCTCTTGTAATAAATTCTGGAGCAGAAGATGCGATATGTAAGCAGATATCGTTCATCAATTCAGCATCTTTGTTATCAGTTTCGATTAGAACACCGATTTTACCGTTGTGAATGTAAGAAGCAGTGTTGCCTTCATAACGAACAAATCTTCTGAAGGTAATTTTTTCGCCGATAGAAGCGATTTTTTCTTTAATAACTTCAGAAACAACTTTTCCGCATTTAGGGCAAGTTGAAGCAAGAAGTGCATCAACATCAGCTGGGTTTGAAGTTGCAACAAGTTCAGCCAAACCGTTAGCAAGTTCTTTAAATTCTTCGTTTTTTGCAACGAAGTCAGTTTCACAGTTCAATTCAACCATTGCACCGCAATTGTCTTGGATAGAAGAAGTAACAACACCTTCAGCTGCAATTCTTCCCATTTTTTTATCAGCAGAAGCCATACCTTTTTGGCGAAGGACTTCCATAGCCTTTTCCATATCACCGTCAGTTTCAACAAGAGCTTTTTTAGCATCCATCATACCAGCACCTGTTTTATCACGGAGTTCTTTAACCATTTGAGCTGTAATATTCATTTATAATTCTCCTTATTTATATTAAGCGAAACGTGAAAAATGAGAAGTGAAAAGTTCTTTACATAAAAGCAGTCTTAGCAAAATTATACTAATATCAACTTTTGTAATGGTCTTTTCACATTTCACCTTTCACGTCTCACGAATGTATCTATTCAGCAGCAACTTCTTCTGCTTTAACTTCAACACCTGCATCTTCAGGTTTGATTCCTTCAAGTTTCTTAGCGTTAGCATTAGCTTCTCTAAGTTGTTTGCCTTCCAAAACAGCATCAGCCAATTTAGAAGTGATTAACTTGATAGATCTGATAGCATCGTCATTACCAGGAATGATGTAGTCGATACCTTCTGGATCAGCGTTAGTATCTGCTAGGCAGATAACAGGGATGTTAAGTTTGTTAGCTTCTTTAATAGCAATATCTTCTTTCTTTTGGTCAACGATAAAGATTAAATCAGGAAGACCTCTCATGTCTTTGATGCCGCCTAAAGTTTTGCTCAATTTACCTAATTCTCTGTTCAATTTAGCGATTTCTTTTTTAGGTAATTTTTCAGCGTGACCAGAATTGATGAAATCTTCTAGCTCTCTAAGTTTGTTAACACGTCCTCTGATAGTTTCAAAGTTAGTTAACATACCGCCTAACCATCTTCTGTTGATATAATAAGCACCAACTCTAGTTGCTTCTTCAGCAACAACTTCAGCTGCTTGTTTTTTAGTTCCTACAAATAAGATATTTTTGTTTTTAGCTGCAAATTCTCTAACAACTGCATAAGCTTCATCAAGCAAATCAGTAGTTTTGCGCAAATCTAATACGTAAATACCGTTTCTTGCACCGTAAATATACGGTTTCATTTTAGGGTTCCATCTTTGTGTTTGGTGTCCGAAGTGTACACCTGCTTCTAAAAGTTCAATCATAGATGCTACTGGCATCGGTTTTCTCCTTTTGTTTAACTTATTGTACTACGGGCTAAACCGCCCCATCCGAGTTGGACTAGGGTAAAACCTATCGGGCTAGTATAACCACTATTATTTTAATATAAACATGTTGTTATGCAAATTATTGTTGAGAATTATTAATTTTAGTGAGAAGTGAAATGTGAAAAGAACTTATCGGTATGAATAAGTGAGTGGTGAATGGTGAGTGGTGAATAGACCGTTTCAAAAGGTAGGTTGGGGTTTCTACCCCAACAACATGAACTTATTTCTCAGTGTACTACGCTCATGCCTCTGCTCGCAAAGCTAATTTCGAATATATGAAGTATGGATGAATATTGTTCCAAATGGGGAGGGTTACGTGCGTAGCACACTTGCTCGCAATAAACGGTACCGCTCATAACAACAACGAAAACTCAACGTTTCCGTTGTTTGCTATTCGGCTTTCGCTACGCTCATACCTCTGCTCACAAAGCTAATTTCGAATATATGAAGTATGGAAGAATATTGTTCCAAATGGGGAGGGTGACTTCGTCGCCAAAAAAAACGGACTTTCTATTGAGATAGATTGTCCGGTATTTCATTTTCTGAAACAAAAAGGATTTACATTAACTTATATTGTGTATTTTAAATCTTTTTCATCACCCTTGCGATATTTCATCACAAACTTTTTGCTCAACCCTTTTTAAAAAATCCCTAATCATCACTTCTTATGGGTTGAAAAATTTTTTTGAACGAAGTTTGGTAAAAACCATCCCCGCTCCCAAGATATTTGTATAATCATCATAGAATAAAGCAACGAAAAAATAACAAAAATTTCTTAATTTTCCTAATCTTTTTACAATTAATTTTGGCGCAAATCCAAAGATTGGCGGTTGGAGATGATTTGTACCTATTAGAATAAAATTTGAAAAATTTACATAATTTTTGTAAAGCAAGTGTTAAAAACTCTTGCATATTCTGGAAAAAGTCTAAGCAAGGCGGGCATGGTGATTTTTTTAATATTAATATTGTTAACATATTAATATTAGATTTTTTTTATAAAAATATGGGCATAATATACATAAATGGGAAAATTAATTTATACTTCAAAAAACATGTTAACAAATGTAACGAATTAGATAGTTTGTGAAATCGAGCGATTTGAGATGTTTTTACATGTATAAGAGTATAAAAAGAGAGATGTATCATGACTGCTGTAGCAAGACCCGGTTTGCAACCGTTGAAAATACAACAGAATAATAAAGACAATACCTCAAAGGCAGGTTCTACACCTACTACGTTGAAAGCGAGCGTAAGTCAAAGTTTGGCAAATGCACAAAGGGCGACAGGCGGAGTAAGTTATGGAATTATGGCGCAACGTACTGCGGTTGGGTCTGGTGCAATTTTCAATGTTAAACAGTTTAATGGCAATTCTATTGCAATGCAAAGATATCAATTGAATGCAAATAGAGTAAGAGTAAGTAATAATATTGTTGCTCCAAAGGCTCATAATTGTAATGGTTCAAGCAACAAATTTGACGATGCGTTAGTAGCAATGCAAATATTGAATAAATTTGGAGCTTTGGCTACTGCTAAAACAGACAAATCATCAGGTACAAAACAACCAGATGGAGCAGGTGGAACAAAAACTTCTGATTTGAGTGGAATTTTGAGCCAGTTGAATAGTGCAAAAACTTCTGGAGATGTTGAAAGTGCTTTAACTAGTATCAAGGGTAAACTTGCAACAATAGAAACAGAAACTCCAAAACTTCAAAAAGAAGTTGAAGATGCAAAAGCAAATGAAGAAAAAGCAAAAACAAGCTTGAAAACTACAAATGAAAGCATAGATACTGAAAAACAAAACGTTCAAAAACAAGAAGGATTTATTCAAAAATTTGGAGCTGAAATTGCTCAAATAGATAATCAGATTTCAGGTTTAAAAGCTCAGTTAGGTTCAACTGATGGTGATATTTCAGCCATTACAGGACAAATTAAACAATTGGAAACACAAAAGCAATTATTAGAAAAGCAAAAAGCTGATGCAGAAAAATCTAAGAGTGATTCTGAGGCTAAGTTAAAAGATTTGAATGCTGATAAAGAAAAATATACAAAAGAGCTTCAAGATAGTGGCAAAACAGTAAAAGAAAGTCAGGCTAAATTAGAAAAAATGCAAACTCAAAAGAGTGAGTTGGAAAATGCTAAGACAAGTGCTGAAAAGAAATTAGAAACACAAAGTAAAAAAGATAAAAACTCATTAGATTCAATGAAACGCAAACTTGACGGCTATGCAAATGATTTTGCTAAAGAAACAAATACAGACAAGAAAAATAAAATATCTGAAAAATATACTGCATTGGCAAAAGAATTTAACTCTACTTTAGCAGATACTGCAGCAGATGTAAAATGCAATTATTCCGAATATGCAACAGATTTAGCTAAGAGCTAATTATAACATATTGTAATAAATGACTTTACTTTTCAACTTATCTAATTTATAATAATCGCATAGACAGTATTGTCACAGAAAAAAGAACGGGAACTCCCGTTCTTTTTTAGCTAATATATGGCTTTTTGAAATGGTAGAAAGGGTAAGTTATGAAACAGGAAATTAACAGGCATGACGTTTTGGAGAAGATTACTCCTTTGATTGAAAATACGGCTATGCGTTTTGGTTATATCCCGATTGAAATAGAGTTTGTAAAAGAAAATCACAGGTGGTTTTTGAGAATTTATTTGTACTCAAAAGATAAAGAAGTTACCCTTGACGATTGCGAAAATGTTACAAGGAGTTTATCAGACTTTTTGGATGAGCTTATCCCAGTGAAATACTATTTGGAAGTTTCCTCTCCGGGGTTAGAGCGCAAATTCAAGTCTGATAAAGAGTTTACTTATTTTAACGGAAGAAGAATTAGTTTAAAATTAAAAACTCCATTGGAAGGTGAAGAAGAAAAAATTTTTAAAGGGGAAATTTTGGATTTTAACGAAACGGATGGCTTGAAGTTCTTTAGATTTGATGATGGTAAAGAATTGCAAATTCCAAGAGAAAAAATTCAATCTGCTAAACTATACATTGATTAATAATAAGAAAGGAATATAAACATGATTAAAATTGGAACAGCGTTATTTGAAGCTTGTGAAGAGCTTGAAAGAGAAAGAGGAATTTCTAAAGAAGTTTTGATTGCATCATTATGTGATGCGATGGTTGCAGCTTACAAAAAGCACATGCACATTAAAGAAGCTGACAATATTGAAGCTATCTTAGATGAACAATCTGGAGAAATTGGTGTATTCAGTACAAAATTGGTTGTTGATGAAGTTGAAGATCCTGATACTCAAATAACTTTAGCTGATGCAAAAGATATAGTCGAAGATGTTGAAGTTGGCGACGAAATCAAGATAGAAGTTACTCCAGAACAATTTGGTCGTATCGCTGCTCAATCTGCAAAACAAGTTATTACTCAACGTATTAGAGAAGCTGAAAGAAATATGGTTTTGCAAGAATTTTTGGATAAAAAAGGCACTTTGACAACCGGTATTATTCAAAGAGTTGAAAACCGTAATGTTATCGTAAATATTGGTAAAACAGATGCGATTATGCCTCAAAAAGAACAAATTCCTGGTGAATATTATAAGCCGGGTAACAGAATTAGAGTTTTTGTTCTTAACGTAAAAGAAACAACTAGATTACCGCAAGTAATCGTTTCTCATGCACATGCTGAAATTGTTAGAGAATTGTTTGAACTTGAAGTTCCTGAAATTGAAGATGGAATTGTTGAAATTAAATCAATCTCAAGAGAAGCTGGTTATAGAACTAAAATTGCCGTATGGTCAAATGATCCGGAAGTTGATTGTGTAGGTGCTTGCATCGGACCTAGAGGTTCAAGAATACAAACTATTGTTTCTGAATTGAAAAATGAAAAAATTGATATTGTAAGATATTCAGAAGATCCTGTAGAATATATTGTTAACGCTTTATCTCCAGCAAGGGTTGTTTCTGTAGATATTTTGGCAGATGATGAATATGCTCATGATGCAATGGTTGTTGTTCCTGATGATCAGTTGAGCCTTGCAATTGGTAGAGAAGGACAAAACGTAAGACTTGCTCACAAATTGACAGGTTGGAAGATAGATATTAAGAGCGTTTCTCAAATGGAAAGAGCTGAAGAACAAAATATTTCTAACTATGAAGAAACTCCTGAAGAAGTTGTTGATGATGCAGTTGAAGAAGTTGATGAACTTCAACAAGAAATTGAAGAAGAAATGAACCAACAAGCGTTGGATGAAGAAGATCTTCAAGAAGAAGCTGCTGAAACAGATGAAACAGAAGAATAGTTTTGTAAATATTAACATACTTGAAAAAGAACCTCATTATAGGGGTTCTTTTTTTCTATAAAAGAACTTATCGCCCTATTGCCTTATTGATTTATTGTCTTAACAACTCCTAGTCTTTTTGAGATATCTTGTTGACAAAAAAAATTGAGCAAATATTATATATGTATATGGCTTAAAATACCAAATTAGTATTGTAGTATAAACTAGAAAAAAGGAGATTAATCTCATGGCAAGAGAAAAGTACGAACGTACCAAACCGCACGTTAACATCGGTACAATTGGCCACGTTGACCACGGTAAAACAACATTAACTGCAGCTATTACTGCTGTATTGGCTGCTCAAGGACAAGCTGCATTGAAAAAATTTGATGAAATCGATGCTGCTCCAGAAGAAAAAGCAAGAGGTATTACTATCTCTACTGCTCACGTAGAATACGAAACAGCTAGCAGACACTATGCACACGTTGACTGTCCGGGCCACGCTGACTATGTTAAAAACATGATCACTGGTGCTGCTCAAATGGATGGAGCTATCTTAGTAGTTGCTGCTACTGATGGTGCTATGCCTCAGACTCGTGAACACATTTTGCTTGCTCGTCAGGTTGGTGTTCCTAACCTAGTTGTATTCTTAAACAAATGTGATATGGTTGATGACCCTGAATTGTTAGAATTAGTTGAAATGGAAGTTAGAGAATTGTTAACTTCTTATGAATTTGACGGTGACAACATTCCATTCATTCACGGTTCTGCATTGAAAGCATTGGAAGCTGCTCAAGCTAACCCTTCAATCGGTCGTGGCGAAGACAAATGGGTTGATAAAATTTGGGAATTAATGGATGCTATTGATACATACTTCCCAACTCCAGAACGTGATTTAGACAAACCATTCTTGATGCCAGTTGAAGACGTATTCTCTATCACAGGTCGTGGTACAGTTGCTACTGGTAGAGTAGAACGTGGTATTGTTAAAGTTGGTGACGAAGTTGAATTAGTTGGTTTAGGCGAAACTAAGAAAACTACAGTTACAGGTGTTGAAATGTTTAGAAAATCTCTTGATCAAGGTCAAGCTGGTGATAACATCGGTGCTTTGTTAAGAGGTGTTGATAAAACTGATATTCAACGTGGTCAAGTATTGGCTAAACCTGGTACAATTCACCCACATACAAAATTCACTGCAAACGTTTACGTATTGACTAAAGAAGAAGGTGGACGTCATACTCCATTCTTCCCTGGTTACAGACCTCAGTTCTACATCAGAACAACTGACGTAACTGGTTCTATCAAATTTGATGGTCAAATGGTAATGCCTGGTGATAACGTTGTAATGGAAGTTGAACTTATCGCTCCTGTTGCAATCGAAGAAGGTATGAGATTTGCAATCCGTGAAGGTGGCCACACAGTTGGTGCTGGTGTTGTTGACAAAATTATTGAGTAATCATAGTTTAAAACAACATTAAAAAACTTAAAAACGAGCTTGGAGACAAGCTCGTTTTTTTTAGTGTTTAAGATTAATGAATGCAAAGTCTGTATCAAAAGCGGGTGCTTTAAGTGAAAAGAGAGAAGTGAAATGTGAAAAGACCATATCGGTGTGAATAAGTGAATGGTGAGTGGTGAATAGTGAGTTGACCATATTGGAAAAGATATTTTCTTTCATATTTCCAATACTTCTAATTTTTTCCCTCGCCACTTGGGGAGACAAAGGGAACCGCAGAGCTGTGCGATGCGTGTGACCCTGTCTGCCTTGTGCTGAGGGTGCCTGAAAGGCAGGAGAGGGGTTCAAACCACAAGATACTGAAATAAGTTCAGCATGACTATAATCTGTTATTGCGCACTTGTTGCGCAATCTAGCAATTTGTTGTGCCGTCTTTTTCTCCCTCCCTTGTGAGGGAGGATTTAGGTGGGTGCTATCCCGTAAGGGAAACATTTAACCTTCCTTGCAAAGGAAGGGGGACCGCTTGCGGTGGAAGGATTGTTTTTTTGTCTTGCGCAGACGGCGGGAACTTTTTGTGTAAAAACTTCCACAAAACCACCCACACGCTCCATTCACTAATAACTAGTAAGTTCAACTAAAAAACAGTCAAACTCGCTACGTTCAAACAATGCCTGTTTTTAACCCTCTGTGTAAACATTTGTTCCTACATCATACATTTGTGTAAAGCTTTTTGTTGTTTGTTTCACTAACAAGTTATTGTTCATTTCGCTATCGTGGGATTATTTTCTTCTTCTTGAAACCACTTGAAAAACAATAAAAAATTTGTTAAAATATAGATGTTGACAGAGAACAGAGAGGAATTTTTATGAAAAAGAATTTATTTAAGCTTGTCGGGGGGGGGCAATGGTCTAAAACCCTCTCATAATCATAGTTTATGGCAAGTTGGGGTGCTTAATAATCTCGCCCTTTGGGGAGAGAAGAAATTTGTTAGTGAGCTAAAGCGAACTTATAAACTAAAACGACCAGGTGCCACGCACGTAGCCATCTGTGACAGTGTTGGTTCATACTACAGGCATTGGTGTGGAGCCTTCACCCTCGCAGAGGTATTAATCACACTCGGTATCATTGGAGTTGTTGCAGCTTTAACTATGCCGACATTGATTGCTCAGCATAGAAAAAAGGCTTTGCAAACTGCGCTTTTAAAAACTTATTCTGAATTGCAACAAGCTAATTTAAGTTTATTGGCTGATGATGAACATTTATATGAGATAGACAGTGTTAATGAACGTCGAGATTTGTTGATGAAGGAGTTTAAGGGATATTCCTTGGTTGTTGGCGATAGTAGTTGGCAAACAATTGCTTGGAATTTGCATTTATTATATAATGGAGATTTAAAAGGTCATAATGGTGAAACAGAAAATATTCATCCTGATTGTGATAATGGTGGAATTTCGACTGATAGTGTTGGTCGATTGTGGTTGTTCAATGATTCTGATAAACAAATTTGCGTTGACGTGAATGGAGTAAAAGGTCCTAACCGTTATGGGTATGATTATTTTGTGTTTTATCCAACTAAGGATGATAAAATTGTCCCGCACTATACAAATAAAGATGCAGAATGGTATATTTACGATTCTGCAGATGTTTCTTCTGCATACAATGATTATACATTTTATGCAGTAACGGATCAACATCCGACCGAAAAGGGAAAAACATATTGGGGTGATTATATTAAATTTTAATAGATACTACAAGGTCTGCTAAATATTTAGCAGACCGTTTAAATTTTTCCCCTATAAATTTTTTACCATTTCCCAAAAATATGAACCTTGACCTCAATTCTGCTCCGTTACAGAACTTGTCTTTTATTTTGCAGCTTGCAATGTTTGAAATTTATTTGTTTCTTTTGTTTTTTGCAAGTATTTAACAAGAGATTTAGCAACTAATTCTGAACGTTTTTTATTTTCTCTGTCCAAAATGTCGAAGTATTCGTCTAATGATGACATAATATATTCTGTATTTTCCATTTTTTTATTTCCCCTTTTAACCCATTATAACCAAATTTTGCAGATTGTCCAATTTATTACTTAACTTAACTTTTAGCTTAACAGTGCTTCTAAGATTTCTGCATTTTTTGAAGCTCTTTGAGAATTTCTAACTTGGTTTCTGTACATATATGTTCTTAGAGCTTCTCTGATTAATTCTGATCTTGTACGATTTTCGTTTCCTGCAACTTTATCAATTTCATCTAAAAATCTTTCCGGCATTGATATTAATACTCTGGCCATATTGTTCTCCTTTTTAATTCCCTTTGTCATTCCCCTTGTATTTATATAAAGGAATTTTGTAATTAAAAATTGCGTAAAGTGTATATATTTTTTATAAATTTTGTAATAAAAGTTAATATAAAGTACCTAAACCCTTCGTACATAATAGTTTTTATCTTTCTTAAGTTCAGTCTTTATGTAGTCAAAGTCGTCGAGATTTTGTATTTTTGATAGAATTTTTGCAGTTTTTTCTCTGATTGTATAATCTTCTATATCTTTAGTTTCTGTTAATATATTTAAAAGCTCTTTATTTGGAATAAATGTGACAAATTCGGAAATTGTTTCTAAATACCAGTAGAGTTTGAAAACCTCTTTGTTTATTTTGTATTTCCCTTCTTGGATATCAAAAGCCTTGATTGGTGGTATTATTTTAAGAGTTTTGTCGGTTAACTTTTTGCAAAATTCTGTTGTAAAAGTTGGGTAATGTTTTAAATTTCTGATTGCTTCTATTGTGTTTCTGCAAATATTTCCATTTATATCAATGATTGCATCAAGAAATTTGTCTACAAAATTTGTATAAAATTCCGGATTTTGTGGTAAAAAATCTTTTAATCTGAATGACACTGCTTCTCTGATTTTGCCATCGCAACCGGTTAAGTTTGACATAAAAACAGTGGCATCATTTTGGGTTGAGATAATGTCTAATTTTATTGTTGCAGCTTGCTTTTCGGCAACTGAACCTGTCTTTAAAAATTCTATGAGTTGCTCATGTGAATATGTATTCTCGTAGATATTTAAAGCGGTATTAAAATCCTGTTTGTATTTTTCTGTCAAAATTTCGTTCAAATTTTACTTTTAACCTCGTTATATCAATAATATAACATAAAATACAATGTTTTTTGAGCCAAATATAGTTTTAATGAATGATATGTATTACAAAGTTATGTGTATAATGGATTTTAGGAGAAAATTATGAAAGAAATAATCGCATTTTTTAAAGAAATATTTATGATAAGTGATGAAAATTCTAAAGTAAAAATTGGTTTGTCGCAATTCAAAGAAGAAAAAGAAATTGTAAAACCGGTTAAGAAAATCAAAAAATTTGAAAAAGAAGTTAAAATATCTGATTTGATGCGCAGAAGTGCATAGTTTTAGAGAAAAATCTGATTTTTATTATATACTTAGTTTATGGATAGTAAGAGTGATTTACGTAAAAAAGCTAAGTGTATAAGAAAAAGCCTTTCAATTGCAGAGAAAAGTAAAATTGCAATAGAAAAAATCAGAGAAAATACGCTTTATATATCAGCAAAAAATGTTTTGATTTATTATCCTTTGCGCTATGAATTAAATTTGTTAGCGTTGTTGGATGATGAAAAAAACTTCTATTTGCCGAGAGTTTGTGGTGAAAATTTGCAAATTTGTCCGTTCAAAAAAGGCGACAAACTTGTTGCATCTTCATTTAATATTTGCGAACCTTGCTCAAATTTTATAAATCCTCGTAATCTTGATTTAGTTGTAGTTCCTGCATTGATGGCAGACAAATCCGGCTTTCGTTTGGGATATGGTGGAGGATTTTATGATAGGTTTTTAGTTGAAAACAATACTGTTAAAACCATTTTACCAATAGCGAAAGAATTAATTGTTGAAGAATTGCCACATGAAGAGTTTGATATAAAAATAGATGAAATAATCCCTGTTTAAACATGAAAAAAGAGTTCGCAGTTAAGCGAACCCTTTACAGGTTAGTTAAGGATAGGATTTATAGGTAAAATTTCCTAAGCTACGTAATTAGGTTTCCATTGCTCTACGGCTTTGTCTTCACCTTGTTTACATGCTTCAAGTTCTTGATCTAACAATTTTAATTGAGTTTCAAGTTTTGCTTTTTCGGCTTGAATTTGTTTTTCTTGTTCATTAAGAAGTTTTGATTCTTGTTTGCCGATTTGTTCTCGTTGTTGATCATAAAGATTTTTAAAGATCCATTGTTGATACATAGCCTGCATATTTGGATCTTGCATTTGTGACATTTGCATTGCAATTTGTGGTTGCATCATTTGCATTTGCTGTTGCGCTCCGAATAACGCTGTATTGTGCGCATACTGCATGTACATCAATTGTCTACCAAACATTGAACCAGGAGTGTTCATCATATCGCTCATTGAAACAGACCCATCTCCAATATTTGCTGCATATTGTTGCAAATCTGAGAGTTTTCTGGTCAAGTTCATTAAACGATAGTTTAAATCACTTTTCCTTTGCATAATGTCCAATTTTCGGTATGCGAAAATTAATAGTGACATTTTACTTTCCTACCTTTTCTAACTTTAATAACTAACCTTTTTTTAACCTACATTTATATAAAAACATGCAACTCCTTAGAATTGCATGTTTTTACAGGTTTTGTTAAGTTATGTTACAAAGGCTATTTTTTATCTCTTGTAACAACTTTATCAATAAGTCCGTATTCAAGAGCTTCTTGAGCAGTTAAGAAGTGGTCACGTTCGCAATCTTCTTTAACCTTTTCAATAGGCTGACCGGAATTTTCTGCAATAATTCCAATTAACATATCTTTCATACGAAGAATTTCTTTTGCTTCTATTTCGATATCAGTGGCTTGACCTTTAGCACCGCCAAGAGGTTGGTGAATCATTACTCTTGAGTTCGGTAGAGCCAATCTTTTTCCTTTTGCACCAGAGCAAAGTAGGAATGCGCCCATTGATGCTGCATCGCCTAAACAAATTGTAGATACATCAGATTTGATTAATTGCATTGTATCGTAAATTGCCATCCCAGCAGTAATTACACCACCAGGACTATTTATGTAAAGCATGATATCTTTTTCAGAGTTTTCGCTATCAAGTAGTAATAACTGCGCAACAACAGAGTTTGCAACTTCGTCGTCAATTTCAGTTCCTAAAAATATAATTCTTTCTCTCAAAAGTCTTGAGAAGATGTCAAAAGAGCGTTCTCCACGAGAAGAAGCTTCAATAACTGTAGGGACATAGCCCATTATTTTCATATAAGTTTGTTGATCCATTCTTTCTCTCCTATATAATGAATACATTATATAATAAACATGTAAAAAAGTGTAATGGGCTAAAAATATGATTTTCGTGTTATAATCGACTTATGGATAAGAAAATTCCCGATAAGGTTATTAATAGACTGACACTGTATCATTGTATTCTTTCTGATTTTATCAATAATAAAGAAGATGTTATTTCGAGCAAACAGATTGCTCAACTCCTTAATACGGATGATTCTCAGGTGCGCAAAGATATAAATTATCTTGATAATTCTGGTAAAAGTAGAGTTGGTTATGGCGTAAAAGAGTTGAAGCTCGCTATTGAAAAGACTTTAGGGTTTAAAAAAACTAAAAAAGCTTTTATTATCGGAGCAGGAAATTTAGGCACTGCAATTGCTAATTACGGGAATTTCTCAGACTATGGTTTGAATATTTTGTCATTGTTTGATAACGACCCTAAAAAAATTGGTAAAGTTGTGAATGGAATGAAAATTGAAGATATTGTAAAACTTCCTGAAATTGCGAAACAAGATGAGGTTGATATCGCAATTCTTACCGTTCCTCGACAATTTGCTCAAACTACTGCTGATTTTTTGGTTAATTCTAATATTAAATATATTTGGAATTTTGCTCCGGTTGTTTTGTCAGTTCCAAATGATGTGCAGATTTGGAACGAAAATCTAATGGGTAATTTTCTACAATTTACTTACAGTATCTAGCTTGTTAATTTGGTACAAATATCTTAAACCTTCAAGGGTTAAAGTTGGATTGATAAAATCAAATTGCCTTTTTAAATAATTTGCAATTAATCCTGAATAACCTCCTGTTGCAACGATAACCGCTTTTTTGCCTAATTCTTTTTCGCATTGTTCAACCAAACCATCAATCATCGCAGCAGATCCTCTCAAAACTCCTGACAAAATTGCATCGTTTGTGTTATGACCAATTGCAGAATTTGAAGGTGAAACTTCTATTCTTGGTAATTTTGATGTAAATTTGTTCAATGCTTTGAGTTGCAAAGCCACTCCTGGAGCTATAATTCCGCCTATAAATTCTCCTTTTGCGTTCACAATATCAAAAGTTGTTGCAGTCCCGAAATCAACTACGATTACGGGGTGATTATATAAAACATAAGCTCCGGCTGCGTTTGCAATTCTATCTGCCCCAGCTTCTTTGGGAGTAGTTAAACAAATTTTTACACCTGTATTGATTTTTGTTGTCAAAATAATAGAGCTTAGTTTAAAAACGTTGTCAACTGCTGTTTTGAATTTTTTTGTAAGTTCTTCTACAACAGATGATATAATACATCCGTCAATTTTAAATTCTTTAAACAGTGACTTCAAAAGCACTTCATATTCTTCTAAAGATAAATCTTTGTCTGATGCTAATCTATATTTTTCTACAAGAGCATCGTTGTCGAACAATCCCAGTGTAATGCTTGTGTTCCCGATATCTGCGGTCAATAACATAATAAACTAATCCTCTTTATAAGAATTAGTTTATTACAAATATAAGCTTTTTGCAAAAATTTATGAATAAGATGTTTGAGTATGGATGGAAACATCACTATATCCCGGAACATTTCCACTTTTAGTAAAATCATCAAGTGTCGCAACAAAAGCACCTTTTGCTGTGTTATGGCTTTTTTCTGCCGGATTTGTAAACATAAATTTTTTAATTCTTGAAAATAGGTCATCTTGTGATCCGATTGCACCAATTTTGTCAGCCATAATATATCTCCTTAGAATTTTATAATACCTCTTATATATATACTAAGGATATAATTTCCACAAAATTGCTTATTTTTATCAAACTTGTTACAAAAGTTAATATTCTTATAAAAAGTAAGTATTGAAAAGTGAAAGGTGAAAGGTGAGAAGTCCATTTAGTTCGTTCTGCTCAAAAACAACTTTGATGTGGTAGCACCTGCAATGGGCTCGCCAATTCACTTTCCTAGTATTTTCTTCTCTAACATCACGGCTGTCTTAGTTTTGGCTAAACCACCTTGAGAACTCTCTTTCAAAAGAGGGGACATCAATTGACCAGTCTGTTCCATTGCATCAACAATTTCATCAATCGGTATTACGGATGTAATGTCTGCCATTGCTAAATCTGAAGCGGTTACTGCGTGAATTGCTAAGAAAGGATTTCGTTTAACGCAAGGAATTTCAACCAATCCACAAACAGGATCGCAAGTTAGTCCTAAAATGTTTTTTAGAGCAAGCGCAACTGAATTAATAATTTGGGAAACATTTCCACCTCGCATTTGAGTTAATGCTGCTGCAGCCATAGCTGATGCAACTCCACACTCTGCCTGACATCCGCCAACTGCACCTGCAAGAGCCATTTTGTTGGAAACTAATCTTCCGACTTCTCCAGCCGTAATTAGTGCATTTATCTGCTCGCCTTCTTTTATATTGTTATCTTCTGCGTACGCAACCAAAACTGCCGGAACAATTCCACAGGAACCTGCAGTTGGACAAGCTACGATTGTTCCCATACGCAAATTTTGTTCACTAGTTGCAAGTGCGTACGTCATCATTTTGTAAGCGGTTTCACCTAACAATGAACCGGCTTTCGATTTTTGTAATTTATAGCAATCATCTCCACTCAAGCCACTTGGTGATTTTTCTGTTGAATTTAAACCAACTTTTATGGCATCTTTCATTGCATCAAGACTTTTTTTAGCTTGCATTCTTACTTTGTATTCAGAATTTTCTCCTTGAGAAGCCTCGTAATCTAATGCCGTTTCGTGGATTGTTTGGTTTTCTGCGTTACAAGCTTCATAGAGTTGTTTAAATGTTGTAATATTATAGTTCATATCAAATTAACTTTCCAGTTTTTCTATATATCTGACCATATACATATCTTTTAATTCGCTTACGGCTTTGGTACAATGTTTTGACAATTCACCGTCAATACAAATACACATTGAGGCATCTTTACCTTTTCCGCTTCTATCACAGTGTAGTGAGGCAATATTTACATTATCTTCTTGAATAAGCTTGGTAACTGTTGAAATTACGCCAGGCATGTCCTCATAAACAAGTAAAAGAGTGTTGTATTTCCCATTTAATTTAACAGAAAAATTGTTGATGTTTGTGATTTCGATTTCTCCTGCGCCAATGGAATTTCCAGAAATGAACAGATTTAAATCACCTTCGAATATAAAATCAACGGCGTTTGGATGTCTATTGAAATCCTGCAAAAATTCAAAAGAATAATTGATTTCTTTAGCCTCTACTGTATCAAAAACAGTTTTAATTCTTTCATCTGCAACAGAAAACCCTAAAATTCCCGCAAGTAACCCTTTGTCGGTTCCGTGACCTTTTCCTGTTAAAGCATATGAATTGTATAGCTTAAAGGTTACTTTTTGAGGTTTTGCTTTATAGATGTTTCTGGCAAGAAGTCCTAACCTGACAGCTCCTGCGGTGTGCGAACTTGAAGGCCCTGCCATTATTGGTGAAATAATATCTATAATTGAAGATTGGTGCATGTACTCTCCTCTTTTAACAAGATTATATCATCTCATTAACTAATGTAAATAATTTGTAAATTTATGACAATAAATTTCAATTTTGTGTTTTTATATATATGTTGTGTAGGGAATAAAATTTTAGTGTAGTAAAGGAGTAAAATGTTTAGTCCTGAATTTATGAAGTATTTGATTAATTACCAAAAATCTGAGTTTACCCCTCAAGATACAAAAAAAGAAATTCGTTTTAAGAACAGAAAATCAGGTAAACTTGCTGAAATCTATGCGGTAATTACGAAGTAGGTTGATGGATTTGAATTATAACGCTAAATAAATTACTCCTTCCCTTATGAGTGAAGGTTGTAATGTATGCTTTCTTTTTGATAAATAATTCAAATGAATTACAAAAAGAGTTTATTAAACAAAAAAAACGCTATTTCTTTTGGAAATAGCGTTGGAATTCTTTTGAATAATTCCTCGTAATAGTGTGAAGTGTAGTGTGCAATAAAACGTTTTTTTTGATTCCTCGTTTTATGCTTTTCCTCGTGTCATGTATATAAACAATTTTTAGTATATATAATTGCCATACATGTTTAATATTAAGTATATTTTGTTACAAAAGTTAATAAATTTGAGAGTGGAGTATAGTTGTTTAATAATTTAGGGGATTTTACAATGTGGTTTTTTATTATACTATATTGTTAAGAGATATTTGAGGAGATTTTGATGAAGATATTGGTATCTAATGATGATGGGATTGCAGCTAACGGGATTAGATGTTTGACTGAAACTTTGGCACTGGAACATGAAGTTTATGTTATTGCTCCGGATAGGGAACGCAGTGCTGCTGGGCATTCTTTAACTTTGCATACTCCATTGAGGGTTGAGGAGGTTGAAGCTTATCATGGGGTAAAAAGAGCATGGGTAACAACCGGAACTCCGGGTGATTGTGTAAAAATCGGGATTAATGCAATTTTGAGCAAAGATGAGCAACCTGACGTTATTATTTCCGGAATTAATCATGGCCCAAATTTAGGGGCTGATATTTTGTATTCCGGTACGGTCAGTTGTGCTATGGAAGGCGCAATGTTGGGAGTTCCAAGTATTGCTATTTCTCTTGCATCAATGCGTTATGAGTATGAAAATTTTAAATATGCTGCAAAGTTTGCAAATCTGTTGTTGCCAAAATTGAAAGAATTTACATTTCCTAAAAAGAGCCTATTGAATGTAAATATTCCGGCACTTGATGAGGAAGATATTGCAGGTGTTGCGATTACGGAATTGGGTCGCAGAATGTTTACTGACAATTACGAAAAACGTGTTGACCCGAGAGGAAAAGTTTATTATTGGATGGCAGGAGAAATGATAAATGAACCTGTTGGCTCAAATACAGACATTGCTGCAGTAAGAAATAACAAAATCTCAATAACACCTGTTACTTATGAAATGACTAAAGAAGACGTTATGTCTAATCTTGAAGGTATTTTATGTAAAGGTGATGCTTGCAACTGGTTTGCATAATGATTAAAATGATTTAATTGCAAAATAAATTAAGACAATAGGAATTCCAATCAATAGCAGAATGCTAAGTATAAATAGAAAACCATAAAATATTACAGGTATAAAAGGAAGTAACAAATCTAGCCAAAAAAATCTTGTTAATTTGTCCCACCTTTTAATATCTTTATCAAACTCAATACTTTCTTCAACATCTTTAATAGCAGAATTAATACTTTCAACAAGATGAGCATCACTTGTATTTTCTAATGCAAATTTTAGGTCTTTTAATGCTCCATCTTTATCATTATTTTGCCTTTTAAAACTAGCTAGGTTAATAATATATTTTAAATCTCTTTTACTTGCTTCTTTATAGCATTTTAGCACCTTAGATTTATTTTCTAATATTTCATAGCACAAAGCCATATAATAAAAAAGTTCAGCCTTATCAACATATAAAGGATTTCTTAATGCCTTTTTTATAGCTGGCAAAAATTTTTTTATATCATTTTTTATTCTTTTTTTAGTTGCATTTATCTCTTTTTTATTGGCATTTGGCTCTGTCAGTTGAATATCGCATTCACAAATAATTCCAAAATATTCCATTATTAATACAAGATTTAAGTGCTCTTCATTATGCATAAACTACTCCATAATTATTCTTGCAGGATAATTATTTCGAAGGAGTTCATTTGCAATGCTTTGTGCTTTTTCTCTTGTTGCGTATGAGCCAACTTGAATAGTATATGCGCCACCAATATTTCTAACGTATGGGGATATATTCAATCCTGATTCCGCAATAATTCCTTTTGCAACTTCTGCTTGTTCTCTTGTTGAGTAATAGCCTACAACAACTTTGGCTGTATTTGTTGCTTGAGTTGTAACCGGTTTTGGCGTAGGATTAGTTGTTGTAACAGGTTTAGAATTAATTGTTTTAGCTGGAAGTGTCATAGCCTCTTGAGTTGTATTATCTGTTGCTTCAGCCTTTTTATGGTCTGGTAAAACAACCTTCTCGTCTAGTTCTGTTGCAAATGTATTGTCTTGAGTTTTCTGACCTTCATCTTCTTGTTGTAATAATTTTAATCTGTCATCAACCGATGTTTTGTCAGTAACATCTTCTGTGGCAGTTTGGTTTTCATCCTCTCCAATAGAAACATCAATTTCAGGAGAAAGTTGTTTTGCAATTCCTAAGAAAAGCAAAAGCAGAATGAAAAATGCAGATACGAAGATAATTATACCTTCATTCGGCTTTTTAGTAACTTTTTTTTGATATTCTTTATAACTGATATGAGAAGGGCGTTTTAAATCTTCTTCCATTATACACCTCTAACTTTTGTTGATGCCATTATTATATCATTAATTTCTTCAGAATAATTCGTTAAAATTTCCTGAGCAAGTTCTTTTATGTCGGTTATACCAAGCTCACTAGTTAATCCGCTTGCTTTAACCGGTGCATTTGTAGAATCAATATTTATGCCGGTATGGATAAGTATTGAATTTATTGATTTTGTAGCGATAGAAACAGTTAATTTTTTACCTTCATAGAACAAATCGTCGCCATTTCTCGTAATTTTAAAACCTCTTTTTTCAAGAGCTTCTTTGATTATACAGATAAGTAGTCTTTGTCTAAAAACACCTTCAACCAAGCCTACATTGAACTGTTCGGATATAAAGCTCAACATTGATTTACTATAAATAGGTTCGTTGTTGATAACATCTTCAATATCAACCATTTCGGTTAATTTAACTTCACATTCTCCAATAAACGCAACAGTCGCATCTCCTTGAATTTCAAAGTTTTTATAAATCCAGTGTGGAGAAAGTTGCCAACCTTCATATTTAATTTCTTGTTCTAATAATTGTGTTTTCAAAACAATTCCTTTATGTAATGGGTGTCATTATTTGCAATTAAGGCATTTTTTAAACGAGTACATGATTCACATTTGCCACAATGCTTTTCCCCGTTTGCATAACAACTTCTGACATATTCAAGTGGAATGTTATGCTCTAGTGCCAGTTTTACTATATCATTCTTGTTTGAATTTATCAAGGGGGCAACAACTTTTGGGTGCTTTTGCGTTGAATATTCAAATTCTGCATTGATTTTGTCGATAAAATCTTGTGTGTTGTCAGGAAAAGTTTGTCCTTCTTCCTTGTTTGCGCCAATTAAGATATAGTCAAAATCATTTCCGTCAGCAAAACTTCCTGCAATATTCAGAAACAAACCGTTTCTGTTTGGAACCCAAACATTTTTGGCAGATTGTTCAGGATTCTCAATTCCTTGAGGTAACTCATTATCACTTACCAGGGCAGTGTGTGTGACTTCTTTTAACCAATCTAGTTTGATAACTTTATGATTAATTTTATAATAATTACATATATTTTTTGATGTCGAAATTTCTTGCTTGGCGGCTTTTTGTCCGTAGTCAAAAGTCAAGGCTAGTGAAATTCCATATTTTTTTATTCCTAAACCAAGACTTACTAAAGAATCTAGCCCGCCAGATAATAGGATAATTCCTTTACTCATTTTCATCCTCATATTCTGAAATCATTGAAACTGCCTCCATTTTCAGATTGTCTGAAAAATTTTGTCCGTTTGCAACTTCATCTAAAATTTCTCTCCCGACAAGGTTGTAAAGTGCAATTAGAGCGTTTTTCTTAACTTCTTCATCTTCATCTTCCATCAAACATGTTCTGATAGTTTCGACGGCTTGTGGGTTGTCGCTATCCATTATCGCCTCAATTGCGTTAATTCTTATTTGTGGAGATTCATCGACAAGAGAATTTTTTAAAGCATTGAAAACTCTTTCGTTATCGTCAAGTCGAAGTTTCCCTAATGCTTCAATAATTCGTTCTTTCAAAAAAGTGAATTTATTCCAAATTCCTTTTTGAGCTTCTAAAATACTTACAAGCGGATCTACTGCACGTAAATCTCCTAACATTCCAAGAGCTGAGGCAGCAGTTTCCCTCAAATAAACAGACTTTTCATCCTCGTCTTTTACAACTTCGATTAATGGTGCAACCGCATATCTATCCCCAATTCTCCCTAATGCATCGGCACAGGCAAGACGAACTTTGTAATTTTCATCTTTGTTATTTAAACAATATAAAAGAGGAGTTACTGCTGACGTGTCTTTCAGATTAGCAATAGCTTTGGCACACATTGCTCTAACGTTTATGTATAAGTCTTTTTCTTCAGTGTTGATATTTTTCATTAAAAGAATATCCAAAAGAACTTCAAGAGATGATTTGTTTCTAAATCTGTCTTCACATTGGATTAGAGTCATCAATATATCAGGATTTTTAGATATTGATAATAAATAATTGTAGATTTTGACAAGGTTTTCTGGTTCATAAACTTCATCAAGTGCTTGAATATTGAAAATAACAGTTTGAGTGTCAGAAGCATTTGGCACTCCGCATTCCTTTGCTATTAGTTCTAAATTAAGTTCTTTTCCCACTCTTTCACCTTATCTACTGCGAAATATACAATAAAATCACTTTTTTTTCAAGTAATCAAACTTAAAAATACTACGAATGTCGTAACAAATTCTTCTCTTATTAAAAAGGAGCAACTAAAGGTTGCTCCTTTTATTATTTTATTTATCTGTTTAAGCTTTTTTAGTATCTTCTGCTTTCGCTTGTTTGTGAGAAAGGTATTTTTCACATATCCAGTTAGCAGGTTTTGTTACTACTACCGGAACGAAGAACCTGTAAACAAAGCCGAATACTATCATTGATCTTAAAGCATTCATCCCTTTGATTTTTCCAGATAATTTGTCTGATACTTTAGGAATTAATTCGCTTTGGCTTAATTTTTTAATATATTTGTCAAGTTTTAGGCGACTAACTGATTTTACAGTAGTTTCAGCGTCTTTAGCATCTTCAACAGCACCTTTTACAGCGTGTTCAAGATATTCTGTGTAACCAGCATATCCTTTTTCACCTTGTTTTGGCATTTTTAACGCATCTTTAACTTGATCAGCAAGTTCATTAACATCAGCATTAGGGTTTTGTTTTAATTTTTTGTTGATTTCTTCAATACCTTTGTTGATGCTTTTGAAGTTTTCACTAAATTTTTCGTTATCAATTTGATATCCAACAAATTTTGCAGTCGTGTTTTCCCACCAGTTCTTAACGTATTTGTCAAGAGTATAAGCACCCGCAGTAGATATTGCAAATGTCAAACCTTGATTAACTGCAAGAGTTTGTTTTCTATCTTTATCCAATTTGTCATTTGTTAAAGTTTTTTCCATATATAAACCGCTCGTAATCAATGAACCGATTGTTAAACAGTGTTGGAATAAGTTACTGCTATCTTTAAATTTGTCAGCAATGTAATTCATTGGTTTGCTATCAACGACTTTAGATGTAAAGTGTTTTGTTACAGAATCTGTAAATCTATCATAAAAATCAGATAGAGGTTTGAATATACTAGATTTTTCTTCGGCTGTTTTTACTGCCGCTTTTGCCGCATCGTTTAAGCCATTTGCAGCATTTGCAGTAAAGCTTTGCGGTCTTGTATTCATTTTGTTAAATCTGTTTTGTTGATTATATGTATTGAAGGTGTTTAGTGTTACGTTCATTATTTAACACCCCCTTTTACTTCTTGGAAAACTGGTTTGTTGATAAAATCCATTGCTGCTGGGTTAGTCATGTTATTTGTTTCCTTTTGAGGTTCTGGTTTCTTTTTCTTTTCTACGCCGAACACGTATTTCAAAATAGGCGGAATTAATGCGATAGTAAGAATTGATCTTGGTACTGCAATAATCCAATCCGGAATATTTTTAGATAGAACTTCAAGAGCTGATCTGTGTTTTTGTACGGCTTTATATGCTTCTCTTGCGGCTTTATCAACAATTTTGCCGGTTTCATCTCTTAAATTAGCTTTTGCTTCAAGTGCTTTTTCTTTTTCAAGCAATTCTACAAGTTTTTTGCTTAAAATTTGAGGATTTCCGTCTTTATCTTTTATAATATTGCCATCTTTATCTTTCAAATAGCCATTAGTTCCGAATAATTTTTTAACAGCTCCGTCAAGAGGGCTTGTAATAATAACAGATGCGACAAAACCTAAAATTGCAGAAGCCATTGAGTGACCTGATGCGTAAATTTTGTCTTCTTTATCTTTTTTACCCGGAAGTGTCATAATTGTTGCCGGTCTAAGTACACCAGCAAGCCCTAGTGCGATAAGTGCGCTAGTTGCAACGTTATGTTCGTTTGAATATTCTGTAAGTTTGTTAAACCATTTACTTGTAAGGATACCACCTTTTTTTATAGTTTTAACGGCAGCTTCACTCTTTCCCGTAAAACTGCCGTTAAAATTCGCATTATATCCTCTATTATTATCATAAGCTCCCGCATTCTTCTCCCTAAAATTTTGAGGTTCCGAATGGAGCCTTGATGAACCCTGATTTAGGGTAATATCACGCTGTAATCTACTAACTTTCATTTTTTCACCAAATAATTAAATGTATCTACATTAATTTTAAAACAAAGGAAAATATTTTTTGCTACATGTTTAAAAATTGTTTACAATTAATTTTTTTTAATGAATAAAAGCCCCTATCGCCCTATAGCCTTATTACCCTATAGCCCTTAAAAACTACATATCTAAAGCTAAATCTAATGTTGGAGCTTTGGCAACAATCGCACTTGATGAAATTATATCTACACCTGTTGATGCAATAGCGTTCACTGTTGAAAGGTTTACGTTTCCGCTTGCTTCTACAATCGCTTGATGATTGATTAGCTCAACTGCTTTTTTCATTGTTTCTACCGGCATGTTATCAAGCATTATAATATCAGCTTTAACTTCAATAGCTTCTTTTACTTGGTCAATTGTGTCGCATTCGACTTCAATTTTATGAGCATGCGAAATACTTTCTCTTAATTTATTTACTGCGTTTGTTAAAGAACCCGCAAGTCTGATGTGGTTATCTTTAATCATTGCACAATCTGATAGGTTAAATCTGTGTAATGCTCCCCCGCCAACTTTTACTGAATATTTCTCAAATGCTCTAAAGTTTGGAGTTGTTTTTCTTGTATCAACTATTTTGGCTGAATATGGTGCTATGGCATCTTGATATTTTCTTGTTTCTGTTGCAATTCCTGACATTCTTTGGATGTAATTTAGAGAAACTCTTTCACCCATTAGTAAATCTTTTGCAGGACCTTCTAAATCTGCAATTTTATCACCTTTTTTGATTATATCGCCATCTTTAAAATAAAATTTGATTTTAACATCATCAGAAAGGATTTTGTAAACGGTTTTGAAAACATTACACCCGCAAAGAACTCCTTCACTTCTTGTATTCAATTCGGCTTTTAAAAAATCGTTTTCGCCTGCCAAATTTTCGGTCGTAATGTCACCGTATCCGATATCTTCCATTAATGCGGATTTAACGTGGTCTTCTACATAAAATTTACTTAACATAATCAGGTACCTTATCTTCTTTTGTTATAATACTGTGAACGCATTCATCATTAGTTTGTGGAAAATCTGTTCTATAGTGCGCCCCACGAGATTCTTTTCTTGTAAGAGCAGAATTTGTAATTAAGTTTGCAACAACAAACATATCACGCAATTCGTATTCTTCTTTGCTTATACATTTGCTGGTGCGAGGAAACTCAGATTTTAATTCTTGCAATTTTGTAATTGCAGTAGTTAAAGATTGTTTATCTCTGAAAATTCCGACATAATTCCACATAATATTTTGCAATTTCTTTTTCATTGACGGAATGTCAAGTTCTTCTGTAATGTCATCTTCAATTGTGTAATGATCAAGAATTTTTTTGATATTTTCGTCAATTTGTTTTGGAGATTTGAGTTTCAATGTTTTTAAATAATCTGCTACAGAATAAGCACAAACAACACATTCTAGCAATGAATTACTTGCTAATCTGTTTCCACCGTGCAAACCGGTTGAAGAAACTTCTCCTATTGCGTACAACCCGTTAATAGATGTTTCACCACGCAAGTTGGTTTTTACGCCACCCATATAATAGTGAGCAGCCGGAGCTACCGGAATAAAATCGTGTGCAATATCTATTCCATTTTCAAGGCATTTTTTTGAAATATTAGGAAAACGTTTTGCAAGTTTTTTGCTATCAATGCAAGTTGCATTCAAATATACATTATCAACTCCGTTTTTCTTCATTTCGTTAAAGTTTGCCCTTGTAACGATGTCACGAGGTGCAAGTTCTTTTCTTTCGTCATAATTTTGCATATATTCAACGCCGTCAGCATCACAAAGTTTTGCCCCTTCACCTCTAACGGCTTCCGAAATCAAAAATCTGTTTTCGCCACAATCTATAGCAAGTGCGGTCGGGTGGAACTGTACAAATTCCATATCTTGCATTACTGCACCGGCGTTGTATGCTAAAGCTAAACCATCTCCTGTTGCTCCTGCCGGGTTGGTCGTGTATTTATATAATTGACCAATTCCGCCTGTTGCAAGGATTATTGCTGGAGAATAAATGGTTTCATATTCTTGTGTTTCGTCATTATAGACAAGAACTCCCTTACATTCGTTGTTGCTGACGAGAAGTTCTACGGCTGATGTATCTTCATAAATCTCTATATTTTCGTTTTCTGCAACCTTTTTGCAAAGAGCTTGTTCAATCATTTTGCCTGTAGCATCTCCACCTGAGTGCAAAATTCTTCTTACACTGTGCGCTGCTTCTTTGGTGAAACAAAGGTTGTTGTTTTCATCTCTATCAAATTCAACGCCGAATTTTAGTAAATCTTTTACAACGGCATCAGAATGTTCTGAGATAAATTTAACTGTGTTAAAGTCACTTAATCCAGCTCCGGCTTTAATTGTATCAGAAATGTGTGATGCGGTTGTGTCAGATTTGTTTTCTTTCATAACTGCAACCATTCCGCCTTGAGCATATCTTGAGTTGCTTTCTCCAAGTTTTGACTTTGTAATAAGTAAAAGTCCGTCAGGAAGTTCTACTTGTTGTTCAATTTTTAGGGCGGCGTAAAGTCCTGCAATCCCGCTTCCTATTATAACTGTTGAATAATTTGAATATTTCATAGTTTTCGCCTTATGTATATTTATCATTTACATAATAATCCAAAATTACAAAATTTGCTATTAATAAATATTAAGATTTAATTAAATAACTAGCAAAAAATTTTTTTTAGTTGCTTTACAATGATATCTAACTAAGGAGTATTAAATGCAAGTAAATTTGAATTGTGATTGCCCAAAAACTCAATTTGGTATGGCTTTTAGACGACCTGAAGGAAAAGATTTAAGTAAATTGTCTGATTATTTGGGTCTGGGTGAAGAAATTAACCGAAAAGGATTTGCACAATACATAAAAGAATTAAAAAATCATACAAGATATGATGTTGTATATAAGTCAGCTACTAATTCTATGTCTGTAATTGATAATAAAACAGAACAGGTTGTTAATAGTTTTTGCGGAACTCCTAATACTACCGGTTATAGCCATTTTGGAGCAGTTTTTTATCCCGGTAAAAAGTTTATTACAAAAATGTTTGATCCAAAACAATTTCTTCCATATAATTTATTGTTGGCCGGAGAAAAAGCTCAGGAATTAGAAACTGCTGCTATTGCGAAAGAAGCAGGTGTAAAGGTAATAAACGAAATTATATAGGTTATTTTACAAAATGAAATTAAAAAGACTTCTTTTTCCAAAGGAAGTCTTTTTATTATATGAATATAAATAATATTTATTAATTAAGTTTGTATAATATAATTATTATTTCTCAATAATAAAGGGATTAATTATAAGTAAAAAACTTTTATAAGTAATATAGGAGAAAATAATATGACAATAAATATATTACTTGTAGAGGATCAAAAATTAATTCGTGTTGGTTTAAAGTCCCTTTTTGAAGGGCAAGATGATTTGGTAGTTGTGTCAGAAGCTCAAAGTGGAAAAGAAGCGATTGAAAAATATAGAATTGTTCATCCTGATATAATTCTAATGGATATTGGCTTACCTGATATTTCAGGTGTTGAGGCAACAAAAAGAATTTTAGAAGTAAATAATCGAGCAAGGGTTATAATTTTGACATCTCATTTGAGTGAGCAAGAAGTTTTAAATGCGCTTCAAGCCGGTGCTTGTGCTTATGTTATGAAGGATATAAGTACGGATGTTTTAAAGATGATTATAAAAACAGTGTATGATGGTGCGATGTGGCTAGATCCACAAGTTGTCCCAATATTGAGAGAGAAAAATTGCGGGGTTGTTCCGCCGCGCCAAATGTCAAGAGCGATGTTTAAGGAACAGCATGCAAACCTTACTCAAAGAGAATATGAAGTTTTAAAGCTTGTTGTTGATGGTCTTTCTAATAGTGAAATCGCACAAGAATTAACGATTTCTGAACACACTGCCAAAGCTCATGTTTGTAATATTATTCAAAAATTAGTTGTAGATGACCGAACTCAAGCTGCTGTAAAAGCTTTAAAAGAAGGATTGGTTTGATATTTAATAGAGTGTTACGGAATGTAAACAGGTGCATAAATGTGCTGAAACTTAGACTTAGTGCCTTATTTGATATGAGATAAGAGAAGAACATGAAACCGTGCCTTAAAGTATTGTGATTAAAATGCCGTTAATTTATTTGGAAAGGACTACGATAACATGGGCATGTCAGCATCACAAGCTAGGTTATTGACGATTACCGGTCGTTTGACCGATAATGAATTGCGCTCTCAAACAATAACCAATTCAAAACTTCGTCTTGCCCAAAAATCCTCTGAAGCAAGCCAAGCTTATATGGACGCTTTAAATACTGAAAAATTAACCTATAAATATTATAATGATAATGGCGAAAGTGCATCGTACAATCTAACTCCAGCTTTAATTTATTCTTACGAGCCCCTAAAAAATCAATATTCAATCCAAAACGCATCGGGTCAAAACCTAGTCAGTGCAACAGATGCAAAAAATTATGAAGAAACAGACAGTTTATATGAGTTTTTGAAACGTTACGGACTTATTGAAGGTTATACAAGAACTGAAACAGAGACAGTAACCAATCCGGAATATAATGCTTGGGTTGTAACACGATGCGTGGGTAAAATCAGAACCTAAACCTGATGATTATACTACAACAACAGAAATAGAAGTGACTAAAAGGATTAATACTTCTCCTATTTATCCAGAATTAACAGGAAAACTAGGAGGATGTTTTGGAATAGCTGTAAATGGAAATAATTGTTATATGCATGTTTTGTCTGCATTAATTGGAGTTGGTGAGCATACAACATCAGATGGTCATACTTATAATATATACTATAAAGAAGATAAGTGCGAGGAGCATAATGAAGATTGGTGTTGGAATACATATAGTAGAAACAGTGAGGAGATTGGTGATGATTTAAGACAATCGTTGTATACTGATGAATTGAGTAAAGAAGCTTACAATGATTATATTAAAGCAGATTATGGTAATGTTAAATGTACAGGAAGTGGTACGGATACAGAAAAATACGGGAATAATGTATATCAAAAAATTGTAGATTTTTTGTGGGAAGTGCATGATGAATATAGAGTTGGTCACAATACTGGTGCTAATGCTAATCCAGATTCTTTGGCAAGATTTTTCTATCTTATAGAATTTGATCTAGGTGATTCTTATACTAAAACTTCTACAGAAACTAATACAGAATTGGATTCAGGGGCATACGAAGAAGCACATAAAAAATGGGAAGAAAGTGAGCCAGGCGAACCTCCAAAAACAATTACAAAAACTAAGACAATAGACGATATTGCAATCAACGACAAGTCAAAAGGACAATGGTATACAAACTTGTGGTATATGATGAATGGTTCAGAGACTGCAAACGTAGTTGTTGAAGATAAAGACTCAGAAGAAAATTTGTTTAAAGTTAACGGCGCTGAAAAGAACCTAAAAATGTCAAATTCTAGTAACTACAAAGTTATAGATGACCAATTGTTTACCAGCAACGAATGGTTAACATTTGCTTTGAAAAACGGTATTGTAACATTGAAACAAGCATCATATTTCAACCCTGCAACAGATAGCGGAAAAGTTGCAGAATTGAATTCCGAAGGCTATTTCTGGAATTCAACAGCATATTCAAGCACTACAGATATTGTTGCAGTGGAAGATGAAGTTGCTATTGCAAAAGCCGAAGTTAAATATAAAAACACAACCACAGAAATAGAAAATCAAGACAAAAAGTTTGATCAGGATTTGAAAAAATTAGATACAGAACATAATGCCTTACAAACAGAATATGAATCTTTAAAAAGTGTAATTGATAAGAACGTAGATCGTTCTTTTAAAGCGTTTTCATAGGTCTCGAATAAAAAGCCCTACAAAAAATGACCTCTTTTATAAAGAGGTCATTTTTTATTCTTAAAATTCTCGAGGTTTAACTCCTTTAATCCAGTTGGATTCTATTTTTTCTAATGAAATTCCTTTCGTTTCAGGTACAAAGAAGTAAACAAAGATTATACATAGCAACGATACTGCTGCAAATATCCAGAATGTATAAGCCCCTCCAATTCTGTGGATAAGAACAGGGAAACTTCCGACTACAAAGAAGTTAAATGCAAAGTTTGCAACCGTACACAAGCTCATTGCCAAACCTCTTATTTTTAGTGGGAAAACTTCTGATACAATAATCCAACCTATAGGTCCAAGACTGAACGCAAAACAAATAATATATGTGGCAAGACTTCCGACGGCAACCCATTTTAAATTGTCGCCTAGTATATTTGCCCAATAGAATGCGCAGCCCAGACCTACCAAACTTAGCATAACACCGGTTAAACCAATATATAATAACGGTTTTCTTCCGAATTTATCAGTAAAGAATATTGCAACAATTGTCATTAAGAAATTAATTAAACCAATTCCGGCAGTTGCATAAATTGCGTTTGTATTGCTATCAAAACCTGCGATTTTGAATATTGTTGGGGCATAGTAAATAATTGTGTTTATGCCTGTACAAATTTGTGCAAACATAATCCCGATACCAACAACAAATGGCATTATCATCCATTTTTTGAATTTTACTTTTTTATTGTTGCCAAGTTCGGATTTTAATGTTTCTTTTATTTCTGCAACTTCTTTATCCGCATCAATATCTGGTTCAATCTTTTTATAAATCTTTTTAGCTTCTTCTTCTCTGTTTTTGCTAATTAACCATCTAGGAGTATCGCCCAAGAAAGTCATTCCGACTAATAGAATTAATCCCGGAACAACTCCTGCAAATAACATCCATCTCCAACTGTAAACCGCATTAGCAAAAGCTCCGTTGATTACATAGGAGAACAAAATACCTGCGGTAATAGCCCATTGATATAAAGAAACAAGAGTTCCTCTCAATTGCTTAGGTGCAACTTCTGATAAATATAAAGGCACAATAAAGTTTACAATGCCGACTGCCAATCCAACAAGTATTCTTGAAAGAATTAAGACATAAATATTTGGAGCAAGTGCGCATAAAATAGATCCGACAATAAAAATAATTGCGGTTGCTATAATAATTTTTTTACGCCCGAATATATCGGCTAAAATTCCATTAGTAGCAGCCCCGATTACTGCACCTATTAATACAGAACTTACTAAAAATCCTTGCAAATAATCTGATAAATCCCAAGTTTGATTGATAAATAATAAAGCTCCTGAGATTACTCCAGTATCAAAGCCTGATAACAATCCGCCTAAAGAGGCAACTATCGCTACAAAATAAAGCCAGAAATATACAAATCTTCTCATCTAATACAACTCCTATACAGTATGTTATATAAATTCCCAAATTTTTTCAAAAATTAACATAAAAATATGTACAAAATTGCTAAAAAATGCTAATATATTTTTATTATTAACGAGGAGGAAATTATGAAAAAGTTATTGGCGATTTTATTTATGTTAATTGCAATCCAAACAGTTGCATTTGCGGATGCAGAAACTGATATGCACCAAGCTTACATTGCGAAAATTCAAGCTCAAGGAATAAAATATAATACATTCAATTTTATGGGAGCTTTGGTTGAGGGGAATACACAACTTGCAGATTTGTTTATAAAATCCGGTATGAGTCCAGATACAACATTTATGAAAACTCCTGCAATTTATGTTGCGATTACAGGTAATCAAAATGAATCTGTTAAACTTCTTTTGAAAAATGGGGTTGACCCAAATAAAGAATTGGCAGGAGTTACTCCTTTGATTCTGGCAATAAGATATAAGGATGCTAAAATTGTGGAAACATTGATTTCTTATGGTGCAGATGTGAATAAAGAAGCTGCTTATACAAAACCTTTAGCTTATGCAATTCAGAAAAAACAGCCTAAAATCGTTGAACAGTTAATTAATGCAGGAGCAAAACCAGATAACGAAATCCTTATAAAGGCATTAAAATCAAACGATAATTATATAAAAGATACAGTTTTGAAACGCTATAAATCAATGGATTAAAATTAAAAAACCTTCCTTTTTTAGGGAAGGTTTTGTCGTATATCCACATACGAACAGGGGATTTTACAAAATTTTTGTTGACACAAAAAAAATAATATTTTACGATTGGGTAGAAAATTCTACTATTAAATATGGAGAAAAGTATGAAACTTAATTTAACAAGAAAACAATGGGGAATAATAGTTCTTTTAGTCATTATTATTCCGATAATTTATAATAAAGCATCAGGATTTTTTATGGGAATGGTGCAAAAGAAAATGATGAGCTTGCCAAAAGAGGTGGAAGTTGATACTCCACATATAGAATCTATGAATGTTTCGGCTGAATCTACAGGAAGGGTTGAGGCTGAATATTCTGTTGATTTGGTTGCTCGTGTCCCTGGTTTTTTGTTGAAAAAATATTTTAAAGAAGGAGATTTTGTGAAAAAAGGACAACTACTTTTCCAAATTGATCCTAGAGAATATCAAATTGAAGTTAACAATTCAAGAGCTAATTTGAACCAATATGGTGCTTTATTAAAAAACTCTCAACAAGAATTGAACCGTGCAAATGCTTTGATTAAAGAGGATTTGATTAGTCGATCTGATGTTGATTCAAGTTTGGCGGCAAGAAATCAAAACAGAGCGCAATATGAGGCAGCAAGACAACAGTTGGAACTTGCAAGAGTAAATTTGAGTTACACTGCAATAAAATCTCCGATTGCCGGAAGAATTGGGAAAGTAAATATTACAGAAGGAAACTATGTTTCTCCAACATCAGGTTCTTTGGTCAATGTATCAAGTGTTAATCCTGTTTTTGTTACTTTTAGTTTGAAAAGTGATGATTTTGTAAAACTTTTGAAGGGTAGTGACAGATTTAAAGATGCGCAAGTAAAAGTTCAATTTGATAACGGTGTTTATTACGACAAAATAGGTAAAGTAAACTTTGTTGATAACCAAATTGACAAAGATTCTGGATCCGTAAAAATGCGTGCGACTTTTGATAATTCAAAAATGTGGCTTGTTCCTGGTGATTATATGAAGGTTACGATTGTTGCTCCAAAACAAGTTAAATTTATGACAATTCCGCAATCTTGTACAAAAGGAGATGCAATGAGCGGCTATTATGTTTGGGCAGTAGAGGATAATAAGGCCGTAAGAAAAGATATAGAAGTATCTGATGTAATCAATAATAATTGGGTTGTAACTAAAGGTTTGAACCTTACAGATACTATTGTAACTTCAGGTATTCAAAATGTTAACATGGATGGACAAAAACTAAAAGTCGTAACTAAAAAGGATTAGTAAATGAAAAAAATATTTGATAAAGAAAAACTTTTCTTCTTTATAAGAAAACCGAGATTTGCACTTGTAATATCTGTTTGTATCGTAATTCTCGGTATAATTTCCATGATGAGTTTAAAACAAGAGAGTTATCCTGATGTAACTCCTCCACAAGTACAAGTTTCAGCATCTTATCAAGGTGCGAGTGCAGAAGTTATAGAATCTTCTATCGCAACTGTTTTGGAAAACAAATTGAACGGTGTTGAAGATATGACTTATATGACTTCAACATCTTATGATGGAAGTTATAGTTTAACTTTATATTTTAAAGTTGGCTCTGACAAAAACGTAAACTTGATGAATGTTCAAAACAGAATACAACAAGTTCAGTCTCAGTTGCCGGAAGAAGTTCAAAGGACAGGTGTTACGGCGGTTAGTAGAACCTCTGGTTCAGGTGCTATTATTTTGACACTTTACCCAGAAGCAGGAAACTGGAACCAATTAGATTTGACAAACTACGGTTCTATATATATTAAAGATGAATTGAAACGTATTGATGGTGTTGCGGATGTAAATGTTTACGGTGCTGGCGATTATTCTATGAGAATATGGCTTGATCCTCAAAAAATGGCAGGGTTGAATGTTTCAACAAGCGATATAAAAGCTGCTGTTACATCTCAAAATACCCAAATTACTGCAGGTGCTTTGGGACAATTGCCAACCGATGAAAAACAAGCTTTGCAAATAACTTTGAAAACTAAAGGCAGACTTGATAATGTAAAAGATTTTGAAAATATTATTATTCGATCAAATTCAGATGGTTCAAATGTTAAGTTGAAAGATATTGCAAAAGTTGAACTAGGGGCATCTTCTTATTCAAATTTAGGTTTGGTTAATGGAAAGCCTTCTGCAGTTGTAATGATTTCACAATTGCCTGATGCAAACGTAATTAATTTGTCAAAAAATGTTAAGGCAAAAGTTAATGAACTTAACTCAAAAATGTCAAATGGTATCAAGATTATGTATGTAAAAGATGATGCCAATTATATTCAAGAATCAATGAGAGAAGTTGAGTTTACAATTCTTTTGACTGCGTTAATTGTTGTTGTAATCATCTTTTTATTTTTGGGCGACGGGATGGCAACCCTTGTTCCATGTATTACAATTCCGGTTTCATTAGTTGGTACGTTTTTCGCACTAAAAGCTGCAGGCATGTCAATAAACTTGCTTACATTGTTTGCATTAGTACTGGCGGTTGGTGTTGTAGTAGATGATGCGATTGTTGTAATTGAAAACGTTAAACGTCATATTGATGAGGGTAAATCTGCTATTATGGCAACGCAGATAACGATGGAAGAAGTTGGGTTTGCACTTGTTGCAATGGCATTAGTTTTGATGGCAGTATTTGTTCCTATTACGTTTATGAGCGGAATGACAGGTGTTATGTACAAGCAATTTGCGGTATGTATTGCAGTTTCAATTGCAATTTCTGCACTTTGTGCGTTAACTTTATCGCCTGCAATGTGTTCTCATTTCTTGGGGCAAGAGAAAAAAGAACCTGATTTTTCTAATAAACCGACATTACAACATTTAGAAAATATTAAAGAAAAAATCTTTAAACGTACTTCAATTCTTGTAAAAGATTTTAACGAGATGTTTGCCAAGGTTGAAAATTTTTACTTAGAATATGTTCAAAAATTTGTTTTTGATAAAAAGCTTACAATGATTGTTTATGCGATAGTAATTGTGCTTACTCTTGTATCTTTTAAGACGATTTCAACAGGTTTTATTCCGGATGAAGATCAAGGTATTTTGCTTGCAAGTATTACTTTGCCTGATGGTGCGTCATTGTCCAGAACGGAAGAAGTTTCAAGACGTTTTGCTGAGCAAATAAAAAAAATTGATGGTATTGATGAACAAAAATTGACAGTGTTTGGAGGGAATGGTTCTACAAACCAATCAACAGTTATTATTCAGTTGGATGATTATGCAGCGAGAAAAATTACTCCTATAAAATGGATTGTAAGAAAAATTGAAGGAAAATCAACAAACCTTTCACACACTGCGATTTTATCTCAAATCAGAGCGATTGCTAGTAATACTAAAGAAGCTTCTATTCAAGCTTTTTCACCTCCTGCAATTATGGGTATGAGTATGATGGGCGGTTTTGAATTTCAAATGCTATCACAAGGAGAATATACTCCGCAAGAAATGGAAGTTTGGGCAAACAAATTGATAGCTGCAGCTAACCAAAATTCTGATCTATCAAGTGTATATACATCATTCCAAGCAAATGTTCCGCAATATATTGTTGATATTGATTATGAAAAAGCTCTTGCGCAAAATGTTGATTTAACAGAACTTGCATCAACTTTATCTTCAATGTTGGGAACTTATTATATCAATGATTTTAACAAATATGATAGAGTATTTAAAGTTCAGATGCAGGCAGAAAGCAGATTTAGAGATAAAGCTTCTGACTTGTCAGGAATTTATGTAAAAAATAAAAATGGTGTAATGGTTCCGATTATGTCAATAATTAAACTTGAACAGTCAATCGGTACTGCCTCAATTTCAAGATACAATCAATATAAGTCCGTTCAAATTCAAGGTCAGCAAGCATCAGGAAAAAGTTCAGGTGATGCGATGAATGCTATGGAAAGTGTTGCAAAACAAGTTCTTCCTTCTGATATGACTTTTGATTGGTCCGGTACTTCTGCACAAGAAAGAGAAGCATCAGGACAAACAGTTATGATTATTGCGATGGCATTATTGTTCGTGTACTTGTTCCTTGTTGCTTTGTACGAAAGCTATACAATTCCGATTGCGGTATTGTTGATTTCTCCGATTGCGGCATTGGGGGCTTTGATATTTCAAATGATGATTAACCAATCATTTGATATTTATTCTCAAGTTGGTATGATTACGTTAATCGGGCTTGCAGCAAAACAATCTATCTTGATTGTAGAATTTGCTAAAGAAGAACACGAGAAAAATGGCTTGACTGTAAAAGATGCAGCAATTAAAGCTGCAAAATTAAGATTTAGAGCGATTATGATGACAGAACTTGCATTTATTTTAGGTGTTTTGCCTATGATTTTTGCAACAGGTGCTGGCGCAAACTCAAGGATTTCTGTTGGGTCAACTGTCTTTGGCGGTATGATTGCAGCTGCAACTTTGGGCGCAGCATTAACTCCGGCGTTTTATGTAATTGTTCAGGAATTTGTTGATAAATTCCCTAAAAAAGAAATAACCGAAAAGGATTTGGAGATATAAGATGAAAAAGATTGTTAATATGGCTTTAATATGCTCTGTTATGGTATTGTCTGCTGTTTCACCGGTGTTTGCAAAAAATACTAAAAATTCAACAAATAAAGACAAACAGAAAATTGAAATCATAAAGCCTGATAAAACAAAAGTTAATAAAAAACAAGAGAAACGTAAAACAGATGATAATGCAAAGATAAAAAAAGAAACTTCGCAAGAAGCAGAGGGAATGTACGAAACTAAATTTCCTGTAATTAATAGTAAAATTGAGTATGCGGATATGCAAGGGGAAGTTTCGCTCATAGATTGTATAAAATTGGCGATTACTCATCATCCTGCGATTATGTCATCAATTAGCAATTCAGAAATATATAAATCAAGAGTTGGTCAGGCATGGTCAAATTATTTTCCTACATTGAGTGCCGGTGTTAGTTATTCTCGAAACGATATGCTAATGACTATGGGTGGTGCTTATGCTCGTATGATGTCGCAAAAATATGATATGTACTATGTTCCGACTGTTTCTGCAAACTTGTTGCTATTTGATTTTGGTAAGACAAAAGCAAGCGCAGATGCAGCGAAAAGGAATTATGAAGCTTCAAGACTTGATGCGGAGCAGAGCATTGAAACTGTTATATATAACGTAAAAGTTGCGTATTACAATCTTGTTTTTGCAGAAATTCAAAAGACGGTTTACGAAGACACAGTTAAGGATTTTGAATTGCAATTGAAACAGGCAAAGGCGCAATATCAAATCGGTAGAAAAGCTAAAATTGATGTTACGACGGCTGAATATAATTTGGGTAATGCAAAAGTTAATTTGATTAAAGCTAAAAATACAATGGAATTAGCGGCTGCTGAGTTAGCTAATGCGGTTGGTATTCCTGAACTTGAAGGAGTTGTGTTAAAAGATAAATTAAATTCAAAAGCTTATGATGTTAATTTTAATGATTTGTTGAATACAGCGCAAAGTTCTAGGCCGACATTACTTGCAGCGAAAAAAGCAATGGATGCTGCAGAATTAAATGTAAGAGCTGCTAAAAGAGCTTTCTCTCCGGATTTAAGTGCTTTTGGTTCATATAGCAGAGGTGGTAGACGAATTGATGCAGATTATGGATACCAAGCCGGTGTTCAATTGAATTATTCTGCTATAAATTTAATGTTACTAAAAAAACAAGTTGATGAGGCAAAAGCTACTTACAGAAAGTATGTAGCAGATTACGAACAACAAAGACAAAATGTATATTTGGAAGTTAAAAGTGCTTATATTAGTTTGCTAAACTCTCATGATAGTTTAGATGTTTCAAAACTGGCATTACAACAAGCAAAAGAACGTCAATATCAGGCGTTTAGAAGATATCAGGTAGGATTGGGAGATGCGATAGAGTTTAAAGATGCTGAAAACAGCTACCTAAATGCGCAATTGGATTACTATTCAAACTTGTTGAATTATAATGTCAATGCAGCAGAAGTTGAACGTGTAATCGGCGCACCAATCCATGAATCAAGTCAAGATTTGTAGCTATTTGATGCGTAGATGCAAAGAGGCAGTGTTAAAAGCAGCTGCTTTAAGTGAAAAGTTAGAAGTGAAACGTGAAAAGTCCGTATCGTTATAAATATGTGAGTGGTGAGTAGTGAATAGTGGGTAGAACGTATCAATGAAAATGTTTTCCTCCCTAATGAGACTCTGCCGAACAAAAGGTGACTAAATGTCACGTTTTGTGAGAGGTAATTTAGGTGGGTGCTATCCCGTAGGGAAACATTTAACCTTCCTTGCAAAGGAAGGGGGACCGCTTGCGGAGGAAGGATTGTTTTTTTGTCTTGCGCAGACGGCGGGAACTTTTTGTGTAAAAAGTTCCACAAAACCACCCACACGCTCCATTCACTAATAACTAGTAAGTTCAACTAAAAAACAGCCAAACTCGCTACGCTCAAACAATGCCTGTTTTTAACCCTCTGTGTAAACATTTGTTCCTACATCATACATTTGTGTAAAGCTTTTTGTTGCTAATTTCACTAACAAGTTATTGTTCATTTCGCTATCGTGGGATTATTTTCTTCTTCTTGAAACTACTTGAAAAACATCAAAAAATTTGTTAAAATAATAATATATTTATGAAAGAAAGAGAGGAATTTAGTATGGAATTCAAAGAAAACAAGCTCGTCGGGGGGGGGGCAATAGTCTAAAACCCTCTCATAATCAAGATTTTAGCCTAATCGAAGCTTTTAATAATCTCGCCCTTTGGGGAGAGAAGAAATTTGTTGGTGAGCTAAAGCGAACTTATAAATTTCAGAGAGGGGTTTATTGTCATACTGAGGACAACAGTCCGAAGTATCGCATGGTTGGTAAAATTTATCAGTGTCTTACCAATGTTGATAAAAGATTGCGTAACAAGTGCGCAATGACATGTTTTGGTAAAAAAGTCCTCTCTCTTGGGAGAGAGAGCAAGCGTTCGAGTGAAACGAGTTACGCATGCGAGAGAGGGTTAAAACATGAGTTGATAAATAATGAACCCTCTTCCGATTTTCTAAGTTCGTCACAACTCACTAAGAAATTCAACCATCGCACAGAGAGAGAGGGTAATAGAACAAGTGTTGGGAATATGAAAGAAAATAATTCTACTTATAAGGTCTATTCACTATTCACTACTCACTTATTCATACCGATACGGACTTTTCACGTTTCTCTTCTTAAATCTGCCTTTACATTAGCAGAGGTTCTCATCACTCTCGGTATAATCGGTGTTGTTGCAGCGATGACTATTCCTACTTTGATAGGAAATTATAAATTTTCTGTTTTGAATAACCAGCTAAAAACTGTATATTCTGACTTAAATCAGGCTGCTACTTTGTTTAAAGTTCATAACGAAATATCTGTTAGCGAATACGCTGCAAGTACAAGTGCAACAAGTGCTTTGAATTTGTTTAGCAAAGAATATACGACTGTTTTGAATAGAAATAATATGAATGCAGGAACAAAGGATGAAAATGGTTATCGTTTAGAACCTTATGAAACTCATTCAATTACCGGAAAAGGAAGCGGCGCTTTATTTTGTGATGACAGCTATTATATGTATGATCCTCAAGGTAGAATAATATCTTTTGATAACAAACCTTCCGGATATGAAAACGGACCGAAGGTTTGCATTGACGTAAATGGGCTTAAAAAGCCTAATAGTTTAGGTCAAGATATTTTTATTTTTGTGTTTACTGTTGACGGACACGTAATTCCATTTGGACAACAACATGCAAATAATCCAGCAGTCGGTTGGATTTATGGCAATGGCTCAATTGAAAATAAAGAAGATTATTGTGTTTATTCTTCTGATTCTTCAAAACAAATTGCTTGCGCAAATTATGCTTTGATTAACCAACATCCTCATACTGACGGAAAAGATTATTGGCATGATTTTGTAAATGGAAAATAAAAAATTCACTATTTAATAAAAAAGACTACATGTGGAGTATTTTTTATTAAACCGAGTGTTGATGGTAGTAGAACAATTAAAATCTGCTGATGATTTTTAAATATTCTTTTTGTGATTCTAAAACCATTTCTGAAATAAAGTTAATAAAATCTGTATTATTGCCATTATTAGTTTTTTGTAATGCAGAAATGTAATCAGCTCTGACAATTGGTGGAATTACAACAATATTATAGCCACTTTGCAGTAATGCCAAATTCATTAATAGTCTTGCTACTCTGCCATTTCCGTCTGCAAATGGGTGAATGTTTACGAAAATTATATGCACAATTGCCGCATATTCTACAGGGTGCAATTCTGCTTTTAATTTTGGTAATTGCAAAATAAACTCATGTATTTTCTCGTCAAGTTCTTCGGGGCTTGGCAACTCGACATCAGAGCCTGTAATTATAACCTGAGAAGTTCTATATTTACCTGCTTTTTCACTGTCAATTTTTTCATAGAATAATTTATGTAATAGCTTAATGTCATCTTCTGTAAAAGTTGTATTTTGGGATAATTTAATTATTTCATCAAATGCTTTTGCATGTCCGACTGTTTCATAGTGGTCTTTTAGAGGTTTTCCACCGATTGTAATACCATCTTCCAGTACAACTTTTGTTTCTGCGAGACTGAGAGTGTTGCCTTCAAGAGCGTTTGAGGCATAGGTTAAACCAATTTTGTAGTACTCTTTTACTTGTGCCAATGCTTCATTTGACAATGGTCTTAGCGCATTAATCTTTGCCTTATATTCATCATTTTGGACAAAACAATTTCTATACATTCTAACCTCTTACGCTAATTGTAGCATAAAAAATGTTGTAACATTCATTTTATATTAGGTGCAAAATTAGAAGCATTAATAAACTTAATTCATATAAAAAGGATTTAATTAATGGACACACGGCGGACATCCTTTTAATTAAATCCTCTGAAAACATTTACGCGAGAAGGGATTCGAACCCCCGACCTTTTGGTTCGTAGCCAAACACTCTATCCAACTGAGCTACTCGCGCTTATTTTAGTCGGTTTACAAGTTTTTATCCTTGCAACATCTTCAAGTCTATCAAAAAAAGATTTATTTTCAAGTGCTTAAATAAAAAATTTTTGTTGAAATAAAATTAATTTTTTCTGAAAATGCTATGTTAATCTTGTTTTAGCGAGGGAAAATATGGAAAATTTAACGGAAAGAGAAATAGCAGTTTTAAAATTAATTATGCTTGGATACCCGAATAGTCAAATAAGTAAAAAGATTTTTATTAGTACACATACTGTAAAAGCGCACATTGCATCAATTATGCGGAAATTAAATGCAAAAAATAGGACTAATGCGGTTTACATTGCTCTTAAAAATAATTTAGTAGATTAATAAAATTGTTACAATTTGATAGTATCGCTTTAAAGTTATATAATATCATTGAGCGAGATTTGATATATGAAAAAATTATTTATTACACTAACATTTTTATTATTATTTTTATGTACATTTGTCCAAAAGGCTTGCAGTGAGGCTCTCTACAAATTTACTTCTGCCAATTTTGATACTTCAAATTCAGTAATTGTTTTGTCAGCGCAAGACACTCCTGGTAGTGCGGTTTTATCAAATATAAAGTTGGTTAAATTAGAAAATCCGGCAAGGGCTTATTTTGATATAGATTCTTCAATAATAACTTTCCCAAAACAAGATTGGGTGTTTAATTCAGGTAATATAAAAGAAGTTAAGATTTCTCAATTCTCGACAAATCCAAATAAAGTTCGTGTCCTAATGTATTATGATAAAGGTTTCAATCCTAGCAATATTAAGTTTACAAGGATTAAAAATAACATAATAATTCGTCTTAAAAATGATGCGATAACAAATGCAAATTATTTTCAAAACACGTACAGAGATGAACATTCATCTTCCAGTGATTTTTATGAATATTTAACAATAACCACTCCGATTTCGCAATCTCAGGATTCAATTGTTGGACAAATTCAGGATGCTTTTAATACTCAAACAAACCAAATTATGGCTAAAAAAGAGTTAAAGTTGAATACAAAGTTTTATTTGAACAATATAACTACTAAACAATATGGAGTTTTATTGAATGGTTTTGGATCTGTGACTGTTGAAAGACCATTGATTTTATCAAATCCTACAAGGATTGTCTATGATTTACCAAATACTTTGGTTGATACAAGATTGAGAAATAGAGAATATCGTATAAGCGAAAATGAAACGGTAAAAATTGGTCAATTTTCTGTAAATAAAGCGAGAATTGTTATAACAACTGATGCGGTGAGTGATTATATTCCGATTTATTCAAATGATGCTCAATCTTTAATTTTGGCTAATTACAAAAAAACAAACAATTCGACTTTGTATAACAATTCAACAAATTTGATTTCTTATAACAAAGAAAAAATTGGTAGTTTAACTGAATCAATGATTTTAAAGTTTGATTCTACTGTTGTTCACGGTATTGACAGGTATAATGATAAAGTTATTTTGTATTTGTATAACGCATCTAAATATAATGAAGATAATTTTGAAGCTGCTTATAAAGGAACATTTTTTGCAAATGCAAAGATTGAATTGATGCCGAAAATCGGTATGAAATTGATTATTCCGGTTGAACAAGATGCAGTTGTTGATACATATTTAGGGGCTGATGGCAGAAGTTTGAAAGTTAAAATAAAAGAGGCTAAAAAGCAGCAAATTACAACTACTGTTGTTAAAAAGCCTACTCAAACTACTCCGATTATCTTAAATCCTCCAAAAACTACGAATAATACAAATTCAGGCAAACATAAAGTTGTAATTGATGCAGGTCATGGCGGAACTGATGTTGGTGCAACAGGTGGCGGAATTTATGAAAAGGATATTACTTTGGATGTGTCAAAACGTGTTGAGGCGATTTTGAAACAACGAGGTTATCAAGTAAAAATGACAAGACCTGATGACAAGTTTGTATCTTTGCAAGACAGAGTTACGATAAATGAAGGTTATTCTCCTGATATTTTTGTGAGTATTCATGTAAATTCAAGTGTAAGACCTGAAATTACCGGTGTTGAAACTCATTATTATCATCAATACAGTATGTCATTGGCGCAAACTGTTCACTCTGCATTTGCAAGTGCAGTTCAATCTCCTAACAGGGGTTTGTTTAAATCTAAATTTTATGTTATAAATCATACTACATGCCCTGCGATTTTGGTGGAAATCGGATTTATTTCAAATGCAAATGAAAGGGCGCAGCTTGTTAGCGAAAAACGTAAACAAGCGACTGCAAAATCTATTGCAGACGGAATAGACAATTATTTTAAACAGAAGTAGAAAGAGAAATGACAGATAATAGACCAATAGCTTTTTTTGATTCAGGTGTCGGCGGTTTAACCGTGTTTGCAAAAGTTAAAAAACTTTTGCCTAACGAAAATTATTTGTATTTTGGTGATACGAAAAACATGCCTTATGGAGAAAAATCAGAGAAACAATTAATTGAATTTGCAGATAGAATTTTTAAATTTTTTGAAAAACAAAATGCAAAAGCAGTTGTGATGGCTTGTAATACTACTTCTGCAATTACTTATGAAAAATTGAAAGATAATTATAATTTTAAAATTTATCCGATTATTCAAACTGTTTGTTCAACGTTGGCGGGTTTAGACGGAGTTAAGAGTTTAGGTGTAATTGCCACTCCTGCGACTATCAATTCGCATGCGTATTCGAAAGGAATTGCCAAATATAATAAAGATATGAAGGTTTATGAGTTGGCTGCACCAAATTGGGTTAGGATTGTAGAAGAGCATAGAATACATCAACCCCAAAGTATTGAACAGATAAAAGAAATTTTAGAGGTTATGAAAGAAAATAATCCTGATAAGATTGTTCTGGCATGTACGCACTATCCTTATTTGTTAGACGTTTTGAAAAAATTCTTACCGGAAGATAAATATATTGATCCGGCTATATTTTTTGCACAAAGCATAAAAAATGATTTAGAAAAGAATAATTTATTAGGAAAAGAACCTACGTATGAAAGATTTTACGTAAGTTCTGATCCTGAAAATTTTAAAATTGCATCTGAATTGTTTTATAAACTTGACATTTTACCTGAATTGGTTTAAAACCAAAGCAATAATCCTGAAGAGCCTTTACCAAAAACTGCTTCATAGACTTGGATTTCTTGTTTAACAACTTCTTCTGAGGCATTTTGTTTTGGAATATATTCGTATAATGCTTTTGGAATATCGTATCCTATAGCTTTTGCTGCTTCAATATGTTCTTTTATGAATTTTAAGTCCATAATGACGGAATCTTTATCGTATGTTTTAGGTTTTTCTGGTTTTTTAAGCCAAGGAGTTGGATTTTTTAATGCGTTTTTTAAACTCCATTCCGGTTCTTGTGTTACAGGTGGATTTTTTGATGAATAGTATTCTAATACAAGTGATGGTAGGGTAGTGTTTTGAGTTTTTGCTACCTGACATAATGTGTTTTTAGTGTTATGATCATTTAATCTCTTAGAATAACCTAATCTTGATTTTGTTACAAAAGCTCTGTAGTCAGGACTTTGAATAGCTGTTTCTACACGAGCAGGAACATCTCTTTTCATTTCGTAATTAACATTTTTTGCTTTTGTAATTCTTGTCTGTCTTATTGCATTATATGGCGTTTTTACTTTTCTAGTAGGTGTTTTTTTAGATGTTTTTTTATTAGTTTTTGTGTTGGTTTTGTTAGTTTTTGTCGAAGCTGCTGCCACTTTTTGTTGTTGATTGTTATGTAGCGGTTTAGCTTGAGTTGTCGGTTTTGAATGGTTTACTTTTTTGTCTTCTGTTGTGTTTTTGTGAACATGTTGTGATGTTATAGTTGGTTTATTGTTAACTTCTTGTTGCTCTTTTGAGTTAGGGACAACTTTGGTTTTTGCTGCCGGATGGTGAGTTGGAGCAGAAGAAGATTGTGCTAAAGTCGAGGATTCTACAACTCCTTTTTGTTGATTTTCTTCTTGCTTTGGTAACTCATAACTTATCGCATATTTATTGTCTTGCGGAATTTTATTTGGTTTTGGAATTATTGCTTTGTCATTTATGTAGAAGTATTCAATGCCTTTTGGGTTGGTGTGATAAAGTTTGTTGCCATCTTTATCTGTGTTTGCTTTCAACAAGTCTTCTTTGGTAATGCCAAATTCGTCTGCAATTTTGTCCATGCCCCAACCTTCTGGAACGTCAAGAACTACGAAATGATTGCCGTCTTTATCTTTGCCAACTTGTTCAAGTTTTCCATTTATTGTTTGGTAATACTGTTTTGTGCCGTCTGAGAAAGTCGCTTCTTCTGCGACTTTATTGCCTGTATCGGGAGCAATGTCAATATCTTCTTTAATTAAGCCTTCACCAATTTTTGCTCCTGAATATTCAATGGTTTGTGCATCAATTTTATAATCATCATTAAATTTATTAACGATTGATTTTACGGAATTTGGATCTGATTTAAAAGATGATACAATCCTTTCTGGAACTGCTTCTCCTTTGATTTGTTTATAAATTACGGTTTCAACGTCATTTCCTTTAGACGTTGTTTTTGAATTTAATTTATCCTCAAACCAGTCATATTTTACGACGGTTGTATCATTATCTTGCTTAATTGTTTGTTGCTCAGGTTGTTCAATATTTCCATCTTTGTATATTGTTTCTGTTACGTCTTTGCCATTTGCGGAGGTTTCTAAAGTCTTATCAACTTTGTTTTTATCGCCTTTTAAATAGAAAGTTTCTAACTTACCACCATTTTCAAAATTCTTGGTATTGCTTAGTAAAACTCCGTCTTTGTTGTAAAATTCTGTTTCATTTTCATTTATAACAACCGGATAATTTCCGCTTACGTTAGGTGCAAGTTCGGAATTTTTTATTTCTTTTAATTGGTTTAATGCAGAGCGAATTTCTTTCCTGCTACCTTCAAGTCCCATTTCTCGAGCTTCTTTTATTGATAATTTTTCGTTATCATTAGTGTCTGCACTTTTGGTAATTTTATCAACATCAGATGAATAAATAATGGCATCTTCTTTGTAGCCGTTAGTTTTAAAATAGTTAAACAACAACTCATTTTGTTCTTTTAAGGTAGATAATTTTATACCCGTTGTGCTGAATTGTTGCGGTTGTTTTTGAATACCTGTTACTTTGATTGGATTTTCGCCCATAGATTTTCACCTTTCATAACATACTAACCTTGTTATTTATCGGTTAATTATGAAAAAATCTTTAATAATTTTGGGGTATTTTAACAATTATTAACAATAAAATCTAAACAAGCATCGTAACTTGGCATAACAATTATTGATGGATTGATTTTGTTAGGTGTAACATCAAGGGTTGTTGAATTTTCTTTTACTGCCAAAACAGGAATATTTCTTTTTAAAGCCTCAAAAACGGGAGTTGATCCCAGAGAATTATAAGGCATTACAAGATAGTCCAAGTTATCAATTGAAATTCCGCCGAAACTACTTAGCATTGGCGCATTGCTCAATCCCAATAATATACATGGTAAAAATGTTGGTGTAATATATTCTGATGCCGCTTTACCATCAACAAGTTCCGGATAAATCTGGTAATCTATAAATGCCGGAGAGTGTGCGCAAGGAATTTGCAATTCTTTTGAAATATAGTGTGATAAAATTGCTTCAACTCCGCCTACGGGATCTGTTCCAATGCCGTTTGCATAATCAGGGTTGTCATCTTCCGGTTCGGCAAACAAGCATACGATTGCGATTGCGTTGCATCCTTTAGCTAAAAGTTTTTTAGCTGCCTCTAACATTGTTTTAGGATTGTTTACAAAACCTGTTGAAATCCCGTTATTTTCCATTTTAAATTCAACGCCAACTTCTTGTTCTGTGATTTCGTATCCTAAAATATCAACTCCATAAACGCATTTTACAGCTCTAAATGTGTTGATATGAATGTTTAATACATCTTGAGAAATTGCTTTGTCAAAAATAATTCCGATTTTGTTGTTTTTAGATTGGATTAAATTTATATTTCCTTTAAAAAATTCATCAATAGAATAGCCTTCAACATAGAACATGTTATCGGTAATACCAGAAAATCCTCCGGCATTAACGACATTTGGGTTAACAATAAGGTTTGAAATTTGGGCAAATTTTCTGGCATAACAACTTGCATCTCCGGCAAAACCGCCGATTGATGCTCCAATTCCTGTCGGAACGATAAATGCTCCTAATTTTTCTCCGTTATTTAGCATAACATTATAATACACCAAAAAAGCAGTCGATTGACTGCTTTTTAAAAATTTTATTTAATTGTCTTACTCTATTGTGAAACACCTCCGTATGAAAAGTCGTTTTTGATATTTGTTTGTAACAATTTAGTCCAGCTTGATTCAAATGTGCTGATTTCGTTCAATTGAGTTTCAAGATTATTTTTTTCTATCTCTAATTCTTGTTCCCAAGAGTTAAGGTTTGCCAGTTCTAGTTCGTGTTCGTTGTTGCATTGTTCTGTCAACAATTCGTAAGTTTCAGGATCATCTTCATAATAGTTGTAATAAATCTCATTCATTTTGTCGTTATATTTAGATTGTTTTTCAGCGGTTTGTTTTGAAGCACTCAAAGTGTTCATCATATTAGTGGACAACTTATCATTAATCAAAGCTTTTTGTTTTGTGTAAAGTAACAATGTTTCATGAATATTTGAAATTGCCATCTCTCTAGTCCTCTTTTTTTTTTGCTCTCTGTACTTATATAAACAATTTTGAAAAAGTCCAATTTCAACAAGAGGATTATTTGTTACAAAAGTTAATAAAAGAAGATAAGTTGATATGGTGATAAGGGCTAATAATTCTATAAAAAAGAAAAATGACGGGGTTGCGATTCAAACCCGTCAGCTTATGAATTATATATGTATTGTCGTCGTTTTTCTCGTCAAGGCTCTCTCTTATATTATTTATATTCCACAAAACTAATTCTTTTTAACTATATGTAACAAAATATTACTAATTCTTTAGAATTAGTTTTTGCAAAAAATTAATCCTTAGGATTAACTCTTAATATTGTTAGTTGTTAGAACGCTTTTCTTCTTCTTTTACAAAGTTTGCAAGTTCTTCCAAGTGTCTATCTTCAATTGAATCAATTAATTCTTTTACAGATTTGATTTTGTTTAGAGCAAAGCCTGTTTCTGCAAGCAAAACACAGTCGTTACAAAGTCTGTAACCTTCGTATTCAATAGAGCCTGCAAGGCATTTGTTTTCTCCGCAACAATCGCAATCAAAAAATTCGTTTGCAATATCCGGATTATCTTCCAAGTCGTCAATTCTCATCTGTTCAACTACTTGCGACATTTCTTCAACTATTTCGTGTTCTGTTTTTTCTTGTGTCATATTCCTTTTTTCAACGCAGTGAGCTTTAAAACTTATTGTTCCTGCATCTTAGTTCCTTTATTTTATCATTTCCTTCATCTTGCTTACAGCTTCCGGTAATCCGGTAAAGACTGCACGAGAAATTATGCTATGTCCGATGTTTAATTCGTGTAAGCCTTTAATTTCGTGCATTCTGTGAACATTTTCGTAATTCAAACCGTGACCGGCGTTAACTTGTAAATCTAAACTTTGTGCAAGTTCAGCGGATTTTTTTAGTTTTTGAAATTCTTCTTCTTCCTCTTTATATCCAAAATTTTCAGCATAAGCTCCTGTGTGCATTTCAATAAATTGTGCGCCAGTTTTAGCTGAAGCTCTTACTTGCTCCTCATCAGGGTCAATAAATAGGCTGACAATAATTCCTGCATCAAGTAATGGTTTTATAAACTCGGTTACTTTGTCTAATTGTCCTGCAACATCTAGTCCACCTTCAGTTGTAACTTCTTGTCTTTTTTCCGGTACAAGGCAAATTGAATAAGGTTTTACATCAAGTGCGATAGCTTGAATGTCATCTGCCATAGCCATTTCAAGATTTAGACGTGTTTTTAATGATTGAGAAAGTGCATAAACATCTTCATCTTTAATGTGTCGTCTATCTTCTCTTAGATGGGTTGTTATTGATGTTGCACCGTTGTTTTCTGCAATTTCTGCGGCTTTTTCAACACTTGGTTCAACTCCGCCTCTAGCGTTTCTTAATGTCGCTACGTGGTCTATATTTACTCCTAATAACATTTTTACCTGCTTTCTTTAATTTCGTTGTTAATTTTTAATAATGCTGTATATGATGGCAAAATCGTTGTTTTACCGTTTTTTGTTGCTCTTTCAATGGCTTTTTTAATGTTAGGTTCTATAATAATTCTTTCTTGCGGAATTCCTGCGTATTTTAAGCGAGTTGCCATATCGTTAGCTCGAATTCCAGATGTAATAACGAGTTTTTGTGCATCTTTCAGTTGCTCAAAATCGCTATCCCAAAGCCATGAAATATCTCTGCCGTCTGCGTAGTTGTCATTTATTGCAACGACAATATTTGAGTTTAAATCTACTGTTTTCAAGACTTCGCTTGCGCCTGTCGGATTTTTGATAAGTTGAATTACTGTTTGATTGCCGTTAATTACTCTTTTTTCGGTTCTTCCAAAAATAGCATGATAAGTGTCAATGGCTTTTTGGATTTCATCTTGATTTAATCCTTGTTCAAATGCAAAAGCAATAGCCGCAAGTGCATTATAAGCATTGTAAAGTCCGGCAAGGTTGACAGTAAATTTATATTCCACCCCTTTATTTTTTACTGTTAAAATTGAATATTCATTGAAAACTTTAACATTAGCCGGATAATTACATTGGTGGCGTTTGTAACCGCATTTTGAGCAGTAATAGTGACCTTCTTGAGCCATAAATTGTTTTGAATACTCTAAAGGTTCTCCGCAAGGGCAGTTGAAAGCCTCTGCCGGTGCATTGGATTTGTGTTCATAATTGCAATCATATTCAACGTTTTCAAACCCATAATAAACCGCATATTTTGTCCTATCAAATGTTGCAACCAATGGATCATCGGCATTTAAAATAAGTTTTAAATTTGGATTTTTGTCAATTGCGTTTTTGATAAAACCTGCAGTGGTATTTAGTTCGCCATATCTGTCTAATTGGTCACGAAATAAATTTGTTACTACTAAATAATCTGATGGCATGTAATCATATAATTTTGTCAAATAAGCCTCATCAGATTCGATTACGGCATAATCAAAGCGTGTAAAAGGTTTTACAGACAGTGCAAATACATTTGCGACCCCTGTAAGCATGTTTGCACCTTTCAGGTTGTGAATTACGTTTTGGTTTGCAACTTCCAAAATATGTGCAATAATCCCTGATGTTGTGGATTTCCCATTTGTTCCGGTAATTGTGATAACATCTTTTTTTATATATTTTCTGCAATGAGCAAGAAAATCAGGGCAAATTTTAAGCGTCATCATTCCGACAAAAGAAGTTCCTGATGAGCGATTAAGCAGTCTGATTGCCCTATATGCCAATCTTGCAATTATTAATGATAAATAAAATTCAAATATCCTAATCATAAATAGTCCTTTAGACGTATTCTATTTCTCCCTATCCTATATTAATATAATACAAAGAATAAGAAAAATGTATATATTTATCGCAATAATTTTCATAGCAGAGTTAATAATTGCCCATTTTATAATCAGTAATTTGATAAAATGGGATGAAAAAGTGCGTTATTACAATGCTTGTGTAAAAACATTTAACCCATTACTGCAAACATGCTTGCAGTATGGAAGATGTTTGGTTTCTTCTTTCAAAAACTCTTTTGAAGGTGTAATTTTATATGTAAAGAAAAAACGTGAACAGTTTATTTCAAAAATTATTTTTGCCGTTGCGATATATTCTCTCTTAATAATATTTAAAATCAAAACGAACAAAGCAAAAAAAATATATAAACTAGCAGGCGCAATCAAAGACCTAGTGCTTGAATTAGCCGTTTAGCTTGTAATTTATTAAAAAATATGTTAGAATTATAAATGAAAGATGAGGTTATGTTATGAGTAAAAACAAATCATTTATGTTCGCAATGGGACTAATTGCCGGTGTTGTTGGCGGATTGGTTGCAGGTGTGCTTTATGCTCCAAAATCAGGAGAAGAATCTAGGCGTGAGTTGAAAGATGCTGCGTGTGAGTTTTACGAAAAAAATTCTCCTGCGATTAAAGATGCAAAAAAACAAGCTCTTGAGAATATAGATTTGATGAAATATAAGTTAGAAAGGCAATTTAGAAAATTTAACAATATGGTAAAATCAAAGAAACTTCTTAAAGCAAAAGAGCTTGAAGAAATGGATGACGAATACAATTGCGAAAACTAAAAGGAAATTATTAAATGGAAATGTCACAAATAGCGTTAAATCAGGGCTTGACTTTTTTAGTTTGGGCAACAGGTGTTATTTTAATTATTGTTGCCGGATTTGTGGTTAAGTTGTTGATTGACCTTTCGGCTCTCACGAAGAATTTGAAGGAAACTTCAACAATCGTGAATACAGAATTGAAACCAACATTAAAGGAATTAAATCAGACATTGAACTCAATAAATGAGATTGTAAAAAGTACCGATAAAAATGTTGGCGATTTCAAAACTGCAGTTGGTAGCTTGTTAGACAAAACAAAATTAGTGTCAGGAACACTTCTTGGTGGTTTGTTTAAAGGTTTTACTACTGCTTACAAGATGTTTAGAAAATAGCCGATTTCGGTGATTTTTTATCGTCAAACAATTGTTACAATAGAAACGAAAAAAGGAGTAATATATTATGTCAGCAACAAAATTTTTAGCAGGTTTTATAGTAGGTGGTGCAATTGGCGCAATTGCAGGTGTTTTGCTTGCTCCGAAATCAGGTGAAGAAACTCGTGCATTAATAGCAGATGGCGCAAAAGACGCAGTAAGACGTGCAGATGAAACAGTTAAAGAAATTCAATCAAAAGCAGATGATGTAGTTTCTGATATGCAAAAAAAAGGTGATGAAATTAAAGAAAAAATCCAAAACCTTATTAATCAGCAAAAAGAAGCTAAACAAGAGGCTTAATAAAAATTTCAAAATTGAATTACAAAAGGCTTTCTCTTATTAGAGAAAGCTTTTTTGGTGTACTATGTACGTAGCATCAAGTTCAGGGTGACAGTTACATGTCATCACGGATTTATTCCGCGAACTATAACAATTGATGTTGGGCTGAAAGCCCCAACCTACTTACTTTTTATGAAAACATTTTCCTTTACGGGATAGCACCCATCCTTACCTTCCCTCGTAAGGGAAGGAGTAATTTTCCTCCCTTGTGAGGGAGGATGCAAGGTGGGTGCTGATTTTCAACTATTTTTAACAAAGAATAAAATTTTAATTTATCTTAATTATTAAGAAATGTAAAAATGCGTTTAAAATAGGCTCAAATCCAGATATAATGCCTCTATGCTATGCTATGCTATGCTATGTGGCGCACTGTGTCAAATTTTTTGACTTTTAAGTTTTAATAAACATGTGGGCGAATTAAAAAGTAGAAAGGTAGAAAGAAATGGCAATAGATACAATTGGTGCAAATTTTGTAGGAATGCAACACGTTCAAAATCATAATTTGAAATCAGCACAAACCTTTACATCAAAGCCTGAATTTGATGAAGAAAAGTCAAATGCGTCAAAATTAATGCTTGGTGCAACTGCTTTAGCTGCAGTTGTTGGTTTGGGAATTGCAGGATATAAAGGAAAATTAGGAAAAGGTGTTCAGAAATTTTTTGGGGAGACTAAAAAAGCTGCAACTAATGCTGCCGGAAAATCAGTCAATGAGCCAAAGTTAGAAGTAAAATCTAACAAATATACTTCATTGGATTGGGATGCAAAACCAATATCAAGAAAACAAGCATTGTTTGAAGAAAAATATCCAGAACGTGGAAGACTTTTTTATATTAATCCAGAAATAGATAAAGAATTTGAGGCTTTAAGAAAAAAAGGTTACAAAATTAATGTTAAAAATCTGGATGGAGGAAAAACAGAAATAGAATATATTTATCCTGAAAAATCACCTATAAAATCTAAAGTTATTAGAGGAAAAGTGGCTGATTTAGAAAAAGACTATGATTGGCAAGCAAATGATACCAAAAGTGTAACTATAAATCTAAAAGAAAATGAAAATTCATATACTTTGCATTTTAATAACAATCCCAAGATTGGAGATGCTTCTTATGAATTTAGTACATCAGAATTTGATGCATGTGGAACTCCGCACTGGTCTGACACAGGTTCTCTTGATAAGAAAGATCTTTTAGACAGAATAATTACTCCTTGGACAAAAAATGGAAATTCAAAAACATCTGCAAGAGCATTAAGTTCAGCATTTAAAAAAGAATTAGGTTTGTAGAAAATAAAAAGTAGGGCGGGATATCTATCCCGCCATCTATTATTGTTATAAAATTATTGGATTGCGAATTTATTCCGCGAACTATAACAATTGATGTTGGGCTGAAAGCACAATTTGCTTGTTGTAATATGCAACGATATTTTTTTACTTATTTTTTAAAGCATCATCAAGAGCTTTTTCTAGCACCGTAATTTTGTTTTCTAAAACCTGAATTTTAGCTTCTGCTGATGAATTTGAAATAGAACCTTTTTCTAATTCTCTTTTATATGCGTTGAATTTTTCTTTTAAAGATTTGTACAATGGAGCAAAGAAGAATATCGCAGAAATCTCTCCTAATATAAACAAAATTAGTGTATATAATGCCATATTCATCGTGAAAGTTCTTGGAGTAATGTGCAAAATTGCGGCAATTTTACTGCTCAAAATTGTAATTCCTGCCGTATCTTGAAAGTTCATTAGTATTAAAAAACATAAAATTAATGTTGTTAATATCGAAATAATCTGCATAAAATCAGCTCCTTAAATATTTTAGAACCTTTTGAATTTTTTCATCCGGCTCAATCTGCAATTCTATTATTTCATCCCCAAAGGGTTTTGTAAAGCGAAGAAAGTATGATTGCAAAACTTGTTCCTCTGTCTTAACTTTTCCTTGCCCTGCACCATATAAACTGTCGTTGAAAACGGGATGGTTAATACTTTTCATGTGAACTCTGATTTGATGCGTTCTGCCTGTAATTAGAGTTAGTTCTATATATGTCGCATCTTTAAATCGCTCTAAAACTTTCACAATTGTTTTGGAAGGCTTACCGTCTGCTCTAACAGCCATTTTATGTGGTTGGTTTGGATTTCTGCCAATTGGAGAATTTATTTCAAATTCGTCTTGTTCAATTATTCCTTTTGCAATAGCACGGTATTTCTTTGTTATAGTGTGTTCTTTAATTTGATTTGCCAAAAATTCGTGTGCTTTGTTATTTTTGGCAATCATCAAAAGCCCTGATGTATTTCTGTCTAACCGATGAAGAATACCACGCCTAAATTCTCCGTTTATATTTGATAAATTTTCACCATATTTGAACAAAAGAGCATTAACCAGAGTGTTTTCTCTCTCGATTGTAGTTGGGTGAGTAAGCATTCCTGACGGTTTGTTTACGACCAGCATATTTTCATCTTCATATACAATATTTAATGGGATATTTTGTGGTTCAATTTTTATTTCTTCATCTTTAGGAAGTTCAAATTCTATTTTATCGTTTTCTTTCAAACAATATGATGTTTTTTTAGTTGTTGAATTAACGAGAACACAACCTGTTTTGATAAGGTTTTGAATTTTTGAACGTGACAAATCTGGTGTAATTTCCGACAAGAAACTATCCAATCTTTTGTTTTCATCATTTTCGTCAATGTAAATTATCATAATTACTTTCTCTTAATCAAAATCAATATAATAAGAGCTATTACACCAATATTGATGAAGATATCAGAAATGTTAAATATCGGAAAATGTACGAAATTTAGTTGAAAATAATCTCTTACAAATCCGTAAACAATTCTTTCGTGTAAATTTCCTGCAATTCCGGCAGATAGTAGTGCAATAAAAAAACAGGTTTTCAAAGAAATTGATTTCAAGTGATGAATTACGTGAAGTGCCAAAAGCACAAGTGCAATCATTGATAGGATAATTAGTAATTCTCTTGAGTTTTGTAGGATGCTGAATGCTGCACCGGTATTTTTAATATAATTTAATGAAAAAACGGCGTTTGACAATTTGTATCCGTGAACTAATTTGTCAACCAATATGGTTGACATATAAAGGTTTGCGAATATGAAAAATACATAACATATTACAAAATATATAAGTTTACTTGTTTTTTCGATTTCTTTGCTCATTATTTTTTGCTTTCATCTTCCATTTTTATAAATTTGTTTTCAGGAACTACATTCACTCTTGTCATAATGAATGCAAGTCCGCCCATATAGATACGAACTTGATCTTGCGGATAGTTTTCTGCTCGTGTAATGCCGATTGATGCAACGGTGTATTCGTTTACGTTGTTTGAATTTGAACGGAAAACTCTTTCCAGTGTGTTATCTTCGGCTAGTCTTCTGAATGCGTCATCTGATTTAGTTTGTGGGTAAACAATATTTTCTTTGTTTATAGATGCAATAACAACGCAATCTTTCGGTGAGCCGACTTTTAATGTTGCTGTGTAATCTTGATTTGCGCCAATTTGTTTTGGAGTGTTTAATTCAATTTTAGAATATCTTGCATCTCCGTATTTTAAGGTTGATGTTTCATCTATAATTTTTTCTGAATTAATTACCCATTTTGCACCTTGTTTTTCAAGGAAATAAACACATTTTGAAGTTGAATAAAGTTCTCCGATTACTGAAATTTCGCCAACAACTTCTTTAGATGTAGCAATTGCTACTTCATCAACGGTGACGGTTGCGTAATTGTCACTAAATTCAATGTTTTTAATATGTGTTTTGTATATGATATCAGGATATGTTTCCCAAGTATCTTTAATTAACTTGAAATAAACTTCTTTATTAAACCCGTCAGAATTTACAAAATCTTTTGAATACAAAGTTGATAGACCTTCTAAATCATATTTGTTTGTATAAATGGTTTGTTGATCAATGACAGATTTTACGTCGTTATAGGTTGATTTATAAATTCTGTTTTGTTCAATTTTTGCTTTTTGAGTAGAAATAATTCCTGCTTGTGCAGGACAAATATTTGCCAATAATAAAGCTGAAATAATTAAAACGGATATCTTTTTCATAATTTAATTATACATAAAAAATATTTTTGTGCTACTATTTACTCAAGTAGATTAGGAGAGAAGAAAAAGATGAAAGACGCATATTTTCCTCAGGAAATAGAAAAAAAATGGCAAAAAAAATGGGAAGAAGATAAAGTTTTTAAAACTCCCGATGATAGCGACAAGCCTAAATATTTTGCATTGTCAATGTTTCCGTACCCATCAGGTAAACTCCATATGGGACATGTTAGAAACTATACGATTACAGACGTTATAGCTCGTTTCAAAAGAATGAATGGTTTTAACGTTTTACATCCGATGGGATGGGATAGTTTTGGTTTGCCGGCAGAAAACGCTGCGATGAAACATGGGGTTGATCCTGAAAAATGGACTGTAGAAAATATTGCGTATATGACAAAGCAATTGAAAATGCTTGGACTTTCTTACGATTGGGATAGGGAAGTTACAACTTGCAAACCGGATTATTATAAATGGACACAGTGGCTTTTTTTACAATTGTATAAAAAAGGTTTAGCATACAAAAAAGAAGCTGCAGTTAACTGGTGTGATGAATGTGGAACAGTTCTTGCAAATGAACAGGTTATCGACGGTAAATGCTGGAGATGTGACCATGTTGTTGAAAAAAAATATTTGTCGCAATGGTTCTTAAAAATTACTGATTATGCAGAAGTTCTGCTTGAAGATTTGGATAAGCTTTCTGGTTGGGGAGATAACGTAAAAACAATGCAGGCTAACTGGATTGGAAAATCTCAAGGTGCAATTTTTAGATTTAAAGTAAAAGAAATTGAAGGTTTGGAAATTCCAGTTTATACAACAAGACCGGACACTGTTCACGGTATTACATATCTTGTTGTAGCTCCTGAATATAAAGATATTGAAAAACTTACAACTCCTGAAAACAAAGCTGCAGTTGAAGAATATAGAGCAAATGCTCGTAAGATGACTGAAATTGAAAGACTTTCAACTGAAAGAGAAAAAACAGGTGTTCCTCTTGGAACTCATGGTATAAATCCATTTACTGGAGAAGAGTTCCCGTTGTGGACTGCAGATTATGCGTTGGCTGAGTACGGAACTGGTGCAGTTATGGCAGTTCCAACTCATGATACAAGAGATTTTGCGTTTGCAAAAAAATATAATTTACCTTTAAAAGTTGTAATTACTCCAAAAGATAAAACTCTTGTTGCGGATGAATTAACAGAAGCTTATACAGAAGAAGGTATTTTGGTAAATTCTAATGAATTTGACGGAATGAATAACATTGAGGCTAAAAAAGCGATTACGCAAAAATCTGTTGATGAAGGCTTTGGTGAATTTAAAACTCAGTACAGACTTCGTGACTGGTTGGTTTCTCGTCAAAGGTATTGGGGCGCACCAATTCCGGTTGTTTATTGTGAAAAATGTGGTATTCAACCTGTTCCGGAAGATCAACTTCCTGTTATGTTGCCGAAAGATGTTGATTTTAGTGTGGTTGGTAAATCTCCTATTACAACTTCAAAAACATTTGTAAATACAACTTGTCCTTGTTGTGGCGGACCGGCTAAACGTGAAACCGATACAATGGATACATTTGTTTGCTCAAGTTGGTATTATTTGAGATATTCTGATGCGAAAAACGACAAAATGCCATTTGCAAAAGATAAAGTAAACAAATGGTTACCGGTTGATCAATATGTTGGTGGTATTGAACATGCGATTTTGCACTTGTTATATTCAAGATTTTTCACAAAAGCATTACGAGATATTGGACTTTTGGATTTTGATGAGCCGTTCAAAAACTTGTTAACTCAAGGTATGGTTCTTAAAGATGGTTCGAAAATGTCTAAATCTAAGGGCAATACTGTTGATCCTGATGAAATATTTGAAAACTATGGAGCAGATACTGCAAGATTGTTTATTCTTTCTGATTCACCTCCAGCAAGAGATTTTGACTGGTCTGATGCTGGTGTAGAAGGTTGCTACAAGTTCTTAAACAGAGTTTGGAGATTGATTGCTACAAGCGCAGAAGATGTTGATTTACATCATTCGGAACTTGTATCAGGTTCGTTGAAAAAGAAAGAAAACGATGATTTGCTAAGACTTGTTCACATGGCAATTAAAGGAATTACTAATGATATTTCAAATGATTTCCAATTCAATACAGTAATTTCTAAATATAGAGAACTTGTTAATGCAATTTATGATTGGCGTGGTAAAAAATCAAATCTTGATGTCGAGGACAAATCAATTTTGAGTTTCGCAATTGTTACGTTGATTAAATTGATGTCACCTGTTGCGGTTCACTTGTGTGAAGAAGCTTGGAACGATTTGGGCGGAGAAGGTTCTATTCACGAACAGAAATGGCCTGAATGGAGCGAGGATTTGGCTAAAGCAAGTTCAATTACTTTGATTGTTCAAATTAATGGTAAAGTTAAGGATAAAATCGAAGCAGACGAAGCTTTGTCACAAGACGAGTTGAAAGAACTTGCATTATCAAGTGCGAAAGTCAAAGAATTGACCGATGGAAAAACTATTGTTAAAACAATTGTAGTTCCGAAAAAATTGGTTAATATCGTTGTTAAGTAATTAAATATTTAAAATAGAAACAAGGTGTGTCAAATGAGATGCACCTTGTTTTGTATTGAATTGAATTGTGTAACTACACCTTTGTTTAAAGACTTCAGAAGCTTTCAAATAATTATTACGGGTAATCATCTTTTATTTCCCAACCATCTCGTTTTATTAGTTGAAAACAAGAAGCAGCTCCTGTTCCGCCATTGCCACAATATTCATATGGGGAATTCCCTGGACCAGGTCCATTAAGGAGCTTTTCTCTGGGAACTTTGGTTGCATCTTGATTCATCACAGTAACTTCTGTTTTTGCTGGAAGTTCACTGCCAGCAACTTTTCTAGGTGCAAGCCAAACATTACATCTAAAATAATTCCTCTTTACAAATAGTAAAATTCAGCACTTGTCAAGATTTATGTATTATAATAATAATTGTAGACTTATAAATAAGGGATAGAACTTTGAATAATAAAAAATACTATTTTATCGCAATTGGCGGTGTTGGAATGAGTGGGCTTGCTAAGTATTTATTGGAAAACGGATGCGATGTGTCAGGCTCAGATATTGTGGATAGCAAATATATTGATAAATTAAGAAAATTAGGTGCAAAGGTTTACATCGGTCAGAAAAAAGAAAATGTTCCGTCTGATGCAATTGTTGTTGCTAGTACAGCGATTAGAGAAACTAACCCAGAAATGATTAGAGCTAGAGAGTTGGGATTGAAAGTTTATCACCGTTCAGATATTTTGGCTGAAATCTCAAGATGGGGTAAATTTTTCTTGGGGTATTCAGGTACTCACGGAAAAACTACAACTAGTGGACTTTCATCCTATGTTTTGGAAAAAGCCGGATTGAAACCGTCTTATGTTGTAGGTGGGATTATTCCTGAAATCGGTAACAATGCGCATTCTCAAGATGGAAAATTCTTCTGTGCAGAATTAGATGAAAGTGATGGTACAATCGTTAAATATGCTCCTAATATTTGTGTGGTTAATAATCTTGAGCCTGATCATTTGGATTTCTACAAAGATGGTTTGAAATCTATCTTGGAAACTTTTGAGAAATTTATTTCAAATATGGCTGAAAATTCAGTTGTCCTTGTAAATAAGGATTGCAAAGCAACAATGTCTTTACATTCCCATAAAACAATGACATTTGGTTTGTCTGATGCGGACTATACGGCTAAAAATATTGAATTTAAAGCGGATTGTACAACGTTTGATATTTATTATAAAGGTGAATTTTTAACTGATTTGAAAATTATCTTGCGTGGTAAACACAATGTTTATAACGCTTTGTCAGTTCTTGCAAGTTTGCACCAAGCAGGTGTAGATATAAGCCTTGTTAAACCGCATTTTGCAACTTTTTCAGGTATGGGCAGACGTTTCCAAAAAGTTGGAGAATTTGATGGCGTAACTGTTTTTGATGATTACGCTCACCACCCGACAGAAGTAAAAGCGACTTTGTCATCAGCGGAAGGAATGAATGGTAAACACGTTATTGCCGTGTTCCAACCGCATAGATATACAAGATTGAAAAATCTTTGGAATGAATTTTTGGATGCTTTTTCTGGTGTGGATAAAGTTATTGTTACTGATGTTTACGCAGCATCTGAAGATCCTATTGATGGCATAAATTCAGAAAAATTTGCTAAAGATTTGTCTGAACATATTTCAATCCCGTGTGAATATATGAGTGGTTCAATTGCTGATGTAGCAAAAAAACTTTATCCTGAACTGAAAAAAGATGATGTTGTAATCGGTTTGGGTGCAGGTACAATCACTAATTTGTCAAAAGAGTTGATGAACGCAAAAAGTGAGGCAGTTGGTGTTGCAAACTGATTTTGATATAAAAAAATCAACAACAATGAAAATTGGTGGTAAAATTGCAAGATTTTATACGCCTGAAACTATTGATGAGTTTGTGCAAATTATGCAAAAAGAGCCGAAAGCTTTTATTGCAGGCAATTTATCAAATGTGATTGTTTCTTCTTTTGGGTATGATGGAGCGGTAATTTCAACCAAAAAACTCAATAAAATACAGGTAGATGGAAACAAAATCATTGCCGGTGCCGGAGTTAGGGGAACAAAGTTATCAAAAATAGCTCTTGAAAACGGTTTGAGCGGAATGGAATTTATGATAGCATTTCCCGGTTCTATAGGTGGCGAAGTTTATATGAATGCAGGTGCGCACGGACAAGAAATTGCTTCTATTTTGAAATTTGCTAAAATTTATTCACCACAAGATGGTTTGCTAGAACTTTCAAACAAAGAGTTGGAATTTGGTTATAGAACATCAATTTGTCACAAAAAAAACTATTCTGTTTTAGAAGTCGAATTTGAGTTGTTGTCAAAGTCAAGGGATGAAATTCAATTGAAAATAGATGAAAATTTGTCGTTCCGGAAATCAAAACAACCGGATTTAACTATTCCGAATTGTGGCAGTACATTTAAAAACCCTACGGGCGATTCTGCGGGGCGATTGCTTGATGCAGTTGGTGTTAAAGGTTTGAAAGTCGGTGGAATGAAGGTTTGGGAAAATCACGCAAACTTTATTGTGAATGATGGAGAAGCGACTTCACTTGATGCTTTGCAATTGATGTTTGAGATGTACAAAAGAGTAAAAGAAAAATTTAATATAGAATTAAAGCCTGAAATAATCTTTTTGGGCGGAAATAATGAAAAAGAGGTTGAGATATGCAAGATATTGTATCAAAAGTAGATAAAAATGCGAAAATAGCTGTGCTTTGTGGTGGGATGTCATCTGAGGCAGAGGTTTCAATGAGATCTGGTAAAGGTTGCTATGATGCTTTGCAAAGATTAGGTTATAAAAATGCTGAATTGGTTGTTGTTGATAAAGATATAGCCAACAAATTAAAAGTAGGAAATTATGACTACGCATTCAATGCTTTGCACGGAAAATACGGTGAAGATGGTTGTATTCAAGGAATTTTAGAAATCTTGCAAATCCCTTATACAGGTTGCGGAGTTATGGCAAGTTCTGTTTGTATGAACAAAGAATATACAAAAAGAATACTTTCAACATGCAAGGACATTCCATTGATTAAATCTGTTTTTGTCCAAAAAGGTGATGATGTGGTTGAAAAGACTAAGGATTTGAAATATCCGTTGATTACAAAACCAGTTTGTGAAGGTTCAAGTTTTGGTATGACAAAGGTTAATACTCCTGATGAATTGGAAAAAGCTTATCACGATGCGGTTCAATATAATGACGATGTTTTGATTGAAGAATATCTTGTAGGGAAAGCAGCAACTGTTGGAGTTTTGGGTGATGGTGCAGATAGGACTGTTACCGAAATTTTAGAAATGCGCCCAAAACATGAATGGTATGATTACGAATGTAAATATACAAAAGGGATGACAGAGTTTGTTTTACCTGCCGAAATTTCAGAAGATATGACAAAAAGAGTTAAAGAGATTGCTTTAAAAGCTTTTGAAGTTGCAGGTTGTTCTGGCGTTTCAAGGGTTGATTTCCATATTGTTGGCGATATTCCTTATGTGTTAGAAATTAATACAAGTCCCGGAATGACTGAAACAAGTGATTTGCCGGCTCAAGCAGCGGTTATGGGGATTGATTATGACAGTTTGGTACAAATAATCTTAAACAGTGTAGGTTTAAATAAGTAGATGAGTGACAACAACAATCAAAATGAACGTAACGATTTGCAAGAAATCCATGTAGAAGCGGTTGAATATTCCGAAATTATTGAGGAAGAACCGATTACGGATGGAAAACATCTTGTTAAGAAAAAACGCAGAGAACGTCTTGTGCGTAAAGGAAGAATGAAACAAGAACGTTTTAGGGCTTTTGTAAGGTTTTTCTTGTCGTTGTTTTTGATTTGCGGGCTTGGATATGCTTTGAAATGTCACGGTTGGTTTATGGACAAGAACGCATTTAATCATGTTGGCGGAAACTCTGTTGAAATCATAAATAACAATATCGTGCCATCTCATAAAATTCTGGTATTATTGAAAAATAGTAATGTTCCGAATGTGCCTATTTATATGGCTAGAACCGGAGCTATTAAAAAAGAGCTGATGAAACTTACGCCTGTGGAAGATGTTTATATCAGACGTTATGCTTTTCCTGCAAGAATACAGATTATTTTGAAAGAAAGAATACCTGTAATGATGATTGCGCCTGATGAAAAATCTCAACCTGTAGCGTTTTTCACTACAGATGGTAAACTAATCGGTCGTGAATTTTTGCCACTAAAAACTAAATATCCGACAATAAAAATTTTGTCTTATGGTAACAAAGGTGATGATTACAGAAAATGGGATTTGAATAAAATTCACGAAATAGAAAGAATTAAAAATTACGTTGAAACATATTCAAAAGAAAAAGTTGAATATATTGATTTGAGAAATCCGTATGATGTTTATGTAAAAATTAAAACAGTTAACATCAGATTGGGTAGACTTGATGATGGTGTGTATAAGAGAATAGAACGTATTCCGTCTATTTTGCCTCAAGTTAAGATGGTTGATTCAAAGGTTAAATACCTTGATTTGAGTTGGGAAAAAGTTAATTATTTGAAATTAAAATAAATTTAAGAGGGTGAAAAAATGAAAACAATTGTAGCGCAAATAAGATTAAAAACAGCAGATTTCAAATTTAATTTAGAAAATATCGTAAAAAATATTAATTCAGACTGTGATTTGATTGTTTTTCCACAAATTGATATTGAAGATTTGGGCGGAAAAGATATGGTGTTTGATGACAATTGTATGTCCGCTCAAACAAAATTGTATCAAGAAATTGCGGCTAAAAATTATAAACAAAATATTATTTTGGGTGATATTTTAATCCGTAATGGAGAAGTTGAAGTCGCAGATTATGGTGTTTTTGATATTTGCGGAAAGAAAGTTTTTGTTTCTGATACTTTTATTGAGGATGTTGATTGCGACTTGTATATTCTTGCAAAAAACAGATATTATGCAATGAATACCTATAAAGATTTTGTTGATGAAATTCATACTCACACTGATTTTATCTATGTAAATGCTTTGGGAATTGCGGATGAAAATGTTTATGCCGGTGGAAGTTTTGCTAAAAATGCAAATAATGAACTAGTTATGCAAATGCCTTTGTGCAAAGAAGATGTTGATACAGTTGATTTTGCGAGAGTTGTTGGATTTAATGATGAAAATATTCAATCTCAAGTCTATGACGTTACCACTTTTGCATTGAGAGAGTATTGCGAAAATACAGGGTTTAAAAAAGTTGTATTAGGCTTGTCAGGAGGAATTGACAGTGCTTTGACTGCAGCTTTGGCAGTTGAAGCAGTTGGCAAAGAAAATGTTTTGGGTGTTTTGATGCCTAGTATGTTTTCATCTGAAGGTAGCGTTGTAGATAGTTTGAAGTTGGCTGAAAACTTAGGAATTAAGACTGTAAAAGAACCGATTACTCCTTTATTTGATGCTTTTATGAAAGATAGAGAAAGATTACACGATTTGGCAGAAGAAAATTTGCAAGCACGATTAAGAGCATTGATTTTGATGTTCTATTCAAACAGAGAAGGTAGATTGCTTTTGTCAACCGGTAACAAATCTGAAAGCGCAATGGGATTTGGTACATTGTACGGTGATTTAGCAGGTGGTTTTAATATGATTTGTGATTTGACCAAAACAAATGTATATAAATTGTCAAATTATATTAATAGAAATGGCGAAATTATTCCACAAGAAATTATAGATAAGGCTCCATCTGCAGAACTTCATCCCGGACAAAAGGATCAAGACAGATTGCCGGAATATGCAATTTTGGATGATGTTATTGAAATGTATGTTGAGCAAAACAAATCAGTTGATGAGATTTGCAAAAAATATGACAAATCAATTGTTGATGAAGTTGTTAGAAAAATCTACAGAATGCAGTTCAAACGTCATCAGGGATGTTTGGGTGTAAGATTAACAGAGCGTTCATTCTGTAACGGTGTAAATCTTCCGGTTGTTCAGAGATTTTATTAATAGATTGAAAAAATGGCGGGATACCTATCCCGCCATACTTTTTTATTGATACAACTATTACGAGAAAAGAAATTTATACTCGTCATTGCTAGCGGTGCGAAGCAATCCAGCTAATTAAATAAATTGCGCAACGAGTGTGTACTAAAAAGACACACTAATCGAAATTGCTGATGTGCTTGAAACTACAGTATCAGACTTAACAAAATTTTAAATCCCCTTGCAAATGAAGATTTTGCATATTATAATTAATTGACAGAAATTTTATGGCTTTGGTATGCCTGAAGTTTCAAAGTAATCGAAAAGTCGTGCTATGCACAGAAAGAGGTTAAAATGCCAAAAATGAAAACACACAAATCTGCTGCTAAACGTTACAAAGTTACTGCAACAGGTAAAATTGTTAGAAGACAAGCTGGTATCGGCCACTTACTTCAACACAAATCTGCTTCAAGAAAACGCAGAATTTTCAAAATGATTTCAATTTCTGATTCACATTTCAAATTGATTTCAAAAGAGTTACCTTACAGAAAGTATGCAAGATAGGAGGCAGGTAAATGAGAGTAAAACGTGGTAATGTATTGCGCAAAAGACATAAAAAAATATTAAAACTAGCTAAAGGCTTTATTGGTGCAAGAAGCAGAATTTTCAAAGTTGCAAACTGTGCAGTTATGAAAGCTTTGAAATATGCTTACAGAGATAGACGTGCTACAAAACGTAACATGCGCAGCTTATGGATTGTAAGAATTAACGCAGCTGTTAGAGAACGTGGTATGAGCTACTCAAGATTTGTAAACGCTTGCAAAAAAGCTAACATTACTGTTAACAGAAAAATGTTGGCTGACTTGGCAGTTAGAGATCCTGAAGCATTTTCAGTAGTATTTGAAGCTGCAAAAGCTGCTAAATAGTTTAAAATATTTAGATAGATGTGTTTAAGAAAACAGAGGTTGAGAAATTAGCCTCTGTTTTTTTAGGTTATTCTACTAAGATTACTCCTCGCCTTTGTAATGGTGATAACGTTTTTTTTACCTTCCTTGAAAAGGAAGGGGGACCGCTTGCGGTGGAAGGATTTTACTAGTTAGTTGTCACCCATCCCTTTACCTCTCACAAAACGTGACATTTAGTCACCTTTTGTTCGGCAGAGTCCTCATAAGGGAAGGGTATAATTTAACATTCCTTAACAAAAAAGTAAATTTTGGACTAAAAAAATACTTTATATAAATGTAAGGTTGGTAATAAAGTATGGAGAAACCATTATGATTGGTGGAGATTTTGACACGCCGATAGTTTATCAGGATTTAGCAAATAGTACGCTCCCTACTATGGGAATGCCTATGGGAATGTACGGCTATGGTACAGGCATGTATGGTGGAATGGCAGGTGGTACATCTTATCTTGGCGGAGTGCGTATGCAACAACAACCCGATCGTGATAAGGTTGAAATAATGAATAAAAAAGAAAAAGAAGATACGCATACTTTAAAAAATACTCTGATTGCATTAGGTACAATTGTTGCGCTCGGATGTATTGCACCTTTAAGAAAAAGTATAAAAAAAGCCGGCGGTGTGAAAAAATATTTTGCATCGACTTGGGATTCTATTAAAAATGCGTTTAAAGGTAAAAAGAAAACCCCGTAAAATAATTGTTCCCTAAAGGGAAGGAGTAATTTTTCCTCCCTAATGAGGGAGGATAAAAGGTGGGTGCTAAAAATTTTTATAATATACAACCCCAAAAATATATAAGCGTAAGGTATTTTATCTTGCGCTTTTCTGTGTTATGATTTTCAAAAAAGAAAAAGAGAAGGGAGTTATATTATGGCAAAAGATTGCAGTTTTGATGTTGTATCAGAATTTGATAAACAAGAATTGGTTAATGCGGTTGATCAGGTAAAAAGGGATGTTGCATCTCGTTTTGATTTAAAAGATTCTGGTTCATCTGTTGAATTGGAAGGTGATAAAGCGATTACTATTACGACAAGTGATGATATGAAATTGAGAAATATTTATGATATTTTGCAAACTAAATTGGTAAAAAGAAATTTGAGTACAAGAATACTAGACCCACAACCGGCTGAAAATGCTTTGGGTGGAAAAGTTCGTCAAGTTATTAACCTTAAAAAAGGCTTAAATCAAGAATTGGCTAAAAGGATTGTTGCGGATATTAAGGAAATAAAAAAGAAAGTTCAAGCATCAATTCAAGGTGATCAAGTCAGAGTTTCTGGCAAGGATAAGGATGATTTACAAGAAGTTATCAGGTTGTTGAGAAGTAACGAAGAAAAATATGATTATCCGTTGCAGTTTACGAACTATAGATAGTTTCAAAGGTGGTTATTGGGGAAAAGTTCATATCGTTATGGATAAGTGAAAAGTGAGTGGTGAATAGACCTTATCAAAAAAGTTGTTTGGTTCATATCTTTAACATATCCACCTTTCCCCTCGCCACAACGGGGAGAGGGAGCAGTTCTTTGCGAATGTATATAAGCATTAGAAATGCGGGTGAGGGGTTCTAATATTGTATTATCTACATAGTTGCACCCTCTCTCTAACTCTCCCCCAAGGGAGAGGACTTTTTTACAAACACAGGTCATTGCGAGTGGAGTGTAACGGAAAACTCTACACCAATTTATGAAGTAGAAACCAATGTTGTCACAGAGGGCTACGTGCGTAGCACCAATCCCATTATTATTTTCATTATTAATGGGATTACTAGGTCGCTTTGCTCCTCGTAATGACATAAAAAAATCCCCTTCTCTTATTAAGGGAAGGGGATGTTTTTTATTTTATTTTATTTACTTTTTGCTTCAAGTTTTTCGATGCGTTTTTCAAGCTCGTTGATGCGTTTTTCCTGTGCTTGATATTTTGCATCTAATTCTTTAATCGCATTGATTACTGCATAGAACATATCTTCCATACGGATTGTCAAAAATCCATCTTTACCCTTCTTTACCGCATTAGGGAATACTTTTTGCAAATCTTGTGCGATTACACCAACATGCGGAGTTTTTGTAGTATCTTTTTTGAACGTGTAGTTGAACACTTTCAATTGGCGAATTTTATTAAGTCCAGATGCGCTTTCTTTGCCAACATATTTCAAACGGCGGTCAGAAGAATGCAATGAAGGTATCCAGCCTTCTGCTGTATCTCCCCATTTGTCACCATGTGGTGCTGGTTCCATTTGACCACCACTATGTTCCAATGCTTTTATAACAAAAGAATCCCCGCCATAATGCTTACTTGTAATGAATGTTGTACCTCTAACAACCAAGTTCCCATTTATGAAAACTGTTGTATCATTTAATCTAGAACAAGAGCCCAAATCGCAACCTTGATTTGAGTACCATTTATCATATGCTCCTCCAGATCTTTTAGTGTCTAGGTTGTGAACCTCTAATACTGCGGCACCACCATTAAATTTTGATCTGCTTCCAATAAAAATTCTTTCATAATTATCAGTTGCTCTAGAATAAACATGTCCGGCACTTGGTCCCGAATTAGCTCCAATACAAGTTTTGTTAGAACCGGTTACGTATTGACAAGCACCTGAGCCAATAGCTGTATTACTTGCACCTGTTTTGTTATAATACAATGCAACCGAACCAACTGCTGTATTATAATAGCCAGATGTATTATTAGTCAAAGCATGCCAACCAATTGCGGTATCCATACCACCAGAACTATTAATATTATTTAATGCTTCAGTTCCTATCGCTATTGAATTGTATGCTTTGACTGAATTTCCCATTGCATTATTCCCAATAGCAATGTTATCCGCTGTTACGTACCTACTATCATCTTTTGGAGCTTTTGCATTTGAACCAATGGCAATATTATTACTTTCGGCAGCATGTGCATCGTTTCCAATTGCAATACTAGCGGTTCCAACTGAATACGCTCCAATTCCTAATGCTATACTATTTTCGCCGGCAGCCATAGTAGAACCATCGTTATCTCCATCCCAACTACCGTTACTAGGGCCAATTGCAATGCTACGCCCACCTGTTGCTCTAGCATCATCACCTATAGCTATAGCACGTCCATCTGTTGCATTAGCACCTGAACCAATAGCGATTGCAGCTGAACCGTTGGATTCTGCGCCAATGCCTATAGCAATAGCGGCATTACCACTATCATCTTCAGAGTTTGCCTTTGCATTGGTACCAATAGCTATTGAAAGTCCATTTATACTGTTATCATAATTAGAAATAGCACCATTACCAATAGCTATTGAAAAACCTCCTCGAGCTGTTGCAGCATCTGTTTCAGTGCTTTCGTTGCTTTCTATATTACTCCCGATCGCAATTGCACCAATAGAACCTGCAACTGAATTTGTTCCGATTGCAATGGTTTTGCTAGCATTGGCTGTATTTGGATTTGCGTTTCCTCCAATTGCAATATTACCATTTCCGGTTATATTGGTTAATGAGTCATCACCAATGCCGATATTATGCTCACCTGTTGTTACGGCTAGTAAAGTTGTACCTAAACCAATGTTGTGACTACCAGAAGTCAATGATGTCATTGACGCATCACCAATTGTAATATTACTTGAACCTGTAATTGTTCCTGCTGGCCAGTTATCATGTCCGATATTGATGTTTTCATTTCCGATAGGGTTGTTTCCTCGTCTATTTCCCAATACCAAACTCGTTCCGTTTAGGTACAAATCGCCAAGAATTGTATTACCATTTTTGAATAAAATATGGCTGAAAGACGATCCTAAATTATTGATTATTAACTTACCATTATCTGTATCTTCACCATTAAGTTGACCAATCATTGCACGCATTGATGCACCTTGACCAAAATAGGCATCTGATGAATTGTTTGGTGAATATTTCCAAGGTGACGAGTTATCTACCTTGTTTTTGGTTGTCATTACCGGTGCCATTGCCGCTAATATTATACTCATTATAAGCATTACAACCATCATTTCTGCTAGGGTGAATGCGTTAAATTTGTGTTTATTTTTTAACATGTAACCTATACTCCCATAATTTCCTATAAAATTTATATACCCATGATAACATATTTTTGAACCCCCGTCAATCCAAATACACCAAACAGTCTACAAAAAAATAGCCAAAAACAAGAGTTTAAGGCTATTTTTATTCTTTAATTTTTGTAATAAAGATATTTGTTTCCCTTGCGGGATGTCACCCATCCCAACCTTCCCTCTTTTAGGGAAGGAGTAATTTATCCTCCCTACGAGGGAGGATTAAAGGTGGGTGCTAATTTTAATTATCAAGTATCCCCTATGGGAAGTCACCCATCCCTTTACCTCTCACAAAACGTGACATTTAGTCACCTTTTGTTCGGCAGAGTTCTCGTAAGAGAAGGGGATAAATTGTGCAACAAGTGCGCGATGACATGTCATTTAAAACATTTACAAAAATTTGTCATCTCGGATTTATTCCGCAATCTTTGGTTTGTTGTCGTCGTCAACAATTACGATTGTTGGTTTGTAATCCTTTATTTCTTCCGGATTATATAATCCATAAGCAATGATGATAACTTTATCTCCCGGTTGAGCTTTTCTTGCTGCTGCGCCGTTTAAACAAATCATTCCGGAATTAGCTTTCCCTTTGATTACATAAGTATGAAATCTTTCTCCGTTATTGATGTTTAGGATATCGACTTTTTGCCATTCTTTAATTTTTGATGCGTTCATCAAAGTTTCATCAATCGTAATTGAACCAACATAGTTAAGATTTGCATCTGTAACTGTGGCTCTGTGTATTTTTGAACTAATAAATTCTTGTAGCATATTTATACCTCGCCTGAATATTCTAACTCAAACATTAAAAAAAATCAAAAAATACAGCCGTCTTGTCTAACGGCTGTAACTGATGTTTATTTAATGTGCCTTCTTATTTAGTGTTTTATACGTTTTGTCTATAAATTTTGCTGCAATAGTTTTCAATGTTCGGGGTATCAATTTCAAATACGTGAACTCTTGCCGGACCAAGATTTACACTTAACTCGTTGTCATGTGCTTGTAGAATACTTGGTTGTCCGTATGAAGGAAGAAGATTTTCTAACTTTTGGTCAGCTTTGAGGGTTGGAACTTTGATTTTGCAAGCCGTCGAACGGTTTACGTTTTTGTTTGCTACAACAAGAAGAGTTTTGCCATTCAAATGTCTTGCGTATGCGATAACTTGGTCGTTTTTATCCTTAGATTTGTCTAATTGGATAAATGTTCCTTTAGTGATTACGTCTTTGTATTTGTCACGCATAGCAAATGCGCTTTTCATAAATTTGCCGATTTCAGGTTGGTTTCCACCCGGTTTCCTTGATAGGTTGAAAATGTCAAGTCTTCCTCTGTGAACGGTCATTTCGTTATTATCGGTTTGGGTTACAGGGTTGTGGCTATCTTCGTATTTGTAAGAATAATTGTCGCCAGATTGATAACCGTCAACGATATACGGATTAAGCATAGGTAAAGTTGCTTGCAAGCCCATTGTTAAGTTGCAATAGTCAGCTCCGCCGTGAAACATCGGTGAAATATCATCGTGTGTCGCAAAAGAGCCAATCAATGATTTCCCTTTCGGCAAACTGTATGACATATCAAGTTGTTCTTTTATGTAGTTCATAAAACTTGTTGCATCAGGAAATTCGTGGAAAATATGGTATTGTCCGTAAATCATATCAAATCCGGCACGCAAAGAGTCTTGAGGTCTGTCATAAGGCATATTGGCTTGAGGAGAAGCATCTTCGTATGTGTAAGTTTCTGCTAGCCAGCCAAATTCAGGATCTCTCATGTGCGAATAAGGAATTAACACATCCCAAAATTCAACGGGTTTAGCTCTCGCAACGTCAGAACGTATGCCGTCAACACCTAAATCAATACACATATCAACAAATTGTTTATGCAATTCTAACAATTTAGGGTTCAAAGTTCTTTTGCCTTCATCTTTCCACGGTTGGAACATTCTGATATCGTTCCAACCTTGTGGAGTTTTTGCAAGTCCATCGCTTTCCATAGCCATCCATTCAGGGTGTTCCAAGAACATATCGTAAGAAGCGCAACTTGGCAAATCAATCATTACCTTGATGTCACGTTTATGGCATTCATCAATAAAAGCTTTAAATTGATCTTTGTCACTTCTTGGGTCTTTTGGGTCGATAAGGTTTGGATCAATCGCCAACAAATCTTTCGGAGAATATAAAGATCCTGCTGTTCCCATAGCTTTCATTTTTCCTGTCGGGTTAATCGGAAGTATGTGAAGGGTGTTAAATCCATCCGCTTTAACTTCATCTAATCTATCAATAGCATTCAAAAAAGTTCCGTGAATTTCGTTTCCGTCAATATATTCGTTGCCGTTTTTGTCTTGAGCATTGAAAGTTCTTGGAACAATCATGAGGATTTTTGCTTCGTTATTTCTAAACAAACTTCTCAAATTGTTGTGATAATTTGCAGGTGTTGTAGTTTCAGGTTTTTGAACTTTTACAACAGGTGCATTAATCATTGCCATATTGTTCAAATATGCGTTTAGCAAACTTGAATTTGTTGTTTTTGGTTGAGCTTGAGGATTTGTAACAGGAGTTGCCGCACTCAAAAAAGTTGTGTGGTTGATTTTATTTGACTTAATTGTTAATAAATTAGTTGAATTTATCATTTTTTATTCACCTTTTTGTTTGGCATTTTCCCAAAGAAAAATTGTGCTAAAACTGTTACACCTAACAAGCCTGCACCAAATGTTCCAAAAATTTTGAACCATTTTTTAGTGTTAAAAGCCTGTTGTCCGGCTTTAAAGAATAATTCATCCGGCGCAATACCTGTTAGCAAGAATTTGAGTTCAGAGCCTGTTCCATTTTCAGGTCTAATTCTGTGACGAGGTTTTGCAAAATAAGTTTCACCACCGATTATATTTGCAACTTGTTCTCTATATTCTGTAAATTTGTTTTTAATTATACTATTATCAAGAATTGATTCTGTTGCCTTATCTACTTTGTCTTCAAACATAAGCTGCATTGCACGTTGGTAGAAGAATTTGTCGTTTGGAATATCTGTGGTTGTATGCGCTGCACCTTTGCCAAAGAATTTGTTTTGAACTTTGCCGTCTTTGATTACCAGATCAGACATATCATCAGACGGGTTAGGGTTTCTTAACATATAGAATTTTGTTGCGTTGTCAGAAGAATGACCTTGAAGTGTAATGATTTTGCACAATTCTATAAGTTCTTCTCTAACTTCACGAGGATATTTTTTCAAAGTATCAATTTCGTTTACGTTATTAGATATTCTTCTGTAAAAATCAAAAGTGTTGATAAGTCTATAGAAAGAACTTTTTACACCGGTTAATCTTTCTGATGCGAAAGATTTTTGGATATTTTTTAAAGTTCCGACTGTGTCATGTTCATTCACGCCATTTACTGCTTTTGCTGTCCTTGGTAAATTGTTATCATTTAAGAATTTACCAAACTCGTTGAACAAAGTATCAACTTTTTCATCATAAATTGTTATATCACTAGGTTTGACTTCCGCATCAATAGCCGCAACTTTAGAAACTAAATCTTGCATAACTTTGTTGTAAAGTGCGTCGTTTGAAACGATATGTTCTATTTTATTTCTCAATAATTCGCCTGTAAGGTTGCGGTCAAAGCGAACTTTTTCGATTTCTTTATAATCAATTCCAATGGTTTTTAACAAGTCTTTTGAAACATTATTCCAGTAATTTGCAATAACAGTTTCAGGGGCTGAGCCAACTTTTATTACGGCATATTCGTTAAGAGCATTTGTTTTTGCGTTGAAACTGTCATAAGCAGTTGCAATATCACGTAATTTTGTTTGAAGTTGCGGGGTGAATGTCGCAGATGTAGATTTGCTTAAAACACTCTTGATAGGGTTGTTTTCTGTTTTGTTACTTCTGATTAAACGTTTTATGTATTCAAAATCAAGTTGTTCTTCTGCCGGTTTGTTTTGATTGAATGTTTCAACATTCTTTTTAACCGTTCTCAAAATCTCATCGCTAATTTGTTTCAAATCTTTGATTTCTGTATTTGAATTAATAAAATTGTTGGTTTCAAAGATTTTTTGCATATTTTCAGCGTTAGGAATAATAGCATTTATTGCATCTTCGCTAAATCCTTTGCCCTTAAACTGAGATTTAAGGTTTTCGCTGATAGCTTTTGCTGTGTCATTGTTTATTGCAAAAGTTTTGGTTGTCATTAATTCTTTCAAATCTGTTTTAAGATTTTCAAATGTAATCGGATCCATTCCATCAAAAGCTTCTGCTGTTTTATTGATTAATTCCTCATTTACAGGTTTTCCACCAAATTGGTTAATCAATTCTTCAATATTGTTTTTTGTTGCGTTGTTTTGATATTTTTGAGAATAAGTGTCGATGTTTGACAAAATTTCATCAGCTTTTTTGTTTTTTCTGTTATTTAACCATTTTGCAAGATGTGGTTCTGTTTGGTTACAAATCAATGCACTCATTACCGGAGTTGCAAAACCTGCAGTCAACATCCACAAGGTATTATTTTGGATGGCAATTTTTTTCATTTTTTCTTGAATTGCATCACGCCTGTTTTCAATATCTTTCGGAACACCCAATCTGTTCCCCATTTTGTCGATTTCTTTGTCAGAATACAAGTCCCAAGGGATAAACTGTGGATCTTGATAGAATGGTTTTTTTCTGCCGAAACTGTCTTCATATTGTTTTTGAACGTTAACACCATGAATTAAATAAGCAGGTAATTGTATTGCGATTTTAGGCCAAATAGCCATTGATGCCAAAAATGAACCAAGTCCGACAAATTCCATCCCTTTTGTTACAGGTGTTTGTTTTTTAGTAAACAAATATCCTGCAATTGCAAGTCCCCCGAGTTTTAAACCGACATCATTTAGTCTGCCAAGCTCATGGTCATTAGCTTTTCCGCTCATTGCGTGCTTGAATGCTTTTACATCGTACATCGCATCTTTTACCATAATTGCAGGAGCATTGAAAATATTGCCGTTTAGCAATCTACCTTTACCTTTTAGAGGTTTGATGAATGTTCTATTATTTAATTCTTGTTCAATATCAAAATTCGGTTTTGGTTTTTGGGCAGGAATATTTTCCTTAGCTTTAATCGGTTGTGGCTGAGGTCTTACGCTGCTAGTTGCTATGTAATTTTGAATTAGATTTGATGTCATTTTAGTTTACCACGTACTTTTCGTTTTTATTAATTACATCAGCTGTTCCGACCTTTGAAGGTTTGTGTGAGCTTGATAAAGTGTTTATTACTCCCAAAACAGAAGAAAGAACTGATACGCCAATTAACGCTTTGCCGGCATGTTTTGTTGCGCCATGACCTTCTCCCTTATATAGGGCTTTTGCACTTTTTACAAAATTCCTTCCGAAAGATTTTAAGCTTTGCCCAAATTCTTTACCTTTCCAGAATTTGAATGTCATTACCTTAAAGAAATCTTCCCATGGTTTTTGGAAAGCAAAAGCTACGCCTGTTGCTGCCCAAAGGTATGATGACATTGTTTTGGCAAGATTTTCTTTTACTATAATTTCTTTAATTCTAGGTTTAACTTCTTGATCAGAATCGTTTAAATTTTCGCCCATTCCGAGTTTTTTTGCAATTCTGTCATATCTGTAATTTCTTTTTTCTCCCTTAGATTCATTACCATATAGCAAATCCCAACGAGGAAATTCAACACTTTCAAAAACCTTGTGATGTTCAATACTGATGATGTCTGTGTCATTCACATCTTCAGGCAATTCATAAATTACTTTAGCATAAGGTCTTTCTGTATCAATGCCTGTAGCCATTTGAACAGGTTTACTGATGAATGATTTGGAGATGTTTTTGGCCAAACCGTAGAATAAAACACCAAGTGCCATTTTTTGACCTAATGCAGAGGCTTTTGTGCTGGCGAAGTTTGAAAAATGTTTATTGGCAAAATTAAATACACCCATAAGCATTGCACTACCTACGATGTAAGGGACATTTCCCATTGTCAAAAATTCATAAAAATTAGCATTTTTGCTCCCTTTAAAACCCTTTGCAGGATAAACAGTAAAGGCATTTGTAAGTTTGTCAACTCCAATATGCAAGCGTGTAGCAAGATTGTCTTTTAAAAGAGTATCGTGATTATACGCAAGAGTTTTAGACTTTTCTTCCTTGCTATTTGCAGAAAAGTTTATTTTTGTTTCTACGTTATTAACTGGTAAAATCATCTTTACTCCACCACACATCAATGCCGTTATTACAACGACTGTAAATAATATTTTTTGTTACTTCATTAAACCCAATTTTACAAATTTTAACAATGCCCGAACAAGCTAAAACTAGCTAAAAAAGCTAAAGAATATAGCGGTTGCAATCCCTGCAATAATGCAGTAATAGCCAAAAATAGCAAGTGAGAATTTTGATATAAACTTCATGAAATATTTGATACATAAATATCCTGTAATTCCTGAAACGATTGTACCAACTAAAATAGCTGTCCAGTTATAATTAATGGCTTCTGCAACATCAATTTTTACTAAAGGATAAACCATTGATGCCCCCAAAATAATTGGAATGCTCAATAGGAAAGAATATCTTGCGGCTGTAACTCTGTCAAGTCCGCAGAACAAACCTGTTGCGATTGTCCAACCGGAACGTGAAAAACCGGGAAGTGCCGCCAAACCTTGTGCCAAACCAATTAAGATAGATGTTTTCAAATCAACGCTATCAGTTTTTGTTTCAATTTTTTTAGATTTGTATTCGCTATATAAAAGAGTAAAACCAGTTATAAACAATAAAATTCCAACAATTGCTGGTTTGTAAACCAATTTTTCTGCGATTTCGTTGATAGGTAAAGCAAGAGCCACTGTAATAACAGTACCTGCAACAATGAATAAACCTAATTTAGCTTCTTTGTCTGACCAATCTTTAGTTCTCAAGGCATGCCACATAGCTTTCAAAATTTTTGCGACATCTTTGCGGAAAAAAATTAAAACAGCGATAAGTGTTCCAAGATGAACCATAATGTCAAAGAAAACTTCTTCGTTTGAACTCTGAACAATCGGAATATTTTTCATGACTTTGTAAAAGTTTGATGTAAAAACAAGATGAGCAGAACTAGATATTGGTAAAAATTCGCTCAATCCTTGTACTATTCCCATTAATATTGCTTGTATAAAATTCATCTTTATTATGCCCTTTCAAAACCTGTAAGTGTAAATCTTATCGCCCTATAGCCATATCGCCTTATTGCCTTTCGGATATAGGCTTTGCCTCTATGCCTCTAGACATTTAAGTATCCAATTTTAGTCTTCTTCAAAATAACTGCAACAAGAAGTTTGAGTTTCCCAAACGGTCACTTTACTTAATTGAACAACTCTTTCTTTCAATTTGTTGTAAATGAACATTGAAATCATTTCGCTTGACGGACTTTCTCCCTTAAATTCCGGTAAAGCGTTCAAATCTTTATGATCAAGCATATCAAGAACCGTTTTCAATTCTTTTTTTAAAACCTTATAATCCATTAAAATATTGCTTTTATCTAAAGTGTCGCCTTTCACAAAAACTTCAACCATCCAATTGTGACCGTGTTGATTTTCGCATTCTCCGTCGTAATTTAATAGATGATGTGCTGCCGCAAAAAACGCTTGTGTCTTGATTTCAAACATTTTATATCCCCTTTTTTAATATGTAATCACAAAATTCTCTTACTGCCCCTTTGCCTCCGCATTTTGTTGAAACAAAGTTTGCTACTTTTTTTACTTCGTTCACTGCATCAGCCGGACAACCTTTTAAGCTGACTTTTTCTAAAATGCAAATATCCGGAATATCGTCACCCATATAAGCTACTTCGTCAAAAGAAATTCCGTATTTTTGCATAATAGTTTCAAGATCGGCAATTTTATTTTTAGAACCTTGAAAAAGTTCTTTGATTTTTAAATTTTCTGCACGGTGTTCAACTGTTCCGTTTTTTCTACCCGTAATAATAGCGGTAATAATTCCGGCTTTGTTTAGACTAACTATACCGTGACCGTCTTTAGCGTTAAATGTTTTGTATTCAACACCGTTTTCATCATAAGTTATTCCGCCATCTGTCATTACGCCATCAACGTCAAAAGCTGCTAATTTAATCTTCATCTTACGCAACTCCTGCTCTCAACAAATCGTGGATATGAATAACTCCGATAGGTTTGTTGTTTTCATCAACTACGGCAAGTGCAGTGATGGAGAATTTTTCCATCAAGTTTAGCGCGCTTGCGCCATAATCTTTTTTAGAAATATGTTTAGGATTGCTGGACATAACGTCTTTTGCAAGAAGAGGTCTGATGTTTTGGTATTTTATCAAAGTTCTTCTGATGTCACCGTCTGTTAATACACCGGTTAATATGCCTTCTTCATTAACAATCATAGCCATGCCTAATTTCTTTTCGGAAATTAGTTCTATTACATCGGCAAAGCTATCAGTTTCTTTGGCGATAGGAAGTTTCTCTGGTTCAGTCAACATCAAATCTGCAACTTTATATGTAAAGCCTTTTCCTAAAGCTCCTGATGGGTGGAAAATCAGAAAATCTTCTTTTGTAAACCCTCGTTTTTCAAGTAAACATACTGCCAAAGCGTCGCCCATCGCAAGAGTTGCGGTTGTGCTGGCAGTTGGAGCTTTGTTCAATGGACAAGCTTCTTTTTCCACAGAAATATCTAATGTAACATCTGATGAATGAGCCAAAGTTGAGTTTAAATTACCAGTCATACCAATCATTGTTACTCCAAATCTTTTTATTAAAGGAAGAAGGTTTAGTAATTCTTGAGTTTCGCCACTGTTAGAAATTGCGATTACAACGTCATTTCTGGTTATGATACCAGAATCTCCGTGAGTACTTTCTGCAGGGTGTAGAAAGTATGATGGAGTGCCAGTAGATGTCAATGTAGCGGCAATTTTTCTACCAATAAGTCCTGATTTCCCCATTCCGGTAATAATTACTCGACCTTTGCAGTTGTATAAAATATCTATTGCTTTATCAAATTCTTCGCCGATATTGTCTTTAAGTCGCAAAATTGATTTTGCTTCAATATCAAGAACGCTTTTTGCTAAATTGTTAATAGAACTTACATCCATCATTGTTTCCATTTCCTTTAATCCCCTCTCCTGTCAAAATTATATAATAAATATCGTATAAATGTATTAAATTACTTAAAAATATTTAATTTTTGTAAAAATAGTGCGTTCTTTTTAGTATGAATAAAGATATTTGTTTTAAATTTGATAGAAAAAATTCAAAAATAGAAGATTTTAAAGAGTTTGTGAAAGAAAAAAATTGCAAAGTTTTGACAGTGGATTTATCATCTCTGAATGCGTTTGAAGCATTGAAATTTGCGGTTTTATCTTCTGCTTATCATTTTCAGAAATATCCGTCAGGTAAGCTCAAATTTATTAACAATTCTACTGATATAAATTCGTTAATTGCAGATTTTTCTTTAAATAATATGGAATTTGTTTAAATTAATGCGCAAAAAAAATTTTTTAGCGTTTTTTTATTCGTATGAGCATGCAACGTATAGGGATATCAGATCAAAAAATAATTGCACAATCTGTTTTCGCACAGCCTAAAAATTTTGCGAATAATAAGGGGTTGCCTTCAGAAAAACAGAAAAATAAATCTCTTGTAAATGAAAAAAGCTTTTGGTTAGGAGTAGGAGCGATTGCAAGTGTAGTGGTTGCGGGGATTTTAATTACAAGAGGTAAAAAAGGGATTCCGACAAACAATTCAGGAATTATAAAAGATGTCCCTTCCCAAAAGGTGGAAGAAAAAACTGCAGAAATTGCTCAAACTTTTGAACCTCAAAAAGCCCCTATATTTGAAACGAATTTGAGAAAGAAAATCAGTTCGTATTTCAAAGCATTTAGGGATGAAAAAGATAAACCGACAGAAAATTTTGATACCCAGATTTCTCTTTATAAAGAAAATGATTGGAACAAGTTTAAAGAATACCTTGATTTTAGAATGAAAAATGTTATGTTTTTGCAAAATCAAGTCAAACCCATTCCGGCTGATGTTAGAGAGATGAGCGTAGAAGATGTTGATGCAGTGACTTCATTTGTTAGGAATTATGGATATAATTCTTATTTAAGAAATGGTATGAATGTTTCAAAGGTTGATGAAGTTAATAGACTAAATCGTTTAATAAACGAAGCTCAGCCACTAACAGAAGAAACTTATGTATATAGAGGGGTAAGAACTCAAAATTTAGATGGAAATCAAACAAATCTTGATTTTGTAGAGGATGATTTAGAAATTGGTGATACAATTATTGATAAGGCGTTTGTATCTACTGCTAGAAGTTATGACACTGATTTGGCATCAGTTGATCCGTTGTTGTTGAGCGATCCGTATAGAAATAGTGGTTATATTATGCGAATAAGATTGCCTAAAGGAACAAAAGGCTTTGATTGTCGAAGGCTAACTCAAGCGGAATCTGATAGAGGGGTAAATTCAACATTTATTCTTCCTCCTGATTCAGAATTTAAAATAAGAGCGTTTGACAGGCCAAGACGAATTTTGGATTGCGAATACATTTTGCCGGAATAAAAATTTTTCTTAAAAAATTTACAGATTTTCAATCGTGTGCTATAATTTGCGCATGGAGGATAAGAGTATGTTGAAAAAAGCATTTACACTCGCAGAGGTTTTGGTTACTTTAGGTATAATTGGTGTAGTTGCAGCAATGACTATGCCAACACTCATTAATAATACAGGAAATGAAAAATATGTTGCGAAATTAAAAAAAGTTCAATCTTTGTTAGGACAAGCAACTATTAATGCGGTTGAAGAACACGGGATGATACAAGATTGGGGCTTTAGAGATGGAAGTAATGACCAAATAAACAGAATTTACGAATATTATGCCAAATCTTTGAAAGTTGCAAAGGATTGTGGAAATGATACGACAAATCCTTGTACTGCGCATGAAAGAATGCAAACTTTAGCCGGCACACAAACAGGTTGGAATAATGCAGTTGGTATGGGTGGAAATATTCGATCTTTTACTTTAGCAGACGGAACAACAATTTTTATGGACGGATATTGTAGTAATGAAGATAAAAATTTGTTCGGCGTAACTCGTAATACTTTGAGTAATTTTGTATTGTTTTTGGTTGACGTAAACGGGGATAAAAAACCAAACAAATTGGGTCGTGATATTTTCTTGTTTTTGCTAACTCAAGATGGAATAGTTCCTGCCGGAGCTGATGTTAGTGCTAATGATTCTGACTGTAAACAAGGAGGAGCAGGTTATCATTGTACTGCAAGAGTTATTCAAGAAGGTATGAATTACTAAAATTTAATATATCAGTATAAGGAGATTTATATGATTGAACATTTACAAAGTCTTGTGCAAGTACATGGGGTGGTAGTTTCTGCTACAATATTGCTTGTGGCTTATGTGTTTATTGCGTTGGAAAAAATTCCGAAAGTCACAATCGCACTTTTGGGTGCTGCAATAACAATTATTTTGGGTTTGGTTAGTCAAACAAAAGCGATTGATGGTGTTATTAACTCTAATTATTTTATCAATTATGTTGATTTTAATGTAATTTTTTTACTTGTATCAATGATGATAATTGTAAGTATTGCAACACGTAGCGGAATGTTTAACTGGATTGCGAACGAACTTTTGAGGTTTACAAAAGGACATCCAAAACTTGTTTTGTTAACTTTGGGTGTTTTTACGGCTGTTACATCTGCGTTTTTGGATAATGTAACAACTGTAATTTTGATTATGCCTGTAACTTTCTTTATCGCAAAACAATTGGATATTAACCCGTTACCGTTTTTGATTACTGAAATTTTTGCATCAAATATTGGAGGAACTGCTACATTAATAGGAGACCCTCCAAATATAATTATTGGAAGTGCTGCAGGGTTGTCGTTTATGGATTTTTTGAGCGAGTTAACTGTTGTTGTTGCGGTAATTCTTGCTGTTGTTGTCGCTTTGATGGTTTTCATTTTTAGAAAATCACTAAAAGCTGCACCGGAAAAAATGGAGGCAGTTGCTAATTTAGATAATTCTCATACTATTACGGATTTCCCTTTAATGATAAGAAGTGGAATTGTGCTAATTTTAGTGATTTTGGGGTTTGTTTTACATGATGTAACCCATATTGAAACTTGTGTTACTGCGATGTTAGGTGCAAGTTTCTTGTTGTTGTTTGAAAAACCAAAAGATATTTTGTGTGATGTTGAATGGAATACAATTTTCTTCTTTATTGGATTGTTCATAATTATCGGTGGTTTAGAGGCTACAGGTGGAATTGCTTTGATGGCAAAATGGATTTTGGCAGTGACAAAAGGTTCACAAGAGGCTACTGCAATGATAATTCTTTGGGCATCAGGTTTTATTTCCGGTGTAATTGATAATATCCCTTACACTGCAACAATGACCCCGATGTTGTTGGAAATCCAAAAAACTATGGGCGGTGAATACACCTATCCTCTGTGGTGGTGTTTGTCATTAGGTGCTTGTTTAGGTGGCAACATGACAATTATTGGAGCAGCTGCAAACGTAATTGTATCTGAAACTTCTGCTCACAACGGCTATCCGATACCTTTTATGAAATTCTTAAAATATGGTGTAATTACAATGGTTATATCATTAATGATAAGTTCTGCTTATGTTTATATAAGATTTTTGCATTAGAAAATCGCCATTTTCCCCTTCCCTTTTTTGAGGGAAGGGCTAGGGATGGTGCTATCTCGCAAGAGAAAACTAATTTGCTTTTATTCGTTTTGTTTTATTTTTCAATAATAATAAAAATGGAATTACAACTATTGCCATAAGTGCCAACCACAAAAAGGCATCGTAAAATGCACCTAATTTTGATTGCAATATCAATTGTTTGTAAAGTGTTCCGGCGGCTTTTTTTTGAGCAACAACAGACGGATACATCATCATAAATTTATGTTGCAATGCGTTTAAATGAACTCTATACATAGGGTTATGCCAAGCCAGGTGTTCTACAAGGTTGCTTTGATAAACTTGCCCACCTCTTGCAATAAATGTTGATGCTGCTGAAGTTGATATTGCAGTTACAATGTTTTTGAACAATGCGTGTAATCCTGCAGCATCTGCTGTTTTGTTTGCCGGTAAAGTCAAAAAAGATAATGCTGAAATCGGAACAAATGCAACAGAAACCCCGAAACAAAGAATTAAGTTTGGAATAATTATACTGTGCATTGATGCAGTTGTGTTTAAGCAAGATAGCATAAAACAAGCTGCTGCCATAATTATAAATCCGATTGCGGTAAGTAGTCTGTTTTCAACAAGTTTTGCAATTTCTCCCATAATTAGTAATCCGAATAAGCAAACCATCGCTCTTGGCAACATTAACAAACCTGATGCTGATGGGCTATAGCCGATTAAACTTTGTGAGAATAGCGGAACTAAAAGGAGTGTACTATATAATAAAATGTTGATTATTGAGCTGATAGATGTTCCATATAAAAAGTTTTTGTCTTTGAAAACTCTGATATCAATAATTGGATATTTGTATTCCAATTCCCAAACGTAAAAGAAAATGAATGAGAAAATTGAAATTCCGGTAACCCAACAAATCCACGGAGTATCAAACCAGTTGAATTGTTCTCCTTTATCAAGAACGATTTGCATACATCCCATAGCTACTGCAATTCCTGCAAATCCAATGATATCAAATTTTTTGTTATATTTTTCTTTTACGGGTTCATCTTTCGGAATTAAGAATTTGATTAGTGCTATTGAAATTAAGCATAGTGGAATATTAACGATGAATACCCATTGCCATGACCAATTGTCAGTCAAATATCCACCAAAGAACGGGCCTGCAAGTGGAGCAAACATTGCGGCAACTCCATATAATGCCATTGCAAAACCTTTTTTGTCGGGAAAGATGTCCAAAAGCATAGCTTGACAAAGTGGAAGAATACATCCTCCGCCAATTCCCTGAAAAATTCTTGCCATTATAAGCATATGCAAATCTTTGGCAAGAAGGCATAAACCTGCACCAATACAAAAAACAATTATACAATATAAGAAAAATTGCTTTTTCCCGAAAAGCTTTGCGAGGTAGCCTGTGGTTGGTAACATAATTCCGTTCGCAATGATATAGCTTGTGATTACGGAGTTTGCTTCATATTGTGTAGCTCCAAAATATCCTGCAATGTTTGGCTGACAAACATTTGTAGCAGAAGATGCAACAAGTGCTAAAATTGAAGGTAACAAGATTACCATAGCTTGAATATACGGGTTTACTTGTTTTTTTGTGACTGTTGTTTCTTTTATTTCAGTTATTTCACTAGTTTTCATCTTTTACTCATTATTTTACTTTAACTTTTGGTACAACAGACATTCCCGGAACTATATTGAAATCTTTGATATCTTCATCAAATACGATTTTTACCGGTACACGTTGAACTATTTTTACATAACTGCCAACAGCGTTTTCAGGTGGAAATAAGCTTGATTTTGCACCTGTAGAACGTTGAATACTGTCAATATGTCCTTTAAATCTTTTTCCTGGATAAGTGTCGATTTTGATTGAAACTGGTTGCCCTTTTTTCATGTGAGTAAGTTGGATTTCTTTAAAGTTTGCGACAATCCATACATGTTCCGGCACGATTTCCATTAAAGGTTGACCGATTTGTACGTAATTCCCCATTTCTACACTTCTTGCTGAAACCATTCCGCTTTGTGGAGCGTAGATTTTTGTATATGAAAGATTTAGTTTTGCTTGTTCAACTTCAGCTTCAAGTTTTTGAATTTCAGCTTCTACAACTTCTGCTTTGGCTTGATGACCTTCAAGAGCCGATTTTAAAGCTTTTGTTTTTTCTGTAGCAGCTTTGTGGTTTGCCTGTGCTACTGTGTAATGTGTTGAACTATTGTCATAGTCTTGTTTTGAAACAATTCCTGATTTGTACATATCAGAATAACGTTTATGGTCCTTTGTCGCAAAGTCAAGTTTTGATTTTGTAGAATTTTCGTCTTCAAAAGATTGTTGAACATTTGAACCGCCTTCATCTATTTGTTTTTTTGTAACGTTTAGTTGAGCTTTTGCTTCTGCAAGTTTTGCTTCTGCTTCATGAAGTTTTACTTCATAATCAGCCGGATCTATTTCAACAAGAAGTTGACCGGCTTTAACTATATCGTTATCGTCGACAAGAAGTTTTACGACAGGTCCTTGAACACGAGGTGCTATTGAAACAAGTCTGCCTTCAACAAACGCATCATCTGTTGATTGGAAAAATGTAGAATGAATTGCAAGCGCAATACCTGTAATAAATAGAATACTTGCCGTAATAATAGGAACAACTACTCGTTTTTTCTTATATTCAGGGCGTTTTTTCTTTTTGCGCTCTTTTCTTGTTTTAAGTCTTTCTTTAGCTTCTTCCACAAATTCTTCTGATTTTACAGGGGATAAATCTTTTTTAGAAGTTTTTGGAGCTTTTTTTATCTCTTTATTAGGTTCATTGTTATTATTTTCTGTCATAATAGTCACCTCTTACTTATATTTGTATGTGTAATTTTTCTTCTAAATTTGCTTTGATTTTGTTCAGAACATTCAGGCAGTTTGTAAGTTCTTCATCGCTTACACCTGAAACAGAATCCTGCCAGTGTTCTATAACCGTTGGCAAAACGGTTTCGTATTCTTTTTTCCCTTTTTCGGTAATATTAATTTTGAATACTTTCCGTTTGTTTGTATCTGGGGTTCTGGTAACAAGTTCTTTGTTTTCCAGTATATTTATAATTCTTGTGATGTTTGGTCTGTCTTTTAGTGTAATTGCACCTATCTGTCTTTGATACAATCCGTCATGATCAAGTATTGCAGTCAATACCGTGAACTGTTCTGGGGTAATTTCGTAATTTGCTTTTACAAATTTTTGGTTTGCGATAGCACGTACCATCTTGCCGACACGTACAAGTTTCATCCCAATTCTACTTTTTAATAAATCTGTCTTGTCCATGATTTTTCTTTGTGTTATTATGATAACACAAGAAAAGGAAATAGCAAGCATGAAAAAATTTAAAATACTTTTAGCCCTGTTACTATTGCTATGCACAATTTCTACGGCGCAGGCAAAAACAAATAAAAAAGATGTAGATAATAGAATAGAATATTTGAACCTTGACTGGTGGCAAAAATATAATGATCCTGTCTTGACAGAATACATGTCAATAGCTTTTCAAAATAATCAGGACTTAAAAATTGCTACACTTAATGTTAAACAAGCAGAGCAAGTTGTAAAAATGTCTTTTGCAAATCAATTGCCACATGCAGGTTTTCAAGGTGATGCATTCAGAGATTTTTCATCCTCAACAATAAAATTTGGCGGGATAACAATTCCTGATTACTCACAAAGTAATTTTTTATTACCTGTGACATTGAGTTATGAGGCTGATATTTGGGGTGAAAATTACTTAAAAACAAAAGCTGTAAAAAAGCAATTAGAAATTATTAAGCAAAATGAAAGAGCTTCTTATATATATTTAACTTCTTCTTTGGCTGCAAATTATTTCAATTTGGTTAAGTTGGATAAATTAATCAAAAACCAAGAAGAATTGGTAAAAATTCAAACAGAAGTTGTTGCATTACAAGATAAAAAATATCAAAACGGTTTGTGTACAGTTATGGATTTGATGAACGAAAAACAGCTTCTAACTCAATTGCAAGAAGAATTAAATTCTTATATTGATACACGAATAATTATAGGTAGAGAACTCGGTGTTTTAACAGGTCTGAGAGAAAAGGATTTATCAGAAGTAAAAAGAGGCAGTTATGAAAATATTGCATTAATTCCGTTGCCATCAGGGATTAATGCTGAAGTAATTCAGTATAGACCGGATTATTTGAAAGCAGAAGATTATGTGCAGAAAATCGGGATTGATGTAAAAGTTGCACGTCGAGACTTTTTGCCAAAATTTACTCTTTATGGTCAAGCTGGTTTTAGCGCTTACAATTTGACTAATGTTTTTGGAAATCATACTTTCAAATCTTTGATAGGCTTTGTTCCATCAATTGATTTGTTTACTGGCGGTATGAAAATGGCTACTTTGAGATACAAAAAACTTGAACTGGAAAAAGCGCAACAAATGTATGAAAAAACAATTCTTACATCCATTCAAGAAGTTAATAACTCTCTTGGAGGTGCAATTACAAGAGATTTGAACTATAAGGAAAGTGTAAAACGTTATAATCTTGAAAATGAAAAATTTCAATTAGCTAACCAAAAATATGATATTGGTGCTAAATCAAACCTTGATTTAATGAAGGATAGAGAGAAACTTTTGGTTGCTGAAAAAGATGAAGTTAACGGAAAAATTAATTATTTGATTTCGACTGTAAATATTTACAAAGCTGTTGGAGGAAAAGATTTTACGACAGTGAATGAAGGGTTGTAATAAAAACTTCCCTTCCCTTGTAGGGAAAGGTTAGGGATGGGTGTTGTCCTGCAAATGTAAATATTTATCCAAATACTGCCTGACTGTACAATTATTTATTCGCAAAAATGTGTTTAAATTTATGTATGAAAAAATTTGTATTTACAATTTTAGCATTTTTAATTCCAAATTTAATTTGTCAGGCAGAAGAAATTCATTTTGAAAATGAGGTTTATACCTTGAAATATAGTGCCATAGCTCCACAAACTGAAGGTTATGGTAATGAATATTTTCGCAAAAATGAAAATGTCGGGAATTGGTCAAAAATGGTTGGAGTTTATTATTATCCAAATGAAAATAATCCGCTTAAATATGCTGAAAACTTTGATAAAACAGTTGAAAACACTGAAAATAGCGTTCTTTTAAAATTAATTGAAAATAAAAAATCTGATAAGGCTGCAATAAGTTTTCTTGTGAATGGTTGCGAAAATGCTAAGAAATATTTCGAATATGATATTTATAAATTTGAAAAAAATCAAAACAAGGGCATGACCGTGATAAAGTATGCTGTGAAGCACTACTTCACAAGTAATGAAGAAATCAAAAAAATTGCTGAAGAAATTAAGAAGAACAATGATAAATACCTTGAAACCATTATTATGTCGCAAACTCCGGCGATTATTGAAAAAGATATATGCGTTCACGAATAAGAAAAACGTTCTGTTGACAAGAGCTATAAATCCCCGTATCATCTACTTATGGTAGTAGAAGATATTACACGTGTAAAAGATTATTTAACCAAAACCAAACTTTCAACTTTGGATTTTGTTATAAATCCTTATGTCGGTTGTCCAATGAAATGTCTTTATTGTTATGCTGCTTATATGGTGAGCTTTAGTAAACATGAAGAAGATTGGGGGGATTTTATTGACGTAAAACATACCAACAAAAGAATTAACCTTTTTAAAATCAAAGATAAAAAGGTTATGATTAGCACAGTTACAGATCCATACAATTGTTATGAGGAAAAATATCGAATTACCCGAAAAATCATGGAGCAGTTGGCTTTTTCTGCGGCATACATTACGATTGTTACAAAATCGGATTTGGTTTTAAGAGATATTGATCAATTTAAAAAGATGCAACATGTTGAAGTTGCAATTTCTTTAAGTACTCTTAACGAAAAAATGAGAGAAAAATTAGAACCTTGTGCAACAAGTATTGAAAAAAGACTTGAAACCTTAAAGATTTTGAAGGAGAATGGTATTAGGACAGTAGTCTTTGTTGCTCCGGTTATTCCAGAAATCACAGATTTCAAATTAATAATTGACAAAACTAAAGATTATGTTGACGAATACTGGTTTGATATGTTAAACTTGAGAACGAACTTTAAAACCAAAATGTTTAGGTTTATAGAAGAAGAATATCCAATATTCAAATCATTGTATCAAAGTATTTATAACAAAAAAGATTCAAAATATTTTAAAGAAATATCAGACGAAATAGACAAATATTGCACCGAAAAAGGTGTTGCATATAAAAATTTCTATGCCGGCACATAAATTGCTTCTTGACAAATAAAATAAATCTTTTCAGCCGGCTTTTCCTAAAATTAAAAAGAACCTGTTAAAATGGGTTCTTTTTTTGTTATAATTTATGTCAATGGAGGTTTATATTATGAAAGTATTGTTAGTAAATGGTAGTTCAAATTTACAAGGATGTACTTATACGGCATTGTCTGAGGTTGCAAAATCATTAGAAAATAACGGAATTGAAACAGAAATTATTCAAGTTGGAAAAGATGCAATTAGGGATTGTTCCGGTTGTGGATATTGCCGTAAAAATGAAGGTTGTGTATTCAAAGATGATATTGTAGCAGAAATTATTGAAAAAGCAAAAACGGCTGACGGTTTTGTCTTTGGATCTCCTGTTTACTATGCGCATCCGGCAGGAAGATTATTGTCAGTTATGGATAGAGCGTTTTATGCAGGTGGAAAATATTTTGCATTTAAACCTGCAGCGGCGGTTGTTTCCGCAAGACGTGCCGGAACTACTGCTTCACTTGAGGCAATAACAAAACATTTTACAATCAACCAAATGCCTGTAGTATCTGCAAATTATTGGTGTATGGTTCATGGTGCGCAAAATTCTCCAGATGATGTAAGAAAAGATGAAGAAGGCTTGCAAATAATGAGAGTTTTGGGGAAAAATATGGCTTGGTTATTGAAATGTATTGAATTAGGTAAACAATCAGGAATTGAGCATCCACAACCGGAAAATAAAATTGCAACAAATTTTATAAGATAGTTTCAAAGATTTCGATGCGTAGATGCAAAGAGGCAAAGGCGGTGTCAAAAGTAGCTAGGCAGCTAAGAAGTGAAGCAGCTAAGCGAAACAAATTCCTCCCTAATGAGGGAGGATGAAAGGTGGGTGCTATCCAGTAAGGGAAATATTATAAGCTTTCACCCATCTGCCCTTCGGGTATCTTCCCTATAACAAATAGGGAAGAATTGGACAATTACTTGAAAAACATCAAAAAATTTGTTAAAATGTAGATGTAAATTATAAAGATAGAAAGGAATTTTTTATGAAAAAGCATTTATTGGCTCGTCGGGGGGGGGGAATCGCTAAAACTCTCTCATAGTCAAGGTTTTACCCTGGCGGAAGTCTTAATTACGCTTGGTATAATCGGAGTTGTTGCGGCATTAACTATTCCGAATCTTGTTGCAAATCATAGAGCTAAAGAACTTGAAATAGCATTGAAAAAAAATGCGTCAATTATTCAGCAGGCTCTAAATCTTGCAAATGAAGAAGAAGGTGAAACAATTACTTCTACAAGTATTCCAAGTCGCTCATTAAAAGAAAAATTAAAACCATATCTTAACGTTTTGAAAGATTGTGGCTTTGGAACAGAACTTGGAGCTTGTGTGCCAAATGTTGCTTATGAGCATTTGCAAGAGCAAAAAAATATTTATAGGACATATTCAAAAACAAGAAATATTGATTACAGTCTTTTAGATGATGGTCAATTACTTTTAACGGATGGAACTCTGATTATGTTTGAAAATAGTAACCCTCAATATAAAGCAGTATTTATTTCCGTAGATATAAATGGAATTAATAAAGGTCCAAATGTGTGGGGACATGATTTGTTTACGTTTGATTTGACAGAAGAAGGGAAATTATTACCAATGGGTGCGCCACATACTCACTATGATATTTGTTCAAAAACATCTTCAAATGCACAAAATGGAATTGGTTGTACTTATAAGGCGATGACTGACCCAAACTATTTTAAACAATTACCGTAAGGATCTGTTGTTGAGTTAGAAACAACCTACAGTTGTAATTGTCACCTTGAACTTGATTTAGGATCTATCAATGTTGATAAAAGATCGCGCAACAAGTGTGCGATGACATGTTGTTTTTCATATTTTACCAAAATTTGTCATATAAGGTATGAACGAATTTTGTCACAGAGAGCTACGTGCGTAGCATAACTCTACACCAATATATGAAGTACTTTAGTCCAACATCAATAAAAGGGGGCTACGTGCGTAGAAATACATTATACCAATATATGAGGTATGAACAAATTTTGTCACAGAGGACTACGTGCGTAGCATAACTCTACACCAATATATGAAGTACTTTAGTCCAATATCGACGAAAGGTGGCTACGTGCGTAGCACTAGTCTAATTTCTTTTTTAAATCGCTTTTAACGTTGCTTAGTGGACCGTTATTTGGAGTTCTGATGTTATGGTAATATTTTTTAGCGAATGTAAACGGGTATTTCGGCAACCATGTACATTTTATAAAAATATTCACTGTGTCTGCGCCTTGTGATAACATCAATTCATCAATTGTTTCTTCGTGCGATGGTGAAATTGATGAGAAGATTTTTAGGAAGTAATCTGTGAATGTTACGGCAGAATAACCTGATGCGGTAAGTGGGTCTTTTACAAATTCTGTTACCTTAAAATTTTTATTTTCTTTGATGTTTTTAACATCTTCCGGTAACTCAATTTCTCCACCTGCAATTTGTTCAATTTCATACCATTGCCCGTTATACTCTATTCGCATAATATTCGGTTTTGGCATATAGATTTCATCAAATATCGGTTTAAGAATTATGTTTCCATTTCTGTCTGCTACGCCGTATTTGTAGTTCTTTTTGATAAGAAACATTCCGCCAAAAAGCATATTTATTGTCATATACTCGTTTGGAAGAATAATTTCTCCTTTTTCATCGTAAACCCCGTAATCATTTTCATTGCCGAGTTTTACGTATTTTAACATCATTCTGTCTACGTGGCGAAATTTTGGCTCAACAAGAATATTGCCGGAACTGTCCATTATGCCGTATTTGTTCTTTTTATTTATAATCCATGAGGAAGTTCCAAGACGAATAAGCTTTTTGTATTGTGCATCTACAACGATATTTCCGGATTTGTCTTTAAGCCCGAAAAGAGTGTTTTTATTGTTGCTAAACACAACTACATCTTGCATTGTAAGCTGAGCTTTTAATGGTTCTTGTGTTTGCGCAAAAGTATTTTGCGATGAAAATAATAGAACTAAAAATAGAGTTAAAACAAGCTTTTTCATAACTAAATAATAGCATAAAATATTTCATGATATAATTTTGTTATGGTGATGAGTAAAAAGGCAAAGATTATAACTAGTTTGGTTGTAGTTGCGGGAATGCTTGCTGCAACACCTTTTGTTGTTTATTTGAAGGTTTTGCCTTGTGCGGTTTCGCAACCAAAATTTATTAGTTTTGTTGAAAAAACTGTTAATAAATATGCGGGGTTGGATATTGAAATTATTCATCCTGAGTTAAAAACATCGCTTTCTCCTGTAATAGAATTTAAAGTTGATGAACTTTCTGTATCTAAAAAAGGGGCAAGTTTGTTGAGCGTAAACAAGTTTGACACGGTAATTTCGCTTAAGGAAATTTTTGACAAAAACATAATTATCCAAAAATTAGGTGCGGATTATATTTTTGCCGATGTAAATAAGTTGATGGATTTGTCGCAGCCCAAAAAAGAAGAACAGAAAAAAACTGAATGGGATTTTGATTTCTTTGATTCGTTGTTGTATGTAAAAAAATCTGTGTTTTTGTATAAGATTGAGCCATCGACTTATGTAACTTTAAAGGCTGATGATTTAAAAATTGATAATACTCAAAAAGTTATCAGATATGTGCATTTTAACCTGACATCAGATATTAAAAAAGATGGTAAAAATCTTCATTTTAATTTGGTTGATAGAAATGCGGTTTTTATTAAAAATAAGGCGATTTGGGTTCAAAATTGTTACTTGATATTTAATGACTCAAAGATATTTTTTAATGCTTGGGCTGACAAAAAGAAAAATTATAATTTAGAAGTTTTTTCAAAGAAAATAGATGTTGCAGATGTTTTAACTCTTATTGATTCTAATGTTGTGGAAAACAATTTGAATGAGCCTTTGAGCTATTTTAAGGATTTGAAAGGTGATTTCAATTTTAATATAAAACTTTCAAACAATGATTTGAATGGTGTTGTAAACTTAAATAAAATTTCTTGTAAAATTGTTCCGTTGAGTAATATTCCGTTATTGTTGCAAAAGGGCAAAATTGCAATGACGAAAAGTGATATTAAATTGTCTGATTTTAAAGGGTATTATAACAACAAGCAAGAAAATAAAGTTGAAATGCAAGGTTCTGTGAAGGATTATTTGAAATCTATTGATACGGATATTGTTGCTCGTGCGGTTGTTACGAACGATTTTATGTTAAATTATTTGTCAAGGATGGTCGGAACAAAGATTGAGTTGGTTGGCGGTTCGACAAAAACAAGAATTGATTTGAAATCAAAAAATAACAAGATTGATATTTTGTGGTTATTTGGCGTAAAAAAAGGTCAAGATATCCTTGTAGATGGCGTATCTTTAACCCCTGTTAATTATATCAGAGGGGTTAAGGGCGATTTGCATTTTGAAAGTAATTTATTGAACATAAAATCAATTGATTATTATATTGTTCCGGATAATTTTACAAAAGAACAAGTGCAAAAGGTCAAGCCGGTTGTAAAATTAGCCGGAAATATTGATTTCTCTAAATCAGAACCGTTTGTTAAAAATCTTGGCTTTGAAATTCCAAAACCATTACCGAGTGAGTTTTTGAATGTCTTGATTGGCGATAAGATGTTTAAAAAGGGTAAAATCGCCGGTAAGATGGAAATGATTAATGGGGGAAGTTATCCGTATTTGAACGGAAATCTTTCTATGGATGGAGTTTTTATTCCATCTCAGAGGGTTTTTGTTAAACATGGCGAAATGACAACAAGCGATGGGTTGCTGAATTTAGCTGCTCAAGGTGGTTATAGACGTTCAAAATTCGATTTTACCGGAAATCTTTTAAACCAAATAAAGTTCCCAATTGTTGTAAAACATACGAATTTGACAATTGATAATATTGATGTTGAAAGATTTATTGCATCTGCAAATAATCAAAATTCAGAAGCCATAACAAGTGAAAAATTTGATGTAAGACCTTCTGGCGAAGCAAAAGACAATGATGACAACACTCCAACATTTGATATTGGTAATTTTGTTGTAGAAGATTGTGTTTTGCACATAAAAGAGGGTAAATACAAAGATATTAATTTTGAAGATGTAAAAGCGACGCTTTCGCTTGATAAAAATAGTGTTTTGAATATGTATTCAAACCGTTTTGCGATAGCAGAAGGACATTCGTCTGCAAAAGTTAATTGTGATTTAAAAAAACATAAATACAATTTGAAATTAGGTATTTTGGATGTAAATTCTGATATTATTGCAACAACTTTATTAACACTTCCAAGAGAAATCTCTGGCAAGGCAAGTGGTTTGATAGAATTGAATACTGATGATAGTATGAAATTAAATGGATCTGTGAAATTCTTAATTAAGGATGGAACTATTCAAAAAGTAGGTTTGGTTGAATATATTTTGAAATTCGCTGCCTTGTTCAGAAATCCTTTAGTAATGATTAGTCCGTCAACATTCTCAGATTTGGTGAATATTCCGGAGGGTAATTTTGATAAAATTACAGGAACTTTGTCGATAAAAGATAATGTTGTTGAAAGAATGATGATTAAATCATCTGCACCACAATTAAGTTCATTTATTGTAGGAAGATATGATATTGAAAACAGTGATGCTGCTTTGAGAATTTATACAAAATTCAGTAATAAAAATAAAGGTTTTGCGGGATTTATGCGAAATATTTCATTAAATAGTTTAGCAAACAGAATTCCTCTTAGTAGTCGAAATGACCGTAACTATTATTCTGCAGAAATCTCTCAATTACCGCCAATTGATGCGAATGAAAAGGATTGTCAAATTTTCTTGACTAAAGTTGATGGAGATGTTGAACACAACAACTTTATTTCATCATTGAAGAAAATTAAGTAATTAATTTAACCTAATAATTTCAAAATTTAGGTATACTGCAAAAAGTAACCATAGTAAGTATGGTATTAATAAGTATCCAGAATTTTTTGAAATCTTGAAAAAAGCAACAATTGTGAGTAATAAAAATATTGTCAGCAATGTAATTATAACAAAGGCGAACTTGATATTATGGAAGTAGAAAAATACGGGACTCCAAGAGAGGTTTAGTAATAATTGAATTACAAAGAATATTATTGCAGGCTTTTTGTCTTTATTGGTGTCAGAATATAGCATTAACCAAAAGGCAAGTAACATCAAAAAATACAAAACTCCCCACACGGGCGCAAATGTTTCTGCTGGAGGATTGAGAGTTGGTTTATTTAAGCTATTGTACCAAATTAAATTCATATTTGTATTTTAAAATTTGACAAATTTAAAAGCATTAGATTATATTCAAAAAATTGTTACTATATTTTTTGTAACAAAATAATTAATATTAGTGGAATATATTGTTAAACTATTATTAAATTAAAAAGGGAGTAATGTATATATGATAGGAAAAGTTCAATTAAACAATAAACCATCTTTTGGTGCAAAGTTTTATAATTATCCGCACTGTTTAACAAATCCGGAAATTAAAGAAAAATTTCAAAAAGCAACTAAAGAATATCCTGATTATGTATTATCGCAGGAAAATATTTCTTTTTTTGATAAAGACCAATTTTATTTGTTTAAACGTGGTGAAGTTATCGCTTTTGATACTGACTATTTAACGAGCCTAAAAAGCCTAAGAAAAAATAATCATTCAGTAGATGATACGGTTAATGTTTTAGTGTCAATATTTAATAAAATGGTTAAAAATGTTAAATAGTTTGTTTTAGGTTTTTATATAAATTTTCTGCGATTGTTTTATGGCTTTCGGCTGAAAAATGAAGTCCGTCAAGAGGAGAAACTTTGGCAATCTCGTTTAAGTCTACAAGCTTACACGCATGTTTTTCTGCTAATTTTTTATAAATTTGTGGTAAATGATAAGATTTTTCAACAGAAATTTCATCAAATTGAAAACTGAAAACACCACTTTTAATCCCTGCTAAATCTAGTTTTGACGGACAAACAAGGATTATTTTCGCATTAGGTGATAGGTCTTTGGTTATTTTTATCAGTTTTTCTATTCCTTGTTCAAATTCTTTTAATGTTGGTTTGAAAAACAATTGTAAATCGTTTACTCCGATTGCTAGAATTATTATGTCGAAGTATTCGGCTTTTAAATATTTTGGCAAAATTTTGTAACCGGTTTGTTCTATACCTGCAGGATTATCAATAAATGCGGTTCTGTTGTTGCAACCGGCTTCAATAACTTCAAGTTCGTTTCTGCAAAGAGATTGCAAAATTCCTGTCCATCGAGTATTTTTGTCATATCTTAATCCGCTTTGTGGGATAAATCCATATGTGTTGCTATCTCCAAAACATAAAATCTTTTTCATAAAAACATAATAACATAAATAGAGTGAGTAGTGAGTAGCGAATGGTGGATAGTTCTTATATGGCTAATTATTAAAAAATATTAAAAATTTGTAAATTAGGGGCTTGACTGAGAGTGTACTCTCAACTGTAAAATAATAATTGTATAAGGAGAATATTATGAGTAAAAAAGTTTTAATCTTATCTGCAAGCCCAAGAAAAGGTGGAAATTCAGATACTTTGTGTGATGAATTTATGAAGGGTGCAAAAGAAGTTGGACATGATGTTGAAAAAATATTTTTGAGAGATAAAAAGATTAATTACTGCACAGGTTGCGGATTATGTAACGAAAACGGCTACATAGCTTGCTCTCAAAAAGATGATGCTCCTGAAGTTTTAGAAAAAATGGTTCAGGCTGATGTTATTGTTATGGCTACACCTGTGTATTTCTATACAATGAACGGACAACTTAAAACTCTTATTGATAGATGTTGTTCAAGATATACTTCTATGGTTGGAAAAGATTTTTATTTCATCGCAACCGCTGCTGACATGAGAGAGCAAGCGTTAGAAAGAACTTTTGATGGTTTGAGGGGTTTTATTGCTTGTCTTGAAGATGCTAAAGAAAAAGGTTTGCTTTACGCAGCAGGCGTTTGGCAAAAAGATGAAGTTAAACGTACAAGATATATGAATGAAGCCTATGTTATGGGCAAAAATGTATAAATAAGGAGATTACAAGATGATTTTAGACAAAGTTAATACCCCTGATGATTTGAAAAATTTGTCTGTCCAAGAAATGAATTTTCTTGCAGACGAAATGCGTGATTTGATTATAAAAAAAGTAAATACAACCGGTGGACACATGGGACCAAATTTAGGTATTATTGAAACGACTATTGCGATGCACTATGTTTTCAATTCTCCTGTAGATAAATTTGTGTTTGATGTTTCTCATCAATGTTATCCACACAAGATTTTAACCGGAAGAAAAGAAGGGTTTATGAACCCTGAAAACTATTTGAAATACACAGGTTATACTGCTCCGGAAGAAAGCGAACATGACTTATTTAAGGTCGGACATACGTCAACTGCTGCAAGTTTGGCAGTTGGAGTTGCAAAAGCTCGTGACTTGAAAGGTGAAGCAGGAAATGTTGTTGCAATTGTCGGTGATGGCTCATTAAGCGGCGGAGAAGCATTTGAAGGTTTTGATAATGCTGCAGCTCTAGGTTCAAATATTATTCTTGTCCTAAATGACAATGATATGTCTATTGCTGAAAATTATGGTGGAATTTATGCTAATTTAAAACTTCTCCGAGATACAAAAGGACAAGCAGAATGTAATTTGTTTAAAGCTATGGGATTTGATTATTTATATGTCGATGAAGGTAACAACATAGAAAAACTTATTGATGCTTTCCAAAAAGTTAAAGACATTAATCATCCGATTGTAATGCACATTAAAACCGTAAAAGGTCATGGTTTGGCAGTTGCGGAAGAAAATAAAGAAGCTTTTCACTGGGTTATGCCAGGGATATTGGATGAAAAACTTACTCAAGTAGAACCTGCGCCCGTAGTTGAAGATTATAATTCAATTACAAAAGATTTTATTTTGAAAAAAGCAAAAGAAGATAAAACAGTAATCGCTGTAAATGCAGCAACTCCTGGTGTATTTGGGTTTGATACAAAATTTAGAAACGAACTTGGTAAACAATATACTGATGTTGGTATTGCAGAAGAACACGCTGTTGCCTACTCTTCAGCCCTTGCTAAAATGGGCGCAAAACCTATTTTGGCAATTATGACATCATTTGTTCAAAGAACTTATGACCAATTGTCTCAAGATTTATGTTTGAATAATTCTCCGCTAACGATTTTGGTTTACTGGGGCGGGATTTCAAACGCCGATGCAACTCACTTGGGAAGTTTTGATATTTCAATGATGTCAAATATTCCAAACCTTGTTTATTTATCCCCTACAAACAAAGAAGAATATTTAGCGATGCTAGAATATTCACTAAATCAAACTGAACATCCAATTGCAATTCGTGTTCCGATGACTTCGCTTGAAGCAACAGGTGTTAAAGACACAACAGATTATTCGAAATTGAACAAGTTTAAACTTGTTCAAAAAGGTGAAAAAGTTGCAATTTTGGGGCTAGGGAATTTCTTTAACTTAGGAAAAGATGTTAAAAAAGCTTTGAAGGAAAAAATGAATATTGATGCAACACTGATTAACCCTATATTTATGACAGGTGTTGATGAAGAGCTTCTTGACGAGTTGAAAAAAGACCACAATGTTGTAATTACCCTAGAAGACGGTATCTTAGATGGCGGATTTGGAGAAAAAGTTGCTCGTTACTATGGAAATTCTGCTATGAAAGTATTGAATTTTGGTGGTAAAAAGGAATTTACTGACAGAACACCTCTTGAAGAACTTTATAACCGTTACCACTTAACAACAGATTTAATCGTTGAGGATGTAGCAAAACTATTATAGATGCCAAGATGCCGAGAGGTAAAGAAGCTAAGTCTATTTAAAACACCTGATAGTTACTATTAACTATCGGGTGCTTTTGTGTTAATTTATTTTTAGGAGGTCATGTATGTACACAATTAAAGAAGTAGCTGATAAAATGGATGTATCTGAGCATACTCTTAGGTTTTGGGCGAAAAGTGGATTTTTCCCGTTTGTAAAAAGAGATAAAAATAATATCAGAATGTTTTCTGATAACGATTTGGATTGGGTAAAAATTGTTAAATGTTTGCGTGCTGTTGGAACTGAAAATAAAGCGATTAAAAGGTATATTGATCTTTGTATTGTCGGAGATAGTACTATTCCTGAACGTTATGGGATTATTCAGGCGACTAAATTAAAAGCCCAAAAGCAAATGGAAGAGCTTCAAAAACAAATGGAACTTTTGGATTTTAAAGAAGCATTTTACCAAAACTTGATTAAGAATAATTTGAAAGATACTTGGAATCCTATGAACAATCATACTCCAGAGGAAGCAATGGCGTAAAGGGGAAGAATGCAAGATTTTTCTAAAAAAGAAATAATAGAAATTTTAAAAGATGATAGCCAAAATAATTGGGTATTTTCTCTTGCTGACAAAGTTAGAAAAGAAAATGTTGGCGAAGAAGTGCATTTGCGTGGACTTATTGAGTTTTCTAATATTTGTAAAAGAACATGTAAGTATTGCGGTTTACGATGTGCAAACAAAGAGCTTGACAGATATCGAATTGAACCTGATGATATTATTTTTTATGCGAAAAAAGCCGTCGAAATGGGGTATAAAACTGTTGTTCTTCAATCTGGAGAGGATGAATATTATTCAAGGGATGTTCTTTGCAAGGTAATAAAAGGTATAAAAGATTTGGATGTCGCTTTAACTCTTAGCGTTGGTGAGAGAAGTTTTGATGATTACAAAGCATTTAAAGATTGTGGTGCAGATAGGTATTTGATTAGAATTGAAACGACTGATAAAGAATTGTATAAAAAAATGCACCCGAATATGAATTTTGAAAATAGAGTTAGATGTCTGAAAGATTTAAGAAAATTGGGCTATGAGGTTGGAACAGGGTGTCTTGTAGGACTTCCTGAGCAAACAATAAATTCTCTTGCAGGAGACATTTTGTTTTTTAAGGAAATTAATGCCGATATGGTGGGGATTGGGCCATTTATTGCTCATCAGCATACTCCTTTAAAAGATTGCCCAAATGGCGATTTTACTTTGGCATTAAAAGTTATGGCATTGACAAGAATTATGCTGAAAAATATCAATATTCCGGCAACTACAGCAATGGAAACACTAAATCCAAACGGAAGAATAATCGCATTACAAAGTGGCGCAAATGTAGTTATGCCAAATGTTACGACAACGGAATACCGAGCAAAATATGAGATTTATCCGAATAAAATTTGTATAAACGAAAACCCTTCTCAGTGTTTTCACTGTATAAGCGGAAAAATAAAATCAATTGGCAGAACGATTTCGACTGGTTATGGTTTCAGAAATTATAAATAAAACCGGCATGGGGTTGAAATTTTTGGAAAAATAGTTTATAATAGAAACACAAGGTGGTAGTTTCCTAAGCTACCGATGCCTTGAAGATGGTCTAAACGGTTCTTAATTATTTAATTGAGAGCCGTTTTTTAATACAAATAAAATCATAAAGATTAGCAATAAACTAATATTGAAATTATCCATATTGACCCCCTTTCTAGCCGAGAGCTAACTCGATGATCTAAATTGTTGTAGTCAGCTTCGTTTCGAAAGACATCTTTTACCTTGTGCAGTTTTAATATAGCATAAATAGTATTAAAAATATAGTTTCAATACATTAAAAATAAGCCGATAGGGAGGCTCGAACTCCCGACCTACTCATTACGAATGAGTTGCTCTACCAACTGAGCTATATCGGCTTAAAAATATTAAATTGTCAATTGTTGGTAGAGCAAGCTCTACTGGAAATTGAATTACGTTCCGTGTTCACTCCACTGAGGGAGCTATATCGGCTTAAAATATTAAATTGTCAACTGTTGGTAGAGCAAGCTCTACTGGAAATTGAATTACGTTCCGTGTTCACTCCACTGAGGGAGCTATATCGGCTTAAAAATATTAAATTGTCAACCAACTAGACATAACACAACAACGGTTGGGTTTTTCCCAACAAAGATTGCATTACTTAAAAATTATCTACCTAACAAGCAGAACTGTCAATAACGCCTCCGCCCAATACTATGTCTTCGTTATACAAAACTACGGATTGTCCGATTGCAATTGATTTTTGTAAATCATCAAATATGACTTCTATTTTCCCATCAGGTAGAGGTTTTGCGATTACGTTAACCGGTTCTTGGGTTGAGCGAATTTTAGCTTGTGCTTTAATTTCTTCTTTCAAATAGTCAAAAGCTATCCAATTGAAATTTGTTGCGGTTAATGATTTTTTGAATGTTTTGTCTGCGGAGCCAACCACAACTTCATTTGTGTCTTTGTTTAGTGATAAAACGTATAATGGTTCACTTGCGGAAACGCCAATTCCCTTTCTTTGACCGATTGTGTAGTTCCAAATTCCTTTGTGTGTGCCTAGAATTTTACCGTTTGTGTCGACGATGTTTCCTTCTTTTGCCTTAATTCCTAAGAGTTCGTTATAATCACCGTCGTAAAAATCTTGGCTATCAGGTTTTTCTGCTACATCAAGTCCGTTTTCTTTTGCAATTTTTCTGATTTCTTCTTTTGTGTAAGTTCCGAGAGGTAAAAGTATATTTTTAAGTTGATCTTGTTTAAGTCTGTATAGAAAATATGATTGATCTTTATGTGGTGCAAGTCCTCGTTTTAGAAGAAATCTACCGTTTTCGCCTTTTTCTACTCTTGCATAATGACCTGTTGCAAATTTGTCAAATTCTAATCCATTTTCTTTTGCCATTAAAGGTAATGCTCCAAATTTCACCAAAGCATTGCACCATACACAAGGGTTTGGAGTTCTTCCTTGAATATATTCAGATTTGAAGTTTTCAAGAACAATTTTTTCGTATTGTTCAACGCAGTTGAAAACATAATATGGAATATCAAGTTGCTTTGCGATTTTGCGAGCTTCTTCAATATCTTCAACTTCATCAGGTCCATAACACGCATTTTTATGACCTGTTTTCAATGCCATTCCGTCTTTACCCCAGATTGACATTGTTGCGCCAATGACTTCATGCCCTTGTTGTTTTAAAATAAGTGCTGCCGTTGAAGAATCTACTCCGCCTGATAATCCTACTAATACTTTCATTTTTTTATTCCTTTGCTATATATATTCGCTATACCTAAACATCTATATATTATTCAATTATAAGCATGTAAATAAGTCAATAAGTTGTTGACAAAATTTTTTCTTTTTGTTTTAATCAGTTTTGTAAGGAAAAAAGAAATGTATTTACAGACTACTAAAATTTTAACTTGCTGTTGTTGTGAGAACCGATGTTAGGGACTTACAATAATTGTTATGCTGAAATTTTACACTAACACATATATGAGTTCCCTAAATTGTTTTTAGGGAACTTATTTTTTTATGGAGGAAAAATGATTAATAATATAAATACAACTACCCCAAAGTCTGTACCGTTTAAAGGTGCGCTAGATGGCGTAGTAACGAATACACTAAGAACCCTTGATACAAACCCGATGGCAAACGCAGTTGGTATTGATCTTTTTGCAATGGTTGCACCAAGAACTTATGTTGACACAAAAGAACGCAACAAGTATGCAGGTGCAGAAACTTTTTTTAGAGAATTTACGGGAACTTTGATAGTTTGCCTTTCTGCCAGTTGGTTTGCAAAAATGATTTCTCATGCGGCAAACAAATTTCTAAACCCGGAAATTCCAATTAACCCAAATTCTTGGTTTTCTAATGATAGTTTGAATTATTTGCGCTCGACTTGGGAAAATACAAAAAATACAAAATCTTATGTGACAAATATTCTGGATGATATTTCCGGTCGAGATGGAAAAGAAACAAGAAAGTTTAAGGATATTGAATGGGATAAAATTGATTGGATTGATGAGAAAAAATGGGCAAAATTTGATTGGGATGATGAAGGCTTGGAAGGTGTTCTCTCAAAATTAAAAGACAAAAACTCAATTATTTCTACAATAACAAACCTTATAGACAATAAAGAGTTGACACCTTCTGATAGCAAAAAATTGCAAAATATTATTGAATTGAGATTGACAAATGCTCTCAAAGCGGATAAAGTTACGGTGAAAAATTCAACTAATTCCGTTTCATCCTCGCTTCATAACCTTCTTAGAGATGCGGTAGATTTGGGCAGAGATGTGTTTACTAATCCGAAAGTAAAACCTGATGAAGCGATTGTAAAAATTTTGAAAATAAATAAGGTTAAGAGTGTTGGGGCATTGGCTTTGGCATCAACTTTAGGTTTGACAAACCAATATATAAACAGAAAAATTACAGAAAAAAGAACCGGTAAAAAAGGGTTTGTTGGTGATTTGGATTACAAAAACCAAACAAAAGCGAAGAAAAATGATAATAGTAAATCATTCTGGGCGCAAAAAATTGTTGCAAGTTTAGGAATGGCAGCAATGGCAATTGGTGTTATGAAGGTTAAATCTCCGAAGGATTTTCTGAAAAAACTGGAATTTACGGGGCCTGTTACTAGTGGAAACGTAATTAAAACGGTTTACGCATCAACTTTGATTGGTAGATTTTTAGCATCTGATAGTAGGGATGAATTAAGAGAAACTGCAACAAGAGATTACTTGGGGTTCTTAAACTGGCTTGTATTTGGCGGTTTTGCAGCTAAAGGCGTTGCAAACATCTTGGATAAAGAGCGCAAGAATTTGTTCAATATCTCAAAAGAAGGAAAGGGTGTAAAACATTGGTTGAATGACTTGTCGCTAAAATCACATAATGAAATTGCTGCACAAGGGAAAGAATTTGCTAAGAAAAATATGTGGAAAATGAATGTTGCACATGTTGCCGGATTAGCGTATTCTACCTTAGCATTAGGTATTTTGTTGCCGAAGTTGAATATTTTGATAACAAAACATAAGTATAAAAATGATGTAAATGCGCAAAAAAGTGTTGATAATCGAAAAGTAAGTGAAACGTGAGAAGAAGTGAAATGTGAAAAGACCATATCGGGAAAGATAAGTGAATGGTGAGTGGTGAATAGTGAGTAGACCTTATCGGTAAAACTATTTTGGTTCATGTTTCCGGCACATGTCATCACGGATTTATTCTGCGAACTATAACAATTGAAGTTGGGCTGAAAGCCCCAACCTACTTGCTTTTTATGAAAACATTTTCCCTTACGGGAAAGCACCCATCCTAACCTTCCCTCAAAAGGGAAGGAGTTATTTTTCCTCCCTTATGAGGGAGGATGAAAGGTGGGTGCTGATCTAAAATTTTTGCAAAATATGTAAAACAACATGTCATTGCGCACTTGTTGCGCAATCTCTTTTAAAGAACTCCGAATTTCTCAATTCTTCCCTATTTGTCATAGGGAAGATGCCCACAGGGCAGATGGGTGAAAGCTTTATATTAATGTTTTCTCTACGGAATAGCACCCATTCCTTTACCTCTCACAAAACGTGACAAATAGAATGTAGGGCGGGATAGGCATCCAACGGCATAATTTAAAACGCTGCGGTTAATAATTTGTAAATAAGTTCTTTGTTATTTTTATCTTGTTTTTCAATAATTTTTTGAATTTCTTCGTCAAGATTTTCAGGGATATTAATTGATGAAAATTTGAAAAAATCTATTAATTCAACTTCCAAAACTTTGGCAATTTTTTCTAAAACATGTAGTGAAGGATAAAATCTCCCCGATTCAATACCGGAGAGCGAAGAAGTTTCAAGATCAATCATTTCGGACAACTTTTCTTGTGTTAATCCTTGCGATTTTCTGATAGATTTTATTCGTTTCCCTAAAAGTTTCTTATTATCCATAATCTAATAATACCCGTATTAAACAATAAAAATAAGCAATAATATCACTTGTTTTTTATTAAAAATCCGTAATAAGCACGTAAAACCCCTTGACAATCACTTAAAAATAATTTAAAATAAGTGTATATCTACTAGTTTTATACAAAACTAAGATTTGTACATGCACAAAATGGCTATAACATAGAGTAATAAGAGAGTAGATTACAAAAAAGAAAGGTGAAAAGATTATGACAAAACGTTTTGGCTTCACACTTGCAGAAGTGTTGATTACTTTAGGTATCATCGGGGTAGTTGCCGCTATGACAATGCCTACATTGATGAACCAAACACAAGGTGCTCAATACAAAACTGCTTACAAAAAAGCATTATCAGCTTTATCTCAAGCAGTAACTTTGAACGTAGCATTGGATGAATGGAACTTTGCAGATTTGGATGGTAATGGAACATCTCCAAGCTATTTGTTAACTGATATGTTGCAAAAAAGAATGAATGTTGTAAGAACTGAAACTACTTCTTTTAATGATGCAAAAGGCAAAGCTTATAAGGTTACTGGTGATCCAACAAATAAGGGAACTGCTCCTGAAGGTGGTACTGCTATTGCTTCAACAAATACAACAGTATTCTTTAATGATGGTATTATGTTCACTTTCCCTACAAAATCAGATACTTGTACTGCTGATGCAACTGTTGCTAGTGTTGGTTCTGACGGTAGAAGCAAAGTTTGTAAAGGTTTCATTGACGTAAACGGTATTAAAGCTCCTAACAAATTTGTAAAATGTGATGCTGGTACTGCTGCTGCTTGTGAAATCAAAAACCCTACAGACGTATATCCAGTAGTATTCTACGATTCAACAGTATTGCCAAACTCTCCTGCAGCAAGAGCAGTATTGTTCAGCAAATAACGAAACTAACTCCTTCCCTGTGTAGGACTCTGCCGAACAAAAGGTGACTAAATGTCACGTTTTGTGAGAGGTAAAGGGATGGGGGCTTTCCCGTAGGGAAAACATAAAACTTTGAGGTGAGGTAATACTTCTCAAAAACTATACACAAAGTTCTTTGTTTAAAGAATAAAAATTAATTAACCAAAGAACTAAAAAAGATCGAATCTTTTTGTCGGTGGGAGTAATCCCACCGTTTTTTTATACAAAAGGACTTGAAAAAATGTCAGAGATATGATATAATAAAAGCATAAGGGAAAGACCCCTAGCACCGTTAATACTAGAGGTCTACTTCGTACCTTATGAAGCGAAAACTAAGCAAATTTTTAGACGTTGCATCACTACGACATAGAAAATATTGTGCTATATCTCATTTTATGCTATTTTAAACTTATGAAAAACGAATTGTCTGAAAGTTTGGAAAAATATTTACTTGCGATTTATGAGATTGTAAAAGTTAATCAGGCGGCAAGGGTTAAAGATGTGTCAAATTACCTGAAAATTGGTGGTCCTGCGACTTCCGATGCGGTAAAAACTCTTGCAGAAAGAGGGTTTATCAATTACGTACCTTATGGAATTATAACTATTACATCAAAAGGTAAGAAAAAGGCGGAAGAAAAGATTAATCGACACAAAACGATTTCAAACTTTCTTGAAAAAGTTCTTCTTGTAGAACCTGAAAAAATTGATGAAAGTGCAAAAAATATTGAATATTCTATGCCAAAAGATGTTTTAGAAAAGTTTGTGAATTTTCTAACCTTTATGGAAAACTGTTCTTGCAAAGAACCGAAATGGGTTCAAAGTTATAAATATTTTTCTGAAAGTGGAAAAATGCGTGACAAGTGCGAAATTTGTATTGCCAATAAAGACAAATTCGACAATTCTTCTTGTTGTGGCGGTTGTTGTAAGTAAGGTTTTGTTGGCAGTGTGAAATTAGCACCCACCTTGCATCACCTCTCACAAAACGTGACATTTAGTCACCTTTTGTTCGGCAGAGTCTCATAAGGGAGGAAATTTATAAGTTCGATTCTTTTTTTATTGCGTTAATAATCACATCTCTTGCCCAGATGGCTTGTTGTTTGGTGGTTGGCGGGGTATTTTTTAATGGGTAACTTATATTCAATGCCTCGTATTTGGGGATTGCCATGTCGTGGTATGGCAATACATCAAGGGCTTTTACGGTTTTTAACGTTTTTATAAATTTCCCTAATTCTGTCAGATATTCTTCGTTCAAAGTTATGTCTTTAACAACAACGTGCCTAATCCACATTGGAATACCTTTTTCAGATAAGTATTGCGCAAATTTTAGGATATTTTGGTTAGAACATCCGGTTAATTTTTTATGTTCTTCGTTGTTTATGTGCTTGATATCCAACAAAACTAAATCAGTGTATTTTAAGAGTTCGTCGATTGTTTCAGTGTTTTGTGGATTGAATGTAATTCCAGACGTATCAAGTGCCGTGTGAATATTTTTTGATTTTGCTGCTTTGAATAATTCTGTAACAAAATTGATTTGAAGCAGTGGCTCGCCGCCGGTTACGGTAATTCCGCCAGATTGCACAAACTCTTTTACACCGTCGTATTTTTGCATTATCTCATCGACTGTCATAAGTTTGTTAGCATTTGTTGTCCAGCTATCGGGGTTGTGGCAATATTGGCAACGCATAGGACAACCTTGCATAAAAATTACAAACCTAATTCCAGGCCCGTCGACTGTTCCGCAACTTTCTATTGAATGTATATTTCCTTTAATTGTCATGATTCTTTGAATGTAAGTGGCGGGATAGGTATCCCGCCATACTATTTATAGTTACGTTGTTAGGTTGAAAACCCAACCTACAATTATTTAATATTTCGCCCTTACGGGGAAGCACCCACCTAAATAACCTCTCACAAAACGTGACATTTAGTCACCTTTTGTTCGGCACAGTCTCAATAGGGAGGACATATATAGCTTTATAGTTCTTTATGGAAGGTTCTTGAGATTACGTCGTCTTGCTGCTCTTTTGTTAATTTAATGAAATTAACTGCATATCCTGATACTCTCACTGTTAATTGTGGGTATTTTTCAGGATGTGCTTGTGCATCAAGCAAAGTTTCTCTGTTGAACACATTTACGTTCAAATGGTGACCACCTTTTTCTACGTAGCCGTCAATTAAGTTTATTAAATTTTCTTCCTGCATTGTTGTAGGCATGATATTTTTCCTTTCTGTGTTTGTACCCCTCACCTGAATTTCTAAGTTCGTTTTAGCTCTCTAAGAAATTCTTTCCTCAGCACAAGGTGCAGACAGGGTCACACGCATCGCCTCAGCTCTGCGGTTCCCTTTGTCTCCCCGACGGGGCGAGGAAGAAATTCTTAGAAAAAATTTACTTTTACTCAGCACATCCGCAATCAAGAGTTATGTTTAAATCGCCCATAAAGATTTCGTCTTTACCTAAAGCATTTGGAATGATTGAGAATGTGTTAGAAATTCCGTCTTGAGCATCGTCAAACGGTAATTTTGCAACTGAAGCAAGTGAGGCTGCAGCTCCGTTTAAATCTCTGCCGTGCATTGGATTTGCACCCGGAGCAAGAGGAATTCCTGCTTTTCTTCCGTCAGGTGTGTTTCCGGTTTTCTTTCCGTAAACAACATTTGATGTTATTGTCAAAATAGACATTGTTGGAATTGAGTTTCTATATGTGTAATGTTTTCTGATTTTAGACATAAAGTTTCTTACCAAATCAACTGCTATTTGGTCTACTCTATCGTCGTTGTTACCATATTTTGGATAATCGCCCTCAACTTCGTAATCAACAACAATTCCGTCATCATCACGAATTGCTTTAACTTTTGCATATTTGATTGCAGAAAGAGAGTCTGCAACAACAGAAAGTCCTGCAATACCTGTTGCAAAGTAACGTTTTACATCTCTGTCGTGAAGTGCCATTTGTGCTTTTTCGTAACAGTATTTGTCGTGCATATAATGAATTACGTTCAATGTGTTTACGTACAAGCCCGCAAGCCATTCCATCATATCGTTATATTTGTCCATTACTTCGTCATAATTTAGGTATTCTGACGTAATTGGTCTGTATTTTGGACCAACTTGTGTTTTTAATCTTTCGTCAATACCGCCGTTAATTGCGTAAAGCAAACATTTTGCAAGGTTAGCTCTTGCACCGAAGAATTGCATTTCCTTACCAACAACCATTGAAGATACGCAACATGCGATTGCGTAGTCATCTCCGTGTGTAACTCTCATCATATCGTCGTTTTCGTACTGAATAGATGAAGTAGTAATTGAAATATGTGCGCAATATTGTTTGAAATTGTGTGGCAATCTTTTTGACCATAAAACTGTTAGGTTCGGTTCAGGTGCTGTGCCTAAGTTTTCAAGTGTGTGTAAGTATCTGAAAGAGTTTTTTGTAACAAGTGTTCTTCCGTCAATGCCCATACCACCGATTGATTCTGTTACCCAAGTAGGATCGCCTGAGAACAATTCATTGTATTCAGGTGTTCTGGCAAATTTTACTAATCTTAATTTCATAATGAAATGATCGATTAATTCTTGTGCTTCAGCTTCTGTCAAAACTCCTTCTTTCAAATCTCTTTCAATATAAATATCTAAGAAAGTTGAAGTTCTGCCGATACTCATTGCAGCACCATTTTGCTCTTTAACTGCTGAAAGATAACCAAAATACAACCATTGAACTGCTTCTTTTGCATTTCTTGCAGGTTGAGAAATATCAAAACCGTAGATTTTACCCAGTTCAATCATTTCTTTCAATGCTTTGATTTGGTCTGCGATTTCTTCTCTTAACTGTATTCTGTCAGGTGTCATTTCACCTTCAAGAGATTTGAATTGTTCTTGTTTATCTTCAATAAGTCTGTTGATACCGTAAAGAGCAACACGTCTGTAGTCACCGATAATTCTGCCTCTGCCGTATGCGTCAGGCAAACCTGTGATGATTGCAGAGTGTCTAGCTGCTTTCATTTCAGGTGTATAAACATCAAATACGCCTTGATTGTGTGTTTTTCTATATTTTGTGAAGATTTCTGAAACTTCCGGATCAACTTCGTATCCATAAGATTTGCAAGATGTTTCTGCCATTCTAATTCCGCCAAAAGGCTGCATAGAACGTTTTAGAGGTGCATCTGTTTGCAATCCTACGATTGTTTCTAAAGATTTGTCGATATAACCTGCGCCGTGAGAAGTTATTGTAGATACAACTTTTGTGTCCATGTCAAGAACACCGCCGTTGTCACGTTCTTTTTTTAGTAAATCACAGCATTCCTGCCACAATTTTGTTGTTGCTTCTGTCGGTTCTGCCAAGAAACTTGCATCACCTTCATAAGGCGTGTAGTTTTTTTGAATAAAGTCCCTTACATTGATTTCCTGTTGCCATTTTCCCGACACGAAATCTGTCGCCGGATAAACTTTTTTGTCCAGTGATAACTCCATTAATTTTCCCTCCTATATTTACTGGTATATTAATTTTTTCTAAACACCTACCAACAATATACTACACATATAATAAAAAAGCTATACATGTAACGAAAAATTTTAAAAACTAGTTAAAAATTTGACATATCAGTAAAATTTTTCTACCATGAGGAAAAAGAAAGAGTGGTTACACATGGAAAAGAAAAATATTGATTGGGCAAATTTAGGTTTTGGTTATTACAAAACAGATAAAAGATACGTTTCAAACTTTAAAGATGGAAAATGGGATGAAGGTTGTATTACTGATGATGCAACTGTTGCGATTAGTGAGTGTGCTGGCGTAATCCATTATTGCCAAACATGCTTTGAAGGTATGAAAGCATATACCACAGAAGATGGGCATGTTGTAGTATTCAGACCTGACATGAATGCAAAGAGAATGGTGGATACTGCTACTCGTTTGGAAATTCCTCCATTTCCTGTTGAAAGATTTGTTGATGCGGTAGAACAAGTTGTAAAAGCTAACCTTGAATATGTTCCGCCGTTCGGAACAGGTGCTGCGTTGTATATTAGACCTGTATTGTTTGCAACTGGTGCAGTAATGGGGGTTAAACCTGCGACTGAATATCAATTTAGAATTTTTGTTTCACCTGTAGGACCTTATTTCAAAAACGGGGGTTCAAACTCAATTGTACTAAAAGTTAGTGACTATGACCGTTCAGCTCCTCACGGAACTGGTCATATTAAAGCCGGTTTAAATTATGCTATGAGTTTGTATCCGATTGTAAAAGCGCATGAAGAAGGATTTAATGAAAATATGTATTTAGATCCTCAAACTCGTACAAAAGTTGAAGAAACAGGTGGGGCAAACTTCTTCTTTGTAACAAAAGATAATAAAGTTGTTACTCCAAAATCACCAAGTATTTTACCGTCAATCACACGAAGATCATTGATGGCTTTGGCAAAAGATTTGGGGTATGAAACAGAAGAAAGAGAAGTTTATTTGTCTGAGTTGGGCGATTTTGTAGAGTGCGGTTTATGCGGTACTGCTGCCGTAATTTCTCCGGTTGGAAAAGTTAACGATCACGGTAAGGAAATCGTTTTCGCAAACTCTCAACACGGTATGGGACCGATTTCTAAGAAATTGTATGATACCTTAACAGGAATTCAGTTTGGTAAAATTCAAGGTCCTGAAGGCTGGGTTAAAGTAATTGTTTAGTTAGAATATGATGATAAAAAGACATCACGGAATTAATCTGTGATGTCTTTTTTTATATGTCATTATAGCAATGACTTCGGACTATTGTCCTCAGTATGACGAGAAAAAATTAGTCCCCCCTGAACTTGGTGCTACGTATTTAGTACAAAGTCATGCACATCCATTTCCAAAATTTTTGTAATTTCGGATTTGTCTTTAGCTTCTCCAAAAATAACTGCAAATAGAGGTTTTTCTCTATAATCTATTTTTCTAAAATCTAAAACTTTGTAGAAAAATTTTTCTAAAGCAGAATAATCGAATTTTATAGAAGATTTATCTATGTCAGTAGGCGTTTCTGCCATTGCAAAGTAATAGATTTTATCTTGTTTATCTGCAAGAATTTTATCCCAATCAGGTTTTAGGTCGTTGTTGAAATATTCGTAAATATTTATTCCATAAGCATAATATGCTAAATCAGTTGTACACCAACCGGCAAATCTCATAGGGTTAATTTCTACCGGAACAATTGTTGTATCATCTGTTTTTATGACCTCAATGTGCATTGGAAAGTTTTTGATACTTAATGTTTTGCCGATTTCTCCTAACATCTTTTCAAAAGTTTTAAGGTTTTCTTTTATAACTTTTCCTGATGAAATGTAAGCTCTGTCGCTAACATCATCTTCGCTTACGAACGGATGCTGGAAGATGTTTAGGATAACAGGAGTACCGTTTTTGTCAAAGTAAGCATCTATTGCAAATTCTTCACCTTGAATTATTTCTTCAACTATAAAACTTGATGAACTTAAAACTTCTTTGGGAAAATTTTGTGCAAACTGTTCAACTTCTTTGTTTATTGTGTTTACTGTGGTTTTCCATTCAGAATGAGAAGAAACTTTGTGAACTCCCATACTCAAAAATCCTACAGTTGGTTTAATGATAAATTGCTCCGGAAAATTTGAAATGTCTATTGAGTTTATTTCTTCAAGAGTAATTTCTTTAAAAAAGAAGTTTGGATAAATCGATTTAATCCCTTTTCTAAATTCAAACTTGTTTTTGCAAAGATTGATTAATCTTGCTAAATCAGTATTTTGAAAATTATTTAGAACCCAGTTAATAGAGTTTTCTGAGTTTGAATAAACTTTCGAACAATTTTTTGCGGTGTTTTCGTCAATTAAATTTAATTTATATTTGGATGAATAATTTTTTGCTATTTCGTTTGAAAGTACATCAAATTGATTTTTTTCTAAAGTTTTTAGCATTAAGTCTGAAATATATGGGGCTTCTAATATAAACATTTTATCCTTCTTCCTTTTTTTCTTTAATTATATTATAAACACGCAAAAAATATTTTTAGAGTTTTTATTCATATTATGAAAGTTCAAAACTATCTGATGTCAAAAACGACTCAAAAGTTTGTTGATTATTATGGTGGAGTAATTCGTTTGAATAAAGCAACTCCATATACTGTTGATGAAGTGATAATTGGAAAAAAAGGAAAGCCTTTTGGAAAAATTACTACTTTTAGAGATAGTTTAGGAAGAATTATAGAGCGAGCATTTAATATAAATGGTAAGCCTTTAAAAAATAGAATTTATTCTTACAATGATGGAATTGTCGGTGATAGAGAGTATGTAGATGTAAAGACAGTAAAAGAATTCTCTTTGGAACGCAAATTGGTAGATGTTTATAAGAAATATCAAAAACAATGTGCAAATTTGGGTGTAAGAACAACTTTATGGAATAAAGATAGGGTTCAAACTGATTTTATTGCAGAAAATATTTATAACGGGCAAAAAACGGTATCTATAGCCACAATTGAAAACTTGAAAAACCTTGAAGGGGATCATTATCATGAATTAAAGGAATTTTAGCAGATAGTTAATGGTAAAATAAAAAAAAGAAATCCTAAAATGATATCATTTGTCGTTGATAAAAACAATGATGTTATAGACAATTTGGTTGTTGCAGATAATGCAAAAGCTCCAAAAAATGATAGTTTTTTAGGGTTTAGAATGATGGATTTGGAAGATTTTAAAGTTTCTATAACTCAAAGATTTCTACGTGAAAGAAATATTGATTACTTAGACTATTCTATTAATACGGCTTATTTGACAGAAGATTTTTCAGAAACTTTAATGGGTTTGTTTAAAAATGGGGAAATCCTTTTTAATAAATTGTATCCATTCAATTCAAAAGCTCAATTCGCATCAACTTCTCGTCATGAAGTAGAACATGGTTGGCAATTTTTTCTTGATGCCAGAAATGGTGGTAAGAGAGGTGAGTATATGGAGTATTTAGGATGTTTGTACGGACCAATAGAAAATAAAAAATTACAGAAAGAAGCGAATAACTATACTAAATCTTTGGATACTTATGTTTCAAATGAAGTTGATTACAAAAGATATCGAAAGAATTATATTGAAATAAGGGCAAATAAGGCTGGTGCGGCTGCCAAAAAAGCCTACTTAGATCAAGGTCAGGAAATTCGAAATGAGTTTAAGCATATTCCGAAAGAGTTTTTGTAAGAGGTACCAAATATGATTATAAAACCGATAAATCAAACACATTTAGAACACAATTTTGAGCATTTTACTAAATCTGCAATGTCCGCAACAAGACAAGATACAAGATTTTTTAGCGGGCAAATTAATAATTTCCAAAAGCAATATAAAAATTTTGGAATGCTTGATGTGTTTAGTGAAAAATTGGTCGGTTTTGCGGAAAATTTGCAACAAAAGGGACAAAAAGATTTTGCAGGAATTGTCTATAGCGGACTTGCAAAACTTCCGATTGCGAAAGAAAAAAGAATTTCTATTCTCGAAAAAGCGATAGCTAATGCCGAAGAACAAGGTGATAAATTTCATGTTTTGGCAAGAGTTGTGGATTTGAAAAAATTGTATAAGTCTGAATGGATGTCAAAAAAATATGTTAAAACTCTTTTGAAAGAAGAAAAATGCTTGAAAGGTATTGTGTCAGATTTTGAGGAGGCTAAAAAGACTTTCAAGACTGTTTCTAAAGAAACTGCTACTGAAAGGGCTTATCGTTTGAGATTAGCTTTTGCTCGTATTGATATTGCAAAAACTTGTATGAAAGAAAACCCTAAATTAGCGTTGTCCAAAATAAAGGATGCAAAAAAGGTTTTTCAATCACAAGGTAGAACAAAAGAAGTTGATTTCGCAGACAATTTGATTGCGCAAATTACAACAAGAAAAACAAGACATTCTTAATCTTCAAAGATTGTTTTCGAAAATCTTTAAAGTTGTAAAAAAAAGAAAAAAGAATTTTAATAAAAAGGTATTTTATTTCTCTTTTATTATATTATTAGCGCAACATTCTTTCGGTATATACCGCAACTTTATTGCGGTTAAACCGAAAAATCTTTTCGGTACTATCTTCTCAAACCGAAAGAAACTTGCGGTATATTTGTTGAATTTTAGCAAAATAAAAGTCCGCTAACCATTTGGTCATCGGACTTTTAATACGGAGCAGCAGGGATTTGAACCCTGGATGCAGGTTATACCCACATAACACCTTAGCAGGGTGCCGCCTTCAGCCACTCGGCCACTACTCCAATTCTTTATTCAATTTTCGCAATCATAAAACTGCGACATGTGCATAAATTCATATTAACATAAATATTTTATTTCGTAAAGACTTTTTTATTTTTTGCTATATTCTTGACGATTGGTACTAAATAGAGTACAATAGCATTACTGAAAGGTAGCAAGTAAAATGATTGAAATGAAAGTTATGGGCATTGCCCTTGATACAAGAACGGGTTCTCCAATCGTAGTTCTTCACGATAAAGAAAATAGAAAGGCTTTGCCAATTTGGATTGGGTCAGCTGAAGCCAGTGCAATTATTAGAAAAATTGAAAATCTTTCTGTTGCACGACCAATGACACACGATTTGATTATAAATATTATTGAAAAAACAGGTTATACGCTTGATAAAGTTGAGATTAATGATGTCGAAAAAGATACATATTATGCGACTTTATTCTTAGTAAATGATAATGGCGAAACTTTGGAAATCGATTCTCGCCCGTCAGATGCAATTGCTGTTGCAATAAGAGTTGATGCTCCAATTTTTGTTACGGCAAACGTAATCTCAAATGGTTCAGTTTCAACTGATTCCGCAAAAGACGAAGAAGAAGCGCAAGAGTTCAAAAAATTCGTTCAAAGCATCAAACCTTCTGATTTTGCAAAGTTAATGAAAGATAATGATCATCACGAAAGTGATCAATAATTTATAGTTCGTTAATCATTTTGTATATAAATTTTAATTTCTCATTGTCAAGTGTTGGTAGTTTTTTCTCAATATTCTCAATGAGAAATTTTTTATCTAAGAAATGAGAATATTTAAAAATATCTTCATAAGATATTTCAAGACTGTCCAAGATTTTTTCAAGTGTTTCAAATGACGGATAATTTCGCCCGTTTTCTATTCTACTCAAGTGTTTTGGATCAATTCCGACAATTTCTGCCAGTTTATCCTGAGTGAATTTCCTCTTTTCTCTAAATTCTTTTATCCTCATTCCGAGTAGTTGTTTTTTTGAAACCATCTTGTCTCCCTTTTCATTACTTATATCCAAACAAATGCGTCTTTGTAACTATACAAATATAGATATAGTTGACAAAAGGTGATAAATAATACATAATGGTGACATGTAATAATAATTGTTTTAATAAAAGGTGATATTTATGAGGGGCTATAAAAATCGAAATAATGGATTTACACTTGCAGAAGTTTTGATAACTTTAGGAATTATTGGAGTAGTTGTGGCAATGACAATACCCACGCTTATTTCTAAATATAAGCATAAAGAGTATGAAACGAGATTTAAAAAGGCTTATTCAATGTTGGAACAAGCTACTTATGATTTACCTATAGAATATGGGCGTTGTGATGCAACTAATGCTCAAAGTATAAATGATTATGTTTTTGGTAAGTTAAAAAATATAAATTCGGGTTCGTTTCGCTCAAATGGTATGAGTTATAAAGGTAATTTCAAAACTTATTCTTTAGAAAACACAACTTCTGTGATACATCCGAATTGCTTTGATAGAGCAGCGATTCAGGGTTCTTATAATTATATAGTTACTCCTGATGGAATAACATTCTCTTTTTGCACAAATTATTCTGTAGGTAATTCGATAAGTGTAGATATTAATGGGGTTAACAAAGGTCCGAATGCGTTTGGGCATGATTTATTCTTTTTTAGAATACTTATGGATGATTGTAGACTTTCTTACTGGCAAAGCCAGTGGCGAGACTGCACGGATGAAGAAAAATGTGACGAGTATTTTCAATGGACAGATGGAGTTTGTTCAAAGTCATCAAAGGCTGGAGATAACGGTTTCGCTTGTACATCTTATGCAGTTGCAAACAAATGTCCGGATGATAGCGGAAAAAGTTACTGGGATTGTTTGCCTTAATTGTTAAAATTGTAAAGATTTTTATGAAACCTGAAATTGTTTAACTTTTCAGGTTTTATAATTAGTAAGGAGTAATTATGATAAACGGTATTAATAGAGTACAACCGAATAATATTTTTAAGGTTAATCCGGTACAACTGTTTGAAAACAACCGTCAGAACAGAACCGAAAATAATCCGTTTAATTCTGGACTTTTTGCTCAACAAACAAATGAAACTTTTAATTTAAACCACCCAAGAACCGCTGGTGGTGCGCAAGCAAACAATTTGGATCTGCTTGCTTAATATTTTGTAATATATTCTAATATTTTGACAATTCCTTTTACTTAAATTACTTTATATAAATACAGGGAAATTATGGGGTAATTTACTATGGGAATACAAAAGCTATTTGGAATTGGTGTTGTTCGCCCATCGCAAGGAAGTACAAACCTTTATCGTACCAATTATGCCGGAAATAATTTTATAAAGAATACTTTCAATTTTGGTGAAGCAAATCCAAACAGACCTGATACAAGGGTTGCTGCAAACGCATTGGGTGACCCTCAAAAAGGTTGCAATTTATATTGCTTAGGCTAAGAAAGTAAAAAATTGTTTTTTGTATTAGTGTTATAAATAAGTTTTGTTGCATTAAATGTTGGGGTAAAACTATAGATTTTCGGTGTTTTTTTCTTAAATCCGCAAAGTCCGATAATTTTTTCTTCATCATCATTGAACAATTTTTTTAGAAATTCCATAATATACACATCCTTCTTTTTTATTGTATAATGTATTTAATTACAGAACGAGTAAAGTCAATAAAAGGAGAAATATTATGGCACAAAAAATTTCAAAAGATATGAACATTATGGAAATCGTACAAATTTGCCCTGAAAGCGTTGCAGTATTCCAAAAATACGGTTTGGGTTGTATTGGATGTGCAGCTGCGCATTTTGAAAACCTAGAAGCAGGCGCAAAAGTTCATGGTTTCGATCCAGATGCAATGGTTGCAGATATCAATGCGTTAATTGAAGATTAGTTCTTAAAAAAATCCTCTCTTAAAAGGGAGGATTTTTTTTGTTAGAAATTTTTCAATATTAATGCAAAATTACCAATATCAAGTTATGTTACTCAATTACACAGGACACATAATGAAGTTAGAAATCTCATTTCAATGCTCTTAATGAGTTGAGAACTGCAATTAGTGTTACCCCAACATCGGCAAAAACAGCCCCCCACATTGTGATTACTCCAAATGCTCCTAATATTAAAAATAAGATTTTTATTCCGAGTGCAAAAATGATGTTTTCTTTAACTATTTGCATCGTTTTTTGTGCAATTTTTATTGCACTCACAACTTTTGACGGATTGTCGTTCATAATCACAACGTCAGCTGCCTCAATTGCCGCATCAGAGCCTAATCCGCCCATTGCAATTCCGACATCTGCTCTTGTTAAAACAGGTGCATCATTAATTCCATCTCCGACAAAGATTACACTTCCTTTTTGTGTAGAAATCAATTCTTCTAATTTCTCTACTTTTTGTGCGGGTAAGAGTTCTGAGTAAACTTTTGGAATATCCAATTCTTTTGCGATGTATTCTGCCGGAATTGAGTTGTCGCCAGTTAACATTACTGTTTTAATTTGTTTCTTATTGAGGTTTTTAATTGTTGCTTTAGAATCTGTTTTTAACTCATCAGAAATTGTGATAGAACCAACAAATTCATTGTTTTTTGCAACGTATATAACAGTTCCGGCGTTTTGTTGTGAGATGTAATTGATACCGAATTTCGTCATCAATTTGTTATTTCCAACAAGAATTTCGGAATTGTCGATTTGAGCTTTTATCCCATTGCCGGATATTTCTTCAACATTTCCGATTAAAGATGTGTCGATATTTCTACCATAAGTTTCTTTTAAAGATGTTGCTATCGGGTGCGTTGAATAATTTTCTGCGTATGCTGCGTATTTCAACAATTCATCAGCGGGAATTTTTTCAACCGGTTGGATTTTGGTAACTTTGAATGTCCCTTTTGTTAAAGTTCCCGTTTTGTCAAATACAACGGCATAAGGTCTGGAAAGAGCTTCAATATAGCAAGCTCCTTTAATTAAAATGCCTGATTTTGATGCTCCTCCAATTCCTGCAAAAAATCCTAAAGGTACTGAAATTACTAGTGCGCAAGGGCAAGATATTACAAGGAAGGTCAATGCTCGTTGAAACCAAATGCTGAATTGTGCGTCGAAAAGTAATGGTGGAATTGCAGTAAGTGCGATTGCGCCAAAAACTACAATTGGTGTGTAATATCTTGCAAATTTTGTTATAAAGTTTTCTGTTTTTGCTTTTTTAGAGCTTGCGTGTTCAACAAGTTCAAGAATTTTGGAAACAGTTGATTGTCCAAATTCTTTTTCAACTTTGATTGTCAAAACTCCATTTGTATTTATGCAACCACTCACTGCTTTATCGCCCATTTTGACTGTGCGAGGAACACTTTCGCCTGTAAGTGCGGATGTGTCGATAGAAGCCTCTCCGTCAATAATTTTGCCATCTAGTGGAATTTTTTCACCTGCTTTAACTTTTATTATGTCACCGATTTTTACGTTTTCTGGATTTTTTTTGATTAATTCGCCGTTAATTTCAACGTTTGCGTAATCAGGGCGGATGTTCATTAGTGAAGATATTGATTGTTTTGATTTTTCAACTGCGTTGTCTTGTAATTTTTCACCTATCTGATAAAGTAGCATAACCATGACCGCTTCGGGGTATTCGCCAATACAAATTGCGCCAACAGTGGCTATTGCCATAAGAAAGTTTTCATCAAAGATTTCACCTTTAAATATGTTTTTTATTGCTCTTAAAACAATATCAACTCCAACTATTAGATATGCAGACATGTAGATAAAAAATCTGCTTAACCCAGTTGGGTGCAATAAAATTGTGGCAATGAAAATTAAAGTAGCAATTGTAATTCTTATTACTATGCCATTTTCATTTTCTTTTTCATGGTTGAGTTCGTGTTCGCACATGATTTTATCCTCATTAATGTTTCTATTAGTATTATAATTGAACAACTATTCAATTGTCAATACATAGGATGATTATTGTTACAAAAGTTTGACAATTGAACAACTATTAAACTATAATATAAGTATGGAAATAAGAAAAACAGACTGCGAAGCTATAAATCCTGAGATTGTCGAAAAAATCTCTCCTGATATGCCCGATTTAACTGAACTTTATGCCCTATCTGATTTTTTTAAAGTAATGGGTGATAGCACGAGAATTAGGTTGCTTTGGGCATTAGAGGAAGCTGAATTGTGTGTAAATGATTTAGCGGTATTGCTTAATATGACTAAATCTGCGGTGTCACATCAGTTAAAAATTTTACGTACTGCAAAATTGGTTAAAGCTGAAAAGCAGGGGAAAAATGTTTATTATTCATTGATTGATGAGCATGTAAAAGTTATTTTGGAAATGGCACTAGACCACGTAAAAGAATAACAATATGCACCCAATCAGTCATTTGCAACAATATTTGTTTATAAAAATGTTGTTGTCATAATGCTATTTGTTTAGAAATCCTGCCATTGTCGGTTGTTTAGCTGTTGCTGAAACAGCTTGTGTTTTTGGATTTTGAGCAATTGGAGCTGGTTCATTTGCACTAGCTAATGCTTTTTGTTCTTTTTCTTTTGCGATAGCTTTTTTAGTCATGTTTTCGCAATATCTAGCAAGCCACATCATAAATGCAGGAACTAGAACAAGTGTTGATGCAAATCCGAATGCACTGTTGAATGTTTTTGCTCTATTGATAAATTTGTTGTCTTTCGATTTGAATACTGTGTAAATGTTTTCAAGAGCTTCTGAACCCTTAGCTTTTTCAAATGCAGCGTGAATTTCTTCCAGTGTTGCGTCTTTCAATGATTTACCATTGAAATCTTTGATAATTGTTTCGGCTTGTTCTTTTACGCCTTTATCAATATTAAGAACTTTTTTCACATCTCCACCGTTTTCTTCTAAGAAATTGAAGAAACCGTTGATGCCATTTTTATAATCTTCAATATTACTATATTTAGAAACAATTTGTTCGCTTGTTAATACGTCAATACCGGCACCTGCAGTAAAGTAATTTTTAATTTTGTGGAAAATACTCTTGTTGTGATCTTCTGGTTTTGCATTAAGTGCAAGTCCTGAAATTCTTGCAAACGCATCAGAGAAACCTCTAGCCATAGCTTTTGCCGCAAACAAGATTGCAGTGAAGCTTGAAATATCACGAACTAAGATTTCTTTGCGTTCTTTATCGCTTTTGGCATTTGTATATCTTGGTGGTAAGCAAAATCCAAATAACAATGTAAGCATTCCCGGAACAGACATTGATGCACCATTAAATTCAAACTTACTGAATACTTTGCCCAAAACACCGTCTTTAGAAGCTTGTTTACCGATGCCTGAAGCCAAACCTCCAGTGAAAGCTACATTTTTATCTTGTTTATTTTCTACTTGTTTAGAAGTTTCTTCTTCAAGTCCCTTCAAACCAGGATCGTGTTTAAGTCCCATATTGTATAATTTTGGAATAAGTGTGTAGAATGCAACTACAGCTCCCCACATTCCGAAGTTAGAAAGAACACGAGTACCTTTTCTATGAAGATTGAAATTGTCTACAAATTTTGTTAATGAACCGTCAGATGCCAATTCTTCAACAGTGTGACCAGATTGTTTGTTTAGATATTTATTTGTTTTATCTAGAACATCACCGGTATAATCGCCCAAACTTTGGATTAAACGTTTGATATTAGAACCAACAACTTTGTCTTTACCTTCTGGTTTAAGCAATACACCCATTTCATCGCTTGATGGAGCAGCATATTGTTTTCGAAGTTTCATGTATTCTTCAACTAATTCTCCTTGAAGTTGGTTGGCAGCTTTTTTATCTTTGCCTGCACGTTTTGATTCAACTTCAACAAGTTTGTTTGCAAAATGTTCTGCTTTTGCCTTTACATCAAATTGTTTATCAGTAGAGTTGTTCAAAACATTTTCAAATACTTGAGAATAATAACCTTTTTTGAACTCATTAGTGTTTTTTAATTGAGAAGGATTTTTTGATGCGTAAGATGCAAAATTTTCACCCAAAACATTGATATGATCTACGTGAACATTATTTGCAGTTCCTGATGTCTTTTTCAAAACAGTAAGAATTCCCAATGGAATTAAGAACGCACTAGGACCACTCAAAATTTCACGAATACCTTCACGTCTTGCAAATTCCCAGTTCAAAGGTCCTGTTTTTTTACCGTTTTCATCCTTTTGTCTGTTACGGTTCAAGCCTTCATAAATTCTCGGAGCAACCATGCCAATACCGTCTTGCGCAATAAATGATGCGGCAAAACCACCCTTATCAATCGCATCCATAACTGTAACAACAGGGTTAAAACTTCCTGTAAAAGATGTTTGATTGTTTTGTTTTTGCTCATTAAGTTTTTGGTGTTTTTGCGCACCGATTGCTGAATTGATTGCTTTTATTGACATGTCCCTACTTTAAATTTTCATGACTACACATATATTTATAAAACTTATAAATTACACTTATTGCTTTTTTCTGTATAAATTTTAAGAAAAATTAAGGTTATAAATGTATTAAGTGTAATTATTATACTTAATATTTGTTTTTTTTGCAAGTTATTTACTACAAACATAACAAAAATGTTACAAAATTGTTTAAAATACTCTATTTGTAAATAAAAAACATTTTGTAAAATCGAAAAATTGACATCTCTTTTTATCCGAGATAAGCTGATTTTATGGTAGTAAATGTTATAGGTGCCGGACTTGCCGGTTCGGAAGCTGCTTTACAGCTTGCCAAAAGAGGAATAAAAGTTAATTTGTACGAAATGCGACCTGAAAAATCAACAGGAGCGCATAAAACTGATAAATTTGCAGAGTTTGTCTGCTCAAATAGCTTGGGTGCATCTGATTGTTCAAACGCATCTGGTTTGTTGAAAAAAGAGATGGAAATACTTGGTGGAGAATTGATTAAAATTGCACGTAAATGTTCGGTTCCTGCCGGAAATGCGCTTGCGATTGATAGAGAACTCTTTTCTCAAACAGTAACAGATAGGATTAAAAACGACGAAAATATAACTATTCTAAATCAAGAAGTTTTGGAAATTCCTGACGGATATACGATTATGGCATCAGGACCTTTGACTTCTGAAAGTTTGGCAAGCTCTATAAAAGATTTTACGCAAAGCGAACATTTACATTTCTTTGATGCTATTGCGCCGATTGTTGAAAAGGACAGTATAAATTTTGATAAAGCTTTTTATGCAAGCCGTTATGACAAAGGGGAAGCCTCTTATATCAATTGTCCGATGAATAAAGAGGAGTACGAAAAGTTTTATGATATTTTGATTAATGCTCCAAAAATCGAGTTGAAAGAATTTGAAAAGAATGCAAAATTCTTTGAAAGTTGTTTGCCGATAGAAGTTTTGGCATCTCGAGGAGTTGATACGTTGAGATTTGGACCGATGAAACCGGTTGGTTTGATAGACAAAAGAACAGGTGAAAAGAATTATGCTGTAGTTCAATTAAGACAAGACAATTCAGCAAAAACTTTATACAATTTGGTTGGTTTCCAAACAAATCTAAAATGGGGTGCGCAAAAAGAGTTGTTGCAGTCAATTCCTGGTTTAGAAAATGTTAATATTATTCGATATGGCGTAATGCACAGAAACACATTTATAAATTCACCAAAAGTTTTAAATCCGTCATTACAGGCACGTGTAAGGAAGGATTTGTTTTTCGCAGGTCAATTAACCGGAACGGAAGGTTATACAGAATCTATTGCGACAGGCATGCTTGCCGGCATAAATATGTCAAAATTATTGACTGGAGAAAATTTGCTCGTTTTGCCGAAAGAAACTATGTTGGGAGCATTAACCCAATATATTAGTGATGAAAAACATGATAAATTTCAGCCTATAAATTCAAATTGGGGAATAGTTACGCCAATAGAGTTGCCTAAAAAAGAGCGTAAAAATAAGAAACTGAAAGCTGAATTGATTTCTAATCGCTCAGTTGAGTGTTTGGTAAAAATTAATTTGTAAAAAGAGGCTTTACTTGAAATATTTGATATTTCTTTTGAATATTGAATTCTATACGAGATGTTCGCAAAGTATCGTTAAAAGATATAGATATTGAAAATAGTAAAAATCAGAATATGTATATGTTGTTAATGGCTAGGGGCAAATTAAACAATATTATGTATTATTGCTATTAAGCAGTTCATTTGCGTATTTACAATCACTTTCAAAAGAGTCTTTCATTGTGTCAAATGTATTAAAACCTGGCCTTACACCACCAATTCCGTCAACCTCTTTATTTGCAAATGAACAATTTTCTTGTAATGTTGTTGTGAACGCATTTTTATCTGATATTTTTTCAATAAGGTCTAAATCAAGAGTTTTGTTCATTTCTTTGTGCATTTTTTTCAAAAGTTTCATTTATGCCTGTTTTTAACCTTGTTATTTCTGCACGAGCGGTTTTAGTTGCATTTACAGCTTTTTCTCGAAGTTTGAAAGTATCAAGTAGTTTAGATATTAGTTCAACTGTAGTATCTGTGCTATTAAAAACAGTCCAATTTCCACCACCATTAAGCCTAACTACATCTTGATAATCATTATTCTTGTAATATATATTAGCATTTTTTATTGGTTTAGCATCTTCGGTATAAAAACCTACAGCATAAATAGTTCCATCAATGTTTTTAGTTTTGTTTTCAAATTTTTCAATTATATTTTTTGTTTGATTTGGAGAAAACATTCCTTTTCTTATAACTAACTTGGCACCAAATACTGGTGCTGTACTGTTTGATGAGATTTTATTAATTTGCATAGTATGTCTTTCTTAAGCTTTTGTATCAACGTGTTTTAGCTCTGGTTGAGGAATTTGTCTATCAACCTTTGGGTGTTTTTCTTCCAGTCCCAAGAATTTAAGTGCCGGATGGATAAATGCGTGGCTTACTTGCGGAGCTAAGATTGCCAAACCTAGTACGGAGCCTATTGTACTACCAAGTTCAATTGCGCCTTTTATGTGTGAATATTTTTCCGGTGTTTTGTTGTTTATCAAATCTTCTCTTAATTTGTCATGGTCAAATTTGAATTGAGAGTGATCTTTTGAAAGAGAAGCAACTCTGTTTGTTTGAGATTTGTCGGCAAGTTTGTGGTATGCAAGGTATTCTTTCATGCTGTGGAATTTATTAAAACCTTCTTCCCCTTTATAGATATATTTCTTTGCAATTTTGAATGCCCCGTTTTTAAATACAGGACCGACAAGTGCCATATATATTGCTAAACAAGTTGCTTGATATAAAAATTCTTTTGCAGCGGCATATTTTTTTGTTGCAGGGTCAATATCGTTATCAATTAGGATAAATCCCGGTCTACCAACTGATTTTAAAACCGTTTCACTAGCAACAGATGCGTTTGTGTTTTGCGCAACGCTTACCAATGTAGGGTTTGTAATAACTTTTGAAATTACTGAAATCATTATACGCCACCTACTTTCATTCCTGATGCGTTAGATGCGGTGTAAAGATTAGCCATTTGTGGTCTTTCGATTGGTTTCACAGGTTGAGAAATTTGTGGAGCTTGCGGAATATTTTCTTTCACTCCTTCTTTAATGTCAAGCTTTTTCGGCTTAGCTCCTTTTTTGTTGTCGTGTGGAGCTTTCATACCCATTGCATCCATAACCGGTTTTATTATTGCAGAACAAACTGCTGGAATAATAAACAATGCAGCTGTACAAACTCCGATGAACATTAAACCTTTTTCACCTTTTTTTATGGCAGCGGTTTTCATCTCGTCTTTAACTTCGTCAGTGTATTTTTTACCTTCTTTGGCAAGTTTGTCAAATTTCTTATCCATGTCTTTGGAAACTACGTATTTGCCGAACTTACCGGCAATTTCTCCGCATACCCAATAAACAGGAATTGCGATAGCTTCTGTTAACCCTTCTCTTAATGCGGTATATTTTTTAGTTTCAGGCTTTTCTGTCTTATCCATCATTGTGAATGTTGGTCGGCAGATACCTTTTACAGTGGCAATTGCCATTACTACGTATGTTGGTTTGTTGTTTTCACCAAGTTTTTTGCATATATTTTTTACTGTTTGAAAATTTGCCATTTTATATTTTTTCCACTTCACATAAAAACTGTGAAGAAAAATTTTTGCTATTTTTGTTAACATTTGTTATAATAGTACGAAAAAATTTTTTCGTAAATGAACTTTTTATTTATTTAATCGTTATACAAGTATAGAGGTTAAAACAAATGACAGAAAAATGTAACAAATACGAAGCTATATTTACTTTCGGAAATGAGGAAATGATGAAATCTCATTTGCAAAATTGCCCTGAATGTCAAAAAGAGCAAGAGCAAATGGATAAAGTTTCTGATTTGTTGAAAGAAGTTCGACCATATTATGTTCAAAAGAGAAAAAGTTATGCAAAACTAAAGATGGCATGTGCTGTATTTGCAATACTTTTCAGTGGAACAGTATTGGGTGTAGTAAATTTAAACTCTGATGTGTCTGATATTCTAAGATATGGAACAACATTGAGTGCAGACGATTTAGGGTTTCCTGTAGATTCTTACGGGTTGTTAATGGTGGAATAGTTAATGAATTTTAAAGAAATTATTAAAACCAACCAAAATAATGTAAAAAGTATAATTAAACTTATTACAAAAGAGGATAACGAAGATTTAGAGCAAGAAGTATATATCAAAGTCTGGAAAAATTCCGAAAAGTATAAAGAACAAGGGACTTTTAAAAGCTGGATAAATACTATTGCTAAAAATGTTTCAAAAGATTATTTGAAATCGGTTCAAAAGCGAAATCAGGATGCTTTAACTTCGGATGATGATGTTTTGAACACAGTTAAAGACAAAAAATCAACTCCGGAATTGAGGATGATTACAAATGACAGACAAAAAATAATTACAATGGCGATTGAAAGTTTGAAACCAAAATTCAAAGAAGTTGTAATGATGTGCGAAATATACGGTTATACATATGAAGAAGCCGCATTTAAACTAAAATGTCCGGTAGGGACAATAAAGTCAAGACTTTATAACGCTAAAAAAGAGTTAGCAGTTAAACTACAAGATTTATTATAAAAGAAAGGATGTTACATGTTAAAAAAATCATTAATTATGGCAAGTATATTGATGTTTGCGTCAGCTACTATGTGTTTTGCTGACACAAAAGCTCCTTGCAACTGTGGTAGACCTCAATGCAATTGTGCTAAAAAAGCTCCATATAATTGTCAAAAACCTCCTAAAGGTCCAAATTTTGCAAAACGTAATGCAGAGTTTGAAAAACGTTTGAAACTTACAGATGAACAAAAGGCAAAGGCTGAAGCAATTCGTAAAAAAGGACATGAACAAATGAAACCTCTTATTACTAAATTGCACGAAAAGCAAGGTGAAATTGAAGGTTTGAAAAAATCAAAATTGTTAGAACGTGATAAACAAGCGCAAATAGAACAATTGCAAAAAGAAATTGGCGCATTGAAACGTGGTATGCATGAGCTTAGAATGCGAAATATGAAAGAATTTGAATCAATTCTAACATCAAAACAGTTGAAAGAATTGAAAAAAATGAAAGACGAAGGTCGTAAGAAGTTCGAAAAAGAGCATAAAAAATGCCCTTGTCCTCCGTTCGGTCCTAACGGTCCAAGACCAGATGGACAAGTCCCGCCTCCACCACCGGAAGCTGAATAAATTAGATGTAACAGGGTTGATTTTTATCAACCCTGTTTTGTTATGTCAAGAATTACCCTCTCTCTTTGTGAAAGGTACAACAAAATCTTTGATTTCGAGGTGGAGGATTAAACGAATGAGATTACTACATCGTTTCCGCTCCTCGTAATGATATGAAAACAAAATAATTTATTCACTTTATTTTTACATGCTATAATTTTTTCGAAAAGAGGGAAAATATATGAAAATAGCAAAAAATATTTTAGAATTAATAGGAAATACTCCATTAGTACAAATTAATAAATTGAATGATAATTGTGTTGCTAAAATTGTTGCAAAAGTTGAAAGTTTTAATCCTGCCGGCTCCATTAAGGACAGACCGGCTTTGAATATGATTGAGGATGCTGAAAGAAAAGGTATTATAAATAAAGAAACTGTTATTATTGAACCTACAAGTGGTAATATGGGTGTCGGGTTGGCTCTTGCTTGTGCCGTGAAAGGTTATAAGGTTATTTTTACAATGCCTGAAACAATGAGTGTGGAACGCAGAAAATTAATGATGGCTTATGGTGCGGAACTAGTTCTTACAGAAGGTAGTAAAGGGATGAAAGGTGCAGTTGATAAAGCTTTTGAGTTGAATAACGAAATTAAAAATTCATTTGTGCCTATGCAGTTTGAAAATCCTGCGAACCCTGAAATTCACGAAAAAACTACTGCTGAAGAAATTTGGAATGATACAGATGGAAAAGTTGATATCGTTATTGCCGGAGTTGGTACCGGTGGAACTGTTTCCGGTATTGGGAGAACATTAAAAAACAAAAAATCAGATATAAAAATTATCGCTGTAGAACCTTTTAAATCTCAAGTTCTTGCAGGTGGGCAAGCTAGTGGACACGGTATTCAAGGTATTGGTGCAAATTTTGTTCCAAAAAACTTTGATAGAAATGTGGTGGATAAAATTGTTCCTGTAAAAGATGAAGATGCAATAAATACTGCCAGATTGTTGGCAAAAGAAGAAGGTATTTTGTGCGGTATTTCATCAGGAGCAGCGATGTTTGCAGCAATTGAGCAAGCTATGAAACCTGAAAACAAAAACAAATTAATCGTTGTGATTTTACCTGATACCGGAGAACGTTATTTGTCGAGTGTTTTATTCGATTTGTAGATTTTATTGTAACGATTTGTAAATATTGTAAAATAGCCTCAAACCCTCATATACTCTGCGATATGTTGTGATATTGTACGAGGAGAGTTGGATTTTGTTTGAAATTTTGGCAATCTGATTGTTTTTATATATACAAGAGAGATAAAAATTTAGGAGAGCTTTAATGGCTGAAATTAATATTGGCAATGGACAAGGTATAACTCAAGCAATTCGTGATAAAATCGGTGCTGCAAATATCAAAAATAAAGATGCTGCAACATGGCAAAAAGTTGTTGCAGAAGTAAATAACGCACAAAATTCAAAAAGTATTTTTAAGTCAGGTGATAATTATACGACTGATTCAACAAAATTAAATGAAAAATCAACTTACCAGTCAAACTTTGTTGTTGATAAAGGGACTGTAACTATTGATGATAGTGTTTGGGTAAAAATTCAAAATTTGTTGACAGGAGGTAATGAAACAACAAAGGCTGCAGCAGAAACAAAACAGAAAACGTTAAGAGAAACAGCAAATGAAAATACAATTGGCGATTTAAATCTTACAAAGGAACCAGTAGCTCCTGATATGTCTTTGAAACCTAATATCGGACACATTGATGTCGCTCCTCAAGCGACAGGGAAACAACTGAATCGTATGGTTAATGGTCAAAAACAGGCGATAGAAATTTCACATGATAAAGATGGAAATAAAGTTCGTTATGCCGTAAATGATGATGGAACACGGGGTGAACAACTCGTTACTGTTACAACTGCAGGCAAAAACACCTATGTTACAAAAAGTGAGTTTGACAAAACCGTAAAATCTGCTTTGCAATTAGGTGAAAACGATGAAATTCCAAAAGGATTGAATGCTGAATATGTTTCAATCGGAGGAGAAGCTACTTTAGTATTTAAAGGTAAAGACGGGCATGTTATGACCGGCTCAGAAGTTAAAAAATTTATGACCGATTACAAGCAAGATTTATATGATAGAACGGCACATGGTTCTGGAGAATATGCTGGCAAATCAATTAAAGATATAACTAATGAAGTTGTATCAAAAATGGATTATTCAAAACTTGATCCAAGTTTCATGGAGACTGCTCTAAAACAAGATGGTGTTCAATTGAATTATGGTGGACAAAAATACACAGTTCATCAAGGAAATTTGGTTGATGCGCAAGGTAATAAATTTAGTGTTCAAAATAATAAACTCGTTCCGGTAAAAACATCTCAAGAACCTGTTCAAACATATGGAAAACACGGGAACTTGAATGTTGATAATGATAGTTCTGGTGGTCCATTTATAAAAAGTGGAAGACTTGATTAGAATAATAGGAAGCAAAAAAGAGCAATTTGAAAAATTCAAATTGCTCTTTTAGTTTAAGTATTATTTTTATTCGGATTAAAATCCGCCCATACCGCCCATACCTTGTGGCATAGCAGGAACTTCAGGTTTTTCTTCCGGAATATCTACAACTGCAGCCTCTGTTGTTAACAACATAGAGCCTACTGATGCAGCGTTTTCTAGTGCTGAACGAGTTACCTTAGCAGGGTCAACGATACCTGATTTGAACATATCAACATATTCATCATTCAAGGCATCATATCCGTATGCTGCTTCGTGTGACATTACTGTATCAATTACAACATCAGCTTTTGCACCTGCGTTATGAGCAATTGATCTTAAAGGTACATCAAGAGCGGCAGTCAAGATTTTGAAACCTATTTTTTCGTCATCAGAACCAAATGTTGTTGTTTCAATCATCTTAGACAATTTTTGTTGAACTCTTACAAGTGCAACGCCACCACCAGGAACAATACCTTCTTCGTTAGCCGCACGAGTTGCGTTCAAAGCATCTTCAATTCTCAATTTTCTTTCTTTAAGTTCAACTTCTGATGCAGCACCAACTTCAATTACTGCAACGCCACCAGAAAGTTTTGCAACACGTTCTTGAAGTTTTTCTCTATCGTATTCAGAATCAGATGCTTCAATTTGTTTTCTGATTAGGCGAACTCTGTCTTGAACCGCATTTTTGGTTTCGTCACCAACAACGATTGTTGTTTCATCTTTAGTAACTGTAACACGTTTTGCTTTACCTAACATTTGAGTTGTTACGTTTTCAAGTTTGATGCCAAGCTCTTCTGTGAACATTTCACCACCTGTAAGGATTGCAATATCTTCAAGCATAGCTTTTCTTCTATCACCAAATCCTGGAGCTTTTACTGCAACTGCTCTCAAAACTTTTCTCATTGTGTTTACAACTAATGTTGCAAGAGCTTCACCTTCAACATCTTCAGCGATTAACAACAATGATTTGCCATCACGAGCAACTTGTTCCAACAATGGAACCATATCAGAAATCAAGTTGATTTTCTTGTTACAACAGAATACGTAAGCATCTTCTAATACTGCTTCCATTCTTTCAGGGTCTGTAACAAAGTATGGTGACAAATAACCTTTGTCAAATTGCATACCTTCAACAACTTTTAAGTTTGTACCAAAAGATTTACTTTCTTCAACAGTGATAACACCGTCATGTCCAACTTTTTCCATTGCTTCAGCAATCAATTCGCCGATTTCTTTATTGTTACCTGCTGAAATTGCAGCAACTTGTGCGATTTCTTCTTTTGTATTAACAGGTCTTGACATATCTTTGATTTCTTTAACAGAAACTTCAACTGCTTTGTCAATACCACGTTTCATAGACATTGGGTTTGCACCTGCAGTCAAGTTTTTCAAGCCTTCTCTAACAATTGCTTGAGCAAGAACTGAAGCAGTTGTTGTTCCATCACCTGCTACATCGTTTGTTTTTGAAGAAACTTCTTTTAGAAGTTGTGCGCCGGCGTTTTCAAGACCGTCTTTAAGTTCGATTTCTTTAGCAATAGTAACACCATCGTTAACGATTTGAGGTGCGCCATATTTCTTTTCAAGAATTACGTTTCTGCCTTTAGGTCCAAGAGTAACCTTAACGGCATCTGCTACTGCATCTATACCATTCAAAAGAGCTTTTCTAGCTTCTTCATTAAATACTATACGTTTTGCCATTTTTATCTCCTTATATTCTCTATTTGATTATAAGGACGTTAAGCCTTTAAGTCGTTAAGGCGTTAAGTTCATTTCGTTAATAAATTTTGATAAAATCTTAATAACACTGATTTTTGTAAAGAACTTATCGTCTTATCGTCTTATCGTCTTATCGTCTTTATTCAATCACTGCCAATGCGTCTTTTACAGACAAAATTTTATATTCAACGCCATCCATTTTGATGTCAGTTCCTGCATATTTAGCATAAAGAACAGTATCACCAACTTTAACGTCCATAGGTTCTCTTTCGCCTTTTTCATTCATTTTGCCTTGACCAACTGCAACAACTTCGCCTTTTTGAGGTTTTTCTTTTGCACTGTCAGGGATAAAAATGCCACCTGAAGTTTGTTCAGTATCTTCAATAACTTTAATAACAATTCTGTCACCTAATGGTTTTAACATAATTTTCTCTCCTTTTCTCCATACTGGTCATTCTGAACTTGTTTCAGAATCTACTCATCTGAGTTCCTGAAACAAATTCAGGATAAACCTCTACATTATATTTATATAACGGTTTTTCTAAAAAATTAATTTTCTTAAGGAAAAATTAATTATCTGATGGAAAAGTTAATGGATGTGTAGTGACAAGAGGTAAAAATAGGAGCTTTAAGTGAAAAGTGAGAAGTGAAACGTGAAAAGACCGTATCGTTATGAATAAGTGAATAGTGAGTTGTAAATGGTGAGTAGACCGTATCAAGGAAATTGTTTTCCTCCCTGATGAGACTCTGCCGAACAAAAGGTGACTAAATGTCACGTTTTGTGAGAGGTAATTTAGGTGAGTACTATCCCGTAAGGGAAACATTTAACCTTCCTTGCAAAGGAAGGGGGACCGCTTGCGGTGGAAGGATTGTTTTTTTGTCTTGCGCAGACGGCGGGAACTTTTTGTGTAAAAAGTTCCACAAAACCACCCACACGCTCCATTCACTAATAACTAGTAAGTTCAACTAAAAAACAGTCAAACTCGCTACGCTCAAACAATGCCTGTTTTTAACCCTCTGTGTAAACATTTGTTCCTACATCATACATTTGTGTAAAGCTTTTTGTTGCTAATTTCACTAACAAGTTATTGTTCATTTCGCTATCGTGGGATTATTTTCTTCTTCTTGCAACTACTTGAAAAACATCAAAAAATTTGTTAAAATAATAATATATTTATGAAAGAAAGAGAGGATTTTAGTATGAAATTCAAAGAGAACAAGCTCATCGGGGGGGGGCAATAGCCTAAAACCCTCTTATAATCATGGTCTACGCCTGTTTTTAAGACGCTTAGCCGCCTTCACTCTTGCAGAGGTTTTAATCACTCTCGGTATAATCGGAGTTGTAGCGGCGTTGACACTTCCTTCTTTAATCGAAAATCATAAAAAGCAAGTTATTGTTTCTCGTTTGAATAAAGTTTATTCGACTTTAGGTAACGCATTTATTACAGCAAAGGAACATGAAGGAGAGGTTGATAGTTGGAATTTAGTCGACTATACCCAATCAAGCGAATATGAAAATAATGTTTTGTATTATATTTTGCCGTATATGAAAACATTGAAAATTTGTAAAAATGAGAGAGGTTGTTTCCCTGATATTTCTTATGGTTCTATTGGCACTACTAGCTATGGAGTAAATATTGATCGTAGTGATTACTATTCAAAAGCTATTTTGAATGATGGAGTTTTGATAACTGCATTAACTCATCGTAATAATTGCACCAATGAAGGTTCTCCTTGTGCGGCTATAAGAGTTGATGTAAATGGTAGTAATCCTCCAAATATTTTGGGAATAGATTTGCATACTTTTCTTGTTTTTAAAGACAGAATTGTACCTGCCGGAGCAGTAAAAACACTTGATGGAAGCTTTTACGAAAATCGAGGAGATTTATGTACGGCTCATGTAGTTTATGAAAAAAATTTGGATTTTATTAAGGATAAAAAGTGTGAAGCTTATAAATAAAAATCAATAGTTGGGCTATAAACAAAATTTGTTTTTATGTTATTCTGAAACTATGAAACGGGTTATCTTAATTATCTTAGTTTTATTAGTAGTTTTGGGTGTTGGCAAAGCTTGCATTCGTAGAGATTTGCCGACAGTTGACAAACCGGTTTTGAGAGAAAAAGCAAAAATTGTTGATGCAAATTATCTTATTCCGAAAAATATTACAATTAATGGAATAGATTACTTGCAATCACAAACTCCGATTGGAAAATATGGCGGAACTTTTGTTTCTTCGACTATTGGTGAAGGTCCAAAAACTTTCAATCCGTTCAATACAAAAGATAATATTTCAGCTCAAATGTCAGAAATAATGTATGACGGGTTGGTTACTACTAACCCTGTGACTGGTGAAACGATTCCAAAACTGGCAAAATCATTCTCTGTGAATGGAAAAGAGTATGTTGTAAAACTTCGTCACGGTGTAAAATGGTCTGATGGTAAACCAATTACGGCTGATGATGTTGTTTTTACTTGGCAAAATATAATTTTTGATGGGTTTGGGAATACCTCAACGAGGGATTCTGTAATAGTTGATGGTAAGCTTCCGACTGTGGAAAAAATTGATGATTATACAGTTAAATTTGTTACACCTGAACCTTTTGCTCCTTTCTTGCGAATGTTAGCCTCTCCGATTGCTCCAAAGCATATATTTCAACCGGCGGTAAGTCGTGGAAAAGAATATTTTGAAGTTTTTTTATCTACAAACACAAACCCAAAAGAGTTTGTTACATCTGGGGCGTTTCGGTTGAAAGAATACGTGCCTGCGCAAAGGGTTGTGTTTGAGAGAAATCCTAATTATTATGTGATTAATAAAGAAGGTAAAAAGTTACCATATCTTGATAAATTGGTTTATTTAATCGTTGGCGATATTAATAATCAGGTTTTGAAGTTTGAAGGAGGAGAACTTGATGAAATTAGCCTTCAAGGAGCTAATGTCGCTCGATTTAAAGAGATGGAAAAACATTCTAATTTTACTGTTTATAATATAGGTCCTGATACAGGAACTATGTATCTTTCGATGAATATGAATAATCGAAAAGATGAAAAAGGTAAGTATTATGTTAATCCGAAAAAACAAGTTTGGTTTCAGGATAAAAATTTTAGACAAGCTGTAGATTATTCTCTTGATAGAAAAAATATGGTGTTTAATATTGCAAATGGTCTGGGTTATCCTTTGTTTACACCTGAAACCCTAAATTCAATCTTTTTAAATAAAAATTTGAAGCCTTATGATAAAGATATAAACAAGTCTAAAGAATTACTTAAAAAATCCGGTTTTTATTGGGATAAATCAGGGCATTTGATTGATAGGTTTGGAAATCATGTAGAATTTGATTTATACACGAATGCCGGTAATACTGAGCGTGAAGCAATTGGTGTTATGGTAAAACAAGATCTTGAAGATTTAGGTATGAAGGTTAATTTTAAACCAATTGAATTTAATTCGCTGGTTAATAAACTTATGGCATCTCTTGACTGGGATATGGTAATAATGGGCTTTACTGGTTCTCCATTAGAGCCGAATGGCGGAAAAAATGTTTGGTTATCTGATGGTACTTTGCATATATTTAATCAAAGGTTAGAAAAAGATGCAAATAGTTCTCGATATAATTTTGAAAAGCGAATTGATTATTTGTACACTCAAGGAGCTTTGGCTACAAAATTTGCTGATAGAAAAAGGTTTTATGACGAATATCAGGCGATAGTTTATGACGAAAAGCCGTTGATATATATTTATTCTCCGATAAGAATTGTCGCATTAAGAAACAAGTACCAAAATATTTATCCGACAAGTTTAGGTGGAGTTACGCACAATATTGAGGAAATATGGAGAGTGAGTAGTGAGAAGTGAATAGTGAGTAGTTCGTTACAAAAAATAAAAATTATATTTTGTTAGAAGTCTTGAAAAGGACTATTCACCACTCACCAATCACTATTCACCAGAGAAAAACAATGCAAATCTTAAAATACATAATAAAACGAATATTACAAACCATACCATTGCTTATAATTGTGTCATTGATAAGCTTTTTTATCATTCGCTTATCACCTGTTGATCCGTTGGCAGAATTGAGGTTAAATCCGTCTGTTTCAAAAGAAACTTTGCAGAAAGAAACTGAAAGGTTGGGATTAGATAAACCAATTATTGTTCAGTATGGTAAATGGGCAAAATCATTTGTTAAGGGTGATTTAGGTATTACATCTACCGGTGAAAAAGTTAGTACAAAGTTGAAAGAACGTATTCCAAATACGTTGTTATTAACCTGTATCGTAATTTTCTTGTCATGGACTGTTGGTGTCCCGTTAGGAATATTAGCGGCAGTGTATTGGAAAAGTCCGCTTGATAGAATGCTTACAGTGTTAACTAGTATTGGAATGGCAATCCCTTCGTTTTTCTTTGCGGTATTGTTGTTGATTTTTGCCGTAAAAACGGGATGGTTCCCAGTTGGAGGGTTGACAAGTTCAAATTTTTTAGAAATGACTTTTGTTCAGAAGGTCTGGGATATTACTCATCATCTTATTCTTCCCGTAACGGTATTGTTTACGTTATCCTTAGCGGGTTTGCAAAGACAAATGAGGGCAAATTTGCTTGATGTAATGGATAGTGATTATGTGAAATTTGCTCGAGCTAAAGGTTTGAGTGAATTTAAGGTAATAATTAAACATGCTTTGCGAAATGCGGTTAACCCTCTTATAACTCTTTTGGGGTTTGAATTTGCCGGATTATTAAGCGGGGCTGCATTGACTGAATACGTTTTTCAATATCCGGGTTTGGGCAGGTTAATATTAGAGGCGGTTTTGAAATCTGATATAAACCTTGTTATGGCATCTTTGATGATGGGTGCAGTTATGCTTATTATAGGAAATTTGATTGCAGATATTTTGCTTATTATTACTGATCCTCGTATTAGGGAAGGAGGGCAGGCATGATAAGAGATTTGATTAAACAATTGTGGAAAGATAGATTTGCAAGAATTGCGCTTGTTGTTCTTGGAATAATTTATTTTGCGTTATTTTTTGCAGATTTCATAGCTCCTTATACAAAAGATTTTTCTGATAGAACTATGGCTTATGTTCCGCCATCAAAGATTTTTACGATTGATGAAAACGGAAAGTTTTCAAAACCTTATACTTATAATTACAAAAGAGAATTTGATTCTGTAGATTTGAAAATTATTTATTCATTAGACAGAAGTCAAAAACATTATATAAAATTCTTTTCTCAAGGACAAAAATATAAGTTTTTGGGATTAATTCCGATGAAACGCCATCTTATAACTACAGATGAAAATGGTAGATTATACTTGTTGGGAACAGATATTAACGGTCGTGACGTATTTTCGAGAATACTTTTCGGTGGAAGAATATCTATGACAATAGGTTTTCTTGCCTTGTTTGTATTGTTTCCTATTGGACTTTTGTATGGCGGTATTGCAGGGTATTTTGGCGGTAAAGTTGATATGCTGATGATGAGGTTTGCGGAGGCGGTAATGTCTATCCCGAGTTTTTATCTTTTGATAATTCTTGCATCTATTTTACCATCTGGTATGACAAGTGTACAAAGGTTTATGCTGATTGTTGTAATTCTTGCTTTGATTGGTTGGGCTGGTTTTGCAAGAGTTGTGAGAGGAATGGTTTTGTCTATTAAAAATCAAGAATACATTCAGGCAGCAAGATCAATTGGAGCATCAAGGTTTAGAATAATTGTAAAACATATTTTGCCACAGACTACAAGCTTTGTAATTGTTGCGATGACGTTGTCTGTTCCGTCTTATATTTTGTCAGAGTCAGGTTTGAGCTTTTTGGGGTTGGGTATTCAACAACCTGATGCAAGTTGGGGGAATATGTTAAAAGAGGCACAGGAATATACAAATATAATTTATCGCCCGTGGCTATTAACACCAGGATTTTTAATTTTTATTGCGGTATTGGCTTTTAACCTGATTGGTGATACAATTAGGGATATTCTTGATCCGAAAAGCAAGACGAGATAAAGGCAGTTAAGCGGTTAGTTGTCAGATGCCAAGAGGCGAAGATGCAGAGAGACAAAGTCTTTATCAGAAAGTTATATATAAAAAGGCGTAGCAGCTGTTTCGGTAGGTATGGCTTTCTAACCTAGCATCAAGAAATAAAAAAGTTCTACAAGAAAGGAATTAGATGGAAAGTTTAGGTTATATATTTGATATAAATTTGGTTATAAGAGTTTTATCTGCGTTATTATTGGGGTTTGCAATCGGTTTGGAACGTGAAATGACCAATAAATATGCAGGTTTGAGAACTAATATTTTAGTTTGTTTGGGCGCTTGTATTTTTACAATAATTTCTATTTATGGATTTCCGACTTTTGCAGATGGAGATAATGTGATTGTTTCTCAAGCAACTGGGGTAAGAGATACGGCACGTATTGCAGCTCAAGTTGTTACCGGTATTGGTTTTATCGGTGGTGGTACTGTCCTAAGACATGGTGCTACAGTTTTTGGCTTGACGACAGCAGCTACTCTTTGGGTTTCTGCCGCAGTTGGTATGGCGTGTGGGGCAGGAATGTACGGCTTGGCTCTTGTTGCAACAATTTTATCAATTATGGTTTTGGTATCTGTTAGAGTTTTTGAAAAAAATGTACTTATTTCAAGTACAAAAAATACAAAAAGATTGAAAATGAGTATTTCTTGTACAAATGAACATTCAAACGCAATTTATGATTATATTATCGAAAACTGTAATCATTTAAGAGAGATTTCGAGAAAACTTAATAAACAAGACGATAATATGACGAAAATCAATGTTATTCTTGATTTTGTTGGTCATAATCCAATTCAATCTCTTTATAAAGACTACCAAAAATTGGAAGGTATTGAATCAATTTCTATTCAAGAAGTTGTTGATTAGTTATAAAATTTGTAACAAAATATTTACAGGAGAAGGTTTTAGATTTTGTAAGGGGCAAAAATTTTTATTTTTTGTCCTTTATTAGTATATAGGGAAAAATGAAAGGAAAATATGGGACAATTTTTAAACTCAATTAATGAGGTTAGAAAGAATTATTCTAAATATGATGATTGGGAACAAAAGCAGGCTGATGAGCGTGCTAAAAAAGAATATTTGGCTAAAAACTTACAAATCCCTGAAGATAAACTTGAATTAACTAAAAAGCGTGCAGAAACAGTTATAAGAGCTACAGAAATGATGGATGCACGTTCAGAAGATAATTGTCAAAATATGGAAATGTTGACAAGTAACCTCGCAGCAATTCCTGTGCTTGCTTTGTCTGTGTTGCAAATTCCTTTAACAGATTATGCTGCGGATAAAGCTACTTTTAAAATTAATGAAAAAATCCGAAATCTTTCATACAAGGTGCAAAATCCTCATTTGACTTCAGAAGAACGCCAAGCTATGAATAATGAAATTACTGATTTAGTAGAAAAATCTTCTAAAATTTCAAAAAAAGTAAGACTATATAGTCCGCTTGCTATGATGGGGTTAATGTTGGTAAGTGCTGTCGGAATGATTTTGTGGGGTAATTCTAAGCAAAAAGAAGCCTCAAGGATCGGCAGATATCAGGCTAAACAAAATGAACTTAAAGATGAAAAGAATTTTGTGATTTATACCCCAGAACAACTTGAAAAAGCAAAAGAAATTGCTAAAAATATTCCTGATGAAAAGGAAAAGAGTAGCATTTCTAAGATGATTAAGGAATTAAAAAAAGTTTCTAATGATAAAAAAGCTTATAAAAAATGGCTATCAGAAAAAGATCCGAATGAAATCGAAAAATTAAAGTCGGTTAACCTGCAATTGAATAGCGAAGCATATCAAAGAGCGAAGGAAGATCAAGAATTAATTGTTGATGCGGTAAAAGAAATCAACGTAAAAGCTGAAGAATATTCTGAAAATGTTGAAAATTCATTTGATACATTGAGTACTTTGTCATGGTTGATTGCAACTCCTTTAGGATTTGGAATTAACAAGTTAATGAAGCTGGTAAAAGCAGACAAGAAAATTAGAAATATTGTTTCTGTCGCAGTTCCGGTTTTAACATCAGTTGGTATTTCAATGTTCGGAACTTTAGAAGAAAAGAACGCTTCAAGAGTTGGTCGTTATAAAGCAAGACAAGATTTGTTGAAAAATCCAGCAAGATTGATGGCTTATTCTGATGAAGAAATGAAACAAGCTGAAAATGTCAAAGCTAAACCGCAAAAACAAAGTTTCTTAGAAAAATTGGGTGGAAGTTTTACATTCCTTTCAACTTATATCAAAGATAAATCTGCATACAACAAATACAAAAAGATAACCCAAAAACAAAACGAAAAACTAAATAAAGCATTAAAAGAAGTTGAAATTACAGATGCTCAGAAAAAAGATGCACAAGCATTGCAGAAAAATGTATTCAGAGCGTTTGATGAAGTCGATGAAATGTCGCAAAGATATTCAGAGGACACAGAAGCCGGAACTGAAATAGCAAAAGAAATAGCATCTTCTGCTTGGTCAGTTGGAACAATTTTAGGCTCAGCGTTCTTAGCAGTATCTGTTCTGAAAGGGAAGTTCCCGCTTGTAAAAGTTGCAAATTGGTTGACTAATCTGTCTTTTGATGCGAAATCTCCAATAAAATTGGCAATGAATAATATTAACAATGTCGTTAAAAATTCTGATAAAAAGACAGTTCAAAAGTTCCAAGAATCTATTGTAAACGGTAATTTAAAGAACTTTTTGGGTTACGAACGCAATAAAGCTTTTAAAGAGGCTGTGGAGCCGTTGTTTGAAGAATTTGCTAAAATTGGAACGGAAGGTATTGCAAATTCTATAGCAAATGGTGGTAAAAAAGATATGGCTGCAGTCTTTTCAGAGTTGTTCAAATCTCATTTTAAACAAACAGTAGTTGCAAAATGGACACGTAATATGGTTGCACAAAGTACAAAACTTTGGGCTAAAAAGAAAGCTTCCAATGCGGATGTGGAAATTCCTAAAGATATACAAGAAAAATTAGGAATGAATTTTAATTACAAAAACTACAAAACGTTGATTAATACCGGAATTGTAGCCTCTGTTCCATTGTTGGGTACGATTATTGCTGTTCCTTATGCGTTCAATGCTTGGTTAACTGATATTCAAAAGAAAGCTGGGAAAATCGGTATTATGAAGGCTATGGATAAAATTGATGATCCAAGAGTTTTTGCATCAGAAACAACTGCTACTACTAATCCTACAAAAACTCCGCAACCAAAGCCTACTCAAGTGGCAGAGAACACAAATTCTCAATTGCTAGACAAATTTAAACAATCGGCAGTATAATTTCAAACTCTGTGATTTCGGTAGTTGATTTTGTTAATTTTAAAGTTGCATTTTGAGCTTTTAAATTATTTGCGCAAATATGCAAACCTAATCCTGAACCAGTTGGCTTTGTTGTAAATCCTTCTTCAAAAATTGATTTTTGCTTTTCTTGAGAAATTGGTTCGCCGTCATTGGAAATTTTTATATGAATATAATCCCCTTCAATCTCAAGAGATACGTTGATTTTTCCCTCTTTTTTTATTGCCTCGATTGCATTTTTTATTATATTTACTATGCAAGCTAAAAATTTGTTTTCATCAATAAAAATTTCTGCATCAATATTAATGTTACTTGTTATTTTAATCTTTTTGTCGCTAATATAAGCAGTTGCGAGTTTAATTCCTTCTTCGATAATTTTTTTTATATTCACTTTTTTAAGATTAAAATTATCTAGCGATTTTAAATCCAATAAACTATTACTCATAATTTTTAAGGATTTATTTATGCAGTTTAGTGCATTATTAAGAGAAGTATTTTGTATTCCTTCTTTTTCTAAATTCTTTTTAATAATTTGTGTATAAAGTTCGCAAATTGATATGTGATTTCTCATTTCGTGTGCGATACATCTTGATTGCTCTTTTATTAAATCGTTCATAATCACCCTACATTAAAGGCTCAGCTCACAAGTGGGCTGAACCTTTACATACCTTATTAGTATCATTTTATTTTATTAAACAGCCATTTTTGCACGTCTTCTATTTGCAAATCCGTTGTTTAGTGCGTATAAAACCGCTTGAGTTCTGTCATTTACTTGTAGTTTTTGGAAGATATTGTTTACGTGAGTTTTAACTGTAGTTTCTGAGATAAATAGTTTTGCGGCAATCCCTTTGTAGTTATTACCCTGTGTGAGAAGGTCTAAAACTTCTTCTTCTCTGGCTGTTAAGTATGTAAGAAGATTTTCTTCTGCAGAAGCTGCTTCTTCTTTGAATGAGCGTTGGAAGTATTCAAAAAATCTTGATGTAAGTGCAGTTGGTAAATAAATTTTGCCTGCTGCAACTTCGTCCATAGCATAGATAAGTTGTGCTGATGCCATAGTTTTTAATACATATCCTTTAGCTCCTAATTTCATAGCTCTGAAAATCAAGTCTGCATCATCATATCCGCTCAAACAAATAACTTTGATACCCAAATCTAATTTTTCAATATCTTGTAGAGCTTGAAGACCATCTTTTTCCGGCATATTTACATCCATCAAGATAATATCAGGTCTGTATTTTTTAGCCAAATTAATACCAATATTTGCACTTGTTGTTGTACCAACAACTTCGTAACTGCTTTCAAGTGTAATTAATTCTTTTACCCCTCTCAAGTGATCTGCATTGTCATCAATTAATAGAACTCTTGATTGTCTTTTAAACTCTCTCATTTTTATCTCCCTGTTTTTGTTCCCTCTCTACTCTATTGATACTACTACTTTTAGATGGTTGTTTTCATCCATGTTCTGATTGATGTTTGTAGGGTGAGGGTTTGAGAATTTGTCTTACATCTATAGATTGATATAATCCCTCAATCATGCTCTACACCATGCTTTTGCAGATTTAGCCGCATGGTTGATAAAATTCTTTATTTAATCTTTTTAGACTAATCTGCTTGTGGTATAATTTTTTCAAAAAGGGAGAATGTGTATGGAAATTTTAATATTTTTAGGTGGTTTTTTTATTGGAGCTTTGTGCGTGTTTATTCCGTTTAATATAATTAACAGAAATAATAAAAACTCTGCTTTTGCACAAAACGAGATGTTTAAACAGATGAATGAACAGTTGAAATTGTATTTTGAAAATACTGCAAATAAAATTTTTAAAGAAAGTACGTCAGAATTATCTGATAGCAATAAGGAAAAGTTGGAAGAATTTTATAAGCGTTTCAAAGAACGAATTGAAGTTTTTGAAAAGCGTGCAGAAGAAAATTTTAAAGCTGAAACCGAAAACTTTACAAAATTTGATATGAATATTAAAAATTTCTTGGAAACAGGTAATAAAATTTCACATGATGCAAATTCATTAGTGAATGTAATGAAATCAGATAACAGAGCGTCAGGTAGGTGGGGTGAAATCGTTCTTGAAAGAGTTTTAGAGGTTTCAGGCTTAAGAAAAGATGAAGAATATAAAATTCAAATGGGGACAGCAGAAGGTAGACCTGATGCGACTGTGTTTTTGCCTGAAGGCAGATGTATTTATATTGATAGCAAAACATCTTTTGCGGCATGGGATGGTTATGTAAATTCACAATCAGAAGATGAGAAGACTATTCATTTAAGACAGTTTATTGACTCTACAAAAGCACATATTGCAGGCTTGGCAAAAAGAGATTATTCAGTTGAGGATGCTTCGCCTGATTATGTTTTGATGTTTATTCCGATAGAAAGTTGCTATTCTTTGATGTTTTGTGACGAGTGTGCATTATGGGATTATGCGTGGAAAAATAAGGTTATGCCGGTTTCACCGTCTACCCTTTTGGCTGCATTGAAGATTATTAACTCTTTTCATGTTGTTGACAGGCAAAACAAAAATGTTTTGGAAATGGCAAGGTTATGTGGAAGTGTTCATGATAAATTTGCTGCTTTGTTGGCGGAATTATTGAAGATTAGAGATAATTTGAACACCTCTTTAAAGAAATTAAACGGCACCGGAAATATTATCAATCAAATCTCTAAGTTAGAGAAGTTGGGGTGTTCTTACGCCAAAAAACTTCCTGAATTGCCGGAAGATATTGCAGAGGATTAATATTCTTAAATGGAGGTAGGCTCTTTGTAATGGAAAACAAAGAGCCAATATAAAAAACTTGATTTTATTTTACTATAGTGATATTTTGTAATTATGATTGAAAGACCTAAAACCGCTAAAGATAGAATAATTTTAGCATTGGATGTTGATAATTTAAAAGAAGCTCGTGAATTAGTTCGAGAATTGAAAGATTACGTCGGTTATTTTAAGGTTGGTTTGCCGTTGATTGTGAACTATGGTTTTGAAGCTTTTCGTTTGCTGGAAGAACACGGAGCTAGATGTTATTATGATTGCAAATTTCATGATATTCCACATACGGTTCAAAAAGCTTGTATCAGCTTAGTAAAGAATAATATCAATTTTTTCAACGTTCATATTCAAGGTGGTTCAAGGATGACATCTGCTGTGGTTAAGGCATCTCGTGCGGCTGCAAAGTCTGTAGGAATTGAACCTCCGACTATTTTAGGTGTAACTTTGTTATCAAGTTTCGGTCAAAAAACTTTGACGACTGAACTTTGTGTGGATAAAAATATTGAAGATTTTGTTTTGCAGCTTGCAAAAGTTGCGAAAGAGACCGGTTTGGATGGCGTTGTTGCGAGTGCTGAAGAAGCTCGAAGGATTAGAAAAGAAATAGGTGATGATTTTATAATTTTATGTCCTGCAACACGCCCGACTTGGTCTTCTGTAAACGATCAGGTTAGAGTTGATACTCCTAGAGATGCAATTTTAGCTGGGGTTGATTTTATGGTTGTAGGCAGACCGATTACATCTGCAGAGGATAGAATTGGCGCTGCAAATATGATTATTGACGAAATTGAAACTGCGTTGGAAGAAAAAGCAGCACTTGTGTAAAAACGGTTTGTTTGAGTGAAAAGTGAGAAGCGAAACGTGAAAAGACTGTACCAAATAAATTGTTTTCCTCCCTGATGAGGGAGGTTAGGTGGGTGCTATTTGAGAGGAAAATATATAAAATTCTACATCCTAAATTTAATTAATTCTTTTCCAAGGATAATCTTTCGGAATTTCCCAATTATTCATTTGTATCCATTTTGTACAGTAGGCTAACCTTGCATCAGTTGCGTTTTCGTTGCAACCTCCCCAAACTGCATTCTTAAGTGATAAATAATTTCCGTCCCAAGCGAAACTGTATGGTTCAACTATTCCTTTGCCATCAAGATTTTGGTCAGTGTTCTTTTTATTAAATTGAAACATAAAATAATTTTTAGGCTGATATTCAATTTTTCTGTTTACAAAAAAGGTTATATCTCCACCATTGCGATCAACTCGATACATAAATAATCCGTACGGTAGATAAATACAAACTCTCTCTTGCTCACAATTTTCATAGTGATCATATTTTATATATGGTAAAATGTAGTTTTTTACGAATTCTAAATTTTCCTGATAAGAATTGTCATGTGCTGGTTGCATCCATAAATCTACATCTCCGTTTTCTGCAACGGATAGTTTTATTGCGTTGTTAATTTCGTTATAGAATTTTTTGACAAATGATACTGTTTTTTGTTTTTGGTAGTTTGCTACAACAGAAGGAAGCGTTAGTGCAGCAACAACTCCGATTACTCCAAGAGTTATAAGTACTTCTGCAAGCGTAAAACCGAATTTTTTCAATTGTAATATGTTTTGCTTTTTCATAATTCTCCAAAATCTCAATAAATGTTATTAAAAATATTAATAATGTCTATAATCATAATAACACTATTTTCTAATTTGTCAATATGTTTTGAAAAATAGTAAAATGTTAACATGTTAAATATTAAAGAGGAAATTCAAGTTTTATTGTTACGAAAAGGGCTTTCTATGTCTAAAATGACAAGAAATCTGAAAAAAGAGGGATTGTCAAACATAAATGTAGCAAGCCTTTCAAGAATGTTGTCGACAAAGACAGTTAAATTTGAAACAATTCAATTGATTTTGGATTATTTAGGATATGAATTAAATATTGCTCATAAGAAAAAATGATTTTATTCACTTACCAATTCTTTTGATTTTTTGTATTTTTTCTTATATCTATCAAAAGTGTAGATTGTGTAAGTTTTTCCATCAGATGAGATTTTTATTGAGTTATTTAAATCTGTTCTGTAAATATCTGTTTTTCTCAATATATCAAGAGTTCCTCTGTTTGGATGTCCGAATGCGTTTGGACCTGTTGATATTATAGAAACTTTTGTTCCTAAATGGTTCAACATTTCGGAATTTACAACATGAGGACCGCCGTGATGCCCGACTTTTAGAATTTCTATATTATGCGGAATATCTTTTTTTAGTTTGTTGAAAGCTTTAATTCCGGCATCGCCAGTAAACAACATATCAAAATCTTTGTAGCTCAAAAGGGTTATGATAGATTTTTCGTTGTCTTCTTCTGAATTTGCAAAATAAGTTCTTAGCTGAAAATCGTTTTCCTGATAAATATCAGTGTTATTGGTTGGAAGTTTGACTGGAATTTGTAGTTCCTTTATGGTTTTGTAAATATTTACAGATGTCATTGTTTTGTCGGAGAATGAGTTGATATAAACCTGTTTGATATTCAAATTATTCATAATATCAACTGCTCCGCCTGAGTGGTCGTTATCAAAGTGGGTTATAATCAAGGCTTCAATATTCTTTATACCTCTATCTTTTAGATATTTTATTATAATTGAATTTGCTTGTGCTTTACTTCCTTTGTAACCTGCTCTACCTGTGTCTATGATGAAGTATTTGTTTTGTGGAGTTTTTACAAGAAAACAATCTGCGTTTTGTACGTCAAATGTAATTATTTGTAAATCTTTTGATGGAATATTTATTAAGCTTAATCCTAAAATTATGAATAATGCTGAACATAAAATTGTTAGTTTTTTGTTAAATCCGGTTTTTATAGATAATGTGAAAAATAGGATTAGTGCATAATACAATGCGATTTGGAAGATGTTTGGATGCGTGGTTGTTAAAAGTGAGCCTGAAAAATTGGCAAAAAAGTTTGAGATAAAAACAATTGCGTGTAGAAAATAATTCAGGATAAAATCGAAAAACATACATATTTTGTCTGTGTATGGTGTAAATCCTGCAAGAATTGAGCTGATAAATCCCCCAAAACTTATTACACTTAAAAACGGCATACTGCAAATGTTTGCAAGAACAGAATAAGTGCTGAATGTATTAAAATAAAACATTTGAATTGGTGCAACCCAAATTTGAGCAATAATAGGGATTAAAAACGCTCCTATCAGCCATTGTGGAATTTTAGAGTCTTTAAATCTTTCAAATATGACGTTTGCGGTTGTCAAAAGTCCGAAAGTTACGATAAATGATAATTGGAAACCGACATCGTTGATAAATGCCGGATTATAAATCAGCATTACGGTTGCAACGAACGCTAAAAGTGCGACTGTGTGTGCATCTCTATCAATAAGTTTCCCTAGAAGAATAAGTATAAGCATTAAAGCGGCACGAATTACGGATGCACCCAATCCTGTCATCAGGGTGTATATTATAATTACTCCGATACCTGATAATATTGTTAATTTGAAAGGAACTTTGGTGCGTCGCATAAAAAATACCCAAAATCCATATATAAAGGCAACATTCATCCCAGATGCCGCAAGAATGTGTAATAATCCCGAATTTACGAATGAAGCCTTTATGTAATCAGGCGGTGCGACAGCATCGTCACCAAAAACTATTCCTCCTAAGATTTCAAGATTTGGTGATTTTAGATATTTTGAATGCTCCTCAATAATATTATCTCGGACATTGTTTAGTTTTTGTAAAAATTTCCATCTGTAAGACATGGTGGAAGTAATTGATTTTGATGTGTCTGAGTAAAAAACGGTATAAGTGTCAAAGTTTTTTAAATATTTCCCGTAATCAAATTGAGATGGATTACTCGCTTTAAAAGGAGTTTGAATTTTTCCTGCGAGTTCGTATTTATTCCCGATTTTAAATTGAGAAACGTTGTTTCCAGAATATGTAACAAGGGTTTTGCTTATAACATTTTGATTGTTGATTTTGTTAACTTTGAAGAAAAATTTTGTTTTTTGGGGAATGGAATTATTTGGAATACTTACGACTTGACCTTGAATAGTAACTTTTTGCGGAGCAAAAGTAACCAGTTCATCTGTTGGTTTGATTTTGAAATACGAGTTGAAAAATCCGAAATAAAAAATGAAAATCCAAAATAAAATATATTTTATTGGCAGATAATTTTTTATGATTGCAAATATAGCAAGAACGGTTATTATTGCACTACAAAGTATTCCATTGTCGTTGAAGCATGCTAAAATTCCGCACATAAAGATGATTGCAGTTGTGAACATTATGGAATTTTTGTTCTGTAATGATGAATTTATCGCTCCCTTTATCATTTTTTTATTTTAATATAAAAGAAAATTTGAATATTCTTTGTATAAAGATATGTAAATAGTTTGATTAAAAAAGCAATTAATTTTATTTTTGCGTTTTAATAAAAATAAGTTTGCAAACAAGGGTGTAGTGATGATTAGTTCAGTATCTTCCTTAAATTTCAATACAAATTACAGACCAGCATTCTCTGCTCAAGAAAATGCGCCCCAATCTGTTAAAGCTGATAATATTAATAAAATAGAAAATTCGGATAAAAAAGATAGTTTTTTATTAAAAGCAAAAAATATGTCCCCAGAACGAAAAACTTTGGTAATGTTTGGAATTGGAGCGGCGTTGATTGCTGCTGGAGTACTGGTTAAAAAAGCGTTCAAACCTAAAACTGTCGTTAATCCTGCCGTGAAAGATATGTTGGAAACTCCAAAAGAATTTAATAAAAAGTATGTGAATGAACTTATTGAAAGAATGAAAACAAAGTCAAATTTAAAAGAGGGTGATGCAATTTATTGTATTCCTCGTAAGATATTTAAAGATGTTTTTGGGCATAATGCAGATGATATGAATAAAATTTGTGATTATTTGAAGATATCTGAAAATGGTTTCGTTGCTGCTCCTGCACGCAATACAAACGGAATTTTGCAAATAAATAATTTTTCTGAGTTTAAATTTATTGACCCTGAAACCAATACAATATTGGCATTTGTAAACGAAATAAAAAACGGGAAACTAGTCCCGCTTTTAGTTTAATTATTTGTTAAAAATTTTTATATTAATCTTTTGAGAAAACCCACCAACCCTTGTGTTTTTGAGAAGGTTGAATTTTAGGTTGGGCAATAATCTGTTGTGATTTAATTGGAGCATTTGGTGCAAATACACTTGTTGACAGTGTGTTTATGTATTTGTTGTTTAAGTGTGCATAATCAAATAAGATTACACCTTTTGCGTTCAATTTTCTTGCCTCATGGATTTGTCTGATTAAGTCTTCATCTGAGCCGCCCATAAATGTTACAAATAAACCAGCGTAAAAGTCTGTTTTGGCAGATTTTGCGTTAATAACATCTGTCATCATTTTGTTTGCGGTTTTAGAATCACAAGTCAAAAATAATGGTGTAAAACCATCTAAATAATCTCTTGTTGACCAAGTTTTCCAATCTTGTTGTTTGTTATCAAGTGCAGTTTGTCTGTCTGGGAAGATTACGGCACTTATGTATGTATGAGTTTGTCTGCCTAAGCATCCAATTTTTTTTACCATATCAGTAACTTTTTCTCGCCTATAATTACACCAATCTTGCCACAATGGATCGTTTTTGGTTAGACTTGCGGGATCAACTCCATAAATTGATTTAAAATCGTTTCTTGCATAATCTGTATAACCCCAGCTTGTTGCATCGTTTGAAGATACAGTGTTTGGATATCTTATATAATCAATATTGATGCCGTCAGGTCTGTATGTTGTTACTATTTCTGTTGCTAATTTTAACAAAAAGTCTTGTACATAAGGATTTGCTGGGTCTAAGAAATAACCGTTGTGTTCAGAAGTTGATTTTGATGGTTCAAAAGAATTTATATCTTTTTTTAATTTATTGCCCCAAGATGGGTTCATTGCAAGTATGCTTTGTGGATTGTCTTTTGGGTTTTGCACTCCTGCATAGAATGTTTCAAACCAAGTATGAATTTTTATATTTCTTTTGTGAGCCTCTCTAATCCATATTGCAAGTGGATCAAATCCTTGAAATTGCTCATATTGAGGGGTAAAACCGTATGCTGCCATAGTTTGGCTCGGGAAAATAGTCTTCCCATGATAGTAAGTTTCTAAGAATATATTGTCAATTCCAGCTTGTTTAATTTGATTGAGTGTTGATACAATTTCTTGTTCAGATTTTTCTGTCGGTCTAATCCATACACCTTTGAGTTCATTTGCTTTGTAAGGTAAAACACTTTTTAGAGCATCATTTGATGCTTCAATTGCAAGCTGAGAATATTTTTGTACTTCATCTGGGGTTTTTCTTGCTTTTTTAACGTAATCTCTTGCATCATTTATGTAGCTATATGGTACTTTCCAGTTATAATCAGGACTGATAGTTCTGTAATATTGGAGCATTTGCTCTGCTTCTGCTATTTTTTTTTCAGATTCAAAAATATAGCTTTCTGATGTTGTATATGTGTAAACTAAATTAGCATCTTTATCTATATATATTTTGGTACCAACTTTGATACTTGAATTTATCCAATTTTTAGCTTTTCCATGTCCGCTCAAGACAATTCCGTTTGCAGGAATATATGAATCTGCTCCAGATAATTCTGTAACAGTATTATCTTCAACAACAGCCTCCGCACCGAACTCGTTCGTGTTTGTTCTAACTCCGTAGTTAGGAGTATAAATTACTAGTTGATTTGCTCCTCTGGCTCCCGGAAGGTAGCTACCGGCTTTGTTGGTTGTGGCAGTAGGATCAATTGCGTTAATCCAGTTTTTGGTATAGCTGAAAACAACTTCACCTTTTGCCGGTTGATATGGTTTAAATACTAATGGAAGTTCTTCTTCCGGTATTACGATTTCTGAATTATCAAGATTTATTTGATTTTCATCATCTACTAATAATTTTGTTTTAATTGGTTCAGGGCGTTTCCTTGCAGTTAGTATTGGGGTAACGTCTTCAGCTTGACAGGTTGATGTTACAAAAAACATTGCTGCCAATATTAATGTTATTTTTTTTATATCCATTTTTCTCTCTTTTACTCCCTGATTGTCTGAAATTCTCTCTTTTTCTATAATAACTCATAAAAACGATTGAGCCAAATTATTTATAATAATTAAACAAAAAATCGACAAATCATAAATTCGAATTGTCGATTTTTTTTGTATAGATTTTTTGGTATTACAAATCTCCGATGTTTGGAGAAGTGTGAATTTTGTGATTGTTCTTGAAAGATTGATCGTCATAAGCAGGATCCATGTACATAAAAAATCTTCTTACGCCTCTAACGATACCTTTTTTATAAATTTTATGTTCATAATAAGTAGGCATTTCTTCACCATTAGCTTCCGCAATTGATTTGTGTGTTGCTTGAATAAATACCGGAGAATATCCGTGATTTTTTAAGTAATCTTCGCTAACAGTATCAGCAGTTGTTAGTTCTGCATAAGCCGGTAATGCTGCAAATAGTGCTGCTATTCCTAAAATTAAAAAACAATTTTTCATTTCCACCTCTGTTGTGTTGTGCGTATTTTATATTATATATAATAATACATTTTTCAGTAGTTACAAGAATATTATAATCTCTTTACAAAAAACTTCCATATATTATTTGTATGATTTTATTATAATTTCTTCCAATTTTTCAAGTAATTGATTTTCTGGAACTTTGGCAATAATTTCGCCTTTTTTGAAAACTATACCTTCATTTACTCCGCCAGCAATTCCAAAATCTGCATGTCTGGCTTCTCCAGGTCCATTAACTGCACAACCCATAGTTGCGATAGTTATAGGTTTGTCAAAGTTTTTAAATCTTTCTTCAACTTTTTTAGCAAGTCCGATTAAATCAATTTGAGTTCTTCCGCATGTAGGGCATGAAACGAAGTTAACCCCTTTCTCTCGTAATCCTAAGCTTTTTAGAATATCAAAGCCGGCACTGACTTCTTCTACAGGGTTTTCTGTTAAAGAAACTCTTATAGTGTCGCCAATCCCCTCTGCCAAAAGTGTTCCCAAACCTACAGATGATTTTATCAAACCTCCACGTAGAGTTCCTGCCTCAGTTACACCTAAATGCAGCGGATAAGGAATTTTTTCTGCAATTGAACGATATGCTTCAATTGTTGTTAATACATCTGATGATTTTAGTGAAACTTTAATTAAATCAAAATCTAAATCTTCAAGAATTTTGATATGTCCAAGCGCACTAAGAACCATTTTTTCAGATAGAGGAATATCTTTGTCTAGCAAATCTTTTTCTAAAGAACCGGCATTAACACCAATTCTGATAGGGATTTGTTGCTGTTTTGCTAAAGCTACAACTTTTTCAACATTCTCTCTTTTTCCGATGTTTCCTGGATTTAGTCTAAGAGCATTAATCCCGTTATTTATACATTTGATTGCTAATTTGTAGTCAAAATGAATATCTGCAATTAAAGGAACAGGAGATTTTTTTACGATATCTTTTATCGCATCAGCTGCTTCGGCATTTAATACTGCTAATCTAACCAGTTCGCAACCTTTTGCGGCAAGTTCATGAATTTGAGTTAGTGTCGTTTTTGTGTCACGGGTGTCTGTGTTACACATAGATTGCACACTAATAGGTGCATCTCCGCCAATTTTTATGTTTCCAATTGAAATTTGTTTTGTTTTTCTTCTTTTTATCATATCATTATAATATCACAAAAAAGGAGAGTAGTCATGAAAGTTGCGATTTTATCAGATATTCACGGAAATATGCAAGCACTTGAAAGTGTTATGAAAGATATTAATAAAAATGGATGTGAAAAAGTCTTGTGTTTAGGGGATTTAGCAATGGCTGGACCTGAACCTTCAAAGGTTATAGATTTTGTAAAATCGCAAAGCAATTGGACTGTAATACAAGGAAATACCGATAAAATGATTGCGGATTTTTCACCGGAAATTCTTAAAAATACAGAAAGAGTTTTCCCTGTAATGGCGCATGCTTTAGCGGATGATGTCTTGTTTTTGTCGGATGATAGAAAAGAATATTTGAAAAATCTTCCGGCTCAAAAAGAATTGAAAATTGAAGGTGTAAAAATTTTGATGGTTCACGGGTCTCCTCGCCGAAATAATGAAGATATTTTGCCAGATATGCCTATTGCGCAAATAGAAGAAATTATTAAAGGGGTAAGTGCGGATTTGGTTTTTTGTGGTCATACTCATATTCCGGCAGGCTATCAAACAAGTACAAAGCAAACAGTTGTAAATGTTGGTAGTGTCGGTAGACCAATGACCAAAGATGCAAAATCTTGTTACTGCATTGCAAATTTTGACAACGGAAGTTTTTCTATTGAACACAGATTGTTGGATTATGATAGAGAAAAAGCCGCAGAGATTATGAGAAGTCGTGCTTTTGATGGCGCAGAAAAACTCGCAGAGATGATTTTACATCCGACTTCAAGACATGTTTAAAATTTAAAATAAAACGAGAAACTTATTTATTATTTGAGGCTAAGTTTTAATTCCTTTGAAGCTTTGTTAATTAATTCTGGAATAATGTTTTCGTAAATAGCAATGTCTTTTTTGTTTTTTATCATATTGCCGTTTTCGTAAACTTCGCCATTATTATTGACTGAAAACATTAAAAATTTTGCTGAATTGTCTTTTGAATAAGCAGAATATTGAACGTAAAGATTTCTTGCTTCAGGACTTTCTTTACTAGCAACTGTTGCAAGTTGAAAATGCTCTGCTATTGATGGATCAAATTTGTACATTTTATTTGGCTCTAATTGAGTTGTAAATTTTTTAATGAGTGCAAAACTTTCGTCAGATAATTTTGACATTGATTTTGTTGCCCCTGAAAAAGAAACTGTATCTCCAATATTGTTGGAATTTCTAATTACATTCGTATTATTGCTGCGTTGAGGCATAATGTTTGAACATCGATTGTTAAACATGGAATTATTTCTAATTGCTGTTATCATATTTTTTCACCTTTCAATGCTATTTATAAATCCTCTAAAAATATTTTTTGCTATTATAATTCAAAAAACTTTACAGTACAAGTAAAAAATTTTAAATTTTGATAAAATTTTTATTTGTGGTAAAATTAGAGCTGAGGATTATTTTATGTATATAAATAAAGAACAACTCGTTTCTTATATCAAGAAATTGAATGAGCCGAAAGTTTTGGTAATTGGTGATTTAGCCATAGACGAAATGATATATGGAGATGCTGAACGAATTTCTCGAGAAGCCCCTGTTTTGATATTGCGTCATTCAAATACAAAATTAATTTTGGGTGCAGCTTCAAATGCAGCGCATAATGTTTCAACTTTGAATAACGGAAAAGTTAGCGTAATTGGGGTTTGCGGAGATGATTTTCAAGCTACCCAGCTAAGAGAAACCTTTGAAGAAGCAAACGTAAATTGTGGTTTGTTAGTAGTTGATCCTTCACGAAAAACAACTACAAAAACAAGAATTTCCGGTTCAATTACGACTTCAATAACACAACAAATTGTAAGAATTGACAGACAAACAAATGCTTTGTTAAGTCCTGAAATAGAGGAAGAAGTCTTGAAACAAATTGAAAGAGCTATTCCAGAACATGATGCGGTAATTCTTTCAAACTACCATATTGGAACATTAACTCAAAAAATTATTCAAGAAACAATCAGACTTGCAAATCAATATAATAAAGTTGTTGTAGTTGATGCTCAAAAGGATTTGGAAATTTATAAAAATGTAACTTCTATGACACCAAATCTTCCTGATACTCAAAAATCAGTCGGTTTTGAAATTGAAACAGAAGAAGATTTAAAGCGTGCTGGTGATAAGTTGTTGGATGCTACTAATGCAAAATCAATTCTTATAACTTGCGGAGCAGACGGGATGTTTGTAACTCGTGCGCATGGAAATTATACAAAAATTCCTGTATTTAACAAATCAGAAGTATTTGATGTTACAGGTGCAGGTGATACGGTTACTGCCGTTTACACTTTGGCTTTAGCGGCTGGTGCAGAGCCTTCTTATGCTGCAATTATCGGTAATATTGCTGCAAGTATTGTTGTAAGACAATTTGGTTGCGCAACAACGACTATAGATGAAATATTAAGTGCTGTTGATAAATTATAATCAATGGTAAAATTATATGGAGAGAACTTTTCATGGAAAAATTTACAGAAATATTTAAAAAATTCAAAACGGTTGACATTATAATAGTTGCCGGTGTAATTTTAGCCTTAATTGTAGGCTTTTTAACTTACAAAAATTTTAGACAAACAGCTGCTAAACAAATTGAAGCGACTTCTAAAATTTCATTTCAAGTATTTATTAGAGGTGTAACTCTTACAGGAAATGAAATTCCTCTAAAAGCAGATGACAAAACTTTTATCAGTATCAGAAATGTTCCTTATACAGATCTTGATATTGTGGATGTTAAAGCTGATAGAAAGAAAATTGTTCTTCCAATTTTGAACAGTAAAAAAGTTATGATTGTAGAAGATGTTTCACAAGCTAATATGTACGATATTACAGTAACACTGAAAGACACTGCTAAAATTACTAAAGATGGTGCAGTTGTAGGTGGAAACAAAATTAAGATGGGATTACCTATTACTTTGGAAGGTAAGGATTACAAATTTAACGGTACTGTTTCTGACTTAAAAGTTATGCCGGAAACTGATGATGATAAATTTCATAACTCAATAAATACAGACGACGATGTTCAATAAGATTTTAAAATTTACTCAGAAAAAAACAGGATATTTATATAATAATAGTTTATTTTTGCAGAATATTGATAAACTAGTATTCGCATCAATTATGCTTGTGTTCTTGACATCTACCGTAATGTCATCTGACGTAATCGGTTTTATTGCCTTGATAACAGTATTTTTGACGATTGTAAAAGTATTAACAAAGCCGAATGAAACTTTAAGTTGTAAATCGTTTGAATTGTGGCTTTTGGCTTATTTTATGTTGGTTATAGTTAGCCTTGCAGGTTCAACATTATTCCACTTGAGCTTGAAAGGCTTTTTCAAGACTTTTACATACATGGCGTTTTATTTTTCACTTGTTCAGTATTTGAAAAATAATAGAAATAAAATTCCGTATTTGTTAGGTGCAATCGGTTTATGTGTTAGTTTTGAAGCTATAACAGGATTTTTGCAAAACTTTTCACATGTTGAAGAAATTTCCGGTTGGCAAGATGTTTCAGGTTTAAATCCAGAAGAAGTTATGACAAGGGTTTATGGAACGCTAAAACCTTATAATCCTAACCTTTTGGGAGGTTATTTTGTCGCAGGAATTCCGTCTTTGTATGGTTTGGCTGCATACTTTTTAGCTGATAAAAAATACAAATTCGCAATTGGTGGAGTTTTGTTGGCATTGTTTTCGACATTAACCTTATTTTTGACTGGTTGCAGAGGCTCTTATATCGGAATGATGGTGGTATTTTGTGGAATGTTTGCGGTTAGTGCAAAATATTTATGGCAGAATTATAAAGCTATTTACTTGTCAATTGTAGGTGGTGTTGTAGCGTTTGCAACAACTGCAATATTGCTTGTTTCTTCTTTGAGAGCGAGAGTTTTATCAATTTTTGCAATGAGGCAAGATTCTTCAAACTCATTTAGATTTAATGTTTACCATTCGTCTGTTGATATGTTTAAAGATAATTGGTTGTTGGGAATTGGTGTTGGTAACCAAAATTTCAGAGAAATATACGGACTTTATATGAAAACAGGTTTTGATGCTTTGAGTGCATATAATATCTTCTTAGAAATTGCGGTTGAAAGTGGTTTATTTGCACTAATTGCGTTTGTCGGATTTTTGATAACATTGATTAAAAATTCGGTTAAATTCATACTAAAATCAGCAGATACAAAATCAGTTATATTTGCAGCAACTGCATTGATTTCAATATGTGCGGTATGTATTCATGGGTTGGTTGACACGGTGTTTTTCAGACCACAAATCCAATTTGTATTCTGGACAATGGTTGCAATTGCAAGAACTATCGTTGTTGAATAAATCCCACTTATTAAGCTTATGTAAAGGCATGGTATTATTGTGCTAAACTAATAATAAGGATGGTAGATTAAGAAGGAGATATAAAGATGATACCTATTTTAGATTCAAAACGTCAATATGCTACTATTGGCTCAGAAGTTGAAAAAGCAGTATGCGAAGTTTTGCGTTCTGGTTCTTATATTCTTGGACCGAATGCTAAAGCTTTTGAACAGGAAATGGCTGATTTTATCGGTTGTAAATATACAGTTGGCTTGAACTCTGGTACAGATGCTTTACACTTAGCTTTGCGTGCATTAAACATTGGTGCAGGAGATGAAGTTATTACAGTTGCATTTACATTTGTTGCTACGACTGAAGCTATAGGTATTGTTGGTGCTAAACCTGTTTTTGTTGATATTGATAAAGATACATTTAACTTAGACGCATCTAAATTGGAAGCTGCTATTACACCAAAAACAAAAGCTATTATTCCTGTTCACTTATACGGTCAACCTTGTGATATGGACGCAATTATGGCAGTTGCTAAAAAACATAACTTGCACGTAATCGAAGATTGTTGCCAAGCTATTGGTGCTTTGTATAAAGGCAAAATGGTTGGTACATTCGGTGATTTCGGTTGCTTGAGCTTCTACCCAACTAAAAACTTAGGAGGTATGGGTGACGGTGGCTTGATTATGACAAGCGACGAAAAACTTCGTGATAGAGTAATTGCTCTTCGTAATCACGGTGGTGCGGTTCGTTATCATCACGATGAAATCGGTGTAAATAGCCGTCTTGATGAAATTCAAGCAGCTATTTTGAGAGTAAAACTACCTCACGTAAAAGATTGGAACGAAGCAAGACGTAAACACGCTTATTATTACAACGAATTGTTTAAAGATTGTGCAGATATTCAAACTCCGGTTGAATTGGATGATACATATTGTGTTTACCACCAATACACAGTAAAAATCCCTAATAGAGATGAAGTTCACAAAATGCTACAAGAACGAGGTATTGGTGCAATGCTTTATTACCCAATTCCTCTTCACTTGCAAAAAGTTCATGAATATTTGGGTGTAGGTAAAGGCTCATTACCTGTTTCTGAAAAGAATACAGAAATGGTTATTTCATTACCAATGTTCCCTGAATTGACAGAAGAAGAACAAAGAACTGTTGCATCTACATTGATTGATTGTATAGAAAAATCAAAATCAAAAGCTACAGTGTAGTTTAAAAAGATAATTGAAACCAAAATCATCCGAAGCTTATATCTGTTTCGGATGATTTTTTATGCCATAAATATTTTTGTTGCAGTTTCTGGAGGTCTAAAAAATGGGTTCATTCCGACCATTCCGGCTCCATCGTTGAATGCTATGTCGAACGCTCTTGAATCAAACTTGGTTGTCGTGTGTTGTGCGGTCAAACCTAAAAATTGCGTTTGATTGTACATCCTGTTAATTTGCGCAGGATTGGAATCATAGTTTTGTAATGTGATTTTTTCAACGGCAGAAGTTGAAGGAGCTTGTACTCCAGAAATTGCTTCTATTCCACTCATTCCGCCTTGATTATTTGGCATGTTTTTATCCTCTTTTTAAGCAAATAGGTTCAAAGTTCTTTGAACTTCTTCGCAAAATCCGTTTTTGTATGTGTATTCTGTTGGTGGTTGTCCGTTTACTTGTCCGACATAACCCATTGTTGGTTGTTGCCACAACCCCATGCTTCTTGTGTTTGCGAACGGGTTTTCACCATCAATTGTGTTGGTTGAATGGTTGTTTGCTGATTTGTAAAGTTTAACGGCATCAACCGGATTGAAATATTTGCGTGATACTGAATCGACTTTGTCTAAAGCACCCATGATAAATTTCCTATTTTATACTCTTATATATATAAAGTATATATTGATTAAATAATTGCCTTTTGTAGATATAGTTCGTTTACAATTGTTAACATCTATTTATTGCATTTACCTATGCCCAAAAATAAATACAAACTAACAAATTGTTAAGAATTGTAAAGTGTAAATCCTACACTATATAAGGGTTTTCAAAGTTTATAAAAAAATATTATTTCCTTCTGTTGACATTTAAAATGTTATATGGAATAATAATTACATAAGATTTAAGTGTAGTCGAAACACTAAATATAAATAGATTCATTAACCCCAAAAACATATAAACTCCTAAATAATAAACACTAAAAGAGACCATTAGGATGCAGAAAACGACCCACTCAGCAATGAGTGGTTTTTTTTGTGTGCTATTACGTAGCTTATAGTGCAATAAGGACTATAGGTTTTTTAGTGAAAAGTGAGAAATGAAACGTGAAAAGACCGTATCGTTACGAATAAGTGAATGGTGAATAGTGAGTAGACTTTATTGGTAAAATTATTTTGGGGCATACTATTTCCAACACTTTCTTCTTTTCCCTCGCCCCAACGGGGAGAGGGTAGAATTTGTTAATGAACGAAGTGAATTTACAAATTAGGGTGAGGGGTGTAATTTTTGTCACGTACTATTGTTTTGTAATTACAACCAAATTTCTTGTATGATTTTCTTCCAGTGGTAAGTCATATTGAATTACATCTAAAACTTTTGCTTTATATTTTTTTAGTGAAGGTTGAGCAGTTTCAATTTCTTCAGATGCTTTGACTGATTTATACGCAATAAAGTAGCCGTCGTTTTTTAATCTCGGTATTGCGTATTCTATAATTTTTCCTAAATTTGCTACGGCTCTTGAGGTAATTATATCAAACTTCTTCTCAAACGTTTCTACACGGCCACAGAGAGGTGTTAGATTGCGAATATTTAACTCCTCTTTTATTGCGGAAATTGCATTGATTTTTTTTCTGATACTGTCCATTGCTGTAACTTTTATATTTGGATAAGCAAGAGAAATTGGAACTGCCGGAAATCCTCCGCCTGTACCAAAATCTAGCAATGTAATTTCTTTTTCATCAAGTGAAAATTTATATTTATCAAAGAATTTTTCAATTGCTAAACTATCAAAAACATGTTTTTCCCATAAAAGTTTTTCATCGTTTTTGGATATTAGGTTAAGCTTTGAATTTTGTTTTAAAAAAGCCTTCATATAATCGTTAAAAAATTCTTTATTCTTCATTATAAATCCTTTTTATGTCATTTATTCGCATTTCAATTTTTTCAATATTATCTTTTGTGAAATTATCTTTTGCAAGCGTATAAGCTTGTTTGTAGTATTTTAGTGCATTTGTATAATCTTTTCTGTTATAGTAAAAATCTCCCAATGCGACATCTGATGATGCGATGTAGAATGGTTCGTTTAATTCAATTGCACAATTTTTAGCTCGTTTAAGGTATTCAATTGATTTTTCAGGAGCTTTGTTTGTATTGATTTCGGCAAGTTTCATTGAAGAAACATAAATCCCGTTGTTATTTTGCGTAATTTCATCCAATCTTAAACTTTCTTGCAAGTATTTTATTGCTAAGTCAGATTTTCCATTTTCATCAAAAATTGTTGCAAGGTTGGTTAAAGTAGAAGATAGGTATTGGTTAATTTTGGGATCTTGTGAGGTTTCTACGCATTTTTTGTAATATTTTATTGCGGTTTCAATATCCCCTTCTTCATCGCAATTTAGTGCGTATTTAAAATACAATTCTGCAAGAACATTTTTCTCAATTCCTTCTATTCTATCTGGGAGAATTTCTTTTATACTTTCCCCTGTAATGCTTGCTAATAAAAGTTTTGCTTTTATTTTAAGGTTTTGAGAAATGTTATCTTCTACAATTTCTTTTAATATTGCTTTTGCTTTTTCTCTTTTGAACGTTATGTAGTAGATGTTTGCGATTTCATATTTGCATTCGTTAATTTTTTGAATATCACCGGTTGAAACATAAAATTCTTCTGCTAGTTCGTAGTATTTTAATGAATTAAACCAGTCTGAAAGTTTGTTAAAGTTTTTTCCCAATTTGGTGTACAAAGTTGGTAAGAAAGTATAAAAATCGTCATCAGTGTTGAGGGTTAAAGCTTTTTGCAAAATCATAATAACTTTTTTGTAATTAAATTTTTGTTCTTCTTTTTTTGCAAGATTTAATAAATTCACTAATGACATATTTTTGATTTCTTCAAAAGTTTTCGTGTTTTTATCCGAAATATCAACGAAATTATTTATAGAATCTGCAATTTTGTTCATAATTGCCATTTCGTTTGCTTCCGAATCAAAAACAAATGAAATTTTCTTTATTTGTTCATCTTTTTCTTGTTTTGTATGTGGAATTTCAGGTGTTACTTTTTGTTCAATAAATTGAATTTCCGGCATTGGCTTTTGTGGTAATACCGGCTTTTTGGGAATAAACAAACTGTGATATTCAATTTCTGAACGCATAGTCTGTCTTGAAATCAATAAATCTCTTTCAAGCGGTTTAAGCGGAAGTTGAGTATTATATAGCTCAACACAACTTTTATGGATTTTTATAGCAATGTTGTCTGCAATAGAGTTTTCAGAGATTTCTTTGTAATAATCTTGCAAATAAATCATTGCACCTTCTCTTGTCAAAACCATATTGTCGACAAGGAATGCGATTTTGTCTGCGTCATAAAGATGTAGAGTTTGCAAAAGTTTTACGTTTACAGGATGACGCATAATGGTTAAAAATCTTACTAAATGCCCGCTTACCGGATCGACAAGAGAAAGAGCTTCTCTTAATATAAAGTCGTTAAAAGATAAAAAACTTTTTGTGTAGCCTGATAGAAATTCCATTAGGTTAAGTTTTCTAATTTGCATAATTTTTATGGACAAAGTTGTGTAAAAATAGTACCCCCTTGAATATTTATATAATTCATCAGAAAGTGGACCTATTTGTTTGAAATCTTCTGATTTTAGGTATTTTTCAAAAATGCCTTTATCAAGAGCCGAAATTGCCACCCTTTCAAAATCGGTAGTAAAATCATTGTAATCAAATTTTCTGGCAATAAGGACAAATTTAACTTTTCCTGATTTGGCTAAATGGTTTATAAAATCGAGAATTTCTTGTTTGTTGTCTTTTGTAATTTGTTCAAAAGAATTTATTACAATAACTATCGGTTTTTCAATTGATTCAAAATAAGCATTGATTTTTTGTGTGAAATTTTCGGTTCTGGCTTTTGGAATTTGGATAATTCCTTGTGCGGTTAACTTTTTGAAATTATCAAAAAATTCTAACAAAATATCATCGAGAATAGTTGTTTCAAAACAGTTGTATTTAAGAGTTATGACATCATCTTCAAGAAAAGATAAAGCTTGGTTTACAATCAAAACTTTCCCAGTTCCCATAAAACCGTTTACCAAAAGAACTGGTGTTTGGGTTTGGAAAAATTTTGTAATCTTTTCGATTTGGTTAAAATTGTTTTCAATCAAATACGGATTAATCCCGATATCTTGTTTTTGTACGATTTTTTTATCAACAGCCTCTTTTATAAATTCCATAAAGCTATATTAATAGATTTCTTAAAATTTTGCAAATCAAAAATTTTTATAGTACAATTTTGTTAGAACGGATAGGGGAAACAAAATGGAATTTTTCAGAAAACATCAAAGAGCTATTGTTGCAATAATTGCAGTTACATTTATTGCGTGGACTGTTGGATTAATGCTGTTGCCTCTTATGGTGAAATAGGTATATTGTGGGTATAAATAGATTTGTAAAAAAAATGTTTATAGTATTTGTAGCATTGCTTATAGGTAATATAAGCCTTGTTGCTGATGCTAATCAATTGAAAACAATTCAACATAAACAAAGAGTTACCCATGAAAAAATTAAAAGATTAAAAGTTTTAGAGCATCTTGAAAAAAATAAACTTTACAAAAACCAACAGAAATTGGAACAGGCTTCAAATACTTTGCAAAAATCAAAAAACCAATATTCTAGTTTAGAAAGTCAATTGGCGCAAATGGAAAAAGATTTGAACGCATCTGTTGCAGAATTTAACAAAGCAAATGTCGATATGCGCAAACGTATTCGTCAGGTTTATAAAAACCAAAGAACAGGTATGTTTCAATTAATTTTGACTTCAAAGGATTTAAATTCATTGTTGGATGTAATATATTTTGAAAAGATAGTTTTGAAGAAAAATTATGCTCAAATTCTTGCAATGCGTGCAAAATCTCAAAGAATTGCGGCTATGAAAAGAGATGTTCAGGCTAAAAAAATTGCTTTAGCTCAATCAATTCAAGAGATAAATTCTCAACAAAGAAATATTAAGTCCGCAATTGCAATGAACCAAAGTATGATAAGCAAGTATAAAACAGATAGAAAGACTTATGAAAGAGCGGAAAGAGAATTGGCTCGCCAATCAGCAAGTATTCAAAGTATGATTGCTCGTAACAGAGGTCGTTCTACTGTAAAAATCACATCAACAGGTTTTATGCGCCCGATTGGCGGAAGAATTACATCTCCATTCGGTTGGAGAACTCACCCGATATTTAATAGTAGAACATTTCACTCAGGTGTTGATATTGCTGGACCAAATCATGGAAGTATCCATGCTTCAAACTCAGGAAAAGTTATTTATTCTGGTTGGTATGGAGGATATGGTAAGGTTGTCATCTTGGATCACGGTGTTGTAAATGGAAAACCGACTACAACCTTGTATGCTCACATGTCATCTATAAAAGTTGGACAAGGACAATTTGTTCATAAGGGAGATGTTGTCGGGTACGAAGGAACTACCGGTTACAGTACAGGACCGCATGTTCACTTTGAGGTGAGAATTAACGGAAAACCAAACAACCCATTGAATTACATTTAGGTATAAAGGCGGAAAATTGAAAAAATATTTATTAACAACAGCATTAATATTATCGATGTCAGCAAGCGGAGTTTTCGCTGCTGATACTATTACTTCGCCTGCGGATTTAGAGAAACTTTTTAATGAGAATTTTTACGAATCTCCAATGGGGATTACAATGCCTAATGTTGAGGTCGTTGAGGGCAGTAATATTAAGCCTGTTAGAGGTATGCCACTTTTCAAAAAAACTCGTATTAAAGTTACAAATTATTTGAGAGAAAAAGATTACAAAAAAACTCTTGAATTAATTGAAAAAGAAAAACAGGAACAAGCTCGCTTAGAAGCTGAAGAAAATGCAAAGCTTAATAATGAGTTAAATATAAATTATGTTGAGCCAGTTAATGATAATGAAAAGGTTTCTAAGAAAGATAGAAAAGGTAAAAAAGACAAAGAAGAAGTAACATCTAATTCAGATACGACTTTAGAATTGGAAGGTGGGGTAAAACAACAGGTTACATCAAATGATGTTGTTTTGGATGCTGATAATGTTGATTATGATGACAAGACAATGGATATTATTGCAACCGGTTCTCCGGTTTTGGTATTCCCGCCACAAAACGTAACTATAAAAGCCGATAAAATGGTTTATAATAAAGTTTCTAATACTTTGAAAGCATATGGGAAAGTAGAAGTAATTAGAGATGGAAATCATGTTTTCGGAGATTTTCTACAAATCAACATGAACGAAGAAAATGCGTTTATGGATAATTTGCATACAAAAGCATCTATGATGACGGTAAAAGCAAGATCTGGTGAAATGCAAGATGATAAAATTATTTTATATAATGGTAAACTGTCATCAGAAGATCATTATATTTTGAATTTGGAAACCAGGATGATTGGTGGAAACCATTTTAACAGAATGATGCTTGATGATGAAGAAAAATCGTCAATTACAGATGCAACAGGTGACACTACAATTAATATCAAAACAAAAGATATTTTTGTAAATGCTAAAAAAGATCATGATGTTATAACTTTGAAAAAAGCAAAAATCAGATATGGTGATGTTAATTTATTTACTTTCCCTTCTATTTCTGTTCACACAAATAAGAAACATGAATTTTTTGATGCAAATTACCCTGAATTTGGTTCACGTGGTAGATTGGGAATGTTTGCAGGACCTGGATTTGTAGTTGATACTCCGCTGCAAAACGGTTCTACATTAAAATTGATGCCAATTCTTAATAACAAAAGCGGTATAGGTTTTGGTGGTTTGGCAAAATATAGAAGTGCAACTAACTATACAGATTTTGGATATGGTTCGTCAGCGGATGTTTTCATCTTAAAAGGCAGACAATATTTGGATGATAAATTATATTTGCAATACGGTGCAAATTCGTTCATGGATGAATGGTTCTTTGGGCCTAGAATGCCTAAATATACTGCTGAATTGGTTTATCGTGATAGTGGCGTAATCCCATCTACTATTGGTAAAGGTTTGGATTTGAATTTTCAACACCGTTTTGGATTTGGTTATATGCAGAACAATGACTATAACAGGTATGGCGAAAGTATTGCAAGAAATGATATTGGGACAACAAGAACCAGATATATGGCAAATATTGATCAAACATTGTTCAACTATACAAATCCTGAAAAGCTGATGGCTTTAAATGTCGGATTGGTATTGCAAGGTAGTGCTGCATTATATGGTACAGGTGATACTCAATTTGTTGGTAGAATTGGTCCAAGAGTTCATACTCAATATAAACATTGGATGCAAGATGTTGGATTTTTTGCATCGGCTTATCAGGACGGAACTCCTATGCAGATGTACGATATGTACAGATACGGTCATGCAAATGTATATATTAGAGAAGCTTTGCGTATTAATAAATATTTGACTGTTGCTTGGTCTGGAACTCTTACGATGACTGGAGATTCACCAAATGGGGAAATGTTCCAAGAAAACTCCTTTATTGTTGCTTTAGGACCTGATGATTTTAAATTAAATATTGGTTATGACTGGGTAAGACAGCAAACGTATTTTGCGTTTATCCTTGCTATGGATACAAAAGGTTCTGGGGTAGAATTTGAGAAAATGGAAATTAAACATCCTGATAGACTTGCCAAAAGCAATGATGAAAAAGTTGAGTTGAAAGTTTTTGATACAGAAAATTCGGTTGATAACAAGCCGGTTGCTAAAAAGATGATGTATGCGGAAGTAATTGATATTGAAGACCCTGACAGGGAGCAGTTATAGATGAAAAATTTAGAAGAATTAAAGACTGAATTGATTGAATATGGCAGGCTTGCCGGAGTAAAAAATTTTACTCCCGGATATTCAGGTAACTTTTCTGCTCGTTTTGAAGATAAAATTTTGATTACTTCATCTGGTTCTTCAAATGGTTATTTGTCTAAAGATGAACTTGTTTTAATGGATTATGATGGACATTTGGTTGAAGGAAATAAAAAACCGTCTTCTGAAAAGATGTTGCATGCAGAATTTTACAAGCAAAGACCGGATGTAAATTATATAATTCATGTTCATCCGCCATATTTAAGTTCTTTTGCTTGTTGTCATATTGCTTTGGATGAACCGATTATGGCAGAAAATGTTTTTTATTTCGGACAAATTCCTTTGGCAGAGTATGGTTTACCTGGTTCAATAGATTTGGTTGAAAAAACGGCTTTGTATTTTAAAGATTATGATGCGGTTTTGATGGCAAATCATGGTTTTGTTGTCGGTGATAAGACTATAAAAGATGCTTTTTTGAAATTGGAATTAGCTGAAAGTTATGCTCAAGTCGTGTTTAATACAAAGATGATGGGCGGTGCGGTTTTATTCAATAAGGCGCAAGTTGAGGAGATTAATTCTCTAAAAAAATAGTTGTGATATAATGGATTTAGTAAAAGAGGAAATTAAAAGTGTCAATAATGTTAGAAAATAAGCAAGGTTTAATAGCTGGTGATGGAATCCTTCCTGTAGAAATGGCTCGCCATGCAAAAGAAAATGGGTTTGAAGTTATCTGTATTTCCCTTGCAAATGATAATGTGAAAGAATTAAAAAAATACTGCTCAAAGGTTTATTCTTGCCATCCGGGAGAAATGACGAAAATTGAAAAGATTTTTACTGATGAAGAAATTAAACAAGTGACTTTTTTAGGAAAAGTTCATAAACGTGTTTTGTTGCAACTTCATAAGTTTGATGCAAGAGCCATCGAAATTTTAAAATCTGTAAAAAGATTAAATGATGATGAAGTTATGCTTTTGATTGTAAAAGAGTTTGAAAAACACAATATTTCTGTTTTAGATCAAACTATTTTTATCAAAAACTTGATGATTCCATCAGGCGTTTTAGGTAAATTAAACCCAACTGAAAAACAAATGGAAGATGTAAATTATGGTTTTTGGCTTGCTAAAGAAATGGGCAAAGTTGACGTTGGACAGTCAGTTGTAATTAAGGATAAAATGATTATGGCTGTTGAGGCTATAGAAGGCACTGATATGTGCATAAAACGTGGAGCTAAAATGGCTAAGAAAAATGCCGTAGTTGTAAAAGTTTCTAAACCGTTCCAAGACAAGAGATTTGATATTCCTGCAATTGGATTAAGAACATTAAAAACAATGAAAAAATATAAGGCAGATTTGATTGCAGTTGAAGCAAATGAAACAATTATAGTTGATCAGGAAAAAGTAATTGAATATGCTGATAAAAACGGTATTGTAATTATGGCTGTGTAGAATATGAAAAAACTTTTTATTATTACAGGTGAATATTCTGGAGATATCCACGCATCACATGTTGTAGAAGCTTTAAAAGCTGCCCATCCTGATATTGAAATAGAAGGTGTTGGTGGTGAAAATTTGCGCCGAGTTGGCGTAAAGCTTTTTTCTGACCAAAGGAAAATGGGTGCAGTCGGTTTGTCTTTTAAGATTGTTGCTGACCATTTAATGTTAGGAAAAAGAGTTGTAGATTATCTTACAAAAGAATATAAGCCTGATTTGGTATTGCTGATTGATTATGGTGTTTTTAATTTGAATATATCAAAGTTTTTACATCGTGCAGGAATTAAGGTCTTTTATTATATTCCTCCACAAGTTTGGGCTAGTAGAAAATGGCGAATTAATACGATTAAGAAAAATGTAGATGAAGTTTTGTGCATTTTCCCGTTTGAAAAAGAAATGTATGAAAATTATGGGATAAAAACTCATTATTGCGGGCATCCGTTAGTTTCTCAATTGCCTAAAAAAGCTGACCGAGATGAATTTTTTGAAAAACATGGTTTTGATAAAAACAAAAAATTGGTTTCAATTTTTCCTGGCTCAAGAGTATTTGAATTGAAATATTTGATGAATGTTTTTATTAAATCTGCTTTGGATTTGCAGAAAAAACACCCTGATTTGCAATTTTGTATTTCTCATGCTCCAAATTTGTCGGATAGTGTATATAACAAGTTTTTGAAAAAAGCTCCTTTCCCTGTAATTAAAGGGGAAAATCAAGCGTTGTTGAGTGTTTCTGATGCTTTGATTTTGGCATCTGGTACGGTTGCTTTAGAGGCTTGTTTATACCAAACTCCAATGCTTATAGCTTATAGAGGACCTTGGTTGTTCTATTTTATATATTTGATTGTTCGATGTATAAAACGTGTTTCTTTACCGAACATTATTGCCAACAAATCAATTGTTCCAGAAATTATTCAAGGCGATGTTTGTGTGCAAAAGATTTCTTACAAAATTGAAGAATTACTTTTTGATAAAAATTATAGAGCCAAGAATATTGCAGAATTAGGCGAAGTTAAAAGTTTGTTATCTGATAAAGTTTCTTCAAAAGAGGCTGCAAATGTGATAGTTGAGGCGCTTTACAATTAACAATTCTTTATAAAAAAAGCAAAAATTTGGTGTTTCATGCGTTAATATATATAAGGTAACGTATGATTAATAATGTAGTAGCTACAAATAATAAATATAATCGTGCTTTTAAGGAGTTTTCGCAACCGCAAAACGGTTATTTTTTGAATACTCCGGTAAGTGTTAATCCGAAAGATGATAAGAAGGAAAAAAGTCACTTGTTAGGCAAAACTATTGCAATTTCGGCTTTGGTTGTCGGTTTTGGAACTTTGGCTTTGTTTAGTGGCGGGTTAAACAAAGGTGCCGCAAAATTACTAGATAAATGGCGTATAAAATTGGAACGCAGAATGGCAAAAGGTGGAAAGTTGAAAAACTTTTACCGATTTGCGTTGAGTAAAGTCAATTCGTTCATTGAAAAATCTGGAAGTGTAAACAATTTTACTTCTTTAAAGGATGTTGCTTGTCAACGAATTATGTGGGGGAAAAATGGAGAAAGAACATATACTCGTAACATCCATGAAGGAATTACACGGTTTTTTGATAAAATAAGTCGTAAGACAGTTAATGCGTCTTACTCTTCTACGAATAGAAAATTTGCTAATTTGACTGAATATTTAAGTTCAATAAATGAAAGAATTTTAAAAAAGCATCCTAATAATAAAAAAGTAGCTGATGCTTTAAATTTTGCTGGTTTAAGAATTGCAAAGGTTAATGAAAATCTTGAAAAAGGTTTTGGGGTGAATGCAAGAACAGCAAGATTGAAAGAAGTTCGTAATGCAACGGATGGGTTGTTTGAATTTTTCTGGGATGCAAGTTTAAAAGATGTAAAAAACTTTAAATCCAAAAATATGTGGCAAACATTTATTGCTGAGGATTATATGTTGCCGGCAAAAATGAAATTGGCAAACAAAACTGGAGCATTAAGGCAATTAATAACACATGATATAAGCGATAATTACAAAGCAACTTCAACGGCTCTTAACAATATTCAAAAATTCGTAAATCCGAAAGATGTAGCTACAAATGATATTATGGCTAGTTTGCGTAACAATTTGAATAAATATAAAAAGTTTTCTGATGATGAACATCTTGCACAAAGGAACAATGCAATTAAAGTTATTAAAAATAATTTGAAGCAATTAAGTATTAGTTTTGCGGAAAATTCTAAAAAATATGGTTATAATGAAGATGCGGTAAAATCAATTTCTTCATACGTCGCAGAGGTAGAAGATATAATTTCAAAAAGTTCAAAAGGTGAATTGCAAGAAATTTTGACCACATACAAAGCATATTTACCAAGAAATGAATATTTGAAATTGAAATCAAAAGTTCAATCTGCTATTAAATCACTCGACAAATCAATTGATATTGAAACAGTTCAATATGTAGATAAAGCAAGGGATTTGAGATTAGGGTCTGCACCGACAGATGTTTTATCAATTGTTGGCACAGTAGGCGCAGTAGGCTATTATGTTAATAAAGCTGATGGAAAAGATGAAAAAATTTCAGCATCTTTGAAATATGGAATTCCCGCAATTGGAGCGATTGCAACTTCTTTATATTGTACTGCAAGATTGATTTCCGGTGGTAAAGCAATGTTCTTTGGTTTGATTTCTGGTTGGGCTATTAATAAAGTTGGTGAGGCAGTCGACAATGTTCGTAAAAAATATTCATTGGATGTGTCTTTCCACGCAAAAGATGTTAAAGATATGTTCAAACCTCAATCAGATAAAGTATAGCCATCGTATAAATTTTTGATAGAATGCAGGTAGAGGATTATAATAATGATAAAAACAGAAGATACAATAAGATATAAATTAGAACAACGTGAAATTGACAATTTGAATGAATATGCGACAAAAAGTCGTTTTTCAAAAGGAAGAAAAAAGAAAATAGAACCTTGCCCTATGCGAACAGAATTTCAACGTGATAGGGATAGAATATTACATTCAAAAGCTTTTAGACGCTTAAAGCATAAAACTCAAGTTTTTTTGTCACCTTTTGATGATCATTTCAGAACTCGATTGACCCACACTCTTGAGGTTTCTCAAATCGGGCGATCTATTGCAAGGGCATTGGATTTTAACGAAGATTTGGTTGAGGCTATTTCGCTAGGACATGATTTAGGACATACTCCATTTGGGCATTGTGGTGAAGGTGTTTTGAATGAACTTGTAAAAGGTGGTTTTCATCATAATATTCAAAGTGTAAGGGTTGTTGAAGTTTTGGAAGATTTGAATTTATGTCGAGAAACTATTGATGGAATTTTAACGCATACTTGGGGATATGTTCCCAAAACTCCTGAAGCTCAAATTGTTCAATTAGCAGATAAGATTGCATATATTAATCATGATATAGAAGATTCTATCCGAGCAGGAATAATTGCAGAAAGCGACTTGCCGAAAGATTGTATTGATTATTTTACATCTATTCAAAGTAAACGATTGAGTAAAATGATTAATGAAATTATTGTAAATTCAATTGGAAAACCTGAAGTTTCAATGAGTGAAGAAGGTTGGTATTATACAACTAAATTAAGACAATGGATGTTTGAAAATGTTTATGAAGAGGCATCTCCTGCAAAATTGGAAGAAAAGAAGGCTCGTAATGTAATTAAGGAGTTGTTTTTATTGTATTGCGATATGCTTAAGCCTGTTTGTGATGAAAGTAAAATTGAGCGTATAGTAACTGATTACATTTCAGGTATGACAGATAGATATGCGGTTGAAAAATATAAAGAAAACTTTATTCCAACTGGTTTTAAATCCGGAGCAAAAGAAGATTATTTATTCAAACTGGCAAAAATTTACTAATCCATTTGCGAATAAACTCGTTTGATTTCTTGGATATCTTGCCACATAAGCCATTTGGGGCTTCCTTTGGTTCGGGCATCATTTCTCAATAAATATGACGGATGGAAAATTGGCATCATTTTTGACATATTTGGACCTTCGTACCATTTTCCTCTGATTTTGGTAATTCCCTGAGATGTTCCTAAAATTGATTGTACCGCAACCCTTCCGCATAATAGTATTATTCGTGGTTTTAAAATATTTATTTGAGCATCAAGATATTCTTTGCAAGCATCTTTTTCTTCCGGTAGAGGATCTCGGTTTTCTGGCGGTCTGCATTTTATTGTGTTGCAGATGTAAACATCTTTTTGACGTGACAAGCCAACAGAGGCAAATATCTTATCTAATAATTGTCCTGCTTTGCCAACAAAAGGTTCTCCTTTTTGATCTTCATAATAGCCGGGAGCTTCGCCTATTAACATAAGTTTGTGGTTCGGAATTCCTGCAGAAAAAACAATGTTAGTTCTTGTTTTGCCCAGCAAACATTTTTTACAATTAAGGCATTTTTCTTTGATTTTTTCTAATTCTTCTTTTTCTTGAGCAGTTGCTTCTTGCATAATTCCTCTTGTATTTTTTATTTTTCGGGTTCTAGGATTGAAATTACTGCGTTATTAATATTTAGGTATTTTTTTACAATATTTTCAAGGTCCGAAATTGTGATTGCATCTAAGTCTTTTAGATAGTCTTCTATTAATTTCAAATCCTCACAAACTGTCATATAATAACCGATTGTTTCTCCAATTTCAGAAACAGTTTCTGCTGCGTACGCAAAACGTGATTTGATTTTCTTTTTAGCTTTTTCAAGTTCTTCTTCTGAAATCTTGTTATTAATAAGGTTTGAGATTTCTTCTTTTACAAGTTTAATTGCAATATCTTTCTTTTCAGGTTTAAAGTTTGCTTGAATAAAGAAATTGTTTCCGTCTTTGAATTGGTAATGTTCAGCATTTGCTACCATAAAGATTTGTTCTGGTTGTTTTTCAATCAAGTTTTGATACATTCTAGAGCTTGTGCTTTCGCCCAAAATTATACTAATTATATCAAGTTCAATATTTTCTTTTAATTGGTTCGCTTTTGGTCCTAAAAATCCTATCATCAAATATGAAGTATTTGTTTGCCCTTTGTTTTCAACAACAATAGTATGATCTGTTGGAGAGTCAATTTCGTTTACTCGTTTAGGAGCATTTGGTCGACCTTTAAAATCAAATTCTTTCTCAACTTTCGCAAGAATTTTTTCTTTATTAAAATCTCCAACAATGATTGTTGTCATATTTTCAGGAGAATAGAATGTTTTATAGTAATTCATAATCTCGTCACGAGTTACTTGAGAGATAATTTCTGGCGTTCCGATTACATCTCTTTTGTAAGGGTGTTTTTTATACATGTTGAAATTGCAGGCATTATAAACTTTAGTCCAATTTTGGTCTTTGCGCATTCTGATTTCTTCAATAACAACGTGACGTTCTCTTTTGTCTGTAACTTTTGGGTTATTAAGTTCAAATGGAGAGCCAATTTCTTCTTCCGGTAAAACAGGGTCAAGCATCATATCAGCGTGAAGTTCAATCGCCAAATCCAAATCTTTCCCTTCAGCTCCTTTAGGTAGAGTTACATAGTAAAAAGTGTAATCTTTCCAAGTCGCAGCGTTAACAATAGCCCCCTTAGCTTCCAAAGTTTTGTCAAAATATCCTGCCTTGTGCTTGTGAGTTCCTTTGAACATCAAGTGTTCCAAAAAGTGAGAAATTCCGTTAATTTTATCGTCTTCGTTGATAGAACCAGTTTTTACCCAAGTGCTAACATTTACAAGTTCTCCTTCTTTGTGCGCTAAAACGATTTTATGTCCATTTTCTCTTTCATAAATTTCTACATCTTCTGTAAGGAACGGATATTTTACTGTGCTTTTTTGCATATTGTTACCTTTCTTATAATTATTAAAGTTTTAAAACTCTCTTTATTCAAGGCTTATCGCCCTCAAACCCTATAGCACTATTGCCTTAAAATTATTATACCTCAAATATAAATTTTTAATGTATAATAATTGTATGAATATAATTAATCGATTAGAAGGAAAAGTTGTGGTTTCTGTTCAGGCAATGCCTGCGGAACCTTTGTATCAAGAAGATTGTATTAACGCAATGATGAAGTCTGTTGTAAAAGGCGGTGCAGGTGCGTTAAGAGTTGCAGGAGCAAGGGATGTTAGAAATGCTAAAAAACTTTTTGATGTTCCTGTTATAGGGCTGACAAAACCAAATGTTATTCCGGCGAATTTTAAAGAGATTGTTTATATCACTCCGACAACTAAAGAAGTTATTGAGCTTGTTGAGGCAGGAGCAGATGTAATTGCTTTTGATGGAACTATGAGGGAACGCCCAAATGGTGCTAAATTAGAAGACTTAATTAAATATGTGAAAATTAATAATCGAGTTTCTATGGCAGATATTTCTACTTTGGAAGAAGGTTTGAATGCTGCGAAATTAGGCGTAAATATTTTGTCAACAACTCTTTCAGGATATACTCAGTTTTCTCAAAACAGAGGTGATGGTCCTGATTTTGAACTTTTGGAACAGTTGGTTAAAAATACAGAGTTACCTGTTATTTTGGAAGGACGAATTTGGCAACCGGAAGAAGTTACAAAAGCGTTTGAACTAGGTGCGCATTGTGTTGTGATTGGTTCTGCTATTACACGCCCTCAATTAATTACAAAAAGATTTGTACAAAGAGGGCAATAAGTCACTAAATGTCTGACAGGTTGGAAATTTACGTGACAGGAAAGTTTGTAAGATTACAAGGAAAGGTTTTGATATGCGGAAAGCTTTAGGTATTGATGTAGGTGGTACAAAAATTTATAGTGCTATTATTAATGAAAAAGGAGAAATCCTTTCTGAAATTGAAAAATATCATACCCCGAAGACTTTTGTGGAAATTCAAGCTATTTTTAAAGAAATTATAGAAAAACACGAAAAAGAGGTTGATGTAATTGCGTTTTCTACTTGCGGAGCCGTTAACAAAACTAATGACGGTATTTTAGGTTCTACAGGAAATATTGCAAAAGAGTACCCCACAATGGATTTTAAATCTTTAAGCAAAAAACCGGTTTTTGTTGAAAATGATGCAAATTGTGCTGCGTGGGCTGAATATGTTATTGGTTCTTCTAAAAATATGCCATATTCTGTTATGGTTACACTCGGGACAGGTGTTGGCGGTGGAATAATTATTGACGGTAAATTGTATAAAGGGAAAAGCGGTGCAGCAGGCGAAATGCACTTTAAGATGCGTACCGATAAACACAGAAAATGTACTTGTGGAAGTTGGGATTGCTTTGAAGCTTACGCATCAGGTACTGGTTTGAAAAAGACTGCCGAAGAAATTTCCGGCGATAAGGAAATTACAACATATGATGTTATTGAACATATTGATAGACCGATAATGAAAAAGATTTTTGATGTATGGCAAAATGATATTTTGGAAGGTATAATCGGTTTAGCAAATCTTTTTGATCCTGACGTTGTTGTTTTGTCAGGCTCTATGGCTGAATTTGTAGATATTGAATATCTTGAAAAAGAGGCAAATGCGCAAATTGTTACTCAACCGTTCAAAGTCGTAAAGGCTTCTGCAGGTAATTATTCCGGCATGATAGGAGCTGCATTATTGGCTATGGGGGTAAAATAGGTTGGGAAAGTCAAAAAAAAGAATTATCTATAAGGGGAAAAACCAACAGTTTACCAATCTTAGCCGACAAGATGCTATTGAAATGGCGGTTGATATGCTAAATTCATCAGTGAAGGAGGCATATTCTTTGATTACATTATTTGGTTTGTCTGCTGAAGAAATGCTAGAGGCAGGAGCAAGTTATGAGGCTGTCAAAGGTATGGAAAACTTGCTTTTATGATAGATAAAATTTTGTTTTGGTTAAAAAATTCTCGTATATTTTCACTCCCAATGACAGTTTTGTCGTGGCTTGTAGTTTTCGCTTATGCAATAAAGCATGACGGAAATATCTTTAATGGAATAATTGCTTTGATAGGGATTGCATGTGCGCATTTGGCAACAAATTTGTTTGATGATTATGTGGATTATAAATCACTACCTGAAAATTCTCAAAAATGTAAATGCGCTTATATAAAAGAGGGAAAAGCTACGTTACGAAACGTTTTGCAGGTTGTAATGATTTATTTTTCAATTGCAATATTATGCGGGTTCATACTTTTTTTACGATGTGGAATTCCGGTAATTGGATTGGCTATAATTGGTGGGATTATTGCGTTGATTTATGCAAAACTTTCTCAAAGAGGATTGAGTGAAATTGCTGTCGGGATAGCATTTGGTCCATTATTGTTTGAGGGAACTTATTTCGTTATGACAAAACATTTTTCGTTAGAGGTTTTGGTATTGTCTTTGGCAGTTGTAATGTTTACTATTGGGTTGATGTATGTTCATACATTGTTGGATTATGAAGGTGATATGTGTGCGCATAAAAAAACTCTTGTTTGTCGAATTGGAAATAAATCCCTTGCGCAAAAAGGTGTTTTTGTTGTTTATGGGTTGGGGTATTTGTTTACTGTGGTTTTAGCTATAATGACAAAAAAATATTGCTTGTTGGTAACATTTATATTAATTCCACTGGTTTTTAGAATGTATAATTATTTAAAATCTTATATTTGCGGTGGTGATGTGAATGAATTTTATTTTAGGCTATTGCAAGCAAGAGATTTGATGGTTTATTATTCATTGTTAATTACATTATTCTTACTATTTTAATTTTTATAAAATTGTGTTATCCTTGACGTATAAGAAGAAGGAGTACAAATGGATAGCACAAACCAGTCTTTAAAACCAATAACAACTAAAATAAATGATGCCGGAAATCTTGAAATCGGTGGTTGTGATTTGGTTAAACTAGCCGAAAAGTACGGAACACCTTTGTATGTTCTTGATGAAGCTACAATTAGAAAAATTTGTAGAGATTATAAAGATGCGTTTAAGGGTTATCCGAAAGTTAATATGATGTACGCCTCAAAAGCTCTTTGCTCAAGTGCTACTTCTGCATTGATTGCGAGTGAAGGTTTCGGGTTTGATGTTGTTTCTTCGGGAGAAATTTTTACTGTATATAAATCCGGTGCTAATATGTCAAAAGTTTTGTTTAATGGTAATAACAAGTCTTATGATGAACTTTCTCTTGCAATTGAATTAGGTGTTGGGCGAATTTCTGTTGATAATTTCTTTGAATTGTCTTTGTTAAATGAAATTGCTAAATCTCATAAAAAAATTGTAAACATTTTGCTGAGAATTACTCCAGGAATTGAATGCCATACACATGAATACATTCAAACAGGACATTTGGATTCAAAATTCGGGTTTGATTTAACTCAAATTGATGATGCAGTTGAATTGATTGTAAATGATTATACAAATTTGAAACTTCATGGACTTCACGCTCATATTGGTTCCCAAATTTTCGAAAAATCTATTTATGGTGATGAAATTGAAATTTTGGTAAAAGAAATTGCAAGATTAGATGAAAAATTTGGGTTGAAACTTGATGAAATCAACATTGGTGGAGGTTTAGGAGTAAAATATGTGGAAGCAGATTATCCACCTTCAACTTATGAAGTTGCTGAAATTGTTATAAAAAGATTGTATGAATGTATTGAAAAATACAAAATTGATGCACCGGCTCTATTCATTGAACCCGGAAGAAGTATAATTTCTACATCTGGTGTAACGTTGTACACATTAGGCAGTTCAAAGCAAGTGCCGAAAGGTAAAACATATTTTGCATTAGATGGCGGAATGGCTGATAACGCCAGACCTTCTATGTATCAGGCTAAATATGATGCGCAAATTGCAAACAAACCGGATTATGAGCTTGCTCAAACGGTTACTGTTGCTGGTAGATTTTGCGAGTCCGGTGATATTTTGATAAAAAATATTAAGCTCCCTGAAATAGAAGAAGGTGATATCTTATGTGTCTACAATACAGGAGCATACAACTATTCTATGGCTTCAAACTATAATAGAGTTCAAAAACCGGCTATGGTACTTGTAAATAATTCTCAATCTGATATTATAATAAAGAGAGAGAGCTTAGAAGATTTGATTGCTCACGATATAATCCCTGATAGGTTGAAAAATGATTAACGATATTTTTACATACATACTCAAATATATTTCAACATTAGAAATGACTTTTAATTGGTCTGATTTCATTCAGATTGTTTTTTTGGCAGGTCTTTTATTGTTTTTGTATAGAAAATTTATCAAAAACACGTCTTCTGAAAAGTTTGTAAAGGGTTTGTTAATCTTGGTTTGCGCTTGGGCAGTGAGCGAAATTATGATGAGAGTTGATTTGAAAATCATAGGTATGTTTTTGAAATCTATCGTAACTCTTGTTTCATTGAGTTTAATTGTTATATTTCAACCGGAATTAAGACGCTTTTTGGGCTTTTTGGGTCAAGTTGATTTTGTGACAAAAATATTTAACCAAAATAACAAGACAGAACAAAAAATTGATGTTGTAAAAGAATTAGTTGAAAGTGCAAAATATTTGTCTAAGTCACATACAGGTGCATTAATTGTGTTTCAGAGTGATTTGAGAAACACATACAGTGATGTTGGAACAAAATTGAATGCAGACTTGTCAACAGAGCTTTTGTTGACTATTTTTCATCCGAATACTCCATTGCATGATGGTGCGGTTGTTATTAACGGTGATAAAATAATTTCTGCAGGGGTTTTGTTACCGTTAACTGAAGATCCAAAACTTAGTTGGAAGTATGGAACTCGTCATAGAGCTGCTATTGGAATGACAGAAGTTAGTGATGCTGCTTGCTTGGTTGTTTCTGAGGAAACAGGAGATGTTTCAATTGCGGTTGATGGTGCTTTAAAAAAATATGAAGATTTGATTACGTTGAAAGCCGATTTGGAAAAAATTCTTGGATATAAAGAAGAAGTTGAAGAAGATAAAAAAACTATTTTCAAGATAAATAATTTTATGACAATTAAAAGAACCGGTAAGGATGAATAATGGCAGAAAAAGATGGGAAAAAAGAGTTATTGTTATCAATTCTAAATAAGATGTTTTTTCTTACTTTAGGACCTCTTGTTGCGGCTTTTGCGTTAGAGGTTTTTCTCGTTCCGAACAATATTATTGATGGTGGAATAGTTGGTATTTCAATTATTATAAGCTATTTAACAAAAATTAATTTAGGTTTGTTGATTTTCTTGATTAACATCCCGTTTTTCTTACTTGCGTTTAATAAAATTGGTAAAAAGTTTGTAATTCAAACATTCTATGCAATCGGAATGTTATCTTTGTTCTTGAACCTTTTTGGAATGTATAATCATCCGACAAGTCATGATTTGTTATTGTCAACTGTGTTTGGCGGAATTATTCTTGGTACAGGTGTTGGACTTGTTTTGAAAAACGAAGGTTCGCTTGACGGTACAGAAATTATGTCTTTGGTTTTGTCAAAGAAATTCGGATTTTCGGTTGGCGAGTGGATAATGACATTTAATGTATTTATTTATGGAGCGTCAGGACTTGTTTTTGGTTGGAACAGAGCAATGTATGCGGTTTTGACATATTTTATTGCATTTAGAGTTATTGATGTTGTTTTAGAAGGGTTAAATTCTGCAAAATCAATTAGAGTAATTAGTGATAAGGCATATGAAATCGGTGATGAATTGCTGGAAAAATTGGATTTGGGAGTTACTTATATAAATGGTGTAGGTGCTTATTCCGGCGCACAAAAGACTATTATTTATTGCGTTGTTTCAAGGTTAGAAATGGCAAAAATGAAGGAAGTTATAAAGAAAATCGATCCGTCAGCTTTTATCTCTGTTGTTGATGTTCACGAAGCATATGGCGGAAGAACTAAAGGTAGCATTGACAAAATTTAACAAATAGACAATTTTGACAAAATATAGTATTATATAGAGATAATAATATTGACAAGAGGATAAAAAAATGGCAAAAAACATTGATACAGTACCAATAGAAGTAAGTATTTTAACCGCAGATCATGACATTAAAGGGATTGTGCATGTTTCAAAATATACAAACACAAACCGAGAACTTACAGATTTATTGAATGACAGAGAACGTAGATTTTTGGCGGTAACAAATGCCGAAATTTATCCAAGAAATACAAATCAATCTCCGAGAAAATACAATTTCCTAGAAATTCACATGGATTATGTTTTGATGGTTCACCCGTCAACTCAGGCAGTTTTCCAAGAATCTGGACGAACACAGGAAGATATTTCAAGATTTAGAGATTTGAGATTAAAATTAAACCAAACAAAACCGTTTTAACAAAAAAATAAGGAGGTAATATGAAAGAATTAAAGCTCATCGGGGGGGGGGCAATAGTTTAAAACCCTCTCATAATCATGGCCTACATCTGTTTTTAAGATGCCTAGATGATAAGACGCATGGAGGTGTAGTCTGTTACGGAAATAAAAATTGTCATACTGAGGACAACAGTCCGAAGTATCGCATGGTTGGTAAAATGAAAGGAAATAATTTTCCCGATAAGGTCCACTCACTATTCACCACTCACCATTCACTAAGAAAAACAGCTTTCACTCTTGCAGAGGTTCTCGTCACTCTCGGCATTATTGGTATCGTTTCAGCAATGACTGTTCCGACATTAATGCAAAATTATCAAAGACAGAGTTATGTAACTCAATTACATAAGGTTTATAACGAATTAAATCAAGCAACTCTTAGATACCAAACTGATAGAAACGCACTAAATTTGAAAGAGGCAGGTTTAACTTCTCAAGCTGTGGCAGAAAATTTTATTGAAAGTAATTTCAAAATTGTTCAAAAATGCGGTTCTAATATAACTCCGTGTTTTGCAAGTTCGTATAAAAAGATTGCAGGGACAAGTTCTATTGGTTGGCACACACCAAGAACGAATTATATTATTGCAAGTGGAACTGCAATCGGTGTTAGTTATAGACCAGTTGGAGATGTATTGTTAGAATTATATGTTGATACAAACGGTGCCAAAGGTCCTAATATTGCCGGTAGAGATATTTTTGCAATGTTTGTTTATAATAATGGTATAATAGATGACTTTAATTTTTCAGAAAATACTACTGCACCAATGACAGAAGCTGCTAGGAATACGAATTATACTAATACGTGTGCAGCAGACACTACAAATTGGCATGGTTGTTTAGGTAAAGTTATAAACGACAATTGGCAAATGACGTATTAAGAAAGGCTATAAGATGATAAGGCGATAGGGCGTTAAGTTTTGTTCCTATTGCCTTATTATTTTTATTCATACCTCAATGCGTCAATCGGGTTTAATAATGAAGCTTTGTATGCCGGATAATATCCGAATAATACACCTATAGCACCTGAAAATCCTAGTGATAGAAGAATTGAGAATAAGGATATGGAAACGGTCATAATTCCACTGATTTGGACAATTTCTGCTCCTGCAATTCCGATGAATACCCCGATTAATCCGCCGATTATTGATAATAAAAAGGATTCTATTAAAAATTGTATCCTTATGTCAGACGGTTTTGCGCCGATTGCCATACGTATTCCGATTTCTTTTGTTCTTTCGGTAACTGACACCAACATAATATTCATAATGCCAATACCGCCGACTAGTAAGGATACAGATGCGATTGAGGCTAATAAAATTGCAAATGTTTTAACTGTTGATTTCATTTTTTCTTGAAATTCTGCGGAATTTCGGATTTCAAAGTCTTTTGTTTGATTTTTTCCGATTTTGTGACGATTGGTTAAAAGTTCTTCAATGTCTTGTTCTGCAGTTGAAACATCGTCAGGATTTGACCCTTTTACGACTATCATAGAAACGGTTCCCGGAAAATCAGTTCCAAAAATTTTTTTTTGTGCAGTTGTGATTGGAATAAATATCAAATCATCTTGATCCATCGGCCCCATACTGCCTTTTGATTTTAAACTTCCAATTACTTTAAACGGAGTTCCGCCAACCCTCATAATTCTTCCGATTGGGTCTAAATCTCCGAATAATTCTGATGCGACCGTTGAACCAATTACAGTTACTTTGGCAGAGTTTTTAATATCTTCCGGTACAAAGCCCCTGCCGGCTTGGACTTCGTAATTTTTAATGTAAAAATATTCAGGATCAGTGCCATAAACCGTTGTTGACCAGTTTTGGTTGCCATAGGTTAATTGTTTTGCTTCTGAGCTAACTGATGATACTGCAGAAACTCCTCGAGTGTTTTTTTCAATCGCTGCGGCATCTTTTAGTGTTAAGGTTGGGCGTGTTCCTAATCCCATTCTTACACCGCCTGATTTCGCTGATGCTGAACGTATGGTTAAGATATTGCTACCCATAGATTCCATATCTTTTTGAACTTTTTCGCTTGCACCTGTTCCGACTGCAAGCATTATTATAACTGCGCTGACTCCAATGATTATACCAAGACTTGTTAACATTGAGCGCATTTTGTTTATTTTTAGCGATACTACCGCCATTTTTACTGTTGATTTGAAGTCAATCATAGTTTTTCCTTGTTAAATTTAAATCTCTCACCATACCCTCTCCCCGTTGGAGCAAGGAAAAGTTTCGGTTTATTTTACTCATATTGAGTGAAGCGAACGAAATGGTCTATTCACCATTCACTTAATACGGTATCGTCGTATGTTCATTAATTTCATCCGAAATTATGTTCCCATCTTTAAATTTCACTACTCTTTTACAATATTCTGCAATATCGGGTTCATGAGTTACTAAGACGATTGTTTTGCCTAAATCCTTGTTGAGTTTTACAAAAAACTCCATAACCTCAATGCTTGTTTTTGTATCAAGGTTACCTGTCGGTTCGTCGGCAAGAATTAGCGGAGGATCATTGATTATGGCTCTTGCGATAGCCACTCTTTGTTGTTGTCCTCCTGACATTTGGTTTGGCATGTGATCTTCTCGTTTGCCCAAACCTACGATTTCAAGTGCCTTTTTAGCTCTTATTACACGTTCTTCTTCAGGTATGCCTTTATAAATCATTGGAAGTTCTACGTTTTCAAGGGCGGTTGTTCTTGAGATTAGGTTAAACCCTTGAAAAACAAAGCCCATTTTTTCATTTCGAACCATTGCAAGACTGTTTGTGTCAAGTGAAAGCATATCAATACCATCAAGATAATAACTGCCGGAATTTGGTTTGTCTAAAGTTCCTAGCATATTCATAAATGTAGATTTGCCAGAACCTGATGCTCCCATAATTGCGACAAATTCACCTTTTTCAACAGAAAGAGATACGCAATTTAGAGCGTTAAAACTATCTTCACCCGTTTGGTATGTTTTTATGGCATTTTTTACTTCAATTAATGACATGAAATCCTTTCTGATATGCGCTATTTATAATTTAAAATTACGGCATTGGAGGTCTGCCGCCACTTTCATTTTTTTTACCTGTTTCTTTTCCTCTAATTCCCATGATGACTTGCATACCTTCATTTAGAAGTTTTGAAATTACTTCTGTTGAAGAATCATCGCTTGCGCCAGTTTCAATATCAATACGTTTTGCTTTTCCGTTTTCTAAAACCCATAGCCCTTGATTTTTGTATTTTGGTCCGTTTATGTCAGGAGTGAATTTCAATGCAATATTTGGTACGCACAAAACATTTTCACTCTTATTTGTGATAATTGATACATTCGCAGTCATACCAGGTTTAAGTTTTAAATCTTCATTGTCAACATCAACGATTACTGTGTATGTTACAACGTTTGAAACAGTTGTTGGAGATAATCTGACTTGTGTAACTTTGCCTTCAAAAGTACTGTCAGGGTAACCATCTAGGGTGTAAGTTACATCTTGCCCGTCTTTTACTTTGCCGATATCAGCTTCTGAAACACTTACTTCTATTTGCATTTTTGTTAAATCTTGTGCAATAGTGAATAATTCCGGTGCTTGGAAACTTGCGGCAACAGGAGATCCTAAGTCAATCTCTCTTGAAATAACTGTTCCATCTACTGGTGCAATAATTTTTGTGTATCCTAAGTTTGTTTGTGCGGTTTTTAATGATGCTTGAAATTGGTTAACTTGCGCTCTTGCAGCATTAATTTGAGCCAAATCAGATTGATAGGTGCTATATTTTTCATCAAGTTCGCTTTTAGCTACGAAGTTCTTTGCATAAAGGTTTTTGTATCTTATATATTGCTTTTGGTCGTAATTAGCGATGGCTTGAAGCTTTTGCATATTTGCCCTTGCGTTGTTGATTTGCGCTTGGTTTTGTTGAACTTGCGCTATAAAGTTTGCTGGGTCGATTTGAGCCAAAATTTGCCCTTTTTTTACAACATCATTGTAATCAACGTAAATCTCTTTAATTAAGCCTGATACTGTAGAACCAACACTGACTGTGTTTACTGGGTTGATTGTGCCTGATGCTTCTACAACTTGGGTAATTGTACAACGCTCAATCGGTTTAGTGTCATATTTTACTTGTTTACTGGTTGAAATTCCTGTAATTCCGACTGTTGCAACGACTGCGATAATTAGTGCGGTCGCTATATATCTTTTTTTTATTTGTAATTTCTTAAATTTTTCAAAGCTTATCATTTTTTATCCTCAATTGTTGTTGTTATGCTTTGTGGAAGTGCAATAGCTTTCTCAAGGTTCGCTCTTGCAACATTATAATTGTAAACCGTTTGTACGTATGAAACTTGGGCATTGTTATAATTTACTTTTGCATCTTGTAATTGAATATAATCGCCTAATCCTACTTCATATCTGCCGTCAGCAAGTTCAAAGTTTTCAAGTGTTTGTTTTACTTTTACTGCTAATAGCGGAATTTGTTTTTCTAATTGTACCATATTTATGTACAAGTTTTGAACTTCAAAATAGATGTCTTGTTTGGCTTGATCTATTTCATTTTCTGCTAATTGAACTTGTATTTTTGCATTATCAATTTTGTGTTTTTGACCTTTTATATTAACAGAACTTGATAAATTTACTCCGACATTAAAAGAATTTGAATTATATTTATCTCTGTATCCGTATCCGGCAGATGCTGAAATTTCCGGTAAATATTCTCTTTTTGTATACTTTAGTGATTCTTTCATTGCTTTTAATGTTGAATTATAAGCTTTTAAATCGGGTCTGTTTTTGTATGCTAAGTTTACCGATTCTTCAAAAGTGTAAGGAAATGGTTCAAATTTGTAGTTGTCTAAAATATTGATTTCTTGAACCTGAGAGGTTAAAAATGCGTTGTTAACACCTTTAGGTGGAGTACTCAAATCTTTTTTCTCATCAATTTTGTCTAAGCTAACAGGGGCATAATTATTTTGGAAATTGAAAGTTTCTGTGTTTTCGATTTCATATTCAGGAGCAAATGCGATATACATAGAATTGTTTAGTTTTACAATTGCATTTTGATAAGCTTTTTCTGATTCTACAAGGGTAACTTTTGAATCCGATAGATAAACTTCTGCGTTGACTAAATCAATTTTTGATTTAATTCCTTCATCAAAATAGGCTTTTGTTCTTTGGTAGTTTCGTTCGTTAATTTGAACATTTGCTCTATTTACGTCCATTGTTGCTTTTGCTGCGAGAACTCCATAATAGTTTGTTTTTACTCCGAAAATAGTTTCTAATACTGTATCTTCAAATTCATAAAGAGCGGCATCTTTATCAAAATTGTACATTCTGATATTTGCATTTGTCTTGCCAAAGTTCCATAAAAGCTGATTAATACTTGCTTCTGCAGAATATATGTTGCTACTGGTATTGGCTCTGTTAGTTCTGTTTTCTGTTAAATTATAACCTGTTCCAATACCTAACGTCGGGAAATAGCCAGATTTTGCAATCCCAACATTTCCTTTTGCAATTCCGTAATTGTAACGTGCTTTTTTGATTTTAGGACTATTTTGAAGTGCAATCCCAACACAATCTTTAATGTTTAAAACGGCGTGTTTTTCAATACTCATTTTTTCTTCTACCGCAAGGACAGAAGATGTAGTAAGGGATAATGCAAGTATTAATGTTGCTATTTTTTTATTAAAATTCAAGCTTAAGAACCTCGTTACATTATAGTAACGATTAAAACATAATTTTTGTTCATTTTAATCATTTGTAAGTAGTAGATTTTTCTACACCTTAATTAAACTTTCCAAAAATCTTTTTGGAACATAACCAAAAAAGGTATTAATTCAAGACGACCGATGAACATTCCGGCAATCATAATAATTTTTGATAAAGATTGCAAATCCGCAAAGTTTCCCATAGGGCCTATTTGCGGGGCGAATCCGGGACCAATGTTTCCTAAAGAAGTGATAGCTCCACTTAGTCCTAATACAGTGTTCCCTTCAAAAATTGATAAAAGGACAGCTAGTCCTGCAAAAATTAGAAAATAGAAAAACACATATACAATAATTTGTCTAGCAACTTCAGGTTGAACAGTTTTGCCGTCTATTTTAATATTTATAATTGCATTAGGGTGTAAAATTCTTGTAATTTCTGCTTTCATTGTTTTGAAAACAACTAGCCATCTTGCCATTTTTATGCCACCACCTGCTGAACTTGCGCAAGATCCCATAAACATTACAACAAATAGTAATGCTTTGGATGTGTAATTCCATTGAATAAAGTCAGTACTAGAGCTGCCGGTTGAAGTCGCAATACTGACTACCTGAAATAGTGCATCTGTAAAGTTTTTGAACAATCCGAATTGATTATTCATACATAATGAAATTGTGATTAATATTGCCATTATAAGCACTAAGGCTCCGTATAGTCTAAATTCTTCGTTTTTGAATAACAATAACGGATTTTTTTGTGTTAAAACCTTGTATTGAAGGTTGAAACTTACGCCGGCAAAGAGCATAAATATCAAAACAATCCATGTGATTTCCATTGAATGATATCCCATTATGCTTTCAGGGTTTGGCGAAAATCCTGCAGCTGAAAGTGTTGATAATGAATTGCAAACTGCATCGAATAATGGCATTTTGAATATATATAACAAAATGATTTCTAAAATTGTAAAACCAACATATATTTTCCACAAAGCTGATGCGGTGTTTCTAATTCTTGGAGTGAATTTGTCCTCAGTTGGGCCGGGTGCTTCTGCAAAGAACATTTGACGACCTGCAACCGCAAATTGAGGTAAAATTGCGATAAATAATACTATAATACCCAAGCCGCCTAACCATTGAGTTAATGCTCGCCAAAAGAAAAATGCTTTCGGGTAATCAAAGCTTGTTAGGATTGTAGCGCCGGTAGTTGTAATTCCGGAAGCTGTTTCAAATAGAGCATTTAGAGGAGTTAAGCCATAAAAAAGATATGGAATAGCTGCAATTAGAGCAAACGAAATCCACGAAATTGCTACAATGAATAATCCTTCGTCTTTTCTTATATCGTTCAAATTTTCCAAATCCCTTGTATTTGGAAATCGTCTTAACAACCAACCGATAAAAATTGCAATTAAACTGGCTGATATAAACGGTACAATTGAATTGAAGTCGTGGTATATCAAAGCAACGATTACAGGGGCAAGTAATACCAAACCTGTGTATCTCATTGTTGTACTCAACGCATTTGCAATATAGTTTAAGCGCATATTACTTTACCTTAAAAAATTCCTTAATTTCTGCTGCATTTTCAGAAGTTGTGAAAATGATTAATATATCATCTGTGTTAATAACGGTATCGCCTTTCGGAATAATAATATTATTTCTTCTGATGATTACGCCGATAATAGCCCTTGCTGGAAATTTTAATTCCATAATCTTTTTACCGCCAAAATCCGGTACAACATTGATTTCAAGAACTTCTCCTTGACCTTGTTCAACTGTCGCAAGAATATCGACATTGTTTTCTTGTAAATCGTTTTTTACTTCGTTAATAGCAGAATTTTTTGGTGATACTGCAATGTCAATTCCTACTTTTTCAAAAAGCGGAATGTTTACAACTTTTGCAACTCTAGCAATAACTCTTTTTACGCCTAATTGTTTTGCTAGTAATGAACAAAGCAAATTTCTTTCGTCATTGTTTGTTACACTGATTACGACATCTGCGCTACCGATTTCTTCATCGTCAAGAAGTTTTAAATTTGTCCCATCTCCATTTATAACAAGAGTATTTGACAATTCTTCTGCTAAATACTGGCAACGCTCATAATTTTTTTCTATAATCTTTGTTTTGATTTTAAGTTTTTCTAGTGATTTTGCTAACATTAAACCAACATTCCCACCACCAATAATTGATGCAGATTTTACGATTTCTTTTTCGTGGAAAAATGTTCCTGCTAAAATATCAAGAGAATGTGAAGTTCCCATAAATATTAGTTTGTCGCCTTCACAAATTTCTGTGTCACCATTTGGAATAAATAATTTGCTATCTCTTGTTAAACCAACCATCAATGTATTTTGTGTAAAACCGCAATCTTTAAGTTTTTTGCCAACAATTGGAAGGTTTTCTTTTACTTTGTATTCCAAAAGTCTTGCTCTGCCGTCTGCGAAATTTTCAACATCAAGAGCTTGGGCAACGGTTACAATTCTGAAAATATCTTGGGTTAACAATTCTTCCGGCCAAATAATGTAATCAATGAAGAAATCGCAGAAATTGTCGTTGTTTTTTTCAAAGTTAAGAGTTTTTTTGTATTCTTCTCTGCTAACAAAACAAATTGTTCTAATTCCACCGAATTTTTTAGCTGAAAGACAAGCAACGATGTTTGCCTCATCAACTGTTGTGCAAGCAATAAAAATATCCGCATTTTTGATATCTGCATTTTGTAAAACATCAATATTAGATGCGTTACCTTGAACAAAGCTTATATCAAGTTTATTAAATTCATCACTTCTGTTTTCTTCTTTATCAATAATCGTTATATCGTGGTCTTCAAAAAATTCTGTTGCAAGTAAGCAACCGATTTCCGTTGTACCGTAAATCACTATTTTCATAATTGGAATTATATATTAAGTAAACATTTTTTACAAGAGGGGATAAACTAGGCAATTTCAATGCTTTACGTGTTTTACTAAAATTATGTTAGGAAAAGTGTCGACAGTAGATTTTGTAAAATGTTATCCAAGTAGGTTGAAAAATTTCTTTAAAAGGGATTATAACTACAAATCTTATGATGCTTTTATCCCAAATACAAAATGTCAAGTTGTAGGAAATTTGCCACATGAAATAATTGAGCTTTTTGATAAATCCCAAAGAGCAGATAAAGTTAAAATGTTTTATTCTGCACTTGGAGATGTGGCAAAGTATATTAGAGCTTTTTATAAAGAGAGCAAAAAAACTGGTGTAATCAAACGTAGTTTTGACGAATTAGCACCTGAAAATGTTAAAATGTTAGATAAAACATTTTCAAAATTTTTGAATGGTCAATTAAAAGGGGTGCTTCCGAAAGGTACTCGTGCAAATTTGTCTTACGTTGATAGAGGTGCTTGGGGAAATGTTTATAAATTATCAATCTCTGATAAAAACGGTAAAATAATGCACGATAAAGCATTGAAAGTTTTTCATGATGTTCAAGCTCCTTCAAAATCTTTTGCAAGAACTCAGGGAGTTGGAGCTGAAGCTAACATTTGGACTTTTTTGAAAAATGTGATTGGGCATAAAATGGACAAAACTCAATTCACTCGTCATTATATTTCAGATTTGAAAAATGCTTACTCTATAACGGAATTTGCAGATAAAAATATTCATAAAACAACTGCTCCAATTGATTTTGAAAAGCTATTTAAGATGTTTTATACTGATTTTACAAATGAGATGGTGAATGACAAAATCTACGATGTTGGTGGGTTTTCAAAATATCCGAAATTTATTGATGATAAAGTTGTTTTAAAATATTTCAAAAAATTGATGAATAGAAACTCCGAAAAAGATTTGAAGCCTTTGTTGACTGATTTGCAAAAGAAAATTCAAAACCCGAAAACTCCTCACGTAGATAAAATAAAAAAGGCTCTTGAGCTTTTTGAAAAACGCAATGAGCCTTTGTATTAAGAATTTTCCGTTATTTTTTATTTAAACATTAATAGTATGAAAATTATTGCATAATTTAAGATTTGTAGTGCAATAACTGCAATTATCGGAGAAAAATCTAATCCGCCAAATGGAGGGATAATTTTTCTGAATAGATTCAAATACAAATCAGTAACATCTTTTATGGCGGTAAAAGGTTGTTTGTACCAGTCAATACTAGGTACAAAGCTTAACAAACATCTTACCAGAATTAGCCAGAAGAATATTTGAAAGAAATTATTAACTACAAAAATTAGATTATCTATCATTTTTCTACCTTTTTACGATTATAGTTGAGATGATTTTTTAGTGTTTGCACAAGTACAATTTTCTCTTGAAGTAGGAATATTTTCAATCATCTTGAATAGTAATTCTTTTAGGTGGGCAACATTAGAATTGAAAACTTCAATAACTTCGTGGTGAGAAACAGGAGGAACGTCGCCTACCAAACCAGCGTCGTAGTCAGTGATTAAAGAAATATTTAGTGGACACATATCCATTTCTTTAACCAAATAAGCTTCAGGGAATGCAGTCATATTGATAACTTCCCAACCTTGATTTGTAAAGAATTTAGATTCTGCTTTGGTAGAAAATCTTGGTCCGTTGATTACAACAACAGTTCCGTTTTCGTGAACAGAAATTCCTAATTCTTTAGCTGTTTTGATAGCTAATTCTCTAAGTTCCGGACAATATGTTTCTGCTGCTGATGGGTGAGTAACAATAGGTCCTTCAAAGAAAGTTGTTTTTCTTCCGTCTGTCCAATCAACAAATTGATCGCAGATTACGAAATCTCCAGGTTTTACGTGTTTTTGCAAACTGCCTGCTGCACAAGGAGAAATAACTCTTTCGCACCCAATTGATTTCATAGCCCAAACATTAGCTCTGTAGTTGATTAGGTGAGGTAAAATAGTATGGCTTCTACCGTGTCTTGGCATAAATGCAACTTTGTGTTCTCCAACAGTTCCGATAAACAGACTGTCACTAGGCATTCCGTAAGGAGTTTCTACTCGAACTTCTTCAATATTGTCTAAAAATTTGTAAAAACCTGATCCGCCAAAAACACCGATGTCTGCTAATTTTTTCTTTTCCATAATATTTTTCCTCTCGTATTTTCATCAATATAGTACAAAAATGATAACATAAACAAAAAATATTTAGCAAATGGAATGTTTAAAATAGTAGTAATTCTTATGATTTAATAATTGTTACAATTACACTTAAAAGCCTGAAAACACAAGTGTTAAGCCTATGTTGAAAAAGGGAAAATACGCCAAAGGGGTTGAAAAATTTTTTTTTTGTAGTATTATGGTTACATAAATCATCTTTAAAAGTTTTTGACCGAGTTGAAGAAACAGGTCGTTAGGGAATTTTTAAGGATTACAATTTACAACATAGAGGATTACATTTTGAGAAAACTATTAGTTTTAACTTTTACACTTGCGTGTATGCTACTTTGCCATGCGCAATGTCAAGCATCAGACGTAAATTCTGTAAAAGCAACAATAGTCAAACACGCTATTGAAATGGGCGTAGATCCTGCAATTGCACTTAGTATTGCACGCACAGAATCAGGATTTCGCCACGAAGCAAGAAGTTCACACGGCGCAGTAGGAGTATTCCAATTGATGCCATCAACCGCAAGAAGAATGGGGTACAACCCATATTCTTTGAACGAAAACATCAAAGCCGGAATTACATATTACAAAAAAATGTATAATATGTTTGGTTCAGTAGAATTGGCACTTGCTGCATATAATGCAGGTCCAGGAAATGTAAAAAAATACAGATCAGTTCCACCTTATGGAGAAACAAGACGTTTTGTAAGTAAGATTATGACAGATGTAAACAGACAAAAACATAATCCGGATCCAGCAGTAGTAAGAGCAAGGCGAAATGCTTATGTAGCGCAAAAGCCTAAGGCAGTTGTTTCAAAGCCTGTAACGACAGTGCATAAACCTACTGCTCCAAAAGTAATTGAGGCAAAAGAACTTCAAGCAGAGGTGTTAGAAGAAAAACCAATAGAATTGAAATTGGAAACACTTTCTGTAGCAATTTAGGTTAATTTATTTTGATTTAAAGCACAACCGACTAAATTTAAGTCGGTTGTGTTTTATTATGTCATTATGAACAATAAATCGACGAGGTAATCCCATTTATATTATTAAATTTGTAATATTTTGTTAACAAATTATCTGATTTTATTAAAGAAAAATCTCAATTCTACCGTAATTCTACATAGAAAGGAATAAAAGAATTATGGGCATGTCGGCTACTCAAGCTAGATTATTGACTATTACCGGTAGATTAACCGATAATGAAATGCGTTCGCAAACTATTACGAATGCAAAATTAAGACTTGCTCAAAAATCTTCTGAAGCAAGCCAAACTTATATGGATGCTTTGAGTTCTGAAAAACTGGTTTTTAAAACATATGGTGATAATGGTGAAACCTCAACATACAATTTAACTCCGGCTTTGTTGTATTCTTATGAACCTTTGAAAAACCAATATTCAATCCAAAACGCTTCAGGGCAAAACCTTGTATCGGCAACAGATGCTGCAAATTTTGAAGCATCAGCAACATTGGATGATTTTTTAGATAAATATGGTCTAAAAGGTGATACACAAAAAACACAAGCAAAATTGGATTATGATGAAAGGTATGCTAAATATGAAAAAGATTTAGAGTATTATAATACTGTAACAAAACCTGAGTATGACAAATTATATAAAGAATGGTTGGCAGAAAAAGATCAACCAAATTTGTATGAAGTATTTAGTAATATTGTTGGAACAAGTGATAATCCAAATACAGATGCTGGTTATTGTTATGCTGAAGCTTTAAAGGGTGGCAATTCTTGTTATATACATTTGCTAGATTTGTTATTAGATTATGATGGAACTACTCCAAGTTCTCACGAATATACAACAACAACCGGAAAAACATTCAATTCAGAAGGCTCTACCGGTGGATCATATGGTAACTCTACAGACGAGCAGAAACAACAATTTGCTATAATAAGTGGAAAAATGGCTGACAAAAATTGTGATGGTAAAGATGATTTGTCGCAGGATGCTGCAAATAATAGTTTGTTACAAATAAAAAATTCAGGAAAAACTCCAACAGAATTTGAATTGTTAAAAAGTGATTACAAACTGAACGCAGATGGAACATATTCTAAAAAAACATTAAAAGAAAAAGCAATAGATTTGTACTATGCTTTACAACAAAATTTAGCTCCATCTAAAGAGGCAATGACAGAAACACTAATCAATTTTACCGATGGTGATATGAAAAATTTAACAACAACCAAACCAGTTCTAGCCCCTGCTCCTAAAGCACCCGATGAACCTACTTATCCATTTGTTGTAAATGATAAAGATAAAGGTCAATGGTATATCAACTTGTGGTATATGATGAATGGTTCGGAATCTGCTAACAAAGTTAAAGAAGAAACTAATAATAAAGGTGAAACATATTTTGTAGTCGATAGCGTTAAAAAGAATGAAAATGCTAAAAATTACAAAGTTATTGACGATCAATTGTTAACAAGCAATGATTGGTTGACATTTGCTTTGAAAAATGGGGTCGTAACTTTAAGTCAAGCGTCTTATTTTAATCCATCAGTTGATAGTGCCAAAACTCCTGAAATGACTGCAGAAGGCTATTATTGGAACGCAACTGCATACTCTAGCACATCAGATATGGTTTCTGTAGAAGATGAAGTTGCAATTGCAAAAGCAGAGGTTAAATATAAAAACACTACAACCGAAATTGAAAACCAAGATAAGAAATACGATCAAGATCTAAAAAAACTTGATACAGAACATAATGCACTCCAAACCGAATATGAATCGTTGAAAAGTGTAATTGACAAAAACGTAGAACGTTCCTTCAAAGCATTTTCTTAATAAAGTAAATTCCTTCCCTAGTGAGGGAAGGTTTGGATGGGTGCTATTCCGTAAGGGAACATTTATGTTAAATCAGCACCCACCTAAATCCTCCCTAATGAGGGAGGATTTATAATGTGGTTGCGACGCTTCATTTCATTCCGCTCGTAATGACAATTTTATTTATTATACTCTTTAAACAATTCTGTCAAAAGTTCGTGACCTTTTAGAATTGTTTTGTATTCCAAATATTCATTTTTTGAGTGCATATTGCAAACAGTAGCAAGTCCTATTAAGTACGGAATAAATTTTTCATTATTTGCATTTGTTTTGTTTGCGTAAATATGGGTTTCAGCTCCAGCGTGGAATGAAGTTATATCAGGCTTTACTCCAACTTTGTTTGCTGCCGCTTCAAAAATTGTTGGAATATAGTCATCATCAACTTTTTCAAATGGAGGTAGATGTTCTTCAAATTCAACCGTTGCTTTTGCTATTTCTTTGTTTTTGATGTTAAATTCGTCAACAGTCAAAGTCATTTTGCTTTTTAGTTCTTCTTCTTTTTTTCTGCTAGAACTTCTTATTGAATAATTTGCTTGTGCATCAGTATTGATAATATTTGTAACTTTTATATCGCCTGCTGAAATTCCGCCGATGTTACAAGAAGTTACGACATGCCCGTCTTCTTCATAAAAAACACCTTGTGGTAAATCAGAAATCAAATCTGCAATCAATTTTGCCGCATTTGCACGTTTTTTGTCGCCGATATCAATTCCTGAGTGACCACCTTTAAAACTATGTACTTTAAATTTTGCTAAAGTATAACTAGCACCGGAAATTTCACATTGTCCCAGTGTATCGCTATCTAAAACAAGTACGTATTTTGAGTTGAAATTTTTAAGGTTTGCATTGCGAATACCAGAAAGATTATTTTCTTCATCACGAGTAAACATAACTTCCAAACCACCGTGTTTCATGTCACTATGTGCAAGCTCTTTTGCAAAAAGTAAAGCATTTGCAACGCCAGCTTTGTCATCACCTCCGAGAGTTCTTCCCTCAGCGTGAATATTGTCGTTTTCATCAAGATAAGTCTTAACAGGGCTATCATCACCGATTACATCCATATGAGCAGAAAGCATCATTGGAGCTTTTGTTTGGTCTGTTGCTGGAATATTGATAACAACATTTCCAAAATCATCAAGTTTGCAACTTATTTCATTTTTATCACAATAATTTTTTATCCATTCTGCAACTTTTTCTTCGTGCATTGATGGGGATGGAACTTCTGCCAAGTTGCAAAATAGGTCAATAAGTTCATAATCTTTTCTTATTTTTTCAATAGTCATATAAAATCCTCTCTACTGTGTATAATTCAAATTTTTACAGTTTTATTGTAGCATTTTTTTTTACTTTTGCAAGAGGGAGAAAGTTGGTGTGGTAAAATAATTAGCATCCACCTATGTCCTCACTCATTAGGGAGGAATTAATTGCATGTCATTACGAGGAGCGGTGCTACGTAGTAATCGCATTCATAATGAAACTGACTATGCCTCTTGGCTTCTATGCTTCTAATTTATATCCACTATACTTACACCATCGCCGCCTTCTGTGTCTTCCCCAACCCTCCATTTTGCAACATACGGGGATGTTGACAAGAAATCCCTTACTGCGGATTTTAAAGCGCCTGTTCCGTGTCCGTGTATAATTGTAACTGATGCAAGATTTGCAAGGCTTGCTTTGTCAAGATAAAACTCCAAGCTATCAAGTGCATCTTCAACTTTGTAACCTCTTAAATCGAGGGTGTTAGAGATGCTTGTTTTTCGAAGTTCAAAGTTCTCAAAAGAACTTGGCCGATATACATTTTCTTTCTTTTCGTAAATAGCGTCATAAGGTGCAAGTTTATTAGTTTTAATTTTGGTTTTGAAATTTCCCATTTGGACAAGAACATTTTCGTTTTTGTCAGGTAGTGAAAGAAGTGTAACAGGTTGGTTCATTTCTTTTAGAATTAATTTATCCCCTGTTTTAATGTTATTCCAATCAATGTTCTCGTATTGTTGTTTTTCGTCGTATTCAGCCAATTTGCTTCTGAATTTTTGTTCTGTTTGAGCAAGTCGAGCGTAAGAACGGCGGGCAATTTTTTCTGATTTTTCACGTCTTAATTCCTCAAGAATATGTTTGATTTCTGCTTTTACTTCTAGCAATTCACGATCAAATTTGTCTTTAATAATTTTTACTGTTTTTTTCTTGTCTTTTTTTATTTGTGCAAGCGAATCTTCGTATTCGGATTTAAGACTTTCTGAGGTTTCTTTCAATTCTTCTGCTTGTTCAAGATTTTGAGCCAATTTGGCTTGGGTTTCTTGTAACTTTTCAACAACAAGAATTGACGGGTCTTTTGTTGAAACAACAATGTTTTTTGCTTTGTCTGTTATTTCTTTATCTAATCCCAAATTTGCAGCAATTGAGATTGCATTACTTAGTCCAGGAATACCGATTAAGAGTTTGTATGTCGGTTTTAAAGTTGTTGTGTTAAATTCAACAGAGGCGTTTTTAAAGTATGGGTTTGTGTATTCAAGTGCTTTTAATTCCCCATAGTGTGTTGTTACTGTTGAAATTACCCCTTTTTCTGCTAATTTTTCTAAAATAACTTGTGCCAAAACTGCACCTTCTACCGGATCGGTTCCTGCACAGATTTCGTCTAACAAAACAAAAGATTTATCATTGCTTTGTTTTAGAATTTCGATGATATTTGTCATGTGGGCAGAGAATGTTGATAGATTTTGCAAGATACTTTGATCATCTCCTATATCAGCAAAAACATTTTCAAACGGATAAACTTTTGCAGCTGTGCAGGGTAAAAACATTCCGCTTTTTGACATTAAAATAAACAAACCGATTGTTTTAATTGTTACTGTTTTGCCACCAGTGTTAGAACCTGTAATAATTACAGATTTATAATCCTTTCCGATTTCAAAGTTGTTTGTAACTACATTTTCTACATTACTGATTAAAAGCGGATGTTTCATATTTTCAAATTCTACAAACTTATGTGTAACTATTTCTGGTTCAATTGCATGAAGTTTTACGGCATAGCGAGCTTTGGCAAAGTGATAATCTATAGTTGCAAGTATTTGTTCTGATAGGGCAAGTTCTTTTATTTCATTTTTTACAAGTGAGGTCAAGCCTGATAAAATTTTAACCATTTCAGAATGAATATTGGCTTTAATCTCTCGGATTTTGTTGTTTAGAGGAACTATTTGTTCAGGCTCAATATAGAATGTTTTACTTGTTGCAGAAACGTCGTGAACAATTCCCGGTACTTTGCTTTTTGAAGATGCCATTACTTGAAAAACAATTCTATCATCTCTTGTTGTATATATATTTTCTTGTAAGTGTTTTGAAAAACTTGCAGAATTTAACAACGCATTTACAGTTGTTTTTAAATTCTTTTCGTTATCCCTTAAAGATGCGTACAAGTTTTTTAATTCTTGCGTTGCATCAGGTCGGATATTTAGATTTTCATCAAAAGTTCCAAATATTTTGTCTTCGAGTTGCTTATCAGTTAGGAGATTTTGTGCAGCGTTTCTCAAGATAGACATCATTGTTAAATTGTCTGATAAAAATTTTTTTACTAATCTTGATGTTTTCAGGGTTTTGGCGATATCAATTAATTCATCTTCTGCAAGATAGCTAACCCCCATATTCTTTTGGATTTGTGCAATATTTGCGACAAATTCTATCGGAATATCGTTCGGAATATCAAGAACTTGTTTGGCTTCACGAGTACATTGTAGTTCATTCTTGATTTTTACAATGTCGTCAAATGGTGTTATATTTAAGCAAATTTCTTTACTCTGTTTAGTTTTCGCAAAATTTGCAAGTTGTTCTTTTATTTTGTCAAATTCAAGTGATTTTAAGCTTTTTTCAATAGTATTCATAAGATTATTAAAGGACAATAACGCCTCAATTACAATGAATTATTAACTTTTTTTGATTTATTTGCACTAAATATTTTTTAAAGTAAAATACTGATATAAGAGAAGAGTAAGAAGGTGAAATTATGGCTATAGAAAGACAACGTGTAAAAGAGCAAGATAAAATGCAAAGAAGACACAATTTTGATCCTGTTGAAAGCAATTTGACAGATGAACAGGTAAAGTTGGAAGCTTCAAGATGTTTACACTGTAAAAATCCTAGATGCGTTCAAGGCTGTCCGGTAAATATTCAAATTCCTGATTTTATTCAAGCGATAAAAGAAGGTAATCTCGATAAAGCAGGTGAAATTATTCGCCAAACCAGTATGTTACCATCTGTTTGTGGTAGAGTTTGCCCTCAAGAAAGACAGTGTGAAGGTCAATGTGTTTTGGGTATTAAAGGAGAAGCAGTTGCGATTGGTGCATTAGAAAGATATGTTGGTGATAATACGAAAGCTGAAATTCCGGAAATTAAACCCTCTGGTAAAAAAGTTGCCGTAATTGGCTCAGGATGTGCCGGCATGACAGCTGCTTGTGATTTGAGAAAAGCAGGTCATGATGTAGAAGTTTTTGAGGCTTTGCACGAATTAGGCGGTGTTTTAAGGTACGGCATTCCTCCATTTAGACTTCCTAGAACAATTCTTGATAAAGAAATTAATAATCTTGAAAAAATGGGTGTAATTTTCCATAAAAACGTAGTTGTTGGTAAATCTATTACTCTTGAACAGTTGAAAGAAGATGGATTTGATGCAATATTTATTTGTTCTGGTGCTGGCTTGCCAAAGATGTTGAATGTTGAAGGTGAAAACTTAAACGGTGTTTTCTCTGCAAATGAATTTTTGACTCGTGTAAATCTTATGCACGCCGGACAAGAAAATAGTACAACACCGTTAAGAGTTGGTAAAAAAGCCGCAATTTTTGGCGGTGGTAATGTTGCTATGGATGCAGCAAGAACAGCTGTAAGAGTTGGTTTTGACGAAGTTTATATTATTTATCGTAGAACTGAAAAAGAACTTCCGGCTCGTTTAGAGGAAATTAGGCACGCTAAAGAAGAGGGTATTATATTCAAATTCTTGTATGCCCCAAAAGAAATTTTAGGTGAAAATGGCTACGTTAAGGGTGTTGAACTTGAAATAATGGAGCTTGGCGAACCTGATGAATCAGGTAGGCGCAGACCTGTTTCTACAGGAAAAACAGAAATTATGGATTTGGATACTGTAATTGTTGCTTTAGGTACCGGTCCAAATCCGATTATCCAAAGATCTGCACAAGCAGAAGGTATGGATATTGTTACCGATAAAAAAGGTTATATTGTTGTTGATGGTGAAACAAGATGCACAAATATCCCAACTGTTTATGCCGGAGGAGATGTTGCACCTGTTGGAGCTTCAAATGCAATCAATGCAATGGGCGCAGGTAAAAAAGCCGCTAAAGCGATTAATGAGTTGTTGAAATAGTTGAATTGTGAAAGGTGAGAAGTGAAAAGTTTCAATGCAAAGAAAATATTTAGTTTATTTGTTGCAACACTGCTTTTTTCTTCTCATTGTTTTGCATTTGAGTTAGATACATCTGTTGATGAAGAAATTCGGAAAAATTATAATCCATCAGCATTAGAACAGAATTTGCCGGTTTTGCCAAAAACTGCACCATCTCAATCAACAACGACTACGACTACAAATAAAACAACTCCTGCTGTGCCAAAAACTCAACCGGTTTCACAACCTTCCAAACCGCAACTTGTCATTAAAAAAATGGATAATGATTATAAGTTTGATAAATCAACCGCAATCAGAATTAAAAAAGGTACAAGGTTTAGAGTTAAGTCAAATTGTGTTATATCAGATTATCAAAAAGAAGGAACCCGAGTTTCGTTTACTTCTATAAAACCTGTTACACAAAGATATATAACAATTAATGAAGGTACTAAATTTACTGCAGTTGTGGAAAATTCTCACTTACCACAATATACAGGAAATGGTGGTTTGATAGTTTTGATGGTTGATGGAATAGTTGTTAACGGTTCTACAAAAAGTGTTCATGCCAAAATTACGAAAGCAAACTTAAAAAAAGTTTTTCTTAATAATATAAAAGGAAAAAGAGGCTATATAAAAGGAATTTCTACTCAAGTTGATAAGGGTGAAAACTTCTACAAAAAAACTCGCAGAACATCAGCAAAACTTGCAGATAATCCTGTTGGATTAATTATAGCTCCTATTCCAACGATTTTTGGTGCAGTTATTTATTCTATAAATCTTGTTGGTTCGCCTATTTTTGCAATTTGGGCAAAAGGTTCAAGAATATCAATTCCGGCAGGTTCTGAGTTTGAAATTAAGTTGTTGGAAGATGTCTATTTGCAATAGTCAAAATCTGAAAATTTATTCTCGGTATTAGTTTTTTTATTAATATTTTTGTGGTATTGTTTAATATTATAATTTGTTTTATAATATGTTTATCAGTTAAGTAATTAATAAGTAGGACAACTTGTATAAAAAAAGGAGAGATTATGATTAAAAAGTTGACTTCTCCAAAGGCATTGATGGCTCTTTTTGCTACATTGCTAATGGGCATTTCGCCTGCTCTTGCAAGCGAAGCTGATTTGGTTGTTCCGAGTATCAAGGCTGTTAATTCAGATTTCTTTATGTTATTGGTTGCAGGAATTCTTATTTCTGTTGCTGGCTTGATATTTGGATTTATCGAATTTTTTAGAATTAAAAAACTAGATGTTCACACATCTATGGCTGAAGTAGGAAACACAATTTTTGAAACTTGTAAAACTTATCTTATTCAACAAGGTAAATTCTTATTTGTTTTGGAAGTTTTGATTGGTCTTTGTATCGCTTTCTACTTCGGATATTTGCAACATATGCCTTTATCACACGTATTGATTATCTTGGGATGGTCAGTAATTGGTATTTTAGGCTCTTATGCAGTTGCTTGGTTTGGTATTAGAATGAATACTTTGGCTAATGCTAGAACTGCTTTCGTTTCTTTAAAAGGAAATCCTTTGAATATCTTGAATATTCCGTTGAAAGCAGGTATGTCAATTGGTGTTTGTCTTGTATCAGTTGAACTTATTTTGATGTTGACAATTTTGTTATTCGTTCCAGGTGAAATTGCAGGTGCTTGTTTCATCGGCTTTGCAATTGGTGAATCTTTGGGTGCTTCTGCTCTTCGTGTTGCAGGTGGTATTTTTACAAAAATTGCTGATATCGGTTCTGACTTGATGAAAATTCAATTTGGTATCAAAGAAGATGACCCTAGAAATCCTGGTGTAATTGCTGACTGTACTGGTGATAACGCTGGTGACTCTGTTGGCCCTACTGCCGATGGTTTTGAAACTTATGGTGTAACTGGTGTTGCTCTTGTTTCATTTATCTTGTTGGCAGTTGTTGGCAAAGAAAATCAAGTTCAATTATTGACTTGGATTTTCGTAATGAGATTCTTAATGATTGTAACTTCTGTAGTTGCATACTGGATTAATGGCGTAGCTGACAAAATCTATGCTGCTAAAACAAATAAATTTGACTTTGAAAAACCGTTAACAAACCTTGTTTGGTTAACTTCTATTTTGTCAATCGCAATGACTTTCGGCGTAAGCCACTGGTTGTTGGCTGATATGGGTAACAATTTATGGTTAGTTCTTTCAGCAATCATTTCTTGTGGTACTTTAGGCGCTGCTTTGATTCCTGAATTTACTAAAATATTCACTTCTCCAAAAGCAAAACACACAGAAGAAGTTGTTACTGCTTCTCGTGAAGGTGGATCTTCATTAACAATTCTTTCAGGTATTGTTTCTGGTAATATGTCAGCATTCTGGATTGGTATGGTAATCGTACTATTGATGGGACTTGCTTATGTAGCTTCTCTTCATATTCCAGATGCAGTTATGATTTACCCATCTGTATTTGCATTTGGGTTGGTAGCGTTCGGTTTCTTAGGAATGGGACCTGTTACTATCGCAGTTGATTCTTATGGACCAGTTACTGATAACGCTCAATCAGTTTATGAATTATCTTTAATTGAAGATATTCCTAATGTTGGAGAAGAAATCGAAAAAGAATACGGTTTCAAACCTGATTTTGAAAACGCTAAAAAATACTTAGAAGAAAATGATGGTGCTGGTAACACATTCAAAGCAACTTCAAAACCGGTATTAATCGGTACTGCAGTTGTTGGTGCTACTACAATGATTTTCTCATTGATTTTGGTTATCAAATCTACTTTGGGTATTGAACCTGAAATGATTTTGAATATGTTGAACCCTTACACATTACTAGGTTTCTTATCTGGTGGTGCAGTAATTTATTGGTTCTCAGGTGCATCTATGCAAGCTGTAACAACAGGTGCATATTCTGCAACTGAATATATCAAAGATAATATCAAATTGGATGATGAATCTTCTAAGAGTGCAAATGTTGCAAATTCAAAAGAAGTTGTAAAAATTTGTACACAATATGCTCAAAAAGGTATGGTAAATATCTTTATCGCATTGTTCGCATTTGCTTTAGCATTTGCTTGTTTGTCAGCACCGTCTTGTACAACATCAGCTCCTGTAGCATTCTTTGTAAGCTACTTAATTGCAATTGCTGTATTTGGTTTGTTCCAAGCTGTATTTATGGCAAACGCTGGTGGATGTTGGGATAACGCTAAGAAAATCGTTGAAGTTGATTTGCAAGAAAAGGGTACACCGCTACACGAAGCAACTGTTGTTGGTGATACGGTAGGTGATCCATTCAAAGATACTTCTTCAGTTGCAATGAACCCGATTATTAAATTCACTACTTTGTTCGGTTTATTGGCAATGGAAATTGCAATCTCAGAAAGCTTTAGAAATATTGCTCCGATTGCAGGATGGATTTTCTTAATTGTTGCATTAATTTTCGTAATTCGTTCATTCTATGCAATGAGAATTCCAACAAGAAAATAATAATATAGGGAAATGAGTATATCTCATATAAAAAAGAAAGATCGTATTTATTAAAATACGGTCTTTCTTGTTATTATTAAATAAAAAATTGTGAAATGATTTATTAGATATAAAAATCGCCACTAATAATTGTGGCGATTTTAAAACCTATTACAAATAAACACTGAGTATAATTACCTTCTTAGTCTACGTATGCAGTTAGTACTTGCTGACCTAACACGGAGAATCTCATTTTTTTTAAAGCTCTTAATTCTGTTTGACGAATACATTCTTTTGTAACACCATATATATTGCCAATTTCTTCCAATGTCTTTTTGGTGTTATCTTCCAATCCGTAGCGAAGTTTTACTACCTCTTGTTCACGTTCTTTTAGAGTTGAAATTACATTTAAAATATCTGTTTTTAAGTCTTCAAATTCAACTTCTTGGGTTGCAGAAGCTTTTTTATCTTCAATAATATCTGCGATATTCATTTCTTTGCCATCGCTATTTTCAAGTCCGCTTTCAATTGAGATAGTTTTTGAATAAGCATTCAAAAAAGTGTCAATTTTTTCTGCAGAAATATTCATTCTTTTAGCTACGTCTTCTGTTTTTACTTGTGAATTGCTTTCACGTTCCATTTCTCTTTTCAGTTTTGAAAAACGAGAAAGGGTTTCTTGAATATAAACAGGAATTTTCATGCAGTGTGATTGCTCCGAAATCGCTTTAAACATTGATTGTTTAATCCACCAACTTGCGTATGTTGCGAATTTGTAGCCTAATTTGTAGTTGAACTTATCTGCAGCAACCATTAATCCCATATTACCTTCTTGAATAAGGTCTGTCATCGGAAGATTTGACATGTGGATTGCTTTTTTAGCAATAGTTACGACAAGTTTAAGGTTTGCTTTTATAAGTTGTTTTTTTGCTTGAACGTCCCCTTCTTTTGCTCTTTTTGCTAAATCTTTTTCTTCAGAAGGTGTAAGTGAACGATAGTCTGAAATTTCTCTGATATAGTTTGATAATACACTGTCATTAGAACCGTCAATAATTTCGTTTTTTGCCGGGTTTGATAATTTTGTAACGGTTCTCATTTGGATAGGTGAATTTTTGCTCATACCTATTTAAACTCCTTCTTTTACTTTAGTAACACAAGATATCATATTTGAATGGATGGGGTAAAACATTTAAAGTATATACTTAGTATATATCATAATATATATTTTTTCAAGTCTTGTGTAAACTTTTGTTAATAATTTAAAACTGTATAATTGGTGTATGTTTGTAATATAATTAAGCATGGAGGGATATATGAAGAAGAAAATTTTAATTACATTGGGTATTTTGGTTACATTGATTGTGGCTTCCGTTGCTGGGGTTGCGGTTACAAATATGAATGCTCCGAAACATCCGTCAGAATATAAAATAGGAATTTCTTATGATGAGGCGGTTAAGTCTGACAAACCTATGTTGGCAGTGTTTTATGTTGACTGGTGCGGATATTGTTTGAGATTTATGCCAAAATTCAGAATTTTGAATACTTTATACAAAAATAAATATAATTTTGTAATGATAAATGTTGAAGGTGATCAAAATACTAGGGCATTGGCGGAAGATGTTGGTATAGCAGGTTACCCTACGGTTTATATTCTTGATCCTAAATATGATAACCGAGTTTTGTTGTCTAATAGCTACTACCATAATTTAAAAAAATTCAGAGTAGAATTAGATAGATATTTAAGAATACGTGCGCTTTTGGACAAAGCAACTGCGGAAGTTGAAAAATAGCAAAAAAAAAGACCTTGATTAAAAATCTTTTCAAGGCCTATCCGTTTAAATAAGAAGAGAGAGCTTTATATTTATATAAAGTATATGAGAATTATAAATTTGCTAATTTTGGACCAATTGTTAAGAAATATTAATAGGTATTTATGAAAGATATTCAAAATTTAAAAGATAATAGAAATGTAGACATTCAAAGGGTTGGAATTAAACACCTTGAATTACCTTTGATTATTCAAAGAAAAAATAGCTCAAATCAAGTTGTTTGTGCAAAAGCAAAGGTTAGTGTATCATTGCCAAGAGATTACAAAGGAACTCACATGTCAAGATTTGTAGAAGTTTTGACTGAATGGCAGCATAAAAACCTTTTGGGTGTTGATATAAAAGGTTGTTTGGAAAAAATTATTAACAATTTGGATGCTCAAAGTGGTGAATTGGAATTTAAGTTTCCATATTTTATAGATAAAAAATCTCCGGTTAAGGGAATGGTTGCTCCTATGAGTTATCATTGTTCTTTTGAGGGAAGAATAGTTGATGAAGAATACAAATTTATTTTGGGTGTAGAAGTCCCTGTTACAACACTTTGTCCTTGTTCAAAGGAGATTTCAGAGAATGGTGCGCATAATCAAAGAGCGTTTATAAAGGTAAAAGTTTCTTATGATGAAAAAGAGCAAGTTTGGATTGAAGATTTGGTAGAATTGATTGAATCTTGTGCATCTTGTCCTGTATATCCGTTGTTGAAACGTGAAGATGAAAAGTTTGTAACCGAAAAAGCTTGGGATAATCCAAAGTTTGTTGAGGATGTTTTGAGAGATGTGGTTGTGAAATTGAGAAATCATCCGATAATAAAAGAATTTGACGTTGAATGTGAAGCTTTTGAAAGTATTCATAATCATTCTGCTTGGGCATCTCAACACGAAGTGAAGTAAAAAACAGTCGACATTTCTGCCGACTGTTTTTTTATGTTTTATTTTTTTTATTCATTCAACAATTTTTCTGCCAATTCTGATTCGGTTCTTCCATTAAGTGTTTTGCTAATTTTTTGAAGTTTTTGAGCAATCAGTTCCAAATTGTCTGTCCAAACAAAATTATCTAAAACATATTTTTCAGCTTTTTCAAATTCTCCATCAATTTGTATTCTGATGATTTCAGAAAGCATTTCTTTGGCGATAGGGACAACTTTATCAATATTAACGTGAATTTTGCCATCAATGATGTCATAAGCTCCACGTTCAGAAAAATATTTGTTTTGCATAACAGTTCTAACTCTATGTGCTTGGCTCATTGTAGGTTTTGATTTTAGAAAATTGTCAGCAACAGTTGTAACAATAATTTGTTTTCTCTGTTCTTCGGTGTACATACCGAGTTCCGTTAACAAATCAACAAAAGCCAAAGATCCCATATCGGCTTTGTTTTCTTCAATAATATTTCTGTATTTCCCTAAAGTTTCACAAGCTTTTTTAGGTCCAAGTGAGTGAGCATTTTCGTGACCGATTGTAAACCAGTGATCAGCTTCGTCAAGATAGTATTTGTGTTGTTCTTTATCAAGAATTGCATCAAGTCTTTCTTGAAGTTTTTTCATATCGCTAATAAAACGAATTTGTCTGTGGTAAACATTTCTTCTTCCACCACCGATTGTGAGTGATAATTTATCGTCATTTGGTAAGTTTTCTGCTAAAGTAATTCCACCTCTGTATGCTCCAACATCTCCGCAAACTGCAACTAAATCAACATCAACCATTGTTTGTTTTGTATCTTTGTCCGGAGAAATATTTTGTTCATATTCATTTGCAAATGGCATATTTTGCGCTAGTGTTGGAAGATATTTTTTTATTGCCATTAGTGCTTCTGTTCCTTTTTTGTTGACAATACCAACTCTACCGCCTAAAAAGTCTTTCGGAGTAGCTTTTATTTCGTATTTTTCTAAAAGGGCTGATAATTCTTTATTTTCTACGATTGTACCGGTCATTTCGTCTTCATAATTTTCTCGTGTAATTGTAAATTCTAGCGGTGTATCTTGTAATGTTGCCCATTTTTTGTCAGCGTAAGCATCTAACATTGGATTGGCAGTTCTTAGAGCTTTTGCTTGAAGTTTCAAATATTCTGTAAAATCTGCGTTAGTCGAAGTTTCTGCAGCTTTGTCAATTTCATCTGCCATTTTAGAAAAATCTTCTTTAAATTTGTCGATATAATCAATTCCGACAAGCTCATCTCCGCATCTTTCAACAACAGAACGTTGAGTTAAGATGTTTTTTACTTCTTCAATTTTGCCTTCATTAATCATTTTCGTTAAAATGTTATGAAATTCTTCTTTTGACAAATCTTCAGGATAAACGCCTTTACCTGGAAATTCTTCTATTCCTTTGGCAAGGTTGATTTTGTTTGACATTGTATCAATTGCGTTAATCCCTTTTTGGGCATCAAACAATATTTTTGTTAATTCTGCTTGTTTGTTTCCTTTTGCGATTTCATCTTCTAAAAATTTTTTAAATTCCAAGTTGTGGTGACAATCTATTTGCATATTAATTTTTTCTAAAATATATGCAGCTTTTACAAGATGTTTAAGAGCTTTTTTATCTCCGTCTGCAAGTTCAAGGTATTCTGGCGCATCAGCTTTTAACATCTTTTTTGTCATCAAATGCTCTTTATCTGTACGCATTTCAAGTTCTTCCATTGGAAGGTTAAATTCAAATTGTGTCATATAATCTCTCCTTTTGTGGAAATTATAGCATATTTTTATAATTTTTAATTAGGTCAAACAGATGAATAAATGCCAAAATTAGAGAAAAAGAGTTTTGTTTATTTTTTTTGTTTTGTTTGTGATAAACTAAAGTTAAAGATATAATTGAAAAGGGAAGTAGAAATATGAGTTTAACAGTATATTTAGGGATAGATGTAGGTTCGGTTACTACAAAGCTTGCGCTTGTTGACGAAAAAGGTAAGTATGTTGACAGTTATATGCTTAGAACTGCAGGTAAACCTGTTATGGCGGTGCAAAAAGGATTGAATGAACTTTTTGCCAAAAGAATTACTGATTATGATGTAATGGGTGTTGGTACAACTGGTTCTGGTAGGAATTTGGCGGGTGCTTTGGTTGGCGCAGATATTATAAAAAATGAAATTACTGCTCACGCTGTAGCTGCAAGTATTAATGTCCCTGGTGTTCAAACAATTTTGGAAATTGGTGGGCAGGATAGTAAAATTATTATCTTGAGAGATGGTATTGTTACTGATTTTGCGATGAACACTGTTTGTGCTGCAGGTACAGGTAGTTTCTTAGATCACCAAGCTCAAAGATTAAATGTTCCTATTGAAGAATTTGGTGATACTGCTCTAAAATCAGAAAACCCTGCTCGTATTGCAGGTCGTTGCGGTGTATTTGCTGAAAGTGATTTAATTCATAAACAACAATTAGGTTATCCTGTAGAAGATTTATTGTATGGACTTTGTCAAGCGCTTGTTCGTAACTATTTGGCTAACTTAGCTTTAGGTAAAGAGTTGTTACCTGTATTTTCTTTTCAAGGAGGGGTTGCAACAAATTCTGGTATGGTAAAAGCATTTGAAGAAGCTTTGGGACATAAAGTTATTGTTCCTGATCACCATCAAACAATGGGTGCAATAGGTGCAGCATTATTGGCAATGGAAAATCACCAATATACAGATGCCAAAACAACTTTCAAAGGTTGGGAAGTTGGAGAAATGAATTTCCATTCAATTACTTGTGACTGCACCGGATGTTCTAACAATTGTGAAGTTATTACGATTGTTGAAGGTGGCGAAGATATTCATCACGTAGAAAAAATTAAAGACATTAAAGGCAATATAATTGCTCGTTGGGGTGGCACTTGCGGAAGATGGGATATTTCTTAATCTTTAATTAAGTGGTAAAATTTTGATATGAGTGATTTAGAGCATACTGTAAACAAGATGAAAATTATGTATCGGGAGATTTTTATGAAAACTTCTGATGCAATTCAACTCCGTATTGACGAGATTAAACCTAAAGATTTCCAGGGGGATATACTTGATAAGTATGAAGAAAATTCAAAAGGTTTTCAGTGGCAAATTGCAGTTTTAGATATGTTTGAAAATGATATATCACATGAGATTTATCGTAAATGGCAAGAAATATTAAAACTTCGTGAAAATTATGAATGTAAAGGTTGTGCGACTTGTTGTAATCTTGCTTGTTCAGAGTTTTCACCTGATGAATTAAAAAAAAGAGCTGCAAACGGTGATAAGTTCGCAAAACAATTTACTTCAATTTTTATTCCTTATAATTCTAGGGAAGAAGCTCGTAAAATTTATCCTGAATATTTGAATTTGTTGGATGAAACAATTGATGAAGATGTTTATTTTTACCATTGTCCGAAATTAAATGATTGTAAAAAATGCTCTGATTACAAAAACAGACCGCAAATTTGCAGAGATTTTCCGGATAATCCGCTATGTATTTTACCAAAATCTTGCGGGTTCTATGAATGGCGTGAATATGCCCAACCTATTGCTATGATGTTACATTCAATGGTTGAAATAATAGATTATTACAAAGAAAAAATAAATTTGGCTCAAAAATAAATTTTAAAACAGAGGAAATTATGAAAGTACTTTCAGGATTGAATTTAGAAGAAATAGAAAAAATTACAGATGAACTTGGCGCATCAAAATTTAGAGCAAGACAAATTCACAATTGGATTTATTTAAAATCTGTCAAATCTATTGATGAAATGACTGATTTGGCGATTAAATTTAGAGAACAATTGAAAGAAGTTGCGACGGTTTCTGATACTAAAATTAAGGTTAAACAAGAAAGTGTTGACGGAACTTTAAAATATTTGCTTGAATATCCTGACGGTGAGTGTGTTGAAACTGTTTTGATGAGGTTTGACAATAGAGCAAATTTGACGGCTTGCGTAAGTTCTCAAGTTGGTTGTGCGGTGAATTGTTCATTCTGCGCAACTGGTAAACGAGGTTTTGTAAGAAATTTGTCTTATAAAGAAATTATTGAGCAAGTTTTAACAATTCAGAGAGATACTGGATTGAAGGTTACAAATGTTGTATTCATGGGACAGGGGGAACCTTTATTAAACCTTGATAATGTTTTGAAAGCGATGGAAATATTTAACGAAAACTTTCAAATCGGTGCAAGGCGTTTGACAGTTTCAACATCAGGAATAATTCCTGGTATAAGAAAATTGGCGGAATTGGATATGCAATCAACTTTAGCAATTTCTTTGCATGCGCCAAATCATGAAATAAGAAAACAGTTGATGCAAATTGAAAACAAATATTCTATGCCTGAATTAAAAAAAGAATTGAAAAGCTATATTGAAAAAACAGGTAGGCGAATTACAATAGAATATCTATTGATAAAAGATTTGAATGATACTTTGCAAAGCGCAAAAGAATTGGTTGAATATTTGCACGATTTAAAATGTAATATTAACTTAATTCCATATAATTCTACAGAAAAGAACGATTATCAAAAGCCGTCAGGTAATTCAATTATGCGTTTCAAATCTTTACTTGAACAATCCGGTAAAAAAGTGACAGTGAGATTGGAACGTGGAGCTGATATAGATGCTGCTTGCGGACAGTTGAGAGGAAAAGTTGATTAATTCTATCTTCTGTGTGGATAATCTTTTTTAAATTCAAAATTATCTATTAATAATAAAACTCCGCAAGTATCAGGGTTTGTCTTACAAGTTTGTAATGCTGTATCTCGACCTTGTTGAGTTAAAGTTGCTTGTGAATGTGGACCAAAATACTTATCTTTTCCTAAATATCGCTCATTATAATTGCTATCGCACAATAAAAAATCAAATTGATCTCTTCCGAATGAGTTTGGTTGTTTACTTCCATTCAAGTCAAAAATAATATCTATGCAATTCCCTTTTGTCATGTCTATAGTTGAGCCATCTGCGAAAGTAACCATTGGGGATGTATTTTGTTGTTTTTGAACTGTTTTTATATAAGGTGCTAAATATTGATTAAATATTTCAAGTGTTGCTGCTTGGTTGTAATCAACGATTTTCCCATCTTCATCTCTTATTGCTACAGGTTGTAACCAGTCAGCCGCTGAACCGTTATCTCTTTCTGACATAATTATTGCTTGTTGCATTATGCTATAAAACTTTTTTATCTTTACGCCGTCTTGTTTTCTTTGAGTTTCATTTATTAATGTTGGCAACGTCATTGCTACAACAACACCAATAATCCCGAGTGTGATAAGGACTTCAGCTAAGGTGAATGCAGCTGATTTGCGTGAAAAGTGAAACATATTTTCTTTCATATCTCTAACATTATTTCCAATGTTGTCACAATGGGTTACGTGCATAGCTCTTTCTGTTAAAGTAAAATCTTTTTTCATACTTCTCCTCATAACTAACATGTTTATAACATAATACTAACTAATTAAAATATAACTTATTTCTTTTCTTTTGTAAAGTACATGTTATAAACGTGTTAAAAATTTTATTATGAGGTAAAATGGAAAGAAAGTTGTTTAGAGCAGGAAATGGTTGGTCATTGTTTCTGCCAAAGGTAATAATTGAACTTTTAAAGATTGATCCTGAAAATGATACAATTGAAATGCAAATTGAGAATGATGTTCTAAAGATTAAAAAAGTTGATAAAAAAGATGGAGAGAAAAATAATTGAAAGCGTTAATACAAAGGGTAAAACGAGCTTCTGTTACTGTTGACGGGGCAAAAATCTCCGAAATTAGCAAAGGAATACTTGTGTTTTTGGGAGTGGAAAAAGAAGATGTTTTCGAAAACGCAGAAAAGTTAGCTGACAAAATTTGTAAACTTCGAATTTTTGAAGATGAAAATGAAAAAATGAATTTGTCTGTAACAGATGTCGAAGGCGAACTTTTAGTCGTTTCGCAATTTACTCTATGTGGTGATTGCAAAAAAGGTACACGCCCATCTTTTGATAAGGCTGCAAGTCCGGATGTCGCAGTTAAATTATATAATTATTTTATTGAATATTTAAAAAATAAAAATATTCCTGTAAAGACCGGAAAATTTCAGGCAATGATGGATGTTGAATTAATAAATGACGGTCCTGTAACATTTTGGTTAGAAAAATAAAAATTAGCTTGTAAAAATTGTTTATTTATTTTATTTTGAAAAAGTTAATTAATTTATGGATGACAATGAAAATACAAGCAATTCAATCAAATCAAAGTTTTACAGGTAACCCCCATTTTATTTCAAATAATGCTCACAAAGATTTAGCAACTATTTTAGTAAATTTAAATCGTAAAACTGTAACAAAGTTTAAGGGTGATTTTTTTCACTCTGAAATTCCGAATACATTGAGAATGGGTGAAAAGACTGCTTTTTATGACAAGAGGTATTATATGATGCCTGCTCCGTCTGATAAACAGATTGTTGGCAGTTCCGAGTTGGCATTAGGAAAAATTAATTTATTGATAAATAATAGAACTGGTGAAATTATTAGATGTAAAAAGCCATTTTTGACAAGATGGAAAAAAGTGTTAAAAAAGGCTGAAAATGCGTTGAAAACATTTAAAGAAGAAATTGATAATCCAAAAGTTGTTGAAAAACAAGTTATTAAATTGTGTGGATTGACCAAAGATGGTGTAAAAAGTTTGGAGCAATTTTAATTGATTGTGTTTTGCATGTTGCAAAATTTTGAAAAGCATGCTATAATACATGTATTAATATAGAGTTAGAAATCGATTTTTTATTACTGAGGAGAATTTTTTACTTTATTATTTATTATTAACCTAGAAATTACGTTATTTTTTTAATTAAGAGGCTTTTATTATGTATGTAAACAAGTGTATCAAATGCGGTCGTGAGTTTGAAACAAAGAACCCCAAAAGAGTAATATGTCCAGATTGTTTATATCCGGATAAGAAAATGATGGTTTCTCCATCTAATGACACAACTCCGGCAGCAACCGCTCAACCAGAAGAAAAACCACAATATTTGAATGGCTACAGTGCAGGCGGAACAGAGGAAGCTCCTCGTTATTACAGTGCTGGTGGTAATTCTGAACCTCAACAAAGATACAACAGACCACAAAGATCTTATAACAATCAAGGTGGTTATCAAAATAGACAAAACGGTGGCTACAATCGCCAACAAGGTGGATATAACAGAAATCAAGGCGGTTATAATAACAACCGTCAAGGTGGCTACAATAACAATGGTTATAATCGTAATCAAGGTGGTTATGGAAATAATAGACCGCAAAGACCTTACAACAATCAAGGTGGTTTCCAAAACAGAAGACCTCAAGGTGGTGGATTTAACAGAGGCAATAACTTTAACCGTCGCCCTCAACAAAGAAAAGCTCCTAAACAACTTTTGGTTAGTAAGGAACAGCTTGAACAAATTGAATTGTTATATAAATCTATGTTGCCGTTACCAAACCCTGATTGCCATGAAGTAATTGGTGAAAAAATTGGTTTGGAACCTAGAAAAGTTTTCTTTGGTATCAATTTAATCAGACAAAAAATGATGTTGCCGAAATTGCCATTCCCTAAGCGTAAATTGGCTATTTCACCGGATCAATTATTTGCTATTAAAAACTTGTACGAACCTTTGTTGCCATTGCCTCCAATCGGCTGCCATAAAATTATTGCAGCTCAATTAAAAATGGATGAGTGGAGAGTTCACGTTGGTATTGGTTTAATCCGTTCTCAAATGGGATTGGATAGATGGAATGAAAATAGACCGGATTTACCAGAAGAATTTAAAAAGCAAAAAGCTGAAGAGGCGGAAAAGGCAACTGAAGTAAAGAAGGCTGAAAAAAAAGAAAAAGTTTCTGATGCAGAAGTTGTAGAAGAAGCCCCAAAACCTAAAAGAGGCAGAAAACCTAAAAAGGTTGAAGAAGCACCGGAAGCTTAGTAGCTATGACTAAATATGTTTCAGTTGGTAAGATTTTAAATTTTCACGGAATTAAAGGTGAGGCAAAAGTTGGTTTTACAAAGAACCAAGAAGATTTCTTTTGCTCTCTTGATAAGGTTTTTGTGAAAACTGACAATGATTACAAACAATTGTCAATTAAGAGTTGCAGACTTCATAAAAATGTCGCTTTGGTTTGCTTTGAAGGAATTAATTCAATTAATGAACTTATGGAATATAAAGGTGCTTTTCTTTATGTTGAAGAAGAAACAATTCGTAAAAACCTTGAAGAAGATGAGTTTTTGATTGATGAATTGGTTAGTCTTGAGGTTTTTGATCAAAATGGCATAAAAAAGGGCTTTGTCGTAGGTGTTTCTAATAATGGTGCAAGCGATTTATTGTCCGTTAAAACAAATTCTAAAGACATAGTTTTAATTCCGTTTGTAAAAGCGATTGTCACTGATGTAAGCATAAAAAACAAAAAAATTATAATCAATAATATCGAGGGATTGATAGAATGATTTTTGATGTTCTTACACTTTTCCCTGAAATGATTGAAGATTGTTGTAGCTATAGCATATTAAAACGTGCTGTTGATAAAGATATTTTGTCTGTAAATGTTATAAATCCAAGAGATTTTACGCTAGATAAACATAAAAAAGTTGATGATACTCCATATGGTGGCGGAGCCGGAATGGTTTTGATGGCTCAACCTTATGTTGATGCTTATGAAAGTATTAAAAAAATAAAAAATTCAATTACTGTAATGCTTTCTCCTCAAGGTGAACCGTTGACGGATAACTTGGTTAATGATTTGGCTATGTATGACCAAATTGTTATGTTATGTGGGCATTATGAGGGGTTTGATGAAAGAATTAGAGAGATTATCAAACCAAAAGAAATTTCAATAGGTGATTTTGTTTTAACTGGTGGAGAATTACCTGCATTGTGTTTAATAGATGCGGTTAGTAGAAAAATAGAAGGAACATTAGGGAAAATTGAATCGGCGGATGATGATAGTTTTTCAAATGGTTTGATAGAATATCCACATTACACAAAACCGAGAGAATACAGAGGTTTGGCGGTTCCGGAAGTTTTGTTGAACGGGAATCATAAGGAAATTAAGGAATTTCGTTTTCAACAGAGTTTAGAGAGAACCAAAAACAAACGCCCTGATTTGTATGAAAAGTTTATGAAGAAAAATAGTTAGACTGTGTGATTTTTAGATGCTAAAAAACTCCAAAAAATTTGTTAAAATATATATGTTAACAAAGAACAGAGAGAAACTCAATTTCAAGACCTTTGCTCTAATTCTGTAAATAATCGTGGTGGTTGTTTTGGAAAAATCTTAAACGACAATTGGCAAATGGCTTATTAAAAAATTCTTACAATAAAAAAGCTCCCATGTTAGGGAGCTTTTTTTAGATCTGTTTTTTTTAGTTATTAAACTAATTCAACAACTTTCAAAGCATTTCTTGATGCGATTTCAACAAGGCTTTTAGCAGTTGCCATCATTGACAAATCAGAATCCATTTTGTTGATGCAAGAACCACAACCGATTGCTGATGCACCTGCTGCGAAAGCAAATGGAGCAGTTGTTGGGTTGATTGCAGTAGCTGTCATAATTGGAAGATCGATGTTTCTTGAAAGTTCAATTGTGTTAGAAATTGTTAATTCTGCTCTTTCCATTAAACCTCTAGCACCTTCAGAAATGTGGTCTGCAGAGAAGTGACCTTCTGTTTGGATTAGATCAATACCCATAGTTTCCAATTTTCTAGCTAAGTCGATTTGGTCAGCAATTGACAATTCTCCAGGAATTGTTACACAGAAGAAAGTTCTTGTATCGCCAAGCATATCCATAGTTTCTTTAACCAATGACATAACTTGATCAGCTGAGAATGACATACCTTTTTTGTAAAGAACGTCAAAGTTTCCTAATTCGATAGCGTCAGCACCTAATTCAACTGCTTTAACCAACTCAGAAGGAACAATTGAAGATACGAAAATTGGCATATCTGTCATATTTCTGATTTCAGAAATAATTTCAGGTTTAGCGCAAATATCAACTGCTGATGCGCCAGCGTTTTCTGCTGAAGATACAACTTTTTTAATGTTTTCGATATCAAAGTTGTCGATACCAGCAATAACTTTTACAGCTCTTTTTTCTGTCAAATGTTGTTTAAATAAATCAATTCTGCTCATTTTAAAAATTTCCTTTCTTATAAAATGTGAAGTTTTTTCTGAATTATACATTAAAATTGTAATAATTACAATAACTAACCCCAAAAATTTTTTTGAGGATGATGAATAAATTTCAAAATCCAACATAATATTATTAAAAGGGGAGAATATGTGTAAGAAATTTGTTATATATTTTACGTTTCTTTTGTTAATGATTTCACCTGTTTCAGCCCAAAATTTTGGAGCGGATGAATTGATAAATATTAGTGTGTATGAAAGAATAAATCCCGCAATTGTTGCGATAGAGGCAAATTTAGCGGATGGTTTTTCTGCTGGAACAGGTTGTGTAATACGTTCTGATGGAGTGATTTTGACAGGTTCCCATGTTATAGATGAAGCGAAAGAAATTGATGTTACAACTTCTGACGGCAAAGTTTACAAAGCATCGGTTCTTGCTAAAATGGGAAAAAACAACGATTTGGCATTACTTAAAATTTCGCCAAAATCTCGCTTAAGAACGATTGCTTTTGGGGATTCTTCCGATGTGAAAGTCGGACAAAAAGTTTTAGCTATTGGTAATCCGTTTGGTTTTTCGGGAACATTGACATCTGGAATTGTTTCAAGAATTGATTATGCAAAAGGTAGAATACAAACAGATGCCGCAATAAATCCGGGATGTTCCGGCGGGCCGCTTTTAAATTCACAAGGTGAAGTTATCGGGATTTCTCAATCAATTTATAATCCTGATAACAATATTTCAAATATCGGAATAGGCTTTGCAATTCCGGTAAATGAAGCGAAAAAGTTTATTGAAACTGCGAATTTGGATAATTCAAATTTAACTGCAAAAAAGAAATTTGCGATGAAAGAGTAAGATAATCAATGTATTATTTAGATTGTGAATAAATCTGTGATGACAAATATCTGTATAATTTTTGTAATGAGTAGTGTAATCAGACTTTTTCATAATTTTTTGTCCTAATAATCTTTTCATGGTACAATTAGCGCAAGGAGAAGATTGTGCTAGAATTTTTTGGGCTATGTGTGCAAAACTTAATAAAAAGTATAAAATACTTGTTCCAAGTTCGGTTTTCTGCGGTTTTGGCACAGGCTGCTGCTATTAGTTATGATTCGTTGCCAATTTCATTAATTATTGCTTTTATTGCTGCTGCTGTTATTGCAATTCAGGTATCAAAGCAGTTCTTGATGAGTGGTGCGGAAGCCTATATTGGCGGAACTATTGCTGTTGTAATGATTAGAGAAATCGCTCCGGGTTTTGTTGCTCTTGCGATAGGAGCGAGAGCCGGTACTGCAATATCCGCTGAAATTGCAAATATGCAGGTAACCAGTCAGGTTGATGCAATGAAAACATTGAAAGTTGACCCAGTTGGATATTATTTCACTCCTCGAATTATAGCCGGAGTTATAACTGTTCCGATGGTTGTATTGTTGGCGGAATTTGTTGGTATTGCGGGTGGAATGTTAGTTTCACAAGCGACCATTGATTTACATCCGGCAAGATATATGAACTCTGCGTGGTTGTGGATTTCAACCAAAGATATTTACATCAGTTTGTTAAAAGCTGCTATATTTGGTGGTTTGATATCATTGGTTTGTGCAACGCAAGGTTATAGCACAAAAGGTGGTGCAAAAGAAGTCGGAACTTCAACAACTCAAGCTGCAATTTTGTCAACAATTTACATGTTGGTTGCAGATTTTTTAATCAATTTGGTGTTTTATATTATGTAATTTCCACTTACGGGAAAGCATCCATCCCTACCTTCCCTCAAGGGAAGATAATTAGTTTCCTCCCTTGTGAGGGCGGATTAAAGGTGGGTGCTGATTGTTGATATAACAATATATTTTACGCTAAATACTTCTGAACAGTTTCTTTTGTGAACACTTCTATGCTATCTTGAGAATGAATGAATATCATGCAACTGATTAATGATTTTAGAGTTTCAAAATCAGAGAAAGACAACTTATAGCGCAAATCTTCCATATTGTTTGCCAAAAATTCCATTATTATTGTTTTGTTATCAAAAACAAGGTTTGCGAAATAATCAAAAGATTCTTTAGATTTTATTCCTTCAAGATAAACAATATCGGGAGATTGGAACTCTATAAATCTTGATGCTTTATCCATATTAAAGCCGACATTTTCATTCAATTCGCACTGATGAACATTTTTGAGAGTATATTTTGCGATACTTTCAAGTGTCATAATATTTTTGTTTTGAGTTGCAGCTTCTAGCAAGAGCGAATAAATAATGTGTGTTTTCCCGCTTAGCGGAGAGCCACAAACAATAATGATTCCCGGATTATTTAATGCGGATTTAATTACTTGAAGGTTCGTGTCTGATTTGATAATTTTGTTCAAGGTTCTCGGTGGTTTATAAATTTTTAAGAAAATTCTTTCTCCCATAATTGTTGGAAAAGTTGAAATGCTTGCGGTAACTTCCATTTCATCAACTTTAAAATTAAGTTTGCCAAGTTGAGGAACTTCTGAAACAGAGGCATCTAATTTTGCTAATGTTTTCAGTTTTGCGGTAAAAGATGAAGTCAAAACGGGTGGAATATTCCCTTTGTTTTGAATTTCGCCATTTTTTTTAAAATTAACAGTAAATCCTTCATCTTCTCTTTGAAAAGTTACTTCGTGAACCTCTTCCAAAATAGCTTGTTTAAGGATTGCTCGAATAATTTTTTGAATATGATTATCTGATAAATCTTCACTGTGAAGTTCATCTCTCCAATCATATCCAATATTAAATTCTGTGTGGATTTCGCCGACAGTTTCATCTGTTTTGTAATATTCATCAATTTTTTTGAGAATACTTTTTTCTGAAGAAACAACAGGTTCAATTGAACATTCAGCACTTTCAATTACTTTATCAATTGCGAACAGATCCAAAGGGTCTGCCATCGCAACTGTTAGAGTATCCTCAATTTTGAAAAGAGGAATAATGCGGTATTTTTTAGCATCAAGATAATTTATGTATTTTAGACATTTTGCGTCTAATGTGTAATCATCGAGATTTACGTATGGAATATGGAGTTTTGCTTCTAAAAATTTCAGGATAGCTTCTTCTGTTAAAGTGCCTGAATTTATTAGAGCTTGTCCTATGTTGATGTTTTGAGCTTTGGCAATTTCTTCTGCTTGCTCAATTGTTTCATACGCAACAAGCCCTGTTCTTACAAGGTCATATTTTAATTTTTCGAGTGTTTTGTTTGTAACTGTTGTTTCCATGATTAATTATTTTAGATATTGTTCAACTTTTTTTACTACTTCTTCGAGTTCAAAAGGCTTTGTAATATATTCATCAGCCCCTGTTTCCTCTCCGATTAATTTATCTTCCTCTTGAGTTCTTGCAGTGACCATTAAAATAGGAATGTTTTTATATTTTGCATCATATTTTAATAGTCTGCTGATCTTAAAACCATTAATTTTTGGCATCATAACGTCAAGAATAATTAAATCAGGTACTAATTCTTTTGCAAGTCTAAGTCCGTCTTCTCCGTTATATGCGCAGTAGCATGTAAAATCAGCTGCTTCAAGTACAAATTTTAAGCTTTCTACTATATCTTGCTCGTCGTCAACAATAAGAATTTTTTTCATACTTTCCCCTAGTCTGTTCTATAGAAGTATTATAGCATATTAAAAAACTTCTTCTACATTGTTAAATTATGTTAATCATAAATTGTGATAAAGGCGCAACTTTTAATCTTTACGCATTTTTAAACCTGTGCAAAATCAGGAAAGGAAAATTTATGAGTTTATTAAATAATGTGGCAAAGTTTACAGAAAGACCGGCAAAAAGCGGGTGGCATTCATTAGGCGTTGATAAAAAACCGGCAGACACAAGAACAACGAAGCAATTACTGGAAAATATTGATTATTTTGCAAATAAAAATCCTGAGGTTGCAAAATTTAAAAATGAATTAAAATCTGTTCAACCTAAATTTTTAAATTTGGTTTCAGATATCTGTGAATTGGCAAATGGAAAAGAAATGTTACCTGTAAATATTGATTTGCGAAAAGCTGAAAATGGTAAAAAAAGTGTTCTTGGTTATGTAATGGAGAACTTTTCTAAAACATCAAAAGAAAATCCACACATGTTAGAATTTACTCAAGAAGTTCTTAATAATACCGATGCAACTGCATCAAAATATTTTTTGACTGATTATGCAGGCATGATGGAGTGTACTTCTGCAGGGAAACATTTTGAAGCTGCAAAACCTTTGGTTAAAGACATTGCAGAAGCTACATTGAGTGGTGGGTTCAGAATGGATTTTGCAAAAGAAAAATCATTTATGAATTATGTGAAATCAATTATTTCTCCAGATGTTGAGCCTGAAAGAATTAAATTATTACAAAAAGCATCAAAAGCTGCAGATGATACAGTTGGTGAAAATTCGTTTTATGTCGACAACTTTGTTCGAAGTGAAACTCCAATTCCGCAAATTGAGGCAAATATTCCACAACTTAAACAAGCTTCAATTGATGCTAAAAAACAAGGAAAATCTCTTGATATAACCGAGTTTTTGACAACTCACCTAAATTATGCAAAAGCTCCTCAACGAGTTGATATAAATGCCGTAAAATCCGGCAATATTAAACTTGCGTAGTAATTTTGCTAACAGGAATTATAAAATAGAATTTAGAACCTTTGTTAATCTCACTATCACACCAAATTGCACCTTTGTGTGCATCTAGCAATTGCTTTGCGATTGGCAATCCCAATCCTGTACCACCTGCTTTTCTTGATAGTGAGTTTTCTATTTGCGCAAATTTGTCAAAAGCATGTAATAAATTTTTAGATTCAATTCCAATTCCTTCATCTTTAACGCAAACTTCAACATATTCACCGGACAAGTTTTGGATACTGTCTTTAAAATATTCATTTACTTTTATATCGTCAGCATTTACTAATCTTGACGAAATTGTAATAGTTTTACCTTCCGGAGTGAATTTTATTGCGTTAGATACAAGATTTGTTAAAACTTGTTCTAATCTCCTTGAATCCGCAGTTATATCGGGGATTTTTTTGTATTCTTCAGTTACAAGATTTAACCCTTTTGTTTTAGCAACTTCAGAAAGCGCAGATTTTACATAGTTTATAACGGTATTGATATTTGTTGGAGCAAAATGAAAATCCATTTTACCTGCTTCAATTTTCGACAAATCAAGAAGATCATTAATAATTCCGGAAAGTCTTTGCACATTTCGCATTGCCATTGCCAAGAATTTTTCTGAGGCAGGAGTAATTTCTCCGCATCTTCCGCTCATCAAGATATCAAGCGAATTTTTTATTGAGGTTAAAGGAGTTCTCAATTCGTGAGAAACAATTGAAATAAACTCAGATTTCAATCGTTCCAACCTTTCTAATTTAGCATTGGTTTCAATAATTTCTTGATAAAGAGTAGCACTTTTTAAAGGAAGTGAAACTTGTTGCGCAATTGTTTGAAAACAGGTTGCATCTTCTGACGTAAATGATGTTTCTTTGAAAATTTCAATACATCCGAAAAAGTTTTCTCCCAAACTTATTGGCGCAAACATATTATCATATTGAAAAAGGGTGAATGTAAATCTGCTTGCGGGATATTTGATGTGTTTTTCAATTTTTAATGTATCAATATTAAGCTCGCAAGGCGGAGTTTTCCCTTCAAACAGAGAATTAAAATTTAAAATTGTTCTAAGTTTTATTGCTGTGATTAATTCATCAGACAATTCGTATAGAGAATTAAGGATTAAGACAGGTGTTTCATCTGTGCATAATGATAATGTACAAGTTAATGAAAAACTTAAAGCTTTGTCCATTCCCTCAATCATATAATTTATTAATTTTGATTTGTCTAAAGTTCCTGCAAATTGAGAGCTTGTTGTATAAAGGGCGTTTAGGCGATACAAGCTATCTGCCAAATCTTTGTTTGAGCTTGAAAGCATTTCTAAAGAGTTTTTCATTCGCAAATTTACGTTGATAGTCGACAAAATTAAATCATCGGTCATTTCTTTTGTGATAAAAGCGTTTGCAAACTTAATTAAATCTTTTTCTACTGATGGTGTTGAAAGAGCAAAAATTATAATTGTGTTTTCACAAATAGACTTGATTTTTTTGTTTAAGTCTTTTGTTTGAGGAAATTTTGTATCAATGATGATAATATCAGGGGCTTCCACGCTGATAAGGTCGCAGATAAGAGTTTCATCTGACATTGTTTCAAAGTCATAAGAACCTTTTGTAAAAATGTTTTTGAAACGATTTATTTCATTATTATCTTCAGATACAAGTAAAATTCTAATCATAGTACAATTTTATCAAACAAAATAGGAATAGCAAATAAGTTAATTTTTGCAACAAGAAAAATTTCCCCTTACGGGAAAGCACCCTCCTTTGTCCTCCCTCTAGGGCGAAAATTGAAGCGTTAATTAAAATTTGCAACAATTTGCTTGTTATAATTTTCATCAGTGCAAGGTTTTAGCAAATTATTATGACGTTCTTCGTTGAAAACAATTTTCCCTTCAATATGCACAAATTTATTTGAATTTCTTAAAAATGCCTCGTAAGCAGTATCAAGATGTCCCATATCTAATGCACGGTAGCCATTATTAGATAAATCTTCTGCCAAAACTGTTGCTGTAGGTCCTAATGCCATAACAAATAAAGAATTTTTATCTTGTTTTAAACATTCTGCTAAAATTTCTTTATATTTAGAAAAGGCATCTTTAATAGGACAAATAATTCTTTTTACTGATTTTGCTTCATTCAAAAGGTCGTTCCCTACACCAAGTCTACTTCCTGCGCCTTCTACAATAACAATATCTTTTTCACTCCAAATAGATTTCATTTTGTTGTAATAATCTTTTCCTTGTTCATGTGAGGTGAAATCCAATTGACGACTAACATTTGTGTCAATATAGCTTTTATTGAAGTCGATGTATTTATATAAGGTTTCCCTACAAGAACACATTACTCTGCGCAAATAATCGTTTGGGCAATAACCAAAAATATCTGTAATTCCGATTAAAATATTTTCATTTTGGTTACGTAAAATATTTTTTAGTCTTTCAGATAATTCGGGGTCAAATTTTTGGAAACTAATGTTTTCGCCCATAATTAGTTTAAACTCTCCATCACCAAGTCTGGCAACCGATTTATTTGTTGATGCGATTGTGTAAAGAGAATCCCACGCATTTAAGATTTTGGGTAATTTAACGCTTTGTAAAGTTCTTGGATCTGATAATTCATATAACAAATTGTCTATCTTTTCCTTATAAATTTCGTCTTTACTTCCATTTATGCGGAATTTCATTTTTAATCCAAAAAGATTAATCTCATATCTTCCTGTGGATGCGGTTTTCTTTATATAAAACATTCTTAACTCTCCTTATAACGATTATTCTGTGATAAAAGTTTAGTTCTATCAAGCAAAATTTTTGAATTGTAATAATTTGCTTAATATTTAGACATGACCTATATAATTATAGTTTAATAATAATATGGTAGATGAAATAAATAAGAAAGTTATAGATATATTTTCTAAGCACAACAATAAATTAAAACCTGAAACAAAAGAAAAAGTTAAGTTTTACGCTGGTTTTAATTATGTGAGAATTGATAAAGATCATAACGGAAACAAATTCAATTCGGAACATCTTTTAAAATATGCGCAAGGTTGTCACTACATTGTGCGTGTTATGCGTGAATATAAAGGTGAAACTGTTTTGTATAACTACGATATTCCGAATTCTGATTTGTTTAAGTTTATAAAATCTTTTCAAGAAAACACATTAGACGGAATTATCATAGAAATTGATAAATATTTCCCGGATACTCCCGCTTAAAAACTTCCATCTGTCCAGATTGAGAGGATAAATTGAACTGTTTTTTTAGAGAAAATCACGAAGCTTTATATAATTGTACAAAACCATATCAGTATGTAGGTGGAGAATTTTTGTCGTATAACAAGGATTTTGATTCTGCAAAGGTAAGGTATGCTTTTGTTTTTCCTGATAAATATGAAATAGGAATTAGTAATTTAGGCGTAAGGGTTTTGTACGATGTTGTTAACAGGCATGATGGTTGGATGGCTGACAGAGCTTATGCGCCTGAAGGTGATTTCAAACCAAAAACTTTATATGGTGTTGAAAGCAAAAGACATTTAAAAGATTTTGATGCTCTTGGTTTTTCGCTTCAATACGAACTAGCATATCCGACAGTTTTAAAACTGTTAGAAATGTCCGGTATTCCTTATCGTAACGATATGAGAGGTGAAGATGATCCGATAATTATGGCTGGTGGACCTTGTGCGTACAATCCGTTGCCAATGGCAGATTTTATTGATGTTTTTATGATTGGTGATGGGGAAGATGCGTTAAGAGAAGTTTGTGAAATTCTTGAAAAGACTAAAGGTTTACCTAGGGCAGAAAGGATTAAGGCTTTGGTTTCTCCGGAAGCGGGGCGTTGGTCTGCATCTATTGGAGGAAAAGTAACTAAAAGAATTGCTCAATTAGAATATGAGACTGCTTTAAAATCGTATCCAATTCCTTTTTCAACATCTGTTCAAGATAGAGCAGTTGTAGAAATTAGGCGTGGTTGCGGTAGAATGTGCCGTTTTTGTCAACCCGGACATGTTACACTTCCTTTGAGAGAAAGACCAGCGGAAGATATTATAAAAATTACAAAAGAATTGGTTAAAAATACCGGATATGACGAGTATTCTTTGCTTTCTTTATCATCAAATGATTATAAAAATATAAATGAGGTTATAAAAGAATTAGCTGTTGATTTTAATGAAAAGAAAATCTCTGTATCGCTTCCGAGCCAGCGAATTGATGGATTTAATCTTGAACTCGCAAATTTGGTTCAAAGTGTAAGAAAATCAACAATGACCTTAGCTCCAGAGGCAGGTAGTCAAAGGCTTAGAAATGTAATAAAGAAAAATATTACGGAAGATATGATTTTGAATGCCGTTTTGACGTTGTATGAAAACGGATGGTCCAGAATTAAGTTCTATTTTATTTGTGGGCTTCCGACTGAAACGCTTGAAGATATGGATGAAATGGCAAATCTTTTGAATAAGATTAAATATCGTGCAAGGTTGTTGAAACGTGAAAAAAGTATAAATCATGGACTTGATATAACTTGTACGTTGTCAATTTTTGTTCCAAAACCTTTCACGCCGTTCCAATGGTGTGGGCAGATGGATTTGAAAGAAGTTTCTGAACATATCAGATATTTAAAAGAAAAAACGAAACATATTAAGGGGTTGAAAATTAACTATCATGAGGATGTAATTTCTCAAATAGAGGCGGTTTTGACACGTGGAAATAAATCACTTTGCAAGTATATTGAAGCTCTTTATAAAAAAGGTTGTTACCTTGAGGCGTGGGGTGAATATTTTAAGGAAAATATCTGGCATGAGACAGCTAAAGAATTAGGTATTGATTTGGCAGAACTAGCGAAACATCAGTATTCTACAGATGAAGAACTTGCGTGGAATTTTATAGATACAGGAATTGATAAAAGTTGGTTAGTTAATGAGTATAATTTAGCTATAACTCCTTGTCCGGATACCCCCCAACCATCTGTTGTTCCTACTTGCGAAAAGCAATGTGTAAACTGTGGAGTTTGCAAAAATTTGAAAACTCATAAAGTTATCGCAAAACCTTTTAAAGCAAGTGAAAAAGCGCAACATTTGAAAATTGAGCATAAGGATCCGACGACTATAAATGGTTATGATAAAGAAGTTTATAAATATCGAATTAAATTAACCAAAACAGGTATTTTAAAATATTTTTCACATCTCGATTGGCAAAATACTTTTTTTAAGGCGATTGCAAGAACCAATTTGGATGTAGTTTATTCATTGGGTTATAACCCATCAATGAAAGTTTCAATGGGTGTAGCGCTTCCATTGTTTGCGGAAAGCGATGGGGAATTGGTTGATGTGGAATTGTTTAATGATTTGACGGAAGATGAACTCAAACTAAAGTTAGAGAAAGTTCTACCGAAAGAATCTAAAATTATAAGTATTGTAAAAATTCCGAAAAATGCTCCTGCAATTGATATTACTGCGCAGTGGGCAGAATATAAAGTTGATATTTTTAATAAATCACTTTACGATTTTGAAAGTTTACGATATAATACAGACAAAGTTTTATCTTCCGAAGAAATTTTTATCGAGAAGAAAAACAAAAAAGGTTTAATTAAAAAAACAGACGTAAAGAAATCTATAAAATCATATAGATTTGAGGATGAAAGTCTGTTCATAGTATTAAAAACCGGTCAATCAGCAATTAATAAAGAAGACGGGACTGTAGAAGCAGGTATTCCGGCATTGAGAGCAGATGTTTTAATGAATTTGATTGCATCAGGTGTAACATTTAATATCAAGCGCACCCGTTTCTTTGACAAAGATTTACAAGAATTATAAAGGATTTTTTTATGGCAAACGACAGACACAATTTTAAAAATCATCAGCAACAACAAAATGCTGATAAAAAGATTATCATTGCAGAACGTGATAATATCGCTGCAGTTATGGAAGGTGGAAAGGTTACAGATTTCTTTATTTCAAGAGGCGATGTTATTTTAGGAGATGTTTATTTGGCAACAGTTGACAATATTTTGCCAAGTATTGATGCTGCATTTGTTGATGTTGGTGTTGACAAAATGGGCTTTTTACACGCTCAAGATGTTATGGGCAAAGGCTCTTTGAAAGATAAACTTTCTCCAAAACAAAAACTTATTGTACAAGTAGTAAAAGAACCTACAGGGCATAAAGGACCTAGAGTTACTACAGAAATCAGCCTTCCTGGAAGATTTTTGGTGTTAATGCCAAATGAACCTGGAATTAGTATTAGTAAAAAAATAGAAAACTCTAAAGAAAGAGCAAGGCTAAAATCTGTTGTAAGTTTGATTAAACCAGTTGGTGTAGGTGTAATTATTAGAACGGAGGCAGAAGGTCAGTCAGAGGCTGATATTCAAGAAGATTTAGAAATCCTTCTTGAAAAATGGAATAACATTATTACCGCTTCAGAAACAATGACACCTCCAAATCTTTTATATCGTGATCAAGATCTTCTTTATAGAACTATCAGAGAAGCTTGTACTGAAGATGTAAAAGAAATTGTTGTTGATACAGCTTTTGCAATGCAAAGAGTTCAAAATATTTTGCAAAACTGGCATATGAATAAAAATATTCAAGTTACTTTGTATAAAGGTACAGAACCTTTGCTTATCGCAACCGATGTTCACAAAGAGATTAAAGCTGCTTTGAATATCAAAGTTAATATGCCATCAGGAGGATATTTGTTTATCCAGCAAACTGAAGCGTTGACGGTAATTGATGTTAACAGTGGTAAGTTTACAAGTTCATCAACTCAAGATGAAACAATTCTGAAAACTAATATTGAAGCGGTTCACGAAATTGCACGTCAGTTAAGATTAAGAAACATTGGCGGTATGATAATAGTTGATTTTATTGATATGATGTCAAGAGCTGATAAATTGGCTATGTTAGAAGAACTTGAAATCGCACTTGAACCAGATAAGGCAAAACCTCAAGTTGGACAAATTTCTGACTTAGGTTTGGTAGAACTTACCCGCCATAGACAAGGTCAATCTTTGTCAGAAATCTTTACTAAAAAATGTCCGCACTGTCAAGGTACTGGATATTTTATGAATGAATTTAATTTTGCAACACCGACCGCAGAAGGAGAATACAGAGCAAAAGCTGCGAAAATGAAGTTGCCGGTTAATAATTTCAAAAAAAATAATAAAAACAATAATAACAGAAATAATAATAATCAAAACCAAATTCAACCTGCTCCACAGCAAGAACCGGTTGAAGAACAACAAGCTCAAACACCTGTTGTTGAGGTTGAAAATCCTTCAACAGTTGCAGTTCAAGAAGCTGAAAAACGAGATAACAAACGTAAACGTGGCGGAAGAAAAAATAAGTTTGAAAAGAAACAAGAGCAACCAACTACTGAAATTGCAGAACAAACGATTGAAACTGCTGAAACAGTTTTGAAGCCGAATGAAGAAATTAAACCTGTGATAGAAGTACAAGTTGAAGAAACTGAAGCTCCAAAAGAAGAAAAAAGGGGTAAGAAAAAATCTCCAAAAACTAAAAAAGAAGCGTCTGTTGTCGAGCAAGTTGAAGAAAAAGCTGAGGTTGTAGAAGAAATTCCTGCAAGCGAAGAAGCTGTAGAAGAAAAGCCAAAGAAAACTCGCAGACCAAATAGAGGAACTTCTAAAACAAAAAAACCGAGAGCAAAGAAGGCTAAAGAGGCTACAGAAGAAAACGTTGAAGAATAAAATTATTAGTACAATTTTTACATTAATGTTTTTGACAGTAAATGCGGGTTTGTGTGAAACAACCCGCAATACTGCCATGTCTACGGCGATAACAAAATTCCTCCTTGCAATGGGAGGTGTCGCTTTGTCATCAATAATTATCTATGCAGGTTTGACTGTTTATAACAAATTTTTTGTTAGAAATAAAAGTCATAGTATTGAAGATGAAATATTGAAAACTCCAAAAACGGTTGATGATGCGGTTAAATTTTTTATTCAAAAAAATAAATTGAGTTAAAGGAAATTTATGAAAAGAAAAGCATTTGGTGCTATAGATTTGTTGATAGGTTTAGTTTTGACAGCAATAGTATTTCTTATTGGAATGAATGTACTAAAAGGAACTTCTTCGTTAAAGATTGACAATTCTGCAACTGATACAAAAAGTGTTCAGGAGCAAGTTGATGAACAGGTTAATGAAATTCAAAATATGCGTCAGCAGGCTATAAATTACCAACAAAATTTTCAAAACGATGAGGATTAATTAGCAATTTATAAGTTGCTTTGATTTATTAATATCCTGTTGTCTATGGATAATTTCAATCATATCTTTAATAACTTTGTTGTATGGAGTTGGAATTCCGAGTTCTTTTCCCATTTTTATTATTGTACCTGCAAACATTGCGACTTCTGTTTTTCTGCCGGCTTCAACGTCTTGTAACATAGACGTTTTACCTTCCGGGATCATTGTGTGAAGATGTTTGATAGTTTCATCAATCATTGTTTCGGAGTTTTTTACACCTTCTGCTTTGGCAATAGCCTGAACTTCTTTCATTATATTAATAGCAAAATCCATACATTTGTCATTTTCAAGCATTTCTCCAAAATTCATTCTTAAAATGGCAGTTGTTTGGTTCGCTGCAACATTTAGCATATATTTTAACCATAATGAATGTATTATATCGTCTGGAATAAGGTAGTTTATAGCAGCTTTTTCAAAGAAAAATTTTACCTTTTCGACATTTGCAAAATCGTTAGTATTTTCAGAACCGAAAACAATTGTATTTACGTCATCATGAACTATTTTTCTGCCTTCTCTAATCGCACTATGCCCTATAAAATATGAGTATAATAGCTTTTCACGCCCATATGTTTTAGCGATAATTTTTTCACTCGTTACACCGTTTAATAACGATAAAATGATTGTGTCATCTTTGACAAAATTTTTGATGTTTTTTATAACGTCATTTAATCCGTCAAATTTTGTTGCAATGATTATTAAATCTGCTTTAAATTTAGTTTCTTCAGGAAGAACGTATTTGAAATCTAAGGTTCTGCCATTGAAGATTGTCGGATTTTTTTTGTATCTTTCAAGTCTTGATTTGTCTACTAAAACTCTTAATTTTTCAGGTGAATATTTCTCTATTTTATCGGCGTAAATGCTTCCTACTGCACCTATTCCGCATACTAACACATTTTCTATTTCTTTCATAGATATTATTGTAGCACATTTAGTAATAAAAATTTTTATTCTTTATATATCCTTAATTATATTTTGTTAAAATTTCTATACAAAGGTCTGAAATTAAGTCAATTTAAGAGAGAAAAAATACTTTATAAATATGTAGTGTAGTAGTAATTTAATGTAGTCGTGTATGGGATTGGAAATCAATCGCGCTTTTAGTGTGGGCGCATTACAACCAAATAATCGTGTTGACCGAAACCGTTATAATATTGGTTTTGGAACAGGTTTGAATGCCGATACTTTCCAAAGTACATCGGTTAAGTCACTTGCGACAGAACAGTATATTCGAAAAGCTGTTAATTCAAATCCTAAAATTCGGGCGATTGTAAAAGATTTTAACCCAGATTTGAATTTGAATATAGAAGAATTAAATGATTTACAACAAAACCATGCGACTGATACGCAAAGTATTATTAACGGAATTGCGGATAATTTACCGTTTGCTTTGCGAAATAGGGTTGATATAAAAGCGATTGACGATGCGGCGTATCTTCATGATGTGGGAAAAGTTCTGATTCCGCCAGAGGTTTTGAATAAACCAGCAAAGTTGGATGAAAAAGAAACAAAAATTATGCACACTCATTCTGAGTTGAGTTATGAAATTTTAAAAAATTCTAATTTGAACGAAAAAACATTGAACCTGATAAGAAACCATCATCAGAATGCAAAAAAAACTGGTTATCCGTGGGTTGGTAAGGATTTTAATGCAGATTTGAATTTGCAAATTCTTTCTGCCGCAGATAAGTATTCAGCACTTACCGAAAGTAGAACTTATAAAGCTCCAATGTCTCCCAAACAAGCACTTACAATAATTTATCAAGACGTAAAAGATGAAAAATTGCATCCGTTTGTGTTTAAGGCGTTAGTAAACTATGCAAAATCGGTTGAACCGATTAATGTTGCGGTAAATAGCTAAGCGAAATTAAAGTCCTCCCTTGTGAGAGGTGTTTAGTGAGAAGTGAGAAGTGAAAAGACCATATCGCTATGAATAAGTGAATAGTGAGTAGACCGTATCAAGGAAATTGTTTTCCTCCCTAATGAGACTCTGCCGAACAAAAGGTGACTAAATGTCACGTTTTGTGAGAGGTAATTTAGGTGGGTGCTATTCCGTAGGGAAACATTTAACCTTCCTTGCAAAGGAAGGGGGACCGCTTGCGGTGGAAGGATTGTTTTTTTGTCTTGCGCAGACGGCGGGAACTTTTTGTGTAAAA